>DATMBF010000020.1:0-201952 GCA_035559595.1 Bacteroidota bacterium | reverse complement strand
TCAAATTCGTTCGATTTGAACTGTTCAAATTGATACCAATTGGATCCATCATAGTGATTCGCTTCGCCACTTGTTCCAACCGCAAGCATATTGTTCTTAGATGTGCCGAAGACCTTTGCAACTTTCGCATTTCCTAGGACTTTAAACCAATTTCCCAATTCCAACCTGAATAAGCCTCCTCCTGCGGAGTAAAGCTCACTATCAATGATACTAAGGGACTGAGCACCAAACGTCGCTGCTGAAGGGTACAAACTTAGATCAAGCCAGACGTCAAGAGTATCCCATTGCTGACCATTCCATGAAAGAGAATAATACCAAATAGTGTCCTGAGGTTGCTCGTCCACACGATAGGCAATTGCATATGTTTTCTGATTTGTAACTGCAAAGTCTTTGAAATTGAGGCGTTCATCAGCACTCACTCGTATCCATTGTGCTCCATCGAAGCGAAATACCGTCCCTCCCCATCCCCCTGCCCAAATGTTTGAGGGACTGCTTCCACGAATCGCAAACAAGCCGTAACCTGGAAGGATTGTCTGCGTCCAGCTTGTCCCGTTAAAATGAAGGATCAGCGCATCTGAACCTTTGCTCCCGGCGGCATAGATGTTTGATGGACCGAAGCCGGTGATGGAGTTAAGACTAATGTCTCTGAAGCCTTGGTTCACAATCGACCATCTTGTTCCATCGTATCGCCACATAATCCCGTTACCGTTCACTCCTGTCCAGTCCGTATGGCCGACGACGCAGACGTTTTGTGGACTGGTGCCATAAATGTCCCACATCCAGGTCTGGATCGCGTCAGGATGGGCGATGAGTGTATCTACCGTCCACGTGTACTCCCGTGGGTTTTTGGGCGGCACAGGCTCAGTCCCTTTATCCTTGCAGCCATGCTGAAAAACCACAGCGACCATGACTATTGCCGCCACCGCAGGAATACCATATCTCATCGCAACTCCTTTATCGTTCAAGAAGACCTTTGCGCGCATCTTGTCAAAAAACTTGCGACTCTTACGTCGAAACAAAAAATCCCGACCTCAGAAACGCGCAGTCATTACACCAGTGCTGCGCACTTCTGAAACCGGGAATCAGAATGAAGAAATCTATCTCGAAAAAATCTCCCACACCAGCCCCAGTAGGAAGTTAGGCCTACGCCACGAAGATACGCAAAAAAAAAAAACGATTCTGTCAAGTGAAGAAGTCTTTTTCGCTGCGGCAGTTTTCAACGTTTCCCTTCTAACACCATCCGCGGAAATTCTGTAGAAATAAACATCGAAAGTCAAGGTTGCAAAATCGTGGACCAGTTCACTCTTAAGTACGCTCGTATATTTCGTGCGCTAAGGAACCTTGTGAATGCCTACATGCACGAAAACAACGAGGCAAACATGCAGTTGATCTCCGAGCTGCTGGAGTCGTTTGATTCCGAAGCGGAAGAGAGCTGAGTCAGCTGACTCTGCTGATTTTGCCGGCCGGCACTTTTCCTTCCGTCTCATCGTTTTACACCTACAATATCTCCTTCCTTCCAACGTCTTATTCTCGCAAAGGCTCCCTTTGAGCATAGCCGCAAACGTGCAGCAAACCTTAGAGGACCGCAATGCCTCTCTCAAACAGGCGGTCGAGCAGGAACGCCCCAGACTTTTGCGGTTTATTCGAAGACGTGTGCGCACGGAAGAGGATGCAGAAGATATTTTGCAGGATGTTCTTTACCAGTTGGTCTCCAGCTTCAGCGTGACGGAGCCGATCGAGAAGTTGACCTCGTGGCTCTTCACCGTCGCAAAGAACAAGATCATCGACTGGTACCGGAAGCGAAGACCCGAACCGATGCCGACGGAGCAGGAAGATGCCTCTCTGCCGATCAATCTTGAGGACATCCTCTTTGATCCGACCCAGAATCCGGAAGAACTCTACTACAGGTCTATTGTCTGGACGGAGCTTGCTGACGTGCTTGACGAGCTCCCACCCGAGCAACGCGAAGTGTTTGCCCTGCATGAGTTGGAAGGAAGAAGTTTCAAAGAGATTGCAGAATTGACGGGTGAGCCGATCAATACGTTGCTTTCGCGCAAACACTACGCCGTGTTGTACCTGCGTGAGCGACTGCAAGAGTTGTATGAAGAATTTCAAACCTCATGATCACTTAAGGAGAAACGCATGAGACCATGGTGGATGTGGAAAATCGCAAAGCTGCTGGTCGTTGGAGTCGTTGCAATAGTGGTGTTCGGTGCAGTGGTGATGCTCTTGTGGAACGCGTTGATTCCGGATCTCTTCAAAGGACCGGAGATCACCTTTTGGCAGGCGGCGGGATTGCTTGTGCTATCACACCTGTTGCTCCGGGGGTGGGCTCCGTGGCGATACGGGAACGGTTGGCGCCGCGAGCGATGGAAACGCCGCTTTGAAGAAAAACTTGCGGCAATGACACCGGAAGAGCGTGAAAAGTTCAAGGAGGAGTGGAAACGAAAGTGTGGATGGTACCCCGGTATGGAGGAGGACGAGAAAAAAAGAACAAACGCTTAGGTTGTTTGCTTCGATGACAAGGGAGAGGATATCCCTTCAGTCACTTTGCGCGGTGGTGGTTAAAATTCTTTACTCATGATGAACTGCGGTGGAGAAATTTGTATCTTAGCTGAGCGTGTGTCCAACCGATTACAAACATACGGCACTGATGGGATCATCGTCACGTTTGATCCGAATCTCTGCATCCATTCAGGCAACTGTCTTCGCGGTCTTCCGTTAGTCTTCGACAGAAAGAGGAAACGGTGGATTCGGCCTGAGCTCGCCTCAGCAGGAGATGTGGCGTCGCAGATCGAGCGATGTCCGTCGGGCGCTCTCCAATACACGCTGAAGAGCAACCCATCGTCCGGTCAAAAAGAGTAGAACCCATCTGAACACACACCACATCTCGCGTGGCGGCCTACCACTGTCGTCTTGTATGAAATCGAAATCATCCAACCGTTCTCATCTGTTGCGCTCGAAGTCTTCCGGCACTGCATCCGAAGCGCTCATCCTCCTTGTTCTGACGGCAGTTCAGTTCACGAATATTCTCGATTTCGTTATCATGATGCCGTTAGGTCCGCAGCTCATGAGGCTTTTTGCCATTTCCCCGCAGGAGTTCGGATTTGTGGTCTCGGCCTATACGTTTAGCGCAGGCATTTCCGGTTTGCTCGCGGCCTTCTTTCTCGACAGGTTTGATCGAAGACAATCGCTTCTTGTTTTATACGCAGGGTTCGCTGTAGGCACCTTCCTCTGCTCCGTTGCACCGACGTATTGGTTCCTCGTCGGTGCACGAATCATTGCAGGCATTTTCGGCGGAATCCTTGGTGCGACGGTTCTCGCGATCATCGGCGACCTCATTCCGTATGAGCGCCGAGGGAACGCCATGGGGATGGTGATGATGGCTTTTTCCCTCGCTCAGATTGCAGGCGTGCCTCTCGGACTCTTCATTGCCAATCGGTTCGGTTGGCATATGACCTTTCTTTCCCTGGCGGCAGTGGCGGCAACCTTCTGGTTCCTCGCTGCTCGCATACTCCCTTCGATTCGCGGACACCTCGATGCTCCATCGAACGAAAGCCCGTTTGAGACCGTTAAGGCTCTTCTCACGGAGACTCCCACACAACGCGCGCTTGTGTTCGTCGTGAGTCTGATCATCGGCGGTTTCACCATCATTCCCTATCTTAGTCCCTACTTTGTTCTGAATGCCGGACGCACGGAGGATGATCTGCCATACATCTATTTCTTTGGAGGACTTGCGACGATCATTTCTTCACGTGTTATTGGGAGATTGGCCGATCGATATGGAAAGCTCAAGGTCTTCATCTACGTAGCATGGCTTTCGATTATACCAATTTTTCTTGTGACTAACCTTTCTCAAGTTTCCCTCACGACAGCCATTATTGCCCTCACCTTGTTTATGGTGCTTGTTTCCGGCAGGGGAGTTCCGACGATGGCTATGGTGACAGCCGCGGTGACCCCAAAACGGCGCGGCAGTTTCATGAGCATGAACTCTTCGGTGCAGCAGTTCTCGGCCGGCGTTGCTGCGTTTGGGAGTGGATTGGTTATCGGAAAAGCTGAGGATGGTTCGTTAACACGATTCGGAGTCGTGGGACTCATCGCTGCGGCCGCGACGCTCTTGTGTATTTACCTTGCACGTCGGCTGGAGTTTGTGGAAGGAGCGGAGGCCGTTCATCTCAAAGGAGAATCCCACGCCCCTCTGCGTCCCATCACTGAACCCGCCGCCGAAAAAACGGGATCGATCGAATGAGCGATGATGGAGGAATCCCCAGCATGCTCATGTCTTGGGTCATATGGATCTCGATTCTCTTGATTTTCACGGTTGGCGGATTCAGCTTCATCAATTGGCGTCTGATCAATACGATGGGCTGGCCGATTCTCTGGAAGAATGTAGCAAGAATTCTCCTCGCGCTCATGTTTGTTGTCCCCCTATCATCCATGTTTATGTTGAGGTACATCGAGGGGGTAAGCCACAAACTGGCTTGGATTACATACGTCACGTTGGGATTTCTCTCATTCGTTTTTACTCTACTTATCATCAGAGACCTGACAGTAATTCTTGGAATCACGGCGAAGTGGCTGGCATCGCTCTTTTCGTCGGAGGGATCGAACGTCGTGGATACCTCTCGTCGCGATTTTCTCATTCAAACCTCGAACCTTGGAATTCTTGGCGCTGCGGGTATTCTCACTGCCTACGGTGTTTATCAGGCCCGCCGAAAGCCCGGAATTGTGAATCTCACGATTCCCATCAAGAATCTCCCCGCCGACTTCGAAGGGTTTAGAATCGTGCAGATTACCGACATCCATGCGGGTCTCACGGTAAAGCGCGACTGGACAGAGATCGTGGCACAACAGGTATCAGAGTTGAAGCCCGATCTCATTGCGTTTACCGGCGACCTTGCCGATGGGTCTGTGCCCCATTTGCGCGAGCACGTCGAACCGTTTGCTTTCCTGAACGCGCCATATGGTAAGTTCTTTGTCACGGGTAACCATGAGTATTATTCCGATGTGTTGCCGTGGGTGGAAGAAATTGGTCGGATGGGTTACAAGGTGCTCAACAACGAACACGCAATCGTGGAGCGCAACGGCAGTTCTCTCGTTCTGGCGGGTGTGACCGACTATTCTGGTGGTGATTTTCTTCCCGAGCACAAATCTGATCCGCGAAAAGCGGTTGATGGAGCACCCGCAGACACCGTAAAGATTCTCCTTGCACACCAACCGCGGTCACTCCATGCAGCAGAGCCGCTCGGTTTTGATTTCATTATCACAGGTCATACGCATGGCGGGCAGTTCTTTCCCTGGAATTGGCTGGCGGCAATCGGACAACCCTACATCAAAGGACTCCATCGACACAATGGCACCTGGGTTTACGTCAGCATGGGGACCGGCTATTGGGGACCGCCAGTGCGATTGGGGACACGATCGGAAATCACTCTGTTTACGCTAACCGCCGACCAGCAAACGGCATAGACCATTGCTTGAGGGGCTTATGATGCCTCAATTGTGGTCCGCGCATGTTTGACTATGCGACTCCGGTCACTTTTTTCACTCGTATTCCTGCGACATCCAAACCGCAACTCCCAACACGCATTCAGGAAGCCTCCTTCTCGCTACAATATTTTTTCCGGCGAATCGTCCCAAGAGTAAGGAGGAATACCCTTTGTAGTCTGTACGTGATACACGCAACAGAAAGGAGCTGCCATGCAATCAACTGATTTAAAATCTCGCAGACCAAAAACCAATCTCTTGCTTTGGATATTGCAGGTCCTCCTGGCTGTCTTCTTTTTCATGGCCGGGATGCCGAAAGCCTTCCAACCGCTTAATGAAATCAGTGAAACGATAACCTGGGTGCCGGATGTTGCCCCGCCGCTGGTTCGGTTTATTGGCATCAGCGAAATTCTTGGTGCGGTCGGACTTCTGGTCCCTGCCCTGACACGGCTTTTCCCGGTTCTTACAACGTATGCCGGTGCGGGCCTTTCGCTCGTGATGCTGGCCGCGTCAGTCTTCCATGGTACTCGCGGTGAGATGGTACCTGCTTTGTCAACCTTCATGGTCTTTGTGATTGCCCTCTTCATGACCTATGGTCGCTGGAAGCTCGTGCCAATTCCGGCAAGGAAAGGATCATCAGGAGATACTCAAGCCTTCTCACACTCTTAGCTCCTTAGGGAAGGAAAGGACATACGATGAATATTCTGCCTATTGCTGCTTTCAAAGCCCAGTCCCAATCTGCGCAACCGGCTGGATTGGGGAATCCAAACGATGTCGAATTGCTTGACGCGTACTCGCAAGCCGTCGTTCAGGTGGTCGAAAAAGTGTCGCCCGCGGTTGTGAAGATCGAGGTGACTCATCACAAGCGTCGCGGCTATCGAAGAGGTCGCTGGCACGAAGACCAACTAACGGGCAGCGGATCGGGGCTTATCTTTACGCCTGACGGATTTGTACTCACGAACAGTCACGTTGTTCATGGTGCGGCCAGCATCACCGTTGTTCTTAATGACGGACGGGAATTCCATGGTGACCTCATCGGTGACGATCCGTTCACCGATCTTGCTGTTGTTCGCATCAACGGCCAGAATCTGCCTACCGCAACACTTGGCGATTCGCAGGCCCTCCGCATAGGCCAGCTTGTCATTGCACTCGGCAATCCGTTCGGTTTCCAGGCCTCGGTGACGACTGGTGTTGTGAGTGCCCTAGGCCGCTCCTTACGCGCGAACGGCGGAAGATTGATTGATAATGTGATTCAGACAGATGCAGCATTGAATCCCGGCAGTTCCGGCGGTCCTCTCGTAAACTCGCGGGGAGAAGTCGTTGGCATCAATACTGCTATGATTCCATGGGCGCAAGGGATTTGTTTTTCAATTCCCATCAATACTGCGAAACTCATTGCGGCAAAGCTCATCAAAGACGGAAAGATATCACGCGCATATTTGGGAATCGGCGGTCAGGTTGTTGATCTGTCGCGCGAAGCTGTGAGGATGCATCAGTTGTCCGGCAGACGTGGCGTGCTTGTGGCACATCTTGAAGCCTCTGGACCCGGAGCGAAAGGTGGCATCAAGGAGGGTGATAAAGTTGTCGAGTTTGATGGAAAGCGGGTGGAGAGTATTGATGATCTGCACCGCTTGCTTTCAAGTGATGTTATCGGGCGTGAGATTGTTGTTACCATCCTGCGGTCGGAAAAGAAGCTGAAGGTAAGAGTTGTCCCGTTAGAACTGCCCGTCACATAAAAAACAACGAGGGCGGCCGATATGGTCGCCCTCCTTTGCCACGGAAGATAGAGGCCCCGGTTTAGCTTGGAAATGGACTTCATCTACTTATTGCTTGTTCTTCCTCGTTCTATAATTATCGAACTGGATTTGCTTTTTCGTTTTGCGTGAGTTGCCTGAGCTGTCTTTTACGGCGTCTTCATAGGATTCAAGTTTCTGAAGCTGTTCACGAATCATTGTTCCGTTTGCACCGCTGGATGACGCCGCAGGCGAGGCATTCAGATAATCTTGCGCCGCTTGGATTTCTTGAACGGCTTCGGCAGCCCTTCCTTCGTCGATAGCCTTCAGTGCCTTCTCGACAGTCCGCGTGGAGACGGCGATGTCCACCTTTGCCTGGGTATCGAAGTCACGCCGGCGTTCAATCTCAACGATATCCTTCGTGTAATGCACTTTCGCTGTGAAGGTTGGCTCAATGAGAAGGTCTCTGCGATCCGTTTCAAACCGGAGGGTTCCGGTTGCAACCGTGCGTGTTCCGCTACCTTCGGGGAGCTCCAGCTCTACCGTAAATTCCTGCAGATCGTTGGCATAGATATCGCCAACCGGAATCACATATCGGTCGCTTACCAACGTGTGCTCGCAACCAATGATGTCGAGGAGCCGGACTCCTTCGGTCAACGTAAGCTCAATGGAAGCATTCTGAGCGAGGACACTTGAAACAGCGTTCAGCTCCCGCCGCATCATCGAAGCAAGCTGGCTCGGGCTCTCAATGAAGTAGTAGTTTCCCCCGCCGCTTTCGGAGAGACCGACCATCAAGTTCTCGTTGTAGTCCAAACCAACACCCATCGTCGTCAGAGAAATCGATCTGGCTCTGTACCGTCGCGCTATGCGATTAAGCTCAAGGGGATCTGTGATTCCTTGATTCGCCAGTCCGTCGGATAGGAGAATCACGCGATTCACATGCTCCTTGCTCAAATGCCTTTCCGCTTGCCGAAAGCCCTCGATCATGCCACCACCGAGATTCGTGGAGTTCCGAGGAGAGATTCTTTCTACAGCACGTTTGATGCGCTGTTTGTCTCGTCCAATGCGTTTGGCAGGACGCAGCACTTCAATGAGATCATCATAAATGACGACCGAAAGGATATCGTTTTCATTCAACTGATCGATCAGTTGTGAAATTGCTCGCTTGGCGTATTCCATCTTTCCTTGATCGGACATCGATCCGCTTCGATCCAGTACAATCGCAATGTTCATCGGGCGACGGTCGTTTCCGCCGACGTTTCCCGTTGTCAGCGCAATCTGGAGGAAAACCTTTCCGCCGCTTGAGGAGACGTAGGGGTAGTTCAATCGTCCGTCAAGTTGCACATCGGCAGCGTGGAAGGGCGGTCCCGCCGGAAGCGTGCCAGCCCACAGAAGTCCTGCGAGGAAGGGGAGAAGAAGACGGAACTGTTTCATAAGACCTCCTTTTTGTTGGTTGTTTGGGATACGGGTTCTTTGTACTTTGCGTTTACTTCTTGCCTGTTAATGTCATTCATAAGTGAAAGGTAAATGGCCCCACCGCTCTTTTTTTTGAACTCTGACGCACGCGTTCTGAACCTTGTGCGGCAGGGGGATGAAGAGGGGCTGGTGCTCTTGTTCGAAATGAACCGCCGCGCCGTCGCCTCGCTCGTTCGCAACCACGGAGGAACGGCAGACGATGCGGATGATATTCTGCAAGAGGCCGTTGTCATTTTCTGGGAACGGGTCAAAGCAGGCACTTTTGAGCAAAAAGCAAAGCTCTCCACATTCATTTATGCGACCGCGCGGAACCTCTGGCTCCGTAGAAGGGCGAAGAGCCGCCGGGAAGTGGCCGGTGATCCGGATCCAGAGGCAACAGAAGACCCAAGTCACTCAGCGTTGGAGGACTTGATTGAATCGCAGGAAGCTACTGCCATCCGTCATGCCCTGGAAGAGCTTGGCGATCCCTGCAAAACATTGTTGCTGCTCTACTACTGGGAAGAAAAATCCATGAGCGAAATTGCCGAGCAAATGGGATTTGCCAACGCCGAGACTGCAAAATCAAAGAAGTACCAATGCAAGAAGGCTTTGGAGGAGATTGTGAGGAAGAGATCATGAACGAACACTGGACTCTTGACCCCGATCTGCTTGAGCAATATGTGCTCGGCAAAACCCCCGCATCGGAGCTCTCGGAACTTGAGGCTCACCTGAAGAGATGCTCCCAATGTCAGCAGGCGGTCAACAAAGAGCGGATCATTGTTGCCGGCATTAAACAGTTCGGTCGCCAGAAGATGAAGGAGAAAGTGCAATCGAGATTCGAGGACAGAAGGTCCCTTGGATGGCAAACAATCATGAGCGCAGCCGCCGTTCTCGTGATTGCCGTTGGTGTGGCTTTTTACGTCTTTGAAGTGAAGGAGGAGGCGATCGTTCAAGAGGAAGTGTCGTCACCGAAGAGCCAAGCCGACCTTACGGAAGATGGCCCAAGAGAACAATCGGTTGAAAGCGGGAGGGGCGATCAGCGGAGGATGGCGGAAATGGAGCGTGCACCGGTACCTGCAACTCAGCCATCTCCAAGATCGAAGATGGAGATGAAAGATGAAAGCACCTTGCCGACCAGTGCTGCCGCCGCTCCAGCAAAGAAGGAACAGGCCGACAGGGTTGCCGATGAAGCGGAGGATGCATCAGACTCGTTTTGGGTAGAGGGGGTGCTTTCAGAGGAGTCGAAGTCTGATGCTGCTGAATCAAGGGAACGAGTGGAAGTGTTCCAAAAGTCGGTTAGGCAGGGGCGAAAGCGGCCCCAGCAGTTTGCGCAGAGCGAATGGAAACAAACGGTTGTCCAAGGAAAGGATACACTGGTTGTCACGACGATCTTCAAGCCAACGACATCATTGAGTCCCGCTCAACAAGCTAAGGCAAAAATTTCAGTTAGCGCTGTTCCCACACTAATTCAAAAACAACGAAACGAGATGAAAGTGACCGTCTTTAAAGATTTGGAGAGCTCACCCGGCGATGCGCCCCAAATCAGGCTCCCCAAGGGGGATTCCCTGATCATTCAGCTGGACGGTCAGCAAATCCGATATAAACTGAAGCATCCGTAGCTTCCCCCATGGCCGGAACATTTCTCCTAATCCCTCCGTCTATTTAGAAGACAACGAATTCCCACAAACAAGAGAACCGGAGGAGTTTATGAGGTCAAAAATGTACGCTGGAGTGCTCCTTCTCCTCATGATCGGTGTTGTATCGCTGGCGTGGGGAGAAGAGGATACGGATCGCAGCAAAAGGGCTTGGCTGGGCGTTTCGATTCAGGACATGACGCCCAAGCTTGCCAAATCGATGGGCATCAAAACCGAAGAAGGGGCACTTGTGAGTGAGGTCATAGAAGATAGCCCCGCGGAAAAAGCTGGGATTGAAGAGAAGGACATTATCATTGAGTTTAACGGCAGGAAGATTAGTGATGCGGATGATCTGATGAAGGCAGTTCGACGTACGGAGGTTGGAACAAAGGTAGACATCACTGTTGTCCGCAAAGACGAACAGAGGAAGATTGCAGTTACACTCGGCAAATTGCCCCGATCGCAGGCTCGCCTCTTTGAATTTGCACCTCCCCGGCCACGCGTTCATATCTTTCGAAGCGGTTCTGTGCTCGGCGTTGAGGTTATGGAACTGAACGATCAGCTTGCCGAGTATTTTCAAGTTCCGCCCGGTGAAGGAGTGCTCATCCAAAGAGTTGAAAAGAAGAGTGCGGCAGAGAAAGCCGGACTCAAAGCCGGCGATGTGATTCTGCGGATCGGCACGAAGTCTGTTGACGAAGTGAGCGATATTCGTCGTGCGTTGGAGCGCTATGAGCCGGGCGAAAAGGTGGAGGTTGAGGTGATGAGGAAAGGAGCGAAGAAGACCTTCTCAGTGGAGATCGAGGAGGATGAACATTTCTCCGAGCACGAGGATATGTTCGATATCGATCCGGATTGGAAGAGTTTTCGATTCGAATTGAAAACCCATCCGCCCATGAAAATCGAAAAGATGATCCCGGAGGGGATCGAAATCCCCAAGATTCCCGGCATCCGTTACCGCGTTGTTACCAATCTCTAGGATTCTTCTCTCGAACAAAAAACCCGCATCTCTGTGTGGAGGTGCGGGTTTTCATTTTCTTTAGAAGCCCTCTCAAAAACAATCAAGCGCTCGTACCAACGTTCCTCACATGAGCTTCTGTTCCCAGTGAATCGTGTTGGTCTTTCGGTTGAAGAGCATGATGTGGGCAGGAATGATTGTCAGATACGCTTCTTTCTTGAAGGTCTCCTGCGCTGCGTCAATTCTGAATCGGACTTTGAAGAACAAATCTTCTTCCTCAAGTTTGGCGATCCTGGCGGCGTCGCGACCCACCTGCCAGCGAAAGGCCGGTGAGAATTTCAAATAAATGACGGACACACGGTACCCACCTCTGATTGTGTCAATGAGCCCGACATAAGGGTTTCGTGGAATTGTCGTTTTGAGACTCGGAATATTATATGGAGCCTGAATTGAGGTGTCGCATCGCACGAAATAGACCTGCTGGTCAGCATCATAATTTTGCAACTTTGCCTTGAGAAGGACACCGAAAACGCGCTCGTGAAATTTCTTTTCTCTCTGGAATCGTTGTGTGCTGGCTATGTACCGTTGGCGTGTATCTATGACACGACGCTCGAATTCCCCTGATGTTTCGAACTCCTCTTTCTTTTCAATTCGCTTGAGCAGGGAATCGGTCTCATCCTTCAAGAACACCCACGCCTCCTTGAGAATGGCGGCAAATTCATCGCCGGTAAGATTATCCTCTGCGGTGGGTTGCGGCGCTTGCGCACGAAGCGGTGTTGTCAAGCAGCCAAGGATCAGTGCCCCGATGAGCAGAAGAAAAGCCGCGAGTACCAGTCGCATAGAGAATCCTTTCAAAAAATAGGAGATAGCGTATTCTGGGCCGTCAGCAGCCGCGCCACGCGTTCTGCGGTTGTGTGAGCATTCATCACGCAATCGCCAACAGCAATCCCCCCTCGATAATTTGCGCAAAAGAAGATTCCTTTGGTTTTGTCCTCAAATTCTTCCAGTGCTTCGATTGCCTGCACATGCCCTCTGCGGTATTGCGGGATCGCTCGTTCCCAACGCGAGGCCTTCCAATATACAGGTTTTCCCTGAATTTGCATAATGGATTTTAGTTCTTCGAGAACCAGAATTTGTGTTTCTTCGTCGGAGAGTGAGGTCAATTCCGGCTGGCGCGAGCCGCCGACGAACACTGTTAGTCCCACCATTCCATCCGGAGCGCGATTGGGGAAGAGACTGGAAGACCAGAGACAACCGAGGATCTTCCGCTCTTCCTTTTGCGGAACCAAAAATCCGAATCCATTGAGGGGATGTCGGATATCCTTTTGACGAAAGCCGAGGAAAAGTGAGACCACCGGTGCGTAGGGGATTGCCTCCAACGTGTGAGCGTGTTGAGGTGAAAGCGGTTGAACAAGAGGCGCCGCCGCGAATGCCGGGCAACTTAACACGACGGCGTCACATTCGATCTCGCGCGAAGCTCCCTGGTGGAGAAACTCGAGCTTGAATGTCCGTGCATCCGGCTCGTCGGTGGGTTCCTCATCGAGCAATCGGAGGTCGTGAATTCGAGTAACTCTTGCTTCGAGGAGCACACGCTTTCCCAGACGGCTCGCAATTGCCGACGGAAGTACTTGCATGCCGTGCTGGAAGGAAAACGAAGCAGCGTGGTCCTTAGCTTTTTCGGTGCGTTCTTTCCTCTCCTTTCGTCCTTTGATTGCCCCGAGAATCAAACTTCCATAGAGCTCTTCGAGTCGGTAAAGTTTCGGAAATGCAGCACGGACGCTCAACGACGCGGGGTCCGCGGCGTACACGCCTGCCACAAACGGATCGATGGCGTAATCGAGAAACTCTTGGCCCAATCGTCGCGCAACAAATTCTGCCACTGTTTCTTCATGATTTGCTCTTCCAACCCACGGCTCGCGCAGAAGGCGGAGTTTGGCGCCCGTCGAAAAGAGTTTGCTTGCGAGGAAAGAAAAGGGATTCAGCGGAAGGGGATGAAGCTGAGCATCTCTCAGGATGAAACGATTCCTGCCGACGGGATGAGCGTAAACGAGTTCGTTCTGGAGGTTCAATTCAGAGAAAAGCTCGCCAAAGAGGGGTGTGGTTTCCAGAGCGCTATTCGGTCCGGTCTCAACGAGGAAGCCCTCTTCGATTCTCGTCTTCATTGTTCCCCCCACTTCGAGGTCCTTCTCCAGTACGATAACGCTGAATCCTTTCTGCGTCAGCCAGTAGCCGACGCAGAGACCGGAAATCCCAGCCCCAATGATGGCAACATCAACCTTTTGTGGACCCACAAATGAATGAACTATGAAAAACGAAAAACGTTCTTCGCTTTATGTTTGAACCTTTGAACTTTGAACTTAGAACTCGAAACTCGGAACTCGAAACCCCACTTTCAGTTTTCAATCTACAATGTTCCAACCCAAACTCTAAACCCACGGACACAACACCGGCTTTGGTCGTTCCGGCTTCTCCTCCCAGAGTTTCATGCACTTGGAGCCGGGGTCGTAGTTGGAATCCAAACGCGCCATGACAAGATCCGCCAGACATTGAATGAACCTCGGATGGTCATTCAGTGCCGGCATCATTTCGAATTGCTTCACGCCAAGATGTTTTGCTTTCTCACGCTCCTCAATGTTAATCTCGTGCAACGTCTCGATATGTTCTGTGACGAAGGCAACTGGCACGATCAACAGATTCTTTCGGCCTGAGCGGGCGAGCCGTTCGATGGTGTCTGTCAGCGCCGGCTCCAGCCATTTCTGGGGACCGACTTTGCTTTGGTAACAAAGAATCGAAGGCGATTTCCATCTTCCGTGCTCAAGGACGCGCTTTACTGTTTCCTCAATCTGAAGTTGATACGGATCCCCTTGTTCAATGAACACGAGTGGAACTCCGTGTGCACTGAAGAGCAGGTCAATCTCTTCCTGTGGAATGCCGTTGAACCGCACGTACGTCTGATTAATGTTTTCAACAAGTGCCTGAATAAAGAGGGGGTGGTTGGGATAGCAGCAGATAAGCTGCGTAGGGGTGTTCAATCCAGCTTTTCCTGCCTGACGCTTCCATTCGTTCATGCTCGAGAGTGTCGTGGCTCGCGAGAATTGAGGATAGAGAGGGAGAAGGATGATACGATCGAATCCATTCTGCTGAATATTCCGCACCACGTCGGCCGTCATTGGATGCCAGTACCTCATGGCGATAAATACGGATGCTTCGAGCCCACTGCCGCGGAGTCGTGATTCGAGTGCCGAGGCTTGGCGCTGTGTTAATTCGAGAATGGGGGATTTGCCACCAATCTCTTTATAATGCTCAGCAACTGGTTCTGATCTTCTCTTGGAGATCAGTGTTGCAAGAAAATTCCGGGCGAGGAAAGCACCAGGAAAATCAATAATGTCCGGATCGCGAAAAAGGTTGTACAGGAACGGCTGTACAGCTTCGAGAGAATCCGGTCCGCCAAGTTGGAACAACACAACCGCGATCTTCTTTGTCATCAATACTCCCTCTTAAACAGGTTTACTCCCCTCCGTTTCCGAAAGATACTCGAATGCTTTATCCATGCTGGCATGATTACCACCCAGGACAAGAGTATCGCCGGCCTCGATTCTGAAGTCTGGTGGCGGTGTAACAAAAGGTTTTTCATTGCGCACCACGGCAATCAGCGAAGCGCCCATCTTCCCGGGAATGTTCAAGTCACGAAGCGTCTTGTTTGTAGCCTTGCAAGACTCTGTAACAAGAAAGATATCCGATGTTCCCGCCGTAAGCAACTGTGCAACGCGATCGAGTCCCTTCGCAGTTTGCGGCAATCCCCGTAGCATGCCGTAGTCCTCATCCCGCATAACCCGAATCTGTGCATTGAAGCTTCAACGGCTTGTTGACGAAAAGAACGATTACCGCAGCCGCAAGAACGATCAGAAAGTCCGCAAGGAAGTCGAGAGAATGCACAGTGTCAAGGTCAAAGGTCGGAGATCAGAAGTCAGACGTCAGAAACGATTATGCCCAGGGTTGCGGATTGCGGAGGACTTCGATGAGCCGCTCCTCGCGTGAGCCGGGCTTTGGCTGAATGTTGTACCCCCACTTCACAACTGGTGGGAGAGACATCAGGATCGATTCGGTACGACCTCGCGTCTCCAGTCCGAACAATGTGCCACGGTCGTAAAGAAGGTTGAACTCGACATAACGCCCGCGGCGATGAAGTTGCCACTCCTTTTGTTCTTTACTCCAGTTTTCCCTGAGTCGTCGTTTCACAATCGGAGTATAGGCTTGAAGAAACGCATTGCTACAATCGCGAACGAATGCGTGGAGTTTTGTGAACTCTCCTTTGAGGTAATCGAAGAAAATTCCTCCAACTCCGCGTCCCTCAGCCCGATGGGGGAGGAAGAAGTACTCATCGCACCACGTCTTAAAGCGCGAGTAGTATTCCGAATTGTGCCTGTCACATACTTCTTTCCACGTTCGGTGGAAGTGCCGAACATCTTCATCGAACAAATAGTACGGCGTCAGATCCGCTCCACCTCCAACCCAGAATGTGCCGTCCGCCAATTCCAGATAGCGAAAGTTTGTATGGACGGTCGGAATCATCGGAGAGTATGGGTGAAGCACGAGTGAGATGCCGGTTGCAAAGAACGCTTGCTCGCTCGCACCCAAGCGATCGGCAAGCTTCGGCGAGAGAATGCCGGAGACTGCAGAAGTGTTCACACCCCCTTTTTCAAACACATCGCCGTTCTGAATGATGCGTGTTCTTCCGCCCCCGCCCGTCTCGTGAGTCCAGAGATCCTCAACGAACACCTCTTTGCCGTCAATCTCTTCAAGAGCTGCACAAATCGTATCCTGCAACTTTTCAAAGAAAGCTTGAAACTCTTGAGCCTGGCGACTCTGCTTCACCTTGACGGCTGTCTCATCCATGATAACGTTTACTCAATTCTTGCACAGCCCGGATCATTGCCTTGGCATGTTCAACCGGGACATCGGGAAGAATTCCATGTCCTAAATTAAAAATATGGCCGGGACCTTTGCCATACGTTTCGAGAATTTTTCCAACAGCCGATCGGATTTTTTCCGGCGGCGCATAAAGTACCGTGGGGTCGAGATTTCCTTGAAGAGCGACATAGGATCCGACCATCATTCGGGCTTTCCCGATGTCGACTGTCCAGTCAAGTCCCACAACGTCGGGCTTGAGGTCGGCGATGGCCTCAAGGGAATGGCCGCAATCCTTGCAGAACACAATGACAGGTGCTCCGTTTCGTTTAAGGAGCTGAAGCACCTGTTCGATGTAGCGAAGTGAGAATTCTTTGAACTCGTCCGGCGGCAGAATCCCGCCCCACGTGTCGAAAATCTGCACCGCCTGTGCTCCTGCTTCGATCTTTGCGCTCAGGTAGGTTGCAACAGTGCGGGCGACCTTATCAAGCAAAGCGTGGGCTGTCTTGGGATCGGAGTAGATGAGCTCTTTGATGTAACGGAAGTTCTTCGAGGCCGATCCTTCGATCATATACGTGGCAAGCGTCCATGGCGAACCGCTGAATCCGATAAGAGGCACTCGTCCGTTGAGACTCTGCCGAGTAAGTCTGACTGCGTCCAGCACGAAACGAAGTTTCGAAGTCGGATCCGGCGCTTGGAGCTTGTCGATGTCGGCTTTGGAGCGAAGCGGATTCGGAAAGCGAGGCCCTCCTTTGTTCTCCTCGACAACGAGTTCCATTCCCATTGCTTCCGGAACGACAAGGATGTCCGAAAAAATGATGCACGCATCAACTCCGAGGATATCAACCGGTTGGATGGAGACCTCAGCGGCAAGCTCGGGAGTTTTGCAGAGCGTGAGGAAGTCGGTTTTAGCCCGGATTGCACGATACTCCGGCAAATAGCGCCCCGCCTGACGCATCATCCACACCGGTGTTCTTTCTACCGTTTCTCTCCGACACGCTCGCAGAAAAAGATCATTCATAAATCACTCATACTTTAAACTTTAGACTTTGAACCCCAACTCGGAACTCGAAACCCCAACCTCGCAACTTAATTCCCAAAATACCCCCGTATCGCTTCAACGAGCGACTCCGATGTCGCTTGCTTTGCAATGATAGTTGCCTTGAGACCGACCTCCGCCGTTGCGCTCGCTGTCGCCGGTCCGATCACGGCTATGACAGTTTGTTGCAACGAATTCTTCCCCATCATCTGAATGAAGTTCCTTACCGCGGACGGACTGAAAAACGTTGCTATGTCTATCTCACCATGGTGAAGGGGATTTCGCACAGCATCGAGATCTTTCTGAGTTGGAGAGACGGTTTTGTACACCACGATCTCATGAACAATTGCTCCCATTTCTCGTAAGTACGTGGGAACGATATCTTTTCCGATATTGCTGCGTGGAAAGAGAAATCGTTTTCCCTCCACATTGCGCTCCGCAAACGACTCGGCAAGTGCTTCAGCGGAGTAGACCTCGGGCGTTGCAGCAACTGTTAGACCTTGTTCTTCGAGAGCCTCTTCGGTTTTTTCTCCGACAGCGTAAAGCTGCTTTTGCAGGAGAATACTCTTGGCCCCCTTTGCTTCGAGTCGCCGAACGAACTTCAGGACAGCGTTCCGACTGGTGAAGAAGACCCCATCATACTTCTCAAGACCATCGATTGCGTTGTCGACCGGTTCCCACGAATCAGGATCGGCAATGGCGATTGCCGGTAGATGCACAGTTCTGGCGCCAAGGGCTTGAAGCATTTTCGTAAACTCATCCGCATCCCCTTCTGCACGTGTGATCAAAACTGTTTTGCCTGCCAGCGGTTGCATTGCTATGCCTCAGGTTGGCGAACGTTGCGGGTTCCCGAAAGAATCGCATCAAGGATTTCTCTTCCGCCCCGATTCAGCAATTGTTCCGCCAAAGCAGAGCCGAGTGTTTCCGCCTCTTCCGGTTTGCCGGAGGCCGTGCCCCTGACAATCTTTGTACCGTCGAGGCTCCCCACCATCGCATCGATGCGCAGCTCACCTGTTTCCAATCGCCCATACGTTCCTATGGGAATCTGGCATCCACCCTCAAGCCGTCTCAACAGCGCCCGTTCGCAGGTTACCGCCACGGCCGTCGGCTCGTGATGGAGATGGTGAACAAGGTCTCTGATGTTCGTGTCATCTCCTCTCACCTCTATTCCCAGCGCTCCTTGTCCGACGGCGGGGAGCATGAACATTGGCGAAAGCACTTCAGAAATTCTTTCCTCCAAACCCAATCTCGTCAATCCTGCTTTTGCCAGAATCATTCCGTGCCAATCGGACTGCTCGAATTTCTCGATTCGCGTGTTGAGGTTGCCGCGTATATCGACGATCCGAAGATCAGGTCGATGACTGAGGATCTGACATGCGCGACGCAGACTTCCGGTTGCGATAGTTGCCCCTTGAGGGAGTTCGGCGAACCGTGTGTTGCTCAGCCGAGGATGTGCAAGGAAAACATCTCGAACATCCTCTCGCTCCGTAACTGCGCCGATGATAAGTCCATCCGGTAACTTTGTCGGAATGTCTTTTAGACTGTGGACGGCAAGATCGATTTCGCCTGCAAGGAGTGCGTGCTCGATTTCCTTCGTAAACAATCCCTTATCACCGATCTTCGAGAGAGCGGAATCGAGAATCTTGTCTCCTAACGTTTTGATGATACGGATTTCGACTGAGAGAGAAGGAAACCGAGAGGTGAGTTGTGATTTGATATGATGGGCTTGCCAAAGTGCGAGTTTGCTCCCGCGCGTGCCGATGCTGATCCGCTCAACCGTCATTCGTACGATCCTTCTCTCGGGAGTGTTCCTCGTTCATGCCGCGGGAGCCGTTAGTACTGTCCAGTCCGAAGAGTGAGCGCACCAAAGCAATCTTCTGAATGATACTCTGAGGAGCGGAGCCCTGGCCGTTTTTGAGATTCACGATGGGGGTATGGAGAATCTTGTTAACAATCCTCTTGGTGACGAGATCGATCAACTCTTTGTCCCGTCGTTCGAATCGATTGAGGTTGTTCTCGACCTCTTCTTGGCGGATGTGCTCAGCCTTTTCGATGAGCTCCGAGATCGTCGGGTTTGCCGCGAGGGACATTTGCCAGCGGTCGAACTCAGCCAGTTCTTCTTTGATGATGGTTGTAACAAGCGGAAGTGCAGCCGAACGCTTGTGCAAATTCTCATCGACAATGTGCTGAAGGCTATCGATGTCGTACAGGAAGACGTTCTCCAAATTTTTTGCGGCGGGATCGAGGTTTCGAGGAACTCCTATGTCGATCAAGAACAACGGTGCCTCCCGGTGCTTGACGATGCGGCGGACATCGTCGACTGTCAACACGAAGCGATCGGCCTCAATCGAGGAGATGAGAATATCCACCTCGGGAAGATATTGATGGAACGAATCAAAAGGAATCACTGATCCTCCAACTCGCATACTCAGATTCTCTGCTCGTTCCTTCGTGCGATTGGTGATCCAGAGCCGACCGATATCTTTGCCGCGGAGGTGTTTTGCTGTAAGTTCGGCCATTTCACCTGCACCGACAACCAACGCCGTCTTTTTTGCCATGTGGTCAAAGATTCGACCTGCGAGCTCAACCGCCGCGTAGCTCACCGAGATCGCCCCCTCCCCAATTGCCGTTTCTGTGCGCGCCCGCTTTCCGGCGTGAAAGGCGGACTGGAAAAGCTTGTTCAACACCGGACCTACCGTTCCCTGCCGCTGCGCAAGTTTATACCCGTGTTTGATTTGTGAGAGAATCTGCACATCGCCAAGGATCATGGAATCGACACCGGCAGCGACACGAAAAAGGTGCTCCACGGCCGACCTGTCGGTATGGACGAACAAGTGTTGCATGTGAACAGTTGCTGCAGCGCTTTTACGACCGATAAGCAATTGCTTAAGCTCCTCTGTGCGTGCGGTCTCTGTCAGCACGTAGAGCTCAGTACGATTGCAGGTTGAGAAAAGGACGGCCTCGCCATAGGATGCGTCTGTGAGATGGGGAAGGGATGCAATGATTTCATCATCCGAGAACCAGAGCTTTTCACGGACTTCGATTGGAGCGGTGTGGTGCGATATGCCGATGCAGAGGAGATTCATCAATAGAATCCGTGAAAACTGCTGAAGAACACGTTGACGACCGTGAGGGAGAAGATCGAAAACACGAAGCCGCAGATGGCAAGGATCATCACCCGCCGCCCTTGCCAGCCTCCGGAGTGTTTCGCGATAATCCCCAGGCCGTACAGCGCCCAGACAGCCAGCGTGCCGACAAGCTTCGGATCCGTGTACGAGAACTCCACGTTGGCCTGCGGTAGCCAGATGAATCCGACGAGCATGGAAAGTCCAAGGAAAACAAAAGCAATTTTGAACGCCGAATAGCTCATTCGCTCGAGCGTTTCGAGACTCGGGAGCTTCTTGTAGATGACGCCAAATTGATTCATTTTGATCTCGTGATATAGCATGAGATACAGGAACCCGTAGACGGCTGAAATCGTGATGGCAGCGTATCCGAAGAGAGCGCTCGAGACATGCAGCCCCAACAAATTGCTTCGCAGGACATCAGGAACTTCGGTTAAATCCTGAATGAAAATTGTCGAGCCGATCTGAAAGAAGAAGGCGATGTTGAGGATGAAATAACCGGTCTCTTTTGCCTTGGAGCGCAATTCGATTCCGAGATAAACGAGAGCGATCGAAAAAGCAAGAAGTGTGAGGATTTCAAAGATGGTGGTGATCGGAGGATGGTTGAACTCGATTGTCCTCAGAACGAGGTAGATTGCATGCAGAACGACAACGCCACTGAGCAAGGGTGTCTTGAGCCTCTTGGCAAGCTCGACGTCCGAGAAAAAAGCCTTCCCATACATCCAGACCACGGCGAGGTAGAGGAAGGGGAGAGCGGTATTGAGAAGATCGATGAGAATGCTCGGTAACTCCGCGATAAATTCAAAAACCGCTCAAAATTTAGGCAAATGTTGTGCCATTCGCAATGTTGGAGGTATTGTGGGATTGATTCCTGATTCTAAGAAGAGATCAGGAAAGAGCCGAAAGGATTTCTTGGAAATGAAAAAGCTTGGTCTGCGAGCGGTCCGACTGAATCAGACGACGCGCCGAGGGAAGGAGTTCAAAATACGAGAGGGAAGAAGAATCAGTGCTTTAAGCAGTTGAAGAACACCTTCTACGGCGATTCCGACGATGCGGAACGGCAGGAGGAGAAGCCAGACGAGTGGATAAACAACCAGCCCGAGCAGAGCCAGGGGCCAGCACATGACGAGGAGGATTAGCCAGAGGAGAAATTTACTCATACTTGCCGCGTTCTTATACGCAGAGACACCCCCGGGGTTACACAGTGGTGCGAGTCCTGTCTTCCTTGGTCAACCCATCGAGTAGGAACGTCGTCCTTCGGCTCCGGTATTTCCATAGTTTTCCATCGTCCTTGCCTTTCCCGCATCCTCTAACTATATTTTTCCTGTCCCTCAAGTCTTTCCTCTCACATCGCACACTCGAAAGGCTCAAACTGATATGCAGAACATTCTCTCTTTTATTGATTCCAATAAAGATCGTTATCTCACAGAGCTAAAAGATTTCCTTGCCATCCCCAGCGTCAGCTCTCAGCAGAATCATAAGAATGACATGAGCCGCTGTGCAGAGTGGGTGGCAGATCAGATGCGCACCATTGGTATGCAGAATGTCCAGATCATGGAAACGCCCGGCCATCCGATTGTCTACAGCGAATGGCTTGGTGCTCCCGGCAAACCTACCGTCCTCTTCTACGGTCACTACGACGTTCAGCCTGTGGATCCGCTCAATCTCTGGACCTCCCCTCCGTTTGAGGCGACTATCCGCGATGGCAACCTCTACGCCCGGGGCTCAGCCGACGATAAAGGCCAGGTCTATATTCATTTCAAAGCCATCGAAGCGTACATGAAGCAGAATGGAAAGCTTCCAATCAATATCAAAATGCTCATTGAAGGGGAGGAGGAGGTTGGAAGTGCCCATCTGGAAGATTTCGTGAAGTCTCATAAGGACCTGCTCAAAGCCGATCTCGTTCTTATCTCCGATTCCTCGATGTTTGCTAAAGGTGTTCCATCTGTCTGTTACGGACTCCGGGGACTTGCTTACATGGAGGTGGAGGTGACCGGACCGAATCGCGATCTTCACTCAGGCTCCTTCGGAGGTTCCGTCCACAACCCCATCCAGGCTCTCAGCGAAATGATCGCAGCACTGCATGACAAGAACGGAAAAGTGACGATCAAAGATTTCTACAAAGACGTTCGTCCGCTAACGAAGGCAGAGCGCGCTGCATTTAGAAAGCTGCCGTGGAATGACAAGAAGTACGCGAAGGATCTCGGCGTTGCCCAGTTGTATGGGGAAAAGGGATTTACAACACTGGAACGATTGTGGGCTCGACCGACCTTGGAATGCAACGGGATTTGGGGTGGATACACCGGCGAAGGAGCGAAGACCGTTCTTCCCGCGAAAGCGTTCGCGAAAATTTCGATGCGCCTCGTACCGGATCAGAAATCGGATAAGGCTGCGAAGCTTTTTGAGAAACACATCATGAACATTGCCCCGAAAACGGTTCAAGTAAAAATTCGCGCACTGCATGGCGGCGAGCCGGCGATTACACCGATTGATAGCCCCGGGGTGCGGGCGGCTGTTGCGGCACTCGAAAAAGGATTCGGCAAGAAGCCACTCTACCAGCGCGAGGGTGGATCGATCCCGATCGTTGTCCAGTTCAAACAAATCCTCGGTCTCGACACTGTGCTGCTCGGATTCGGTCTTCCGGACGAGAACGCCCACGCTCCAGACGAGCATCTGAACCTGGATAACTTTTTCGGGGGAATTCGCACATCTGTCCATTTCTATAACGAATTGCCCAATTATTGGAGGAATGGCAAGAAAAAGTAGCCCGATTCCGATCTGAAACAATACGTGCGCCATCGTGAAAGTCCTGTCATCCGGCAGGACTTTCTTATTTCACCCCACTTTTGTAACTTGATTCCCATCAATTGATTATGGTCTCCGAAGAATTCATAGCCAAGATTCCTATCTTTGAGCAGCTCTCGCCGGAAGACCACCGAGTGTTGACCGGTTTATGGCATCGCCGTACGCTGCGAAAGGGACAGGTCCTTTTCAAAAAAGGTGATGCAGGCGATTCGATGTTTGTCATAGAAGAGGGGTCAATCGAGATTTCCGTTCCCGTTGATGCCCCGCAAAAGCAGATGGCGGTGTCGGTTCTTCATGAAGGGGAATTTTTCGGAGAGCTGTCCATCATTGATGGTCTGCCTCGAACGGCAACAGCAACGGCTATTGAAGACTGTCGTCTGCTCGAAATGAAAAGGGAAGAATTGATCTCCTTCCTGATGGCGCGTCCGGCCGTCGCCATTTCGATGGTAAGCGAAATCGGCAAACGACTCCGCGCGACGAACGAGCTTGTCACCTCCCTCGCCTCAAAAAACGTTAACGAAGAGATCGAAGAGCATCTGAGTTTTGGCGATCGTCTTGCAGATAAAATTGCGGAGTTCGGCGGCAGCTGGAAATTCATTATCGCATTTGGTGTGTTTCTTTTCGGTTGGATGGCTGTCAACTCCATTCAGCTTTGGTTCCATCCGTTTGACGAATATCCCTTTATCTTTCTGAATCTTATGCTTTCCTGTCTTGCAGCTATCCAGGCGCCCGTGATTATGATGAGTCAGAACCGCGCCCAGAAAAAAGACCGACTGAAGGCCGAGCTCGATTATCAGGTGAATCTCAAATCAGAGCTCATGATCCAGCAGCTTCATGTGAAGCTTGACGAGATGCGCGCACAGGAGCTGCACGATTTGCATTCAACGATTCCCGCCACACTGACCGATCTCCAGATGCGCCTCAATGCCCTGGAGAGGGCTCTTTCCGAGCGCGTTGGCGTCTCCAAGTAATCCCCCGATGAAAATCTACACGAAAACCGGAGATGGAGGCGAAACCTCTCTTTTCGGCGGCAAGCGCGTGCCTAAAGATGACCTTCGTATTGAGGCCTACGGCCACGTCGACGAGCTGAATTCATGGATCGGACTCGTCCGATCGAACCGGCTGGATGCCGACGTGAATTCAGCCCTCTCACGAATTCAATCCGATCTCTTTATCTTGGGAGCCGACCTTGCCTCTCCTGCGGCACTAACGAAAAAGGGGGTTGTCCGAGTTTCCAGTTCGCACATTGCCTTTCTGGAACAAACGATCGACAGGCTCGATGAGCGGCTCCCGAAGCTTTCGACGTTTATTCTTCCGGGTGGGATCCCTGCAGGGGCCCAGCTCCATATCGCGCGCGCAGTGTGTCGGCGAGCGGAGCGGGCGGTCGTTCGACTCTCTAAAAAGGAAGAAGTGAATGATTCAGCGAGGATTTATCTGAATCGGCTTTCCGATCTTCTCTTCGTGCTGGCAAGAACGGTGAATCGAGCGGCAGAGGTTACCGAAGATGCGTGGACGCCGCCGACCGGTAAACCGTCAGGCTGATTCGTGGGACAATCGAGCCATGAGCTTCCGCTTGGCGATGGGGAGGATGGTTTCCGAGAAGGGAAACTCGAGATCGGTCTCGCAGACGAATGTCGCGGGATTTGGCATATCCTGATACTGGCGGATCAAATCGAGCTTTATTGCCTCAGGTGAACGGTGAATGTGCTCCTGCCGGAGGGAATCGAGCACGCGGGTTCGAAGGCTGCGGTACTTCCCGTCCTCGGAGGTAAAGAGAGAAATCTCGTATCGAAGGAGGTGCAGTTGTGAAGCCCGATGCTCGGGGACAAAGTAGTATCCTTCCTCTTTGTAGATCGGCAATATCCCTACCTCCTCCACGCGAATATTCTCATCCACGAAATCGTAAATCCGCGTTCCTTCGTCAATGATTTGCCTGATTCGCGGAAGAGCCCATTGAATCAGCTCCATCACCTGCTCGAAATCTGCCCCCTCTTGAGCTGGTTGTTCAAAAATTATCCTTTTGTTCTTCAGGTCAATCGATTTGATCTGTCGTGGAAGCTTCGCGCGGTACTCTTCACGCTCTGCGAGCACAAGCTCGAGAGTAGAATGGAGCTCAATCAACTCAGCGAGGGCAGGGTAGAGGCGATTGTGAGAGAACTCGGATTGGAATTCGCGCAGGCCCTTGAGCACAATGTACTGGCTCGCTTCGTGGTCTTGTCCCGCAGTCAAGAACGTCGTGAGAGAAAGCCGTTCCATTGGTGTTCCTCTGTGCGTTGAACTTCCTCAGTAATCTATCGCTAGACACACTCAATTGCAAGACCTCATGGTGAAAATCACAGAGGTACATGGCCCGAAAATGGGAAAAAATGTTTTGAAAACACTTGAAATTTCAGTTGTCGTTCTCTATAATACGGGGGTCTTTTTGTGAATGAGGACGACTCGGAGCGCGCCATGTACGACGAAGTCGATGACGAATTGAGCCAGATGTATGAAGAGGATGTGCGCTCGACGAAGGTGTTCGATTCGTCAACCTTCAAGAGGCCGATCAAGCATCTCCGTGTGCGAAAACCGCTGCAGGTGAGTCCCTCCCAAACGGTGGCGGAAGCCATAGCGATGATGAACGAGAAGGGACTGGGTTGTGTGGTGGTCTCAGAGCAGGAGAAGTTGGTCGGCATCTTCACGGAACGGGATGTGCTGAAGAAAGTGGTGGGGAAGATTGACGCAGGGAAGGTAATGGTAAAGGATGTGATGACACCTCACCCGGAGGCGTTCCAACCTGAAGACAGTATCGCTTTTGTACTCAACGCGATGCATGTCGGCGGGTACCGCCACGTGCCGATTGTGGATGAGAACAATAAGCCGATTGCAGTAGTTTCCGTGAAGGACATCGTCGCGTTCATTCTGGACAACTTTCCCGAGGATGTCCTGAACTTACCTCCGGAGCCCATTCGAAAAACAGAACAGCGCGAAGGCGCTTAATCATTCACCTTGCATTGTAGGAGAACCCCCCTATGCCATGGGTTATAACGAGACTCTGTGCAGACTGTCAGGACACCGCCTGCGTGAAAGTGTGTCCGGTTGACTGCATTTACGGATTAACCGTGGAAGACCCGAACTATCGGAAACAGTTGTTCATCCATCCTGAAGAATGCATCAATTGTGCAGCGTGCGAGCCCGAGTGCCCGTGGGGCGCTATCTTTGAAGATGCGGCCACACCAGAGATCTTCAAAGAGGATATCGAGTTGAACGCAAAGGTCTTCCAGGATCATCCGAAAGAAGACTTTACCACAACGCCGGAGCCGATCCTCTCTCATCCGACTCCCGAACAGATCGAAGCGAATTACAAGAAGTGGGGATACCAGAAGTAAGGCTCGAAAGGGCAGTGTGTTATGAAATCCCGATTGGCACTTTGCCAGTCGGGATTTTTTTCTTGGTGCCGCGCACGTCGATTTCTGCAGACGGCAACTTGCCGCGTCTGTCGCGGCGGTGAGGAAACTGTTCCCAAAGAAGCGGATGCTTGTGGCATTCCCGCCGATGCGGAAATCCTATAGGCTACAAGAACAGGCGCATGCGACCCTGATCATAGGTTCGCAACAATTTTGCCAAAGAGTGTGTTTCCGCCGGAGATACGCGGGCATATTCTCAAGCCTCCCGAGGAATGGCGGTAATGATGAAACTCCAATTCGAATCGAATAAGGAATACCAGCGACAGGCTTGATTCATCATCCGAACACCACTGAGAGAATACGGACCCGATTGGCCGCTGATGCGCAAACAGGAAAAGCGACTTTACTTTGTCGCTGAGACCAAATCAAGACTCGACAATGAAAAACCGATGATTAGGGTGAGCCAAACGATTGAATGCGGGAAAAGGTATTTCGCTGAATTTGAAGGAGTGCGATTCGAAGAGGCAACAACTCTTGCAGACATTCAAAAGCGTGTATAAAACTCTCTCGAAAGCTCTTTCTCAAAAGAACTCATTCCTCACAGATCGATCCACCGTTTTTCATTCATAGAATTTCTTGACAATCGGACAAGTTCTGGTTATATTGCGCTCGCTTTTCGCACGATCTTTTTCCCCAAACACGACGCTCTCACACACGCATGCTTACCGAGTTTGGAAAGATTCTGCTCTTCCTGATCATCGGTGCGATTTTTGTCGCTGGTGGACTCATCATGTCGTGGCTTCTCCGTCCGAATCGCCCCTATCCGGCTAAACTTGCCCCGTATGAGTGTGGCGAAGAACCGATCGGCAGCGCGTGGATTCGATTCAACGTCCGCTTTTATGTCGTTGCTTTGATTTTTCTAATCTTCGAGGTGGAAATCGTTTTCCTCTTCCCGTGGGCCCTCGTCTATCGACAGATGGGCCTTTTTGCTTTCATCGAGATGGCTATCTTTTTGATCATCCTCCTGGTGGGCTTTGCCTATGTATGGGCGAAGGGGGATCTCGATTGGGATAAGCCGCGTCCGCAGATACCAACAATAGAACGAGGGGGGCGCACGGAGCGTATGGCGAAAGCGCCCGTTGCGGAAGTTCCCTTGGCCTGAAAAAGGACCAATCTATGGGCTTGTTAGACCAAAAGTTTGATAGCAGCAATATCCTCATTACTTCGCTCGATAATTTGCTTAATTGGGCGCGCCTCTCCTCTCTCTGGCAGATGCAATTCGGACTCGCTTGCTGTGCAATCGAAATGATGGCCGCTTCGGCATCGAATTTCGACATCATGCGTTTCGGTGTCATTCCACGAGCGACCCCGCGACAGACGGATGTGATGATCGTCTCGGGAACGGTCACACTGAAGATGGCTTCCCGTATTAAACGCCTCTATGACCAGATGGCAGAGCCCCGATACGTCATTTCCATGGGAAGCTGCTCGAACTGCGGCGGTCCGTATTGGGAGCACGGCTATCATGTTCTCAAAGGTGTCGATCGCGTCATTCCTGTCGATGTCTATGTCCCCGGCTGCCCACCAAGGCCGGAGGCGTTGCTCGAGGGAATTATGAAGCTGCAAGAGAAGGTTCGCAAAGAGAGTTTGGCAAAAAAGACGGCATGAATCGGACTACTTGATGACCCCACAGGAAATTTACGATAATCTCAAGGCGAAGTTTGGCGACGCCATTCTCGAGGCTAAGCTCGATGCGCTACAGCCGTGGATTCGAATCGCCCCTGAGAGAGCCAAGGATATCGCGCTCTTCCTTCGAGATGAGCAACCGTTTCAGTTCGACTACATGATGTGTCTGAGTGGGATCGACTATAACGACGGAAACCTTGGCGTTGTCTATCACCTGTTTTCGATGGTGCACAAGCACAAGATTGTGTTGCGAGCGAACACATCGAAGGAGAACCCGCGTGTTCAATCGGTGAGCTCGGTGTGGGGAACCGCAAATTGGCATGAGCGGGAAGCGTTCGATATGTTCGGAATCATTTTCGATGGTCACCCCGATCTTCGACGGATTCTCTGTCCCGACGACTATCCAGGCTACCCTCTCCGAAAAGACTTCAAAGTCCCGGAATTCTACAACGGCATGAAAGTTCCCTACTGACGCCTGCATGAACGAGCCGAAAGTTCTTCCCACAGACTACGTCACAAAGCCGGGCGAATTCAAAACCTCTACCGGTAAAACGCTTCGCACCGATGAGATGATCATTAACATGGGTCCGCAGCATCCGTCGACCCATGGTGTGCTGAGGCTCGAGGTTGTGCTCGACGGCGAAATCGTTGTTGATGTCATCCCGCACATCGGTTACCTCCATCGCTGTTTCGAGAAGCACGCAGAGCACATGACGAATTACCAGCAGGTGATTCCGTACGCCGATCGGATGGACTATCTCGCTTCGATGAACAACGATTGGGCCTATGCCCTTGCTGTGGAACGGCTGCTGAACATTGTGGTTCCGCCCCGGGTCGAGTACATCCGCGTCATCATGGCCGAACTACAGAGGATCGCCAGTCACTTGATTGCAATCGGTACGTATGGGATCGACATGGGAGCGTTCACGCCATTCTTGTGGTGTTTTCGGGACCGTGAACGCATTCTCGATCTGTTCGAGATGACGTGCGGCGCACGTCTGCTCTACAATTACATCTGGGTTGGCGGCGTATCGCACGATTTGCCGCCCGGATTCGTCGAAAAGGCGAAGGATTTCTGTACGTACTTCAGACCGAAGATCAAAGAATTGAATGATGTTCTTTCGTTCAATGAAATCTTTATTAAGCGTACCGCGAATGTCGGTGTTTTACCGAAAGATGTGGCAATCAATTATGCCTGCAGTGGACCGATGTTGCGGGGCTCAGGGGTGAATTGGGATTTGCGACGGGATGATCCGTACGGAGTATACGATAAGTTCGAGTGGGAAGTCCAGATTGGAAAAGGGGAGATGGGGACCGTTGGTGATTGCTGGGATCGGTATATGGTTCGTGTGCGGGAGATGGAGCAGAGTGTAAAGATTATCGAGCAGGCGCTGGCAGGTATTCCGGAAGGGAATGTCCAGTCGGCCATTCCGAAGCGGATTCGCCCCGATCGTGGAGAAGTGTATGTCCGTACCGAATCCCCACGAGGCGAGCTTGGCTTCTACGTTGTAAGTGACGGAACGGCGTCGCCCTACAGAATTAAGGCGCGGTCGCCGGCTTTCGTGAACCTCAGTGTCTTGCCAGAAATTTCTCGCGGCTGCATGCTGGCCGACCTCGTTGCAATTGTCGGCAGCGTTGATATTGTTCTTGGCGAAGTCGATCGGTAAACAGACATGGAAGAACTCCTTCGATCCATACTTGGTGATACGACACTCGTGTATGTCATAGCAGCGGCACTTCCGCTACTCTTTAT
This sequence comes from Bacteroidota bacterium, assembly GCA_035559595.1. Lineage (GTDB taxonomy): Bacteria > Bacteroidota > Ignavibacteria > UBA10030 > UBA10030 > DATMBF01. The sequence goes on along the minus strand of DATMBF010000020.1, from coordinate 171,986 downwards.
CCTTCCCTACGCCCTTGTGACGGTTTGGCTTGAGATGAAAGTCTCTGCCCACATGCAGGATCGCGTAGCATACATGTACACGGGTCCGCACGGCATCGCCCAACCGATTGCTGATATCCTCAAGCTTCTTCAGAAAGAAGATACCGTGCCCGGCATGGCGGATAAGCTCCTGTACACGCTTTCTCCATTCTTTGTCTTCATGGGCACCTACGCTGCTTTTGCTGCCATCCCATTCAGTAGCGCGTACATCGGCAGCAACATCGATCTTGGAGTCTTCTACATCGTTGCCATCTCTTCGCTTGTTGTCATCGGCATTCTGATGGCCGGCTGGGCATCGAACAACAAGTGGTCGCTCTTCGGAGCGATCCGTTCGGTCGCGCAGATCGTGAGCTACGAGATTCCGACGGCGCTTGCCTTGCTTGTTGCTGTGATGATCACGCAGTCGCTCAATTTGCAGGAGGTCTCTCGATTCCAAGAGGGTGGAATTCAGAATTGGGTTGTGTTTGGAGGACCGCTTCCGCTGCTCAAAAAGCTCTTGCTTATTCCCTTCACTCTCACAGCATTTGTGATTCTCTTCATTGCGGGAATTGCCGAGGTTAATCGCACGCCGTTCGATCTGCCGGAAGCGGAGTCCGAACTCGTGCAAGGGTATAATACGGAATACAGCGGAATGAAGTTCGCGATCTTCTATCTTGCCGAGTACGCAAACATGTTTCTTGTTTCGGCCGTGGCAGCAACGCTTTTTCTGGGTGGGTGGAATAGTCCTTTCGGGGATTTTCTGTCAGGTCCGATCTGGGGATTCATCTGGTTTGTGACAAAGGGAATGTTCTTTATTTTCCTGCAGATTTGGATTCGTTGGACGCTTCCTCGCCTTCGCGTTGATCAACTGATGTATATGTCGTGGAAAGTTCTGACCCCGTTTTTGTTCGCGTGCATTTTTGCCGTAGGGTTGATTCTGGTCCTGTAACTCTCGAAAGTCCCCTGATCCATGAGCTCAGTCCGAACATACTTCCGCGATATCTGGATGGCGCTCTACACGGTTGCTGTCGGGATGCGCGTAACCTTCAAGCACTTATTCACTCCGGCAGTCACGGTGCAGTATCCCGACGTTAAGCTTAAGCTGCCCGAGCGTGCACGGAATCGACTTTACGTTAACATCGATGATTGTATCGGCTGTGATCAATGCGCACTTGCCTGTCCTGTCGATTGCATCACAATTGAGACGATCAAGTCCACGCCGGATCAAGATCTTGGCGTGACCTCGACAGGACAGAAAAAGAGACTTCATGTGCCGGTGTTCGACATCGACATAGCGAAGTGCTGTTACTGTGGTCTGTGTGTGTATCCATGCCCTACAGAATGCATTGTCATGACCGACGTGTATGAGTTTTCCGAGTTCGAACGACACAATCTTATCTATCATTATAGCAGGATGACACCGGCCGAGATAGCAGAAGCCAAAGAGAAGCTGAAGAAGGCGGAGGAAGAAGCAGCGGCAAAGAAAGCAGCGGCCGCAGCAGCAAAGCCGGCAGCACCGGCGAATCCGCCAGCCCAAGCTCCTTCTGAACAGAAACCTCCATCAGCTACCTGACCATGGATTTGTTCACAATCATCTTTTACTTCTTTGCACTGGTCACGCTTGTGTCGGCGGCGATCGTTGTGTTTTCGAAGAATATCGTCCACTCCGCCTTCTCGTTGCTCTTTTCATTCTTTGGCGTGGCAGGATTGTATGTGCTTCTCACGGCGGATTTTCTTGCCATTACTCAACTCCTGGTTTATGTCGGCGGCATCCTTGTCCTCCTGATTTTCGGTGTGATGCTGACGAACCGAGTCATCAGTGTGGATATCAAGACCGGGACGATCCAGACCCTGCCGGCAGTTTTGCTCGTTGCGGCTCTGGCGGGAACCTTGGTGGGAACATTTTGGTCTACGGACTGGAAGCTGCTTGATATGGTACAAGAGCCGATCTCGACAGCACCGAAGTTGGGTGAGCAGTTCCTGACAAATTATCTGCTGCCGTTTGAAATTGCTTCAGTAGTTCTTTTGGTCGCGCTTATTGGCTCGGCCATGATTGCCCGACGCGAGAAGACGTTGAATTAACGTATGACTGATTTCACAACCTGGCTTCAGAATCCCGGACTCACGCATTACCTGATGGTGAGCGGACTGCTTTTTTCTCTCGGCGTTTTTGCTGTACTGACACGCCGAAATGCCATCATGGTCTTGATGGGGATCGAGCTGATTCTGAACGCCGCCAACATCAACTTTATCGCTTTCTCGCGATACAGCTCCGGCACCCTTGATGGTCAACTCATTGCAGTTTTTGTGATTATCCTGGCCGCTGCGGAGGCGGCCATTGCATTGGCTATCGTTCTTAATATCTTTCAGAACTTCAACACCGTCAACGTTGATGAAATCAACCGGTTGAAGGATTAGCATCTTCGTTATGTCTCAAGAAACCCTTCTGACCCTCTCGATCATTGTTCTCCTGTTGCCTCTGGCGAACTTCGTCGTGCTGATCTTCTTCAGCAAGCGGTTGCCCGGGCAAGGGGACTGGATTGCAACCGGTTCGCTTTTCGTCGCACTTGCGTTGTCCGCCCTGGTCCTTTGGGGTAAGCTGTCGACTTATCCGAATGAAACCATCCAGACAACATTCCAGTGGGTTGACTTTGGGAACGTGCCGGGGATGGGGCAGCTCAAGATTCAGCTTGGACTGATGATCGATAACCTTGTGGCCATCATGCTTGTCGTTGTGACAATCGTGAGCGCACTTGTCCATCTCTTCTCAGTCGGTTACATGCAAGGGGATGTCCGATACGGTCGATACTTTGCCTACCTTGGCATTTTCTCCTTCTCGATGCTCGGCATTGTCCTGACGAACAACTTCTTTTTGATGTACGTGTCATGGGAGTTGGTTGGTCTCAGCTCATATTTGTTGATTGGACATTGGTTCGAAAAGAAATCGGCGAGTGACGCTGCAAAGAAAGCGTTTGTCGTGAACCGGGTGGGCGATATTGGCATGTTTACGGGTATCATGATCCTCTATGCAACATTTCATACCTTTGGTTTTGATGAGATCTTCGGTGCAATGCAGTCTGGTACGATCCCCCTGGGAAGCGAGAACTGGCTGACAGCGGCGGGGATCTTGATTTTCTGCGGCGCTATCGGAAAGTCTGCTCAGTTCCCGCTCCATGTGTGGTTGCCGGATGCGATGGAAGGTCCAACACCCGTCAGCGCATTGATCCACGCCGCCACAATGGTTGCTGCCGGAGTCTATCTTGTCGCCCGCACATTTGCCATGATGACTGCCGACGCACTGGTCTTCATTGCCTACATTGGGGCGATCACGGCATTCATTTCCGCAACAATTGCGATCGCTCAGAATGATATCAAGAAGGTGCTGGCCTACTCAACAGTAAGTCAGCTTGGGTATATGGTCATGGGACTTGGCGTTGGGGCATACACGGCCGGGTTCTTTCACCTCGTTACGCACGCGATGTTCAAGGCTGGATTATTCCTTGGCTCAGGCTCGGTCATCCATGCGATGCATCATGCTCTCCATCATGCCGGTGATCATCACACCGATCCGCAGGATATCCGCAACATGGGCGGCCTGAAGTCGAAAATGCCGCTAACGTTCTGGACGTTTCTGATCTTTACACTTGCGATCTCCGGCGTGCCGTTGACCTCCGGATTCCTTAGCAAAGATGAGATCCTTGCGGGAACTCTCGCGTTCGGAAGCCTGACGGGGCATTCGATTATCCCAATCATCGCTTTCCTCGTCGCGGGACTCACTGCCTTCTATATGTTCCGGCTTGTGATTCTGACGTTCCTTGGTGAACACAAAGATCGTCACCGACTCGAAGCTATTCATGAGTCGCCCGCGGTCATGACAATCCCACTCATTGTCTTTGCAATTCTCTCATTCTTCGCATTCTACAGCTTCAACCCCTTTGGTGCGGCGAGCGGCTGGTTCTTCAATGCAATACAACGACCGGTGTCGGTGGTGCCGGCTTCCGTTGCAGCGGCAGGCATCGAGGCGTTCGATGAGGCGCTGCATCATTCGCACACCACGGCGATGATTCTCTCACTGCTCATTGCATCGTCCGGAATTGCTCTCGCGTTTGCGGTTTACTACTGGAAGAAGATTAGCGCCGATGCTGTTGCCGAATCACTAAAACCGGTTCATCAATTCCTGGTGAACAAATGGTACTTCGACGAGCTCTACGAAGCGACGTTTGTTGCCGGGACAAAAGGTCTTGCTCGTGCCTATCGGTGGTTTGACAACAACATTATTGACGGAATTGTGAACGGGACTGCCCGCTGGACTCTTGCCGTAACGCTTGGAACAAAGAAGACATGGGAAGAAGGAACGCTCGGTAGCATCGCTTATGTGGTTGTGGCTGGAATCGTCTCTCTTTACACTGGTTGGGTCGTCGGCGCTGACACGCTGCCCGTAGACGCGACCATAGGCACCATGCTCTGGCATGCTGTGATTGGTTTTTCGGTTGCCGGGTTAACGTTTTTCTTCTTCTATGTCGGTGTTGGGGGCTTCGACAACAGAATCATTGACGGGATGGTCAACGCAATAGCTTACCTGGCGGGATTCTTTGGGCTCCTCACGCGCAGGGTGCAGACCGGCAAAGTGCAAACGTATTTAGCGTTCGTTTTGCTGGGTGTAATGGTCTTTTTCTTGTGGTTCCGATGAGAGTTGAAATGAAGCTCAATTCTGGAGGATAACACGATAATGGAATTCATGGGTCTGGGAATACTAACGTGGATAACCTTCCTGCCGATTCTCGGCATGATTGTCGTTCTTGTGATCCCCAAAAGGAATGAGGATGCAATGAAATGGACGGCCGCCGCAGCCACATTCGCGCAGCTTGTCCTCGCAGCGCTTATCTATTTCAGGTTCGACAAAGGGATGTTGGGGATTAATACGATGGAGGGGATGCAGTTTGTCGAGAAAGCAACGTGGATTGATATTCCTTCAGTCGCATGGTTCGGGAGAATTCAAATCGAATACTTCCTTGGTGTTGACGGCCTGAGCGTCTCGATGGTGTTGCTGACGGCTCTCATCAGCTTCATTGCTGTCTTCGCTTCATGGAATATCGAGAAGGCCATGAAAGGGTACATGGCGATGCTTCTCTTGCTCGACACCGGAATGATGGGGGTGTTCGTGGCACTCGACTTCTTCCTTTTCTATGTATTTTGGGAAGTGATGCTGCTTCCAATGTATTTCCTCATCGGAATCTGGGGAGGTCCGCGTCGGGAATACGCCGCAATCAAGTTCTTCCTCTATACGTTGCTTGGTAGTGTTCTGATGCTTCTGGCAATGATCGCGCTCTATTTCAGTGTGACCATACCCGATCCGGCTACTGGCGAGAAGATTCATACCTTCAATATGCTGGCGATGATGAATCCTGCGAACTACGAGCCGGGATCGCTGTTGGCAGGTGTGGGAACCTATTGGCGAGTGCTTGCCTATATTGCACTGTTCATCGGATTTGCCATCAAGGTACCGATTTTCCCCTTCCACACATGGTTGCCCGATGCTCACGTTGAAGCTCCGACAGCAATCAGCGTCATCCTTGCCGGAGTCCTGTTGAAGATGGGCACGTACGGTCTCTTACGAATCAGCTATCCGATGTTTCCTGAGCTGGCAAAAGATTTTGCTTGGCCACTGGCTATTCTTGCGTTCATCAATATTGTCTATGGCGCATTGTGCGCCATGGCGCAGCAGGACTTCAAGAAACTCATTGCGTATTCGTCCATCAGTCACATGGGTGTTGTGCTCCTTGGAATGGCCGCTCTCAATACGCAGGGGATGGTTGGGGCTGTGTTTCAGATGTTCAACCACGGCACAATCACCGCTATGCTCTTTTTGATCGTGGGTGTCATTTACGACCGCGCCCACACACGCGACCTTGATGCGTTTGGTGGATTAGCATTGACAATGCCGAAGTATACAGGAATCATGACCGTCGCTTTCTTTGCCGCACTGGGGTTGCCGGGGTTGAGCGGATTCATCTCCGAGGCCTTCTCGTTCCTCGGGGCCTTCAAATCATTCCGTTGGCTCACGATTGCATCGACACTGGGTATCGTTCTGACGGCTGCTTACATGCTTTGGACGCTCCAACGTGTTTTCCTCGGACAGCCCAATGAGAAGTGGAAAGGGCTCCCTGATATCAACGGACGTGAGCTCTTCACCCTCGTCCCCCTTGCCATTATCGTTATTGTGCTCGGCATCTATCCGTCTATAATGCTTGATCTCATGACAAGCTCGCTCAATCATCTTGTCAATGTCGTAACCACGGGCACCTCTGTAGCAGTGATGCCTTAACGTTCCGTTTCGTATGCTCGATCAAATCCTCGCAAGTCTCACCCAATTCCTTCCGGAAACAGCGCTCACAGTTGCGCTGTGTGCCGCTCTTCTGGCAACCATTGTCGCTCGGAAGAATCCGCAAGTTGTCTCTGTGATCACACTCTTAGGTCTTCTGACAGCTGGCTACTTTGCTGTGGAGCAGTTCGGACTGGTGGGTTCAATCTTTTCGGGAATGGTCGTTGTCGATCCTTTTGCGGTATTCTTTAAGATTCTCATCACTCTCTCCACAATAGTCGTCGTTCTCTTTTCGTACTATTCGTCAGAAGTTCAGGATGCGCGAAAACGAATGGGAGAATATTTCTCGTTGCTGCTGGCCATGACGTTGGGAATGTTCTTGATGGCCGGGGCGTCGAATCTTCTGATGATGGTTCTTGCCCTAGAACTTACGAGCCTCACATCCTATGTTCTCGCGGGATACATAAAAGAGGCACACGACTCCAGCGAGGCGTCGCTCAAGTACATCCTGTACGGAGCTCTTTCCAGCGGACTGATGCTCTATGGAATTTCGATCATCTATGGACTTACCGGTGCGACCGATATTTACGGCATCAACAAAGCATTGTCGGCGGGCGATGTGAACTACATCCCGCTCCTCATCGCCAGCATTCTGATTGTGGCGGGATTTGGTTACAAGATCTCCGCAGTTCCGTTCCATTTCTGGACACCGGATGTCTATGAAGGTGCACCCATCACGATTACCGCATTTCTCTCCGTTGCTTCCAAGGCAGCCGGTTTTGCGATGATGATCCGATTCTTCAAAGTGTCGTTTCTGGACTCCAGTGCCGCTGGGTTGCCGGCGGGTATGTGGGCTTCCCTGCAGGGATTCGAGTGGAATAACCTCCTTGCTATTCTGTCGGTCCTGACAATGACGCTGGGTAACCTCGTCGCTCTCTGGCAGGATAATCTCAAGCGTCTCCTTGCCTACTCGAGCATCGCTCATGCCGGCTATATGCTCATGGGTGTGGTTGTGCTGAGTGACAAGGGACTTGCAGCAGTGCTGATTTATTTTGTCGCGTACCTCTTCATGAATCTTGGCGCTTTCTACGTGGTGATGCTGGTGGCGGGCAAAACGGGGAAGGAAGATATCGATTCGTATAAAGGCCTTGGCTATCGATCACCGCTTCTTGGTGTCGCCATGGTGATTTTCTTCATTTCGCTCACCGGATTACCACCGACGGCCGGTTTCATCGGTAAGCTGTATCTGTTTGCGGCGTTGTTGGATGCACGATGGATCTGGCTGGCGATTGTGGGCGCAATCAACAGCGTGGTGTCGCTCTATTACTACGTGCGGGTTTTGAGGAATATGTTCCTGCGGGATCCTGAGGGAGATGTGTCGGAATTGACTTTCACGCCGCGCCAGCTTGCGATTCTGTTCTTGCTGCTCATCCCTACCCTCCTCTTTGGCCTCTATTTCAGCCCGATCGTGGATCTGGCGAACGCTTCCGTTGTGATGCTTGCTCCGCGCTAATCAGCGCTTGGTGATTTTTCCCCTTCGCTTCTTCACCCGCTCGTGAATCAATCGAATTCCCTCCAGCACGAGAGAAGGCTCTACGGCCTCGATTATCTTCGAATGCCTGCTCATGAGGCCTGAAAAGCCGCCGGTGGCTATCACGTTTGCCGGTGTCCCCTCACGTTTGTTGATTTCCAACTGTAAGCGCCTTACAATCCCCTCCATCCCGTCAAGCGCTCCAAAGAGAATCCCTGCCTGCATGCTGGTGACAGTGTCTGTGGCGATCATTTTCCTTGGAAAGTGAAGCTCGATCTTCGGGAGTTTTGCAGCGCGGCGATGGAGATCCATCGCTGCGGTTTCCACGCCGGGAGCAATAACACCGCCAAGGTAATCCCCGTTCTTTGCTACGACATCAAATGTCGTCGCCGTTCCAAAATCAATGATGATTAATGGTCCGCCGTACTTGGCATGCCCTGCCACGGCGTTGCAGAGCCGGTCAGCTCCAACCTGATGCGGATCGTCGTACAAGACACGAATGCCGAGCTTGAGGTCGGAGCCGATGATCGTCGGTTCAGCAGAGAAATACTTTTTGCTCATTGCGGCGTAGACATCCGTGAGGTTGGGCACAACGGACGAAACGCCGATTGCCTCGATGGATTTCGTAGGGATGTTGAAATGATTCAGAAAAGAGATGAGCTGGGTGCCGATTTCGTCTTCGGTCCTATGATGAGAGCTGGTGACACGCCATTCGGAGACTAACGTGGCGGATTTGAAAACTCCAAAGACTGTGTGCGTATTGCCAACATCAATGGCCAGAAACATAAGCATCAACCTTTCTGCTGGGACAACATTGTAACGTCTCCGGCGTAAACAGCCAAATCACCGCTTTGTGTATGAATAAGCAGGCTGCCGTCTTCTTGCACTCGAACTGCAGTGCCCGAGACTGTTTGGCCTGGCGTGGTAACGGTGACGTGATTGCCAAACATTGTACATCGGCGATTCCATTCATTGAGAATTGCGGTGAAATCCCATCGTTGAAGCTCATGGTAAAGCTCGTCCAGATTCTCCAGAATATGGCGAAGAAGCTCAACCCGGTCGAATGATCGCCCGAGTGTTTGCGCTAGCGAGGTTGCTGTCTGGTCTAATGGTGTGGGAAACGAGCGTTGGTTGACATTAATGCCGAACCCGACGATGGAAAACTCCAACCGATCATGGTGAAAGGAATTCTCCACGAGGATGCCACACACCTTCTTTCTGTTGAGCAGGATGTCATTAGGCCATTTGCATTCTACCGCTCTCCCCGTAACTGATTCAATCGCTTTGGCAATTGCCACAGCTGCGTAAAAGGTGATGTACGAAGAGTTTTCCCGCTCTATAGGAGGTCGAATAACGACGGATGCAAGAAGATTTTCGCCGGGCTCGGATTGCCAGGGGCGTCCAAGGCGTCCCCGGCCATTCGATTGGTAGTCTGCGACCACCGTGGCGCCTTCTTCGACGCCGGCTTCGGCAAGAGTTTTCGCACAGGCATTTGTGGAGTCGATGGTTTCAAAGAGGAAGAGCTTCCGGCCGAAACAAGAGGTCGTAAGCCGCTTTAAGATGTCTTCTTTGGAAAACATTTCAATGAGCTGCGGGTGGAAGGGATTTTCTTAGGGTTCTGGGTGAGGCCTGAGCAACTTTCCAGCAGAAATAGTACGCCAGTCGCGCAATTCGCGCAGTCTTGTCGAATAAGATTTTATCCACCGTATCTGTAGGACGGTGATAATCTTCATGAATACCGGTGAAGAAGAAAACCACCGGAATCCCGTGCTTGGCGAAATTATAATGATCACTCCGCCGATAGAATTGGTTCGGATCATTGTCGTCGTTGTAAGTGTAGTCGAGCAACAGGTTCTCTGACTCTTGATTTCCCGCCTTGAGTAGACTGTCAAACGACGTGCTGATCTTATCCGATCCAATAACATACACGTAATCATGTTTGTTCTGTTTTTGATATTTCTCATCCAATCTTCCGACCATATCGATATTGATGTTGGCCACAGTTTTCTCGAGTGGTATAATAGGGTTTCGAACATAATATTCCGAGCCCAATAATCCCTTTTCTTCAGCTGTTACCGCCATAAAGAGGATGCTTCGTTTTGGTCTGTTAGGATTTTGAGCAAATGCTTCCGCCATTTCGAGAAGAACCGATGTGCCGGAGCCATCGTCATCTGCCCCGTGATAGATCGTACCATTCGGACCTATCCCTACGTGGTCGTAATGAGCCGTAACAACAACCACTTCATTCTTAAGAACGGGATCGGTTCCCTCTAACAATCCGATAACATTTTCTGTCCGCTTCGATTGGCCTGCGATCCTCGATTCTATTGATACAGTCATTTCCGTCAGAGGAACCGGCTTAAAGAGGCTATCGGTTGCCGCGGCGTCGCGAAGTTGGGCGAGTGAGAGACCGCTGTTGCCTACGATTTCTGTCGCCAGTGCCGAACTAACGAGATAATAGTTTGGTCCAAATGCTCTGCGCTGAACCGTATCTGGCAGTTGCATTGATCCCTTCTCCAGTACGTTGTTGAAGAAAGGAGTCCATTGCCCAATACTTCCTTGAAGAGGCTCGTTCAAGATCACCAATGTTGCCAGACTTCCTGGAACGGTACGAGAAAAGAAGAACCGCCTCCCACCGGGCTGCAGCGTGTCCTTAGCATTCTCCCGTCTTCCCGCAAAGACCATGGTGATCTTTCCGGCAAGACCGGCAATGGTCGTAGAGTCCAAATACGTATCGGTATAACCGATGAACACCGGCTGGCCGGTCACCGATGCTTCGCGTACGGATGTCGGTAGGAAATCAACTGCAAGTGAAAAGCGTTTTGTCCCCCTTTTGGATTCAACCGCGATCTTTGACTCTGGACTAACCGTGGAGACGATGAGGTCAAACGGTTGAAAATAGGAGCCGTCAATCCCCACAGGCTTAAGCCCAAATTTCCTAAACATTGATGCGATGTACTGAGCAGCAATCTTTTGGCCGCGGAAGGTTGTTTCTCTTCCCTCCAACTCAGGGGCGGCAAGGAAGGTGAGATGCGCCTGCAAGTCGCTAGCCTTGATAGATTCGTAGCCCGGTACCGACTTTCTCTCAAGCTTTAGTCTTTGCGCTTCCAGACAGAAAGGCACGAGCAGAACGAGCAAAATAGGTCTTTTCATTTTCGCTGGATTACATTTGATAGGATGTTCGAAAGCGGCAAGCAGATTACTCAAAAGTGTGGCAAGATTCAAGGAATTTGTCCGTCTGCAAAAATTTCAGCTCGAAATGTCACAAAGTCCAAGTATTTTCGCAAATCTGACGACAGTTATGCCAATCTGACAGCGCAGAGCAACTGCGAGTCTCTATCGTCAGACAGTCTATAAGTAATTGTTTGACAATAGGTTATAGTCGGTTCCCCCGGACCGAAAGTAACGTGGCACGCTGATTGCGAAAGCAAGGTGTAGACCAACAAACAATCAGTAGCACAATTCCTGAGGAGGTGTGTCTAATGTTCGTCCGATTGGATGTCCCCCGAGTTTTTGGAAGCGATCTGCTTGAGGATCTTCTCACCGATTTCACTCCAGCCTATCCGACCTACGAAAGATGGTTCCCTGCAATCGATGTTGCCGAATATGAGAATCAGTCGGTCGTGGTGGCGGAGTTGCCGGGTGTCAGGAAAGAGGACCTCAAGATTGCGGTTGAGAACGGAGTTCTCACTATTAGCGGTGAGCGGAAGCCCTATGAGATTCCGCAAAATGCTCGCGTTTTGATCAATGAAATGCGAGTGATGAATTTCCGCCGCTCCATCGAGTTGCCGCACGAGGTAGAAATAGACAAGATCTCGGCGGAGTTGCAGAATGGTGTCTTGCGTATTACGCTCCCGAAGACCGAGGCTTCCCGTGCGCACACCATTGCGATTCAATAACTTGAGGAGGTAAGCTATGGGAAATAATAACGTTGCATTGACCCGTCGAGTAACCAGCAGTCTGGCACAACGAGTTGAGCCTTTCCATGCAAGCGTGACTCCCGTAGCAGATGTCTATGAGACGGGGGATGCGTTTGTCGTGAAGCTCGATCTCCCGGGGGCAACGAAGGAGTCGATCTCCATTTCCGTCGACCCGAATTCTCTTTCGGTTCGTGCCTCGGTTCAGCCCCATCATCAGGAAACGGCCAGTCTGTTGCATAACGAGATTGGAGTCAAGAACTATCAGCGCGATTTCAATCTTGGTGAGGGGATTGATCACAATGGAGTCAAAGCGGAGTTTGTGGATGGTGTTTTGACAATCACCTTGCCGAAGACTGAATGGTTGAAAGCAAAGGAGATCACCATCTCGTAATTCTTTTGTGTCTTTAGCTTCATGAAAGGAGGTAAGAACTATGTCACTGATTCGATGGAATCCAACTCGTGAATTGACCAGCTGGTCCACAGATCTCTTCAATATGCAGCGGGAAATCAACCGGCTGTTCGATAACTTCTTGCGTGGTGGTGTTCAGGATGACGGAACCTTTGGGCTCTCCTACTGGACTCCGGCAGTCGATATTGCGGAGCATGATAATGAATATGTGGTAAAGGTCGAATTGCCGGGTGTCAGCAAGGATGATGTCAAGATCACGCTCGAATCCAACGTCCTGACGATCCGCGGCGAGAAGAAGCAGGATCGTGAGACCAAGAATGACAGCTATCATCGGATGGAGCGGCTGTACGGCTCCTTCCAACGCTCATTCACCCTCCCCAGCACGGTCCGCAGCGACAAGATCGATGCTGTCTATAAAGACGGTATCCTGACGATTACGCTGCCCAAAGCTGAGGAGGCAAAGCCGAAGCAGATTGAAGTAAAGGTGAAATAAGATCGTGGTTCCGTGGGGTTGCCCGCTCAATGCGGGTAACCCCTTCTTTTGTTTTACGAGTCGATCGCATGCGGATGATCTTCGTATGCTGAAAGCGACCGAAATCCAACTTATAGAAAGGAGAGATTCTTCATGGCAGGTAAATCGAACAAAATCATCGGCATCGACTTAGGGACGACGAACTCGGTCGTTGCCGTCATGGAAGGGAATGACCCGGTAGTGATCGCCAATTCCGAAGGTGCTCGGACGACTCCGTCGGTGGTCGCTTTTACGAAATCCGGTGAGCGGCTCGTGGGGGCTGCGGCCAAACGTCAGGCAGTAACAAATCCGCAGAATACGGTTTATTCGATCAAGCGCTTCATGGGTCGGTTCTACGATGAGGTCACTGAAGAGATGAAGCTTGTCCCTTATAGGGTTACTCGTGGCGACAACAACACGGCTCGAGTCCAAATTAGTGATCGAGTATATTCTCCGCCTGAAATCTCGGCCATGATTCTGCAGAAAATGAAGCAGACAGCTGAAGATTATTTAGGCACCACCATTACCGAGGCCGTTATTACCGTTCCCGCATACTTCAACGATGCACAACGGCAGGCCACAAAAGAGGCGGGAGAAATTGCAGGATTGAATGTCCGGCGCATCATTAACGAGCCCACGGCTGCTGCGTTGGCGTACGGTCTTGATAAGAAGCATAAAGACCTCAAAGTTGCAGTGTTCGACCTTGGCGGCGGAACCTTCGATATCTCGATTCTGGAGCTTGGCCAGGGTGTGTTTGAAGTGAAATCCACGAATGGTGATACGCATCTTGGCGGTGACAACTTCGATCAGCGGCTCATCGACTACATTGCCGATGAGTTCAAGAAACAAGAGGGTATTGACCTTCGGAAAGATCCCATGGCGCTCCAGCGTCTGCGCGAGGCTGCAGAGAAGGCCAAGATGGAGCTTTCTCAGCTTATGCAGACCGAGGTGAATCTCCCGTTCATCACAGCGACCGCGGATGGTGCAAAGCACCTCAGCATGACGATCACCAGGGCGAAGTTTGAACAACTTGTTGAAGACCTTGTCCAGCGTTGCGTTCCGCCCGTGGAGAAGGCATTGAGGGATGCGGGCCTCACGCCGAACCAGGTCGATGAGGTTATCCTCGTTGGCGGTATGACGCGCATGCCTCGAATCCAGCAGTTAGTGAAAGAGATTTTTGGAAAAGAGGGTCACAAGGGTGTTAACCCTGACGAGGTCGTTGCCGTCGGTGCTGCCATTCAAGGTGGTGTGCTTGCAGGTGATGTGACGGATGTACTGCTCCTGGATGTTACTCCGCTCTCACTCGGGATCGAAACCCTCGGTGGTGTCATGACGGTGATGATTCCGGCGAACACGACCATCCCGACTCGAAAGAGCGAAATCTTCTCAACAGCATCGGACAATCAGCCGTCGGTTGAGATTCATGTATTGCAGGGCGAGAGGCCGATGGCCGTGGATAACCGAACGCTTGGTCGATTTCATCTCGATGGCATACCACCTGCACCGCGTGGTGTTCCTCAGATCGAGGTGACCTTCGATATTGATGCAAACGGAATCCTCCATGTTTCCGCGAAAGATAAGGCTACCAACAAGGAGCAGTCAATCCGCATCACCTCTTCGAGCGGTTTGACCAAAGAAGAGATTGAGAAGATGAAGGCGGACGCCGCTGCCCATGCCGCGGAGGACAAGAGAAAGAAAGAGGAAATCGAGACGAGAAACCAGGCAGACAATCTTGTGTTCCAGACCCGTAAGCAACTTAAGGATCTTGCTGATAAGATGGATGCGACGATTAAGTCGAAAGTCGAGGCGGCAGCCAATTCCCTAGAGGAGGCAATCAAGAACAATAACAGCATTGCCGACATCAAGGCGAAAATGGAAGCCCTGACAAACGCCTGGAATGAGGCTTCTACCAAGATGTATGAATCCGTTCGGGCCCAACAAGCCAGCGGTCCGCAGACTGCCAGTGAGCCCGGAACTCAACAGCAAGCGACAGGCGACCAAGGCAAGAAAGTCGAGAACGCCGACTTTGAAGTGGTTGATGATAAGTAAGTGAGGCGTCGGACCTACCGATCCTCGGAATTTGGGTTCCGTCCCAAGCGCGGACGAAGCGGTGTTCAGCAGTAGTGCTGCATTGGTTCATGTTAAAAGGGCGAGGAAAAATCCCCTCGCCTTTTGTTCGACGGAGGCGGATTTGGCAAGGTCATCCGGAAAAGGAGTTAGAGATGAACTTCAACAAATTTACAATCAAATCTCAGGAGGCGGTTCAAAACGCGCAAGAGATAGCTGCGAGTTATAGCAACCAGGCGATTGAGCCGGAACATCTACTGGCAGCTCTGGTGCAGGATAGCGAGGGGCTTGTCGTCCCAATCCTCCAAAAAGTGGGGGCTAATGTTGACTACATCCGTATCAAGATCAACGAGGCATTGGAAAAGTTGCCTAAAGTCATGGGGGCCGGCGTTGGGAATCAGTACGTCGGCCAATCCCTTGCTCAGCTTTTTGAGACTGCGCTCGAAGAGGCCCAATCGCTCAAAGACGAGTACGTTAGTACGGAACATCTGTTGCTCGGACTTCTTTCCGGAAAATCTGCTGCTTCGAAACTCTTGCTTGATCAAGGTGTCACAAAAGAGGCTGTGTACAAGGCGCTCAAAGACATCCGCGGTTCACAGCGGGTGACCGATCAGACACCGGAGGAAAAATATCAAGCCCTTCAGCGATTTGGCCGGGATTTGAACGATCTTGCGCGCAAAGGGAAGCTTGATCCCGTCATTGGTCGGGAGGAGGAAATTCGGCGCGTGCTTCAGGTTCTTTCCCGCCGAACAAAGAATAATCCCGTCCTCATTGGCGATCCCGGTGTGGGGAAAACCGCAATTGCCGAAGGAATCGCTCACCGCATCGTGCAGGGGGATGTACCGGAGAATCTGAAGACGAAGCGCATTATTGCACTTGACATGGGCTCGCTGGTGGCAGGAACAAGTTTTCGCGGACAGTTTGAAGAGCGCCTGAAAGCAGTTTTGAAAGAAGTAACTGAATCCAACGGTGAAATCATTCTCTTTATCGACGAGCTCCATACCCTTGTCGGTGCCGGAGCGGCACAAGGGGCTGTTGATGCTGCGAACATGCTCAAGCCCGCGTTGGCACGTGGTGAGCTGCGTGCAATCGGGGCCACGACCATCGACGAGTATCGCAAACATATCGAGAAAGATCCGGCCCTTGAGCGTCGGTTCCAGCCTATTCTTATCGATGAGCCCAGCGTGGAGGATACGATCTCGATTCTCCGTGGACTCAAGGAACGCTACGAAGTCCATCACGGCGTTCGGATTACTGATGGCGCAATCGTCGCCGCAGCTCAACTCAGCAATCGCTACATCTCCGACCGCTTCCTTCCCGACAAGGCAATCGACCTTATTGATGAGGCGGCGTCGAAGCTTCGCATCGAAATCGATTCGATGCCTGAGGAGCTTGATGGCGTTGAGCGGCGCATCAAGCAGCTCGAGATTGAGCGCGAAGCGGTCAAGCGTGAGCGAGACGAAGATTCGAAATCGCGCCTCGCAGAGATCGAAAAGGATCTGGCCGAGTTGAACCAACAGAGGTCTGAGTTGCGGGCACACTGGCAGCTTGAGAAAGAGCTGATCCAGGCGATTCGTAAGATGAAAGAAGAGATCGAGAACGCGAAAGTCGAAGCGGAGCAGAAGGAGCGTCAGGGCGATTTTGGCCGTGTGGCCGAGTTGAGATACGGTGTTATTGCGAGCCTCGAGAAGAAGGTAAAAGATGCCTCAGCAAAGTTAGCCGAAGTACAACGAGATCATAAGATGTTGAAAGAAGAGGTTGACGCTGAAGATATTGCCGAGATTGTGGCAAAATGGACAGGGATTCCGGTCCAGCGGATGTTGGAGAGTGAAAGATCGAAATTGCTTCACCTCGAAGCCCGAATTCACGAGCGACTGGTGAATCAGGAGGATGCGGTGAAAGCAGTTGCCGATGCGATTCGCCGCAGCCGCGCGGGTCTGCAAGACGAAAAACGGCCCATCGGCT
Source organism: Bacteroidota bacterium (assembly GCA_035559595.1). Lineage (GTDB taxonomy): Bacteria > Bacteroidota > Ignavibacteria > UBA10030 > UBA10030 > DATMBF01. The sequence continues at coordinate 155,243 of DATMBF010000020.1, read as the reverse complement.
CGTTTATCTTTCTCGGTAGCACTGGCGTAGGCAAGACTGAGCTTGCCCGTGCGTTGGCAGAGTTTCTCTTCAATGATGAGAATGCCCTGGTGCGCATCGATATGAGCGAGTATATGGAGAAATTCTCTGTCTCCCGCCTCATTGGTGCGCCGCCGGGATATGTGGGTTACGAGGAGGGGGGACAGCTTACGGAGGCTGTTCGGAGAAAGCCGTATTCTGTGGTGCTTCTCGATGAAATCGAAAAAGCCCATCCTGAAGTGTTCAACGTGCTTTTGCAGCTTCTTGACGAAGGAAGACTGACCGACAGCAAAGGAAGAACGGTCAACTTCAAGAATACCATTATCATCATGACATCCAACCTCGGTTCGCATCTCATTCAAGAGAAGCTGCAATACATGAATGAATCGAACCGTGATGAGTTCATGGGTGATCTGCGGATGAAATTGTCTGACATGCTGCGCCAGGCGATTCGACCCGAGTTTCTCAACAGGATTGATGAGATCATTCTCTTTAAACCGTTGACAATGACGGAAATCAAAGAGATTGTCGACCTTCAGCTCAAGAATGTCAGGAAGTTGGTTGCTACGAAAGGCATTGTTCTTGAGTTCTCTGACGACCTCAAGGAATGGCTGGGTAAAATCGGCTATGACCCCACGTTCGGTGCTCGTCGGTTAAAGCGTGTCATTCAAAAATATATCGTGAACAAACTCTCCGAGCAGCTCCTTGCCGGTTCAATTGTGGAGGGAGATACAATTGAGGCGAGGGTGGACAATCGAGGATCGGTTGAGTTCGTCACGCGCGTGAAGGCGGAAGTTGTCCAGTGATTCGGCCAGCTGGCTTCCGAAACCTTCCGAAGGATGATTGACCATCCATCCTTCTTTTGTCCCAGTTGTTTTCTCGCTATCTTCCCTTCATGCGGCTCTCCTCACTTCTGGGACACGTTCAGGAGCTTCTAACCTTAATCTTCGATGCGCACAGGCGGCGGACTAATCACGCTCGTGTGCCGCCGGCCGATGCGATCATTGATTCCTTCTTCCGCGCCCGCAAGTATCTGGGTTCTCAAGACCGGCGCTTCATTGCCGAAACAACGTATGGCACTCTTCGTCATCTGAAGCGCTGCGAGTACGTTGTGCTTATGTCGATCTCTCGACCGTCAATTCCGCAAGGGGATCGGGCTTTGCTTCTTCCCATCGCTTATCTCCTCCACATTGAACGCCGTCCGCCTCAGGATTTCATGGGGCTCAATTCTCAAATCAGGGCAAAGGACCTTCGGCAAGATCTGCCGGAGCTGCTTCGCCGACTCAGCGTGTTCACCCTGCCTGTTGCGAATGGTCCGATCGAACGGCTCGCTCTCGAATACTCTTTTCCAGAGTGGATCGTTCACCGGCTTCTTCATGAGTTTGAGTCTGCGGAGGTAGAACGACTTCTTGAAAGTCTGAATGAGCCCGCTCCGCTCCAATTGCGTGTTAATACATTGAAAGCAACAGCCGAAGAATGCAAGACGAGACTTGCCTCAGAAGGAATTGCGGCAGTCAGAACACAATATTCGCCGATCGGTTTACAGCTACCAAAACGTATCAATGTGTTTACCCATGCATCGTTTCGGGAAGGATTTTTTGAGGTGCAGGATGAGGGGAGTCAACTTCTCCCCCTCCTTATTGATCCCAAACCGACCGACAAGATTCTCGATGCCTGTGCCGGAGCCGGAGGAAAGACGCTTGAATTTGCTGCTCTGATGAGAAATCGTGGCGAAATCCTAGCCACCGATGTGCGGGCGTTTAGACTCCAGGAGCTGAAAAAACGAGCGAAACGGGCGGGAGTATCGAATGTTCGAATCCAATGGGTTGATGATCTTCACGAACTTCGTGAGAAGTACCAAGCCTATTTTGACGTAGTCTTTGTTGATGCTCCGTGCAGTGGGCTCGGGACGCTCCGGCGAAATCCCGGAATGAAATGGAGTGTAAGCGAGAGGTCAATTGACGAACTTGCGGAGAAGCAGAAGTCGATTCTCGAGGCCGCATGGCCTTTGGTCAAGCCGGGCGGAAGGCTTGTTTATGCAACATGCACGTTTTTGACTGAAGAGAACGAGTCGGTGGTGGCGGCATTCTTGAAGGATCACGCCCCGTTTCAGCTTGTCGATTGCAGTGCGTTGATGAGCCGATTAAATCTCGAGACCGTTCACGGAGGCCCGTTCGTCAAGCTTTTTCCCCATGTTCACGGGACAGATGGTTTCTTTTGTGCAATCATGCGAAGGGGGAAAGCGTAATCAGTCCAAAAAAAATGCACAGCCAGCCGAAATCGGCCAGCCGTGCATCGCCAATGAGGCCTCACCTGAGCCACACCGTCTTACGAAAGGGTGTCAGCAGCCTCATTGATGGCTTTCCGGAACTCCTCGATAGACGAGCCGAAAACCCGAAGCGTCACCCTCTCCTTCTTGTTCTCGCCATTGAGCCGGCTCTCGGCAATCGAGAGATATTTGTTGCCGTTCTTTGCCTCTTTGACGTCAACAAAATAGTTTGTCCGTCCGGCGCGAATCATCGTGGAAAAGAGTGAACTTGTTGTTGCCATGCTACCTCCGCACAGTGGAAATTGATTTTGAATATCCAGCCTTAATGGCTTCCAGGACTAAGAACGAAATCAGGTAACACTTCTTGTATCAACCTTCCTCTTTAGACAGCTGTATGCCATCCTTCGTCGTGATTCCTAACAGTTTCAATCGGCGCGCCATAGCCTCTTTGCTGACGTCGAAGACTCGAGAAAGCTCGGTAACGTTGGAGGTCCTTTCAGCAAATTCCCGTACGATGGTTTTTGGCATAAGGAGAGCCGCTGCACAATAGTCGGCTTCACGATTGTCCAGGTCAATCTGTATCCTTGATCGTTTTGCTTCGGGGGGGTGATCCAACAGGATGTGCCCTAACTCGTGTCCGATGGAAAACCGCTGACGGTGCCGGTGATGAGCGGCGTTGATCCCAATAAGGCGATCGCGTGTGCTTACGATTGCGGAAAATTCATCGGGAACATCGGTAAGGCGAACCACTTGATACTCCATCATCGAAGCGATTTGCTCAATGTCGATGGGTAGCTTAAGAGGATTGCCGGCGGATTGAAATGCCCCCAATGTTTCAGCCGCTACTTGTTCGCACTGCTCGAATCGAATCGTGCTTATGCCTCGGCCGTTGTCAAGAAATTGCATCATATGAATCCGAGCATTCGGGAAAAAATCTCCGCTTGCTTTAGGTTTTCAGCTCATCAATCAGCGCTTGGAGCTTTTCCTCTTCTTTGGTAGGGAGGGAAAGATTCGCTCGAGTGTAGAGTTGCTCTGTTGCACGTTGGAGAGCGGCTTTCTTCATCGATCGGTTCTTGCGCGCATCATAACGGGCGAGGGTAAGGTGAAATGATGGCCTAAAGAACACCAGGATGTGCGTTCGGCGGATCATCTCCGACAATTCTTGTAAAGGAAGGTTGAACAACCTGGCAAATCGCTTCCATACGGTTGATGGAAGTTTCACCGGCGAAAGGCGGTCGTTCTCAAGCATCTTGTAGTGATTTGCAGAAATTCCAAGTCGCGAAACCAGCTCGCTCGCCGCAACGGCGTGTTTTGTTCTGATTTGCTGCAGAAACATCCCTATTGTTAGTGGAACTTCGGCATTGTCAACGCGCTGGTTCAGGGCCTGCTGCAGGCGGGCAAGCGTTTTTCGCTTTACGTCAACTGAAGCAACATGTTGAATCACACGTTTGCCTACGATTTTCTCATACAGTCCCCGTGTGGAAATAGAGCCTTCCAGATAGGCAAGCTGCAGGAGAAGGTCAACGAGATCTTTCTTCATGGTTCAATTCGGGATAACGAAGCGCTAAGAGGTTCATGAATTTCTTCTTGACTCTTGCATGATATACCTTTAGCTGTTTTACAGACTTGCCGGTGTAGTGAGAGATTTCTTCGTAGGGGATGTCGAGCGCCCGGCAACGGAGCAAAACCCGCTCCCACGCTTCGAGCTGATCAAGGACATCGACAATATCCTGCAATCTGCGTTCATTCTGGTTCGTGGGCGGCGGATCGTCAGGCTCTTCGGCCCGAAGAGATTCTTCATGACGTCGAAGAATCGCGAGAACCACTTCACGTTCAGTTCGGCCGTAGGCCCCTTCCTCTTCCAATGCCGATTCCTGGTACGATTCCACCAATCCCGTTGTCAATGCTTTCTGCCGAAGATAATCACGCACGCGGTTTCTAAAAATCGTGATCACCCAAACATGGAAGTCCTTGTCCGATCGTTTGAACTGAAAACGGTCGATTTTTTGGACGACCGTCAACAAAACGTCACTTGCAAGCTCTTCCGCTTCTTCTACTTGAATATGGAATACATTGAGAGCTTCGTTGACCAGTCGATCAAAGAATAGTTCCATCAATCGGGCACACCCCTGTGGATCCCCCCGTCTGAGGGTTTCAACGATCTCCCTGTTCGGTTGTTGCCGCATCCCCTCCCTCATCATCAAGAACGAAATTGAGTAACAGCGGGCTGGATACCCCTTGTGCAATTGTGGGACTGTGGCGTCGAAGATACAAAATTTTTCCGATACCGGGCAACGTCCCACCTCGCTCCTAACGCACAAGAAGCATTGCTTCTCCAGCTTCTTTTTCCTACACTGATGAGTTAAGGAAACTTATAAGTCCCATGACGACCATGAAAACTCTTCTTCTCGCATTCTCCCTTCTTTTTCTTTCCTGCTCTCAGCTTGTTGAGGAAGAAAAGCTCCAGCGAGCCAAACAATCGCTTGCAGCCGGAAATTATGAAGAGGCTCTCATGTACTATCAAATGTTGTACAACGAGCATCCGCAGAGCAAGTATCGTCCTGAAGCACTCTATGCCAAGGCCTCCATTCACCAGAACTACCGACGCGATTTCCGAACGGCAATTGAACTCTACCGGCGGCTAGCGACGGAATACCCCAACGACCCGAACGCTCCGGGAGCACTCTTTCTTGTGGGTTTCATCTTCCATAATGAACTTCGTATGCTCGACAGTGCCAAAGCCGCTTATGAGGAATTTCTCAATCGATATCCACAGAGCGACATGGTTTCTTCAGCGCAATTTGAACTGGCAAACCTCGGCAAAGACCCCAGCGAGCTTCTTGAATCGAAGACGAGAGTGGCACAACAAAGAGAAGAGGGATCAGGGTAAAAAGAAATGAAGGAGAGAGTTTGGAAGAGTGGAATGATGGATCGTGTGGTCGTTCAAGTGAACCCCATCAGCCGCAAATCAGCATTGAATCAGTGAGAATCGGCGGCCATGCAAGAAGCGTTTAAATACCTTCGCCCCGAGGTCGTTGCCCAGCTTTCGAACATGGAATTACGAGCGCGGCTTGTCGTTGAGGGTTTCATTACCGGGCTGCACAAAAGTCCCTACCACGGCTTCAGCGTTGAGTTTACCGAACACCGTCAGTACATGCCGGGGGATGAAATCAAGCACATTGATTGGAAGGCGTACGGGAAGACCGACCGGTACTACATAAAACAATTCGAAGAGGAGACGAATCTCAAATCCTACATCGTTCTCGATGCCAGCAAATCGATGGATTATGCCTCTTCCGGTCACCTTCGAAAGATTGAATACGCATCGTACGTAGCTGCTTCTCTGGCCTACCTCATGGTTGAACAACGCGACGCGGTCGGGTTGACGATCTACGACGAGAATGTGCGCACCTTCATGCCGCCGCACGCCACGCAACTGTATTTGAAGCAAATCCTGCGTGAACTGGAAACCCTTCAAGCCGGTAAGGCAACGCAAACCGCCGCTTCGCTTCATTCTGTGGCTGAGCGAATCAAGCGTCGAGGGCTTGTGATCATTGTGAGTGACCTGTTCGACGATCCCGTGCAGGTGACGAGCGCATTCAAGCATTTTCGGCATAAGGGAAACGAAGTTATTGTGATGCAGGTGCTTGACCCTCTCGAGCGATCTTTTGCGTTCGGACGGGATGCGATCTTCAAAGATATGGAGACGAAAGAAGAACTGATGACGCAGCCGTGGCACATTCAAAAAGCTTACCAACAGGCATTGAAGGAGTTTCTGGCCGTTATCCAGAGAGAATGCATGGAAAACGCAATTGACCATGTCCTGTTAGATACGGCGACGCCGTTCGACAAAGCGTTGTTCGAGTACTTGAATAAGAGAAAGAGGATTTTGTAGAAGTAGAGGCAAGGACAACAGACTATGCTGGCTTAACTCTCTGTCCGAAAAAAGGGGTCAACTCCCAATCGTTCGAGTGAGCATGAGAATTTTTCTAAGTATGGTGAGCGTTCTCTTTCTGCTGTTCGTAAACTGTAAAAGCCCTGTGGCCCCAGCTAAGAAAGGCCCACGGGACTACACCTGGACAAGAACCACTTTGGGCGATGGAACATACCAGATTATTCTTTCGGAGGTATGGGGCTCGTCGGCCAATGATGTGTATGTTGTCGGCCATGGGGGATCGACGGTATTCGACGGGAAAATTTGGCACTTTAATGGAAGTGTGTGGAGTGATATCACAACGAAATACAAGGAGGCATTTAATGAGGCTTTTCCCGGAAGAAGTACTTTCTACTGGGCTCCAGCCGGCGTCTGGGGATTTGGCCCGAACGACGTGTGGATTGTTGGGTATCGTGATACATCAGAGATTTCACAGGAGCATAAACAAGGCTTTGTGATACGATACAATGGGAGTGTCTGGAGAGAAACCCCGATTCCCGGTGCAAATAGCCTCTATTGCGTATGGGGAACGTCCCCAAACGATGTCTGGGCTGCTGGTCAGTTAGGCAGATTGTATCACTTCGACGGCACAGGATGGGCTGGATATCAGGTTTCAGATTCAGTTTTCATTAGCACCTACTCAGGCTCGGTTGGTTCGAATATGTATACGACAGGCCATCACCTGGCGGGTGGGTCGCCGCATCACTCGTTGCTGGAGTGGAATGGGTCGAACTGGAGCATTGCAGAGGTGTCCAGCGGCTCGCCGGCTCCAACGTTTGATGTTGCCCATGTAGTAGATGGTATGTTGTATAGCGCAGTGTATGATGCCGTAGGTTCGGAGCTTCGCAAACGAATTGCTCCCGGGTCATGGAGCCCTGTTTTTACGATGCCCAATCTCCGGATGATTCGCGCCAAGGGTCGCTCCGGCTCAGATATCATTGCCGTCGGATACAATGAGGCGATTGTGCATTACAACGGGAGTGATGCAAAGGTTCTCCGTCAGACAACGGACTCCATCGAATACGCCGATTTATTTTTGTTCGAGTCGGAAGTGTTTGCGATTGGAGCCAATGCGAATCGGACGATAGGGTTCGTCATTCACGGGAAATAGGGAAAAGATCGATTCTCACCTTTGGAGTTCTTATTCGTGAGATGACGAAATTCAGAGGTCGGGAGGTGCTTCTCACTTTCCACCTTTCGGTTAAGATGCGCATGAGACACTTTGCAAATATTGCCGCTGCACTTTTCCTGCCCACTATAAGCTGCAAGAGTCCCGTTGCGCCGGACAAGAAAAAATCACTCTTTGGCTGTATCTGCAACACCATGCATATCCGTCTAAGATCCGCGTAACATGGAAGAAAAGCTCATCGTCAAAGGCGCGCGTGTTCACAATCTCAAGAACATCGATGTAGAGATCCCGCGTGACCGGCTTGTGGTTGTGACGGGACTCTCTGGCTCGGGAAAGTCCAGCCTCGCTTTTGACACCATCTACGCCGAAGGCCAGCGACGCTACGTGGAAACGCTCTCGGCATACGCGCGACAATTCCTTGACATGATGGAACGCCCAGACGTCGATTACATCGAAGGTCTCAGTCCCTCCATTTCGATCGAACAAAAAACCGTCAGCCACAATCCGCGCTCGACCGTTGGCACGGTGACGGAAATTTACGACTACCTGCGTCTGCTCTTTGCCCGTGTTGGGACGCAGTTTTGCTACAATTGTGGTCGTCGCGTTCATCGTCAATCGACCGATCAAATCATCGACGCGATTCTGAAATACCCTACCAACGCCCGTTTGCAAATTCTTGCGCCTGTTGTGAAAGGCCGCAAAGGCCATTATCGGGAACTCTTCGAGCAGATCAGAAGGGATGGTTTCGTTCGCGTCCGTGTGGATGGTGCAGTGAAAGAGATTGTGGAAGGAATGAAAGTGGACCGTTATAAAATTCATACGATCGAAATCGTTGTCGATCGCTTCCAGCCGAAAAGAGAGGCCCGGGCACGCGTTGCAGAGTCGGTCGAAGTGGCGCTCAAATATGGCGAAGGTGTCCTGATCGTCAATGACGGAAAGGAAGACCAGCTCTTCAGCCAGAAATTCTCCTGTCTGTATTGCGGCATCAGTTATGACGAGCCGGCTCCAAATTCCTTTTCCTTTAACTCGCCGGCCGGCTCGTGTCCAACGTGTGAGGGACTTGGAGAGAAGAAGGACTTCAACCTCCAGCTTATCATTCCGGATGAAACGCTGACGATCAACGAGGGCGCGCTGGCGCCCCTCGGGAAACCACGACCGACGTGGATGTTCAGTCAACTGAGGAGCGTGGCAAAACGATGTGGTTTCGATTTCGACACTCCTTTCTCCCGTCTCTCTCCCAAAGCGCGCCACGTTCTGCTGTATGGAGGCGGAAATGAGAAGTTTGAAGTCGAATACACCACATCTTCCGGCTACTCGAAAACTTACAAGCATCGGTTCGGTGGATTGATGGACATGCTCCGAAGACAATATGAGGAAACCGGGTCGAATCAACTTCGGGAATGGGTGGAGTCTTTCATGACAACGACGAAGTGCGAAACGTGTCAGGGTGGTCGCCTGCGGAAAGAAAGCCTCGCGATCAAGATCGAGGATGCTGTGCGGAAAAAACAATGGAATATTCACGAAATTGTCAGTCTCTCCATAAAAGAGGTGAAGCGATTCTTCAACGAGCTGTCTCTGACGGATCGCCAGCTCGAGATTGCCCGACCGATTCTCAAGGAGATTCGGCAAAGGATCGATTTTCTTTTGAACGTAGGATTAGAGTACCTCACACTCGATCGACCGGCACGCACACTTTCCGGCGGTGAGGGTCAGCGGATTCGTCTGGCGACGCAGATCGGAACCCAGCTTGTCGGTGTTCTCTACATCCTCGATGAGCCGAGCATCGGACTTCACCAGAGGGACAACATCAAGCTCATTAACTCTCTCAAGGATCTTCGAGATCTTGGGAACACGGTGCTTGTTGTCGAACATGATAAGGAAATGATTCAGAGTGCCGATTATGTGGTTGATTTGGGTCCGGGTGCCGGTGAGCATGGCGGATACGTTGTAACACACGGCAAACCTGGTGAATTAGAAACGAAGAATGACCGCCTAAGAATTTCGGGAAATGGGCAGGATGGGTTTTCATATACGGCACTTTATCTGAAAGGGAAGAAGCGAATTGAAGTTCCTGCGGTGCGAAGAACGGGATCAGGGAAACGACTTCTTTTGAAAGGTGCGAGAGGGAATAATTTGAAAGATGTCGATCTTCGACTTCCGCTCGGCACACTTGTCTGTGTGACAGGGGTGAGCGGATCTGGGAAATCCTCCCTTATCAACGAAACGCTCTACCCAATTCTGTCACGAAAATTCTACAAGACCAACGTTGTCCCTCTTCCATATCAAAGTATTGAGGGACTTGAGCACATCGACAAAGTCATCGACATCGATCAGAGTCCCATCGGCCGGACGCCGCGCTCGAATCCGGCGACGTACACTGGTGTATTCACAATGATTCGCGATCTTTTCACGCAGCTTCCGGAAGCGAAGATCCGGGGGTACCGGGCCGGCCGGTTTAGCTTCAACGTCAAAGGGGGGCGGTGCGAGAACTGTGAGGGTGATGGTGTGAAGCGAATTGAAATGAATTTTCTGCCGGATGTCTACGTGCTCTGCGATGTGTGCCGCGGTAAGCGCTACAACCGTGAGACGCTCGAGGTTCACTACAAAGGGAAATCCATTGCAGATGTGCTGGATATGACCGTCGAAGATGCCATCGAGTTATTCAAGGACCTGCCGCGCATTCGGCGCAAGCTACAAACGCTGCATGATGTCGGGCTTTCGTACATTCGACTTGGTCAACAAGCCACAACGCTCTCAGGAGGCGAGGCCCAACGCGTGAAGCTCTCCACAGAGCTCTCGAAAGTCGGTACCGGCAAAACCCTGTATATTCTCGATGAGCCAACCACGGGACTCCATTTTGAAGATATCCGAATGCTTCTCTCTGTTCTCAACAAGCTTGTTGAAAAAGGAAACACGGTCGTTGTCATCGAGCACAATCTTGACGTCATCAAGACGGCAGACTGGATTATCGATCTCGGTCCGGAAGGCGGAGATGACGGCGGCCAGATTATTGCGGAGGGGACACCCGAGGATGTAGCGAAGAATCCAAACTCGTATACAGGTCAGTTTTTGAAGAAAGAACTTGCGGCGTAGCACCTATCTTGAAACATACGTATTCCCGCTGACGAAAAACCTCCACTTCTTCTCCTTCCCATTCGTTATACCAATCCGAATCGATTTGCCGATTCTCGATCGCGGGATTCGCTCTCCGTTGGTAATGTAGATCTCGTCGCCAAGCAAATCTATCCCGTTTTCTTTTCTTCCAATCCCAAACGCCTGGCAAAACTTTGCAGGGCCGTCTGTGAGGGTTGTGAGGAGGGGTGTAGTCCTCTTCTTCACCATCGCCTCAATTCCATCGATCGGTTCGACGGCTCGGATCAGCACTGCTTCGCCCCTGCCCTCTGGTCCCGTGACCACATTCGCGCAAAAATGCATGCCATAAGTGAAGTAGACATAGAGATGTCCACCTTCCCAAAACATCACCTCATTTCGTTTCGTCTTCCCGCGGTATGAGTGCGAGGCGGGATCTCTTTCACCGTAGGCTTCGGTCTCGACGATCTTTCCGATGAGTCGTTGTCTGCCAAGCTTGCGAATGATGTATTTGCCAAGGAGATCTTGCGCAACGGTGATCGTGGGGCGAAGATAAAACGAGCGTGGAAGCTTCTTCAAGCTCCAAGAGGTGACCTTATGACTGGACTTCACGCGTGGGGGAGGGGTGCCGTTACTTCTTCTCAAAATCCCGCATGATTCGCTCGACCTCCTCAGGACTCAGGCCGGTTCCGTACACCACGCCTTGCCTGGTTTCGGCGGCCTTTGGCGTTTCCGAAATCTCCGGGGGTTTTGCGGCAGGTGGTGTTTCGTGAACAACCACATTCCCCGCGCGGAGTCGGATGCGCTCGTCGATCTCGTCCATCCATGAGCGGCCCGGGGTGGGAACTGGAGTGACGCGCCGGACCGAGGATTCACTCCGTGTCCCCTTCGCTTGAGTGATTGCGGGCGAAGTGAGGAATTTCTCTGGTGGATTGATTGGTCGCGTTTCAAATGCGAGCCTTTTGATGTTGATAAGATGTTTCGCCGAGAGATTCTCGGAAATGATCGATCCGCCGAATGTCCCCGGCCCGAGAGTCATTGAAGGCAAGAGTTCGTTGGTGTAGCCGACCGCCCCAAGCGCCGCCTGGGTGTTCACGAGGACACGGAACGCGGGCTTCTCAAGACCGAACTTCAGAATCACATCTGAGTCCGTAGAGTGGATCACCATGGTGTGCCCGATGCCGCCGAACTCGAGCATTTCAATGCAACGCTCACAACCTTCGCGATAGCCGTTCACCGTGAACATGGAAAGCACAGGGGAGAGTTTTTCGCGTGACAGAGGATACTCCCGACCAACCGCAGGAAGCTCGGCGATAATGCAAGAGGTGTCTCGTGGGACGTCGAAACCAGCCTGCTGTGCAATGAATGTCGGCGGCTTGCCAACGATGTTCGGATTGATGGCTCCGCGGGTATCGAACATCGTCCTGCTCAACCGTTCGATCTCCTCTGGTGAGGCGAAGTAAGCATTCCGTTTCTTGAATTCTTCGATGACGAGTTTTTTGATCGGCTCGTCCACGATCACGCCCGATTCGGTTGAACAGAGGACCCCCCAATCGAACATCTTCCCAGAGACAATGTCCGCTACGGCTTTTTTTACGTTTGCCGTGCGCTCGATGAATGCAGGCACATTGCCCGATCCTACTCCATACGCCGGCTTTCCGGCGCTATACGCTGCACGCACCATCGGATTCGATCCTGTGGCGAGAATAACAGCCGTCTTTCGGTGTTTCATCAGCTCATTCGTTCCCTCGATCGTTGGAATCGACATGCAGGCGATGAGTCCCTCAGGAGCTCCGGCAGCTTCTGCGGCCTGAGCAACGGTGCGGGTGGCCTCAAGCGTGCAGTTGACGGCCCGCGGATGCGGGCTTGCGACGAATCCATTTCGTCCTTTCACTGAAATAATGGCTTTGAACATGACTGTCGAGGTAGGATTTGTAGAAGGGATGAGCGCGGCCACGACACCCATGGGCTCGGCGATCTCGATGATACGCCTCTCTTTGTCGTCATTGATCACGCCGACGGTTTTTAGATCTTTGATCGATTCCCAAACTTTCTTCGTCGCGAACTCATTCTTTCTCCGTTTGTCTTCCGGCTTGCCGAACCCGGTTTCCTCATGTGCCATGCGACCAAGCTTCTCGGCCGCCGCGTAGCCGGCATCCGCCATGGCTTTCACGACGGCATCGACTTTCTCCTGACTGAAACTGCGAAAGGCGAGCTGTGCCGCCTTTGCCTTTTCCACGAGGTCGCGCACTTCCTGAATGGATTGAAGATCTTTGCTTAGTGCCATGATGAATTCCTCGTTTTTTTCTCTGCCGAATGTAGCGTAAATTCCAACCAGTGTCAATTGATGAGAGATGAAACGAAAACTCGATTGGCGATTGAAGTCGCACGGATGTGAGATTCTGTTCGAAGACAGCGCCGTCCTTGCTCTTAACAAACCGGCAGGACTCCTCGTCTTGCCTGATCGATATGACAAGCAGAAACCGAGCTTGTTCGGAATACTGAACGAAGAGCTGGGGAAGATCTATGTCGTCCACCGGATTGACAAAGAGACCAGCGGCGTCATCATCTTCGGGAAAACATCCGCTGCACATCGTGCACTGAACAATCAGTTTCAAAGTCGATCCGTTGAAAAGGTCTACCATGCGATCGTGATTGGAGAAGTCAAACAGGAGTCCATGATCATCGATGTTCCCCTGAGGGAGAGTTCGAAGACAGGGGTTGTGAAGATCGATCTCCGAAGGGGAAAGGAAGCAATTACCGAATTAACGGTTGTTAAAAGATTCAACGGCTACATGTTGCTTGAAGTGCAGCCGAAGACCGGCCGGATGCATCAGATTCGGGTGCATTTGCAACACGTCGGACTTCCGATCCTCGGAGATGATGTATATGGTGGAGGAAGCGGATTCTATCTTTCACAAGTAAAGCCAGGATACCGCGAGACAGGGGATGAGAAGCCGCTTCTTTCGCGTGTGGCGCTGCACGCTTCTTTGTTGAGAATGGAACACCCCGACAGCGGAGAGCCACTGAGCATTGAAGCACCGCTCCCGAAGGACATGAGGTCGGTGTTGAAATACCTGGAAAAGTTTCGATCGGTTTCCGACCACACAATGTTCAGCGAGGCTCCGCTTCGCTAAGTGTGCATCGGAAGCGAAACAGAGTTTGGCCACACCATGATGGGTGCTGTGGAATCGATATTTACTCAGAGAACAGCGGAGGGGAAGAGGAGGGAGGACGCTTTACACCGAAGTGTTTGTAAGCAAGCTGAGTAACCTCTCGTCCGCGGGGCGTTCGCTGCAGGAATCCTTCCTGAATAAGGTACGGTTCGTACACTTCCTCAATGGTTCCTGCTTCTTCGCTTACGGCGACTGCAAGCGTGTTGAGGCCAACGGGTCCGCCCCGATACTTTTCGATGATGGTTCGAAGAATTCTCTTGTCCATCTCGTCCAATCCGAACTCATCCACTTCGAGGGCGTTGAGGGCGTGCTGAGCAACTTCGAGCGTGACGATGCCGCTGAACTGCTTGAGTTTTTTGTCGGCCTGCGCGAAGTCCCGACAGCGACGAAGCAAACGATTAGCGATACGGGGAGTGCCTCGAGAGCGCTTGGCGAGTTCCTGTATCGCTTCCTTCGTTGCCTCAATGCCAAGGATTGTCGCAGAGCGGACGAGAATCCGCTCCAGTTGCTCCGTGTTGTAGTAATCGAGTCGGTTGACGATCCCGAAGCGTGAGCGAAGCGGAGCGCTGAGGAGGCCCGCCCGCGTGGTAGCTCCTACGAGTGTAAACGGTTCGAGACCTAACTGAATAGTCTTCGCTGCCGGGCCACTATCAATGACGATATCCACGCGCAAATCCTCCATGGCAGCATAGAGGTATTCCTCGATCTTCGCGGGAAGCCGATGGATCTCGTCGATAAAAAGGACTTCGAGAGGACGGAGGGAGGTGAGAATGCCGGCAAGGTCTCCGGGCTTCTCCAGAGCGGGACCGGATGTGATCTTGATGCCTGCACCCATTTCGTTTGCCACGATATGAGCGAGTGTGGTTTTGCCGAGTCCGGGTGGACCGGTCAAAAGAACATGGTCAAGGGCTTCGCCCCTCTGCTTAGCGGCGGACACAAAGATGCGGAGATTCTCGACGAGCTTTTCCTGACCAACGAACTCCTCGAACGATACCGGCCGAAGAGTTTGCTCAAGCTCAATTTCGTTTTCGAATCCGGCTTCTCCCGTGAGCCGATCGGGTTTCGTGATGTCGGCCTTTCTCATTTCGAACTTACCACCCTAAGAGCGCGTTTGATTAGTTCCTCGAGGCTTAAGTCTGTGCCATTCGTTTCCGCAAGCGCCTGGCGGATCGCCTTCTCGGCAGTGAGACGCTGGTAACCGAGGGACGTGAGGGCAAGGAGGGCTTCGGTTCTGGCTTCCGCAGGAGAGGCAGCAGCCGTCGAAAGAGCTGGCTCGAATTTCCCAATCTTATCCCTCAACTCGACGACAAGTCGTTCTGCAGTTTTCCGGCCGACACCGGGGATCGATATGAGAGCACCGATGTTACTGGATGCTATATTTGATCGTAATTCCGACACACTCATCCCTGAGAGAATTCCCTGAGCGATTTTCGGTCCGATTCCATTGACTGAAATGAGCAGCTTAAACGCGTAACGCTCTTCTTCGGAGGCAAAGCCGAAGAGTTGAAGGGCATCCTCCCGTACGTGGAGGTACGTGAAGAGGGTGACGGTAGAGTTCACTCCATCCAGCCGTTCAAAGGTCGAGAGAGGGATGTTGACTGAATACCCGACGCCGTTGACATCCACGAGAGCTTCGGTCGGGCTTTTAGCTTTGAGAATGCCGGTAAGGGATGCAATCATCAGGCACGCTTCACGCGATGGGGGTGTTTGGAGATGAATGTCTTCCAGTCCGTCACTGCTTTGCCGTTCCCCTGGCGGGTTTTAGCGGATCTCGTTCCATCAGCAGGCACTCTCAATTCTCGTCGTCGTGTCGCTTCCGAGTGCAAGACATGGCAAATCGCCACCGCCAGAGCATCCGTTGCGTCAAAGAATTTCGGTGTTTCACGCAGCCGAAGAAGGCGCCTCACCATGAATTGCACCTGCTCTTTTGAGGCTCCACCGTTGCCAACGACAGCCTTTTTTATCTCACGGGGGGAGTACTCGGTAGTAGGAAGTTCATAGTTGACTGCCGCAAGAATTGAGACACCACGCGCGTGTCCGATCTTGAGTGCAGACTGAACATTCTTCCCGTAGAATGCAGTTTCGATCGCCAGCTCGTCGGGGTGGGTTCGTTCGATCACCTTACAGAGGGAGGAGTAAATAGCCTTGAGACGCAGAGGCATGGAGTGGCTGCTGCGGTTCTTCACGACATTGTACTCGAGAAGTCGGATCGTTCCATTTGCCGCTTCAATAACGCCGTAGCCCGTAACTAAGGATCCGGGGTCTATCCCGAGAATGACCATGTGTTGTGATGAGGAGTAACCATCATGAGTGGCCGGCGATGCTTGCCATCACCTTATCATCGATCTCGAAGTTGGCATAAACATGCTGGACATCGTCGTGATCTTCGATCGCTTCCATAAGCTTTAACAGGTTCTCGGCATCTTTTCCCTCGAGTTTTACGGTTGTTTCGGGGACGAGGTGAAGCTCGGCGCTTTCGACTTTGATGGAGCGTGCTTCGAGCACTTTTCGGACCTGTTCGAGGTTTTCGGGACTGCAGTAAACGGTAAAGAAGTCGTCGTCCGACTTCATATCGTCGGCTCCCGCATCGAGAATGACGGAGAGGAGATCGTCTTCCTGTGCGGCGCTCCGTGACACGGTGATTACCCCTTTTCGATGGAAGAGATAGGAGACGGCGCCGGAGGATGCGAGCTTGCCATTATTGCGATCGAGGATATGTCGCACCTCGGAGACGGTTCGCGTCTTGTTGTCGGTAACGCACTCGATCATCAATGCAACGCCGCCGGGTCCGTATGCTTCGTACGTCACGTCCTCGTATGCCATGCCGGGAAGCTCACCGGTACCTTTCATGATGGCCCGCTTGATGTTGTCGGCGGGCATGTTGTTCGCTTTCGCTTTGTCGATAGCGAGCCGGAGGCGGGGGTTTCCTTCAGGATTTCCACCACCCATCTTTGCCGCGATGGTGATCTCCTTAATAATCTGCGTGAAGATCTTGCCTCGTCGGGCGTCCGTGACGGCTTTCTTACGTCGTATTTGATGCCATTTGGAATGACCAGACATAACAGGAAAAACCTCAAGATGAAAAACGGAACAAATGGTAAAAAGCTAACTGAATTTAAGGTCCCGGATTTTCAACTGCGGAATCAATTCACCGGCGAATTCGCTTTCATCGATCGAGAAGGCGATGTCGAGTGTTCGTCTGCTCTGGACCTTTTCTAGGAATCCGCCAAGATTGAATCCTATGGCGTCGAGCACCCTGTTATTCTTCCGCACCTTGAATCTCAGATGGTTGTTGCCGACGATCCGGGGTTGCCCGACAAGTTCCACATTTCGTGAGACGAATACCGGCCGCATGTTCTGCGGGCCAAACGGCGCAAACTGTGCAAGGATCCTCACGAACTTCGGCGTGAGCTCGGCCAGATCTATCTCCGCGTCGATCCGCAACTCAGGTGTCAAGAGCTCAGCATTCAAGAGCTCTCTGGCAACCGAGTGGAAGGCTTCCTTGAACTCCTCCAGCCGCTCAACGTCCACCGAGAGCCCCGCTGCATACTTATGTCCCCCGAATTGCAGGAGCTTGTCTTCGCATCGCTTAAGAGCCTGGTAGATATCGAATCCGGCAACGCTTCGAGCGGAGCCTTTTGCAATGCCATCCACAGTCGTCATCATAATGGTCGGGCGGTAATAGCGCTCGACAAGCCGGGATGCAACGATTCCAATCACCCCCGGATGCCACGTCTCCTGATGAAGAATAATAGCATTGTCGTTCTCGATATTCAAGTAATTCTCGACGATTTGCTGGGCTTCGAGGAATGTGTCCTCGTCGATCTTCCGGCGATTTCTGTTCTCCTCCTCGAATACTCTCGCTAATTGCATTGCTTGATCGTAGTTCTGGCAGGTGAGCAGCTCGACGGCACGCATTGCGTCTCCGAGCCTCCCGACCGCGTTGATCCTTGGTGCGAGGACGAATACCACCTGCCCGGCAGAGATTCTCCCAAGTTCAAGTCCAGATGTTTCAATGAGCGCACGAATGCCGGGGCTTGGATTCGAATTGATCAGATCAAGTCCAAGTTTCGTCATCGTGCGGTTCTCACCCACGAGGGGAACGATATCTGCCGTTGTCGCGAGGGCAACGAATTCCAAATAGGAGGAGAGTGTATCGGTTGGATCTCCACCGTACATCGTTTGTACGATTTCGGGTTTACAGAGTGCCTGGACAAGTTTAAGCGCAACCCCTGCGCCACAAAGATACTTAAATGGGTAGTTGCAGCCTGATTTCAGCGGATCCAAGACAGCAACGGCATCCGGAACATTGTCGCCCGTTTCGTGATGGTCACAGACAATAACGTCGATACCGTTTGTCTTTGCATAGCGGATTTTTTCGATGGCGGTGACCCCGCAATCGACGGTGATCATCAGCGTCACGCCGTGCTGCTTTGCAAAGTCGATTCCGACGCTTGAAAGGCCGTAACCCTCTTTCAATCTCTCGGGGATGTACCGAAGAACATCAGCGCCAAGTCGGTGGAGGAAGAGCCAGAGGAGCGACGTGCCGTTCGTCCCGTCAACATCGTAATCCCCGTAGACGAGGATTCGTTCTTTCTTTTGGAGTGCAGAGGAGATGCGATCGACGGCGGCTGACATGCCATCCATCAGAAATGGATCGAGAAGTGAATCGAGACTCGGTCGGAAGAATTCCTTGGCTTTCTCGAAGGTATCGATGCCGCGTTTGACAAGGATTTCCGCGAGGACAGGAGAGATGGTAAGCTTATCGGCAAGTCCCTTTGCCTTTCCGAGGAACTCAGGCGATCCGAGCGATCCCTGTTCGGTGGTATCAAACGACCAGCGGTATTCGCGAATGGGAATCATTGACATGGGGAGAAAAAAATAAGCAGGAAATCGATCGATAAGCCGAATTCTGTCTGATCCCGTTTGGCGGGATGAGGCAATCATTTCTCTCATGCGACCTACCCGTCACGCCGTCTTTGTGTCGATCCAGCGACACAGAGATCAAGAGACGGGCAGCCTCTTCCGTGAACGTTCTCTAAACGCCGAAGCCTTGAGCTCCCGGCTGCGGCAGAGTTTGACGTTCACGATGCGTGACTTACGTGGTCTTGCTCCGGGCGGGGTTTGTCGTACCGTCTGCATT
This sequence comes from Bacteroidota bacterium, assembly GCA_035559595.1. GTDB lineage: Bacteria > Bacteroidota > Ignavibacteria > UBA10030 > UBA10030 > DATMBF01. The sequence continues at coordinate 136,484 of DATMBF010000020.1, read as the reverse complement.
GCTGCGAGACGTGGTGGTCTCTTACACCACCGTTTCACCTTTCTCTCTCCGCCGAAGGCGGAGGGAGGTCTGTTCTCTGTGACACTATCCGTTCCCACGGGGTATTGCCCGTGAGACCCCCGTTTTACACGGGGCGCCGTGCCCTCTGGAGTTCGGACTTTCCTCCCTATCGCGTAAAGCGATAGAGCGATTGCCTGACCGATTTCCTGCTATGGTAAAGAACGTGGAAACAACGAACGAAAGTTTCTTACGAAGCCGCAGCTGCCTGCCCCAGATTAATGGCAATGTTGGCGAGTTCATCGGCTTCTTTGTTTTGATTTCTCTTTATATGCACAATTTCAAACTCAAAAGGGGACTCGTGAATCAACTGTTGAACCTCGTCAAACAAGTTTTTCAGATCCGCATCTTTTACCTTGTATTTCCCCGTGACCTGACGAACCATCAGCTCGCTATCGGAATGCACGACCAACCGCTTGCACTTGAATTGTCTGCTCATCTTCAAGCATTCGATCAGCGCCGTGTATTCGGCTACGTTGTTTGTTGCCTCACCAATATAACGCTTGGTGGTCGATAAAACACGCCCCTTTTCGTCCTTCCAGAGAATCCCGATACCGCTTTCGCCGGGATTACCGCGCGAGGCGCCATCTGTAAAGGCATGAATCGTCATGAACCTGCGCTGACATCCTCGACGATCTCGTCAGAGACGAGAATCCGCCCGCAATGCTCGCAGATGATGATCCGGGAATTCTTTCGCAATTCCAAAACCGTTTGCGGGGGGATGCGCTTGTAACATCCGCCGCAGGCGTTTCGGCGAACAGGGACAACCGCCTTTCCTGCCTTTGCTCTCCTGATGCGTTCGTAGGTCTGGAGGTCGTTCTTGTCGATTCGAACGACAAGTTTCTCTCGTTCGTGGTGGAGTTTGAGTTCCTCTTCTTCGTGCTCTTTATTCACCAGTTCCAGTTCCTGACGGCGCTCGGCAAGGTCTTTCTTCAGCTCTTCGATTTCCGGAGTCAGCTTTTGAGCATCGACTTTTGCAACTTCCGCCCGACCCTCAAGAATTTCCATCTCTTTTTGAAGATTTATGATCTTTTCCTGCGCTGTGTCAATCTCACGCGAAAGGGCATCGTACTGCTTGTTTGTTTTGATCTGGAACTGTTGCTCTTTGTACTTCTCAATCTTTTCTTTCAGCGAAATGATTTCGACATCAATTTCATCACGCCGGACTAGACTGGCGCGAACGGATTCTTCCAGACTCTGTCGTGCCTCCTCTTTTGCGCGAATTCGTTCTTCCAGATCCGCGACGAGTTTCGGAAGATCGCCTTTCAGTTCGTGCAATTCATCGAGTTGCGTATCGACCTGCTGTAAGGCAAAGAGATTTCGCAATCGTGTTTCCAATGCTTGCTCCTTCACACTAAAAGCTTTGAATTGGGTTTGTTGCGTTTTGAATTCTCACATCGACTTTCGCTTTGCCCTGTCGAATTGCCTTCTGGAGGCGCTTGGCCATCGGTTTCAGAACAACGTGCTCGGTTTCCCAGTGGCCGGCATCGATCAGCGCGATTTGCTCATTGGCGTCGTGGAATGCATGATATCGGACATCGGCGGTGACGAATGCATCTGCTTTCTGCCGCACCGCATCTGTCAATAGTTCCGAGCCGCTACCGCCACAAACCGCCACCCGACGTACCGTTGTGTCTAACGTGCCGCAATAGCGAAGCGAGGCGGCCCTCAACTGCTTTTTCGTAAAGCTCAAGAATGCCTTGAGCGTCATTTCCCGCGTGAGGTCTCCGATTGCTCCCATGCCGTGATTTGGGTCATCATTGAGCAACGGATAAACATCGTAAGCGACTTCCTCATAAGGGTGCGCGCTTCTCATTGCGCGAAGTATCGCAGCCGACTGGGCGCGCGGGGCAATCATTTCAAGTCGCACTTCGTCGACGGTCTCCAATTGCCCGGCTTTTCCCAGAAAGGGATTGGCGGCCTCCGAGCCACGGAATGTTCCCGTGCCGCGTAGCCGAAACGAGCAGTGGCTGTATTCGCCGATGATTCCTCCACCTGCCTGCGCCATGGCCTCTGAAACTTTGTCGACGTGACCGGGCGGCACAAAGACAGCGATCTTCAACATCTGTTCTTGCAGCGGCGAGAGAAATCGGATATTCTTGAGTTCTAACTGCTGTGCAAGTGCAAAACTCACCCCCCCTCGAGCGAAATCGAGATTCGTATGCGCCGAGAGAACTGCCACCTGATGCTCAATGAGCTGGAGGAGTATGCCGCCCAACCTGTCGTCCGCTGTGATCGACCGGGGGCTTCGGAACAGCAGGGGATGATGGGAGATAATCAAATCCGTTTTACTTCTCACTGCCTGCCTAACGACAGCCGGCGTTACATCAAGCGTGACCAGGACCCTTGATACTCTCTTGTTTGCATCCCCAACTTGAAGTCCCACGTTATCACGTTCCCACGCCGTCCAAGGAGGCGCCCACTCCGCAAGAATGTCGACGAAATCCTGAACTCTCATTACCTAGAAGGCGGTGAGTACAAAAAAAGTGTCCCGCTTTTTGGGCGGGACACTGTCCTTGAGATCGCAATCTTGGATTTCGTGAAAACGCTTTTTCGGTTTCTTACAAATTCGCATCACTCGTAAAGTTCTCAACAAGGTGATTCAAACTACCAAAAATCTCCCTCAAAAGCAAGGGTTCTCATCTCCCCGCCATCATCGTGATGATTGGAGAAGAGGCCAATGCGGGGTACCTTCCTATGAACACTCTCTCTTTATGAAAGGCCCTTCATTCAAGAAAAGGACCTGTCGTTATTATTCGTCTCAACGATTGTGCGTTCGCGTCAAAAGGAAGGTCGAATCACTGCGATCGTCGTGGATAGTGATTATCGGAACAAACCAGCAAGATCGGCAGGACCGATGGAGCTTATTCTCATGGCGCTTGGCGGTTGTTCGGGAAGCGACGTGGTAGTGATTCCCCCAAAGAAACGACAAAAGGCTCAAAGCTTCGTATCGAGATTCCGGGGACGGACTGCTCCCTTCACGGCATGCTTTCGCGCGTCGTGCAATCACACAAGAGGTTGAGCCTCTGTGATTCGGCGGAACGTTAGGGGTGTTACGAAGGAGGGTTTTGCTCTTGAAGCTTAATGTTGTGGAAGTCGATCTTCTCGAAATTGATATCCCGTAACTTTCGTATCTCCTCTTCCATTTTCAAGAAACTCTGTTCGAACTTCTTCAGGATTTCCTTATCCGCTGCCGACAGCTCCTGCCTCTGGAGGAGGTCTGTGCTGATTTTGATTGCTGCGAGGGGATTATTGAATTCATGGCAAACCGTCACAACCAACTCGCGGATTGCCTCAGCCCGTTTTTCAGCGATCAACATCCGCTTTTCCACAGAAGCTACCTGTTTTCTGACCCTCACCTTTTCTAAAACATTCAAGATGGTTCTTGGCAGGAGAGACTCGGTGAGATCCTCCTTAACGAGGAAATCCTCGACGCCAAGTTTCATGGCCTCCACGGCAAGCTTGAAATCGCGAGTGCCGGTGATAAAGACAATCGGGATGGTGTTGTTGATCTCGTTGAGCTGAAGGCAGAACTCAAGTCCGTTCGAGCCCGGGAGGAGATAATCCGTGAGGATGATATCGAGGTTGGGATTATTTCGGACTTCTTCGAGCGCCTGGTCGACGGTTTCTTTCCACGTTAATTTAAACTCGCGTCCCTGAAATTTCTGAAGATGGTGCTGGACAATCTTCACGAAAGAAATATCGTCATCTACCAACAGAACATGGACTCTCCGTTGATCGGACTGATCACTCATGGCAGGAAGGTACAGGATGTTTCCGTGAGGCGCAATTGGAGGGTGAAGGCCGCGACGACGAAAAGGTGATTTCTGGTACACAGTCGTAAAATCTCCCGAAGAATGCTGAGAGAAGGCTCTATCTGTTCGCATGTGGTGGTTCTTCCAGGTTGCATTTAGGACGGATTTTTTCTATCATTTTAACGCATTTCTCAATTGGAAAAATTTACTCAAAGCAGGTAAGAACTCTAGCCGGCGTTAAGGAGACCCCACATGGCGGGGAAAAATCGTATACTCGTTGTCGATGATGAAGATGCCCTCCGTACTGTCTTAAGTTCGGAACTTGAAGGCGAGGGCTATCAGGTTGCCTCTGCAGCCGATGGGGAAGAAGCGATCAAACTGCTGGGGGCGCAGCAATTCGATTTGATTCTCCTCGATATCAAGATGCCGAATGTGGATGGATTCGAAGTGTTGAAGTTCGTGAAGCAGCAAGCTCCGAAAACCAAGGTTATCATGCTCACAGGATTCGCCGACCTCAAGAATGCTATCGAATCGAAGAAGCTTGGAGCCGAGGACTTCGTTAGCAAGCCCTACGATTTGGTGGACCTCCTCACCACCGTCGAGCGTGTTTTAGGGGGGGTGTAACAACGTCTCTCAGGGGGACGAGCTGGATTCGATGAAACAACCCTACCAGATCCTCATCGTTGACGACGAAGAGTCGATCACCTTTCTCCTCAAAACCGAACTCGAAGAAATTCCCGACTACAGCGTTTCCACAGCCTTCAACGGCAGCGACGCCATGAATTTAGTTCAGTCAAAGATCTTTGACGTTGCCCTCCTGGACATCAAGATGCCTCGCGTGAGCGGCATTGAGGTACTCCAGTTTATTCGGGAACATTCGCCCACAACCCAGGTTATTATGCTGACGAATGTGGTCGATATCAAGACGGCCATTGAGACGGTTAAGCTGGGTGCGTACGATTTCATCAGCAAGCCCTATGACCGCGATCAACTCTTAGCGACTGTCCGGCGAGCAATCGAGCGGCGATACCTCGTGATAGAAAAAGAGGTGATGAAGAATGAGCTCACCCGCGTTGCTGGTGGGGGAGAGCTGATCGGAGAAAGCAAAGCCCTGAAAGAAGTTATCGACAAAGCGAAGAAGGTTGCGGCGAGCGAGACGTTTGTGCTGATTCAGGGAGCAAGCGGCACAGGGAAAGAGCTGATGGCTCACTTGATTCATCAACACAGTCCGAGGGCCGATCAGCCGTTCGTTGCCGTCAATTGCGCGTCAATTCCGGATCAACTTCTCGAAAGTGAGTTGTTCGGACACGAGAAAGGATCGTTTACCAATGCCTACACATCGAAGCAAGGTTTGGTAGAAGTTGCCCACAAAGGTTCTCTGTTCTTGGATGAAGTAGGAGATATCAGTCCTGTTGTCCAGCCGAAGCTCCTGCGGTTTCTGGAGACTGGAGAGTTCAGGCGGGTTGGGGCAACCGTCTCGATGAAAGTCGACGTTAGAGTGATTTCGGCGACGAACAAGAACCTGCCGGAAGAGGTGAAAGCCGGACGGTTTCGGGAAGACCTATTGTACCGCCTGAACGTTGTGACCATTCGAATTCCTCCTTTACGAGAAAGGAAGGAGGATATTCCCCTCTTAGTAAATCATTTCCTGCAGCGGAGGTCCAGAACAAAGACCGTCACGCCCGAAGCTCTCAACCTTCTGATGCGATATGACTGGCCAGGGAATATTCGGGAGCTCGAACACGTTATTGAAGGCGCATCCGTTTTATGCCAGGGAGACGTTATAGGGCCACAGGATCTCTGGATGAATGCGGCTCTGGCTGGCGCAACTTCACTGGCTGGTGTTTATCGGTCCGAGAATGGTGCGGGAGAAATGATGTCGCTCGAAGACCTCGAGAAAATTCATATCGAAAAAGTCCTCAAGAAAAACAACTGGAACCGCGTCAAGACGGCTCGCGTCCTCGGAATCACACCAAAGACGCTCTACCTCAAGATCAAGCGCTACGGCATCAAAGTTCCAACCCACGAGTCCGAAGCGTAACTCGCCTCTTCTTAATAACGATTTTTTAATGTTTCGTTATGCAACTTTTTTTTGTTGCCGGAGTATATTTATACGGGAACCATCAATCCCTATCTCCTTCTTGATTGAGCCAGCAATCGGTTGCCTGTGGTGGGACAGCTGAGAAGCTGGCTCAATTCTTTTCCCCCTTCCTTGACTTTCCTTGACTTTCGCTCAATTAATGGGTAATTTTTCAAAAAGTTTTTCCATCCTGTTTTGAAAAATAGACATTCCTAAGCTCCCCAACAAGGACCATTCATGCCGAAATTCCAAGGTGTTGATTATTATAATCTCGATGAACTTCTGACCCAGGAGGAGATTCTCGTCCGCAACACGGTTCGCGAATTTGTCGATGAACATGTGATCCCGATTATCGAGAAGCACAATAGGGCGGGAACGTTCCCCATGGACCTTGTGCCGAAAATGGCCGAGCTCGGTTTATTCGGAGCAACCTTGCCGGCGAAGTACGGTTGCGCGGAGATGAACAATGTTGCGTATGGGTTGGTGATGCAGGAGCTTGAGCGCGGCGACAGCGCAATCCGGAGCTTCGCTTCTGTGCAAAGCGGGTTGGTGATGTATCCAATTTATGCGTTTGGGACGGAGGAGCAGAAGGACTACTGGCTTCCGAAGCTGGCAAGTGGTAAAGCCATCGGATGTTTTGGGCTTACCGAACCCGATTTCGGTTCGAATCCCGGCGGAATGAAAACGAGGGCGGTGCGGAAGGATGGCGGGTTTGTCCTCAACGGTGCGAAGATGTGGATCACGAACGGCACGATTGCCGATGTCGCCATCGTCTGGGCGAAATTGGATGGGGAAGTGAAAGGTTTCCTTGTTGAGAAGGGAACGAAAGGTTATACTGCTCCTGAAATGACGGGTAAGCACTCCCTTCGGGCGTCGGTCACTTCTGAGCTGGTATTTCAGGATTGCTTCATCCCGGAAACGAGTCTGCTTCCGAAAACTGGCGGCTTGAAATCGCCCCTCATGTGTCTTACCCAGGCCCGTTACGGGATTGCCTGGGGAGCTATCGGAGCGGCCATGGGATGCTACGAGACGGCGCTCAATTATGCAAAATCCCGAATTCAATTCGGTAAGCCCATCGCATCATTTCAACTCATCCAACAGAAGCTCGTCTACATGCTTACGGAAATTACCAAGGCCCAGCTTTTGTGTTTGCAGCTGGGGAGATTAAAAGATCAAGGGAAGGCAAAGCATACGCAGATTTCGCTGGCAAAGAGGAACAACGTTTACGAAGCTCTGGAAATTGCCCGATTGGCCCGAGACATCCTGGGCGCGAATGGCATTTTGGATGAGTACCCGATCATGCGACACATGGCAAACCTCGAGACCGTTAAGACGTATGAGGGGACGCATGACATCCACACCCTCATCATCGGTGAAGATATCACCGGTATCTCGGCTTTTGTATAGATTCGTATGACGTTCAGGAAGATCATAGGGAAAGCGATCACGTACGACGACGTCCTTCTCGTCCCGGCGAAGTCGTCTGTTCTGCCTCGCGAAACCGATGTCAGCACAAAGCTGACGCGATCGATTACACTCAATATTCCCATCCTCAGTGCCGCGATGGACACGGTGACGGAGGCCGAGCTTGCCATTGCCCTTGCGCGTGAGGGAGGAATGGGCATCCTGCACAAGAACATGACGATTCAGCACCAGGCCGAAGAGGTTGACAAAGTAAAGAGATCGGAAAGCGGCATGATTCGGGATCCCATCACACTCTCGCCGCATCAGACGGTTCGGGAAGCCCTGAACGTGATGAAAAAGTACAGTATCTCCGGAATACCGATCGTCGAGCAGGAGAGTCTCGTTGGCATTCTTACAAACCGCGATCTCCGCTTCGAGCCGAATCTTGAACTTGAAGTATCGAAAGTTATGACCAACGGTAGCCTCATTACGGCTCCGGTTGGCACCACGCTTGACGAGGCAGAGGCAATTCTCCAAAAGCACCGCATCGAAAAGCTTCCCGTGGTGGATAAGCAGGGGAGACTGAAAGGGTTGATCACGTTTAAGGATATCCAAAAGAAGAAACGCTATCCAAATGCGTGCAAAGACAAAGATGGGCGATTGCGTGTCGGTGCAGCAGTAGGTGTTACTTCAGACACACTGGATCGCGTTGCCGCTTTGGTGAATGCAGGGGTTGATGTGATTGTACTGGACACGGCGCATGGACACACGAAGGGTGTCATCGAAATGCTAAAACGGATCAAAGCCAAGTTCAATGTTGATGTCATTGCGGGAAACGTCGGGACTGCAGAAGGCACGAAGGATCTGATGAAAGCCGGCGCCGACGCCGTGAAGGTCGGAATCGGCCCAGGCTCAATCTGCACGACGCGCGTTGTTGCCGGCGTGGGAGTCCCGCAAGTAACAGCCATCATGGAGTGTGCCAAGGTCGCAGCGAAAAACAACATTCCGATTATTGCTGATGGCGGCATCAAGCAAACTGGTGATATTGCCAAGGCGATCGCCGCGGGAGCGGATTCGGTGATGATTGGCGGACTGTTTGCGGGTGTTGACGAGGCACCGGGTGAGAAAGTGTTGCTCGAAGGGAGAAGCTATAAGATCTATCGTGGGATGGGTTCACTCGATGCGATGCGCGAAGGGAGCAAAGACCGGTATTTTCAGGATGCTGAGGATGAGATTCAGAAGCTTGTGCCGGAGGGGATCGAGGGTCGCGTACCCTATAAAGGAAACCTTAGCGAAACGGTGTATCAAATGGTGGGTGGACTTCGTGCGGCGATGGGATATTGTGGCTGCAGAACAATTGCCGAGTTGAAGAAAAAAGCTCAATTTGTCCGTATGACGGATGCCGGTCTGCGTGAGAGCCATCCTCACGACATCACCATCACCAAAGATGCCCCGAACTATCACCCGTAGTGACCCGTTGATGTCCCGCGAAGGGTTGACAACCTATGGCGTAGCGCGATGACGGAACGTCGGCTCCAAGCAGTCCGCTCCAAACTCAAATCCCATCGCCTCGACGCCCTCCTTGTTACTTTCCTTCCACATGTTCGCTATCTCACAGGGTTTTCAGGATCAAACGGGATTTGTCTTATTACGGAAACGGATCAATTCTTTCTTACCGACGGCCGCTATCGTACTCAAGTTCAAGAAGAAGTCAAGGGATTCAATGTTCTCGTTTCGTCGAAGAGTCTCTTTGAGGAGATCGCAAAGCGAAAGTTTCTCGCAGGGCGCAAGCGAGTGGGTATCGAAGCTCAGGCCCTCACGGTGGGACAATTTCGCTCGCTCAAGAAACATCTCTCCCGCGCCTCGCTTGTTGAAACGAACAATTTTGTCGAAGAGATTGCCTCGGTGAAAGAAGAGTCAGAGATTGATGCGATTCGACGGGCTGTTGAGATCACGGGACGCGTGTTCCAAAAGATCCTCGAGTCAATAAAAGACGGAATATCAGAATTGGATGTCGCTGCGGAGATCAGCTATCTACACAGAAAGTTTGGTGCAGAAGCAGATGCGTTCGAAGCCATTGTTGCCAGTGGAGAGCGGGGGGCGTTGCCACATGCAAGAGCGACAAGCAAAAAGATCAAACGGGGAGAGTTGGTCACGATCGACATGGGATGCCGGTACCAAGGCTATCACAGTGATCTCACGCGGACGGTCAGTGTCGGGAAACCTTCCCATGAAGTGAGGAGGATATACGATGTTGTGCGCGATGCACAGAGTCTCGCTCTTCAGGCAGCAAAGTCAGGAATGAAAGCCCGGGCGCTCGACAAGCTGGCACGCTCTCACATCCGGCGACAGGGGTTCGGCAAGTACTTCAATCATTCGCTGGGACACGGACTCGGTCTCCAGGTGCACGAGATGCCGAGGGTCTCAAGCTTAAGCAAAGAGACTCTTCGTGCCGGTAATGTCATTACCATCGAGCCGGGGATTTATGTGCCGGGGGTCGGAGGAGTGAGGATTGAGGATGATGTCGTCATTCGAAACGGCACATGCGAAGTTCTCACCACAGTCACACGAGGTTTGCTTATCCTATGACGCAGACACACGCGCCACGCAAAGTGCTGATGATCGCATATTATTTCCCACCGATGGGGCTGAGCGGCGTTCAGCGTACCTTGAAGTTTGCCAAATATCTGCCGAAGTATGGTTGGAAACCGACAATCCTCACCGTTGCCCCCACCGGCTATTACGCAATTGACGAATCGCTGCTTCGCGAGGTGGAAGAGCTGGGGCTCGAGGTTGTTCGGACGAGCTCTCTGGACGTCAATCGACTCTTCAAGCAGAAGGGAGTTGTGAAGATGCCTTCCGATCCTGTGCGTAAGGTTCTGCAATTCCTTGGTGATATGTTTTTCATCCCAGACACGAAGATCGGATGGAAATCAAAAGCATTGAAAAACGGGATGCAGATACTGCAACGAGACCAATTCGATCTGATATTTGCTACTGCTCCTCCTCAAACGGATTTCCTCATTGGTCTTTCTCTCAAGAAACAATCTCAGCTCCCGTTAGTTCTCGACTATCGTGATGCATGGTTGGAAAACCCGTTTAAGTATTTCCCAACACCGCTCCATCGGTACCTTCATAAACGACTGGAAATGAAAGTGTTGAAGGCCTGTGATCGCGTCATCGTGACTCATCGTCGGGTCAAAGAAACCATTCTCAAGAAGAAAACGTCGTTGAGTTATCATGACGTTGTTATCATTTCGCAGGGGTACGATCCAGAAGACTTCGACCAGCCGACACTAAGAGATTTGCCGCATCGGAAGATGCGTGTTGTTCACTGTGGAACCTTCTATGGCGGTCGTAATCCCTCTACGCTCCTTCGCGCTCTCTATAATCTCTTCTCGGCATCCACGACGATTCGTGGAAGAATAGAAGTTGCGTTCGTCGGAAACACAAGGCGCGAGGATCAGGATCTCGTTGCGAAGCTCGGATTGCAGAACGACGTCACCTTCCACGGGTACCTCGAGCATCGTGAAAGCGTGAAGAAGCTCTTGCAAGCCGATGTGACATGGTTCATTCTCGACAATGACTATCAAACACCGGGGAAGCTGTACGAGTATTTTGGAGCGCGCAAGCCTCTCCTTGCCTCTGTTGTCGACGGATACATAAAACAGCTCATTCTGGAGAGTGGCGCGGCAACGTGCGTTCCGCCAAACGATGTGGCCGCCCATGAAGAAGCTCTGAAGAAATTGTTTCAGGATTTCGAAAACAAGAAATTGGGTCAAATCCCTCAAGAGTTTGCAGAGCGTTTCAATCGAGTGCAATTGGCCGGTGAGTTGGCAAAGCAATTCGAATCACTTATGGACATCGATAAACACGCGTTTACCCGATTGCAGGAGGCGACGGCGTGAACCTTCTTGTCGTTGGCTCTGGCGGCCGTGAGCATGCATTGGTGTGGAAGCTGAAACAGAGTCCGTTAGTTGAGACAATCTACTGCGCTCCCGGAAACGCCGGCATCGGTGAAACGGCGGAACTTGTTGACATCAAAAGCAGTGATGCCCATGCGCTTCTCGAATTTGCACAGAAGAACGACATCCGGTTAACCGTCGTGGGTCCCGAGCAGCCTCTCGTTGACGGCATTGTGGATTTGTTTCGTGAGCACAGACTCAGGATTTTTGGGCCTACGCGAGCGGCGGCTCGCCTCGAGGGGAGTAAAGCGTTCGCGAAGAGCTTTATGCACCGGCATGGAATTCCGACAGCTCAGTCTGGCACGTTCACACAGGGCCAGCTCAAGGAGTTGCAGGAATTTGTCCATCGGCTCCCCGCAAAGCCTGTAGTCAAGGTTGATGGACTCGCAGCCGGCAAAGGTGTGGTGATTTGCGATTCGGCAAAGGACGCGATAGACGTCTGCCATGAAATTTTCGAAACGAAATCATTCGGTGTAGCGGGAGAACGAATCGTCATCGAAGAGTACCTTGAAGGTGAGGAGGCGTCGTTCTTCATCTTGACAGATGGAAAGAGCATCGCACCCCTCTCTGCTGCACAAGACCACAAAAGAGCATCGGATGGTGACCGGGGGAAGAACACAGGAGGAATGGGTGCGTATGCTCCCGCGCCAATCATTACGGAGCGGATGCGTGAGAGGATCATCGCGGAGATTGTCGAGCCGACGATCGAGGGGATGCGAAACGAAGGAACGCCCTACGAGGGATGCCTCTTTGTCGGATTGATGATGACCCAGCGCGGACCAAAAGTCCTTGAGTATAACTGTCGATTTGGCGATCCCGAAGCACAAGTTCTTCTGCCGCTCATTGATGAAGATCTCGCGATGCTCTTTGCTGAGATCGCCGCAGGCTCACTTTCAACTACCACGATCAAGCAACGGCTCGGCCCGGCGGTATGCGTTGTCATGGCGTCGGGCGGTTATCCTGGTGATTATGAGATTGGAAAAGAGATCCACGGACTTGAGCTGCTGCAGGAGAGTAGCGAGGTCATTGTGTTTCATGCAGGCACGAAACGAGAAGGTTCGAAGGTCGTGACCTCGGGCGGGCGGGTTCTTGGCGTCACAGCGGTCGGATCGGATGGCAACCTCAAGCGGACAATCTCTAAGGCCTATGAGGCGGTGGAAAAGATTTCGTTTGAAGGTGTCCATTACCGGCGCGATATTGGAAAGAAGGGGTTGAAGTACTTTCAAGCAAAACAAGCTGTATCGTAATCCTCACTTGAACACAGCATGACCATTCTCGTTACAGGCGGAGCAGGTTTTATCGGATCGCATGTCGTTGATGCATATGTCAACGAAGGCCATCGTGTTGTCATCATCGATGACTTTTCGAGCGGGGCGGAGGAGAACGTTAATCCTCGAGCCATCCTCTATCGCATGGACATTCGGAGCGAGGAAGTCGCGACGGTTTTCGAACGAGAGCGAATCGACATCGTCAGTCATCACGCGGCTCAGATGGACGTCCGCCGTTCCGTTGCTGACCCAAAGTTCGACGCTTCTGTGAATATTCTTGGTGGACTGAACATCTTCGAAAACGCTCGACGTTTTGGTGTGAAGAGAATTATTTTTGCTTCGACAGGAGGGGCGATTTACGGTGAACAGGATTATTTTCCTGCCGATGAAGAGCATCCGCTTCGTCCACTCTCCCCTTACGGAATCACGAAGCTTTCGACGGAGAAGTATCTCTTCTATTACAAAGAAGTCCATGGTATTCCTTATACCATCTTGCGTTATGCCAACATCTATGGACCTCGACAGAATCCTCACGGCGAGGCAGGTGTTGTTGCCATCTTCTGTAACAAGATGCTGAAAGGCGAGCAGCCGATCATCAATGGCGATGGTAAACAGACACGGGATTATACATTTGTGGAAGATGTGGTGCGTGCCAACGTGCTTGCCTTGAAGTCGAAGGATTCGGCAATCTATAACATCGGCACCGGCATCGAAACGGATGTGAATACACTCTTCCGGATTCTCGCGGGCTACTTGAAACCGGGCTGTGCGGAGACACATGGTCCGGCGAAGCAAGGTGAGCAAATGCGGAGCGTCATTAGCTCTGCACGGATTCAGCGGGAGCTTGGTTGGTTGCCAAAGATCTCTCTTGAGGATGGCTTGCGGCTCACGGCCGACTATTTCAGGAAAACGGTATCGGTTCCGGCGTGAGCGCAAGATTGACTCAGGATATTCTTCGCGGAAACCATCGTGCAATGGCGCGAGCCATCTCGCTCATTGAGAACGAGTCCTCTGATGCGCTGCCTTTGTTGAAACAGCTTTACCCGCACACCGGCCGTGCGTATCGCATAGGTGTCACGGGTCCGCCGGGAGCGGGGAAAAGCACGCTCACAAGCAAGCTTGCGAAGTTTTATCGGAATCGAAATCTGCGCGTCGGTATCATTGCAGTGGATCCGACCAGCCCCTTCACCGGCGGTGCGCTCCTTGGCGATCGCGTTCGAATGACCGATGTCGAGCTGGATGCAGGTGTTTTCATCCGCAGCATGGCCTCCCGTGGAAGTCTTGGGGGTCTGAGCAAGAAGGCAAAGGAGTCGGCAGACATCCTCGATGCCGCCGGGTTTGACATGATTCTCCTTGAGACGGTCGGTGTCGGGCAATCTGAGTTGGATATTGCACGAGCCGCCGATACCACGGTCGTGGTGCTTGTGCCGGAATCCGGTGACGGTATTCAGGCAATGAAAGCGGGGTTGATGGAGATTGCAGATTTCTTTGTTCTGAACAAAGCCGATCGCCCCGGTGCGGACCAGGCGGTGATGTCGATCAAAATGATTCTTGGATTTCGTGCACCACATCCCGGCGAAAGCACGACTGAGTGGATTCCGGATGTTATCAAGACCGTGGCAAGCACGGGTGATGGGATCGATAAGGTTGCAGAGATGATTCAACGTCACAAGTCAATGCTTGAGTCAAACAGCGGTTTGGAGAAGAAGCGCAAGCAACGACTGGCAAATACAATTCGCGACATCGTGGAAGAACGGCTTCAGATCGATTTTTGGAACGCTGAGCGTCGTGCAGCGCTGGAGCATGCCACAGAAAGCGTGTTCGCACGTTCCATGTCGCCGTACGATGTTGCCGAACAACTTTTGAAGAACTTCAGGGCAAATACCGAGAAGAGGTAAAGAAAGAAGGGAAGAAAACGATGGCACACGAGATTTCGATTGAAGCGGGATTGGATTTCCAAATTACCGAAGAGATGAATATGCTCCGGCAAACCGCGCGCGAGTTTGCCGAAACGGAGATTAGGCCTCATGTTATGAAGTATGATGAGGCCCAGGAGTTTCCAATGCCGATCATCAAGAAGATGGCTGAGCTTGGATTTCTTGGGGCAACTGTGCCACAGGAACTCGAAGGATCGGGCCTGACAGCTCTCGAGTTCATCATGATTATGGAGGAGATTGCACGCGTCGATCCTTCTGTTGCGTTGACGCTTGCAGCGCATAGCGGGCTGTGCCTCGAGCACTTGCTCATGTGGGGGAACGAAGAACAGAAGAAGCGATATGTTCCCGATCTGGCCACCGGGAGAGCAATAGGCTCATGGTGCCTGACTGAGCCGTTTTCTGGAAGCGATGCCGGTGGTATGCGAACCGAAGCAGTGCTCGATGGAAATTCCTATGTTCTCAATGGTTCCAAGACGTTTATCACAAACGGCAGTTTCGCTGCGACGTTCGTTGTGATCGCAAAGTCACAGAAATCTGAAGGGAAGAAAGGGATTTCCGCCTTCATTGTCGAACGCGGAATGAAGGGTGTGAGTGTAGGAAAGAAAGAAAACAAGTTGGGAATGAGAGCAAGCGACACGGTGCAGGTTCTGTTCGATAACGTTCGTGTGCCAAAGGAGAATCTCATCGGTCGGGAAGGGGAGGGCTTCAAGCAGGCGCTTGGAGTTTTGGATAGTGGCAGGATCGGCATTGCCGCACTTTCCGTTGGTCTGGCGCAGGGAGCGTTTGAGGCGGCAGTGAAATTTTCCAAAGAGAGGCAGGCATTTGGGAAACCGATTTCGGAGTTTCAGGGCATCCAGTTCAAACTTGCAGACATGGCGACCGAGATTCAGGCAGCACGGCTGCTCGCGATGCGGGCTGCGTGGACAAAGGCTCAGGGCCGCCCGATCAATCTCGTTGCCGCCCAGGCAAAGTACTTCGCCAGCGAGGTTGCCCAGCGTGCGGCTACTGAGGCCGTGCAAATTCACGGCGGATATGGCTTCATCAAGGAATTCCCTGTCGAAAAGTTTTACCGCGATGTTAAACTTCTCACCATCGGAGAAGGGACATCAGAAGTACAACGAATGGTTATAGCACGTAACATCTTGTCGTAAGTGGGAGATCATCATGCGCAAATCGACAATCCTGACAATCCTTGCAGTTCTTTTCGTTGCCTCCGGAATGGCGGGGCTGGTCTACCAGGTCATCTGGTTCAAGTACCTCTCCCTCTTTCTCGGCAATACCACGTACGCCCAGGCAATCCTCATCGCCACCTTCATGGCGGGGTTGGCGATTGGAGCGTACTGGTGGGGGAAGAAAGCCGATCGAACGGCGTCCCCTCTCAGACTCTTTGCCTATCTCGAGATCGGAGTTGGATTTTACTGCCTCGCGTATCCGACATTTGTTCAGATCCTTGAAGGCCTATTTATCTCAACAATTCGTTGGCTAAGTCTTCCTGTTGATGCATGGACAATCCTGCCGGTGAAGATGCTCGTCAGTGCGCTCTCACTGCTTTTCCCGACCATTCTGATGGGAGGGACGCTTCCGCTGCTCGTGAAGTTTACGACAGAGAGAATTGAGGAATCGGGCTCCCGAATCTCCACACTCTACTTCTTGAACAGTTTCGGCGCAGTTGTGGGTGCGCTCATGGGTGGCTTCTTTCTCATCGAAGCATTTGGTTTGCGCCTCTCCATTTACACGATGACGTTGGTGAATCTCACCGTAGGATGGATAGCATTAGTGATTTCCAATCTCACGATCAAAAAGGAGAAGACATCGAAGTCCCCCGCCATGAGGAAGTCGGCACAACAGGTGTTCTCAGACCAAGAAGTCCGATTGGCTTTTCTTGCTGCTGCGGGTTCTGGTGTGGCGTCCATGATTTACGAAATTGGGTGGGTAAGGATGCTTATTCCGGTGATTGGCTCCACGATCTATGCATTCAGCCTCATGCTTGCCAGTTTCATTTTGGGGATTGCTCTGGGAAGCTGGTTGATTTCCGCATTTGCGAAGCGGATCAAGCGTTGGTTCAGTTTGCTTGCATTGTGTCAGCTTGGAACAGCAGTTGTGCTTCTTCTCTCACTCCCCTTTTATGAACGCCTTCCCTATCTCTTTTGGAAATATTCTGAACTCCTCAGTCGGACCGACGACGCGTATGTGGTGTTTCTTGCCATACAGCTGCTTTTGAGTTTCAGCGTCATGATCCTTCCCACGATCCTTCTGGGTATGAATCTCCCCGTCGCCGCTCGCATTGCTTCGCGCTCACTTCCCTTTCTTGGCACATCCGTGGGGAATGTCTTCTCGGTGAATGGTGTCGGTACCGTCATCGGTTCGCTCTTGGGCGGGCTCATCCTCATTCCACTTTTGGGAATTCGAGGAGCAATGGAGATCGGTGTGCTTGTCAATCTGGGCATCGGATTTCTCATTCTGTTTCAGGACAAGGCCTTTGTTCTTCGTCGATGGGTTGTTGTGGGTACGGTTGCTCTTATGGGGCTCTTTTATCTCCTGTTTTTGCCGGACTGGAACAAGACGGTTATGCTTTCCGGGATCTTTCGGCGAATCAGTGTCGATGCTGCACCGCCGAAATCCTTTGCACGATACCGCGAAGCTCAATCAGCAATGCGAGTTGTGTATTACAAAGAAGGTGCCGGTGGGACCGTCGGCGTCACGGAGTCGTCAAAGGCCGGAGTCCTTCAGCGTTCGCTCCTGATTAATGGAAAGCCGGATGCCTCATCGAGCTACGACATGCCCACACAGGTTATGCTCGGCCAGATCCCCCTGTTGCTTCATCAGCAGGCTGATACGGCCCTCGTGATTGGATTGGGCAGCGGGGTTACAGTTGGCACCATGCTCGCGCATCCGATACGCCACCTCGACTGTGTCGAGATTCTCCCAGAAGTCGTTGAGGCCTCGAGGTTTTTTGACGATGTGAACGGGAAGCCTCTTGACGACGCTCGAGTGCGATTAGTCGTCGAAGATGCCATCACATACCTGAAACTTTCCGATTCTCGCTACGATGTCATTGTCAGTGAACCCTCGAATCCATGGATTGCAGGAATCGGCAATATCTTCAGCGTGGAGTTTTTTGAATTGTGTAAGGATCGTTTGAAGGATAACGGTCTTATGGTTCAATGGTTCCAGAGATACGAAATGAGCGATGAGGCGTTCGACCTCGTTCTGCGAACGTTCCAGTCGGTCTTCCCGTACACAACCTTGTGGCACGGTATCGCCACGGACGCGATTCTCGTGGGTTCGAATAAGCCTCTCTCGCTTGACGTTCCTGCTCTCGAGGCGAGACTGCAGTCGCCGAGGATCAAATCTGAATTAAGCCGCATCGATGTGAATGATGTGCCGACATTTCTTACACATCAGATTCTTTCAGAGAGAGCATTGGCGCGCTACATTCCGTATGGCCAACTGAGCACTGGTGAACATCCTCGTCTCGAATATTTGGCAGCAAGAGGACTTTTTATTGGCAATGCATCGGAGCGCATAAAGGAGTTTGATGAGAGATTGATGTTGCATGAAGGGGGTCTTCTCCTCAGACGATATCTTCAACAGCGTCAGCTCACGAAGGAACAGCAGCTGAACATTGCCCGACTTCATCTTCAGAATCACAGAGGGCTTTCCATTCTGAGTTACTCCATTCTCCAAGAGTCGTTGAAGAAGTACCCTCGAGATCCAGAGATTCTCTCACTCTTTGCCGAGGCTGCATCTTTCCACAACCGCATGGAGGAATCGATTGAAGCGCTGAAGCGGCTCAACGAGATCAAACCACGAGATCCTGATGTCCTCGTAGATTATGCATGGAAGAGATTCACGCATGAACGTTCTTTAGCCACCTCGTTGAGTTCTTTCGATGAAAGCTTCTCCATCGAATCCATGAAGCGAGCCATTGAACTCTCGGCAGACACTGTCGACCGCTATCGGATTCAATTGGGAGACATGTACTTTGCGATGCAGAAGTACCGGCAGGCTTACGACGAATATCGTAAAGCTATCGTCATCCGCAATACGTACGCACGGTATCCCAAAACGCCCGATAATGTTCTCTATTATCAAGCAGCGAGGGCGTTGGATCGACTTGAAGAGGACCGACAAGCTCTCTGGTTTCTGGGGCTCTCGCTGATGCTTGATGATCAATTTGAACCTGCCAGGGATCTTGCATTCAATCTGGAAATGAGACGCAGGAACGCTAACCAACAACCCACAGGAGAGTAATGGCAACACTGGGTGGCGCCATCAGGAAGAACGCGATCTTTGAAAGCAACCGCCGAGCTTTCTCCTCGCTCCTCAATCGGCTCAAGCAAGAGTCGGAAAGGGTGAAGCTTGGAGGCGGCAAAGAGGCAATCGAAAAACACCGGAAGAGGGGGAAACTGTTTGCCCGTGATCGCATCCAGAAGCTTATCGATCCCGGAAGTTCCTTCCTGGAGATCGGCCTTTTCGCTGCACACGGCATGTACTCGGAATTCGGCGGTGCTCCCTCGTCGGGAACAGTTTTCGGGATCGGAAGAATCCACGGTCGTGAGGTTGTCATCGTTGCGAACGACGCAACCGTGAAAGCCGGAGCCTGGTTTCCTCTCACGTGCAAGAAGAACCTGCGCGCTCAGGAAATCGCTATCGAGAATCGCCTCCCGATTGTCTATCTCGTCGATTCAGCAGGGGTGTTTCTCCCGCTTCAATCGGAGATTTTTCCCGACAAGGAACATTTCGGAAGAATCTTCCGGAATAATGCCGTCATGTCGTCCATGGGGATTCCTCAAATTGCGGCAATCATGGGCCCCTGCGTTGCCGGAGGCGCGTATCTGCCGATCATGAGCGACGAAGCAATGATTGTAGAGAAAACAGGCAGTGTCTTTCTTGCCGGGTCGCATCTTGTGAAGGCTGCCATCGGTGAGGAGATCGACAATGAGGCCCTCGGCGGAGCAGAGGTGCATTGTGAGATCAGTGGCGTGACCGATCATAAAATGAAGAATGATGAGGAATGTCTTGCTAAGATTCGAAGCATCATTTCCAAGTTCGGCGAGCGACCGCGTGCCGGCTTTCACCGCGAGAAACCGAAGCCGCCGAAATATCCCCCTGATGAAATCTATGGAATCTTGCCAGAAGACCGGAGTCGCCCGTACGACATGTATGAAGTGCTGGCGCGCGTTCTGGACAATAGCGAACTGGACGAATACAAAGAGGGCTACGGCAAGACGATCATTTGTGGATACGGACGGATCGATGGATGGGCAGTTGGCATCGTTGCCAACCAGAGGTCGGTTGTCAGGACGAAGAGAGGAGAGATGCAGGTCGGCGGCGTTATCTACAGCGATAGCGCGGACAAGGCTGCGCGCTTCATCATGAATTGTAACCAAAAGTTGGTTCCCCTCGTATTCTTTCAGGATGTTACGGGCTTCATGGTTGGAAGCCGGGCCGAACATGGGGGAATTATCAAAGACGGCGCGAAGATGGTCAATGCCGTGGCCAACAGTGTCGTGCCGAAATTCACCTTCATCGTGGGCAATAGCTACGGGGCCGGCAACTATGCAATGTGCGGCAAAGCGTACGATCCGCGACTGATCTTTGCATGGCCGACAGCGCAGATTGCGGTCATGGGTGGCAAGCAGGCAAGCGAAACTCTCTTGAGCATCAAGCTCCAGGCCATGGAGAAAGGTGGCGCCACGATCTCGAAGGCCGATCAAGAAAAACTGCTAAAAGAGATTCAAGATCGGTATGAGTCGGAGCTTGATCCGTTTTTTGCCGCAGCACGGTTGTGGGTGGATGGGATCATCGATCCGGTGGATACGCGTGAGGTTGTCTCCCGCGGAATTGAGATGGCGAGTTACAATGCCAACATCCCTCAATTCAATCCCGGCGTGATTCAGACATGAACGCCCGACGACGCATCATACACTCAGGGGTTTTTGACAGATGGACTTCTCGATGTCCATGGTTCGACGGATTATTGTCACGATTCTCATTGTGTGGAGGCTTGGAAGCGGTGAGCTGTACGGTCAGTGTGAAGGAACGAATACCAACGGTGCCTTCTGGTGGGATTTTCAGGAGGAGGAAGATTCCGGAATCAGTATTGGTTCTCTCCTCGGAAATCTTTTCACACCTCAAATTCTTCGCGACACCAAAGAGATTCGCGCATACATAAGAGATCCCCGTTTTGCCGAGCTCGCTCGTCGCTGTGGAGACCTGCGTGCCGTTGACGCAATCTATCTCAAAGCTCTCAAGATTGCCGAGTTCAATATCGCCCGCGCCCTTGTGGTTTCGATGATGGCAACACTGGAACATCAGAAGGTTGAAGTGAAAGCTCCCTTTCTTGGAGCCATTCCGTTACCGCTGTCGTTCGAAGAAGACACACTCTTTCGCATGCGAGTCCGGAATTTGCCAACAAAACTCTATCCCGATACGCCTCCAATTCCCGCTGGTGATCGCGACAAGCTCCAACACTTTTTTGCCTCTGCGTACATCGCCTTTGTAACAGAGTCGCCTGAACTTGCCCGTTCGGCTGGGAATTTCGTGGAGTGGGGGGAGGCGCAGTTTATTGTCGGCGGCGCAGATGACCCGCGGGATCGAAGAGCGAACAAACTCGGGGAACTCTTTGGACACGACCTCGTTTATGTGAGAACAATCCTTCCTTCCGACTATTTCTCTTTACCTGTTGACGATGAGCCATGAAGACGATTCTTGTCGTTGATGATGAGAAAAGCGTTCGTGATTCGTTGAAGATGATTCTCGAGTACGAACGGTACAATGTGCGGTTTGCCGAGAATGGTGAGCAGGCGCTTCAGAAACTCCTCTCGCCCGATGTTCAGCTTGTGCTGCTTGACGTGAAAATGGCGGGAATGGACGGTCTGGAAGTTCTCCAGCAAATCAGAGATCGCAATCAGCAGCTACCGGTGATCATGATCTCGGGCCACGGAACCATTGAAACAGCGGTCGAGGCGACCAAGCGCGGCGCGTTCGACTTTTTACCGAAACCGCTGGATCGGGACAAGCTCCTCGTAACGATTCGGAATGCGCTGGAGCAATCACGACTTGCTGCCGAATTTCGTCAGCTTCAAGAGCGGCTCGAGGGGAAGTATGAGATCATCGGCAAGAGTCAACGGATTCAGGAGGTGCTTGAATTGATCGACCGTGTTGCGCCGACGGATGCACGAGTGCTTATTCTTGGAGAGAATGGAACGGGAAAGGAGCTGGTCGCACGCGCAATTCATCGGAGAAGCAAAAGGATGGGGGAGACATTTGTCGAAGTAAACTGTGCTGCAATTCCTGCCGACCTCATTGAATCCGAGCTCTTCGGCCACGAAAAAGGTTCCTTTACGGGAGCGACAACGCAAAGGATCGGAAAGTTCGAGCAGGCAGATGGGGGCACGCTCTTTCTTGATGAGATCGGCGATATGAGTCTGCAGGCCCAAGCGAAGGTCTTACGGGCACTTGAAGAGGGAAGAATCGAGCGAGTAGGAGGCAATAAGCTCATTCCGGTCAACGTCCGGGTCATTGCCGCCACGAACAAGAATATCGATGTGGAAATCAAGAAGGGAACGTTCAGAGAGGATCTGTTCCATCGTTTGCAGGTCATTACCATTAACGTGCCGCCTTTGAGGGAACGGACAGAGGATATCCCGCTGCTTGTTGAAACCTTTATCGCAGACGTCTGCTCACGAAACGGTTTGCCGGTGAAGAACATTGCTCCCGAGGCGATGCAAGAACTTATGAGGCGGGACTGGCCCGGCAATGTGAGAGAATTGCGGAACGCCGTGGAGCGGTTAGTCATTCTCTCTCCCGGTAACTCCATCGACATGCGTGTGCTTGGTGAGACAACATCCTCACGAAACGAGTCGGAAGACTTTTTGAATTTCAACGGAACGTTTCAGGATTTCAAAGAAAAGGCGGAGGCGGCGTTTATCAAGAAGCAACTTGAGCGCCATAAATGGAACATCTCAAAGACTGCCGAAGCGCTTGATATCCAGAGGAGCCATTTGTACACCAAAATGAGGCGGTACGGGTTGGCAAAGAATGAGGCGAACAATGAGGCAGGCGAATAACCGGCAGAAAATGGTTGTGAAGGCACGTGAAGATATTCAGAAGTATCTTTTACGAAGGAGCAAGATGATTGGCGGGAGATGGAAACTGCCCTCAAGAAGGAAGAAGGTAACATCTAGGAAGA
The DNA here is from genome assembly GCA_035559595.1 of Bacteroidota bacterium. GTDB lineage: Bacteria > Bacteroidota > Ignavibacteria > UBA10030 > UBA10030 > DATMBF01. Next base: position 113,821 of record DATMBF010000020.1, on the reverse strand, counting down.
AGTAAGAAATCTATCGCGGACGATGGCGAACCTTAGCCGCTTCGAAAAGCACTAACGCCCCCGCCACTGACGCGTTGAGGGATGCAATCTTTCCGTAGAGGGGTATTCTCACCAAAAAGTCACATTTCTCTTTCACCAATCTCCGAATCCCCTTTCCCTCACTTCCGATAACGACCGCTATCGGCCCGTTGTAGTCGATCCCGTCATATGCTTTTTCCCCTGCCGAATCTGTGCCGACAATCCAGAGTCCAAGCGATTTCAATTCGTCGAGTGTCTGGGCAATGTTCGTCACCTTAGCGATTCGAACATAAGCCGTTGCTCCAGCCGCTGCTTTGGTTACCGTTGAGGAAACGGTAGCCGAATGATGTTTGGGGATGATGACTCCATGCACCCCTGCGCACTCTGCCGTGCGGATCAATGCGCCGAGGTTGTGGGGATCCTCGATCTCGTCGAGAATGAGGAGAAAAGGCGGCTCATTTCGTTCCTTGGCAATCTGGAGAAGATCCTCAATTTCGGCATATGTGACGTCCGATCGAAGCGCAACGACACCTTGATCTGTGCCTTCGCCGAGTTCCCGGAATCTCTCTTTGTTTGCTTCAACGACAACGACGCCGCGCTGACGGGCCAGGGAGCGGATTTGATCGATGGCGGGTCCGTGGGCTCCATGGTGGAGAATAATCTTCTCTAATTGTTCACCAGCTTTCAGGGCTTCAAGGACAGGGTGCCGCCCTGCAATAATCTCATCACTCTTATCCATGGGCGAATTGCTGTTCGGCTCGTTTTCGTGCCCTTCGTTTTGTCTCCTCTTGCCTCTCGAGCACACGTCCCGTATAAAAAATCACAATTCCGCCAATGAAAAAGTAGAGGTCGGTCCACATATCGCCTAACAGTCCGTACATGAAACCGAAAAGGACGGTAATCATACCGAGAGCTTCAAGAAACTTAGCGACGAAGAAAAGGAAAGTTGGAGGACCGGGATCCAGCAAATTGCGAAGGTCAGCTTCACTGACCTTGCCGGAGAGCTCCTGCCCGTCGATGATCACCACCGGGAATTTCGTTGCGAACTCCTGATACCTCGGGGCAGATTCCATAAGATGTCTCTCGATCAGCCGGAACGCATAATCCTTCCGAAGCTTCTTCAGAAGTTCTTTTACCTCGTCGCAGAGAGAGCAGTTGTCTTTTGAATAGAGTTCTACGGTAATCATGGTTGTTGAGGCGCCTTGCTGAGATATCTCCAGCCGATCAGTCCAATGATGAAGAGACCAACGGAAATCCACTGTGCTTCAGAAAGCCCGAAGGCAATGCGAGGATTTAATCTGAGGAATTCAATCGAGAATCGCTCGACCGCGGCCAGCACGAGATACAGCATAAAGAGTTTCCCTGTTTGCGTAATGCGTGTCCGCAATCGCCAGAGGATCGCGAAAATGATGAGGCACATGAGGAATTCATAGACCGGAGTTGGATGACAGAGGATGTTGTCCGGAATTCCCCCGGGATACTTGTCGGCAATCTCGGGAACATTCTTGAAGGCAAGCGAAGGGGGATAGGTGCCTTTCGAGTAGTCGGTCCCCCATGGCAAGTCGGTAGGAAAGCCGTAATCCCCGTCGCCGGCAAAATGACAGCCCAATCGCCCGATTCCATAGGCGAGAATCAATCCGGGCGCGACAGAGTCGGCAATGGAGAAAAACGAGATCCCCTTCGTTCTCGCGTAGAAATAGATCAGGGTTGCTGCGAGGAGAAAGCCGCCGTAGAAGGTGAGGCCGCCAGGTGAGAATGCCATTCCCCATGGGTCTGCCACGAAGGCACTCCAGTGCTCGATGAGGTAAAGGAGCTTCGAGCCGACGATCCCGCCGACAAGGGCAATTAAGGTTACATTGTTTGCAAGTGAGGCATCAAGCCGTTTGCGCTTGAATTCGAGGGTGAGCAGATAACTTGCGACAATGAAGCCAGTCGCCAGCATTAACCCGTAACTGTAGACCGTGAAAGGTCCGATTTCAAGAAGTCGTGGACACATGGTTTATCGTTAGTGCTATGTTGGTTGATTGGTTTGGATGAGGAGAAAGCTTTTCGGCGGTGAATCCAATACGGTGATACGGCTATCGGTAATCTCGAGCCGAAACTCATTCACATCTCTTTTGAGTTTTTTCACGACCAGCGTGAAGATTCCCCATACGCGAGGAATTTCAAACCGTCCTGTCGCGGGACCAAGCGCCGGAAGCGTGACGGGCGGTGTGCGAAGACCCCGGATATTCAACTCAATCGTGTTACCCTTGATTTTTCCGTCGAACAGAATCTGATAATTGAAATACAAAAAGACCTTGGTCGTTTGGATGAGAAAGACGATAACGTCTTCCCTTGTTTCTTCGTTCTTCCCAAAGAAGATGTGAAGGACATACTCCGGTTCCCGTTTCTTCCGTGGCATTGGTTACGACAGGGAAAGCATTGGTTCGTTGAGGGAAATAGGTCGCTCCTCACCTGTGGACATATCTTTCAGTTTCCCTCGCATGGAGCGGAGTTCTTCATCGCCGATCACGAGAACATATTTTGCTGCTTGGCGATTTGCTTCGCGCATTTGGGCCTTCACGCTCCGGTCGAGATAATCCAACTCAGCGGAAATTCCCTTTGCCCGAAGCTCCTGCGCACGCAGAAACGCCCATCGTCTGGATTGCTCATCCGTTGTCACAAAAAAGATGATGGGTCCATGTGATGCTGTGGGCGGGTGGTTCTTTTCAAGCACGATCATCAACCGTTCCATACCGGCGGCAAATCCGACACCCGGCGTTTGCTTTCCGCCGAGTTCCTTCACGAGGAGGTCGTATCGCCCACCTCCGGCAAGCGCGTCCTGTGATCCCAAGTGCCGGCTCGTGATTTCAAATGCTGTCTTCGTATAGTAATCCAGGCCCCGAACCAATCTGCCATCCACGTGATACACGATCTTCAGTCCGTCAAGGAGCGACCGCACTTCGTTGAAATGGGAGCGACATTCCTCGCATAAATGATCGACCATGAATGGTGCGTCGGCCGTCCATGTGCGGTCTCGTTCATCTTTGGAATCGAGAACCCGCAGCGGGTTCGCTCGCAGCCGTTCTTGACTCTCCTGTGAGAGGTTCTCTTTGACAGATTCCAGATACTTCACAAGCTGTTCCTTGTATCGCGGTCTGCATTTCTCGCAGCCGACCGAATTCATGGCAAGCTTTGTTTCCGTCACGCCAAGTCTTCGATACACTTCAAGCGGAATGAGAATCGTCTCTGCATCCAGCATGGGTGAGGATGAGCCGATTGCCTCGCTGCCGAACTGGTGGAATTGTCGCAGGCGCCCGGCCTGTGGACGCTCCTGTCTGAACATCGGGCCAATATAGTAGACCTTCACCAGCGGAGATTGCTCGCCAAGATTATTTTGGATGTACGCCCGCAAGGTTGAGGCTGTTCCTTCTGGTCGCAGGGTAATGCTTTCCTCGCTTCGGTCCGTGAAGGTATACATCTCCTTCGTGACGATATCCGTAAGCTCGCCGATGCTCCTTGCGAAAAGAGACGTTTGTTCGAAGATCGGTGTTCGAATTTCGTTGTAATTGAAATCCCGCATGACCGTACGGACGACCGCTTCAACGTGTTGCCAACGTTCGACTTCGCCGGGGAGGATATCTCGTGTGCCTTTAATGGATCGATACTTCACGAAATTCTCACGTGAGGTGCGATGGAGAAAGGAGTCTGGCGATTGATAGAGGCGTTATTAAACTTCAAAGTATGTCGCCTCTTCCTGTCGAAAGAGTTCTAGGATTTCGGCGGGTGAGTTCGCTTCGAGAAGCTTTTTTCGGAATTCTTCTTTGTTCATGAGTCTCGAAATCCGGCTCAGCAGTTTGATATGCGGCCCTACCATGCTGTCGCGCCCTACAAGGAGGAACACAATCCGCACAGGTTGCTCATCCAGCGATTGGTAGTCGATCGGTTGAGCGGTAATGGCAAAAGCGCCCACGATGTCGGTGACGGCATCCGTCTTACCGTGGGGAATGGCGAATCCCGATCCGACGCCGGTCGACATGATCTTTTCCCTCTCGAAAATCGCCTCGCGAAGCTTCTCCTTGTCGAGGACCTTTTCCTGTGTGGAGACGAGATCGATCATCGCATCAATGATCTCTGTTTTTGTTGTTCCCGCCAGGTTTGTTCGGATGACTCGCTCGTTAAGAATGTCGGTGATTTTCATAAGTGTCGGTTCGAGGATGACCGGTGTTGATGCGATTGCTCAATCTGTTGATATCCAAGACTGGATTTTCTGTGCGTACTCTTGCGCGAGTGCTTCGGCAAGTACCGGATCGTCGGATTCGGCATTGATATGAAAGATCGGGCGCGCGCGGTCGGGGTTGAGAAAGACGGACGTCATTGCGTTTCCGTTCTTGGGATAGATTTTGACGCCCTCGATCAGATCCCGCCGGTACGACTCCGTGTCCTTCATCAGCCGTCTCATGACTCGACCCTTCACATGCCACGAACAAGGAACATTTTTTTTGACAAAATGCAAGCGAACAGTGGACTTATCGAGCTCGCCGATTCGCGTTCCGCTGATCGCGATGCTTTCGAGCACCTTGGCCAGCGAATACATCCCGTCCGATGCAAACAGGAACTCGTTAAAGATGAATCCTCCCTTTGTCCCGCCGACAAAACCAATCTCTTTGTTTGTTGCGGCATCCATGAGGGAGAGATGGCTCTCTCTCGTTCTGACAACCTTCACCTTATGTTCCCTGGCGATCAGGTCGATTTCCCCCGACGCTGAAATCGGAACGGCGATGGTCTTAATGTTCTTGTTTGCCAGCAGCACAAGCTTCGTCATGAGCGTCAACATCCGGTCGTTGTCGATCTGGCAGCCGTGCTCATCGACGACGAAGATTTTCTCCGCTCCCGCGTCTAACATCACGCCCAAATCGTATTGCAGCGATGTAACGACATGGCCGAGTTCTTGAATGGATCGATCGAATTCCTCCTTTGTCCTCGTGAGGCGGCGGCTATCGAGGTAGGCATGAAGCGAAACCACCTGGACGTTGAGATTACCCAGGATAATCGGGAAAATCGTTGAAGCGACACCGTTCGAATAATCGACAACAATCTTCAGGTCTGCCGAGCGTATGGCCTGGACATTAATCGTCGCCAGGAAGCGTTCCATGTAGCTTTCGGTGGTTCGTTCCGGAAAATTGAGCGTTCCCACCTTATCATAGTTAGCCCGGATGAAATCCTCCGCAAAGAACAGTCGCTCCACGGCCTTCGTTTTGCTCGCGGGCAAGTCCTTGCCGTCGGCATCGAAGAAGATAATGTCCGTCAGGTTCTTGTCAAAAGGTGATTTTCGGACATGAATTCCCCCTCGTTCCTTTCCACTCTGAAGCTCGTGTCGAACAATGGGGATCGACGTCGCCCGGAGATCGTTGCAGTTGACGCCGGCAGACATGAGTCCGCACATCACCGCCCTGTTGATGATTCTCGAAACATTGTCGGAGTCCCGGCTCGTCACCACGGTGGATCCTGAGCCGACGAGTGCGCCAAAGGCTGCTCCCAGCCTCGCCCCGAATTCCGGACTCATCTCGATGTTTGATATTCCCGTGACTCGTGCATCGGTAAAAAGTTCGCGAAGCCAACGGTCTTCCCATACCAAACTCTTATTGACACTGGCTCCTTCTTCAACCACTTTCTCGGGCCAGAGTTTGATGTTTGCATAGAGCTGGCTCTTCCGTCCTATGACGCAGCGATCACTGACAAACACATTCTCCGACAGGATCGCCTCGTCGCCAATAATGCATTTCGTCCCCACGACATCGGAGTTCAGCTCGGCCTTTGACCCGATTTGTGTTCCATCCCAGATGATCGAGTTACGAATCACGGCTCCGGGAAGGATCTCGCAATCCGCACCTACGACCGAGTTCGAAATAACGACATCTCGATGGATTCTGGAATTCTTGCCAACGACGACCATTCCAGTAATGTTTCTCGGGCTTGTTTCAAGCTTGACGTTGGTGTCGATGATGGCGTTGCCAACGCGTTCCCCATCGATGGAGAGCTTTACTTGATTTCTCAAGACATCAAGGTGCGATTCTTGATACTCGCTGAGGTTTCCGATGTCTCGCCAGTACCCGGAGCTGATATGGCCGAACAGAGGTATGTCTTGATCCAACATGAGGGGGAAGAGGTTTTTGCTGAAGTCAAATTCTTCTCCCGAAGGAATAAGGTCGAGGATTTCCGGTTCGAGAATGTAAATACCGGTGTTAATGCTGTCGCTGAAGACCTCACCCCACGACGGCTTTTCGACGAAGCGCGTGATTCGACCCTCATCATCAGTCATAACGAGTCCGAATTGCAACGGGTTCGCCGATCTGGTGAGGAGAATGGTTGCTTTGGCGCGTTTCTTCCTATGGAATTCGACTGCTTGGGTGAGGTCGAAATCGGTCAGCACGTCACCGCTGATGATGAGCGTTCGTTCGTCGAGGAGGTCTTTCGCGTTTTTTACACTGCCGGCAGTCCCGAGATCAGCCTCCGCTTTTCGGTACTGGATGTGCACGCCAAACTTGCTCCCGTCACCGAAGTACTCGCGGATCACGTCCGGTTGGTAGAACAATGTGGTGACGATCTGTTTGACCCCATGCTTTGCCAGCAATCGGACGATGTGTTCCATTATCGGTTTATTGACCATGGGAACCATCGGCTTGGGGATGTTGCAGGTCAGCGGACGAAGGCGAGTCCCAAATCCGCCAGCCATGATGACCGCTTTCATGACGAAGACATTTTTTTGAAAAAGTAGGTAAAAAATAAGCAGGCTGCAAGACAAGCAGATCGATTTCCTCATCTTCAACTCAACATGAAGTCATGTCAGATTATGACGTGTTAATTCAGTGCGGAAGGGGTGTTGGCCTGCTTTTTACCTTGACTTTCTGTCACTTATAGGCTAAATTTAAGCCACCTTGTGGGCTTTCATAGACTTGCACCATTTCCCGAAGGGAATCTTCGCGGACAATGACTGACGCCCGTGTTCTAGACACGATTCGCTCCTGGGTTGACACGATGTCGTTAAAACAGGAACTGATTGTGCTGTCGGGCGTCATTCTGTTTTTTGTAGGATTGGCAGTCCCGGGTCCCATTCTCAAGGTTGTTCTGTTCCTCGTGTCCGGTTCACTCATCACCTATGTCATTGTGGGGTTAAAGGCAAAGGCGGAGGAGGAAGAGGAACACGAACTTGAGGAGCTCATCCAACAAACCTCACACAAGCGAGAGGGCGAGATGAAAAAACTCGTGTTCGACGATTTTCAGCCGGTTGAACAGCCATACAAGGTGGAAGTGAAAGAGGAAGCTGAGCAGCTTCGCGCGGCCCCATCCTACCGCATGCCAGTCCAAGAACGGCGGGAGCCGTCATCGGTCGAGATTTCCGCCCTTGTCGCGCCGGATGAGGATGTGATCCCCAAGGAGTCGGGGCCAAAATCGGAATTTGCCTATCTCCTCAAGAAAGTCCTGACGGTTGTGAAGGAGGTTCATTTCGCCCACACGGCTGCCTTCTATTGGGTGAACAAGGGGAAAGGTCAGATAGTATTAGAGAGTTACGTTACGGATAGCGAATGTTTTGCTTCCCATCGGCGTCGTGAAATCGGGAATGATCTGGTGAGCCAGGTGGCGGTGTCGGGCCAACCAAAGCTTGTCAATGATGTCAACCAACTGGCACAAGCAGAGATTCTGGGCTACTACGAATCGGTCGAGCCGGTGAAAACATTTGTAGGGATACCGATTTTCTACAAGCAACAGGGCACACAGAAGCGTGATCCCGTTGCGGTGCTCGTGGTCGATAGCCTCAGTGACGATGTGTTTGGGCCGGAGACGTTCACGCTCCTTGGCCAGTTCACTAAGCTGATCTCTTCGCTGATCCAGAGCTATACGGATAAGTACGATCTCCTCCTGGATTCCGAAACGCTCCGCTCCATCAATCGGATGCGGGAGCAGTTTAGGATGGAGTTTACGCTGCACAATATTGTGAGGTCGCTTGGAGAGGAGGTCTCCCGCTTGGTAGCATGGGATTATATTGCGATTGTCCTTTTTGATGAAACGCGAAAGGCCTGGGCGCTTCAGCACGTTGTGAACAGAATGAACGATAGTTACGTAGCGCAAGGTCAGGAGATCGACCCGCACGAAAGTCTTGTTGGAAACATTATTCAGACGGGGATTCCAAAGATCATCGAAAGCGTCGGCGACGTTTCACTTCCTCGCTACTATCGAGCGGAAAGGGTCGATTCCAACGGTTCGATTGTTCTGCTTCCGATCAATTCCGTGAGCCGATGTTACGGTGCGCTGGTTATCGAAAGCAAAGATCTGAAAACGTATTCTGATGCCGATGTGAAGCTCTTGCAGAAGCTTGTTGACACAGCCTCTGCTGCTTTGGAGACGCTCACGTTGACGGAAATCGTTTCCAACTACGTCTTGATGGACGAGACGACCGGTGTTGCGGCACGGAAGTTCTTTCTTGTCCGACTTCAGGAAGAGGTCCAGAGGGCTACGGATTTCGATCAGGATATGGCGCTTGCCTTGATTTCGGTCGACACCATGACCGAGCATCTCAACCGGTACGGCAAAGAGGGCTTTGATTTCATACTGCAGAACGTGGGTCGGATGATCAAATCAAGTATCCGGCAGTACGATCTTATCGGTCGCTATGACTTCAACAAATTTGCGGTTTTGTTGATCAACACGACGGCGAACGAGGCATATCTCTGGGCGGAAAAGCTTCGCAAAAACATCGCCAGCAACATCATCAATCTGGAGCAAAAGAGTTTCTCGGTGACGGTGAGCGCAGGTGTGTGTGGACTTACGGGCGGCACCAGCGACATGGATTTGCTGGACCATGCGAATCAGGTGTTGAAGCGGGCTGTTGAGGCCGGCGGCAATGTTGTGCGTGTGTTTTGAATTATTTTAGAAAAAGATTAACGGAGACGATATGGCGAAACAAACCGATTTTGCTGAAAAGGCGAAGAAAGCTGTTGCCGAAAAAGGCGTGAAATGCCCGAAATGCGGCACCATCAAAGTTCCAACGCTCTACATTCAGTCCGTGCGGTCGAGGCACGACTCGTATCGATTCAACCGGCAGCGCGTGCAGGTCTGCAAATGCAATGAAAAGGAAGTGTACGCTTAACGCTGCCATCCCCACGCGGTGTTTCCGAGAATTTGAAAATACAGTTCAGAAGAAGTGTCACCGGTGAAAGAAGTGACACCTTCCGCGACTGAGTTTTGTACTGATGCAGTGAATCTATTTCGTTGTTTGCGCCGTCTTACTTAGAGACGAAAGGCCGATTATGCTCCTGGGAAAAGTGGTCGGGACAGTGTGGGCGACACGCAAAGATGAGGAACTGGTGGGAATGAAGTTTCAGATCGTCAAACATGTCGATCTCGATTACAAACTTAAAGATACCTTCGTGGTTGCGGTCGATACGGTGCAGGCCGGTGTCGGCGATGTTGTGCTTGTGACGTCGGGAAGCTCAGCGCGTCAGACCACGCAAACCAAAAACAAGCCGGTTGATGCCGTGATTGTCGCCGTTGTCGATAAGCTGGATGTGGCGGACTAACGCATGTACTTCGGAAAAGTCATCGGAACGATCTGGGCGACTCGGAAAGACGAGTTCCTGAAGAACTTCAAGCTGCAAATCGTCCAGCCACTGAATGGGAAACGCGAGAACGCGGGTACGCCGATCATGGCGGTTGACACCGTAGGTGCCGGACCAGGCGAGACGGTGTTTTATATTACAGCACGGGAGGCCGTGATTCCACTTCCTCTGGAGATGTCGCCTGTCGATGCCAGTATCGTGGGAATCGTCGATCGCATCGACCTCAAGTGAACGGAAATTTTTCTTTGCCTTATGGTGTTTTATCAATGCGAATATCGCAAGACAAGGTTAGTGATTGAATGGTGAAAATCAGCAAGCAATATACAAACAGAGAGAGTCAATCGTTAGATAAGTATCTGCAGGAGATCGGTAAGGTCGAGCTCTTAACACCGCAGGAGGAGATTGACCTCGCGCGGCGGATCAAGAAAGGCGACCAAAAGGCCCTCGAGAAGCTCACCAAGGCCAATCTCCGCTTCGTCGTCAGTGTAGCGAAACAGTATCAGAACCAGGGACTCTCCCTTGGCGATCTGATTAACGAAGGAAATCTTGGATTGATCAAAGCCGCCAAGAGGTTCGATGAGACCCGCGGCTTCAAGTTTATTTCGTATGCTGTCTGGTGGATACGCCAGTCGATTCTTCAAGCGCTTGCCGAGCAGTCCCGTATTGTGCGCCTTCCGCTTAATCGTGTAGGTGCGCTGAACAAGATCGGAAAGGCGTTTAGCACCCTCGAGCAGGAGTTCGAGCGCGAGCCGAGCGCCAGCGAGCTTGCCGAGGAGCTCGACATGTCGCTTTTCGAAGTCTCCGATACGCTGAAGATCTCCGGTCGCCATCTCTCGATGGATGCGCCGTTCGCACAGGGGGAGGACAATCGGTTGCTCGACGTCATTCAGGATTCGAGGCAGCCCTCGCCCGACCACACATTGATGGATGAGTCGCTTCGCGAAGAGGTTCGGCGTGCACTCAAGACGCTTACGGAGCGTGAAGCGCAGGTCATCAGGCTCTATTTCGGCCTCGATCAAGAGCACTCATTGACGCTTGAGGAGATCGGTGAGAAGTTCAATTTGACGCGCGAGCGGGTGCGCCAGATCAAGGAAAAGGCGATTCGCCGCTTGCGACATGCCTCGCGTAGTAAGCATTTGCGAGCATACTTAGGCTAATATTGGGTGGAATGAAGCATATCGTTTTGAGAGGAAGCCTCGGTCGAAGCCGGGGCTTTTTCGCTCTTATGGCGAACCGGGCAGTCAGGCTAACGGTCTCTCTATCGTTGATGGCGTGGGGATTGCTGAGTCTGCCCGGCTGTGGCGCGTCTTCACCTCGCTTTGGAAACGCGGAGCGGAGTTCTGCGGCATCTGAGCGGAAACCTCCCGGCGCCAGATTCTCAGCCAAAGAAATCGAGGAAGAAAAAGCCGAGGATGACAAAAAGGTTGCCCCCGAGGTGAAAGAGAGTATCGTGGCGGGGAAACGGGATTTTCGCAAAGAGAAGAATCCGGCGATCAAGCCGCTCGATCAAAGCAAAATGATGCGTGAAATCTCCCGCTACATGGGTATTCCGTATGAATACGGTGGCGACACGCCTCAGGGACTCGATTGTTCGGGTTATACGATGCTCGTATTTAAGAATTCTGTCGGTGTTCAGCTACCGCGGACGAGTGCGGATCAATCGAAGATCGGAAAACCGGTTTCGTTTGAAGATCTGAAGTTCGGCGATCTCGTTTTCTTCAACACAACGGGCGAATCGGCTTCTCATGTCGGCATCTATCTTGGCGATGACCTCTTTGCACACGCGAGTGTAACGCTCGGCGTAACTATATCTTCGCTCCAAAGCTCATATTTCAAAAAACGATACGAAGGAGCAAGACGAGTCATTGCTCAGTAAGTTGATTCCCGCCACACACCTCCGTATATTCCATCGCAAATTACTGAAACGTTCCTCTGTCATATTCTATGGCAATTCTTCCTATTTATCTTTACGGTCATGATGTACTGCGGGCAAAAGCAAAGCCCGTCCAGGCAATGGATGACTCGCTCGTCAAGCTGGTGTACGATATGTTTGAGACGATGCGGAACGCTAACGGAATTGGTCTTGCTGCAACGCAAGTCGGCGACCTCCGCCGTGTCATTGTGATCGACATTACTGGAGCCGAAAATGACGAGGAGGAGGGGGAGAAGAAGACAGAACGCAAGAAAAGTGAAGGTCCGACGACACTAGTTCTCATCAATCCTGTAGTGCGGAGCCGTGATCGTGAGTGGACGATGGAGGAGGGTTGCCTCAGTATCCCGGATGTTCGCGGAGAGGTTACACGCGCGGAGACAATTACTGTCGTCTTTCGAGACGCGAAATTTCAAGAAACCGAGCTCACAACCGACGGTCTGCTTGCCAGAGTAATCCTCCACGAAATCGATCATCTCGATGGTATCCTGTTCATCGATCACCTTACTACCGCTAATCGAGCCTTACTGAAGCCGAAATTGACAAAAATCAAGAAAGGGGTTATCGAGACGACCTATCCAGTCATCAGCGCTGCCAGCAAGAAAGGGATGCGCCGAGTGCTGAGGAAAGTGGAGGCATGAGCCTTCGCAATGCGACTGGTCTTTATGGGCACACCCCACTTTGCGATCCCGAGTCTTAAGACTCTTCTCGAGAACCGCTACGACGTTGCCGCTGTTGTAACAACGCCTGATAGACCTCGCGGACGAGGCCAGCAGGTTGCCCCGTCGCCCGTCAAGGCATTCGCTCTTCAACATCATCTTACACTCCTTCAGCCTGAGAATCTCTCCGATCCTTCCATTATTAGTTCACTACGGTTCCTGAACGCCGATCTGTTTGTCGTTGTAGCGTTCAGAATTCTCCCAAAAGAAGTCTATACAATTCCTCCTAAAGGATCGTTCAATCTTCACGCCTCATTACTTCCAAAGTATCGCGGTGCAGCTCCGATTAACTGGGCGATTATCCGTGGAGAGACGGAGACGGGTGTGACGACGTTCTTCTTGCAGGATAAGGTGGATACTGGGTCAATCATTCTCCAAGCGAGAGTGAGAATCGGGCCGGACGAGACAGCCGGTGAACTTCATGATAAACTTGCTCAGGTCGGCGCAGAAATAGTGCTTCAAACCGTCCGGTTGATTGAGCTTGATCGTGTTACAGTTCGACCTCAAGATGACTCATTGGCAACCACAGCTCCCAAGATTTTTAAGGAAGATTGCAGAATCCGGTGGGAGCAAACGTCAGCACAGGTACACAACCTTGTTCGCGGACTTTCACCGTATCCCGCTGCCTGGACATTGCACAATGGAAAGCTTTTGAAGATTTACCGAACGAGACTTTCGGAGAGTGGCCAGCTTCGATCTGCCGCGCCCGGAACAATTGTTGCTGTCTCTCCTCAATCACTCGAAGTGCAAACCGGCTCTGGGGTGATCAGTGTCGTCGAGCTTCAGCAGGAGGGGAGGAGAAGGATGGGAATTGAGGAATTCCTCAGAGGTTACGAGTTGAGGATCGAAGACCAGTTTACCTGAAGTTTTGCAATAATCAGAAAAAAAGGTATATTCGACAGTGCCTTCATGCTCCAAGCGATTCACTTAGTCCTCCCATGAAGCTGTTACCTCATCTATGGATTTCGTTCTTTGGGTTTGCCGTGTTATGCATGTCGTTTCCGTCGTTGTCTGGATCGGCGGACTCATTTTTCTGAATGCAGTCATGGGGCCCGTGGTTGAGTACGAGCGTGCAGGAGGATCTACAGTCGTCCGAGCGGCACAGAATCGCTATCAGGGGTTCGTTTGGATGAGTCTCTGGACACTGCTGACGACGGGATTCCTGTTGATGCTTCTGAGTCCGAGATTTCTATGGTTCGACTTTTCGACGCCGTGGTCGAAGCTCTTGCTGGCGAAACAGGTTTTGTTCCTGGCCCTCGCGTTTTTTGCTTGGCAGATCAAACAGGTTCTCCAAAAGATGGTGAGTGCTACCGGAGAGGAATTTGAGGGATGGAGTCTTGCTTACGGTAAGCTTGTCAAGCGATCGGTTGCAACCGGCATTCTTGCAATACTGTGCGCAGGCGGAATGATGGTGGTGTAGCAAACAACATGGCAAAGATCATTGTCATAGCAAATCAAAAAGGTGGAGTCGGAAAAACAACCACCGCCGTCAACCTCTCGGCCAGTCTTGCCGTAGCGGAAAAGCGCGTTTTGCTCGTCGATACCGATCCCCAGGCAAATGCTACAAGCGGTGTCGGTGTCAATCCAGTCGAAGGGCGGACGGTTTATGAGGTTCTCCTCAACGGTTTAGATCCCACCTCGACGATTGTCGATACGCAAATGCCCTTCCTTTGGCTTCTGCCATCGCACATTAATCTTGTTGGAGCGGAGATTGAGATGGTGGAAATCGAGGAGCGGGAGCATCGGATGGCCAAAGCGTTGGAGCGCGTGCGAGACAAGTATGACTTCGTGATCATCGATTGCCCGCCATCCCTCGGGTTGCTAACGCTCAATGCCCTCACGGCAGCTGACTCGGTGCTCATCCCCGTCCAATGCGAGTATTTTGCGCTTGAGGGACTTGGCCAGCTCTTTAATACAATCAATATGGTCAAGAAGACGTTCAACCCGAATCTGGATATCGAGGGCGTACTCCTCACGATGTTCGATTCGCGACTGCGATTGTCTAATCAGATTCTGGATGAGGTTAAGCGGTATTTCGGCGACAAAGTGTTTGAGACGATCGTTACTCGGAACATTCGCCTGAGTGAAGCCCCGAGTTTTGGAAAGCCCATCATTCTCTATGATGCCGTGTGTTCGGGAACGCGCAATTACATGGAGCTTGCGCGCGAAGTTTTGGCCAGGCATAATGTTCAAGTTCCCGACACAATAACGGCCTCCTCATAACCCATGGCCCAACAGAAAAAATCCGTGCTTGGTCGCGGCCTAAGTGCACTCATCCCGAGAGCATCTCTGCCCGAAGTGAGCGTCCATAAGGGCGGAGTGGATAGCGGGGAAACCGGGGTTATCGTCAGCGTAGAGGTTTCAAAGATCCAGCCGAATCCCTATCAGCCACGCGTGGAGTTTGATGAATCGGCTCTCGATGAGTTGCGCCGTTCCATCGTGGAGAAGGGAGTTATTCAACCGATCACGGTGAGGCGAGTTGAGGGGGGATATCAACTCATCTCGGGTGAGCGTCGGTTGAGGGCGGCACAGAAGGCTGGATTGCGACGTGTTCCGGCGTATGTGATCGAGGTAAAGACCGACGCCGAGATGCTCGAGCTGGCGCTGATCGAGAACATCCAGCGTGAACATCTCAATGCCATCGAGATTGCCCAGGCCTACGAACGATTGATGACCGAGTGCAATCTCTCGCAGGAAGAAATCGCCAAGAAGGTGGGGAAGGACAGAACGACAGTGACGAATTTCCTCCGCCTGCTCAAACTGCCGGAGCCCATCCAACTGGGAATCCGGAAAGACAAAATCACCATGGGTCATGCACGAGCCTTGCTCGCGCTTCCCAATGAGAAGGCCCAAGTTCGGTTTTATCAGAAGATTGTCGATGGCGGTCTCTCGGTCCGCAAGGTTGAGGAAATGGTTCGTTCCTACGGGAAGACGACGGGAGGACGATCAAGCCCGGGCCGTTCGACGCCGACGGATGGTGCATCGAGCATTCGAAATGTCGAAGAGAAAATCCGGCAGGCTTTGGGGACCAAGGTTTCCGTGAGGAGCCACGGTAGCGGAAGGGGAGAGATCGTCATTTCGTTTTATTCGCTGGATGATCTGGACCGCCTTCTTGATCTGTTTGCTGAAATCGAAAAACGTCGTTAACATGAGGAGGATATGCCCCTGAAGAAGATCTTGACGGACAAAGCCCCGTCTCCCATTGGACCCTACAGTCAGGCCATTCTCGTCGATGAGAGAATCGTGTACACTGCAGGACAGGTCGCCATCGATCCGGCCACAGGCCAAGTTGTTGATGGTGACATCAAGGCGCAAACCCGCCAGGTGCTCAAAAACGTCGAGCAGATTCTTCAGGCAGCCGGAGCATCGATGAAGTCCGTCATCAAGACGACAGTCTTCTTGAAGGATATGAGTGAATTCGCGGCGATGAACGAGGTCTATGCTGAGTTTTTCTCAGCGGCAGCTCCTGCGAGAAGCACCGTGGAGGTTGCACGCCTTCCTCGTGATGTGCGAGTGGAGATCGAAGCGATTGCCCTGGTCGAAAAATAACGGTTGGATTCACCTCTCGCCGTCACTTCTCTTTGTGGTGATCTTGTTCTTGTTCCCCGACGCTCTTCTTTCCCAGTCCTCAACACAATCATCGATTTCGCCACTTGAATTTTCGAGTCGTGTGGATTCCACTTCTCAAGAGACAGGCCTCTCAGTTGTTCGTTCTCAAAAATCTCCAACTCTTGCCTTAGGACTTTCCGCCGTGTTGCCCGGTGCGGGACAGTTCTACACCGAGAGGTACTGGAGGATTCCGGTGATTTGGGGATTCGGGGGGTACTTTGTCAGTCAATGGTTGAAGGCAGACAAGAAGTACCGTGACTTCCGGAGAGAGTATCGTGCCTCGCTGAGCGCCGGTCGCCCCGACGAGCGATCGCGGCTGGTAAGAGATTTCTATCGCGACGAGCGGGACAAGTTCGGTTTCTACATTGCGATCGTTTACATCTTGAACGTCGCAGATGCATACGTCGGGGCGAGCCTTTACAATTTTGAAGTTACCGATGATCTGGACGGAAACATTTCGTTAAAGTTCAGCCTTCCCCTGAAGTGAGGATGTTGCGCAACGCTTCTTCAAGGTTTGGGTAGTGAAACGTGTATCCTGCTTGCAGCAGCTTTTTCGGCACGACTTTTTGCCCACCGAGTAACAGCGGTCCAGCCATTTCTCCCAGGATGATCTTCAGCACGAAACCCGGTACCGGCGCCCAGGAGGGGCGATGCATCAC
The DNA here is from genome assembly GCA_035559595.1 of Bacteroidota bacterium. Lineage (GTDB taxonomy): Bacteria > Bacteroidota > Ignavibacteria > UBA10030 > UBA10030 > DATMBF01. The sequence goes on along the minus strand of DATMBF010000020.1, from coordinate 97,287 downwards.
CCGGCCAAGGATTGCGCAGAATTGCTTCATTGTTGCGCTCTCCGGCGCGGTGAGATTTACAGGACCTTTGAGCGAGGAATTCTGCAAGATGAACTCAAACGCCGCCACCTCGTCTGTGAGATGAATCCAGGGAAACCATTGTCTGCCTGATCCGAGCGGTCCGCCGACAAACAAACGGAAGGGCAGAAGCATTCTCGGCAGTGCACCTCCATCTTGACTGAGGACAACACCTGTTCGTGGCATCACAACACGCACTCCAAGCTCCTCAGCTTTGAGCGCCTCCGCCTCCCACTGCGTGGCTACCAAGGCAAGGAAGTCTGACCCGGCCGGGTGGTCCTCGGTAACATCTCCATCCGGCACATTCCCGTAGTACCCAACGGCAGATTGATTGATAAGGGTCTTTGGTCTTTGACGAGCGGATGTGATCGCCTCGACGATTGCCTTCGTTGAGTCAATACGACTGGAGAGGAGAATCTCCTTCTGTCTTTTCGTCCAGCGCTTGTTGCCGATCGATTCGCCCGTGAGGTTAATGACGGCATCAGCGCCATCAATCTGGTCTTTCCAACTGCCGACCGAACGGGCGTCCCAGGAAACTACGGAGACTTCGGAAGGAAGGCGACCCCTTGCTGCATCCGGGTTTCGGGAAAGGATGGTAACGGAATGCCGCAGCTCGAGGAGTCGCCTGATGAGGGCTCTGCCAAGAAAGCCGCTCCCTCCGGCAATGACCAGTTTCATACAATCCTCCTTTCGTTGGGATGGTAAAGTACGAAGAGTTCGGGAAAAAATCGCATGCCGGCTGAAATGGATGGACACCACGTCTAACGCTTAACACCGGCGGTGGTGTCCATCTCCAGAGAGATAGAGCCCACCGTCGGAAAGTCGCATCATGGCAAACTTTTTGTTCAAGCCCAGAGCCATTGGAATTTGCATTTCTCTCTCACCTTGCTATATTAAAGCCGACTTTTCGGAGAACACCATGCTGCAGCCGACAGACCGATGACGCCAATCTTTCTTGGTATCCTTCTCTACGTCCTCCTCCAACTTCTCCTCGGCTACACTGTCAGTCGCCGTATCCGTACTGAAGATGACTATCTCCTCGCCGGACGCAATCTTGGTTATGTTCTGGCGACCTTTTCGATCTTTGCCACCTGGTTTGGTGCTGAATCCTGCATCGGAACGGCGGGAGCGGCCTATGCAGAGGGTATCTCAGGGGTTGCGGCAGACCCGTTTGGCTATGCCGTTTGCTTGTTCCTCATGGGTCTCTTCTTTGCCGTGCCGCTCTGGCGCATGAAGCTTACCACAATCGCCGACTTCTTTCGCATCAGGTTCTCGGCTTCGACCGAACGCGTGATTGCTGTGATCATGATTCCCACCTCATTGCTTTGGGCCGCTGCACAAATTCGAGCATTCGGACTTGTCCTCTCGGCATCGTCTGTTCTTGAAGTCTCAACTGCGGTGACGGTTGCCGCAACGGCAGTCATTGCTTACACGATCATGGGTGGAATGCTGGCAGATGCCATGACGGACATTGTACAGGGATTCATATTGATTGCCGGCCTTGCTCTGCTTGCCGTCACATTGATTGCGGATTCAGGTGGGATCATAGCTGCTCTCCAATCTGTGCCAGCAGAAAGATTAGCGCTATCTTCCTCCGGCACTCAGGGAGTTATCACAAGTGTTCTGCGAACGGCTGAGACCTGGGCTATTCCGATTCTTGGGTCGGTGACTGCACAAGAGATGGTCTCGCGTGTGCTTGCATCTCGCTCGCCGATGATTGCTCGCCGATCATCGTTGATGGCGGGAGGAACGTATCTGCTTGTTGGTCTCATCCCCCTTGGCGTGGGGTTGCTCGGAAGCTCTATCCTGCCCGGTTTGGACCAGCCCGAACAAATCCTCCCGATGGTTGCTCAACAGCACTTTTCCACTATCGGATACATTGTCTTTGCCGGGGCGCTCGTGTCGGCAATTCTCTCTACCGTTGACAGTGCGTTGCTTGCAGCGTCGGGGATCTTTTGTCATAACATTCTTATCCCGCTTCAACCTCAAATGGAGGAACACACTAAAGTCCGTATTCAACGGCTTGGAGTCTTCGTTATGGGATTGCTTGCCTACATGCTGGCAATGTATGCCCAGGGTGTGTATGATCTCGTGAAAGAGGCTTCTGCCTTCGGCAGCGGGGCGGTGTTTGTCGTTTTCATGTTCGGAATGTACACGAAGTTTGGTGGTGCACGCAGCGCCACAACCGCACTCGTCGTCGGTTGTGTTCTCTGGTTGTTTGCGCATTATGTTGCCTCCTTCGAGTTCAGCTTTCTTCTTGCCACTGTCTGTTCGCTTGCCGCTTACAGCCTTTTTGCACTCGCAGAACGCGCCGTTCCTGAAGTGTCGCCATCGGATCGTTAGATTCCTTGCTCTTCAGGCCATTTTCCGTTATATTTTTGCCGTCCTTGCTCGGAGTAAAGGGTGATTCTGGATTCCACTCTTTACTCTTTCTTGTTTTAAGAAACGGAGATGAGCTTGCCGACGTCTAACCAGTGCCGGGAATGAATGTTGCCCCAAACCTGCAATCCGCTGTGCAGGGTGTGGGAAGAAGCGTATGAAGCACATCCGAAATTTCTGCATTATTGCTCACATCGACCACGGGAAATCCACGCTTGCCGACCGTCTTCTCGAGATGACCGGAGCCATTCCGGCACGAGAGATGACGAAGCAAGTGCTTGATGATATGGAGCTCGAGCAGGAGCGTGGCATCACCATCAAACTTCACGCCATCCAACTCAAATATCAATCGAAGAACGGTCAAGACTATGTCCTGAACCTCATTGACACCCCCGGTCATGTCGACTTCACCTACGAAGTCTCTCGCTCACTGGCTGCATGCGAAGGAGCCATTCTTGTTGTTGATGCAACACAGGGGGTTGAAGCTCAAACCATCTCTAACCTCTATCTTGCCATTGACGCGGGCCTCGAGATCGTCCCATTCATTAATAAGATCGACCTGCCGAGCGCAAAAACGATGCTCGACACTGTCAAGCATCAGGTGATGGACCTTTTAGGGTGTAAAGAGGAAGATATTCTGTTAGGCAGTGCAAAGTCCGGCATTGGAACGGCAGAAGTGTTAGAAGCCGTCGTTGAACGTGTTCCGCCACCAAAAGGCGATCCCGACGCTCCACTGCGGGCCCTGATCTTCGATTCGGTGTTCGATGAGTATCGGGGAGCGATTGCATATGTGCGGATTTTTGACGGAATGGTTCGGGAGAAGGATAGAATTCGTTTCTTTTCGAACGGCAAAGAATTTCAGGCAGAAGATATCGGGATTCTGGAAATGCAGCGCAAGAGGATTGGTTTCCTTTCCGCGGGTGATGTCGGCTACATCATTGCCAACGTGAAGGATGTTCACGACACGAAAGTTGGCGACACGATTACCCTTGTCGATCGGCCTTCCGCTGAACCGCTTCCGGGCTACAAGGAAGTGAAGCCGATGGTGTTCAGCGGTGTCTATCCCGCAAATTCGGATGACTTCGGTGAACTTCGAGACGCTCTGGAGAAGCTCAAGCTGAACGATGCAGCTCTCGTGTTCGAGCCTGAAACATCGGTGGCGTTGGGGTTCGGATTCCGGTGTGGATTTCTTGGTTTGCTTCACATGGAGATCATTCGCGAGCGGTTGGAGCGTGAGTATAATCAGAACCTCATTAATACGGTCCCCAACGTTGAATATAAGGTGCGAAAGACGGACGGTCAGGTGGTCGTGGTTGATAATCCGGCGTTCATGCCACCGGTTGGGCAAATCGAGCTCATTGAAGAGCCGTATGTCAAGGCACAGATCATCACGCCCACGGAATACATCGGCGGCATCATGAAGCTCTGCATGGAGCGGAGGGGAATTCACAAGAACACGACGTATTTGAGTCCAGATCGGGCGGACATCCATTTCGAATTACCATTAGCCGAAATCATTTTCGATTTTTACGATAAACTGAAATCTGTCTCTCGTGGATATGCCTCATTGGATTATGATTTTCTTGATTACCGTGAGTCAGACCTCGTCAAGCTCGACATCCTCTTGAACGGTGAGCCGGTCGATGCGCTTTCAACAATCGTGCATCGATCCAAAGCGTACGACTGGGGAAAGAAATTGTGCAATAAGTTGAAAGAGCTGATCCCGCGCCAGATGTTCGAGGTTGCAATACAGGCCGCGATCGGAAGCAAAGTCATTGCGCGAGAGACATTGAGTGCCATGAGAAAGAACGTTCTCGCGAAGTGCTACGGCGGAGACATCACCCGAAAGCGAAAGCTTTTGGAGAAGCAAAAGGAAGGAAAGAAGCGCATGAAGCAGGTCGGTCGCGTCGAGATCCCGCAGGAAGCGTTTCTTGCCGTCTTATCCATGGAAAACTAACTGAACGGAGGCCAAGTGGCCAAAGAAGAACGACAAAAAGAGATGAGTCCCTGGAAGGTAAAAGTGAAAGCCTTCTTCAAGGAATTGGGCATCGTCCTCGGGGCCTTTCTCGTCTTGAATAATTTCGTCATCGCTTCGTTTCTCGTTCCGACAGGTTCGATGGAAAACGAGGTGATGACGGGCGATCTTTTGTTCGTGAACAAGTTCATTTACGGCGGTACATCCCCTCGGAACATCCCCTTCACGAATGTGCGACTCCCCTGGTTTCGCGTTCCGGGATTCAAGGATGTGGAGAGGGGAGATGTGATTGTCTTCGTGTTTCCTGGGTATCGGGATGAGGTCGAACCGGAGGAGTTCCAGTTCTATCTGAAGCGGTGCGTTGGTCTTCCCGGCGATACGATTCAGATTATCAACCGCGTCCTCTATGTCAACGGTCAGCAAATGCCGTTGCCACGGAATCTCAAGTTTAGCTACCGTCGATCGATCTCAACGACTCAGCCCGATGAACGAATCTTTCCGAAAGGGGCGCCCTGGAATGAAGATTTCTACGGTCCACTCGTTGTGCCATATAAGGGCATGGTGATTTCTTTGACTCAGGAGAACTATTCGTGGTGGGAAATCTTCATTCGTCGCGAGGGGCATTCGATCCGAATGGTTGACGGGCGAATCGAGATCGATGGAGTTGCGGCGACGGAGTATGTCGTCAAGCAGGACTATCTGTTCGGAATGGGCGACCACCGGGACAACAGTCTCGACAGTCGCTACTGGGGCTTTATCCCAAAGGAAAATCTCGTCGGCGCACCGCTTATCGTGTACTGGTCATGGGATACCAACATCCCCCTGTATAATATCTTTGCCAAGCTTGGCTCGATCCGGTGGGGTCGAATCGGAACGTTGATTTCTTGAGATGAATCAAGACCATCAATCATATCAAGCGATTCCGGAGAGCAAGCCATCCATAGGCAAGAGCGTGCGCGACTATGCTCGGACAGTTCTCATCACACTTGTCGTGGCATTGTTCCTGAAGACCTTTTTCATCGAAGCGTTCCGCATCCCCTCGGCATCGATGGAGAAAACGCTGTTGGTCGGTGATTTTTTGATGGTGAACAAATTTGCGTACGGATTGCGGACTCCACGCTATGTGCCGCTTACGAATATCGCGGTTCCTTCTCTCACGATTCCGTCATTCAAGAACATTCAGAGAGGCGATGTCGTTGTCTTTGAGTTTCCTCGGATACGTGGGTCGCAATCGAGTTCGGAGGTTTCCAACTATGTCAAGCGGTGTGTGGGTCTGCCGGGAGATACCGTTGAGATTCTCGATGGTGAGCTTTTTGTGAATGGGTCGCGGTTGCTCCTGCCGCAAGATTCGTTTCACGAGGCAACGGGGAATGGGTTAGACTTGAAAGAACACTTTGGTCCGGTGGTCGTTCCGAAGGAAGGAATGACAATTTTCCTCAATCCTCGAAACGCGCGTCGCTATCGACGGCTCCTGCATCATGAAGGGCGAGAACTTGAGGTTGATGCTCGAGGAAGAGTCTTGATCGATGGAGAGCCGGCAACCTCCTACACCGTTCGAAAGAATTACTATTTCATGCTGGGGGACAACAGGCATAATAGTCTGGATAGTCGCGCATGGGGTTTCGTGCCCGAATCGAACATCATCGGTGAGGCGCTGTTCGTTTATTGGTCATGGGATCCCGAAGTTGAGGCAAGCAGTATCGGAGAGAGGCTCAAGAGTGTCCGCTGGGAACGAATAGGAACGATCATCCGATAATGGCGAGTCTTTACCTTCACATACCGTTCTGCGAGCACAAATGCGTGTATTGTGATTTCTACTCACTTGCGACGAATGGGAGCGATTCCCAGGACGCAGGGCGTTATGATCGATTTGTTGCGGCCTTAAAGCGAGAAATCGAGTTGCGTGCTGCCGACCCGCGATTTGCTAGCACTTACGACACGATCTTTTTCGGCGGTGGAACTCCCTCCCTGCTCTCTGCGTCTCACATAGAGGCGATTCTGAATCTTCTCCATAAACGATTCATCATTGCTGACCATCCGGAAATCACAATGGAGGCAAATCCGGGCACTCTCGAGCGTGGCAGGTTGGCCGATTTTCGCCGTGCCGGAATTACCAGGCTCAGCATGGGGATTCAATCGTTTTTCGATGATGACCTGAAATTCCTGAGTCGCATACACACCGCCAGGGAGGCGAAAGACTGCGTGCGAGAGGCCTTGCGGGTTGGTTTCGACAGTGTGAGTTTCGATTTGATCTTTGCCTTGCCCTCGCAGACCCTTGAACGGTGGGAATCAAACTTGCGTCAGGCCGTTGAACTCTCACCCAACCATCTTTCTTGTTACAGCCTTATTGTTGAGCCACACACTCCGTTGCAGCGAATGGTTGAATCACAGCAGGTTCAGTTGCCATCAGAGGATGTTGATGCCGAGATGTACGAACGAACGATCGATTTCCTCACGACACAGGGTTACCGGCAATACGAGATCTCGAATTTCGCACGACCCGGGCACGAGTGCAGGCACAATTTGGCCTACTGGACGCACCAGAACTACCTTGGTTTTGGTCCTTCAGCGCATTCTTTTTGGAATGATCGACGCTTCTGGAATGTACCGAGTCTCCAACGTTATCTCGAATCACTGGAGGGAGGTTCGCTTGCAGAGTCAGGAAGCGAAGTGCTCCTTTCTGACCAACTCATTGAGGAGGAGATTTTTCTCGGACTTCGGAGTTCCGGGATCGATCTACAAAGATTTGAAAAGCGTCACGGGATAGCTCTTCTCTCGGTTGCGCGAAAGCAGATTAACCAATTTATCGATGACGGGTTGGTGGTTGTGGAGGAGGGGAGAATTCGTTCAACGAAGAAAGGGTATATGCTGTGCGATGAAATCGCAAGCTCACTCATTCGGTTTCATCCCCATCCTGAAACTAGGCTTGAAGTTCACGCGTTTTCACCCTACATTGCGCACTCTTGTTCTAGCGCTTAATCAGAGGAATTCATGGAGCATCGCAAAATCAATCGCATCATTGGCATTTCCCTCTTTGTTATCTCACTTGTTACCTATGTCGCCACGCTTCCACCCACTGTCGTTTTTTGGGATGTTGGCGAGTTCATAGCGGCCGCCTATCTGTTGCAGGTTCCGCATCCACCGGGGGCGCCGCTGTTTCTCCTGATCGGGCGGATCTTCACGATGATTCCGTTTGCGTCCGACATTGCGGTCCGCGCGCATTTCATTTCCGCCCTCTCAAGTGCACTGACCATCATGTTTCTCTATTTGGTGACGGTGCGATTCATCATGATGTTTCGAGGGAAGCCGGAGACCACCAACGACAAACTCTTGCTCTATGGCTCGTCGATTATCGGTGCGCTTTCGCTTGCTTTCAGCAAGACCTTCTGGTTCAATGCCGTAGAAGCTGAGGTCTACGGCGTGAGTATGTTGTTCGTCAGTGTTATTCTCTGGCTCGCGTTGCGGTGGTACGAACGGGCTGATTGGGAGCGAAGCGATGTTTATTTGTTGCTGATAGCCTACCTCGTCGGTCTCTCCGTGGGCGTTCATCTCCTTGCGCTTCTTACGCTCTTTTCGGTAATGTTGCTTGTCTATTTCCGGCGCTATGAGGTAACATTCGAATCGCTTATCAAGTTCGGCGTTGTTGCGGTTCTCATCTTCTTTGTTATTTATCCCGGTATCGTCAAAGAACTCCCATCACTCCTTGACGGCGAGTTCGGCGGTACGCGCTCGCAAATTGTCGCATTCATTCCGATTGCTGCCCTGCTTGGGGCGATCTATGGTGTGTACAGATCGATCCGGGAACACAATCGTACCTTGAATGTTGCGCTCCTTTCGTTTCTCTTGATCGTGGTGGGCTACTCGACGTATGCTGTCGTGTACATCCGTGCGAATGCCAATCCCCCGATGAATGAAAACGACCCCAGCAATCTCGCGCGGCTTGTATCGTACCTGAACCGTGAGCAGTATGGCCAGGCGCCGGTTCTGCAGCGGCGTTACGGTGCTGAACCTGAGCAACGGGCGGCGCATGCGAAGTACACGAGCGACATGGACTTCATGCTGAGGTATCAGATTAATCACATGTACATCCGCTACTGGCTGTGGAACTACGTGGGAACGGAGGGAGACTTCAAAGACGCAGGTGTGAATCCGAAGCAGCTCTATGCGATTCCCTTCATCTTGGGGATTGTGGGCGCGTATTACCACTGGAGACGGAGTCCGAAAATGGCGGTGGTGGCCATCGTCTCGTTTATCATTATGGGAGTTATTCTTGCTCTGTACCAAAACCAGCAGGAGCCGCAGCCACGAGAACGTGACTATTTCTATGTGGGCTCGTTTTTCATCTTTTCTCTGTGGATCGCGATGGGCGTTCTCAGCGTTATTGATGCTTTTCGAGCGAAACTCTCGCTGAAAGGCGAAGGGGGGACACGTGCGGCAATTGTTGGCCTCCTTGCGCTGGCCTTTGTGTTCGTTCCCGGAAACATGCTTCGCACGAATTACCATGAGGCTGACCGTTCGGGGAACTACGTGGCGTGGGATTACTCGTACAACCTTCTGCAAAGTTGCGATCAAGATGCAATTCTTTTCACGAACGGGGATAACGATACGTTTCCGCTCTGGTATCTCCAGGATGTCGAGGGGGTGCGGCGAGATGTACGCATTGTGAATCTCAGTCTGTTGAACACCAACTGGTACATCAAGCAGCTTAAGCATGGGGAGCCCCATGGCGCAAAAAAAGTGCCGATCAGTATCTCCGACCTTGATATCGAACGGCTCGGTCCAATCCCCTGGGAGCCTCGAACGCTCGAGCTTCCGGTACCAGATGATGTGTGGCAGCGCTACAGTGCTGAGGGAACAGCACGGACCCTCAAGGATACCAGTCAGAAAAAGATTGCCTTCTTCATGGCTCACACGTTTGAAGCGGGGAATATCAAAGCGCTTCGTGTGCAGGACATTCTCGTGTATGATATTGTCCGAACCTCCAACTGGCAGAGGCCGATCTATTTTGCCATGACAGTTTCTGACGATGGGAAGATCGGGTTGCGAGATTACCTCAGGATGGAGGGGCTGGCCCTTCGGCTTACCCCTCGCAAGGAGCAAATGCTGTGGGCGAATATCGATGAAGAACGAATGACGAAGAACCTTTTTACCGACACTGAAACGCCTTCGCGTGATCCGCAGCTTGGCTTTCTCTGGCGTGGGCTGGGTGACTCGACGGTCTATTTTGATGAGGATGTCCGCCGGCTCATGAGCAATTACCGCCATGCCTTCTTGATTCTCGGCGCCTACTATGCAAACATGAAGAACCAACCTTCCATGATGGTTCGGGCTTTGGACAGAATGGAAGAAGTTATTCCAAGGCGAGTGATCCCCATGGAGACCCGTCTCAAATTTGATGTTGGCAATTATTATCGCGCAGCGGAGGCGAAAGAGAAAGGAAAGATCTACCTGACAGAAGTTACTGAGGAGCTTAAACCAGTGGTTGATGCGAGAATCATGGAGCCGCTCTCGGAAACAAATGTGCAATACAACTCCTATTTCATGTTGTTGACAGCCTATCAGAATCTCGAAATGTACGACGAGGCACTCGAATTGCTCGATGTCATTCAATCGATGTATGGTCATGTGCCGGGATTAAGTGAGTTTGTTGGAGAGCGCCGCAAAGAGTTTCAGGCAAGAAAACTGATGGGTCAGGGAGGAGATACTTCCGCTGCACTGCGAGGAACGCAACGAGCGTCAGGTACACAGTCTCAGCCGCGTAGGTAGCAGGTTGATCACAGGCCATTTCCGAGGGGAGCCGTTGGCGCGGTTCCCCTTTGCTATTCTTAAGCATACCCCATGAAGATCCTTGTCATCAACTGGCAGGACATCCGGCATCCGCTCGGAGGCGGAGCCGAGGTTCATCTTCATGAGATCTTCAAACGGTTGGTTACCAGAGGCCATGCGGTTACTCTTTTGTGCTCGGCACTTCAGCCTCTCCCGCGTGAAGAGACAATCGACGGGATCACCATCATTCGCCGCGGTCACCGCAACACTTTCCATTTGACCGTCCCTTCATTCTACATTCGCAGACTCGCCTCTCGAAATTTTGATATTGTCGTAGATGATGTGAACAAGATCCCGTTCTACACGCCACTGTACGTTCGCAGGCCGCTCGCTGGCATTATTCATCATCTCTTTGGAAAGGCTATAATGAAAGAGGCAGGAAATCTGTTAGGCTCCTATGTTTACCTGAACGAGCGAATGGCCCTTCGAGCTTATCGTCGGATTCCGATTGCGGCGGTTTCGGAAAGCACGAAAAAGGAGCTTATTGAATCAGGGTTTTCGAACGAGCAGATTGCCGTTGTTCCGAATGCTGTTGATCATGGCGTTTACCGACCAGGGAGCGGGGACAATGCGGGCGAAGTCCTCATCGGACACTTCGGCCGACTGAAAAAATACAAGAGCGTTGATCATCTCCTCATGGCCTTTCGACAGATCTCAGATCGTATCCCCGACGCGAAGCTGCTGATCGTCGGCGAGGGAGACGCGCGGCGCGGGTTGGAAGAACTCTCGCAGAAGTTAGGAATTTCGTCTCGCGTTGATTTCCGAGGATTTGTCCCCGAGAAAGAGAAGGTCGAGCTTCTTCAACAATGCTCGGTGGTGGTCAATTGTTCAATCAAAGAGGGGTGGGGACTGACGGTCTTAGAGGCCAATTCATGTGGAGTGCCCGTTGTGGCGAGCGATGTGCCCGGACTGCGTGATTCCGTCGTCAATGGGAGAACGGGACTGCTCTATCCTTATGGGGACATTGATCAACTCAAGAACAGAATTCTTCAGGTGATTGAGGATAAAACTCTGAGGAACGAACTTGCACATCATGCTCTCGAATGGGCTCGTTCGTTTAGCTGGGATAAATCCGCAGATCTGATGGAGAAGTTCCTTCACGCTGTTGTTCAAACGGGGAATGCTTACTGGCCAAGCCGCGATTGAAGGAGACGGAGGCACTCTGACGGCGATGCGGCTCGCACAATACTGGTTGCTGCATCCTCCAACCCTTCCCGCAGAAGCTGTGTTTTCACGGTTCTAACAACGTCATCCCAGAATGTGCCGATGGTAATAATCGGTTTTTCGGCGATCAATCTTTTGGTGATGAACTCCCACACTGCGGCAAGTTCGAGAAGTGTTCCCGTTCCACCCCTGAGCACAATATATGCGCTCCCGAGCTCGATAAGTTTCATAAGGCGCTCGACAAGAGATTTCATGCGGATTTCCTGATCAATCCAAGGATTTGCATGACGCGCGAAGATTTCGGCGGTGACGCCGATCGTCTTTCCTCCAGCCTCTTTTGCCCCTCGTGCTGATGCCTCCATGGTTCCGCCATATCCGCCGTTGCACACGACAAATCCCGCTTTGCCAAGCACATAGCCGACTTCGTAGGCCTCCCGATATTCTTTCTCACCCTCAGCAGGCTTGGCGCTTCCAAAAACTGTTACGATAATTCCCATCAGTCGAAAAACACCCAGTTCACACCCAGTCTGATGGATCTCCCAAGCATGGGGTAGACGGGGGTGGTAATGTAATTGATATCCGGAACGTTTTCCCAGACGAGATTGATCAATGCGTCGCCAATCTTGAATACTCCATAAAGATCGAACGTTGCAAATTCTCCTATCTCCGAACGATCATTAAAGACAAACATTGTGTATGCGGGAATGAACCGCATCCCTCTGTTTTTGGCGGCATAACGGGCCCGAAAAGCCAATCGCGCATCAAGGTTGTCCTGAAAGAATGTGTCCCTGAAGGAAAGCTCGCCGGACAGCGTTAACGTTGGAAGCGAAAAATTCTCACTGCTCGTCCGGTACGGCTTAATGTATGTTCCCTGACCAGAGGCACGAAGTTTCCAGACACGAACGTCAACAGCAACGGCCAGACCTTGAACAGTGATGGAACGAACTGTTTCAAGTTGCGGGAAGATATATCTGCCACTGGAAGTAATGGGACGAGCCATAACAGCATTTTCGATTGCTCTTCGAAATGCAGTCAGTGTTGTCATGAAAGAGGAACGCACGGACCCGATGGTCAGATTGAGTGAGGTGACCCTGTGTTTTTCAAAGGGAGGGAGTGATGAGATCGGAGACAGGAGCAACGTTTCGAAGAGAGAAGGATAGCGGGAGGATTTGGAGTATTCGGCAGAAGCATGAGCGTATTCACTGGCAAAGAACGTCATCTTCCCTCCGAAAGCGAGAAGGTTCGCATCGTCGTAGAAATCCTGTTTTGCCGAACCTGAAAGAGTAATGTGACTGAGGAGTGTCGCCTCTGCAGTGGCGAAGATAGAGGACTGATTCATGCGGCGAGCCGGGAAAGTAGCGAAAGCGCTTATCGATCGTTGCTCAGCTTGACCCCCCATGAATGCGGTGACAAAGCCATGATGGAGACGTTGGTAAACTCGTCCACCAAGAAAAGACCACCTATAAGTTCCGACCGACTGATTGATTGTCGAACCGGGGTCCTGAAACACTCTCTCAGCTGTAGAGGAATACAAAGCGGCTTGAGTGAGCCAGAGTGAGTCCGCGAACGGTTTGGCGATGAGCGAGAATGTCAAATCGTGTCGTGATCGCTCTTCACGCGCATTGGCGTAGTGGACGGTTGCCAATCTCTCGTCGAAAATGGATCGAGTGCTGTCCACAAACACACCGCCATTTGCTCCGGTTGTTGCTTTCGTGTACAGCTCAGTGAGGGCAAGATTTACCTTCTCCGACACGTTATACCGAACTCGAGCACGAACGCTCCACGAGTCGTACGAGGCGTTGGAGAATCGTCCATCGGTCACCTGTCGCTGAACGCCAATCATCAGATTTGTCGCAGTCGCAACATTCTGGGTAAAGAGGGCGTCAGTCAGCAGATGCTCGTTGGGACCCTGGTGAAATCGGATCTTCGTTATCGGACGGGGCGCATTATATTGGCGTGTGACGATATTGATCGTCGGGACAGTTGTGTTCGAGCCGAGCGCGATTGCCTCTCCAGCACTTAAGACTTCGAGGTGATCGACGAATTCGATCGGAAAGTCGTAGAGGTTGAATGTGCTCGTCACGGGATCGTGGAGCGCTCTGCCGTCGACCAAAAACGATATCCCCCGCCAGTCTGATCCAAGAAACCATGACTGGCTCGGCTGACCAGGCTCACCAAATTCCCGCACAAACCAGCCAGGGAGTCGATTCAAAAGGTCACCCAAATACTTTGCATCAGTCCAGATGAATTGGTCGTGGTAGAGGGATGAAGTTGTGTCGATAAGACCGAGAACCTTACCGATGGAGGGAATGAATCGCACACGAACGGAGTCTACCGTTGTTGTGTCTGCTGGAGTTTGTGCGGACTGGCCTGCGGCATGGAAGTTCATCAGATACAAGAGAAGCAAAAGGCAGAGAAGTCGTGGGAAACGAATCCGAAAAGCGGGCGGGAGGTCGTGCAAGATTTTAGCTGAGAACTGGTTGGGGTTGAAAGTAGGGTTCAGTCAACGAGACGGCATAGGATTGAGCGAGGCGATCATGGAGTTCGCGCACGTAACGTTCGTTGCTGAAGAATCCAAACACCGAGGACCCGCTTCCACTCATCAACGCAAAGTCGGCTCCCCCGCGAATCAATTTCTCCTTAAGGTGCATGACTTCCGGATACTGCCGAAACACCGTAGACTCAAAATCATTGCGAAGTTTGTTGAGAAGCACCTGCGGCTGGCTCAGTGCATTGGTCACGAGGGCACGGAGGTCCTCACGTCGAAGGTAGGGATTCTTGCGGAAGTTGGCATATGCCCAGGCTGTCGAAATATGTACTGGGGGTGTGCAGACAAGAATCCAGTAAGGGAGCTGGAGGTCAATGGGCTCCAGAGTCTCGCCGCGACCTGTCCCATACACCGTACCCCCAACAAGGAAATAGGGGACATCCGAGCCGAGCTTTTCCGCTAGAGGATGAAGCCGGTCAGGTGGTAGGTGCAGGTCCCAGAGTGAATTCAAGCCGAGCAGGACGGCTGCCGCGTCGGAGCTTCCACCGCCGAGGCCGGCACCGACGGGAATAGATTTTTTGAGAGTGATTCGGGCACCCGCTTTTGCTCCCGAGAGCTCTGCAAGAAGTTTCGCAGCGTGTACGCACAGATTGGTTTCATCATTTGGCACGTTGGCAGAGGCGGTATTCAGTGAAATTCCCGAGTCCGATCTCTCTAATTCGAGTTCATCGTACCAATTGATCTGATGAAACACAGTCTCAATGTTGTGGTATCCATCCTCTCGTTTGTCGAGGATTTGAAGTCCCAGATTGATTTTTGCGTACGCTCGCAGCTTCATGGCTCCGAGAAAATACAGCTTAAAGTGAGGAGAATCAAGAAAACTGCTTCCTCTGCGTTTTTGTTCTTGCGCGCAATTTTTCGTATGTTTATCGCTACACTGTGGTTGTCAAAGTTGGAAATATCGCCATAGGTGATCGACGGCCATTGGTGCTGATTGCGGGTCCCTGTGTTGTGGAAAGTCGGGACCTTGTCTTGAAAACTGCCGATCGCCTCAAGAATCTCACTGCACGATTCGGAATACCGTTTATCTTTAAATCCTCGTACAAGAAGGCGAACCGGTCGAGCGGATTCTCCTTTTCAACGATTGGTCCGGAAAAAGCTCTGGCGATTCTCGAAGAAGTCAAAACGGAGATGGAGGTTCCCATATTGACCGATATTCATTCTCCAGAAGAAGCGGAAGCTGCTGCTGACGTGGCTGATATTCTCCAAATCCCCGCGTTCCTCTGCAGGCAAACCGAGCTTCTGCAGGCCGCGGGTCGGACCGGAAGGGCCGTGAATATCAAAAAGGGGCAATTCCTTGCGCCTGTCGATATGAAGCTCGCAGCCGAAAAGGTGAGCTCCACCGGCAACAAACGAATTCTTCTTACAGAGCGGGGGACGACGTTTGGCTATAACAACCTTGTTGTCGATATGCGCTCGCTCGCAATCATGAGAAAGACAGGGTATCCGGTCGTGCTTGACGCGACGCATTCCGTGCAGCTTCCGGGCGCTTCTGGGACGAAGAGCGGCGGCCAGCCGGAATTCATTTTCCCCATTGCGCGAGCTGGAGTTGCTGTCGGTTGTGATGCGCTGTTTGTTGAGACACATCCGAATCCGCGTCGCGCGCTGAGCGATCAGGAAAGCCAGCTGAAATTGGATCGCATGGAGGACCTGTTGAAGCAGGTCGTTTCGATCGATCGGTTTGTCAAAGAGCAGAACCTTTCTCTTCCATAAGACTACGACCCGATTTGTCACGGAAACGTTTTGCGAAATCCGCCCTTAAGAAGATCAAGCTCCTCCTTCTCGATGTGGACGGTGTGATGACCGATGGAGGGATCTACTTTTCAGAAAAAGGGGACGAGTTCAAAAAGTTTAACATCAAGGACGGGTACGGAATCGTTCAATTTCAAAAGCAAGGGTTTCAGGTGGGAATTGTCACGGGTCGTGTGTCGGAGCTTGTGCAGCGACGGGCTGAAGAACTCGGCATCCGCCATGTGTATCAGAATCTGTCGGATAAGCTTTCCGTTTATCACTCTTTGAAAGCCAAGCTGCGGTTAGGCGATGAGGAGATCGCGGCCATGGGGGATGATGTACCAGATATTCCAATTCTCGAAGTGTGTGGGTTCTCCGCTGCTCCGTCTGATGCCGTGGAGGCGGTGAAGAAACGTGTTGATTATGTCTGTCGACGCCGCGGGGGTGACGGGGCGGTGCGAGAGGTGATCGATCTGGTGATGAGTGCACATGAACGCAAATGAGAATTTCCCAAGACCACTCACGTCGTTGGAACGGGATATCCTTCTCTGGCTCCTTCCTGAAGGGCGAGGAGGATACGATTCATACCGGCGAAATGTTTTGCAATGGCTGGTGGTCGCAGCCGGAAGAAGGGGAGGGGGCAACTATGTGTTGGCTCCCCCTGATGCGCGTGTCGACCTGGAATCGCCATTGCCTCAGATTTTTGCTGTCGGAATGATTCACACCGATCGGCAGACAATCTCGGCGACGGTTCGCGAACAGCTGGACGATCAAATTGAGTTCGAGATTGTGACGATAAGCGGCGAGGGTGAACCCTCGCTCGATGGAGAACAGAAACGGTGGTCGCTTTCGTATTGGTCGCCCGGGGAGGGGTGTCCAATCTGCGGTCGAGCGATCAGAGAAGTATCCATGACTACGACACACCACGAGCCGATGAACCTCGCCCTGTGTGCGCAGGACCAGCGAGTGTGGATCCATGACAGAAAATCGCAGGTGAATCATCTTATTCCGCCGACGAATTTCTACAACGAGCTGATGCTCCATAAGAACGTCCGTGATCCCCGGCGGGCGTTCGATGCATCGCGCTTGTTTACCGAGATCTCGAGTTTTTCGGACGCAGACCTCATTCATGCATTCCGAACGTATAACCAGATTCGAACCAAGGTTTCCCTTGAAGGAAACATTGTGTTACCGACCCCAAGGCGTCGGTCATTATTCCAACGTCTCGCTCAATTCATGTCCAGTCAATGAAAGCACCTTCAGCGATTGAAAAAGGCAGAGAGGTTATTCGCATTGAGGCGGCTGCCGTTGCCGATCTTGAGTCAAAGATCAATGGCGCGTTTGCGGAAGCAGTTGAGTTGATCTATAACTGCCGTGGGCGGGTCATTGTGACAGGGATGGGAAAGTCAGGTATCGTTGCACGCAAGGTGGTGGCGACGATGAACTCCACTGGCACAGCGGCGATTTTCCTGCATCCTTCCGACGCTGTCCATGGTGACCTGGGAATGGTCCGTAAAGAGGACATCGTTATTTGTATCTCGAAAAGCGGCGATACGGATGAGATACGGCAGCTCATTCCGATGTTTCGACGTATCGGCGTGAAGATTATCTCCATGGTGGGGAACGCTTCGTCGCACCTTGCCAAGCAAAGCGATCTCGTTCTGGATATCAGCGTGAAAGAAGAAGCCTGCCCGCACGATCTCGCTCCAACCGCTTCGACAACGGCTACACTCGCTATGGGTGATGCGCTGGCGATTGCGCTGCTGGACAAGCGCAATTTCACAAAAGAGGATTTTGCCATGTTTCATCCGGGCGGGAATATTGGCAAGCGACTCCTCTTGAAGATAGAAGAGATCATGGTTACCGGTGAAGATGTTCCCATTGTGCATGAGTCAGTTCCCCTTTCAGAGGCCATTTACGTGATGACGAAGAAGCGTCTTGGAGCCACCTGCGTGATCAATGACAGCGGCACCTTGAGCGGAATCATCACCGATGGTGATCTTCGGCGATTGCTTCAGCGTACGACGGATGTTTCCAACGTCAAAGCAGCTCAGGTAATGACGAAGAATCCGAAGACAATTCGGCTGGGCATGCTGGCCGCAGTAGCTCTGGAGGAGATGGAGACCTACAACATTACCCAGCTTGTCGTCGTCGATGGCAATCACAAGCCTGTCGGCATGGTGCACCTGCACGACCTCGTAAAGGCAGGGATCGGGAGCGACGCTACAGGATGAAAGCGGCAACGGTTGTTATGATGTGGTTGCTCCTCACCCTTACCGCGTTCAGTTGTGAAGAAAAGATTAAACCCTCTGTTCTTCACAACCTCAACAGCGCCCAACTCCCCAAACAGGAGAGCTGGAACAGCACGATCAGCATTTCCGATTCCGGAAAAGCAAAGGCCCTCATTAAAGCCGGCTACATTCGCGTCTTTGAGTATCCCGCCGAAACACATCTCAGCGAAGGGATTACCGTCCATTTCTTCGACGAACAGGGCAAAGAGACATCTGTCTTGACCGCCGAGGCAGGTAAGGTGGATGACGTGACGAACAATCTGGAGGCGAGAGGCAATGTTGTTGTGGTCTCGAGCGACAGTACGGTCCTGCGGACGAGCGTGCTGTTCTGGAATAACGGAAGCAAATTGATTCACACAGCGGAGTTTGTCGATATCGTCTCTCCAAAGGAGAAGATTCAAGGAAAAGGTTTCGAGGCTGACCAGGGTTTGAAGAACTACCGCATTTTCAGGGTCACCGGAGAGGCAAACACCGAATGAATGGTCGCAGGATAACGTTGTGACTTTCCCTCGAATCATTCTTGCAGGCTGTTTGACGTTGTGTGCCGCGGGACTCCTGGCGCAAGAGAGAGTGATTGAGTTGAAGTCGGCCAATGAATTGCGGGGGAGGGAAATTGCCGGCGAGGAGGTAAGGGAGTTGATCGGCAACGTCCACTTCGTTCAACCCACGAGTGGCGGTGGACTTGTGAAAGTCTGGTGTCAAAGGGCACTGCGGTACATGAAGCAGAACAAGGTCGAACTGTTTGGAAATGTGCGGATTGTGAGAGATAGTGTGACGCTTCGCGCAGAGGAGGGGGTGTATTATGGGAAAGAGCAGAGGGCGCGGTTGGATCGGGGTGTCCAACTCCAACGGGGCGGAAGGATTCTCAACGCTGCGGTTGGCGACTATTTTACACAGGAAAAGCGGGCTGAGTTTGCGGGAAGCGTCGTCGTGCAGGATTCCGTTTCGGAAACACGGTGTGATCGATTGACCTATTTCGAGGAGGATGACTGTTCGATCGCAACAGGGAACGTCAAGATCATCAGTCCGCAGAACAACACAACGGTCTTTGGCGATTCCCTCGTGCACTTTGAGAAGCAAGGGTACACCATTGTTCCGAAGAATCCGCTGTTCATGCAGGTCGATACGACAAGTACAGGAATTGTAGACACACTGCTTATTCAAAGTCGAGTGATGGAGGCGTTTCAAGATACCTCTCGTCGCTTCATCGCCAGCGAAGAGGTCGTGGTTGTACGAAGTGATGTCGCGGCGCGTTGTCAGCGGGCGACATACTTGACTCGCGATGAGAGGATCATTTTGCAAGGGGAACCGGTTGTCTGGCATGCAGAACGTCAAATAACGGGCGACTCGATTGTCGTTGGGCTGAGAGATCGTCGGCTGAACAGCGTGTACGTTGAAGGACGCGCGATGGCGGTCTCGAGGGCCGACACGCTGCGGCCACACAGGTTTGACCAACTGACCGGTCGAATCATCCGCATGTATTTTGAAGATGACGAACTCAGGAGGGTCGAAGTAGACCGAACAGCAACGAGCCTGTATTATCTTTACGATGGTGATCGGCCGAACGGCGCAAACCGTTCAAGCGGTGATAAAATTTTCATTGATTTTCGAGACCGGAAAGTGGATCGGATCAAGATTATCGGCGGCGTTGAAGGGAGGTATTTCCCCGAGGAAATGCTCGCTCGACGTGAACGTGAATTCAACCTGGATGGATTTCAATGGCGCACGGACCGGCCCCGGCGTCAGCACCTGGAGATTGTGAGCTCACTTCATGAGTAAACGGAAATCGAACACGAAATCACGCAGTCGCGCGCCACTTCGCCTTAAAGTCCCCTCTGTCGAGCCGCGTTCAACGTTGAGGTCAGAAGGTCTTGTGAAGCGGTATAAAAAGCGAACGGTGGTCAACGATGTGACGATTGCTGTACGACAGGGAGAGATTGTCGGACTGCTTGGACCCAATGGCGCCGGCAAAACGACGACGTTTTATATGATCGTGGGTATGGTTCCACCGAACGGGGGCAAGGTCTACATCGACGATCAGGAGATCACGACTCTTCCGATGTATCGTCGTGCACGGATGGGGATTGGCTACTTGCCGCAGGAGGCCTCGGTGTTTCGCAGACTCTCGGTGCGTGAGAACATCCTTGCTGTGCTTGAGATGAGCGATCTCTCTCGCAAAGAGCAGGAGGAAAAATGTGATCAGCTTCTGGAGGACTTCGGGCTGACGCATGTCGCCAGGAATCCGGGCTACGTTCTTTCCGGTGGCGAACGACGTCGAACAGAGATCGCAAGAGCATTAGCGCTCGATCCGCGCTTCATGTTGCTCGACGAGCCTTTTGCCGGGATCGATCCCATCGCTGTCGAAGAGATTATGAAGATTATCCATAAGCTGAAGGAAAAGAACATTGGCGTTCTGATTACGGATCATAACGTCCACGAAACTCTTTCGATTACGGATCATTCCTATCTCCTCTTCGAGGGGAAGATCCTGAAATCCGGCACGGCAGATTTTCTGGCGAACGATCCAGAAGCGAGGCGCTTGTATCTTGGAGAGAAATTCAAACTTGATCGGTACACTTAGCAGCATCGAATTGGAGTAGTCACAGTATGGTCGTTGTCGTCGAACCAGGAGCAACTGAGAAGCAGATTGAAGACATCATCAAAGCGTTGCACGAGCATGGCTTTGACGTGCATCGATCGACGGGAGTGCGCCAGACCGTCCTCGGAGCCATCGGGGTCAAACCTGATTTTGACCATCGGCAAATTGAATTGTTACCGGGTGTGGCCGAGGTCATTCGCATCACTGAGCCTTATAAACTCGCAAGTCGAAGTTTCAAACGTGAAGGAACTGTCGTCGACATCGGTGGTGTGAAGATCGGCGGTCGGGAAGTGGTCGTCATGGCGGGGCCATGCTCGGTAGAGAGCGAAGATCAGATTTTTACAATTGCTGAAAGAGTTGCCGCTGCAGGTGCAAAGATTCTTCGAGGAGGAGCATTTAAGCCGCGCACCTCTCCGTACTCCTTCCAGGGCTTGGGCGAGGAAGGATTGGCCCTGCTTCGAAAGGCCGCGGACGCAACCAACCTCAAGGTGATCACCGAAGTGATGGATCGGAGTCAAATCGCGCTGGTAGAGAAATACACCGATATCCTGCAAGTTGGAGCCCGCAACATGCAGAACTATGCCTTCCTGAAGGAACTTGGAAAAGCTTCGAAACCGGTGATGCTCAAAAGAGGCCTCGCGGCGACGATAGAGGAATGGCTGATGTCGGCCGAGTATATTCTCTCCGGTGGGAATCAGCATGTGATCCTCTGTGAGCGCGGGATTCGGACGTTTGAGACTGCAACACGGAACACCATGGATATTGGAGCCATTCCTGTCATCAAGAAGAAGAGTCACCTTCCGATCATTGCCGATCCGTCCCACGGAATCGGTATCCGTGACAAAGTCACACCGATGGCGCGCGCAGCGGTTGCCGCTGGTGCGGATGGTATCATGATCGAGGTGCATCACGATCCGGATCATGCAAAGTCGGATGGCGCGCAATCCCTCTATCCCGATCAGTTTCAGCAGCTCATGAAGGAAGTTCGCATTATCGCCGAGGCCATCGGGCGATCGATCTCGTAGCGACTTTCTTTCCCAATTCCCCTTGATCAAGTCCAAGAATTCCGTATACAACTTCCGCATCGTGACAATCGTCGGGGTCGGTCTCATGGGCGGTTCGCTCGGTCTGGCAATCAAGCGGCGATTCCCTGCGACGAAGATTATTGGTGTCGACAAGGCATCAGTGTTGGCTGAGGCTCATCGGCGACGTGCGATTGATGCCGGCACGTCTCAGTTACGCAAGGCAATCGAAGAGGCTGATCTCGCCATTCTTTCGACTCCGTTATCGTCAATCCTCCGTCTCATTCCTCGCATCGCAAGCTTCACTGCGCCGCACACGATCGTTACCGACGTCGGGAGTGTGAAGCTCCCTGTGATTCAATTGGCGGAACGGTATTTTCCCCAAGGGAATTTCATTGGTGGCCATCCCATGACCGGATCGGAGTCGAGCGGCATTGGCGCAGCTCATCCCCTCCTATTCGAAAATGCCGTGTACGTGTTGACGCCGACATCGAACACGCGCCGCGACGTTGTGACTTCGTTCAGTAGATTCGTGCTGCAATTAGGAGCAAGGCCGGCGAAGCTGTATGCTGAAGTACACGATGAGGTTGCATCTGTCGTGAGTCACCTTGCTCAACTTACGGCTGTAGCATTGACCAACGTTGCGGGTGCGCGACATCCTGTTGCCCGGAAGCACCTGAGTCTTGCCGCTGGGGGATTCAGGGACATGACGCGTATCGCGTCGAGCGATCCACTGCTGTGGCGTGATATTCTCCGTCTCAACGCAGGCAGGATCCGTGGACCTCTTCGCCTGCTGCGAAATGAGCTGAGACGATACGAAAAGATTCTTGCTAACTCCCACTCTTTCAAACAAGAATTCGAACGCGCAAGAATGATCCGACGTTCGATTCCAACATCAATGAAAGGATTTCTCCATCCGCTGGTTGATCTGTTTGTCTTCGTTCAGGATCGACCCGGAATGCTGGCAAGACTAACGGCCGCTCTAGCCAAGTCGAAGATCAACATCAAAGATATTGAGCTTGTCAAGGTACGCGAAAGAATCGGCGGAACGTTTCGGCTATCCTTTGAATCCGGTGAGATTGTAGACAAAGCAAAGGAGATTCTCGTGCGTGCCGGCTTTGAGGTCTCTTCCCGGTTGTAAGCTATGAATTCTGCTGATGTAAAAGAGATTGCCGGAAATGCCAAGCGGATCATTTCAACGCTGGCTGGTGGATTTCCTTCGCGCAGTGGTTTGAATCCGTCTGTGCTCGAAGGGGCTGCAAGATTCATCGAGCAGGAATTCGAAAAACTCGGATATCCCGTCACAAAGCAGGAATATACGGCTGACGGAGTTCCCGTCCGAAATCTCATTGCGCAAACAAAAGGCAGCGGGCCAAGGCGGATTGTTCTTGGAGCTCATTATGATACGGTTCTTGGTACCCCCGGAGCAGACGACAACGCAAGTGGTGTTGCCGGACTTCTGGAGCTCGCCCGTTTGCTTCGCGACTGGAACGGGAATCTCACAATCGATTTTGTTGCATTCGCACATGAAGAGCCGCCCTATTTCTACACGCGGCTGATGGGGAGCAGGCAGTATGCGCGAAAACTGCGAACCGAGGCGGTGAATGTCGTGGGGATGTTATCGCTGGAAATGATCGGCTATGCCGGACAGCAAATGTCACAGGTGTACCCATTTCCGTTGCTACGTCAGTTAGGAAGGTATCCGCGGTTTGGTGATTATATCGCTTTGGTCGGGAATCTTCGGAGTCTGGGACTTCTGAGGCTTGCAAAGCGGGCAATGAAGGAGTCGTGCAAAATCGGGGTGGAGACGCTTTCTGCCCCCGGGTTCATTCCACCTCTCTTTCTTTCCGACCATTCCTCATTCTGGAAGTATCGCTATCCCGCACTGATGGTGACCGACACGGCTTTTCTCCGTAATCCGCATTATCATGCTCACACGGACACAGAAGAGACGATAAACTATGATTTCCTTGCCGAGGTGGTGATCGGTATTCTTGGAGTAGTGATGGCTCTTGAACTGCAGGCACGGTGAATCGCTTGTTGCAAATGTTATCCGGTTGAACTACGCTGGATCGCTTCCCTTCTTCGTTTCTTTCTTCGGTTCTTTCGGCTCGGATTTCGATTCCGTGGACTTCTTTTCAGCGGGCTTGCTTTCTCCGCCCCCCTTCTTGTAGTCGGTCAAGTAGAATCCGCTTCCTTTGAAGATCATTCCCGATCCTCCGGCAAGGATGCGTTTCAGAGACGGCTGGCCGCATTTCGGACAGACAACCAGCCGGTCTGCCGATATCGATTGGAATTCCTCAAAAGTGTGTCCACAGTTCTTGCATTGATAGTCGTAGGTGGGCATAAACTCTCCTCAAAAGAACGCGCGTCCCAAAAACGTCAGGCGTAGCACCGCCTCCTGTTGAAATCTCTTCTTGTATTCTGCTATGATTGCTTTGATCTCCTCCTCAAGCGTAGCGCTCTGAGGCCTAACAATCATCAGCACAAAGCTCCGTTCTTTTTCCAGTTGACTTCCCGATGCCAGCCACTGACCTTCTGCCTGCCAGACGGTGAAACCGCTGGGAAACCTGGGCGTTACGATCGTTTCGAGAAATATCGACCACGCCGAATCGCTCACAACCTCAACTCCATGGAGATTCCTGCCGAAGAAAAGTTGTTCGATCATTACGGAGTTCTGACCGTCAACCTCTCCCGTTGAAGAGCATGCAGAGAACCAGACGCTAAGGGCAACAAAGGCGATTCGGTGCTTTGCTGCGCTTTTCACCATTATCCTCGTTGGAGTTGACTGAAACCGCTCTGCAATCGCTCGACACCCTTGCGTAACTCGTCCATCGAACAGGCATACGAAATGCGAACCCACTCCTTCGCACCGAAGCTGGTACCGGGTACCATCGCGACCTTGTGTTGAACGAGAAAGTGTTCGCAGAGATCGTCTGCATTGTTGAAGCGCAATGCTTTGTTCCTCACGCCCAGGTAAGACTTTACATTGAAGAAGAGATAAAATGCACCACTGGGGTGGACGAAGCTAATGCCGTCGATCTTTCTGAATTCCTCAATCAAGAATCGTCGCCTGCGGCCAAACTCACGAACCATAGACTCGATCTCCCGCTCCAGGTTGTTTGTGAGCGCAGAAAGGGCGGCACGCTGTGAGATCGATGATGCGTTCGATGTTACTTGACCCTGAATCTTATCCATTGCAGCAATAATGTTCGTTTGCCCCGCTGCATAGCCGATGCGCCAGCCGGTCATGGAGAAGGCTTTGGATACGCCGTTGACCGTAATGACTCGATCGCGAAGGGTTTCAATCGAACCTATGCTGAAGTGCCTGGCTCCATCGTAGAGCACTTTTTCATAAATCTCGTCCGAAATAACGAAAAGCTTAGATGCTTCAACGACCTCGGCGAGGGCTTCGATCTCCTCTGGAGTGTACACAGCTCCTGTTGGATTGCAGGGGGAGTTCAGGATGAGTACTCGCGAGCGGCGCCCGATTGCCTTCCTCAACTGTTTTGGCGTGAGCTTGAATTGGTCGGCCGGATTCGTTCTTAGAATCACGGGTTTAGCATCGACAAGCTTTGCGATCTCGGGATAACTGACCCAATAGGGTGCCGGGATAAGAACCTCGTCGCCCCGGTCACAGATGGCTTGCAGTGCATTGTACACCGAATGCTTGGCACCGTTTGAGACGATGACGCCGGATGGCTCGACCCTGATGTTGTTTTCCCGCCTCAGCTTTTCCGCGATAGCTTTCAGGAGTTCCGGCATTCCGGCGTTGGCAGTATACTTGGTGAAATTCTCGTTGATCGCCTGAATCGCCGCCTTCTTGATAGCCTCCGGTGTAGGGAAGTCCGGCTCCCCCGCTGTCAGGCTGACGACATCAATCCCCTCAGCTTTCATCCGCTTTGCACGCGCGGAGAGGGCGAGAGTCTTCGATTCCTTGAGTGCTTGAACTTTTGCCGAAAGGAGTCGCATGGGGTTACTTCAGTTTGCGAGCGAATGCTTTCTGGACGACTGCCGGGACGAAGCCGTTGATGTCACCGCCAAGCCGTGCAATCTCCCTAACGATGGTGGAGTTGAGATATGTATATTTCTCATTGGGCATGAGGAACACGGTGACGAGCGAGTCATTGAGTTTTCTGTTCATCAACGCCATTTGGAGTTCGTATTCAAAATCGGAAATGGCGCGGAGGCCTCGAACAACAGCCGTGGCGTTCTGCTTCCGCGCATAATCGACAAGGAGCCCTTCAAACGAATCCACCTCCACGTTCTTGAACTCCTTTACTACCTCGCGAATCATTTCCAGTCTCTCCGCTTCGGTGAACAAGGGGGTCTTCGCTGCATTGCGAGCAATGGTGATAATGACTTTATCGAACAGTCTGAGTGCGCGTTCGAGAATATCGAGATGCCCATTTGTGATAGGATCGAACGAACCCGGGTAGATGGCAATTTTCATACAGACTCCTTCAAGGTGTCTCGATGTGTAGAGGGTACGGGAGGAGAAACTCGGAATCTAAGAATCAGGACCATCGTTTGCCCGAAAGGCTTGCGGATGACTTCGAATGACTCTGCCGGAATGTCGACGGGGGTTTCCTTGCTGTGCTCCATAACAACATAGGTATTGGGTCGGATGACGTTGGAGTTGCCAATTGCTCCGGGGAGAAGACCAAGAGTTTCTAGCGTATAGGGAGGATCGACAAAAATCACGTCGAACGTCCTACGATAAGTTTTGAGGAACCAAAAGACGTCCGCCCGATAGACCGTGCATTGGCTTTCGCAGTTAAGAGCCCTGATGTTCTTTTCGAGCACAGCGATCGACCTTGAGGAATTCTCAACGAAGACGACGGACTCCGCACCGCGACTCAACGCTTCGAGTCCAAGACTTCCGCTACCGGCAAAGAGGTCAAGAACGGATTTGCCAGAGAAATCGATTCTGTGTTGCAAGATATCGAAAATGGTTTTTTTGGCACGGCCAGTGGTGGGGCGCACGGAGCGATCGCGGACGGAAACCAGTGGCCTGCCTTTGTACGTCCCGGCGATAATTCTCATTGAGGTGTTCGGAGGGCGAGTCCTATGGCAGCGGTAAATCGATAGCTTTCCTTGCCGAATGCAGTCTTGAGCTTGTCAGGTGTCGTAAGCTTTCGCATTGCGTTGAAGGCAAGGGCCTGAATGCCGGACTCCTCATGCAGCGGTTTGAGAATCTCACGGGGGACTTCCATCCCATGCAGAATCAAGGCCTCTGGTGTTCCAATGCCGTCACGCTGTTTGAGGTACTTGACATAGTGGAGCACCGCTTTGTGGATCTCTTCGGGCGTCGTTGCAACGTACGGCCGATAATCGATCATTTCGTATTTATGCACCAGACTCGCATCGAGGGCGCCTTTTCGGATTCCGAATAATGCCACCGTATGGGCAGCGATTTCCGGATAGTTGACCCGCAAGGTTTTCTCCGTGCTGAAATGATCGATATCGATGACGGCAAGCTGGAGGCCCACGCCGGCGGCAACATTCTGGAGAAACCCGACGACCCCACGTTTCACCGAAACAACGAACGTCTGCTTTGCGCCCTGTAATTTGTGGGGAAGAGCATGGAAATCGGTGATGAAGTCTTTAGGACCTGCGTTCGGGAAGTACTGTTGGATTTCCCATTGGAGGTAGGATGTGAGCTCAGGACCTTTGAGCGTAACATCGACCGGAATGGAGTTGATGAACATCGACTCCGGCGGAAGGGCGAAAGAAATCGTCTTCGAACCGACTTTAGCGCTTTTCAGGAGCTGCTTGAGGTTGTCGATGAAGTCGACAAGCTGAGGATGATCCGGGGCGAGGTCGGTTCCCGCCGCTGCGATATCCAGTCCGGTGGTTCCTTCCGCTAGAGCAGTGAGAGCCGGTTTCTTCTGCTCCACTTCTGCAATCTGGATGTTACCGCGGTAAAAGGAAACACCGAGCGATCGATGTGTTTTCATCTAGACGTGGTGGTTCACAGCATTAGCACTTCAGCCTCGCGTCGTGAGTCATTCTTCCCAGGAGGCTTTGTTCACACGCGTGTCATCTGTCAGCGAGCCAATCGATCCATACCCGTCGGGATCTTCGAGCAAATACTTCTTGATCACAGTTTGTTCGACTGTTTGCAACGAGTAGGGCCGTTGGGACTTCGGCGTTTTCAATAAGGAATCGGGGGTGAATGCACCATGCGAGAGCGGTTTGAAGATCGATGGGTCAATGGCGCCCGCCGCAAGTTTTTCTTTAACAAATGCCACCAGGGTATCGAGGCTATTCGCGTACACTCCCTTTTCGGAGATGTACTGCAACTGCGCTGTTCGGATGTTCATCATCCGCAGGCGGGATTCCTTCTTGTAATTCTCTTCTCGTTCGCGAACCTGATATGGTTCATACAGGACGTAGAGGAGGACTCCCAGAAGAACGACGATGATGGCTTTGAGAACAGGAGAGCCCTTGGATTCGTGATAGATGGACATTGTTCCTCCGAGCGGGGTGGATTCTAGTGAAGAGTGATGTAGTTCTTGAGTTGATTGAATCTCTTTGCGGTGATACCTTTGATTGTTCTGAGCTCCTCGAGGTTGTTGATCCTCCCGACTTCCTCACGGTAGATCAGAATTCTTTCTGCCGTCACCTCGCCGATGCCCGGGAGCTTCATTAACTGAGCTTTCGTCGCTTTGTTAATATCCAGCTTTTCCCCCGGCTTGACTCTCTCTCCATCGTCCGCTCCGACTTCTTGTGCGCTCAGCACAGCAAACGTACTGTCGGAGGCAGTGTAGTCGAACGAGCGCACCTCCGGAAATGTTGCGCGGTAAAACTTGATCCCCAGGCCAACCGCCAGTGTAATCGAGAGGAAGAGAAGGACTTTCCTCTCGGTTTCAGTCAGCGCCAGCCATTCCTTCAATCGTTGAAGCATGGATCACGGGAATGCGTCTTTCACTTTGTCGAAAAAGCTCTTGCCCGACTTGTCCTCTTCGGACGGGTTAACATGTTCCTGCTCAGCGAGTTCTTTCAGGAGTTGTCTCTCTCGTGCGTTGAGCTTCGACGGGACCCAAACATTCACCCGCACAAGCTGATCGCCCCTCCCGTAGCCATTCAGATGCGGAATACCCCGGTCTCTCATTCTCAAAACGCGACCGCCCGGTGTACCGGGATCGATCGTGAGCTTGGCTTTTCCGGTGAGCGTCGGAATTTCCACTTGTCCGCCTAAAGCCGCGGTTGGGAAACTGATCATCAAATCATAGATGACATCATCACCCTTGCGCGTAAAGTGTTGATGGGGCTCTTCTTCGATGAGCACAATCAAATCGCCCGGAGGACCACCTCGCCTCCCCGCGTTTCCCTGTCCCTGCAACGGAATGTAGTTGCCTTCGGAAACGCCAGCAGGTACGTTGACCTTGATTGTCGATTCCCCCTGAACTCTTCCCTCGCCTCCGCATGTCCGACAAAGGTCCTTCATGACTCGGCCTTCTCCGTCGCACGTTGGACAGGTGGTGATGTTCACGAACTGCCCGAACATTGAGCGAGAAACCTGACGCAGCTCGCCTGTGCCGTTGCATTGCGGACACGTGGTCTTCCCAGCATCGCCACGAGCGCCAGAGCCCCTGCATGTTTCACAGCGCTTATAGTGTTTGACTTTGATCTTCTTCTCGACACCGGTGGCGATCTCTTCGAGTTTGAGGCGAAGCGTCACACGGAGATCCGAACCGGGTGTGCCCTGAGATTGCGCCCCTCGTCGCCGGGACCTTGCTCCGCCGCCGAAGACTTCCTCGAATATTCCTCCCCCAAACCCGCTGCCGAAGATGTCGCTGAACGTCGAGAAGATATCGTTGATATCGTGAAACTCACGGAAATTCGTGCCGCGCATTCCGTCATGGCCGAATTGGTCATAGCGGCGACGCTTTTCGGGGTCGCTCAACACTTCGTAGGCTTCAGCAGCTTCTTTGAACTTTTCCTCAGCCTCTTTATTGCCGGGATTACGGTCGGGGTGAAACTTCAGCGCAAGCTGTCGATAGGCCTTCTTGATTTCGTCCGCCGAAGCGCTGCGAGAGACTCCCAGCACTTCATAATAATCGCGTTTAGCCATAGCCTCCCGCTAACCTTCTGAGTTGTTCGAGTTTTCCGTCCGTGCTTGCGGCTCGGCAGTTTCGCCGTTGCGCGGCTCGGCGGCGTTCTCACCAGCTGGCGCAGACGAGACAATGACTTTTGCGTGCCGGATGACCTTATCGTGGAAGGTGTAGCCTTTTTCAACCTCCTCGAGAATCGTGAAGGAGGCGAGATCTTCGCGGGGAATCTGCATCAATGCATCATGGTAATGCACATCGAAGGGTTTGCCCACGGTTTCGATGGGTTTGATTCCCTGGGACTCCAGAATCTTCACCAACTTTTGGTAGATCAGCTCAATTCCGCGATGGAACGTCTCGAGGTCCTTCCTGTCCTTGCTGAGTTTCAGGGAACGCTCGAAGTCGTCAAGCACCGGCAGGATTTCACTGATGAGCTCTTCGTTGGCAAACTTGATGACAAGACTCGCCTCGTTCTCCTGCCGTTTTTTATAATTATCGAACTCGGCTGCCTTGCGGAGAAACAGGTCCTTATAATACTCCGCCTGCTTCTTTGCCTCTTCAAGCTGGGCAGCCAGATCCTCACCCGTCTGTGACGTTTTCTGTTGCTGGTCTGCCGCTTGCTGTTCTTCCTTGTTCACTGCTTTGTTTTCTTCCTCCATAATGACAAACCTCTACGAGCTGCTCAACAATCTCACAACACTTTTTGCAAAGTAATCGACGATGGGAATAACCTTCGCGTAATTCATGCGACGTGGGCCAATGATTCCGACCCTTCCTTTCACACCCTGCACGTCGTACGTAGCAGTCACAACGCTGTAGTCTTCCGCTTTTTGATCGTTGTTCTCACTCCCTATGGTCACGGCGAATTCCTTTTCCATTTCGTCGTGCTTTTCGAGCAAGTGCACGATGATCTCTTCATTCTCGATCATCTCGATAACGCCGCGGAATTTTTGGGGATCGACAAATTCCGGTTGTTCGATGATGTTCTGTGTCCCAGCAATGTGGAGCTTTTCCTGCTCTCTCGAGTCGGCAAAAAGATGATCTACCGATTCGATGAACAAGCGGACCAATCCGCTCTTTTCGTCCTGAACATCCCGCATCCGCTCGGCAAACGTATCCCGAATCTCATGCAAGCGCAAACCACTCAGTCTTTCATTGAGTTTACGGGAGATATCGTCGAGCGCATGCCTCGGGATTTCCACGCCAACCTCGAGCATGATCGTCTTAATCAGCCCCTTGCTGATCGACATAACAACGAGAAGTTTTGAGCTGGAGAGAGGGATAAGCTCCAGTTTCTCGAAAATCCCGCTGCTGATATGGGGAGATGAAACAATACTGAGCTGTTTCGAGATCTTGCTGAGTAATTTTGAGGTTTCGCGGAGAATGGTATCAGGGTCGAGAGTCTGAACAAGGTGGTTTTCGATGGACTTCTTTTCGTTCTCGCTAAGATGCTCCACCTCCATCAGAAAATCGACATAATATCGGTAACCGAGATCAGTCGGAATGCGGCCAGCCGACGTGTGCGGATGGGACAAATACCCCCGCTCCTCAAGGTCGGCCATGACGTTGCGAATGGTGGCCGCGCTTAAACCCGACTCGAACCTCCGGGAAATATAGCGTGACCCCACGGGTGTCGCCGTCTGAATGTAGTTGTAGACGACATGCCGTAGGATGCCCCGTTCCCGATCGTTCAGTTGATCCAGCGAAGTCTCCGTAACCATAAGAAAAATCTATGATTTATCAAGAAATTATAACGATTTTTCGGCCGTTTGTCAAGGTAACGTTTTTTGTCGTGAACATCCCATATGGACAGGTTCTAACGCTTTGCTCCAGTTAGAATCAACGATGCAAGCTTGACAGTTTCTTTGGCGCGCCACACTTCTTCCAATGAAGATGACGTCCGCTGAACAAAAATTTATGCCTATCATTGTGTTGTATTGATTCGACCTCCTTTTATCGCTATCTTTTTCATGAGCCTTCCTTCCCCCCATGTCATCAACAACTGCAAAACTTGCTCTTGAGAATGGCGCCGTGTTCACCGGTGAAGCGTTTGGCGCGCATGGTGAAGTCGTCGGTGAAGTCGTCTTCAATACGAGCATGACCGGATATCAGGAGATCCTCACCGATCCCTCCTACGCCGGTCAGATTGTCACCATGACCTATCCACTCATCGGCAACTACGGAATCAATCCTGAAGACCTCGAGTCGACAAAGCCACAGGTCAGCGGATTCGTCGTAAGGGAGTACTTCGATTTCTACAGCAACTTTCGTGCAACGAAAAGTCTGGGGGATTGGTTGAAAGAACACGGGATCATGGCGCTTCAGGGAATCGATACGCGCAAACTCACGAAGATGATTCGAACCGTCGGCGCGCTTCGGGGAGTGATCTCGACGACAGATCTGAATGACGAGAGTCTCGTGCGTAAAGCCCAGGCTTCGCCAGGGATGGCCGGACTCGATTTGACGAAGAACGTCACGACCGATAAACCGTACCGGTGGGATGACGTCGACCGAACGCCATTTACCCTGAAGCCGATACCGAGGGGAGGATTCAACGGGAGGCGGTGGAAAGTCGTCGTCTTTGATTATGGAGTGAAGCAGAATATCCTTCGGCGACTTACCTCGTACGGTTGTGATTTGACAGTTGTGCCTTCGTTCTACCCTGCCGAGGTGGCTCTGGAGATGAATCCGGACGGGGTTTTTCTTTCAAACGGACCCGGCGATCCAGCAGCGGTTCGATATGCAATCGAGAATATCAAGAAATTGGTCGGGAAGAAACCGATCTTTGGCATTTGCCTAGGTCACCAGCTCCTCGCCCTGGCGTTGGGGGGAAAGACGTTCAAGTTGAAGTTTGGGCATCGCGGCGCTAACCATCCCGTCAAGAATCTGTTGAATAATGAAATTGAAATCACCTCCCAGAACCATGGATTTGCGGTAGATCCCGACTCGCTGAACCCATCGACGATTGAAATCACCCATGTTAATCTGAATGACGGAACGAATGAAGGCTTCCGCCATCGCGAACTCCCCATCTTCTGCGTACAATACCACCCCGAGGCTTCTCCCGGCCCTCACGATAGTGATTACCTCTTCGCCCAATTCATCGAACTGATGGAGCGCGAAAGCCCGACCCCCCAGGGCAGCGGCGCGTCTGCCAACGAGGCCGGCGTTGCACTTGCGAAGTAACAGAAAGCATTCTCCCATACGCTGATCCCCAACAACCGGAGGTTTGTTATGCGATCCATCAACCCTGCGACCGGTGAACTCATACGCGAATACGCCGAAATGAATCTGGAAACCGTGAAGAAAACGGTCGATGCATGCCACGAGGCGTTCCAGAAATGGAAACGGAACACATGTGCCGAGCGCTCGAAACTCATGAAGCGAGTAGCTACTTTGCTCAAGGAGAAGTCGGGAGAGCTTGCGAAGCTGATGACAGAGGAAATGGGAAAGCCGATCAAAAGCGGCAGGGCTGAAGTCGAGAAGTGCGCATGGGTGTGCGACTACTATGCAGAGAATGCGGAGAAATTTCTGGCGGATGAGCTTATCCCTACCGACGGGAGCAAGAGCTTTGTTGCCTTCCAGCCGATCGGCATTGTTCTCGCGGTGATGCCGTGGAATTTTCCTTTCTGGCAGGTCTTCCGGTTTGCCGCTCCGGCGCTGATGGCAGGTAACACCGGTGTTCTCAAGCATGCCTCGAATGTAACAGGCTGTGCGCTCGCGATAGAGGAGATATTCCGTGAAGCCGGATTTCCGGAAAATGTGTTTCGGACGTTGGTGATCGGAAGTCGGAAAGTCGATGCGGTCATTGAACATCCGCTGGTAAAAGCAGTGACATTAACAGGCAGCACACCAGCAGGAAGAGCCGTAGCAAGGAAAGCGGGAGAGATGTTAAAGAAAACGGTTCTTGAATTGGGAGGGAGCGATCCGTATATCGTCCTGGAAGATGCGAATCTTGAAGAAGCTGTGGCGACGTGCGTTGTGGGGAGATTGATCAACTCCGGCCAGAGCTGTATTGCCGCGAAACGGTTCATTGTTGTGGAGCCATTGGTAAGGAAATTCGAAGAGCGGATGACATCGCTCATGGCGGGAGCAAAGATAGGGAATCCAATGGAAGAGGATACGGTGATCGGGCCGCTGGCACGACACGATCTTCGGGATGAACTCCATGATCAGGTTCAGAAAAGCATCGAGAGGGGGGCGAAGTGTTTGGTTGGAGGAACAATTCCGGAAGGGAAAGGGGCATACTACCCTGCAACAGTCCTGACGAATGTGAAAAGCGGGATGCCGGCCTATGATGAGGAATTATTTGGTCCCGTTGCGTCCATTATTGCCGCCAAGGACGAGAAGGATGCGATCCGGATTGCCAACGATTCGGTGTTCGGGCTGGGAGCTGCCGTGTTTACCTCGGATATTCGGAGAGGGGAGAGAATCGCGAAGACTGAATTAGAGGCGGGGAGTTGTTTTGTGAATGCGTTTGTGAAATCCGATCCCCGACTGCCGTTTGGGGGAGTGAAGGAGAGCGGCTATGGGCGTGAGCTTTCTCACTTCGGCATCCGCGAGTTTGTGAACATTAAGACTGTATACATCCGCTAATCCCATCCTCTGCAATCCTCAGCGGACCAGGCGTCCCCCGTTGAAAAATCAGAATCTCAACGCGGAGTCGCAGAAAGAGCAGAGGTGTGCAGAGGCTACTTTGCTTTTAGCAACTCCTTCAATTTGTCGATCGGCAATGCCTCAATAATGTTCCCCTGGAATCCCTTCATTGGCGTTGCTTTGGTGAGCGAATTGTAAATCGCCTCCTCCGTTGCCTCAACGACCGCTTGAAAAAGGGGAGAGAGGTTGTCTTCCTTCAACCTCGGTACGGTTTGGATTTCCGGGTCGCCAGGCCGTATTCTCAGTTCCTTTGCCGTCGAAAACGCGATGACGTAATCTCCGCTTCCGTGACTCATCGCGGAGCCGCTTCTTCCCAATGCTAGCGTTGCTCGCTTTGCGAGTCGCTTGAGCTGAGCTCTATCGAGCGGTGTATCGGTCGCCACGACAATCATACAGGAGCCTTCGCCATCATACCGGATTCGATCTTTGAAGGAATGGTGTCCCAGCCGCTTTCCCACCGGTACACCGGCAATATCCAGCACTCCGCCGTAGTTTGTCTGGACAAGCACGCCCACTGTGTGTCCGCCCAAGTTCCGTGGCAATATTCGTGAACTTGTTCCGATGCCTCCTTTCCACCCGAAGCAAACCGTTCCGGTCCCCGCTCCGACCACACCCTCCTCTACGGGGCCGGATTTCGCCGATCGGATAGCCGCAACAGCATGTTCCGGCTTTACCGCTCTTGAGCGGATATCATTCAGCGTCCCGTCGTTGGTCTCTCCCACAACCGGATTGATTGAACGAACCGACTCATTGCCCGGCAGGGCGAGCATGTGGTCAACAATTCCTTTTGCTACATCCCAGACGCTCAAGGTGTTCGTTAAGAGAATCGGAGTTTCGATTTGACCAAGCTCATCAACCTGAGTAACGCCAAGAAGCTTGCCGAATCCGTTCCCCACATAAATCGCGGCTGGAACCTTTTCCTGGAACAGATTCCCGTCGTGCGGGAGAATGGCTGTGACGCCGGTTCGAATTTCCTCCCCCTGCACGAGAGTTACGTGACCGATAAGTACGTCTTGCACGTCGGTGATTGCGTTGTGAGGTCCAGGACGGAAAATGCCAACGTCAACACCCAGATCGCGGATTCTCGGTCGAGACTCTTGTGCCGGAGCTGACCAGCCTACCATAATACATGTCACTATTGAAATGATTCGTTGCATCGTTATTCTCCTCAATTGCCGTTGTCCAAATGTACGTTGAATCCTTTGACTTGCAAGTCTCGTCAGATAGTTCTAATTTCCTATCGGATGATCTCTCTGATGCGAAAAGCCATTCTTGTTTTCCCACTCATCGTTGCTCTCCTTAACGGATGTCGTTCCAGTTCGGGACCTGACTTCGTGGTGTCCGAGACGCGCAACCATACCCGTCCCGCCTGGTCTCCGGATGGGACGACCATCGCGTTCACAGGTCGATTCGATATCCTTGGCATTTACCTCATCGACACAAGCGGGACAAATCTGCGACTTTTGGTTCAGGGTGATTACGTCGGCGCAACATGGTCGCCGGACAATCGATGGATCGCATTCTCGCGAGCAGGAACTCTTTATAAGATTCGCACAAATGGTGACAGCCTCACCGCTCTGACCACCATCGCGGGAAGCATTCGGCCCTCATGGTCGCAAGACGGGAAGAAGATCGCCTTTGTCCGCGGGGGAACTGATCGGAACAAGACCTTCCTGCTGAGACTCGACACCGGCATTGAATTCGATCTGTTGATTGATGGAGATTATCCCTCATGGCATCCTAATGGATCAGAAATCGTTGTGAGAGAAGAGAATGTGACGGGACAGTTTCGCTTTTCGGCTGTTCATGATTCTACATTTGCCGCACGAACGCTCCACACCTTCTCAAGTGATGCGCGATGCGATTTTGCATCGATTAGTCCGGATGGAAACTTCATTGTGTATGCGGCGAAGCCGGAGAGAGAGTATACGAGGATCGTGAAAGTCCGAATTTCAACAGGCGAACATACCGCATTAACGACTGATGGGGGAGACTTTCCAGCCTGGAGCCCTGATGGAACGAAGATTGTCTACACCCGCACCGCATCGGGGGATGGCGGACTCATCATCATGAATGCGGATGGATCCGGGAAGAGGCGTTTGACCGCCGCATTTGCCCAACAATAAATCGCTACGGTTCCAGAGAAATGCTGTAGTTGGTCAGGAAGACCATAAAGTCTGCTATCTCCAGCATATCCTTTCCCTGATAGCGAATGGAATGCGTTCCCGTTCGCTGCACCCCATTGAGGTACGCCAAAACCTCTGCGACGCGATAGTGTTTGAACGAAACATCAAGTGTGACCGGCGATTTGAGGAGGTAGGGTTTGAAGTCCTTGAGCCTCCCGATCGCTTTCTTGACAGTCTGGCGGATGAGAGAGTAGGAGGCTTCCGGCGTGAGCGTGTTGGCGGAGTGGAAGCCGAGGGCTTTCTTTACTTCGGCCGCTTCGATGGGACCAAGGAGCTTGCGCGTTTCGGCAATCACGGCATCGTCGCCGGAGATCATGATCACCGGCACTCCGAAGTGGCCGGCAATGGCGGCATTCCAGACCGATTCGGGCATGTCGATGCCGTTCAGAGCTACACGGGTGATGCGGGCGCTGGAAAACGTGTGGGCACGTACACCCTGTGTGCTGGAGGCGGAGGCGTGGTAGCCGATGAAGATCACCGCATCGAAGGTCTGGTCGATGCCGGCCATCATGGAGAAGCGTCGAGGCCATGAGCGGATGATCCTGACATCCTTCGGAAGGAGCTCAATCAGGAGATTCTCGCCATTGCCGTGGGAGTCGCTCACCTGAATTTCTGTTGCCCCCGCCTCTTTTGCGGCCTCGATGGCGGCAAGAGCCTCTCGAGTCATAAACTCACGATAGCGCTGGTATTCGAACCCGCTTGGCCCAAGCTGATCATCGGTCACCGTTCCCACAACCCCCTCCATATCGACGGAGATGTAAACCTTGAGCTTGTTGGGCTGGGCGAGTGCTAGACTTACAATTGTTAGGATGGGAATGACGGGAAGCAGAGATTTGCGCATTGCTTCTTCTCCTTTGACGATCTTAACGTCATCGATTCTGGTAGCTGCAATCAGTGCAATCTGAAGATTGTGGCTGCCAGCCTCATCGTTTCTTTCATGTTTTCACGCTTCTGCCGGGAATCGGATTTGTTCAGTACGTCAGGGTACAGATCCTGTTGAAAACCCGCCCCAACGCAATGACAATAGTTACCAATAACGAAGAGCTTATTTTCAGATTCCTATCACTTCGCCTGCAGTTGCCTTGCCACTTCCTCGACCTTCGACATGACGCGAAGGGCATTCTCTCCGCAGATCTTCTTGATATCCGACTCCGAATAGCCGCGCTTCAGCAGATGATAGATCAGGTTGGGGTAATACGACACATCCTTTAAGCCGTTGGGGAGCGAATCGCCAACACCGTCAAAGTCCGAGCCGAAGCCGACGTGGTCCACACCGACGAGCTTGACGACATGGTCGATGTGATCGACCACCTCGGTCACATCGGCAAACTCGATAGCATTCTTGATACGATATTCTCTGATGAACTCTTGAGCCTTCGGATCGCTGAAGCGCAAGTTGTTTTTTCGCAGATAGGCCATGATTTCTTCCCGACCGATCTCTTCCGCTTTGCGATAGCGTTCGCTGATGAACGAGGAGCCGAAGTTGATCATGATCACCCCGCCGTTCTTGCCCAGTTGTTTGATCATTTCATCTCCCATGTTCCGGTGCCAGCCGGGGGTGAAGGCGCGGCAGGAGGAATGGGAGGCGATGACGGGTGCTTTTGTCAGTTCCAGCGCCTGAAATGCTGCGTCGTCGGAGAGGTGGGAGAGGTCAATGATGATGCCAAGGCGATTCATCTCGACGATTACTTGCTTGCCAAAGGGGCTCAGGCCCTTCCAGGTGCGTGTGGTATCGAACGATGCGTCGGAGAGGTGGTTATCCCGCGAGTGGGCGAGTCCGATATAGCGTATTCCGCGGTTGTAGAAGTATTTGACATTGTCCAGCTTTCCTTCAATGGGAGAGCCGTTCTCCATGCCCAAGAGGAGCGAGATTACGCCGCGTTTGAACTGAGAGCGGACATCGGCAACGGAGCGGGCAACGGCAAACTTGTCGGGATGTGCCTTCTCGAGCCCTTCCATCATGTCGATGAGGGAATCCGCCAGTTGCTTGGCGGTTTTCTGTTGCTCCCGCTCGCTCGGAATGTAAATGGACATGAACGGTGCGTTGAGTCCCCCTTCCTTGGCGCGGACGTAGTCGAAGTCTCCTCCCGGCGTGCGCTGGGAGATGTCCTCCCATCGATTCTTCAGGCGGTAGGGGATATCTACGTGCCCGTCGACGATGATGTACTCCTGAGCAAGCCTCCTGGCTTTTTCCCTCAGGGCATTGTCATCGGTCTGACCGAAGAGAAGGGATGATGTTGAGAGGAGAAGAAAAAGAACGAAAGGCAAACGTTTCATTGCAGCTCCTTGTGAAGATTCAGTCATTGCGGGTCCGTTGGCCCGGACGAAGCAATCTCATTCTTGATGCCGTTCCAGGAATGTTGGTTTAAAAGGTGTGAGAGAATAGGAGAAAAGGAGAAGAAATGCAAGGAAGGATGCGCACCAAGTCCGATGCCAGGCAATGTCGTGGTGTCCATCTCTTAGGTTTACGGTATTTCTGAGTGGACAGAACGGGTCGCTTACGCTCCAGAGCTTCAGAGACGGGGCGAGTTCTGTTCCAGCTAGCTCAGAGACGGTAGGACAGCCGTCCTCTTCTGTCCAAGGCATAACAGGATTTCACGACGGTCGGTACTTTTGTGCCGAATGAACAAAGGAGCTCAAATAACCCTCACTGGAATCTGCAATGGTCCTCCCATTCGCCGCGATGAACCGCCAGCGTCAGAAGCCCTGCAAGTCCTTGGAAGTCCTTCAAAGAAAATCGGCACGCTCTTTGGCAAGAACGTGCCGATCGATAATTCAACTGCTTCAACTTTACAGCGCGTTCCCCGCTAACCCCTCAGTGTTACTGTCTTTCAAATAACAACGTATTGCTGCTTACGAACACCCGCTCGTCGACCCGCACTCCAAGCACTTGTAACACGACCCGCTGCGGATCATGATACTGCCGCACTCATGGCAGGGTGGGGCGTCGGACTGCGTTTCGAAGACCACCTTCTCGTTCCGCTCCAGACTGCTCGCACGGGTTGCCTTTGGCTTCACCGCGGCTGCCATGGGTTCGCTTGAGGTTTCAACTGTCTCCGGGAAAGATCCATCCTCTTTTGGCAAGAACTTCATCCCCAGCCAGCGGAAGATGTAGTCGCTGATGGACTTGGCAATCGGGATGTCCGGATTGTTCGTGAAGCCGCTCGGCTCGTACCGCGCATGGCTGAATTTGTCCACCATGACCTTGAGAGGCACCTGGTATTGCAGGGCAATGGAGATCGACGTGGCGAAGGAATCCATCAGACCCGAGATTGTCGAGCCCTCTTTGGACATCGTAATGAAAATCTCGCCCGGCTGGCCATCTTCGAACATTCCGACGGTGATGTATCCCTCGTGCCCCGCAATGCTGAACTTGTGGGTAATCGACTTCCGCTCATCCGGCAAACGGCGGCGCACAGGCTGAAACTTAGCCTTCTCCTTTGTGCCCTCGAGCGAAGTACTCAGAGGCTGCGTTCGCTTGCAGCCGTCGCGATAGACGGCAATGGCCTTTAATCCGAGCCGCCATGCTTCAATATAAGCCTGCATGATCTCGTCTGGCGTCACGTCGGTCGGCATGTTGACCGTCTTGGAAATTGCGCCGGAGAGGAACGGTTGAACGGCGGCCATCATTTTGATGTGACCCATGTAGTGGATCGAGCGTGAGCCTTTGGCCGGCTTGAAGGCGCAATCGAAGACCGGCAGATGTTCTTCTTTCAGGTGCGGTGCGCCCTCGATTGTGTCGTTCTTGTCGATATAAGCGATGATGTGTTCGATCTGTTCATCGTCGTAGCCGAGCTTGGCGAGAGCCTCCGGGACGGTCTGGTTGACAATCTTCAGGAGTCCGCCTCCAACCAGTTTCTTGTATTTCACCAGCGCGATATCCGGCTCCACACCCGTCGTGTCGCAGTCCATCATGAAGCCGATGGTGCCGGTGGGGGCAAGAACCGTCGCCTGGGAATTCCGGAAGCCGTACTGTTTACCAAGTTTCACAACATCCTTCCATACATTTGCCGATGAATCCCACAAATCCTCCTGTACCAGCTCCTTGTTAATGCGCTCTGCATGGATGCCATGTTTCTGCATCACATTCAGCATCGGCTCGCGGTTGATGGCAAAGCCTTTGAAGGGTCCGACGACACCGGCGATGAGGGCCGATTGCCGGTATGCCTCACCACACATAAGCGAGGTGATGGCGGCGGCCATGGCGCGCCCTTCGTCGCTATCGTAGGGGAGACCACGGGCCATTAACAAGGCACCGAGATTGGCGTAGCCG
The DNA here is from genome assembly GCA_035559595.1 of Bacteroidota bacterium. Taxonomy (GTDB): domain Bacteria; phylum Bacteroidota; class Ignavibacteria; order UBA10030; family UBA10030; genus DATMBF01. The sequence continues at coordinate 56,523 of DATMBF010000020.1, read as the reverse complement.
AGACCGAGCGGCCGATAGTCGAAGCTGTTCCGCGTGATGGCTGGAGTCGGATAGCTGGCGTTGTCGACCTCGATTTCCATAGCAGTAATCGTTATCTGTACTGCTTTCTTGAAGGATTCCACATCGAACGACCCATCCTGCCGGCGGAATTTCATCAGGTTGAGCGACGCAAGATTGCATGCCGTATCGTCGAGGAACATGTATTCGCTGCACGGGTTGGAAGCGTTGATGGGGGCGGTGGTTGAGCAGGTATGCCAGTTGTTGATCGTTGTGTGGTATTGCATTCCGGGATCGCCGCAGACCCAAGCCGCTTCGGCAATCTGCTTCATCAGATCGCGGGCACGGTATTTCTCCATCGGCTCGCCCGTCGTAACGGCCTTTGTCCACCACTCTTTGTCTTCCAGCACCGCCTTCATGAATTCGTCGGTCACACGGACAGAGTGATTGGCGTTCTGATAGGCGATGGAGTCGTACGCGCCACCCGGAACATTGAATCCTCCGTTGAATCCGGCTTCGATGAGCGCCCAGGCCTTCTTCTCTTCGTTGGCCTTGCAGTTGATAAACTCGACGATATCCGGATGCTCAGCATTGAGAATAACCATCTTTGCCGCGCGGCGTGTCTTTCCTCCCGATTTGATAACGCCGGCGAAGGCATCATAGCCTTTCATAAAAGAGACCGGACCAGAAGCCGTTCCACCACCGGCCAGTTTCTCTTTCGAAGAACGGAGAGTGGAGAGATTTGATCCTGTACCTGATCCCCACTTAAACAACATTCCTTCGGTCTTGGCTAAATTGAGGATCGATTCCATCGAATCCTGCACGGAGTTAATGAAGCAGGCCGAGCATTGCGGGTGCTCTTCGACACCGACGTTGAACCAGACCGGACTGTTGAAGGACATATATTGATTGACGAGGAGATAGCAGAGCTCGTCATAGAAGATATCCGCATCCTCTTTGCTGGCGAAGTAGCCGCCCTGGAGTCCCCACTTGTAAATCGTCCTTGCCACGCGCTCAATGAGCTGCTTAACGCTATGCTCGCGCTCCGGTGTACCAAGTGTACCGTGAAAATACTTTGACACAACCACGTTCGTGGCGGTCATTGACCACGACTTCGGGATCTCGACGTCTTTCTGTTCGAAGATCTTCTCCCCTTTTTCGTTCGAGATGATTGCCGTGCGAAGTTCCCATTCAATTTCATCGAACGGATGGACGCCCGGTCTGGTGAAGTACCGTTGAAAGCGTAGTCCACGCTGATCGTTGGTGTGTTCATGCGCTTCTTCGACGCTCGGTTTAGCGCCTTTGATTGCTACATCCGGTGCGATCGGTTTGGACATAACACCTCTCCTGTCAAAAAAAATGAATGTGGATGGAATAGGCTCAACTCGCTTAGAAGACAAGTTCTCTGCTCAGCAGAACTCCTGCCAGCGAAGGTCAAGTCTCAGTTTCGTTTGATGTCGTGTGAAAGAATGGGAACCGCTGGAACTTTGCTGCGCCTCCTTTTTGCACTCCTCCCGCCGAGGCTGGATGTCATTTCTGAGGTGGGGAGGGAGCTGAACGTCGTCCCCCTGAAACGGCGCAACTGGCGTTCAATATAAGGGCTTACCCAAGATTTGTCAAGTTAAAATTGAGCACATTTTTTCCAACTTTCTATGCTCTCGGCACATAACTCTTGGTGGAGCGAACCTTTGCGAACTCGCAAAGCTGATTATTCAATTCGAACAGGGATAATCTCCCTTGACATCATGTTGAGTGTAACATCTACTTATCATATCATCTTCAAGTTTTTCAATAACTTATGTCGGCTCATGCATCGGGGTATCTTTTTGAAAAAACTAAGTATTCGAAGGATTGGAGAGCGTTGTCCGGGAGAGCTTGCTTCTGTAGCACTCTTGACTTAATTTTGTGCCGCGTTTCAATTGACCAAATCGACATCGCTCACACCAAAGGAGCACAGGGATGCCAGTTGCAGTTGAGTTCACGACAATATCAGAGATGTTCGACCGGGTAACGAAGAAGTTCGCCAACGAGCAGCGCCCAATGCTGATGCAGAAGGTGCAAGGCAAATATGAGGGGATCTCCTTTCAACACTATCGACGCAACGTAGAGCTCTTTACGTTGGGACTTGCTTCGCTTGGAATCTCCAAAGGAGACCGCGTCGCTATCATTGCAGAGAACAGACCAGAATGGGTGGTGGCGGATATGGCAATTGTGACGCTTGGCGCAGTTAATGTTCCGATCTATCCCACCCTCACCCCAAAACAAATCGAGTTTATCTTCAATGATGCAGGGGTGAAGCTTGCCATCGTTTCGAACATGTTTCAGTTGAATAAGGTTCAGAAGATCAAGGGGGATGTAAAGACGCTGGAGCGGGCAGTCATTATGAATGAAAAGGTGGACGGAGCGGAATCGTACGTCCTTGGCTTCACGAAGGTCTACAAGTTAGGTGAGGAGTTTGAAAAGAACCACGGGACGTTTTTTGCAGACCGTCTCGCCGAGCCAAAACCCTCCGATCTCCTCACGATTATCTACACCTCCGGAACAACGGGCAATCCCAAAGGCGTGATGTTGACCCACAACAACCTCGTGTCGAATATCAAGGCAGCTGCGGCTGTGATTCCCTTCGGTCCGGATGATGTCCTGTTGTCGTTTCTCCCTCTTTGCCACTCGTTTGAGCGGATGGCGGGCTACTACACGGCAATGGCTTGCGGGGCAACCGTTGCTTATGCGGAAAGTGTAGAGACCGTACGCGACAATCTTCTTGAGGTGCGACCGACCATTGTGACGACGGTCCCGAGGCTTTTCGAGCGCATCCATGGCCGGATTATGAAGCAACTCGAGAGTGCACCGCCGATCCGGCAAAAGATCTTCCATTGGGCGGTTGAGGTGGGGAAGGAGTATGCGAGAGCAAAGAGGTCGGGAAGTATTCCTGCCGGACTGAAGGTGAAGCACGCCCTCGCAGCAAAACTCGTCTACTCCAAGCTCAAGGAGCGGACGGGCGGAAGGATCCGATTCTTCGTGTCGGGCGGCGCGGCACTGCCGAAGCAGCTTGGTGAGTTCTTCGAAGCGGTCGGCATCACGATTATTGAAGGGTACGGTTTGACGGAGACCTCACCCGTTCTCACGGTGAACAGACTGGACGATTACAAATTCGGAACCGTCGGCAAACCGATTCCGGGTGTCGAGATCAAGATTGCTGAAGATGGGGAAATCCTGGCCAAAGGACCGAACATCATGGTCGGGTACTACAACAACAGAGCCGCTACGGATGAGGTGATCGATAAGGATGGGTGGTTCCATACGGGTGATGTGGGGATGTTCGATCCCGAAGGTCATTTGATGATCACCGACCGCAAGAAGCACCTCTTCGTCAGTTCAGGCGGGAAGAACATTGCCCCACAGCCGATCGAGAATCTGTTTCTGGAGAGTAAGTACATCGATCAATTCGTATTGATTGGGGATGGACGGATGTATTTGACGGCACTGATTGTGCCGGAATTCGATTTGCTGAAGGAGTACGCCAGGTCCAATGAGATTCTCTTCAGAGACGAGTCGGATCTTGTGGTGAAGCCGGAAATTCGAGAGCTCTACCAGAAGGAGGTCGATCGGATTCAGAAGGACTTACCGCACTTCGAGCGTGTCCGGCGGTTTGAATTGCTTCCTGCAACACTGACGATCGAAAACGGTGAGATGACTCCGACAATGAAGATTAAGCGAAAAGTGGTTGAACAGAAATTCCAGGCGATGATTGAGAAGATGTACGAGAATGTAAGCTAAGGTGCGGGATTATCGTTGAGGCGGGGAGATTCTTACAAGTTTTCGCTGCACAATTCTGTCGGCCACCACCCAAGCGTCGGGAAATCCCCGGTCCAGCATAAACGAGAGCATCTTGTTGGCGTCGAGCCGGGAGACATAATCCCCTACCCTGACCTTGTAGACAGGGGGGTCGTAAACCACGTAAACCGAATCACTGACCATGAGCTGAACGGAGTTCTTCATCGAAGTCGCTTCATCAATGCTCGGTGAAGCGAAGACCTGAATCCGGAATCCCTGGGCAATCTCCTCCTCAATCTCGGTACTATCCGGCTTCGTTTCAAATTCCATCTTCTCTTTCTGCTCGGCGTGGTTCTTCTTGACGATATCGAGTTCTTCGTCGTAAAGGGCAGGATTGAGGGTCTCCTCGTAGACCTTTAACGGTGCTTTCATCTCTTTTGGTTTGACAGTTTTTGGCGTTGGCTCAACCGTCTCGCCCGACGGTCCGCATCCGACCAGAATAAGTCCACACACGCAGAACAGGAACGGCTTCATCTGGCTATGTAGTTGACCCAGCATTGCGCATAGTCCTTGGGAAAAGCTTTCATGATCTCGCGTCGAAGCATGCTTGCCTCTTGTCGCGTGTCGAACTTCCCGACGCTGACGCGATAGATCTTATCGTCCGTGTTGAACATATTGAACACGGGATGCCCCGAGAACCGCTCCTTAGCAATCTTTTGAAGTTGAAGCGCATTTGGAGCTTTTGAGAATGCCCCGATTTGCACGGTGTAAGCCGGATTCGTCGGCCGCTCAATCTTCTTGCGGCGAATTGTAGCAGAGCGGGATCTGGTTACCACTGAGGCGACGATGGTGTCTCTTTTGGTTCTGAATGGCGGTTTTCGGTCGGCTTTCCGTGATTGCGGAGCGTGGCTTGCTTCTCCCGGCGGTGTCGCTTGACCGGCAACTGTGCTTGTTTCGGCTGGAGTCGAAACCTGTTGGGGAGTGGCTGGCTTAGTATCCCCCATCTCCTCGGTTGAGACGCAGCCAAGGAACAGAACGGCGGTCAGGATTGTGGCGACAGCGCTAGTACTGAGACGGCGCACCGCTCGATTCTCCTGTCACGATCTTCACACTGGCGCTTGCACCGATCCTATCGGCACCACTTTCCACCAGGGCAACAGCTTCTTCATGACTTCGCACTCCCCCGGAAGCTTTCACACCGAGCGTCGGACCGACGACCTTTCGCATCAGTGCGATATCACCGACCGTAGCGCCCCCTTTAGCAAAGCCTGTAGAGGTTTTGACGAAATCCGCTCCCGCCCGCTTGGCAAGAAGGCATGCCTTCACTTTCTCCTCATCCGTCAGGAGCCCGGTTTCAATAATGACTTTGGTGATGGCCCCCTCGCGATGTGCTGTCTGAACCACAGCGCGGATGTCTTGCTCGACGTAATGATACTCGCCCGATTTCAGCATGCCGACATTGATGACCATATCGACTTCCCGCGCTCCGTTCCGAATTGCTTGCTGCGTCTCGAAGGACTTCACTTCAGAGGTCGTCGCCCCAAGCGGGAAACCGATGACCGTGCAGACCTTAACGGTGGTATCTTTGAGGAGAGTGGAACAGAGTCTCACGTAGGAGGGGTTCACGCAGACGCTGGCGAAACCGTAGTGCCGGGCCTCGGCGCAAAGTTTTTCAATCTCGTTCTTCGTGGCGTCTGGTCGGAGAAGCGTGTGGTCGATCATCCGGGCAAGCGCAACATCAAACTTGCCGTCGCCAACTCCCACACCGGCAGTGATGCGGTCTGCGCCGCTCTTGACGATGTTCTGTACGCCCTCGTTATTGTGCACGACGCACAGGTTATCCGAGCAGTAACCATCTTTGCAGCAGGTGTGTGCGTTGGATTCCCGGAGCACCTCTTCGATCAGCCGAAGGATGGTTGCGCGGTCGACAATGCTTTGTTTCGGAAACGGAGGCATGCTGATGTTAATATTGTGAGATTTGGCGAGAGTTACAAGTGTGCCCGGTTTTGTCTATGTTTGTTCCCTCGCCGCACTTATTCGTCACGAGAGAGCCATCCTGGTTTGACTCGCCGACTGACGTCCACAGCGACTCGGTGTGGAAAGCTCAGTTGATCATCCGTCCGACTGTCCCACAACTTTGTAATGAACGACTTTTGGTTCGAACTCGAGAAGGAAGTCTTTGTCTTCCGGATAGTATTTTGCTTTCTCAACATCCTCACCGGCGAATTTTCTTATGGATTCCAAACTTTCCCAAAAGGTGAGAGTCATGAAATGCGTGACATCTCCATCGGCTCTTTCTAAAACATACACGCTGATGTTTCCGGGGATGGATTGGTAATCGGGAATTGCCCGATTGTTCGTGAACTCCCGATACGCAGCAGCCTTTGAAGATGGAACGCGTCCATGCCACATACGGATGATCATGAGAGACTCCTTTTGCGTTTCGAATCTTCTACAAGTTGCGGACATGCAGCAAAAACTGCAAAGGACTTGAACGATAGGCCGAAATGAAAGTCACAGAGATCAACTCGAACTTCGGCGAGCAAGGCAGGAAAGGACCCTGATAGAACCATGAATACTTGATCCTGAAAAGCACTCATCCCAAGAAGGTAGTGAGGTGTTGCGAGTAAGAGTACTTCGGGCATTGTAGTCAAAGGTGCGTTTAAGAAAGTCTTTTCCAACCTCCGGACCATTTAGTTACCAGCTGCCTGTTTGCTGATGACCCGGGGAAAATCCCTCACCCCCAACAACTGGGCAATGGTTCTCGGCAGTTCGGTGTTATCCTTTAAACCCGTAAATTTCATTGCATGGGGACCGAATGCGAACAGAGGAACAGTTTGCCCGGTGTGCCCCCTCGTTGTCCATGCCAGCTGAATCTTGCCGGTGATCGGGCCTCCTTTGTCGATTTGCAGTCCGCCCGTTTCATGGTCTGCCGTGACGATTACCAGCGTTTGTTCATGGTTCATGGCAAACTCGATTCCGAGCTTGACGGCTTCGTCGAAGTCTCGCATCGCTTGTGCAAGCGGTTCAAATCGGTTTGCATGACTTTCCTCATCCGTCCGCTCTGTCTCAACCATTAGAAAGAATCCCGATTTTTTTCTGGCGAGGATTTCCAATGCCTTTTTCGTCATCCTCTGAATAGTTGGGTCTGGTGTGACCGATGAGATGTTCTCTGTTGGGAAGAGCCCGAATATCTTTTCGCTGTCCGTCTGTGTGAGTTCTTCAGAATTTTCGACATAAGTATATCCGAGTTGTTTGATTCGTTCTAAGAGGTCGATATCGTCGGTCCGTTCGCTTGAACCTGTTCCACGAGGAAGAAAGTGGTTCTTTCCGCCCCCCAAGAGCACATCGATTCTCGATTCTACCAGTTGTTGCGCAATGACGTTGTGGCCACGCCGGTGAGTAACGTGAGAGGCAAAAGCGGCAGGAGTGGCATCGACGATCTCGGTTGTCGTCACCAATCCAGTGGCCATCCCCTTATCTCGCGCTGCTTCGAGAATCGTGTAGAGAATCTCTCCCCCCTTGTTTGTCGAGATAGCGTTGTAAGGCACTTTGAAGCCCGTCGCAAGCGCCGACGCTGCGGCGCCAGAGTCTGTAATGAGTGAATCCTCACAATGAGTTGTCAGCGCACCGCTTACCGGCATCCGCTCGATATGGAGGCGTCCATGCGGTCCATACAAATGCAACCGACTCGCCGAGATCTGATTAAGTCCCATGCCGTCTCCGATAAAGAGAATGACATTTCGAATTGGCGCATCCGCCAGCAAGGGATAAGGCGGAGGTGTTTGAGCGGACTCGTTACTATAGCCTGTGGTTTGAAGCGGGATGGTTCTGGCAGGAAGCGGTTTCTCCGCAAAATGAGCTGCGACGATTGCGGCAAGAAAAAGAAGCGTGGGGAAGAGAGTGCGGTTGCTCATGGAATCTCACTTTGGATGGAAGAATCAACTTTGAAGTGAAAGCAGAAAATTCTCACGTCCCCTGTTCGAATGCTTGAGAAGGGCGGCGTTATTTCCCGCTCTGAGATGAGTGTGCCACCACCCCTTTTTGCCGGCTCTTCTTACGTTTGCGGGGACGAGTCTTCCCGTATGTACCCCGCCAGATTTTGCTTCGACGCGATCGTCTGTCACCTTTACCCATGCATTCTCTCCTTTGTTGAGTCGTTCAACATGACGGAAGAAAATTACGAAGCAAGAGGAGATTTTGCAAGCGTTCGAGAGTTTAACGAGAAGGAGGTCATGCGTACGAGGATTTCCCGCAGAGTGAGTTTGGGTATCGGCAGTTCGGAGAGTTCGGAGGCGTCTATTCCGTTGCCGAGAGTCGCAAAGGTTTTCATGGGTGAGGGAATGTGAGGAGCGGTTATTTCACGCCCCCGTAGACGGTCATTGGGCCATACTTCCAGAAGACCTCAGGGTGAGGAAAGCCGGCGTTCTTGAGCGCTTCAAATTCTTCTGTGAGGGAAAAGTAGTGATCTTCCTCCCTCCAATTTGCGAAATGCTGCTGAGCCTCCGATTCGGTAATGCCGTGACGCATCATAAACTCCGTCCACATGCGGTATGTCTCCCTTGCCGATCGCTCGTTGAGACTCATCGTGGCATCGCCGTTGGCGAGAATACCGGGGGAACGAAGAGCGCGGTAAATATTGGCATAGACGGCCGTCTTCTTTGTGATGTCTCTGATGTGGTGAAGGGCAATGCATGCCACAATGGCGTCACATTGCGGCAGCGGTTCTTCAAAAGACTTTTCGATGAACTGAATTCGATCCCCATACTTTTGGAGTCGGACCTTCCCAATTTCCATCATTTTCGGATCGATGTCCCACAGCTGAATCCTCGCATCAGGAAAATGCTCAGCGATCACTCCACTCAGACTTCCCGTGCCGCCACCAAGATCGATGACCAGCGGGCTCGGCCCGACAATCGCCTTACACCACCGGGCAATCATTCTTTGCATCTGCTCATATTCCGGGATGAACTGGCGGATGACTTTGTCGTACTCCGTGATATCAACGTGAATGTGCTTTTCAAAAGAATAAGACATAAGAATGTCAGATGATGATGAATGTTGAAAGATATTAGAGAGGATTAAGTTGTTCCACAGTTCGATCGTTGTTCACATTACCGGTGTTCAGCGCGCCGGCCAGCTCAAAAAGGAGAACTGGCATTCCTCTTGGGCCACAGGCTGATGCTCGATTCCCCGCGGGACAATGAAGAACTGCCCCTCATGGATTGTCATATCCCAGTCTCGAAGTCTCATGAGCAGTGTACCGTTGATCACAAGGAAGAGCTCGTCTTCCTCCCCACGGTGATGCCAGACGAACTCACCTGCTCGACGCATACGGAGCCATCCCGGTGCATCGACGGCAGCGACCGGACGTATAATCCTCGAGGGCACTCTTCGTTGCTATGACAGGCATCAATGTAAAGCTTGATTGATTGCCACGCAAAGGGATTTTCTTAGCAGAAATCATCGAGACGCTTTCATCTCTCCTCTCTTCTTTGTAGAATAGCACCCGACGTAACCTCCGATGACAGAATCCACTTCACCTGCCAAAGATCAAACGCCAGTCTGGATTGGGGATTTGTGGGGCGGCCTTGCGGCAATGCTGGTTGCTCTTCCTTCCTCCATTGCTTTTGGAGTGTTAACCTACACGGTCATGGGACCCGAATATGCCGGTGTCGGAGCGGCGGCGGGGATGCTCGGGGCGGCAGCGCTGGGAACGATTGCACCTCTGTTCGGCCGAACCCGCGGGCTTATCTCAGCACCCTGCGCGCCATCTGCGGCGGTTCTTTCCGCAACGGTCGCGGGCTTGCTCAGTGGGACAGTGGGGCATCGTCTCACACCGGAAGCCATTCTGCCTCTCCTGATGCTCACAGGACTTGTCTCCGCTTTGTTTCAGATTCTTTACGGCGCTTTGCGGGGGGGTCGCCTCATCAAATTTATCCCGTTCCCCGTGGTCAGTGGATACCTGTCCGGAGTCGCCGTGCTTATTGCTATCGGCCAACTCCCGAAGCTTTTGGGATTTCCCAAAGGCATTCCTTTGTGGGAAGGGCTTCGCTCGCCACAGTTGTGGGAATGGGAGGGAATGGTGGTCGGCGGAATGTCAATTCTTCTGATGGGACTTGCTCCCAAAATCACCAAGAAAGTTCCAGCAGCAATCATTGGGTTGGGAGGAGGGATTGTCTCTTATCTTGCTCTCTCGTTTTTCTTCCCCGATCTTCGAATGGTCACCGGTAATCCGCTCGTCATTGGTCCCATCCAAGCTACGGGGTCCATCACAGAAGTCGTAGCTCGACAAATACGTGCGTTCCTTTCCGTTGATATGATGTCGCTCCGGCTCATCATGGTGCCGGCTCTGACGCTCTCTGTCCTCCTTTCTGTTGATACGCTGAAGACGTGTGTGACGCTCGACGCGCTGACCAAACAACGCCACAATTCTGATCGGGAGCTGATTGGGCAGGGGATCGGTAATCTTGCTTCAGCGCTTGTCGGCGGAATGCCCGGCGCTGGTACCACCGGCCCGACGCTCGTCAATGTGTCGAGCGGCGGTAAAACACCGCGTGCTAGCGTTATTGAAGGAGTCTTCGTTATTCTCGCCATTCTTTTGCTGGGTCAACTCATCGCCTGGGTGCCGATTGCCGCATTGGCGGGGATCCTTCTCGTTATCGCGTGGAGAATGTTCGACCGCAGCATGTTCGGCCTTCTCCGATACCCGGAAGGCCGACTCGATTTTGCCGTCATTGCAGGTGTCGTGATCGTATCGATCAGTGTCGACCTCATTGCGGCCTCGGGAGTCGGTGTCGCAATGGCAATTCTGTTATTTATCCGTGACCAGATTCGCGGATCTGTCATCCGAAACAAACTCTATCTCAACCAGATTTCTTCCAAAACGCGGCGCAGACCGTCGGATCGGGAAGTGCTTCAGAAGTACGGAGATCAAGGAGTCTTTTGCGAGCTTCAGGGGAATCTCTTTTTCGGAACAACGGATCAACTTTTTACAATGCTTGAGCCAGATCTCCAAACGAAGCGGTTCATTCTTCTCGATATGCGTCGCGTTCTTTCCATGGACTACACCGCCGCTCACCTCTTCGAGCAAATGCACGACCGGTTGGCAGAAAGAAACGGACAGCTTCTCTTCAGCGGCATGCCCTCAGGATTGCTTGATCAGAGGAACTTCGAGCATTACTTGGTCAAGCTGGGAGTTGTGAGAGAAGGAGGAGGTGTGATGATATCGGAAACCATGGATGGTGCGCTCGAGTGGATGGAGGATCGGATTCTTGAGTCGGCAGGCGTGGTTCACAAAGAGGAACATCTCTTTGACGTAACGGAGTTCGAGCTGTTTCGGGAGGTCGATCAGCAAACGCTCGATTCGTTGCGGAGGGTCTTAGGGGAACGCTCCTACCGGCCAGAGGAAACAGTCTTCAAACAGGGAGATGTAGGGGATGAGATCTTTCTGGTGAGGCGCGGAGCGGTTCGAATTCTGCTTCCCCTTGAAGGAGGCAAGTTCCATCACCTGGCGACAATTGGCCAAGGAGATTTCTTTGGTGAGCTCGCGTTTCTCGACAGAGGCGCTCGTTCGGCAAACGCGGTCACGAAGGTCTCAACCGACCTGTACGTGCTTTCTCGGGCGCGACTGAATGAACTTTCTCGCTCCAATCCGGAATTTGGTGTCCAGATTTTCGCACGCATGGCGCATGCCATTGCCCTCAGGTTGCGGCAGGCAGACGCAGAGCTGCGGATTCTCCAGGAGAGATAGTGATGACCTACGGCCGCCACGATTCTCTCTTCACGATCTTGAACACCCTCATCATCCTTGGCTTCCTTCTCCAGCTTTCGTGTGAGGAGTCCCTACCGCCGTACAACGATCCCGCCAATCTCTTCAGCGGAGAGATCGAGGCCGTCTATATTCTTTCGGCAGATGAGAATCACGCTCGGGTGGTGTTGCGCGTCAGAAATATCTATGATGAGACGCTTGACGGAACTGCAAAGATTGAGGGAGAGATCAAGATATCATCTGAGAGAAACCCTGCCATTACAAAAACGATTCCGATCACCCCATCGATGTTCGCTTCGGGACGGTATGACTCGCGAACAGGACGACTCGTCATCGACCCGAAGGAAATCATTCGGTTTGAGACGATCTGGGACCTCACAGACGACCTGGGGAGACACGTGCGGTCGACACTCTTGGTTATGGTGTCGGATACGACCTGTCCTGCTTATCGATGTTTTGCTCTGCCGGAGGAGTTCCGCCTTACCGCGACTATCAAACTCTATGAGAGGATTGCGTTGACGGCTGTCGGGCCATCAATCTTTCGGCTTTGCTACATTCCGAGGGTTGTGGGACCGCCTCTCTGTCCACCGCCGCCACTCTTGCCCTGCGATCAACGGACTCTGACGCTTGGACCGTGTACTGTACCTTAACCTTTCGAAAGGAGCAGGCAATGCGAAATATCGTTGGTTTAGCTCTTTGTGTCAGTATGCTCTCATCTGCGACCCTTACCGGCCAGCAGAAATCATCATATGACAGGCTCGTTGAGTTGTTCAAATCATGGCGTGAGTTTCAGACGCCCCAGCTTGTGGATGGTGTTCCGGATTACTCATCCGCAGCGATGGGGCGCCAGCACCGAGAACTTCCAGCCTGGCAGAAACGATTGAAAGCGATTGATACGACGGGATGGTCGATCTCACAACAGGTTGATTGGTATCTCGTCTGGGCAGAGATGAACGGACTTGATTTTAAGCATCGTGTCAAAAAGCCCTGGTCGCGCGACCCGGCTTTCTATGTCTGGTTCTATCCGGAGCCGACCGATGTGCCTGAGCGTGAAGGTCCAAACATCGCCGGTGCGATTGAATTGCCTCGATACTCATGGCCGCTCAAGGCTGAGGATGCAAAGGAAATCGCTGAGAAGTTGCGCAAAGCCGAGAAGGTTTTTCAACAAGCACGTGTGAACTTGATCGGCAACGCCAGGGATTTATGGATAAGTGGCATACGAAGCATTCGCGCTCAAAGCGCAGATTTAGAGGAGTTTGCGAAGTCGGTTGAGAATGCGTATCCCGATCTGGGAGCGGCCGCTCGCGAGGCTCGCCAGGCCTCCGACAGGTTTGCCGATTGGCTTTCCGAACGGGCGAAAACAAAGACAGGTTTATCCGGCGTCGGCAAGGAAAACTACACGTGGAATCTCCGCCATGTGCAGTTGGTTCCCTACTCGTGGGATGATGCCGTCCTCCTCCTCAGGCGCGAACTCTCAAGGGCACATGCAGCGCTACGATTGGAAGAGAACCGAAACCGCCATCTCCCGAAACTCTCGAAGATCAACAGCGCCGAGGAGTACGATCGCCGATTGAATGAGGCAGTGACGGAGTATATGGAGTTTTTGAGGAACGAAGAGATACTCACGATCAAGGATTACATGGATCCGGCCTTGCGTGAACGGATTGGGCGGTTCACGCCGGCAGAGGGACTGCGTGGTTTCTTTGCAGAAATCACCTATCGTGAGCCGATTATGATGCGTACGCATGATTACCACTGGATCGATCTTGCCAGAATGAGGGAAGAGCCGCATCCGAGTCCCATTCGCAGGGTGCCGCTGCTCTTCAACATCTTCGATAGTCGGGCTGAAGGAATGGCAACGGGGATGGAAGAGATGATGACCCATGCGGGACTTCTCGATAAGAAGCCCAGATCACGAGAGCTCGTTTGGATTCTCCTTGCCCAGCGAGCGGCTCGCGGACTTGGCGGTCTCTACCAGCACGGTTTGGAAATGACGTTAGATCAAGCAGCGCAGTTTGCCTCGAAATGGACACCGTGGGGTTTGCTCCCGGCGGATGGGGAAACAATTCAATGGGAAGAGCATTTCTACTTGCGACAGCCGGGGTATGGGATCAGCTATGTGGTAGGAAAGATTATGATCGAACAATTGATTGCGGAATACGCACGTCAGCGTGAAGGGAGTTTTGTGTTCAAGGAGTTCATGGATAGATTCAATCAATCCGGAATGATTCCGCTGTCGCTAATCTATTGGGAGATGACGGGCGATAAATCGATGCTGGAGGCGGCAGTGAAAGGGAAGTAGGGAGCGATTGATGGATCGGTCGTCTAGACCTTTGCCCCACGAATTTGGCGAGACACCTTTATTTTTTAGGACTTCTCTCAACAATCCTCATTAACGTGACCGCCTGCCCGACGAACAAAAAGCTGTTCCTTCGTAAGGTTGGCCTAAGCGCGAAGTGCGGCTCGGTGCCCGAAGGCTTTGGCCGCAGGACGTCGGCGAGAGAGTTGAGTTAAGTGTTGTGTTTCTGTGATAGCTCCTCGTTTGAAGTTCATAAAAGCGGTACCAATTCCAATGTCGTGTTCCTTCGCTTTGGGCGGGAGAAACCTCGAACGTAGGCAAACGATCCCGGTGTATTGTACTTTCGTTTGTATGCACCATCAACGGCAGATTTCAAACGCTCGCTCTTCGTTCGGATCGATCGGACCCTGAGCCTGCGACCATTCACATCGATTGTTGCCTGTGGTTCTTTCAGCAACGTGTTGTACCAGCCGTCGGGCTTCAGTGCCCACGATCGCACAAAGACCCGTCTCTCCACAACGACAACCCAGATGCCGATAAATCGATGATTGCTCCCGACACGGATTCCCAAGATCTTGCTTTGCTCAAGAGTGGCGAGAATAGGCTTTGAGAACCGGGTGGGCATTCGAGGGCTACGCAAGCTGCTCCAAATTCCTGCGCAGCTTTTCTAAACTCACTTTGAAGCTTTCCTTCTTCTCCTTCTCCTTTTCCACGACTTCCTTCGGTGCTCGCTCCACAAACTGGGGATTGGCTAACTTTCGTTCGATACTTTCCACAAGCTGCTGAAGTCGAACAATCTCCTTGTTGAGACGTTGTCTTTCCGCCGCCACATCGATCATTCCTTCTAACGGCACAAAGATTTCGATGCCGTCCACAACGGCGCTGGAGGAGAGCTTCGGTTTAAATCCCGCTGCCACGATCTCAATCGTCGAGACACGTGCAAGTTTCTGAAGGTAGCGCGCATAAGCTCCGATAACCCCTTTTCGCTGATCGTTCGCCGGACGCACCTGAACGACGATCTCCTTGGAAGGCGGAATGTTGTTCTCCCCGCGGATGTTCCGCACGGCGTTAATAACACTCTGCACGAACGCCATCTCCTCCTCCGTTTTTGGATCGATCCACTTCTCGTCGGCAATGGGGAATTCTGCCCGCATGATGCTCTGACCGTTTCGCTCTTCCAGATGTTGCCAGAGCTCCTCGGTGACAAAGGGCATATGGGGATGAAGCATTCTGAGTGCTTGATCGAATATCCCGATAGCCCTCTGCAGCACAATCGTTTTCACGTCGGCCGGTTCGTCTCCGTACAGTCTGGTTTTGACCATCTCGACGTACCAGTCGCAGAAATCATGCCAGACAAAGTCATAGAGTACTTTTGTTGACTCGTTGATATGGAACTCGTTGAGAGCCGTGTTGAAGTCCCGGATGGCATGATGGAGTCTGGAGAGGATCCATCGATCGGCCAGGTCGAGATGGAGGTTTGAGATTTGGGGATGGAGGTTTGCGTTACCACTCTCGAACCTTGAACCTTGAACCATCAACTCCTGCTTGTTCATCAACAAGAATCTCCCGGCGTTCCAGATCTTGTTGGCGAAGTTGCGCCCAAGCTCGCACTTCTCAGCAGAGAAAAGAACATCTTGTCCTAATGGAGAAAGATATGCGATCGTGAATCGCAGCGCGTCGGCGCCATAGTCTCTGATGACGTCAAGCGGATCGGGTGAGTTACCGAGGGACTTGCTCATCTTGCGTCCCTGCGCGTCGCGAATGATACTCGTAAAATACACATCGCGAAACGGGATCAACTCGTCGTCTGTTTGCCGCGGTTTCCCTTGCGCGTTTGGCATTCCCTTCATGAACTCCAGATTGGCCATGATCATTCGCGCCACCCAGAAGAAGATAATATCTGGACCTGTAACGAGGGAATCGGTCGGATTGAAATAGCGCAGGTCTTCCGTATCTTCCGGCCAGCCGAGTGTGGAGAAAGGCCAGAGCCAGGAAGAGAACCAGGTGTCGAGCACATCCTCATCTTGCCGAAGCGGTGTCTTCGCATCAACACCAAGCTTCTGGCGAGCTTCCTCTTCGCTTCTGGCGGCCGTATATGTCCCGTCAGGGGTGTAATAGACGGGGATGCGATGCCCCCACCAGATCTGTCTTGAAATACACCAATCGCGGATGTTGTTCATCCAGTGGTCGTAGACTTTCACCCATCGCTCGGGGTGGAACTTGATCTTCCCGTTCTGCACGACCCGCAACGCCGACTTCGCGAGCGGCTTCATCCGTACGAACCATTGATCCGAAAGATACGGCTCGATGACCGTATGGCAACGATAACACGTTCCGACACTGTGTGCGTGCGGTTCGGTTTTGACAAGGAATCCTTCCCTCTCCAGATCTTGCACAATTCTCTTGCGGCAATCGAAGCGGTCGAGTCCTTCGTACTGCTTCGGCACAGACTCGTTCATTTTGGCATCTTCGGTGAAGATGTTGACCTTCTCAAGATTGTGTCGCTGACCCATCAGAAAATCGTTGGGGTCGTGAGCGGGTGTGACTTTCACCATCCCGGTACCGAACGTGGAATCCACGTAGTCATCTGCAATGATTGGAAGCCGGCGGCCAACCAAGGGCAGGATTGCCGTTCTTCCAACAAGCTTTTGATAGCGTTGGTCCTTTGGATTGACGGCGATGGCTGTGTCGCCGAGCATCGTCTCGGGTCGCGTCGTTGCGACTACGGCATACTCGTTCAAACCCTCGATCTTGTATCGAATATGATAAAGATGACCCTTGGTTTCTGCATGATCGACTTCGTCGTCACTCAACGCTGTGCGATGGAAGGGACACCAGTTGACGATGTACTTGCCGCGATAGATGAGTCCCTTGTCGTACATCCTCACAAACACTTCTTTCACTGCGTCTGAAAGTCCCTCATCCATCGTAAACCGTTCGCGATCCCAGTCGCACGATGCGCCAAGCTTTCGGAGTTGCTTGATGATCGTGCCGCCGTACTCCTCTTTCCATCTCCAGACGCGCTCAATGAATTTCTCCCGACCGAGCTCGTGACGATTCTTCCCCTCTCGTGCAAGCGCTTTCTCGACGGCATTTTGCGTTGCGATGCCGGCGTGGTCGGTTCCGGGAATCCAACAGGCCTCGAATCCCTGCATGCGCTTCCAGCGAATGAGAATGTCCTGAATGGTGTTGTTCAGTACGTGACCCATCGTGAGGCTGCCGGTCACGTTCGGAGGAGGGATGACGATGGTGTATGGTTTCTTTTGGAAATTCACTGACGCATGGAAAAGCTTGCGGGATTCCCAGTAGTGATACCACTTTTCTTCAACATCGGCGGGGGAGTATGCTTTGGGTATTTCCTTCATAGTGTTGATTTACGCTGATGCGCACGGTAGACACAGATGCGTACAGCGAAATGATTGCTGGCAAGTACGATGTGTGTGTTCAGAGAGTTCGTACGTGCGAACGACGAACAACAACTTTTTGTGCTCGATTCTCTTGCCTCAAAAACCGAATCCGCGAAAATGTACCTCCACTCCGCGAGCACGTGTCAGTGGACTCCCAATGAGTGCAGGAGGAACGCATTGATGAATGCCTGCTCTTTGAAGGCGTCATAGCGACCGGACGCTCCGCCATGTCCGGCCCCCAGGTTGGTCTTGAGCAGAAGCAGGTTGTTATCGGTCTTCAAGGTTCGCATCTTGGCGACGTATTTCGCCGGTTCCCAATACATCACTTGACTGTCGTTCAATGAAGTCGTTACAAGGATGTCTGGATACGCCGTCGCGTTCAGATTGGTGTAGGGGCAGTACGACTTCATGTATTCGTACTCCTCTTTCTTTCTCGGATTTCCCCACTCGAGGAACTCTCCGACGGTTAGAGGAAGCGACTCATCCAGCATCGTGTTGATCACGTCGACAAAAGGAACGGCGAGGTGGGCGGCTTTGAAAAGATCCGGCCGCATGTTGAGCACGGCACCGATGAGCAATCCACCGGCGCTACCGCCCTGAATTGCAAGACGATCCGCGGATGTGTACTGTTCTTTAATCAGATGCTCGGCGCAGGCGATAAAATCCGTGAAAGTGTTTTTCTTCTTCATCATCTTTCCGTCTTCCCGCCATTGCTCGCCCAAGTCACCACCACCTCGAACGTGTGCCAGGGCGAATATTACCCCCCGATCAAGCATACTCAACCGCGGAATCGAAAAGCTGACCGGTATCGATGCACCGTACGATCCGTAACCGTAGAGGAGCAAAGGACTCTTGCCATTCTTCTTGATTCCCTTTTTGTAAACGAGAGAGATGGGGATCTTCGTCCCGTCTTGGGCTTTTGCCCAGACCCGTTCAGATTGAAACTGCCGTGGATCATATCCGCCAAGCACCTCTGTCTGCTTCAAGAGAATGCTTTTGCCAGTCTGTGTATCGAAATCAAAAACGGAGCTTGGAGTGATGAAGGATTGGTACGAGTAGCGGAAGAACTTTGTGTCGTACTCGGGATTATTGCTGGGGAATGCAGAATACACCGGTTCGGGAAACTTAATTGAGCTTGTTTTACCGGTGCGAAAATCATACAATCGGAGATTCATCAGCGCGTTCTCTCGCTCGTAGAAGACGGCGTGGTTCTTGAAAAGTCCGACTCCTTCAAGCTTCACCGTTGGACGGTGGGGGAGAAGCTCTCTCCAGTTTTCCGGCTCTGGTTTGTCGATCGCAGTCGTGACGAGTCGGAAATTTTTGGCGTTCTTGTTCGTTACGACATAAAAGAGCCCCTCGCGATGGTCAACGGAATACTCGTGTCCGACTTCGCGTTCAAGGAACACTTTGAGCGGCTCCATCGGGCGCTCGGCGCTGACATAACGCGCTTCATCGGTGATCGAGCTTGCGGACATGAGGAAGATGAGCTTCTTGTCGGCCGAGCGATACGTCCAGATGCGATACAACTCATCCTTCTCCTCATAGAGCAGTTCATCATCCTTGTGCCCCAAAACATGCCGGAAGAAACGAAACGGGCGCTTCGCATGGTCTTCCTTGACATAGAAAAGCGTTTTGTTGTCCGCTGCCCAGACGACAGAGTTGACCTGCCCGATTGAATCGGGAAGCAGGGTGTCGTTCCGCAAATCCTTGAAATAGAGCTGATATTGGCGGAAGCCGGTCGTGTCAAGCGAATACGCCAACAGGTTACCGTCATCACTCACCTGATACGATCCGAGGCCAAGGAACTTATGTCCTTTTGCCAGCTCATTAAGCTCCAGCACAATCTGCTCGGGCGCTTCCATACTTCCTTTTCGGCGACAGTAGAGAGGATACTGTTTGCCCTCTTCCGTGCGTGTATAGTACCAGTACTCGCCCAACTTGTACGGTACGCTCAAGTCGGTCTGTTTGGTTCGCTTCAGGATTTCGTTGTAGATCGTCTCCTGAAGATTCTCCGTGGGCTTCATCATCGCCTCGGTGTAGGCATTCTCCGCTTCGAGGTAGGAGATGACCTCAGGATTAGATTTCTCTCTCAGCCAGGAGTAATTGTCTATGCGTACGTCGCCGTGGATTGTATCGACTTTCGCAATCTGCTTTGCGACCGGCGGTTTTACGATGTCATGACTCGATTGCGCTGCAGCGATTGTTGCCATAAAGATCAGGAAACCGACGATGAATGGTTTCATAAGGGTTGAATGGATAGTTAACGCTGATTTGCGGTGATTCTCACAGATTGTGAGGAACACACCAGCGTGAATCTGCTTCTCATCTGCAGCAATCTGTGTCAAAGAATGATACGATTCTTTTTGCTTGAATGAAAGAGAGGATGTGACGAGGATTAGTAAATGCGGAAGCTCTTTTGAGCAAACGAGCGATTCCCTACTTTGTCGTACGCTTCGACATTCAAGAAATACAATCCCGGCTCAAGAGAAACCTTTTCATCGAATGTCACACGGCGATTGTAGGGATCATACTCGGTGATAAGGAATTGATCATTCACCATCACACGAAGGCTGTCGGGATCGACGCCGGCAAGGTTGTCGTACAGGCGAAAGCGAAGACTAAGTCGCTGACGGGAAGCCTGAATCCGAATATCCGATATCCACGGGCCGTTGAGATCCGTGAACGTTGCGAAGTCTCCAAGGAAACGCGTCACCCGTCCATAGAGCACGTTGGGATCGTTGGGGTCTGATGTGTCCAGTAAATCCCATCCCCCATCACCATTGTAGTAAAGCGCAGTTCTGCCCGCAACGACGGCCATGGATGGACGGTATTCGACAATTGCTCCACGATTGAGCACCACATCCTTTGGATAAACCGAATATCCATGCTCAGACTTTTCAACGCGGCAATAGAGGGGTTGGTAGGTTCCGTTCGGTGGGAAGGTAAGCGTGAATTCACCATCTCCTGCAACGACTGTTCCCCCGATTTCCGGCGAGATAGGAAAGATTGAGAACTCGTCGAACGCTGAGACCTCGACGCCGTTGACATCGGCGTTGGCCTCAATCCGTGCCCGCCCGCGTTCGAAGAGGGCTAGAGGGACGGTGCCGACATACCTGTTGGCATCAATCGAACTGAGATCCACAAGGTGCTTTCGTTCGCCTGTGGAGATCCAGACGGTGGGCCGGAGGGTAAATGGAAGGTGTGATGTCACGGCGATATAGAGGTAATCACGAAAGAACTCTTTGGTGATTGCGAGTGACGTGTTGCTCGACTTGTTGGGATTGGAGAAGTAAAAGCGTGGATGAGAACGAGAGCCATCCTCGGATTCGGCGACGACTCGTACCACATTCTGTCGTTGCTCATCAATCGGCAGTTCAAATCCTTCATCGGTTGAGGTAAGTCTTGACGTCAGGAATTTCCGGATATCCCACTTCTTGGAACCCGGTCGTTGTGTGGAGATCGTCAAGGCACGTATGGACTGCTCGCTTCCGGGTATCACCACGAGCGTTCGCTCGCCCAAGCGAAGGTCAAACTCCGGCGGGTGACTGACGACAAACGTGGCGCGAAGTTGGGAATGATTGCCCTTGAGATCTTTGGCAACGACTCGCAGCGAATGCATTCCCTGTCCGAGCACATCTGTGTTGATAACACCTGTTCCCTCTGGACCGCGACCATAGAGGGGGAGGCGATTCCCAAGATCGACATAGAGCTTTTGAAACCGCCCCTTCCCTTCGTACCACAGACTCCAGTCATAATGCAAAGAAACCTGTTTGGTGTGGGCGTCGGGGATACGATTGAGTTGTGTCGAGAAAATGAGAAGGCTGTCAATATAGAGCTCAAAGGCATAAACACCCTTCCGATGCCGCGAGCCGTTGGTGCGGTCGAACGCCGTTATACTGATCCCAACGATTCCCTTTACGTGCATCACTCTCGGGAGAAGATAGTCGCCGGTCTTAACCTGCCGCACCTCCTCGGCCCAGGGTTGGAAGTCGTACTGAACCATGGATTCATGTGTCAACGGTGAGAAGGCGATTCGTTCGAAAACAGGAGCAATTTCATCCTGTACCGTTTCCGCAAAAACAGGGAAAAGGAGGGGGTTGACCGGATTCAAATCGGGATCGCGAATCTCAAAATGGAGGTGCGCGGGTCCAACCCCCGTATCACCAGTGTAGGCGATGAGTTCTCCTTTTGCCACTGGAAAGAGATCGGATTCCAGCCGAAGGTCCAGTGGATACGAACGGTTCGAATATTGGATCGACCGTACATATTCTTCGATAGCATCATTGAATCGCTGAAGATGGGCATAGGTTGTGTAGAAACCGTCCGCATGCCGGATGAAGAGCATCTTGCCGTAACCGTACGGAGAGACGCGAACACGAGCGACATATCCATCGCGCGCCGCAAACACTTTGAACCCTTTTGTTCCGCGTGTGGAAATGTCGATTCCGCCGTGAAAGTGTGTCTTCCGAAAGTCTGCAAAAGCGGATGTCATGAGCCGACTTGCGTCGGTAGGCCAGATGTAATCGGTGGGATCGGTCGCGAGGGAATCGAAGGGAGCGTAGATCCGCTCGATAAGATCTTCATCCCCTTCAACAGATGAGTCGGCAGATTTTGACGTAATGCTTAGCGGCAGGAAGATCATTCCTCCCCAAGCCAACGCCACCAAAAGCACAAATCCGTGTCTCAGCGTACTCAACTCGCCTGATTGACTCCTGCGGTTGGTTCTGTGGGGCCGGTGGCTTCTAAGGGAGCTGTGAATCGGCCGTGCCGCGTGAGAAGCTCTTTGGCGAGGTCGACATAGCCCACGGTTCCCTTCGAGGTTGCGTTGAAGAGGATCGCGGGCTTTCCGTAGAAAGCCGCCTCAACGAGGTGCGTGTTCTTGTGGATTACGGACTTCAAGAGATGCTTGCGGAATCGAAGCTGCAACTCGCGATCGGTAATGTCTGTAACCTTTGTCTTCGGCTCATACATCGTTTGTATGATGCCTTCGACCTGCAGCTCTTTGTTTGCCACCTCTCGAATCCAATCGATGTATCGCATGAGTTTCTCGATGGCATCGAGCGAAAAGTGACCGGATTTGATGGGGATGATGACAGATTCAGCGGCCGTGAGGGCATTCGTCGTTAGTCCGCGTAAGAAGGGTGGACAGTCGATGATGATATAATCGTAGTGCGGAAGGATTCCGCGGAGCGAGTTACGAAGAATGGTGCGGTTTTCTGACAGCTTCAAAAAACGCTCCTCCATCTGCGTAGTGCGGATGTTTGCTGGAATGAAATCGAGGAATGCAAGCTCTGTTCGGTGAATCACCTGAGAAATCGAATGTGTGAAGTTGAAGACCTCATACAGACCGCCTATCGTTTTTTCCGGCGTGTATCCCAAAGAGAGACTGCACGCGCCGGAAGGATCGATATCGATCAACAGTGTCCGTTGTTCGAAGACGGCAAGTGTGGCGGCGAGGTTTACAGCCGTCGTTGTCTTTCCGACGCCGCCTTTTGGAATTGCAACCGCAATGACTTTAGCCATACTGTACTCCGGGAGGTGAGCAGACTACGGACTGGGAAGTTGTGAACACCCTCGTTCGAACTGTCAAACCAGTTTCCCCAGAACATAACCAATTGTTAACCCAATCAAAAGTACCACGGTCAAGATTCTGTAGTTAAGCACCTCTTTCGAATACCCTCGCCGGATTGCCACGATCGAAGCCAGATAGCCGATGCCGTTAAGCAGCCAGAAAAAGGGGAGGGCGAGAACTTTGGCAACAATAGGTCCAATCAACGGAATCAGCCCGATCCAGGCCAATAAGGCTGCAAACCCTTCACCAAGAATTCCCACCAGGATAACGACAAACCCAAGCAACGTCCGGTCAATCCCGAACTGCAGTCCCACCACCACCAGCACCGTGATGATCCCCCACGCGATTAAGGCATTCCGGTAATTGCTAAAGAACTGTCTAGCCCTGTGGCGCATGGGGGTTATCTCACCGCAACCTTCAATGAGACCAGAAGTTCCCCATCAGGCTCGGAGAGCTCAGCTTCGAGGTGGTCACCTGGCCGCACAGGACCGACCCCCTCAGGTGTCCCCGTAAAAATGATGTCGCCGGGTTCAAGCGTGAAGAATTGAGAGATGTAGGAGATGAGCTGTTCAATCCGGAAGATGAAGTGCCGTGTGTTGGAATTCTGTTTGACGACTCCGTTCAACCTGAGCTTGATGTCGAGGGCGTGAGGGTTATTCACTTTTGAAGCGGGAATGAACTCCGAGATCGGCGCTGATGTGTCAAAACCTTTTGCCAATGTCCAGGGAAGTCCTTTCTTCTTTGCTTCCGCTTGAACATCGCGCAAGGTCATGTCGAGACCGATACCGTAACCGGCAATGTGACTCAGGGCAGATTGTTCGGTAATGTTCTTCCCCCCGGTTTCAATCAGGACCGTTAATTCTACCTCATGATGCAGCTCGCTTTTGATTGGCGGTATGATGATTGTCCCCCCATCGTCGACCAGCGCAGTTGATGGCTTGAGGAAGAGAACGGGAGACTCAGGGAGGTCGGCCTTCATTTCTTTCGCATGCTCCGCATAGTTCCGTCCGACGCAAATAATCTTCCCGACACGGAATTCTTCTTTAGTATTTCGAAGGCGAGCAGTATGCATGAACAAATCAAGAATGAGGCCTCGTCAATATAGTCAAGCACGGTATTTTTAGCAAGGAAAGAGAGATGAAGAAGGTGACCTTACAGAGGGTCATCCATTTGTCCAACCAGAGAAAAAGGAGTATCTTGAGGAAACTCTACCTCGAAAAAACTCCTGTGAAGACCTATAAACAATCCGGCGTCGACATTGATGCGGGCAATGAGTTCGTTCAGCGCATCACAACCAAAGTCAGGTCAACATTCGATCGAAACGTGGTAACCGACATTGGCACGTTTGGCGCATTCTACCGGGCATCATTCAAGGGAATGAAAAAACCCGTCCTCGTCAGCAGTGTCGATGGTGTGGGAACGAAGCTCAAGATTGCTTTTGCGATGAATCGTCATGACACGGTGGGAGAAGACCTCGTCAACCACTGTGTCAACGATATCCTTGTCTGTGGAGCGAAGCCTCTGTACTTCATGGATTACTTTGCGACAGGGCGTCTCTCTGTCGAAGTGGCCGAACAGGTGATTTCGGGATTTGTTAAAGCGTGTCGCGAGAATAGCTGCGCCCTCATCGGCGGAGAAACTGCTGAGATGCCGGGGTTTTATTCTGACGGCGAGTACGATATTGCCGGCACCATCGTTGGAGTGGTCGAAGAGCGACGAATCTTGACAGGCAAGAATGTGAAGTCAGGCGATGTGCTTATCGGACTTCCCTCGACAGGTCTCCACACGAACGGCTACTCGCTTGCTCGTGCCGTTTTGTTGAAGAAATTCTCTCTGCACGATTACCTTGAGGAGCTCGGCAATACGCTTGGCAATGTTCTGCTCGCTGTTCATCGGTCGTACTTCAAGTCTGTCTTTCCACTCCTGACGAAATTTCCCATCAAAGCAATGGCACACATTACCGGTGGTGGAATTGTCGGGAACACGATGCGTGTGGTTCCAAAAGGTCTTTCCCTGAATATTGATTGGAATGCATGGGAGCGACCGGCGATTTTCAGACTGATCCAAAAGGCTGGCGATGTTCCCGAGGTGGACATGCGCCGTACGTTTAACCTTGGAGCTGGATTGGTTATGATCGTTTCTCTCTCAGCTGCAGACAAGGTCATTGCTGCGCTTCGGAAGAAGGGAGAGCGACCATTCATCATGGGGGAAGTGAAACTGAGTTGAAAGAGCAAGATGGCATCCTCAGTATTGTGCGCTCAAACGAGTGTTAGAGGAGAAATGAGTGAGAGGGCAGAAAGCCTGCTCAAGATTACGTCAAAGGCCTGTCCGACGAACAGAAGCGGTTCTTTGGGAGGCTCGTCTAAACACGAAGTGCGGCCCGATGCCCGAAAGCTCTGAGCCGCAGGGCGTTGGCTATCAGTCGGGCATCCCGCCGAGAAATGCTGGACAACCTGGCGCTCGGTGAAAGCTCCGTGAGGAGAGGCACCAGAAATTCACGCTTGCTCAACATTTCCGTCGATAACGAAATCACATTGAAGGTGTTGGAAGAGAACGACGCAGAGGCTCTCTACCGCCACGTCGATGCCCATCGTGCATACATGCGTGAATGGCTTCCGTGGGTCGACTCGGAACAAAGTCCAGCGGACACGAAGCGCTTCATCCAGCTCGTACAGCAACAGTATCGCCAGCATGAGGGTCTTCAAACGGGGATCTGGTATAACGGCGAGATCGCGGGTGTGATCGGATATCATCGGTTTGACTGGCCTAATCGCGCGACGAGCATTGGGTACTGGTTGAGCAAAGAGTTCCAGGGCCACGGAATCATGACACGCTCATGCAGAGCTCTCGTTGACTACGCGTTTGGCGAACTGGGGCTTCACCGCGTCGAAATTCGCTGCGCCGTTGGAAATCTCAAGAGTCGGGCAATTCCCGAGCGCCTCGGCTTTCGGGTCGAAGGAACTGCACGGGAGGCTGAATGGCTTTACGACCATTTTGTGGATCTCATTGTATACGCGATGTTGGACTACGAATGGAGGGAAAAGAAGAAGCGAAATGAATTACCGTGAGATTGCTTTACAATTAGTTGACCGTGCTCGAGCAGCCGGCGCAGATGAAGTCGATGTATATCTCACTATTGGTCGCGATTTCGAAGTCACTGTCAGAAACAAATCGATCGAAGTACTCAAGCAAGCTCTCTCGAAAGGCGTCGGAATTCGCGTGTTCCGCGATCATCGGATGGGATTTGGGCACACAACAGATTTCTCCGCGGATTCTCTCAACCGACTTGTCGAACAGACTCTGCAAATGGCCAAATATGCAACACAGGATGAGTTTCACGGCCTCCCTTCGGAGAATCATCAGCTTGTCCCAGCCGACACGGGTTTAGACCTGTATGACACAGAGACCGCTTCCCTCGCAACGGAGAAGAAAATTGCTCTCGCCAAGGCAATGGAGGAGGCTGCCCTTGCGTACGATAAACGCGTAAAAATCGTTGAGGGGGCGAGTTTCTCAGAAGGGGACGAGCGAATCTTTATAGGGAATTCCAGAGGATTCAGTGGGGAGTACACGGGAACAGGCAGCACGCTTGTGTGCTCGGTTATCGCAGAAGAAGAGGGTGGTAAGCAAGTTAACTACTGGTATTCGAACAAGAGGCACTTTAAAGATCATCCATCACCTGAAGTGATCGGACGGAAAGCCGCAGAGCGAACAGTCCGAATGCTGAAGGCAAGGAAGATCCCCTCGGGCAAGTTTCCGGTCATCTTCGATCCTCTGATCGCAAGCTCGTTTCTTGGCTCCATTGCAAGTGCGCTCAACGGCGAGTCCGTTTTCCGAAAGACTTCATTCTTGACCGATAAGCTGGGCGCATCGATTGCGTCAGATCTCGTGACGATCATTGATGATGGATTGCTGAAGCGGGGGCTCTCTTCCCGACCGTTTGATGGCGAGGGAGTCCCTACGAGACGGAAGACGATTGTTGAGAAAGGGAAACTTCGGTCGTATCTTTATGATAGTTACACAGCACGGAAAGCCAAGACGGCAACAACGGGGAATGCGTCGCGCAGCTATTCCAGTACGCCACAGATCAGTCCCCTCAATTTCTTCATTGAGCCAGGCCCACACTCGCCTGAAAAGATCATCGCAAGCATTGCGGATGGTTTCTATGTGACCGGCATGATCGGATTCGGTGTGGATACGGTGACGGGGCAGTTCTCGCGCGGCGCAAGCGGACTGTGGATCAAGAATGGCGAATTGGCTTTTCCGGTGCATGAGGTAACCGTGGCGGGGAATATGCTGGAGATGTTGCAGAATATCGAGATGGTGGGGAATGATCTCGAGTTCTTCGGCCCGGTTGCCAGTCCGACAATCAAGATCAGTGAGATGAGTATCAGCGGTACGTGAGTTTCCAACCGGTAGTGTCATGACACAGACAACCGATATCCAGACTCAAGAGATATTTGTGCGAGAGAATTTCGCAAACAAGATCGCGCACCTCAATCGCCGTCTCCGCCTCGTTGCAGATGCGATCGCTCTCTTCCGCTTCATGACAGATCCCGATGTTCACTGGGTGAAGAAATCTGTTGTTATCGCCGCTTTGCTTTACTTCATCATCCCTGTCGACTCAATTCCCGACCTTGCCCCGATCGTCGGTTATCTGGACGACGCAGGTGTCGTTACTGCCGCTGTGAAATTTCTCGGCAGGCAATTGAAAGCGTACTACATGTAGGCCGACTTCACTTCTCTCGAATAACCTCCGCTGCTTTCCCGTTCCTCATCTTCAGGAGTTTCACGTATCGTCCCGCAAGCGCATTCATTCCACCCCCTAATAAGCAAATTGCCACGAGCGAGATGTACCAAGGCAGGAATTCCGGCAAGAAGGAGGTCAGGCCGCCGATTCCAACCACAATCAAGAATGCCACAGGTAAAACCTTCCTGTTGACCGGTGCTCCAAGTGCATAACAGACGAAGATCCCAAACCCGACAATCGGAAGGACAATCGCACTCCACCATCCGAATACCGTAAGTGTGTAGACAGTCAGCGCAGCGATCAGTGTTCCGTAGACCCGACTGAGAATCCGAAGGACGGATGTTTCCTTCTCAAGTGTCTCACCAAGCAGCCTCTGAACATCATTTGGATTGAGTTTCCGAAAAAGTTCAGTCGGAAACTCTCGGTCAATTTCGAGCACCTCACTTTTGTCTCCTAACGCTGATGGTACACTTCTCTGCGCCGTGGCAGTTCCGGTCGGTGGGGGATCAGCTGGAACAAATTGTGGGAGACCATTGAGCCACCGAATCGACATCGGATGCATGTGTTGCTCCCCTTCAAGCGCCCAATGCCACCATCGTGCCGGAAGTTGCGCAGATCGACACGCAGTGTGGAGAGCGCAAGTGCAGGATTCAACAAGCGGTGTCGAGCACCGAGTGATTACTTCTTGCAAACGGTGCATATCCTCAGCTTCAAGCGAGTACCATTCGTACTGATCCCAGACCTCTTCGAAATCGAAGCAATCGTGTTTGAGGATTTCGATCATTCCTCTGCCGCACGAAGTGCACGCGGAGATCACGCTGTGGTTGTAGCCGATGTTATGTCCGGGCTTGCTCGGGTGAATTCCGGCCTGCTCAAACAGCAACATCGGCTGGAATGCTCCCTGGCAAGCGGAACAGGTGGTTATCCCAAGATCCTCTCGATCGATGGGCATGTTAAGGTGATCGGCGGGATCGCATCTCTTCCAACCGCTCGGTGACTTTTTGGTAAAACTGTGTGAGGTTGTCTGGAGACTTCGTCAGTGCTGTGAGCGTCTGTTTGAGATCGTTGGCATTTACACCGTGATGCTGGAGGGTCGCGTTGACCCTTGCCATGTATTCGGTGTGAGTGAACGTTGAATCGGATATCTTATAGCTTTCGTGAAGTGTCAGAAGATCGGCATATGCTGCAGCGTAACGATCGATGTCCGATGACGTTGTGTCATTGTTTCGACTGCAACCAAGCACGAGAAGGAAGGCAAGTGTGAAAATTCGGTGAGCCATCGGCTAAAAGTAGTAAAGCTGACGTGAGGATGCAAGGCCATTTGAATTCTGCGGAGTCAAAAGCTATATTTCAGTCCAAAACTCCGATTCAACCCCATGACGTACGTGCATCGCAAACACTTTAGTCTGAGAGATGCTCAAATCTTGCTGAAGAAGATCAAACCGCTTGTGCGCGAACTGGCGGAGTTGAAGCGACAACTTGATGCAAGGGGCTTTGATGTGTATCGGCATCAGTATTTCGGCGGGAGCGGACCGAACGGTGACAAATACTTCCCTGCAGAGCTGCAACGGCTTGTTCAGATTTTGAAATCGCTCGATGAGCTTGGTGTGCTTGTGAAGGGCCTGGAAGAGGGACTGATTGATTTCCCACACGTCAGAGCAAACGGTGAAGAGGTGTATCTTTGTTTTAAAGCCGACGAGGAGGAGATACGTTTCTGGCATAGTCTCGAAGGTGGCTTTGCCGGAAGACGACCGTTAGCCGAACTTTGATCACGAACAATCGAGAAAGGAACAGACATGACCGAACCGACCAAAGCTGTTCTCCTGAATACGGTAAAGGAATGGACGAAGTTCACAACTGAACGAGATAAACTGACTGCTGTTGCCAACGAGGTTGCGCAGTTTGCCCGCAAAGCAATTCAGGAGTGTCTCATGGTCATGAAGGCGCAGAATGTCGATGTTCAATGTGATAGTCCCGATGCGATGAAGATTCTCGGTGTGAATGTGGTTGCCGAGCCAATGGTCGAGGCAGCTTTTCCAAATGTCAAGGCCAGCGTCATTCTCAAATGCGCAGGGGCAACCCGGGCTATCGTGATCAATCCGAACCTAAGCATCTCCGCCGGTGGAACTCCCATCCTTCTCGATCAGTTGAAAAAGGCGGTGCCCGAGCCGTTCATTCTCAATGCTGCGGAGTTCGTTCGAGACGCATTCCTCAACGTTGCCCGTACAGGAGGCAAAGAGCAGTAGTATTTGATTTGCCACATTATGTCGTATCATCTCATTTCAGATTACAAACCGCAGGGAGATCAACCCGAAGCCATTCGTCAGCTTCTCGACGGCCTCGGTCGCGGCGATCGATATCAAACGCTGCTTGGAGTGACCGGCAGCGGAAAGACCTTCACGATCTCCAACGTTATTGCACAAATCGATCGACCGGTGCTCGTCATGTCGCACAACAAGACTCTGGCGGCTCAGTTGTATGCGGAGTTTAAGAGCTTCTTTCCGAAGAACAAGGTCGAATTCTTCATCAGCTACTACGATTATTACCAGCCCGAAGCGTATGTCCCCGCGTCGGATACGTACATCGCTAAAGATTCCTCTATCAATGACGAGATTGACAGACTTCGGCTTCGGGCGACAAGTGCGTTACTGAGCGGTGATCGGAATGTGATCGTGGTTGCCTCCGTCAGTTGCATTTACGGCATCGGTGCACCGGATGAATGGATGTCGCAGATCCTGACCATCAATGTCGGTCAAAAGATCAATCGTCAGGATTTTCTTCGGAAACTGCTGGATATGCTCTTCATCCGGAACGATTTCGAATTCTCGCGCGGCACGTTCAGGGTTCGTGGTGATGTGGTGGAGATTATTCCGGGCTACGAGAATGACGAAGCCGTGCGGGTGGAGTTCTTTGGAGATGAGATCGAGCGGATTTCGTTCATCGAGAAGACGACGGGAAAGATTCTCGAACCGACCGACTATGCCGTTATCTATCCCGCAAAGCAATTCATCACGTCACGTCCGACGATCGAGCGAGCGCTGGGGGCGATCGAAGAGGAGTTAAAGGAGAGACTGGCTGAGCTTCGTGCACAGGGCAAGCTATTAGAAGCTCAGCGTCTTGAGCAGCGCACCCGGTTTGATATGGAGATGATGAGGGAGGTTGGGTACTGTTCGGGGATTGAGAACTATTCGCGCCATCTTTCCGGACGCCCTGCCGGCTCGCGTCCCTACTGCCTGCTCGATTATTTCCCAAAAGACTTCCTCACCGTCATCGACGAGTCGCATGTAACCGTACCGCAAATCCGCGGAATGTATCATGGCGATCGCTCCCGCAAGGAGACGCTCGTGGAATACGGCTTCCGATTGCCTTCGGCGCTTGACAATCGTCCCCTGACGTTCGATGAATGGGAATCGATGGTGGGGCAGATTATTTTTGTCAGTGCGACACCCGGTGATTACGAACTTGAAAAGAGCCAAGGTGTTGTTGTGGAGCAGGTCATTCGGCCCACCGGACTCGTTGACCCGGAAGTCGATGTGCGTCCCAGCAAAAACCAGATCGACGATCTTATTGCAGAGATCCGGACGCGCGCAGCCCGAAAAGAGCGTGTGCTGGTGACGACGCTGACGAAGCGCATGGCGGAGGATTTAACCGAGTATCTGCTGGAGATCGGTGTGAAAGTGCGATACATTCATTCGGAAGTTGATGCGTTAGAGCGCGTGGAAATCCTGCGCGATCTTCGGCTGGGGGGGTTCGATGTGCTGGTGGGAGTCAATCTGTTGAGAGAGGGACTCGATCTGCCTGAAGTCTCGCTTGTCGCTATCATTGATGCGGATAAAGAGGGTTTTCTGCGCTCCGACCGGTCGTTAATCCAGACCGCAGGACGAACGGCGCGAAATATCAACGGCAAAGTTATTCTCTATGCCGATACGATAACTGGCTCGATGCAGCGCATGATCGAGGAGACGCGCAGGCGGAGGCAAAAACAGCTCCGCTACAACGAAGAGCATGGAATCAAGCCCGCGACGATCTATAAAACTGTGGATGAAGTGCTGGCGGCGACAGCCGTCGCTGATGTCAAATCCCGCCGAGACGAGAGACGTGAGAGGGTGAAGGTTGCTGCCGTGGCCGAAACCGTAGCCCGGTACCTGACGAACGATCAAAAAAAGGACTTGATCGAGGAACTTCGCGCCGAAATGCGCCGCGCTGCTCAAGACCTCGAATTCGAACGCGCCGCCGAACTCCGCGACGAAATCGAACGCCTCGAACAGTCCTCAAAGTAATCTCAAACCCCACAACTCGAAACCCGGAACTTGGAACGTTGAACTTTCAACTTTAAACTTTCAACTCTTCTATGGGGGTTATCTCATTCTTCCGAAATTCTGTTCTCACTCTTCTCGACTTTCTCTATCCTCCGGCTTGCATTTCCTGTCGGTCTCCACATCTGAACGGCCAGCGACACGTCTGTCCCTCGTGCTGGCAACAGATTGATCGCATCCATGCAGAGCATCGATTGTACACAGAGACCAAAGCAAAGCTGCTCGAGTCTGGCGTCGTTGGTGAAGTCGTCTCTCTCTTTGTTTTCGAAAAGGAGGGTGTCTTTCAGCACATCGCGCATGCCCTGAAATATCAGGGGTGTGAATCGCTCGGTTTAGAGCTTGGCAGACAGCTTGGGCAGGCCATTCTCGATACTGGCCTCGAGGCCGATGCGGTTATTCCAGTTCCCTTACACAAGCGAAAGCTGAGAGAACGTGGATATAATCAGGCGGAGCTTCTTGCGCTTGGAGTGTCGTCGGCAACAAGCATTCCCACGGAATCAAAAGCGGTTCGACGAAAGAAATATACCCAGACTCAAACAAAGCTTACGATCGAAGAGCGGGAGAAAAACATGGAGGATGCGTTTGAGGTTGTGGGTGCCGTCGACGGAAGGCGCTTGATCCTCGTTGACGACGTGATCACGACTGGTGCGACGATCACCTCCTGCGCCAGAGAGTTGAAGTCCGCCGGTGCCTCAGGCATCATCGCCGCCTCGGCGGCGTTGGCCGAATGATCCGTTAGCGCGGCAGAAGCGGCACCTCTCATTAACGCGAGACATTAGGGAATTCATCGAGCCGGACTCTTCCCACCATTCTCCGCAGATCATCCGAATCCTTCGGCTGGGTCTAAAAAAATCGTACGCATAGGTCGGCGCATCGTCCCGATGCGGAAAGTGTTCTTAAGAATTCGCCTCGACGGCAAAACCTATTCCTTCTTTTCTACTCAATGACGAAAGGAGTGAGGATATGATGCTGAAACCGCTTTCCTTGACTTTCCCTCCATTTCTGGGTACCTTTGAACACATTTTTCTGCAATTTTTTTGCTGAATACTCTTAGCTCTCCGGAGGTTTTCATGGCACTTCGAGTGGGAATCAATGGTTTCGGCCGTATTGGGCGCAATGTCTTCCGCGCCGGCATCAACGACTCAGGCATTGAGTTTGTCGCGGTCAACGATATCACGAATCCAGCCACACTCGCGCATCTGTTGAAATACGACTCTGTCATCGGCAACTTCCCCGGCACGGTTTCCGTTCAAGACTCCACCATCACCGTCAATGGCAAGAAACTCAAAGTTCTCTCCGAAAAAGATCACACAAAGCTCTCCTGGAAAGACCTTGGAGTTGATATTGTCGTGGAATCGACGGGACTGAAGCACTTCACTGATGGAGAGGCCTCTGCCGATCATCTGAAGAACGGCGCAAAGAAAGTGATTATCACTGCCCCGGCGAAGAAGCCGGATATCATGATCTGTCTTGGCGTGAACGAGAAGATGTACGATCCTTCCAAACACCACATCATCTCCAACGCCTCCTGCACAACCAACTGTCTCGCCCCGATGGTGAAAGTAATCCATGAGAATTTCAAGATCAGAAAAGGAGTGATGAACACGATCCACTCTTACACCAACGACCAGCGCCTGCTCGACCTGCCGCATAGCGATATGCGTCGCGCCCGTGCTGCGGCGATCAACATCATCCCGACGACAACTGGTGCGGCCAAAGCCGTGGGCAAGGTGATTCCGGAGCTGAACGGGAAGCTTGACGGTTACGCACTCCGCGTTCCGACCCCCAACGGCTCGATAACGGATTTCACGGCCGAGCTCGAGCGGGATGTAACTAAAGAGGAGGTCAACGCCGCGTTCAAAAAGGCTGCCGAAACAACGCTCAAAGGTATTCTTGAATACAGCGAGGATGATCTCGTGCTGAGAGACATCGTCGGAAATCCGCACTCCTGCATCATTGATGCAAAGCTCACCATGGCCATCGGTAACATGGTGAAGGTTTTCGGTTGGTATGATAACGAGTGGGGCTACTCGAACCGCGTTGTTGAGTTGGTGAAGAAGATCGGCACAATGGATTAAGAAGGAAGCGATTGTCCAGGAGACAGAGTTCATTCATCATGCGAACACGAGGGGCTGCGACGGTACGGTCTCAGCCCCTTTTCATTCCTTACGACGATGAACAAACTGACAGTTGACGATCTCGAGCTTAAGGGAAAACGCGTCTTTGTGCGTGTCGATTTCAACGTCCCTCTCGATGAGAATGGAAAGATTACCGATGACAACCGTATCGTCGAATCGTTGCCGACGATCAAGAAGATTCTTGGCGATGGCGGCAAGGCGATTCTGGCGAGTCACCTGGGGCGGCCACAGGGAAAACCCAAACCGGAATTCAGTCTCAAACCCGTAGCGCAGCGTTTGTCGGAGTTGCTTGGAAAACCGGTTGCACTTGCTCCCGACTGTGTTGGAGCGCAGGTGGAATCCCTTGTGCACAAGATGAAAGAGGGGGAGTGTCTTCTGCTGGAGAACCTCCGCTTCCACGCTGAAGAAGAGGCAAACGATCCGAAGTTTGCGAAACACCTTGCCGCGCTCGCCGATGTCTATGTGAATGATGCCTTCGGGACGGCTCATCGCGCGCATGCATCAACGGAAGGGATCACGAAGTTCACGAAGATGTGTGCGGCGGGGTATCTCATGAAAAAGGAACTCGAGTACCTTGGCAAAGCCGTCGGCAATCCCGCTCGGCCCTATGCCGCGATACTGGGTGGGGCGAAGATTTCAGGGAAAATCGACGTGATTCAAAACCTGCTGAACAAAGTGGATTCCCTGTTGATTGGCGGTGGGATGATGTTTACCTTCTTGAAAGCGCAAGGGTTTGAGGTTGGTGATTCGATGGTCGAAGAGGAGAAGATTCCGCTTGCGAAGAATATCCTTGAGGAGGTAGAACGCAGGAACCTTCGACTGCTTCTTCCCGTTGATTGCATTGTTGCCGACAGGTTCGAAAACGATGCAGACACTCGGCATGTTGATGTCAAATCGATTCCCAAAGGATGGCGCGGACTCGATATCGGTCCCGACACTGTAGAGCTTTTTAAGAAAGAGATTGTGAATTCGAAAACGATCGTCTGGAACGGTCCAATGGGCGTGTTTGAAATGAAGAATTTTGCCTCGGGAACAATGGCGATTGCGGAAGCTCTTGCCGAAGCCACAAAGAGAGGCGCAACGACGGTAGTCGGTGGAGGGGACTCAGCGGCGGCAATTGCCGAGGCGGGACTGCAAAAGGCCGTCTCCCATGTTTCGACGGGCGGGGGGGCGTCGTTAGAGTTTCTGGAAGGAAAAGTTCTTCCCGGCGTTGCAGCGCTGAGCGACAAAGATTGATCAAACGCGGAACGCGAAATGCGGAGTGTGGCTTGCTGATTGTTCCACTCCCAACTCATCACTGAGCAGAATGCCCTACTACACTTCTGGCGGAAACTACTATCGTCCATCGATGTTCGGCGGATTCGGGTTCTTTCCTCCGGTGATCAAGATGCTGATGATCACCAATGCCGTCGTCTTCCTCCTTGCCGTGTTCTTCGGTTCGTTTCGACTCGACGGTATGCCGCTCGAGGGAGTCTTGAATCAATATCTGGGCCTGATGCCGCTGGGGTACGGTTTCTACCCCTGGCAGTTGATCACGTATCAATTCATGCACGCCGACATCTGGCATCTCTTCTACAACATGTTCTTTGGACTCTGGATGTTCGGGATGGAAATCGAGCACATGTGGGGGTCCCGAAAGTTTCTCTTCTTCTATTTGTTGTGTGGAACGGTCGCCGGAATCTCCCAACTCGTTCTCGCTCCGATTCTCGATCCATCATCGCTCTACGTTGTGCATCCGATGACCGGTGAGGCTGTCGCCGGTGTTCCGACCATCGGTGCCTCGGGTGCAGTTTACGGCGTGCTGATCGCGTTCGGTATGCTCTTTCCTGACCGGTACATCTTTCTCTATTTTCTTGTTCCAATCAAAGCAAAGTATTTCGTGGCAGGATTGATTGTCCTCGGTATTCTCTCCGTGGGCGGACAGAGTCCGGTGGCACATCTTGCGCATCTTGGTGGTGCTGTGGCAGGCGCACTGTACGTTCTTCACGATATCGGGAGACTTCCACTACAAGGTCTGTTTGATCGATTCGGATGGTGGATGAATGCGCGTCGTTATCGCCAAACTCGGGAGGAGGACGTTGTGGACGCAAAGGTCTTTGACATTGGAAAGGCAGAAAAGGAAGAGCAGAAAGTGACGCAGCAGCAGATTGACGAGATTCTCGATAAAATTACCAGGGGAGGATATCAGAGTCTTACAGAGGACGAGAAACGCATTCTGTTCGAGGCGAGCAAGAAGCTCAACTAACGCGCAGTGTTGGTTTTGGTGAGATTTTTGATGATATTGGGAACGATTTTCGGATTGGCGAACGAAAAGACATGCAAGATCTTCTTCCTGTTATTCAAGAAACCAACGGCTGGGAGCCGCATCCGACGTACAAAGTCGGAATGCGCCGTAAAACCCGTCAGGTGAATGTCGGCGGAGTGAAGATCGGTGGCGATGCCCCGATCTCCGTGCAGACGATGACCAAAACCAAGACGGATGACGTCGCGGGGACGCTTGCACAGATTCGTGCTGCGGCCGAGGCGGGATGCGACATCGTTCGCGTTACAGTGAACGACAAGGAGGCTGCCGATGCGATGAAGCAGATCGTTCGCGAATCTCCTCTTCCCATTGTTGCCGATATTCATTTCAACCACATCTTCGCGTTGAAGGCCATCGAGGCAGGGGTTGCAAAGGTTCGCATCAATCCGGGGAACATCGGTTCCAAGGATCGCATCCGACAGGTTCTCACGGCGGCGAAAGATCGGGGTATTCCGATTCGTATCGGCGTTAATTCTGGTTCCCTTGAAGAGGATATCCTTGAGAAGCACGGTTACCCCACGCCCGAGGCGTTGTATGAAAGCGCCATGCGGCATGTTGAGATTTGTGACGAGTTTGGGTTCAGCGATGTCGTCATTTCCGTCAAATCCACCGATGTCAAGTTAATGATCGAAGCATATAGGCTTGTTGCCCAGCGGACGGATATTCCCCTTCATCTTGGTGTAACGGAAGCGGGAACGACAAAGGTCGGTACGATTAAGTCGGCAGTTGGGATTGGCACGTTGCTCGCTGAGGGTATCGGCGATACGATTCGTGTCTCACTGACTGACGATCCCGTAAAGGAGATCGAGGTTGGGAAAGAGATTCTTCGCTCACTGAGTCTGGCCTCGCGAAACATTGAACTTATCGCTTGTCCGACCTGCGGTAGACTTGAAGTCGATCTCTTCGGTATTATGGCGCAACTTGAGGAGAAGCTGGCTGGAGTCAAAAAGCCGGTGAAGATTGCCGTCCTTGGTTGCGTCGTGAACGGGCCCGGTGAGGCGAGTGAAGCGGACATCGGCATCGCGGCAGGCAAGGGAGTTGCGATTCTCTATCGTAAAGGAGAGCTTGTCAAGCGCGTGAAAGAGAGCGAGATTGTTTCGACGATCCTGGAAGAAGTCGATCGCTTTCAACCGGAATCGTAATCTGGAGTCGAGGAGTGAAGAAGAGGATCAATCAAAGCCGGAAGTCGCTTCCGGCTTTTTGCTTTCATACGGCGGAATTATGTCATCAGAAAGGAGGAACACGTATGAAAAGAATACTACTGATTGCTGGAATCATCTGGAACAACGGGATTGGACAAGCTCAGGACGAGCACGCTCACCATCAGAATGTTGTCACCAGTGTTGAAACTGTCCGATCCGACGACAAGATTCCCCCGTCTGACGAACAGGCCAAAGCCGCTCTGGAGAAATCCCCACGCCATGGCGAATTCGCCGATGTTAAAGTGCCGGGAACGAACGACGTTATCAGAACATGGGTAGTGTACCCGGAGCGCAAGGATAAGGCCCCGGTTGTCATCGTGATTCACGAGATCTACGGCCTAACGGACTGGATTCGCGCCGTGGCGGATCAGCTGGCGAAGGATGGCTATATTGGCGTGGCTCCCGATCTGATTTCCGGCAGAGGTCCCAATGGCGGAGGCACTGACGCGTTCACGAGTCGAGATGATGTGGTCAAAACGATTCGCAGTTTGACAAGCGAGCAGGTGGCCGCGAAATTGAACGCGGTTCGTGCCTGGGCGGTGAAGCTTCCTGCAGCGAACGGGAAAAGCGCAACAGTCGGTTATTGCTGGGGTGGGGCGAGGAGTTTTGAGTATGCGGCTGCTCAACCCGATCTCAACGCCGCCATTGTCTTCTACGGAACGTCACCGGATTCTCTAACGCTCACCAAAGTCAGAGCGCCTGTACTGGGACTCTACGGCGGCGACGATGCGCGTGTGAATGTCACGATCGAACCCGCTGCCGCAGTTATGAAGAAGCTTGGTAAAGTCTACGAATACGAAATCTACGAAGGTGCGGGACATGGCTTCCTTCGCGCACAGAGTGGAAGAGATGGCGCCAATCTGAAAGCCAGTCAAAAGGCCTGGCCGAAGATGTTGGAGTTTCTGAAGAAGTCGATGTGAAGAGAAGGTCACTCTGCGATAAGATCGGAAAATCTAAAGAGAATCCCCAAGGAGAGTTGACCGTATTGGGGCGGGGTAAACGCGAAACTGTCATAAAAGACCAGTGGAAAGTTGACCTCAACGTAGAACGTGAGGGCTGTGAGAGAGCGCGCCATCGGACAAGAGTTCTTGCCGTGAAATAAAGCATTGACCCAACACCCCCAGCCGTAACGCCGGTTGGTGTTCGATTGTACGGAACTTCGCTGTCAGTGAAGAAGTGATCAACGCATGCGACTTGGCATTCTCCATCTCATCGATCGAACGTGTCGCGCAGCTCATCCCAGACCACGCCACAACAGTGGAAGCAGATATCCCTTCGATGATTTCTCACTCAATTGGCATTGATGTAATCTGAAATCTTATCTCTCACATCACGAGCGAGCCCCTCGGTACGCGGAATCTATCCCCGCCGTCTCGCGCCTCCCTGTTGCATCATTGCACGCCGTCTCAGCTTCATCCCTTCGTACTTCTTCTTTTGCTTCGCATCGAGCAGGGCTTCGATCTTCTTGTCTGTCTCCTGCATAATTTTCATCATTCCGGCCCGAATCGCCTCGCGATCTCCCTGGTTCGTCTCGAAGTTGATCATCATATCGGCCTGCTGGTCTTCAAGGATCTTTTTGACTTTCACGAACTGATCATCGTTGAGCGTTAATGAATCCTTCAACGCTTTCGCGCGCTCTTCAGGATTCATCCGCATCATCGGTTGGGCTTGAGATCTTGCCGGAAGGAGGTTGAGAAAAAGAGCAAGCAGCAACAATGGACCGGAAACACGGGTTAACTTCATGGAATCTCCTTGAGAATTAAGAAAGGTTCGGCTATAGAGACGAACGGACAAGCGATTTGTTTCTGCTATGAGGCGAACTTAGTGGGAAAGACGGAACTGCTTCTTTTTCAGGAGAGGGGCATGTTTGCGGCGTTTTCTGGTGTGTTTGCGGTGCAAGAACATCCTGCGAATCTCCTCATCTGCTTCGCGTGTGCGGCGAATGAATCCGAGAAAGAACAGAACGCCTGCTGCGTAAAGTACGATTCCTATGAGGACTATGAAGAGGGTTTGCATGGCTATGAATGTGACAATCGTTCTGACCTCGTCTTTATCACACGATCATGGGGAGGAATGTTCTGGATGACCCATTCCTGGGCTTCAAAGAAGGGAGAAAAAGTGATGTTCCCAAGTCTTCCGCGCGAGTCAACAACAGCGGAGATCCAGCAGGCGGGATCAGAGAGAAACTCTGCCTTTAGAGTGATTTCGTCTCGAGAAAGAGCGACGATGGAGAATGTTGCCCAGCGATTGGATTCGAGTCGCAGCGGCATATGGTAGCATTTGCCGCTTGAACCGTCATATGTTCCACCTCCGCCGTGTTTGCCGGACGGTCGAATCCGATGCCTGTACGCATCGGCGGCAATTTCGTTGAGGTGTCGAATGATAAGATGGATCGTCGGTGAGCTATCAAAATTCATAACTCTCCTCGGGAGGCTGCAGTTTTATCGCCGCAACATCGGTGCCAAACGATGGGAATCAAAAATTAATTGCGGTTCGAAGAGTGGGAGAGAGGGATGAGTATTTTTTACTAGGGGAGGTTTTGAATGCGGAAATTTTGACGAGAAAAGAATGACGAAATCACCAGACAGCAGGTGATTTGTGTCACGGATTTACCGAGTGAACAACATCAAAGCCAGAAGTGCCTGCCTTGCGTGCAAAACGAAGAGGAGTATGGTAAACTTCCGTAGGACAGAATTTCATTTCATCCTACAGGAACTCTGGGTATACTTACTCCTGATCCTTCAACTTTCTTGCGGCGATCAGGTAGAAGAGAATCAAGCCTAATCCGCCAAAGATGAGCATGCTTGCAGGGTACACGGAATCTTCATGTATCCAGATTTCGTCAATGTATGTTGCGGCAATCAGTCCGAGTCCGACAGAAAAGGCAAGGATGCCCCACTTCAGTGTTGAAAGCGGGCTGGTTCGAAACATCTCCCGAACCGACATCCCTTTGAAGTCGCCGGGGTTCACCCCTTTTTCAATCATGGCGATACGCTCTTTGTGCCGAGTGGAAATCCACGTGTACACGATAAAACCGACAGACCCGAAAACAATGAGTACAACGATGACCGGTTCCATAGTCTGCTCCTGAGCTAATATTGATGTTGGTTCAAGCCTTTGATACTTTAGACTAAGATTTGGGACAGAGGGTTTCGCCGCCCGGAGGTGGTCTTGAAACCCGGTATGCTTTGCGGGAGTCTAAGCAAAGAAAAGGATCCTTGTTGGCGAATTCGGACCATGAGATTGCTCAGCGCGTGTTGGGCGGTGACCATCGTGCCTTTGCCGAGCTGATCGATCGCCATAAAGACCGCGCCATGACGCTGGCCACGCGGATGCTGAAGAATCGCGAAGACGCCGAAGAGGTGCTCCAGGATGCCTTTCTCCGGGTTTTTCGAGCCCTTCCTGCGTTCGAATGGAAGTCGAGCTTTTCAACATGGTTTTATCGCATTGTCTTCAATGTTTGCTCAACGGCATTGGCGAGGAGAAACGGAGCCGCTGTTGTTTCGATTGATGAAGATGGAGGAGAGGCGGCTATCCTCCGCAATGAGCGTGGCCCGGATATTTCTTTCGAGATGGCGGAACTGCAATCGATCGTCGGTGAAGAGATAGCGAAACTCCCTTCTCTGTATGCGTCGGTCTTGACGTTGTTTCTTGTGCAGGAGATGAGTTACGATGAAATCGCGCAATTAACAGGATGGCCGCTGGGGACGGTGAAAGTTCGACTCTTTCGTGCGCGGACGTTGTTGCGTGAGGCAGTAGTGAAGAGAATCGAGGGGCAAAACGGATCGATGAAGATTCGGGTTCCACAGAAGGAGAAGATTGTATGACTCACATTTCCACCACACAACTGATGCAATTCATCGACGGGACACTCCTGTCGGACGAGCGAGAGCCGGTTGAAGCTCATCTCGCTCAATGCCCGGCTTGCCGAAACGAGCTTTCGCTCCAACAGGCAATTCTCAAGGCGGCGCGAGCACAGAAATTCGTTCGCCCCTCAAAAGGGTTTTCCGCAGGCGTCATGAGGAGAATTCTCCCGCGTTATGAGAGGTCGTTTGCCGATCGCTTCCTGCAAAATGTCGGACCGCTTGGAGCCATGGCGTGTGTAATTGCAATCATGTGGTATGCCGTTTCGCTTGGACCTTCTCCGGAGACGTCGGAAACGGGACGAATCGTGAAGCAAGCAAGGGAATGGTTTAGCTCGGCCACCGAACTCTTCACGATAAAAACTCCACAGGTTCCCATCGTCTTTCACGGAACTCGGTCATCCGACCAGATGAAGATCATTGTTCTCGTGGTGGTCAGCTTTCTTGTGCTTGGGCTTATCGACCGGTTCCTGCTGCAGAGTCGATTCGGCGCTCGCATACGAAAACTCTAGCTGCCGATCTCTCCCTCCTCTTTTCTCCTTTCTTCTCAATCCAAATTCGTCTATATTGCTCCGTTCGCAAAGCAAGCTTACGAGCAAACTCCAACAGTGTCCAACCACCTCAATATCTTCTTTGTCGGCGACATCATGGGGAAGCCGGGGCTGACCCTGGTGACGACTATCCTCAAGCAGTATCTTCAAAAGTATGAAATCGATTTCTGCATCGTTAACGGTGAGAATACGACGGAAGGAAAAGGGATTTCCGACGAGGATGCAAAGACATTGTTCGGTCTGGGGGTTCATGTT
This sequence comes from Bacteroidota bacterium, assembly GCA_035559595.1. Lineage (GTDB taxonomy): Bacteria > Bacteroidota > Ignavibacteria > UBA10030 > UBA10030 > DATMBF01. The sequence goes on along the minus strand of DATMBF010000020.1, from coordinate 14,329 downwards.
ATTACGACAGGCAACCACCTCTGGGATCGATGGCAGTCGAAAGCGCTGCTTGCGAAGGAGCGAAATATCCTCAGACCTCTCAACTATCCCCGCGAGAACCCCGGCCATGGCTTTGTCGTGTATGACCTGAAAGAGAAGGGCCGCGTCGGTGTGGTGAATTTGCAGGGGCGGACGTACATGCAACCGATTGACGACCCCTTCAAGGCGGCCGATTGGGCAATCAGCAAGATCCATAACGAGACAAAGGTGGTATTCATCGATATGCATGCCGAGGCTTCGGCGGAAAAAATGGCCCTTGCCTGGCATCTCGATGGGCGTGTGAGCGCGATTGTCGGAACCCATACGCATGTGCCGACTGCGGATGCAAGGATTCTTCCGAAGGGGACGGCCTTCATCACCGATGTGGGAATGACCGGCCCTTATGATTCCGTGATCGGGATGCGAAAAGAGGTTGCCATCAAACGGTTTCTCATGCAAACGCCGTATAAGTTTGAGATTGCAGAGCACGATGTTCGCTTTTGCGCCGTTTTTGTTCAGGTCGACCGCGACTCCGGCAGAGCGCTGAAGATCGAACAGGTCATTTTCCCCGCCTTTCAATAGCCATCAATGCCTGCCCAGATCATCGACGGAAGAAGGATCGCCGAGGAAATCCGCCGCGAAGTGAAGGCAGAGGTTGAGCGCCTCAGGTTAAGAAAGGGAATCCAGCCCGGACTTTCGTTCATTCTCGTTGGCGATAATCCTGCATCAGAATCGTATGTACGCTCCAAAGAAAAGGCATGCCACGAAGTGGGGTTCTACTCGGTGACGGAGCGTTTGGATAAGGGAACATCTGAAGAAAAGCTCCTTGACAAGATCGAGGCATCAAACCGCGATTCAAGAATTCACGGCATTCTCGTTCAGCTTCCTTTGCCTCAGCACATGAGCGAGAAAAGGGTGCTGGAAACAATCAGTCCCGAGAAAGATGTGGATGGATTCCACCCGCTGAATGTGGGGAGACTGATGATTGGGGAAGAGGGATTCCGACCCTGCACGCCTGCAGGAATTCAGGAGTTGCTCATTCGGTCGGGAAATGATCCGGCGGGCAAACATGTCGTTGTCGTGGGGCGAAGCAATATTGTCGGAAAACCCATCGCAAACATGTTGATGCAAAAAGTGACCGGTGCGAATGCGATTGTCACGGTGGCTCACACAGGGGCGCGCGATCTGTCACGCTATACACTTCAAGCAGAGATCCTCATCGCAGCGATTGGAAAAGCTGAGGCAATAACGGGAGACATGGTGAAGGAGGGTGTCGTAGTGATTGACGTTGGAATCAATCGCGTCGAAGATCCTTCTTCCCCCAACGGTTATCGAATCGTTGGCGATGTGCATTTTGATTCCGTCTCAAAGAAGGCTAAAGCAATCACGCCTGTTCCCGGTGGTGTTGGCCCGATGACGATTGCTATGCTCCTGAAGAACACCCTTCACGCTGCGAAGAAGGCAGTTTCGTAGGTGTCACTGCTTTTCCTCTCTCTCTCCACCTCACTGGTGTTCAGCAGAAGAGAGGATGCGGTACGAGGAGGATTGCCTGTTTCTTCAGCCATTGTGGATTTCTTTGCCTAAACTTTTTTCCCAGATGTCTTTGTTCAGACCTTGTTTGTCCACGCGTGACGCGAATCTCGCCTCTCAGGCGCTGCCTTCCGATTTTTATCCCCTCGAAGGAATAACCTCTGCTAACAGCTTCTCTCCAGTTCGATCAGAGATGAATTGGTGGCGACAGCCGGACGAGGGAGGAATCGAAACCGATGAAGCTGCGGATGGTGTCGGTAATCCCGCCTCTCGCCGGAGAGCGTCGAGAGGATGTTGGTCAGATGACGAGGATGGAGTGACCAGAGACGCATGAGCGAAATGAGGCGCTATTCCACTCTCACGCTCCGCTGAAGGTACGAGCCATCCGGTTGTCTGATGTTGATGGTGTAGTTGCCCTTCTCGAGTGTCGATATCTTGTATTCCATTCCCTTAAGCTCAATCATAACCGTAGCGCAAACGTCCGCAGGCGTGTATTTGCCCCACACCGTTATCGTAATAATGTTTCCGTCTCGTTTCGTGTCGAAGTGTGAGAAGGCGTAGCATGCGCTCGTTCCGATCGTCCCGTAGAATCTGAGCGTGAGGGTATCGCCCACCGATAGGGAGGGAGGATGATTGACGCTATCGACCGCCACGATAAAGAGCTTTGATTGCGGTTGTTGGTCCAGTGTGCAGCTTCCAAAGAATGAGATGCCACTGAGCAAAAGAAGTGTTTGTATCATCGTTTTGTGATCCTTTTCGAACTTTTCTTATTCGATTCCCTTAAACATAGGAAATATTGGTCTAAGTGACATCCTCGTTAGGCCACCATCCAATTCAAGCGAAAGTGTGGGCTTGCAGGTCAGTCCAAGAAGAGGAGGCCACTTGACACTTCAAAGGAATTTTTGAATATTCACGGAAGCGCTTCCAGATCAACAAAACCAACATACAATCATTGCAAGGAGCCTGCCATGAAGACCTCTCACCGCATCAGGTCATCACTCCTTCTTCTTTTCCTTTTGAGCGTTGGAGTTTGTGCTCAGGACGATGTCATGATGCAAGCGTTTTATTGGAATCCGCCTGTTGATACCACCAACAAGAACGGATTCTGGTACGATACGCTGCGCGCAAAGATTCCGAGCCTTAAGGCGGCTGGAATCCGTGCACTATGGACGCCGCCTCCGAGCAAGGGGAATTGGGGAATCGTCGATATGGGGTACGGCATCTTCGACCATTACGATCTGGGAGCCTATAGTCAGAAAGGGACGACGGAGACGCGTTTCGGATCGAAAGCGGAATTGCTGAGCTTGCTGTCGACGGCTCATAGCTCGGCGAACGGTCCAAGGATGGATGTCTATGCAGATGTCATCTTGAATCACATCTATGGAGATCAGGCACAGAACGAAAACAACCCGGCGGTGAAACAGTATGTTTTCGATCAAGCATTCCGGAATGGAATGCAGTACGTTCCCTATCCGACTAATGAGGTGTACTGGCGTCTTCCGAATGCCTCAGCCGGCGACTATTACATCCAAATTAAAGGATATTACCTTGACTGGAACGCGAGTTACACGCAGCGTGGCTACGATCTCTACATTAATTGGACAGGTGCGACGCCGAGCACGACAGTCTATTGGGAATCGGAACCCAACAATGGCAATGGCCAGTGGAATAGTTTTCCGGGCTCGGGGACAACAATACGAGGTCATATGCAATCATCCTCGGACATTGATGAGTTCAAGTTCACGCTGACGGGAACCGCGACGGTGGAAATTCGCCTCACCGCGAGAAAAGAGGGAACCAACACTCAGGGGCAGTGGGAGTGGCAATGGGCGGATCAGACGAACGGCTATTATCCCTACGCGATTTGGTACAACGGAAGCAATCTGGCTACAACATCTCTCCAGGCGAGAACCTCGACAGGGATTTCTTATGTCACGCACACAGGAACGGGTGAACCGAATCACTTCTGGACTTATACGGACTTTCATCCGGTCGACAATGTCGATTGGCTGGGAGGAGGAGGTTTTGAAGATGAGATTGTGACGAACACGAAGTGGTTTGGAAATGATTTGAACACGTTTAGCACAACGGTACAGAACCGACTGATCGCGTGGGGGCAGTGGCTTTCGAATACAATCGGCTTTGATGGTTACCGTCTTGATTTTGTTCGTGGGTTTCAGGAGGAGCTTGTCGCGAAATGGGTCTGCAACTTACCCCTTAAGGCCGATGGATCGCAACCGTTCATTGTCGGCGAATACTGGACCGGTTACAAGTACCGCCTGAAGAACTGGGTAAACAATGTCTGGAATAACTTCACCTTCAACGGCCGGCGCGCGGACGTCGATGTGTTTGATTTTCCGCTGCGAACAGACCTGGCCCGCATGGCGAATGACAACGGCGCGAACTTCAACATAGCCTGGCTGAATCATTCGGGTATGGTTCGGGATGATGGTGGGAATACTCTCTCCGGCACGTCAATCGTGAATTTCATCGACAACCATGACACGGGAAAAGAGAGTGATAAGTGGCTGTGGAGAGATTGGGACATGGCCTATGCGTACATCCTCTTCGCCGAGGGACGGCCTTGCATCTTCTATCCGCATTATTACGGCGTTACTCAAATTGACAACCATGACCCGACCAAAATGGTCACCGCGCCATCAAGTCTACGAACGGAGTTAAATAAACTCATGCATGCTCGGCGAACGTATCTCGGTGGCACGATGGTCGTCCTAAGTGAAGTCGGCAATCCCTGGCCGTCAGGAGATACATGGAATGTCTACGTTGCTCGGCGTCAGGGGAACGGCACAAAGTCAGGTGGGATACTGGTTTTGAATAACCACGAAACAAGCACGAAAGGTCTATGGGTGGACAACGCGCCGGCGGGATACCAAAACTGGGCGGCACAGACTCTTGTGAATATCATGAATCCATCCGAAACAACGGTTGTTCAGGCTGATGGGCGAGTGAATGTCTGGGCGCCGCCGAGAGGATTCTCGCTTTGGGTCAAACAGAGTGAATACGTCCCCTATTCAGGCCGGATTGGCTCTGAAACCAAAGAAGTGGGTACGCTGATAGAGGCCACTATCCCCGATCGCTTTGAGATCCTTGCAAACTATCCGAATCCATTCAATCCGTCAACAACGATTCGGTTTACACTTCCTGAAGCAGGTCACGTCACTGTTCGAGTATACAATGTTCTTGGTCAACTCGTGAGTACGCCTTTGGACGAACGGCTGCAGGTGGGGTACCATTCGATTTCATGGTATGCTGGTCACCTTCCGAGCGGTACGTACATCTACACCGTCAGTCACCTCGGTCAAATCAAGACGGGGAAGGCTGTCTTAGCAAAGTAGGGAATTGCTTCGAGGCGTCGAAAAGGTCGACTCTGCCCCCTCGTGACGGCCGGCTTTCGTTTTTTTGATCGATTCGTGATCAGTTACCGTCTGGAAATCGTAAACCCAATCTGCAGTGTGTAGAAGTGATAGAGGTCTCCATCCGCCGAGTACAGGCTGTAGAGCGGATAGACAACAACTGTTCTCGAAAAGACGAGCGGCAATGCAAGCTGCAGTCCGAATCCGGTTAGCGAAGCGTCCGAAAAAGAGACGGTCTGCTCGCCGGTTGAATTTGTGGTTGTGAAAGAAGAGGTGATTTGAACATCCGACTCGCTCACCATGAACAATCCCACACCTCCTTGAAAAGAAACGTGCAGAGGGCTTTCGCTGCGCGAGAGTGCCAGTCGGGCAAGGGGCATAATCTCAATCACAGATTGTGAACCGCTCGCCTCTTTAAATCTATACGTTCCCGATGAGCCTGCATACATATCTTCAACCCATCCCTCTCCATCGATCCCACGGCTGTGATAGGCGATTCTTCCACCAAGAGCAAGTGCCTCGCTTGTATTGAAGAGCGCTGCTCCTGCTAAAACGAAGCCCATGTTCCAGCGATTCGATGTTTTCGATCGCATGTCTTTTGAGATCCCGCCGGAAAATTCCAATGAATATTGGCGTGACAGCGCACTCTGGCCGCACAACAAAAACACTGCAACAACAAGAATCCCGCGGTTTGCCATGGCTAGGTCTCCGATAGTTGAGGATGCGTGAACTTGACCTTGAACGAGAATGAAAATGGGATTACCTTCCGAAAAAAGCAACACCGATTTATCCTGACGAGCAGACGATATCCAAAGGAAAACTATGAGCATCGCCCTGAATCACATCGGCCAGATTGCCATGACTGTCGACGATATCGAGGCAGCCGAAAGGTTCTATGAACACAGTCTTGGCCTTCGAAAACTCTATCGTTTCGGCGATATGGTGTTTTATGACTGCGCGGGTGTGAGGCTTCTTGTGGAAAAAGAGAAGAAAAAGCCTTTTGTGCCATCAAGCTCTATCCTGTATTTTCGCACGCCCGACCTTACGGTCGCGATTCGGGAGCTGAAGGCGAAGAACGTCGCTTTTGTTACGCAACCGGCTCTGATTGCCCCGATGCCGGACCACGATCTCTGGATGGCGTTCTTCAAAGATCCGGCGGGGAATACGCTTGCGCTAATGCAGGAAGCGCCGAAGGGGTATCTCGTTCCGCAGGTATAACCACGGATGGATAGTCGAGAACGGCGCCTGCCGCTCTTAGATTCTCCAGAGGCGTTGGGACTGTCCGACCCCCCCCCAATGAGGTAGGACAAAACTCGCCCAAGCCGTGGAGTACGCGTCCCTCCAACGAAAAACGATAAACCAATAACTCTTCCACTCTCTTCTTGTGCAGTACCTCATGAATTACTTTGAGCAGCTCCTCAGCCGTGAACGGTTTCGAGAGGGATGCTGCGACGTCCCACATCTCGTCAAGACGCTTCTTGTCGGTTAATCCGCTCAGGGTGGCAGGATCGGGTACAACCGTGGAAAGGAGAGGAAGATCACTCCGAAGAGAAGATAGAACCCACTCAGACGAACTCTCATAACTTTTCCCACGTCCAATCGCCCACCGTGCGTGTTACAGGTCTAATCCCACCATCCATAGTGAAACGTTGCAATCCCCGAAAAATTCAACCACGAATCGCTAGCGGACTTGGAGTCAGAGATCCGGAGTGCTATGGGCTTTGGGAATTACAAGGAACGAAGCATTTTTACGGAACTTTACCGTAAAGGAACCTCCCGAAGGCCCAAATCAATGTCGAGCGCCAAGAAGTGAGACTGATTTCAATCTTGAGATGGGTTCCGAGAGCACTTGGAGTGTGCGCACCACTGACAGCTTACATTGCCAAGAACACCCCGAGGCTAATCTCGTAGGAGAACCAGCCACTGTTTGATTCCGGGTCGTTCAGTTTCCAGACGTAGCTGACTCCGGGCGAGAGAATGACAAAAGTGAAACGCTGTCTTCCGTCCAACGCAATGCCGGCATGAAGCCGTCCGTTAACGCCCAAGAGAAATCTTCGATCCCCTGAGAGGATAGACGGTAAGAATCCGCCGGAGCCTTCGTATTTCTCGTAAGCATCGTCTGGATGCAAAACGGATCCAAGCAGGAAGTCGATGCCAACACTTGGGCGGAGAATAGTGGAAGACCAACTGTCGGTCAGGTTCCTGCCGATAGCGATCCTCATCCCGCCGTACGAGAAGTCCGAAGGAATCTCGATCGAAGAGTCGGAAGAGGATGTATGAAGAGCATAGCGGTATGTAAAGGTCGGATTGCCGAAAAACGTTGAGGATCGATAAAAGAAGGCAAGCTCTCCGATCCAACGTTCGTCGTAATCCAGTGGAAAAAAGAATTCGGTCCCGAGGCCGTATGTCCGTGAATTCCTCAGTGCTGAGATTTCAACTCTTTCCCCATTTCCGGATGTATACTGTGTCGTCGAGAGAGAGAAAGGAATATCATCTTGAGAGAGCCGAAAACCCCAGTAGGATCGCTGAGCGAAGAGAGAACTCCCCGCAAGAAAAATGAGAAACATTGATTTCCGCACGATTTCCTCTTTTTTAAGTTCAAAACCATTAACGCCCCGGCCTGGCGGAACCCCCATTGCCGCGTTGGGCATAGATCGCTCGGACAAAGGAGAAACCGGAAATCAAATTTGCGTCAAAATTAGCGAATGCGTAAGCGAATGTCAAGGGAGGCCTGTAATCTGGCTCACCAAGGATATGTCGTAATCAAACCTCCGGGGGGACCAAAGGTCTTTCGCGCTTGATGCGGAACCTCCCGGCCGCTATATTAGTTCAGTAATTTAGTAGATACTTAAATAATGGAGATATGCCATGAGAAAAATCTACATCGACGGCAAGCTGTGCATTGGACCTACCTTCTCCAAAGCCGAGTTTGCTCTCATCAAGCGTAACCTTGCCGAACAGCAGGGCCTAACCACACTGGCGAATCTTTTGAATGTTGCCGGAAACCACCAGCGACTTAAGATCATCTACCTCTTGCATGCTCACAAAGAAATGTGCGTGTGCGATTTGGCGGAAGTGCTTCAGCTAACCGACTCTGCTGTCTCGCAACATCTTCGCAAGCTGAAAGACAAAAACATCGTGAAGTCCCGCCGCGAGAAACAGACGATCTACTATTCACTCGTCCAGAATCTCTTTACGACAAACCTACAGGAGATGTTTGACCCGACCGAAATCAAACAATCTCACACACTTATTGACGAGGAGTACGCGCCATGAACAATGACAACTTCACAGCGACGGGAGCTGTCGTTACGGCAATCATTGCATCGCTTTGTTGCATAGGACCGATTGCCGTGGCGATGATTGGGGTCGGCAGCATAACGGCATTCTCAATGTTTTGGGACTTCAGGCCCTATTTGATTGGGCTCACGATTGTTCTGCTTGGTATTGCATTTTCCCTGACGTACCGGAAGCGAGAAGTTGTATGCGAAGACGGTACATGCAAATTCGAGAGTGCAAGCACGTGGAGCAAAGGTGCGGTGTGGCTTGCCGCGCTGATTGCATTGCTGGCCATCGCGTTTCCGTATGTCGGCCCGACAAACACGGCGGTTGCACAATCGATGCTCGCTCAACAGCCGCAAGAGATGACACGGTCAGCTGTTGCTGTCCTTGAAATTGAAGGGATGGATTGCAAGGGCTGTGTCAAAGGACTGGAAGCAACGCTGGGCCGCGCCGACGGCGTCAGGAAAGCAGCCGTAGAGTTTGAGAAACGTCGAGCCGTCGTCGAGTTTGACTCCACAAAGATTTCGCTCCAGCGATTGATCGCGGTGGTGGATGAAACCGGGTTTAAGGCGAAGCCTGTGAATTCGAACACCGATCATAACTAATATTCCTACGGAGGATATGAAAGGAACTCTTTAAGGGGCTGCACAACGATGCACGAGAAGAACATACCAGATAACCATTATATCATTCCAAGAATATCTTCATGAGAGAATATCCCCTGATTATCATCGGAGGCGGCGCAGCGGCGTTTGCTGCTGCCACCAAGGCAAATGACTTGCGACAGAAAGCGCTCATCGTCAACAGCGGACTGCCGATCGGCGGAACGTGTGTCAATGTGGGCTGTGTGCCGAGCAAACATCTCTTGGAAGTTGGCGCCCGGTATTTTTACGGTCAGCGGCCAGGCTTTCCATCCATTCGGCCGAACGGCCAGTTCGGCTTTGACTTCAAAGAAGCTGTTCGATTCAAAAACGAAATCATCGAGGGCCTTCGCAAGAGCAACTACGTGGATGTTGTGGAAAACTTCGAGACCGTCGAATACCGCGAGGGTAAAGCGCGCTTTCTTTCCGATCATGAGATTGATGTCGGTGGCGAGCGTCTCTACGGCGAGCGTTTCATTATCGCCACAGGGTCGAAGGCAAAGATTCTCCCGTTCCCGGGCATCGAAACGGTACGGTATCTCACCAACATCGAAGCACTCGACTTAGAGTATCTCCCATCGTCAATGATCGTGGTCGGTGGTGGACCGCTTGGACTCGAATTCGCCCAGATGTACGCTCACTTCGGCACGAAGGTGACGGTGCTCGAGAAGATGAAGCGCATTCTTCCTCTGGAAGAGGCTGAAGTCTCCGACGAGATGCAGCGGATTCTTGAAGAGGAGGGATTGACAATTCACACCGGGGTAGATATTCAGAGCGTGTGGGAGGAGCAAGGGAAAAAATTTGTCGTGGCCACGTTGAAAAACGAACAACAAGAGTTTGCAGCCGATGAGATTCTCCTTGCCACCGGTATCGAACCGAAGACGCAAGAGCTGGGATTGGAGAATGCAGGGGTCAGAGTGAACGAGCATGGCTTTATTATCACCAACGACGAAATGCAAACGAGCCAGAAGCACATCTGGGCGGCGGGTGATTGCGTGGGGAAACTTGCGCTCGAAACCGTCGCTGCAAAAGAAGGCGCCCTTGCGGCAGAGAACGCACTCAGCAATGGGCCATTTCGAGTGCGTAAGAAAATTAACTACGATGAAATCCCCCACGCGGTCTTTACCACGCCACAGGTTGCAAGCGTTGGGTTGACGGAAGGGGGGCTGATGCGGCGCATCAATGTGTGCGATTGCCGAACCGTTCCGCTTTCTGTTGTACCGAAAGCCAAAGCAGTCGGTGAACAGCGGGGATTGGTCAAACTCGTTCGGAATCCGAGAACCGGCGCCATCGTCGGATGTCACATCGTTGCACCTGGGGCCGCAGAGATGATCCACGAGGCAGTACTGGCTGTGAAGTACAAGCTCACGGTTGAGGACATCATCGACACGGTGCATGTCTTCCCAACCTTCAGCGAAGGTATCAAATTGGCCGCGCAGGCCTTTACCCGCGACATCAGTGTTATGACCTGCTGCATCGGCTAGTCAATAACATCCACAGGAACGCCAATAATTGATTGCAGATTCACACCGTAACAGAAGCCCGAGATTCCCTCGGGCTTCTTCATTCCATGGTCTTTCCGAGAGCAAGGCTCCTTGTGCACGGTTTTCCAATCTAAAGCTATGCAGCTTGTAATTGAGAAAGTCCTTGACAGACACCCCTACCTGAATCTATATTGAGTTCAGCTCTATGGTGAGCCGAGATCAACTGAGAATGAATCGCAAGGAGAAGCAGGAGGTCGTCAAGCGTCTCCATTATGTCCGGGGACAGCTGAGCGGAATCGAGAAGATGCTTGAAGAGGATAGGCCGGTCAAAGAGATTTATACTCAGCTCAAGGCGGCGGAGAAAGCGCTTCATAAGGCAATCTATGGTGTCCTCGACGACCAATTGAAGAAACATTTTGCTGAGGTCCTTGCCGAGCGACTTGCCCTGTGTCCGGGCGACTGCGATGACGCAGAGCGACTCCAGTTTCTGAAAAGTGAATTTGCCAAATTCAACTTGAAAGAACTGATTGACGAACTTGCTTGGTTGCGTAACTCTTTACATTCAGTGAAACCCCTTACTATCTCAATCCCGAAGGAGGTGAGAAAACGATGAAGCGAAGACTTGTTTTCCTTCTCATGGTGCTGGGACTGAGTTTGAGTGCCTTTGCATTCTCTGGTTCGAATCCTCAGGCAAATGATGAAAGCTGCCCCTTAAGAGGAACTCCAGCTTGTCCTGAGTATCCACGGTGTTGCAAGTAGTACCGCAGAAGATTTCGCTGAAAGGCTCGGAACTCCACCGAGCCTTTGTTGTTGCTGTCCGCCCGCCGGCGCCATGACGCATAACGTTTCGTGTAAGCAAGCCGTTGTTTTTGCCGCTATCGAAAGAGTGCGCGGAGTCGCTAATCTGCCCGCCGAAGTGTCAGCGCGCGGGGGTCGAACGACTCATGTTCTCGTGGTGGAGGCTGCTCACTCTGCCCAAGGCGGATGAGCAAAAACTCTCGAGCGATCCGCCACTGGCGAAGAGCGTCGTTGCTGTCGCTGTTATGCGTTCGTTGCTCCGCCGTCGTGGATTATTGTTGACTGTGTCGGTATTTGATGACTCTCATTTTCTCCAACGTCACCAAACCCTCCTTGACCGTCTCGTCGATGAAAGGCATCAGCTTGTTGATGTTCTCCTCAGTATCGACAATTTCGATCACCATTGGCAGATCGACGGAAAGCTCAAGGAGCTTGGCCGTGTGAATGCGGCTATCGGCTCCGAACCCCATAATGCCACGGAGAACCGTCGCCCCGGCAAGATTAAGTTCTCGGGCCTTGGCGACAATCTGCTCGTAGAGTGGCTTACCCTGATACTGATCGGACTCACCAATGAACACACGTAAGAGCAACGCATCTTCTGGAAGTTTCATAGTCTCACCTTCAGGAAAACAGCTTTAAAAGAAATCGGAATGAGTAGATACCAAGCACCACGAACAGAATCCCCATGAGATTGCTGGCCACGATGTTGAACGTAGCCAGTTTCAACTCACCATCCCGAAGGAGATTGACCGTTTCAAGCGTGTACGTAGAAAATGTTGTATATGCTCCGAGAAAGCCAATGGTGATGAAGCTTCGCCATTCGGTGGGGATGATGGCGGTATCGAAGAGCTCGATAACCACTCCAATGACAAACGACCCGGTGAGATTGACAACGAGCGTTCCCCAAGGAAAAGTCTCACCGGTTGAATGATAGACGAGGGTTGATAAGCCGTACCGAGCGACGGCTCCGAGAGAACCGCCGACAGCAATGAACAAGATTTGTTGCATTCAAGAAGATCCTTTCTATCGGTAGGAGTTATCAGACCCGAAATTGTTCGAGACGGTCCAAGGCGAACTCCATCACCCGTATGATGAATTGATCAGGCGGCGCAATGACATATAACGTTTGCGGTAACGACGCCGCTGTTTTTTTGTCGCCGCGAACGACGTGTGCCGCCGCTAATAAAAGACTCATTGTCTCGCAGCGGCGCCCACCCCAAACCCCGTTGAGCACATCTATCTGTTAGTTGTCGGCTATGGTGACTACTTCTCCATTCGAATTCTGTGCTTCGGTGTGAAGACCTTGGCCAACTCCACAGGTTTCGTGCATTCGGACGGTTGCTGGACAGGAGCCCCACCCAAACAACCGCTCAATGGTGATGCACGATTTCGCTCACCGTCCTGAGAAGCTCGTCCGCTGAAAACGGCTTGACAAGAAACCGTGTGAATTCCCTCCGCATAGTCTCTTCGTTTTGTACGAATCCGCTGAGAGCTACTACTTTGGCTTCAGGATTGATCCTTCTGATTGCGTGAACCATCGCAATTCCGTCCGTGAAAGGCATGGCGATGTCTGTCAGAACCAAAGAGATGCTTTGGCCCAGAGTGGCGTATTTGGTAACGGCTTCGGTGCCGTCTGCCGCCGTGATAACCTCATAGCCATGTGCTTCCAGCGTCGCTTTCAGTATTTCACGGATGCTTGCTTCGTCGTCAACCAAGAGAATAAGCTCTCCGTTTCCATCAGGCGGCTTTGTGGTTTCGGGTGGCGCTGCAAGTTCGATGGTTTCGACGGTCGGTAAGTAGATTTTAAAGGTCGTTCCCTTTCCAACTTCTGTTTGCACATCTATGTAGCCGCCATGATTCTGCACGATGAATTGTACCATCGAGAGTCCTAAACCTGTCCCTTTACCAATTTCCTTTGTCGTGAAGAATGGATCAAAGATTTTATCCACAATCTCTTTTGGGATTCCCGTTCCCTGATCAGAGACGCTGATGAGCAGATAAGAACCGGCTTTTGCTTGAGGATGCACCGCTGCAAACTGTTGATCTACCATCACATGCTCTGCCCTGACGGTGATTGCGCCGCCGCGCGGCATCGCATCACGGGCATTGATCAGGAGATTCATCAAGACCTGGTGGAGCTGGGTGACATCTGCCGAGATGACGGGAAGGTCTTTTGGCACATCGGTTCGAAGTGTTATGGATTTTGGGAATGTTTCCCTCACCATTCTTGCGACCTCGTCGATAACATGGCGGATTTGCGTCATCGAACGTTCTCCGCTGACCCCGCGCGCAAACGAGAGCACCTGCTTTACAAGGTCTGCCCCACGGCGCGTGCTTGTTTCAATCACCTGGAGAATTGCTTGACCCTTTTCGTCTTTGAGTTTACTGTTTAAGATATTGATTGAAAGAAGAATAGGGGAGAGGATGTTATTGAGATCATGGGCGATTCCGCCGGCAAGCGTTCCGATGCTTTCTATTCGTTGTGTACGCAGAATCCGCTCTTCCATGCTTTTTCGTTCCGTGATGTCCGATACCACGCCTCCCATCAGTTGAATATTACCATGCCTATCTTTTAATAATGATTTCCTATCCAACAGCCATCGTACAGAGCTGTCAGGTCTGACAATCCTGTATTCAACGGTCGCTTTTCCTTTTTCACGTAATTCTTCGACGCTCTTTTCTGCAATAACGCGGTCTTCCGGATGCACCACTTCAAGCCATAGTTTAGTATTTCTTTTCACAGCGTCCGTAGGAAATCCGTACACTTTCTCAAATGTTTGATTTACGTACAAGAGCTGTTTTCCATCTGGGGATGCCGCCCACACCACGTCGTTTAATTCCGCTGCGATGAGGTTGATTCGCTCGTTCACTTCGTACAATTGGGCTGTTCGCTCACGGACCTTCTCTTCTAGGATCACATTATAGTCGCGAAGCTGAAGATAGATTGCCCGCGTTCGGAGAAAATTCTTGATCCTCAGTGTTACTTCCATCACGTCGAATGGTTTCGTGACGAAATCTACCGCCCCTGCGGCAAGGGCGCGCATTCTTGTTTGTGCCGAGACATCTGCTGTTAGAATGATGATCGGTATGAACTCTTCGGCGGGAATCAGCGGCTTTAACGCTTCCATCACACCAAACCCGTCGATATGCGGCATCATGAGATCAAGGAGAATAATATCGGGTTTCCATTCCTGAAACGTGG
>DATMBF010000019.1:0-68137 GCA_035559595.1 Bacteroidota bacterium | reverse complement strand
GCCGGGAAGATTACCTATTTCTTCGATGTGAAGGAGGCCAAGAACAGCTCGAAGTACTTGACCATCACCCTCAGCCAGCCGTCGAAGGAGAATCCGTCCAAGTTCAGCAAGCGGAGTATTAACGTGTTTTCGACTGCGGCAGTGGATTTCAGCAAAGCGCTCGAAGAAGCTATCGGGCAGCTGAAGTAAATCGAGAACTTCGGTCACGGGATGTCCCTTCGGATTACGATCTCAAGGGACTTTGTGCTTTTGCGGAGAAATCGACAATGCCCACCTCTTCGTGAGACTTCCACGCGTCCAGACGGTATTTTCTCCCAAACAGGGGCAAGCTTCTGACTAATGCTAATCCCCAGACAAACGCCTTGATTGGCGGGCTTTTTTTTGGTACCTTGTTTTCGGACTTCCGAGGTCAGAACCGGACATCAACCAGGTGACTTCGGAAGTTTTTGTCTTTGGCGCCGTGGAGAGGTGAGAGAAGCTCTCCGGTATATTGAAAACGCACGCGGAAAAAATCTCCAATTTGCATCGTGTTGTGAAAGATGCTCTTCGAGGATCGGAAGAGTTTGTTCGGAAACTGAGTCAATAAGATGTTCGAAAGTCTGAGTCAAAAACTCGAGCAGGTGTTCAAGAAGCTTCGGGGGCAGGGGAGAATCACCGAGCAGAATGTTGCAGATTCCCTGCGCGAGGTACGGCGTGCTTTGTTGGATGCTGATGTCCATTACAAAGTAGCGAAAGAGTTCATTGAGGCCGTCCAGAAACGCTCCGTCGGTCAGGACGTTCTTTCAAGCATTACGCCGGGACAGCAGATTATCAAGATCATCTTCGATGAAATGGTGAAGCTGTTAGGGGAAACCAATACAAAGATCGCCGATGCGCCCGCGCCACCTACCGTTATTCTGATGGCGGGACTTCAAGGCTCGGGGAAGACCACCGCATCGGGGAAGCTTGCTCGGTATCTTCAGAAGAAAGGGAGAAATCCTCTTCTTGTCGGCGCCGATGTGTACCGGCCCGCAGCAATCGAGCAACTGAGAGTTCTCGGAAAGCAAAGCGAGATTCCGGTCTTCGCGGATGCTGCCAAAAGTGCTGTTGACATTGCTGTTGAGTCGATCGACGTTGCCCGAAAGAACGCGCGTGACACGGTTATCATCGATACCGCAGGCAGACTGCATGTCGATGAGGAGATGATGCGGGAGATCGTGTTGATCAAAGAGAAGGTCAAGCCGCACGAAATTCTCTTTGTTGTTGACTCGATGACTGGTCAGGATGCGGTGAACGCGGCGGCAGCCTTCCACGAGAGACTGAACTTCGATGGCATCGTCCTGACGAAGCTTGACGGTGATAGCAGAGGGGGTGCCGCTCTTTCGATTCGCGCGATCGTCAAGAAGCCGGTCAAGTTCATCGGTGTTGGTGAAGGACTGGACGCGCTCGAGCCGTTCTACCCGGATCGGCTCGCCTCACGAATTCTCGGCATGGGCGATGTAGTTACCCTCGTCGAAAAGGCGCAAGAGCAATTCGATGTCGAGAGGGCGCGAGAGATTGAAGAGAAGATTAAAAGCGCCCGACTCACGCTTGAGGATTTTCTGGAACAGCTTCGCCAGCTCAAGAAGATGGGACCGCTGAGCGAAGTGATGTCCATGCTGCCAGGTGTTAAGAACATTCCGGCCAATGCTCGCGTGGATGAGAAAGCATTGGTCAGGATTGAGGCAATGATTCAATCCATGACCAGAGAGGAGCGGATGCGTCCCTCGATCATCAACGGGAGCAGGAGGAAGCGGATCGCCATGGGGAGTGGGACGACAGTGCAGGAAGTGAATCGGCTGCTTAAGCAGTTTGAGGAAATGCAAAAGATGATGAAGAAACTCTCGAAGGGAAACATGAAGCGAGCAGTCCGGGCCATGGGTCTGTCATACTGAAACGGAATTCAACCTTATCTAAATCAAGGAGCATTGACAGTGGTTAAATTACGCTTGCGTCGGGTAGGAAAGAAGAAACACCCGATTTATAAAATTGTAGCGACGGATTCCCGTTCGAAGCGCGACGGTGCGTATCTCGAAACTGTAGGTCGTTACGATCCCAATGTGCATCCGGTTCTCCTCCAGATGCATGAGGAAAAGATCTTCAGCTGGCTTCGGAAAGGCGCCCAACCGACGGACACGGTGCGATCGCTGTTGCGACGCCAGGGTCTCTGGATGCGTTGGGCTCTCATGAAGCAGGGTAAGGATGCGGAGGTTATCCAAAAGGTTACAGAGCGCTGGCAATTGGCGCAGGTCGAGCGAGCGAAGCGCGAAGCGGAGCGGAAAGCTCGCCGCTCCAAGCGAAAGAAGAAAGCAGCCGCGGCGGTCAAGCCGGCTGAGCCTGCGGCCGAAGCTGTTCCGGCGGCGCCCGCTGCACAGTAACATTGCGTGATTGTGGTTCGGGTGGTTCCACACATTGGACCGTAATCTTCCAGCGGTTCAGTGAGGGGTGCTCCTGAGCGATGTAACGAGCCGTTGGGAGATTCTGAAAAACAGGAGGTGGAGCTATGAAAGAGTTCGTCGAATTCGTAGCGAAACAACTTGTTGATCGACCCGATGAGGTTGCCGTTGAGTCGGAAGAGAAAGAGAACAAACTGGTCCTCCGGGTCAAAGTGAGCCAACCGGATGTCGGCAAGATCATCGGGAAGAATGGAAGAACGGCATCGGCTCTGCGGGTCCTGTTGAGAGCTGTTGCCGCAAAGGAGGGGAAACGAGCAGTGCTTGATATCGTCGGCTAATGTCTCCACCGAACGAACGGATCGCAATCGGCCGCGTGCTCAAGAGCGTCGGAGTCCGTGGTGAGATCTGCATCGGTCCTTTAACGAACGATCTCCATCGGTTTTCAAAACTTTCGACGGTCTTCATCGGTTCCCCTGAAACTGCAAGAGAGTTTACGGTTGAGGCGGTACGATTGGCCAGGCACAGTGCGGTGGTGAAGCTTAAAGGACTTTCCACGCCGGAACAAGCATCGCAGCTGCGCGAGCAGTTCGTCTTTGTTGACGACAAAGAAAAAGTCGTTCCACCGGCGGGTTCGTACTTTGTGCATGATATTATGGGCTCATCGGTGCAGACGGTCTCGGGGGATGTGGTAGGAGTGGTTACCGACGTTCTGAACATGCCCGCACACGACGTCTGGGTCATCAACCACCGCGGCAAGGAGATTCTCCTGCCGGCCACAAAGGAGATTGTAAAGCAGGTTGATGTTGGCAAGAAGAAGATTGTGGTTGAGCCCCTGAAGGGAATGCTTGACGATGAGGATTGATATTATAACCGGATTGCCAAAGCTGCTCGAAAGTCCTCTGCAGGAAAGCATTCTTCGCCGCGCTCAGGAAAAGGGGAAGGTCGAGATCGTCGTTCATAACTTGCGCGACTACGCGCACGACAAGCACAAGACCATCGACGACACCCCGTACGGTGGGGGGGCAGGAATGATCCTCAAGCCCGAGCCGATTTTCGAATGTGTCGAAGAACTCAAGAAGCAACGCCGCTACGACGACGTCATTTTTCTAACACCGGATGGGGAACTGTTCAATCAAAGAATTGCCAACGAGCTTTCCCTGAGGACGAACCTCATCCTCCTCTGCGGTCATTACAAAGGAGTCGATGAGAGGGTGCGACGGTCGTTGATCACAAGAGAGCTTTCCATCGGGGATTATGTACTGAGTGGAGGAGAACTCCCTGCTGCCGTCGTGGTGGATGCGGTCGTACGTTTGTTACCCGGAGTGCTCAACGATAGCGAGTCAGCCCTGAGTGATTCGTTTCAGGATGGCCTCCTTGGGGCTCCTCAATACACAAGGCCGGCGGAATTTCGTGGCATGAAAGTCCCCGACGTTCTTGTGTCGGGAAACCACGCAGAAATCGAGCGATGGCGACAGCAGCAACGCCTCGAACGAACGCGCCAGCGCAGAACAGATCTTTTGGAACACGAACAGAAGTACTAAATCGGAGAAGACGTCATGGATAAGATAAAGTTGGTTGAAGGAATGCAGATGCGGACCGACATCCCGGCCTTTAAGTCAGGTGACACGGTGAACGTCCACGTTCGAGTGGTCGAAGGCGACAAGGAGCGGATCCAGCAGTTTCAGGGAATCGTTATCCGCAAACGCGGAAGCGGTATCAACACAACCTTTACCGTTCGCAAGGTATCGGACGGGGTAGGTGTAGAGCGAATCTTTCCCCTTCACTCCCCGCGGATCGCCAAAATCGAGAAGGTGAAGGATGGAAACGTCCGTCGCTCGAAACTCTACTATCTTCGCAAGCTGGCAACAAAGGCCGTAGCGCAAAAAACCGGCGTCCAGTAAAACCATGCCCCTGACGCTGGGCATCCCGGACGCGCTCTATACAAAGCCGCTTCTCTACGTTCTGGGCGAATCCGACCCACCGATCACGGTTGTCCGCGACATCCCGGCGCAAATTGCTCTGAACTTCAGCAAGCGCATCCCTCCCCTCTCTGAGGGATGCGCGTTTTTGTCTCCCATCGACTATGCGCGCTACGGAGGCGAATACCGCATCGTTCCCGACGTCGCCGTCTCTTCAGAAGTTCCCACCGGCACCATTCAGCTCATCATCAAACCGGAAACCCGTAACATTTCAACAATTGCTGTGGACATCCGGGGTACGTCGGAGATCGTTCTTGCCAAAATCCTCCTGCAAGAAAAGTATCGCAATCTTGCGACTTCGGCGCAGACGATCCAATTCATTCCCATGATGCCGGATGTCGAAGCGATGTTGAAGAAAGCAGATGCCGCGCTTGTTATGAACTACTTTCCGACATCGACCATCTTGCGTAACTACTTCGTTCTCGATCTTGTAGAAGCCTGGAAAGATTTAACGGATCTGCCTTATCTTCATGGGTTCTGGGTTGTGAGAGAAGGTCAGGTCAAAAGCGAAGATATACGCCTCCTCATCCGTGCCCGAGAAGAGGGAGTGGCTCAAATGGAGGAGATCGTTCAACTCGCTGCGCAAGAGCACGATCTTCAGGTCGAGCATGCCAGTCGGTACTTCTCTTCGTTCAATTACGATCTTCGATCTGCAGAACACGACAGCCTCTCCGAGTTCATTCATTACGCTTTCTTCTTCGGCGTACTTCCCGATGCTCCCGATATCAACTTCTTTCCTCTTTGAGCCCAGATTGTCCTTCCGCGCCGCCCTCGGTTATCTTCCTTGAAATTGCCGAATTTTTCGTTAGATTGAAGTCCAACCGACTCTCATTCCGGTATGCTCAAGTCACTCTATATCAAGAACTACGCGCTGATGGATGAAGTACAGGTTGAGTTCGAGTCTGGACTCAACATCATCACGGGGGAGACCGGTGCCGGCAAGTCGATTCTTATCGACGCTCTGAGCCTGATCCTCGGCGAGCGGGCCAGCAGTGAAGTTGTTCGCAAGGGGGCAGAGAAAGCGATCGTGGAAGGCGTGTTTGGAGTGACCGGCAATAGAACGATCGGTTCGATACTTCAGTCCTACGACCTCGAGGTCCAGGATGATCTGATTCTCCGACGCGAAGTTTCTCTTAAGGGTCAAAGCCGTTGTTTTGTCAACGATACTCCCACGACACTCAACGTCCTGAAGGAGATCGGGGATAACTTAGTTGACCTCCACGGCCAGCATGAGCATCAGTCCCTTCTTCGCGTAAACACTCACCTTGATCTTCTTGACGATTTCGGCGGATTGGAGGGGCTGGCGAGCGAATATCGGACAATCTACGATTCACTCAAGGCGCTTTTCGATCAACTTGACGAGCTGAAGAGAAAAGAGCGCCAGTTGAAAGAGAGGCGTGATCTGTACGAGTTTCAATTAAAGGAAATCGATACCGTCGGTCCTGTGGCCGGCGAAGAAGAATCGCTTGAGTCGGAGCTCAAGATTCTCGAGAATGCAGAGAAGCTCTTTGAGGCAACGTCACGACTTTATCAAATGCTTTATGACGGCGAGGGAGCTGTCTATGATCAGCTTGTAATGGCAAGAAACCAGCTGGAAGATCTCGCCGGAATCGATAAATCCTTCGAGGAAGCGAGAAATGAATGTGCATCGGCGGTAGCCGTTGTGAACGAGCTGACGAAGTTCATCCAGGCTTACAATTCCAAAATCGAATTCAATCCCGAGCGCCTGGAGCAGATCCGGGAGCGGCTCGGACAGCTTTCACTCCTCAAGAAAAAATATGGTGGGACGATCGAGTCTATTCTTGAGCAGAGAGAGAAGATCGGGCGCGAGTTTGCCCTGGCTCAGAACTTCGAGGGGGAGATCGCAAAACTGGAAGGCGTGATAGCAGAACGGAGAATCGAGTGCTCCGCGGCCGCACAGCGTCTTTCGACAAAGCGTCACGAGCTGGTGGGAAAGATCAATAGAGCGGTTGCTGCTGAACTTGCAAAGTTAGGGATTGCGAACGCACAGTTTGATGTCAGAATCGGCCATGAGGTCATCGGAAAAGGAGATGGCAAAGGCGCAGTGTCAGACCGGGTCTATGTGAAGCTTGGACGTGAGGCGTACACAGCGACGGCGAAAGGAATCGATTTTGTGGAATTCTACCTTTCGACCAATGTAGGAGAAGATCCGAAGCCGTTGGCGAAGGTGGCATCGGGTGGAGAAATTTCGCGCATCATGCTCGCCCTCAAGACGATTCTGGCGAAGTCTGAACGGCTCCCGCTTCTCGTGTTTGACGAAATCGACGTCGGCGTGAGCGGACGCGTTGCTCAATCAGTCGGCAAGAGTCTCAAGAATCTCTCCCAATATCATCAGATTATCGCCATCACGCATCTCCCTCAAATTGCCGGCATGGCAGATGTACACTTCGTTGCGGAAAAAGTGGAGGATGGAAAGCGGACACGCACGCAACTGCGGAAGCTTGATCTCGACGAACGCGTCGAGGAGGTGGCGAAGCTGATGAGCGGCGCAGAAATTACCGACGCCGGACTCGAAGGTGCGCGTGAGTTGATGGGGCTTGTGAAGAATTCAAAATGAAAAGGAAACATAACGAGAAGATAAGTTTTTGGAGAAGAAAAGCTCAAGATTGTCTTACGATGTTGAGGGCAATGTTTTCGACATCTCCATCCGGAAGTTTTCAAAGGCGGTCTCTATGAAATTTGCCGATGATTTCTTTGCGGTGAGATCGCAAAACGAAGAAGATTGTTGGATTCTCGATAGTGAATTTCGGAAACAACAGGACGGAAAAACGGAGAGATTCAAGTGGCGATAGAGGCTCAATGCAATTTGTAATTCGATAAACAAAACACACAGTGTAAAGAGGTTCACCATGAACAACCCCTTGCTTCGCTTGAGATCGGTTCGTGTATCCCTTCTGTTCCTTGCAGCCTTCAGCCTAACGTTGGCTCAGCAGAAGGTCCTCACTCCTGAAATCATTCTCACCATCAGAACCGCGGTTGACGCTCAGCTTTCGCCGGACGGGAAGAACATCATCTTTCAGATCAACCGACCGCGCACTGAACAGGAGAAACCCGGCCCGGCCATCAGTGAGCTGTGGACGATGCCGACAGCCGGCGGTGAGCCGAAGCGATTCACATTCAACGACAAGAGCGACCGTTCGCCGGCATGGTCTCCGGACGGCAAATGGGTTGCGTTTCTCTCCCAGCGGGGTGAGTCAAACATCACCCAGGTCTACCTCATCGCCTTCGACGGCGGCGAGGCAATCCAACTCACCAAGGCGGAAAATTCTGTGCAGAGTTTCAAGTGGTCGCCGGATGGGGGCCGCATTGCCTATACGATGACCGACCCAAAGTCCAAAGAAGAACAGCAGGCTGAGAAAGAGGGAAAAGATTGGACGGTCCACGACCAGAACTACAAGCACACTCGCGTCTATGTCATTGATATCAAGTCGAAAGATTCAAAGCTTGTTACCCGCTCTGCGATCACCGTGCATGATTTCGACTGGTCGCCGGACGGCAAGCAGCTCGTCATTGCTGCCGCGCCAACGCCGAGCGTTGACGATTCATTCATGAAGAAACAGCTTTATAGAGTTTCCGCCGATGGAGGGGAGTCAATGTCGCTTGTTCAAACCGTCGGAAAGCTCGACAATCCCCGCTGGTCGCCCGATGGGAAATGGATTGCGTGGCTTGGCGCTACCGTGGAAAAAGATCCATTCGCCGGAAGCGTCTTTGTTGTCTCTGCAACAGGCGGAACGCCGGAAAACCTCACGCGGGACTATCAGGGAACCGCCACATGGTTGGGTTGGCAGCCCGGCAAGTCCGCGACAATTGTTTTTGCGGCCATCGAGCGGCAGTCGAACAGACTCTATTCTATCAATCTTTCTGATAAGCGGCGGCAGCCTATGGCAACGCCGAATGTGGTTTACTCAGGCACTCCAAGCTTTTCCAAAGATGGAAAGTTCATCGCTTTGGTCGGCAACTCGCCGAAACATCCGAACGAAATCTTTTTTGGCAACGCCGGTGATCGAAACCTGAGAATGCTCACGCGGCTCAACCCTCAGCTTACCGACATCCAGCTTGGTGAGCAGGAGGAAGTCAAGTGGAAGAGCACGGACGGCTGGGAGATCGAAGGTGTGCTCGTGAAACCCGTCGGTTACCGGAAGGGTCAACGCTATCCGTTGGTGATGCAGCCGCATGGCGGACCGGAATCGGCAGATTTGAACGGCTGGTACGGCACATACTCGCGCTGGGGACAAATGCTGGCGGGCAAAGGCTTCGCCGTGTTCTATCCGAACTATCGCGGCAGCATCGGGCGGGGTCCGGAGTTCGCAATGGCTGATCATCGCGATTTGATGGGGAAAGAATTCGAAGACATGGTCGCCGGCATTGAGCATTTGATCAAAGAAGGAATTGCCGACCCGGAGCGCATCGGTGTCGGCGGAGGCAGCTATGGTGGCTACACGACAGCCTGGGCGGCGACGTACGGAAGCGAACGCTTCAAAGCGGCGGTGATGTGGATGGGGATCTCCAACTGGATCAGCATGACGGGAACGTCGGATATTTTCTATGAAAACTCCACCGTCCACTGGAATCTGATGATGTACGAAGAGAACAACTACGACATCTACTGGCAGCGGTCGCCATTGGCGCACATCAAGAAGGCGAATACGCCGACGCTGATCATTCATGGGGCCGCTGATCCGCGCGTACCGCCCAGCCAATCACAGGAGATGTACACGGCACTGAAGTGGAAAGGTGTTCCGGTGGAGTACGTGTCCTACCCACGTGAAGGGCACGGTGTTTCCGAGCGCGCTCACCAGTACGACTTTATGAACCGCGTGGCGGCATGGTTCGAACAATACTTGCAAGGGAAGAACGTGACGCCGTAGATGATACAGAATGTTGGACAGGAGAAGTGGTGTTTTCGAGATGAGAGATGGAGTCTATCATGAGTCGGAACGTTAGCGAACCAAAGCCCGAATACGTTCCCGACAAAATTGAACTTGCCGTCAAAGCAGCCATAACAGGGGGAGCTAGGATTGCAGGCGCAAGTTAGGTTTGCCGATGGTCTTCGCGCATTGAGGGGAAGGTTGTGGCGATGATTGGGGATACGGTGGTAGTGGAAAGGCTGTGGGAGGAACCGTGATGGGAAAAAGAGAGGTCCTGAAAGAAACGATTGATAATTTAAGGAAAGGAGGTGGGTTGTGAAACTCTTTCGTGTAAGTCTTCATAGAGACTACATAGTGCAGATTGAAGCACGGAATGAGAAAGAAGCAAAGCGACTAACGGAATTCTATCTTACAACCCCCGTCGATGGATCGAGGCAAAAAGACAGAGAAGAACACAGCTTTCGAATTGAGGAGATCGAGATGGTGACGAACGATGCAATTGAAGTTGAAGAGGTTGAACAGGAGATATGAGTTGAAGCGAACGGGTAAATCTCGAATTAGGCTGCAAGAGAGGAACTTTGCACTGGCTACGTCCCGCGTGAGGGAACAAGAGGCGGTTTACCATGTCTCAGTTTCTTCGAAGCGTACAAGTCTTCCACTGAATTCAATAATATGTGGAGATAGTCATGATGTTTTACGAGCTTTCCCTTCAGACTTCGTTGACTTGATTGTCACCTCTCCGCCATACTCTGATAAGAGAAAGAAATCGTATGGTGGCATTCACCCTGACGAGTACGTTCAGTGGTTCCTTCCCATTTCTTGGGAGTTGAAAAGAGTGCTTAAACCAACAGGCACATTCATACTCAACATCAAGGAGGGCGCCTACAACGGAGAGCGTCATACCTATGTGATAGAGCTTATCTTGGCCATGCGTAAACAGGGGTGGCTTTGGACGGAAGAGTTCATTTGGCACAAGAAAAACAGCTATCCGGGGAAGTGGCCAAACAGATTTCGCGATGCCTGGGAACGGTGCCTCCAGTTCAATAAGCAAAAGAAATTTAACATGTATCAAGAAAGCGTCATGGTGCCGATGGGTGATTGGGCAAAAACGAGATTGCGGAAGTTAAGTGAAACTGACAGAATACGTGACGAGTCGAAAGTCGGAAGTGGCTTTGGCAAAAACATTTCAAACTGGCTTAACAGAAACATGGCATACCCCGATAATGTTTTACATATGGCTACTGAGTCCAGCAATAAGAACCACAGCGCGGCATTTCCTCTGGCTCTCCCCGAATGGTTCATAAAACTCTTTACTAGGCAGGGCGATATTGTCTTAGATCCGTTCCTTGGCTCCGGCACGACTGCCGTTGCAGCTAAGAAAAATCGTCGGAACTATATAGGAATCGATATTTCCTCCGAATTCTGTTCCATTGCAGAAAAAAGATTGAAACAGACCCTTCCAATAAATGGTGAGTTGTTTCAATGAAAGAACTAAAACTTTCCGATGTTCAGAACTATGTGAATGAGAACATTGGTACTTTTCACCAAAACCGGGTCGCTCGACTTCAACAAGTGAAGCTCAAGGAGGTTCTAAGAAAGAAAAACCCATATTTATTTCGTGCAAAAAACATCCTA
Source organism: Bacteroidota bacterium (assembly GCA_035559595.1). GTDB lineage: Bacteria > Bacteroidota > Ignavibacteria > UBA10030 > UBA10030 > DATMBF01. The sequence continues at coordinate 57,220 of DATMBF010000019.1, read as the reverse complement.
ACGGCAGAAAGACTTGTCGAATCTATATTGGACGCATTCCTCTCGTCTTCTGAGGAAGAACTTTTTGGCAATTTCTTGGAAGGACTTGCAATTTTTGTAGCTTCAAAAACTGTTAACGGTACAAAGTCGGCGGCCACAGGCATCGATCTTGAGTTCGATAAGAATGGAGTAAAATATCTTGTCGCTATTAAGTCGGGCCAAAACTGGGGAAACAGTTCGCAGTGGCTTGCTCTACGAGCCAATTTCAAGAAAGCTGTAAGGGTATTGAGACAATCGAAGCAAGTTAAGCATGTTCAGCCTGTGGTGGGGAGCTGTTATGGAAGGATGAAGACGGTTGATGATGGGCAACTAATCAGGATGGCTGGGCAAAGTTTTTGGCACTTCTTAAGTGGGAATGAGAAGCTATATACCGAAATCATCGAGCCAATAGGGTTTCAGGCCAAAAGGCACAATGACAAGTATTTTGAAGAAAGAGCAGCTCTTGTCAACCGATTCACTTCAGAGTTTGCCTCAGAATTCTGTACTAATGGACGAATAGACTGGGAGAAACTGGTTATCTTCAATAGTGGAAATCTGGGAAAGAGCTCGCAGTAACTCCATGCCCCTTCACATCTACAACTCCCTGACGCGCCGCAAAGAGCCCTTCGAGCCTCTTCACAAAAGCTTCGTGGGCATGTATGTGTGCGGGCCGACGGTCTACAGCCACTCGCATATCGGGCATGGGAAGAGCTATGTCTCGTTTGATGTGATCGTCCGGTACCTCCGTTTTACGGGATACAAGGTTCTGTACGTCCAGAACATCACCGATGTCGGTCACTTATTAGGTGACACCAGCGAAGGCGAAGACCGGCTCGTGCGGCAGAGTAAGATCGAGCAGAAACATCCGATGCAGATTGCGGAGGAGTACACCCACAGCTACTTTGAGGACATGGATGCGCTCAATGTCCTGCGCCCAGACATTTCGCCGCGCGCAAGCGGACATATCATCGAACAGATCGAGCTTATCAAGAAGCTCCTCGAGCGCGGATTCGCCTACGAGGTTGGCGGCTCGGTGTACTTTGACGTTCGCAAGTTTGCCGATTACGGCAAACTCTCCCACCGCTCGCTCGACGAGATGGTCGAAGGCACGCGCGTTGAAGTGCGCTCAGAAAAGCGCAACCCGCAGGACTTTGCACTCTGGAAGAAAGCCGAGCCTGAACACATCATGCGCTGGCCGAGTCCGTGGGGGGAGGGCTATCCCGGATGGCACATCGAATGCTCCGCCATGTCGATGAAATACTTGGGCGAGTCGTTCGACATTCACGGCGGCGGGTTGGATAATCAGTTCCCGCACCATGAGTGTGAGATTGCCCAGAGCGTCTGCGCTACAGGCAAACCGTTCGTCAAATACTGGCTGCACAACAATCTCGTCACGGTCGGCGGGCAGAAGATGTCTAAGTCGCTTGGCAATTTCGTGACGCTGAAGGATGCGTTCAAGAAGTACGACCCGCTCGTGATTCGCTTCTTCATCCTGCAAAGTCATTACCGCAGCACGCTCGATTTCAGCAACGAGGCGCTTTCGGGAGCGAAGGCGGGTTTCGACAAGCTTGTGAACACGATTCGTAATGTGCGGATGGCGCTTGCAAAAGCCGAGTCAGAATCGCGGGCCGGTATTCTCCCATTCGACATACAGCTGTACAAGAAACGGTTTATTGAGGCGATGGATGATGATTTCAACACTCCACAAGCTATCGCTGTTCTGTTCGATCTCTCAAAAGAAGTGAATCAACTGCTGAATTCCGACGTAAAAGCAGGGGTCGAAGCGTTGCAATCTGTCGATGCGACGTTCCGCGAGTTGGCAGGCGAGGTGCTTGGACTTATTCCCGATGAGAAATCAATGACCATCATCGCTGACGGTAAACTTGAGGCAGGATTGATCCAGCTTCTCATCGACGTTCGCGCCGAAGCCCGCAAGCAGAAACTCTTTGCGCTGTCGGACATGATTCGGGATGGCTTGAAGAATATCGGCATCGCGCTCGAAGACAAGAAAGAAGGGACGACGTGGAAGAAGCTGTCGTAGGTTACGCTCGACGAGCGTAGTCCGAGGTGGAAACTCTGTGTCTGTGGTTGTTTACTAAATGGCTCAATCGATCAAAATCATACAGAACGCCATTATTGTTCCGTGTGAGCCGCAAGCCCGGCTGCTACGAATGGATCTCCTTGTCAAGGATGATCGCATTGCCGAGATCAGTAACCGCGGCGAGATCATGAAGTCGCTCTATCCCAACGCCGAAGTGATTGATGCCGCCGGCAAAGTGTTGCTCCCCGGCTTCGTCGATGCGCATTACCATGGCGAGTCGTTCGTGCTGAAACAGTTCACCCAGCTTTTTCCCCTGAGCCGGTGGAGCAAAGAAGGGAGCCTCCGTCGTATTCTCCCCTACTTGTACGGAGAGGCGACGAAGGATGAGCTGGTCGTCGCTTTTCGGAGCGCTTACTTTGCAGCCTTGAAATCCGGCGTAACGACGCTCGGCGAGTACGGTTTTGACAATCTCGACGTACCTTTTCAGGCCTCATTTGAATCACTTCGCCGAACGGATTTGCGTGGGCTTCTCGCTCTTCACAATGGTGACCAGGTAGAGCGTGCAAAAGGGGGCATTTCTCCTTTCATCAAATTCGCTGTAGCACTTCCCCCCGAAGAAGATCTCACAACGTACAATCTTCAATCGACGCTCCGGATTGCGCGGGAGAATAACTGGCCGGTCGTTGTTCATTATGGCGAGACACAACGGGCCGTAGAGACGATCCGCAGGAATTTCAACAAACTACCGATGGAAGTTTTGGCCGAATACAGAGTATTCGATTATCCTGTTCAATTAACCCACCTCAGTGTTCTGGAAGGACAAGAGCTTTCCCTCATAGCCGGGACACGACTTCCTCTGGTCGTCACGCCGGCTTCGATTCTCACCAAGGCAACCGACGTGCCACCTCTTGCCGCATTCTTTCAATATCAAATTCCTCTGGCGCTGGGATCCGATTGGGGGCATTCCGATCCGTTTGAGAACATGCGGGCCTTTATCGCACTCGCCGCGAGTCAACGGCTCGACGCCGCTTCACCTTCAGAGCTGTTGAGAATGCACACAATCAACGCTGCCCGATCGCTTGGCATGGATCATGAGATTGGCACTTTGACTGTCGGAAAAAAAGCAGATATCGCATTTGTGGATATTGGAGATTTGCGACTCGCGAGTCTTCTTGCGAATGATCGAGCCGAACAGTTCATTGCCGATCTTGTCCAGCACGCGACGAGTCGTGATGTGAGCGATGTGATGATCAACGGCGAGTTCTTCTTGCGGAAGGGGCAGGTGATGACCTATTCGGAAGACGACCTCAAAACAGAGCTTTCGTCGTTGACAGTAAAACTCCAGAATCTCCTTCCGTCGGTGAAAAACAGCACAGAGGCGCAGGTCACACCGATCACCGGCTCTTCGTCGGAAATGCCATCTGCATCGCTCTCTGACGTTGAAGAGGGATTTCGCATCGTCAGGCGCGGAATTGACCAAGAACATACGCCCGCGACGGATGCCGAATCCACAAAAGTAATTCCGTTGAATCCTGAAAAGCCTAAGGAAGTTGAGCTTCCGAAGACGGTACGAAAAGTCTTTGGCGATGACGATTTTTGAATATTGCAAACTCATTGATCATAACAAACGGAGGAACGCGTGAATAAGAACATGTTGATGGCGATAGCGATGTTGCTGTTCGTCCATGCCGATCTTTTTGCACAGGGGTATGCGGGCAGTGAAGCGACGGCGGAACCGATGATGCTCATCGACAAACCGACGGCCGGACTTCTCAAACGCGGAAGCTACTTACTTCACACAAATCTCTTCCAGCAAGGTGGTGTCATGTTCGGTGTTGCTGTCGGATTGTTCGAGCAGTTCACGTTCGGCATTACGTATGGTGGAACCAACATTATCGGGCCCAGCAAGATCGAAATGAATCCTCTCCCCGGCGTTCAGGTCAAGCTCAGAATCATAGACGAAAGCGCGTTGGCACCGGCGATTGCCGTTGGATTCGACTCGCAAGGAAAAGAGCCGTATCTCGATGCTGACTCACTGAAACGATACACGATCAAAGCGCCGGGATTCTATGTTGTTGGCAGCAAGAACTATGAGTTCTTCGGCAATCTCAGCGTTCATGGTGGCATCAACTACACGACCGAACGTAAGGATGGGGACAAGGATTTGAATCTCTATGTCGGTTTCGAGAAATCGCTCGGCAAAGACCTTTCGATCCTTGGAGAGTATGATTTTGCGACGAATGACAATCTGAGAATCGGACAGGGACGCGGCTACATGAACTTCGGTATCCGTTGGGGTGCGGGGAAGGGACTGATCATCGGTCTTGATCTGAAGAACATCACAAAAAATCAACAGAACGTGAATGTCGGGAATCGGACAATCCAGATTGACTTCGTCAGCTCGTTTTGAATATGCCGCTTAAGATTTGTGTCTATCTGTGGACAGAAGACCAAGGTTTGTACAGAAAAAAGGAAGGAATACGATAAGACGAGCTCTGAAAATGCCCTTTTTTTGAAGAAAAAGAAGGGGATTTTGAACTCGGCTGGCACTCGAATTGTTGAGGGAAGTGTGGTTTGACAGCGCGAGGTGAGCTATGAAAACAACATTCCTTCTGCTTATTCCCCTTCTTATCGGAGTCGGACTCTCAGGGTGCTATACACAATTGGCAACCACGGACGACTCTGAACCCGCGATTTCGAAAGAAGAAGAGAGTCAAAAGGACGAAAATGAGTATGATCGGTACGGATTGTACGATGATTGGCGATACCGATCGCGATTCTACCTTGGCTTTCGCTACTACTATCCTTCATGGTCTCATTTCTATTACGATCCCTGGTTCTACAACTGCTTTGATCCCTGGTATTACGATCCGTGGATCTGCGGAACCTCCCTTGTAGGCTATCCCTGGTTCTATCCTTATCGCTACCGCTATTATTATGGATCCTACGGTTACGGGTATCCCTATTATTATCCGTACTACCCGCCGATTTATGTTGTCGGGACGGGGCGCGGTTCGAGCAGTCGAGACTTCGGATATCGTCGCAGCGGTGGGCGAACGGAATACGGTGGCAGAGGCTCGACCTCAGTTGGGACGAGCGGCGGGATTCCGCCAGCAACAAGCATTGGCGGAAGCCGATCTGGCGGTTCGACAAGGTTTGGGATTGGAAGTGAAGGAAGTCGAAGTGACGGTGGAAGTCGCGGCACCGGAATAAGCACGAGCCGAAGCCCTTCGCCCGGATCGTCCAGCGGATCGGGTGGCCGAAGTTCCGTCGGTACACCGTCCCGTTCGGGGAGTGAATCGTCACGTGGCGGTAGCCGTCGTTCAGAGGGTGCGCGACGAGGTTCTTCAGGAAGAAATCACAGTGAGTCGTACTCTCCTCCTTCATCGGGCCACTCAAGTCCTGCTCCTGTGTACTCACCGCCGGCGCAACCTCCGGCACCATCATACTCTCCGCCTCCGTCACAGTCCACCCAGAGTGGGGGTGAAGGAAACCGAAGTAGCGGCGCACGTCGGTCAAACCGCTAAAAGATTTTCAGCATTGAGGAGTTGGTCATGACTATGACATTGACAGGACGATTGTGTGCATTCGCGGTGTTGACTCTTCTTCAGGTATCCTTCCTTTCGGCGCAATTCGCGGAAGATGCGCTTCGATTCTCTCAGCTTGGTCTCGGCGTCGGTGCAAGAACTCTTGGACTTGGTGGTACGTCGGTCGGTGTCGTGGATGATTATTCCGCTCTCTTTCTCAACCCGGCCGGATTGGCTGTTGTTCGTGACTTCGAATTCTCCGTTGGTCTGTCGCACCTCAGCTATGATAACGATGTCGCTTACCTTGGTGTCGCTACGAATACATCCAGCAGCGCTACAAATCTGAATAATCTTGGACTCATCTATCCCATTCCAACCTCCCGCGGCAGTCTTACTTTTGCGTTTGGATTCGGGCGGGTTGCGAACTACACGACGAGCGCAGGGTTCAGTGGCTTCAACACCTCCAGCTCCATCGTCGAATCGATGATCCCAGACGTCAACCTCTGGTCTCTTTCTGAGAACGACCGGAAAAAGCTGCTTGATGACAATATCCCTTATCAGGTCTTCTTAGCCGAAATTGATTCTGCCCAGGGTCGGCTTTATCCGCTTGTTACAGGAAATCTTACGCAGAGGGCAACGGTTCGGGAAGGCGGCGGTCTCAACAACTGGTCCGCGGGTGGCGCGATCGACATTGCACGGGACCTTTCGGTCGGTCTCACCTTCAACGTCGTTTCAGGCTCTTACACGTATGATCGCGAGTTTTCCGAAACGGACGAGCGCGGACTCTACAATACGGCTCCCGCCGATCTTTCCAGATTCACTCTGGAGCAGACGGTCCGGAGCAATATGACGGGATATAATGCCGTCGCCGGTTTGATGTATCGGAGGCAAGGTCTCTTCAAGATTGGCATGACTGTAAGAACGCCGACGGTGTACAACATCGAGGAAGACTTCACCAGTCTCGGCAGAAGCGTTTTCGATAACGGCGATCGCTTTCGGTTAGAGCTTTCGGACAAAACCTCATACGAACTCGTCACGCCAATCGTTATCGGGGCGGGGGGCTCCTTCCAGATGATGGATTGGCTTCTTCTCGCAGGAGATGTCGAGTATGTAGACTGGACACAGATGGAATTCCGGAGCGATAATGCAGACCTTGTTGCCGAGAATCGGATTATCAAGAAGATCTTTGAACCAACTACGAACATCCGCGGGGGGGCAGAAATCACTCTTTGGAGCCTTGGTCTGAAACTCCGGGGCGGAATCGTGATGAATCCTTCCCCTTATATCGGCGATCCAAGTTCCTTTGATCAAATCTATTACACAGCTGGTGCCGGACTGGCGCTTGACCAAAATGTGACGCTCAATCTCGGCTATGCTCTTGGGACGTGGAAGACTTTCCGCGATAACTACTACGTTTGGTATCTGGCCGACGGCTCTCAGACTCAGGAGAAAGTCAAGACCCAAACGCTGAACATTACGCTTTCCTATCGATTCTAACCCTCTTCTTGCTCTTGACCTCAAGGCGTGTCTCGTGTATATTTGAGCAATCGACCTATGAGGCCCTCATCGAGAATCCTCCTTTCGTCTCTGGTCTGCTGTGTGGTGCTCTCTAGCCTCACGGCCCAACGCATCAAGCCGCAGGTGGAGAACATTGTTGCCGGCACGATCATCGATGCTGAAACCAAACAGGGGATCGGTGATGTCAGCATTCTGATTCACGGCACGTACCGGGGAACGTCCACGGACGGCGGGGGATACTTTGAGTTCAAGAATCTCCCTGAAGATGTGTACCTCTTGGAGATTCGACATGTTGCTTATCGCCCGCGGGTCTATGCTCTTACGGTCAGGCGAGACGATCAACGCATGGTTGTGATCGAAATGCGTCCGCGTGTTATCCAGATGCCGGAGGTGCTCGTGGAGGGTGCATCTGAACTTCCGGGAACGTTCAACGAAATCAACGCTTATAAGATTGTTAGGCTCGAGGATATCCAGAAGAGCGGTGCGCCGAATATGCGTGAAGTGTTGACCCAACATGCCCCCTTTGCTTCGTATGCTTATACCACCAGTACTTTATCACCGCTCAATCGTCCACCCATGCTCTATCTCAACGGTATTCTCACCGAGTCATGGGTGTTGGATATGATTGATGTAACGACGATCGAAAAGGTTCTCGTCTGGCGTGCCTCTGACGCGCCCATTGCCTATCGAGGATCGACCTCCCGTTACATCATCGACGTTCGAACAAAAGAGAAGTAACATCCTTCCACTTCGCAGTTGAACCCTCCGCGAAGTTTAACTACATTCTGCCTACTTCACATGCAGCCTCGTGCCCGAATCCTCATAGGCCTCACATTCTTCATTATCATTTTTCTCATCGCTGCCGCTGGGGTTGGGTATTATCTCATCACGCGGTCGTTTCCGAAAACCTCGGGGACGATCAGTATGCAGGGGCTTCATGCTGAGGTGCGCATCTATCGTGATGACCACGGCGTTCCTCATGTCGAAGCACAACGTGAGGCAGACGGATACTTCGCCGTCGGTTTTCTCCATGCCCAGGATCGCTTATGGCAGATGGAGTTGGCTCGAAGAGCGGGAATGGGCCGCCTCGCAGAAGTGTTGGGTGATTCTGCCTTGAAATTCGACCGGATGTTTCGAACGCTTGGCGTTTGGAGGCAGGCCCAGCGCATAGCGGCTCAACTCGATGGACCGACCCGTACTGCGATTGAAGCCTATGCAAAAGGCGTGAACGCCTGCATTCAAGAGAGCGAGGGAGCTTATCCTGTCGAATTCGACCTGCTGGGCATACGGCCTGAACCCTGGACGGTAGAGCACACCATCGTGATTGCTCGATTGATGGCCTGGGAGCTGAATTATTCACGATGGGTCGACATTGTGCTCGGAGAAATCGTGCGTCGGTTTGGGGTGCGCAAAGGGGGGGAGGTGTTTCCGCAATGGCCGAAGGAGGTCCCACCAATCGTTTCTGCCCTGGGCCAACAGCCCCTCCTTCCTTTAGCGGAAGAGTTCTTAAACACAGAAAAGGATTTCCGACGTCTCCTTGGCGGGTCCGGTGTCACCGGCGGGAGCAATTCATGGGTTGTTTCGGGCAAGAAGACGGTTTCGGGAAAGCCTCTCCTTGCTAATGATCCTCATCTCATGTTTTTCCTTCCCGGCCGCTGGTATGAACTTCATCTCTCAACACCAGAATTCGAAGTACAGGGGACATCGATAGCAGGCGTTCCCTTTGTCGTGATCGGAAGGAATCGATTCATCGCGTGGGGTCTGACCAACGGGATGGTGGATGATCATGACTATTTCGTCGAAGAGGTTGACTCACTTCAACATCCTACGCACTATCGTTTCAACGGACAGTGGCTTCCTCTTCAACAGCGAATCGACACCATTCTCGTTAAAGATAATGTTCCCGTTCTGCTCACCACATATCATACGCACCGCGGCCCTATCATCAATCGCATTGAACCTTCTGCCGTTCTCTCATCATCTCTCCTTTCGATTCGGTGGGTGGGGCACGAGATTACAAACGAGGCGAAAACATTTTATCTGCTGCAGCGAGCTCAAAACTGGCACGAATTTCGTGAAGCGTTACGGTATTTTTCCGTCCCGGCGCAAAACTTTGTATACGCCGATGTCGAGGGGAATATCGGCTACCGCCTTGGAGGGGCAATTCCCATTCGGAGAACGACCGGCCCCACTCTTCCCGCCCCTGGATGGAATGACGAGTATGATTGGAAAGGTTTTGTCCCGTTTGACATGATGCCGGAAGAATTCAATCCCCCTTCCGGATTCATAGCTACCGCGAACAACAAAATCATCGATGATTCGTACCCCTACTACATTACGGACCTTTGGGAGCCACATTGGCGCGTTGCGAGAATCACAGAATTGCTTGCAGGCGGCGACAAATTCAGTGTGGAAGATATGCAACGAATTCAGCTCGATGTGCAATCGATTCACGCGAGGGAACTTGTGCCACTCATTCTTGCAGCGTTTCCTGATTCGTTGGTGAGCGATCAGCGGGTCAGGACGACCTTGACCTATTTCAGGAACTGGGCATTTGAAATGACACGCGATGACGTTGCCACGACGCTCTTCCAAGCGTTTTGTACCAATGTTGTGAAGCGTGTCCTGGAAGACGAACTGGGGGAAACCATTCTGTACTATTATCAAGAGGTCCCCGCAATCCCACTTCGAGTCGTCTCCCGGATGTTGCACGAGGGGACTTCCGAATGGCTCGATGATGTTTCCACAGAGCATCGTGAATCGCGAGATGAAATCATCCGGCAAGCGCTTGAGAATGCGATAAAGCAATTGCAGACCGACCTCGGCGGCGAACTGAAAGAATGGCGGTGGGGAAGGCTGCACACCGTGGAGTTTCAGCACACGTTCGGGGCAAATGATCTCCTGCGAGGGATATTTAACGTGGGGCCAATACCGATTGGCGGGTCGCATTCGACGGTCAACAAAGGGGATTACGAGCTCAATGCTCCCTTTGTCAATACCGTTGGTCCATCGACAAGACAGATCTACGATCTCGCCGATCCGACGAACACGCGTGCAGTTTCTCCACCAGGACAATCCGGCCAGGTCTTTCACAAGCATTTCGACGATCAAATGGTGCTGTGGCTCGGGGGCGGGTACCGCTCATTTCCAATGAGCCTTGACGCCGTGAAGTCGAGAGACCATGATCTGCTCATTCTGGAGCCGGTTCGATGATTCTCTCGGAGAGATTTCAACAGGTTCTTGTCGAGGCGAAATCGGTGTGTGTGTTGACTGGCGCGGGAGTATCGGCAGAGAGCGGTGTTCCAACGTTCCGAGGGAATGAAGGGTTGTGGTCGAAGTTCAAGCCGGAGGAGCTTGCAAATTTCGACGCGTTCATCAAGAATCCGAAACTCGTGTGGGAGTGGTATGCCTATCGAAGGCGTGTGATCGGCGAGGTCCAGCCGAATCCGGCACACGCGGCATTAGTGGACATGGAATCCCTGTTCCAAGATTTTACGCTTGTTACGCAGAATGTCGACAATCTTCACACGCGAGCTGGGAGCAAGCACGTCATTGAGTTGCACGGGAATATCGAGCGAAGCTATTGCATCAACTGCCGTCGTCCTTCGAACGAGCAGATCACGGAGGAGAATATTCCCCCGCGATGCTCGCAGTGTGGCGGATTGATACGACCCGATGTTGTGTGGTTCGGAGAACTTCTCCCGCAGGATCAATTCATGAGAGCGGAAGCTGCCGCAGAGCGTTGTGACCTTTTCCTTTGCGTTGGAACATCCGCAGTTGTCTATCCGGCCGCCTCTCTTCCGTTAACGGCGCTCGAACACGGTGCATACGTTGTCGAGATTAATGCGGAATACACGGACCTCTCAAGTCGGGTTCAGGAGACGCTTCTGGGAAAGGCGGGAATCATCCTTCCTCAACTCGTTCATCATCTCAAAATGGCTCATACTGGAGGCCTATGAACAAAGCAAGAGTCTTCGGGCATACGAAAATCATTTGTACGATTGGCCCCGCATCAGACCACGTTGATGTTCTTGTTCAGCTGATCGAAGCGGGTATGGATGTGGCCCGACTGAACTTCTCCCACGGATCGCATGAAGAACACCGCAAAGTCATCGAGAATGTCAAGGAAGCGAGTCGTCGCACGGGTGAGCATATTACACTCCTGCAGGACCTTAGCGGACCCAAAATTCGAATCGGAACCCTAAAAGATAAGACCGTCGAGCTGAAAACCGGTGGAAAACTTTCCATTACGATTGACGATATTCCCGGCACAGCGGAGAAGATCTCGACGACGTACAAACTCCTGCCGAATGACGTCAAGCCCGGTGATACGATCCTTCTTGATGATGGGAAGATGAAACTTCAAGTTGTTGGAAGATCGGCACGTGAAGTAGAATGTGTTGTGGTGAATGGGGGAGTGTTATCCGAGAAGAAGGGGATGAACCTCCCAGGGGTGAGGACCAGCATCTCGTCGTTTACCGAGAAAGATGTTGAGGACCTGAAATTCGGTCTTGCGAACGGGATCGATTATGTTGCACTCTCGTTCGTTCGAACCGCAGATGACATCAGGCAGTTGCGAGAAGTGATCATTCGTGAAGTGCAGAAGGGTATCCGTGTTCCGATCGTGGCAAAGATCGAAAAGCCCGAAGCCGTGGACGCCATTGATTCCATCATCGATGAGGCGGATGTTATCATGGTGGCTCGTGGCGATCTCGGCGTTGAGTTACCGCCGGAGGACGTGCCACCGGTCCAAAAGATGATTGTGAAGAAGTGTAACGAAGCGGGGAAGCCGGTCATCATTGCGACGCAGATGCTGGAATCGATGATCGAGAACCCCCGTCCCACGCGTGCCGAAGCCAACGATGTTGCTAATGCCGTCCTCGATGGGGCAGATTGCGTGATGCTGAGCGGAGAGACATCGGTGGGAAAGTATCCAGTCGAGGCGGTTCGGACAATGGATCGAATCATTCAGCGGGCTGAGGGTCAACGCTCGGACAGTTTGAATATCGAGGATGTTCGAGAAGAGGGGGAGGAGATGTTTAACGCCGTGGCGCGTGCTGCTTGCGTGATAGCCAGACAGGTGAAGGCGCGGGCGATTGTGCCCATTACGCATTCGGGTGCGACGGCCATGCGCATCAGCAAATACCGGCCGTTGGCGCGGATCGTTGCCGTGACAGCTCGCGATAGGATTCTGCGAAGGCTCAACCTTGTCTGGGGAGTTCGCGGCATTGTCATCCCCGATTTCGACCGAAGCGCAACCGACGTTGCCTTTAAGCAGATTAAAGACAAACTGTTGGAATCTGGCTACGTGAGTAAAGGGGATTATGTAGTCTTTACGGCAGGAATTCCCTTGATGTCAAAAGGGACGACGAATACGGTGAAAGTGGAAATTGTGGAGTGATAGGATACTGAAAAATGAAGTTGTGGAAGCGAGGAATTGTGGGGCCCACTGTCCACCTATGCCATAACGCGGCGTCGGCGGATGAGTCTGATCCCTAACCCGAACCTCTCACCTCTAAGCCAGAACCTCCCCTACTCCTTGATCGCTCCCTGTTCAATCCATTGGTAAATGATCTTGAGTTCTTCCTCCGTTAGTTTCTTCTTGTTCCTCGCCATTTGTTTTCCAAAGGGCGGATTCGGCAAAAGCTTGAGATAGAGATTGCTCTCTTTCGGTTTGCCGGGAACAACCGTGTTTCCGTGGTTCCCGCCCTTCATCAAAAGCTCATAGTTGTCCAGTGAGAGTCCGCTGGGATTTTCGTTCTCCTGAAGATGACAGGGGAGGCAGTAGCTTTTCAGAATTGGAAACACATCCGACTTGAATGTCAGTTGCTTCTTCTGCGCCTTGATTGTAAACGTGCAAAGAAAAACAACGGTGATGAGGGATAGAATGCGTGTGATGCTCATGTCTTCGTCCTTTCCGTTACGCTGAAAGCTCCCGCAGTGTCCGGATTAGAGGTAATAATGGAACAAGAGATGAAACTCGTTTGCTTTGAGATGAATAATTGTGTCGTCGATCATACGGAACATCGGTCGCAGCTCGATGCCGCTGATCGGGAAGAGCTCGAAGCCGATGCCGTACCGTTGAGCGATGCCTGTCGTGAACTCTGTGCTCGGATCGAAAAAGTCGTAGGCAAGCTTCAAATCCACACCGGATGTGAGCAGGTAATCCGCTTCGATGTATAGTGCACGTTGTTTCTGCGTGGCTCCGCTTGTGTTGAAGGGGTTCACGAGGAAACCTGTCCTTCGCTCGGAGTTCACCTTGAGGTCAGTCGAGTTTCCCTCTACTTGCTGGGCGTCGACAATCAATGTCAGGTTCTCGCGAAAAGAGAATATCCCGTACGCAGTGAGGAGCCGAATCTTGTTCGTGGATGAGACTGCGTTGTCGTATGCCGAGACGCCAAGTAAGCTATTCACGGGGCCGAGTTTCACCTGTCCCCATGCATTGGCAAGGTAGGCAGTGGGATTCGATCCGGCACGATCGCCGCCTCCTCCGTTCATGACCGCGCCGACGATGGTGATTGGACCCGGAGAGATTCCCGCTTCAACGCCGGCGTCCTGACCCTGATAATTTCTGAATGGCGTGATTTCGCGGACGAACGTGGTGTGGTCGTCATGTCTAAGACCGTAAGGGGGATAGAATCTCCCGACTTTAACATAGCCGTTGAGTGGGAGGACTTTTGCAACAGCAAAGATCTCGTAGCGGGAGAAGAGACCAAAGGCCGGATTCGCATAGATGTTAATTTTCTTTGACACGGCGAGATTGAAGTACATGTCCGCCTGCATCGGAAAGAAGGAACTCCGATCAACTTTGGCCCCGCTCCGTTCTTTTTGCTGATAGAAGTAAAGGAACCGGAAATTCATTCCGTAGGAAATGAAATCTGAGATTTGCGTCGAAAAATCGTCGAGTGAATAGTGCTCTTTGAAGGTCTCCATCGGCAGATCGTCTCTGCCGTATTGCACGCCGAACACCGAACGCAGGCCCCCTCCCGTTGGGTTAACGTGGCAGCTCTGGCAAGAATAGCTCGTGCGGCCGGCGAACCGCGGTAAGGCAGAGCTAAGAGAAAGAAAAAGGACACTCAAACCGACAAAAAACAGAATTCGTTTTCGCATAGTCAACCTTTCGCTTTGTGTTGGTAACATCCTCGAGCGAACGCTGAGAATGTAGAGAAAAGGGGTCTGATATTCAACAACATGTTATGAGGTTGATCACGCCATCGATCATAAGAATATTAGAACACTTATCCCGCTAAACAGTTCCCTGCAAAAACTGTTTGCATCTCCAGCAACCCACATCTACATTTCAAAGCGCTCGACCAACGTGAAAACGTTTCTTACACACCTCGAATGCAGTGTCTGTGGCGATCGTCATTCGCCGCACGAAATTCAGACCTTCTGCCGATCATGTGGGAAACCACTTCTCGCACGCTATGACCTCCGCTCGGCAAAGACACACGTCAAGAAGGAAGACCTCGACCGGCAATCTCCATCGCTCTGGCGTTATTCGCCTCTTCTGCCAATTGAACGTCCCGAGAATATCGTTTCGTTGGGAGAAGTGATGACGCCGATTCTCCATCTCAAACGGCTTGCGGAAAAGATATCGCTGGAGAATCTTTTGATGAAAGATGAGGGGCACCTTCCGACCGGTTCGTTCAAAGCGAGGGGACTCGCCATGGCGGTCTCAAAGGCGAAGGAGCTTGGTGTGCGAAGTCTTTGCATTCCTTCGGCCGGGAATGCGGCCGGTGCTCTCGCCGCCTACGCGGCGAAGGCGGGAATGAGAAGCACGATCTTCCTGCCGGAGGACACGCCGGAGGCAAACATCGTCGAATGCAAAATGTATGGGGCTTGGATTCGGTTCGTGAAGGGTACGATCAGCGATGCCGCTCGAACGATGCAGGAAGAAAAGAAGAACAATCCGGATTGGTTTGATGTTTCGACACTGAAGGAGCCCTATCGGCTCGAAGGAAAGAAGACAATGGGCTATGAGCTCGCCGAGCAACTCGGTTGGGTGTTGCCTGATGTTATCATCTACCCCACTGGCGGGGGCACAGGGTTAATTGGGATGTGGAAAGCTTTCGATGAGATGGAGCAGCTTGGATGGATCGGCCCGAAGAGGCCGCGCATGATCTCCGTTCAATCGAGCGGGTGTGCACCGATTGTCAAGGCGTTTCGCGAAAACAAACGGAAGTCGGAGTTCTGGGAGAACGCGGCCACTATTGCTTCCGGACTACGTGTTCCCAAAGCGTTTGCCGATCATCTGATTCTCGATGCCATTTATGCTTCAAACGGCAACGCTGTGGAGGCATCTGACGATGAGATTCGCAGGGCAATGAGGGAGATTGCTCGTGAGGAAGGGTTGTTCATTTGCCCGGAAGGCGCTGCCACACTCGTTGCCCTGCGAAAGCTCGTTGAAGCAAAAAGCATTAAGCGGGGGGAGACTATTGTGCTTTTCAACACTGCGACCGGATTAAAGTACCCCGCAATTATGGACGACGAAAAAACGCCTTCTCACTTTGAGGCGGGAAACAGGAGATAGAACAAGGTGATTGGAATACCCCTCGCACTGTTTGGTACCTCCCTTCGGGCTGCGATCGAACTCCAGCTCCGGGTGCAGGCTGGTCGCGGGCCTCGGGTCGCGAGCTTGTTGAGGTTCAGCAGTGATACGCGTTTTTCTCCGGAAGAGGCCGAATCGATCCGAACGATTCTTGAAGTAAGAAAACAAATCGAGAATGACCACACGCTCATCACTATCACGGACTTTGGAGCGGGGGCCTCGCAAACTGCAAGCCGTCACCATGGGCGAAGAATCTCCGACATCTACCGTACTTCTGCGGTTTCTCACCATTGGGGGGTGTTCTTATTCAGACTTGTGCGATTGCTGAGACCTCGTCGAGTCCTGGAATTAGGCACGAATCTTGGCGTATCCGCATGCTACATCCAGAGTGCGCTAGATTTGAATGGGGATGGCGGTAGACTCACGAGCATCGAGGGTGATCCGACTCTCGCCGACTATGCAAGACGAACGATAGGAACTCTCTCGCACTGCGCACCCGATGTTGTCGTCGGACGATTCCACGATATGCTCGTTCCTACACTCGATCGTCTCGGCGCAGTTGATCTCGTTTTCGTGGATGGCCATCATGCGGAAGAACCGACTCGCCGATATTATGAAACGATCAAATCCTACCTTACCTCCGATGGCGTTGTGGTTTTCGATGACATCGGTTTCTGGTCGGTCTCTGTTCGCCGGGCGTGGAAAAAGATCATACAAGCGGAAAAGAATGGGCTCCATCTTGATCTTGGAAGAATCGGGATTCTCTGCGTCAGTGATTCCCGTGGCACTGTGTAATCGAGGAGGACGTATGAAAACAATAATCATTGCAGGCTTCATGGTGCATGTGCTGTCGGTTGCACATTCGCAGCAACCGCCCTCGACGAACCCGAGGGTCCAAAGAATCGTTTCGGAAGTTTCTGAATCTCATCTTCGCATGCTGGTTGAAAAGCTTGCGAGCTTTGGTACGCGCCACACGCTCTCCGATACGTCGAGCCCGACCCGCGGCATCGGAGCCGCGCGGCGCTGGATTAAGTCGGAATTCGGAACATACGCGAAGGCAAGTGGAGGGAGGATGTCGGTGGAGTTTCACGAATCGATCGTTCCACCATCGGCGCGAGTTCCGAAGCCGTCGAAAATCGTCAACGTTGTGGCCACGCTGCGTCCAAAAGGAGTTCAACCAGGAAACGACTCACGGCTCATTGTCATCGGCGGGCACTATGACTCACGCGCAAGTGATCCGCTGGATGCAACCAGCGATGCGCCCGGGGCCAATGATGATGCAAGCGGAACAGCTCTTGTTCTTGAGTTAGCTCGTATTCTGGCCTCACATGAAGTGGAGGCCACGCTGGTGTTCATTGCTTTTGCGGGTGAGGAGCAAGGTCTTCTTGGCGCAACTGCATGGGCGGAGATGGCGAAGCAGAATCGTCTGGATGTGGAGGCGATGTTCAATAACGATATTGTAGGAAGCTCGATTGGCGGAGACGGTGCTGTCGAGAAGGGTTATGTTCGACTTTTTTCAGAAGCATACAGTCCACTCGATACGGGAGTCGTCTTTCGGATGCGAAACAACCTTGGCCTGGAAAACGACGGTACTTCTCGGTCTCTGGCAAGATACATCAGCGAAACGGCGGAGAAATACGTGCCGAACTTCGGTGTTCGAATGGTGTACCGCAGGGATCGATTCTTGCGGGGAGGGGATCACTCTCCGTTTCATGAACGCGGATTTGCTGCAGTGCGATTCTCGGTCGCGAGGGAAAACTACGATTGGCAGCATCAGAATGTGCGGGTGGAGAATGGTAAAGAGTACGGTGACCTGCCGAAGTTCATGGATTTCCCTTATCTCACCAATGTCGCACGTGTAAACGCCGCAGCGTTCGCAACGCTCGCATTTGCGCCGCGGGCTCCTGCAAACGTCGGGATTGTTACTCGAGAGCTTGGGTATGATACAGAGTTACGGTGGGAAAAGAACAAGGAGGGGGATGTGGCAGGATATTACGTTCGGTATCGACAGACGACTTCTCCAGTCTGGCAGCATTCTGTTTTCACCGCCGACACGACGATCAAACTCCCAGTTTTGAAGGATGACTTTCTTTTTGGTGTGCAGGCCGTGGATCGGGAGGGAAATACAAGTTTGGTTAGCATTCCGCGTGTAGTCCGATAGGTCAACAGACGCTGGGGCATGCACTCTGGAGGCCGGTTCGCCCGAACCGACCGTGCAGCTGAAAGGGGGAGGCATTCTCATAGGAATCAGGCCACCTTACGTTGCCGCACATGAAGTTGGGTGAACATTCTCCGCGCGGTCTCCGCGATTTCGACAACCGTCTTTGCAAAAATCTCCCGATTTGCCTCCGAGGGGGTATGATAGCCGCTAATCTTCCTCACGAACTGAAGCGATGCATCGCGAAGCTCGGCTTCTGTGGGAACGCGGTTTCCGGGGCGACGAAGCTTTTTGATGTTTCGACACATAAGTGATTCCTTTCTCCATCAACTTGTGGCTTGAACGTCCGTCTCTGCAGGTTCGTGCTGAAAACGGAGAAGATCTTCGAGCGTGCGAATCCCGCGTTGTTGTAAGTACGAGAGAAACTTCACCAGCACCAACGCCGTAGCAAATGTATCGCCAGATGCGCGGTGGCGCTCAGGAATTCGCACTTCGAGAAACCGAGTCACTTCATCCAACGATCTGCTCGGCAGAGAGGGCAGAATTCTCCGCGCAAGTTTTACCGTGCAGAGCGTCGGATTGTTCAGTCTGATCCCCCGCTCGCGCAATGCGGTGTGGTACACAAACGACCAATCGAATGCGACATTGTGTGCGACGAACACCGACTTTCCTAAGAACTCCACGAGACACGGCACCACTTCTCTCGCCGTCGGGGCATTCGATACCGTCACATTATCGATTCCCGTCATTCTGACGATGCTGGCTGGTATCGTCTGGAGCGGGTTAACCAACGTCGAAAATTCACCGACGAGCGTGCCATTTCGCACTTTCATCATCGCTAGTTCGGTGATCCGGTTGGTGACGGGATCCATGCCGGTGGTTTCGACATCGACAACGACAAAGGGAACTTCAGAGAGTGGAGTAACGAGGTCGAGTGAGAGTTGATTGGATTCCATCAATTCCTGGTGGTCGCAGCTTCAGGCTTGGGAGGCATCGCAGCAGTAGTGAGATCACGTTTTCCCTGCAGAAACTCCTCGGCAATCGTCACATCTTCTTCACTGCCGATATACAGCGGAGTCCGCTGATGGAGGCTCTCCGGTTGGATGTCGAGGATTCGTCGTTCACCATCGCTGGCCCGTCCTCCAGCTTGTTCGACGATGAACGCCGTCGGGTTCGCCTCATACATCAGTCGTAATTTCCCTTTGGGGTTCTTGGCATCGAGAGGATACATGAAGATGCCGCCGTAGAGAAGCGTCCGATGCACATCGGCAACCATTGAACCGATGTATCGGGCTGAATAGGGGCGCCCTGTTGCCTTGTCCTCTTCCTGCAAATATTTTACATATTTCTTCGTTCCTTCTTTCCACCAGCGGTAGTTTCCCTCGTTTACGGAGTAAATCTTCCCGCGTTTGGGAATGCGAATGTTCTCGTGAGAGAGCAGGAACTCGCCGATGCTTGGGTCGAGCGTAAATCCATGTACTCCATCTCCCGTTGTATACACGAGCATGGTGGATGACCCGTAAATGACGTATCCGGCGGCAATCTGCTTGTAGCCGGGTTGCAGACAATCCTGAAGTGTGCCTTTTCCTCGCGGTGTCACTCGGCGGTAAATTGAAAAGATGGTTCCAACACTCACGTTCGCGTCGATGTTGGACGACCCATCAAGAGGATCGTAGAGCAACACGTATTTGCCAGTGGGGTAGCGATCCGGGATGCTGAGAATATCCTCGTGCTCCTCGGATGCCATCACACAGAGGTGTCCGCCATGGTCCATTGCTTTGTAAATCGTATCATCCGCAAACGCATCGAGTTTTTTGACCTCTTCGCCATGAACGTTTGTGCGACCGGCAAACCCGAGGATGTCCACCAATCCCGCTTTACTCACCTCTCGCCAGATGACCTTGAACGCCAACGTAAGGTCCCGCAGCAAGCCGGAGAAATCGCCCGTCGCTCCGGGATGTGCGCGTTCACCTTCGATAATGTGGCGTTCGATGGTTATGACTTTTTGATTCTGTGACATTGCAGCAACTCCGTTTGGATTTCTTGTCGTGGCGTGGGGAGGGAATCGATTTCAATATAAGCGAAACTCAACAGCATGTCAAACAAAGTAGAGTGGAGAATTCAAATGAAGCGCTTCCAGCTATGGTGTTGGTTGTTTGATGAGGCGTTCTTGTTCTTTGTACTGAAGTTGGTAGAGTTTCTTGTAGATCCCGCCGTGTGCGAGAAGCTCCTGATGTGTGCCCATCTCCCGAATCTCGCCTTTATGAAGAACGATGATCTTATCGGCTCGTTGGATGGTTGAGAGGCGGTGCGCAATGACGATGGACGTTCGACCGGTGAGGAGTTTTCGTATGGCGGCCTGAATCAAGAGCTCGGTTTCTGTGTCGACGCTCGACGTTGCCTCATCCAGAACGAGGATGGCCGGATTGTGAGCAAGCGCGCGAGCGAACGAGATCAACTGCTTCTGGCCAACAGAAAGTGTTGCGCCACGTTCTTTCACCTCTGTATCGTAGCCGTCGGGGAGGGCTTCGATGAATCGGTGCGCACCCACGATGCGTGCTGCCGCCTTCACGCGGTCGAGTGAGATATGCTCATTCCCCAGGTTGATATTCCCTTTGATGTCGCCGGAGAAGAGGAACACATCCTGCAGAACGACACTGATATGTTTTCGCAGATCCTCCGGGCGAATGTGCTGAATGTTGACCCCGTCGATGAGAATCTCACCCTTTTGAATGTCGTAGAACCGCGTCAAGAGACTGATAATCGAAGTTTTCCCGGCTCCTGTGTGTCCGACAAGCGCCACGGTTTGGCCGGGCGCGATCTTGAACGAAATATCTTTGAGAACCCATTCCGGATCATGTTGTCCATCGACCGGTTGGTTGTACGCGAACCAGACGTTCCGGAACTCGACCTCGCCCCGAACACGATCAAAAGCGACAGGGTGAGGATGGACGGAGAGAATCGATTGATCGTCGAGGAGTTGAAAAACGCGCTCCGACGAAGCCATAGCAGTTTGGAGAATGTTATACTTTTCCGAAAGATCCCGGATCGGTCGCCAGAACATTTCATTGAATTGCAGGAAGGCCATGACGGTTCCCAGTGTCACTGTGCCTTCAAGAGCATTGAAGCCTGCATACCAGATGATCAATCCGACTGCGACAGCACCGATGAGATCGATGCCGGGGTAGAACAGCGCATAGTAGAAGATCGATTTGATGTTTGCGTCGCGGTGGGCAGCATTGATGGAGGAGAACTTTTCGTAGGACTTCTGCTCACGATTGAAGAGTTGATCGACCACCATACCCGTAATATGCTCCTGCATGAAGGAATTGATGCGGGCGATCTGCAGGCGGACCTCCCGATAGGCTTCCCGGGCCTTCTTGCGAAAGAGGAACGTTCCATAGAAGAGAAATGGCAACACGCTGAGCGATACGAGAGCAAGCTCCCAGTTCATGCTGAACATGAAGTAGAGGATGCCGATAATGGTGAACACGTCGCTGAACACCATCACGATGCCGGAAGAGAACATCTCGTTGAGAACCTCGACGTCGTTGGTTACGCGCGTTATCAATCGACCGATCGGGTTCTTATCGAAGAAACGAAGTGAGAGATTCTGCAAATGCTGGAAGATTTCCATCCGAAGGTCGAAGATCGTGCGTTGACCGATCCACTGCGTGAGGTAGGCATTGTAATATTGCAGGAGACCGCGAATCAACAAGACGCCGCCGAACATCAGCGTTGTGATCAAAAGACCGTCTTTGTCCTTGTTTGCAATGTCGACATCGACGGCAATCTTTGTGAAGTACGGGCGTACGGCTTCCATGCCGCTCACGAGAATACTGAGGAGAATCCCCAGCGCCACGTGCCAGCGGTAGGGACGGAGGTACTTCAGCAGGCGCTTCATGAGCCGCGCGTCGTATGCTTTACCGAGGACTTCTTCTTCGTGCATGTGTCAATAAAAAAAGGAAAAGCTAAAAAGGAGATCGCCGATGTCTGCTGTTGGGTGTTCTTCGAGATCTGCTGGCGATACTTCCCGAAATCTTCTTGATCTCCTCACATTCCTTGAAAGCAGTTTCTGTTCATTCTCTATATCCCCTCCAATTGTTGATAAGGAGGAAAGAGCGACGAACATCTTCGTTGCATTCAATCATGGTAATGTTTCGTTGGTCCCTACATTTCTTCTAATTCTTGTTCAAGTAACTGTTTCTCGTACAGCTCTGCGTAAATCCCACCCCGTTGCACCAGTTCTTCGTGTGTGCCCTGCTCTGCAATTCGCCCCTGATCGAGAACGATGATCTGATCGGCTTCTTTCACAGTTGAAATGCGATGGCTGATGATGATACTGGTTCGATCTTTCATGAATTGCCGGAGCCGTTTGAGAATCTCTTCCTCCGTATACGTGTCGACCGAGGAGAGCGCATCATCGAGAATAAGGATCTTCGGGTGACGAATCAGCGCCCGAGCAATGCTCGTCCGTTGTTTCTGTCCGCCGGAGAGCGTGATCCCTCGCTCGCCGATCATTGTCTCGTACTTCTTGGGAAAATCCAAAACATCCCGCGCGATCTGGGAAATGGACGCTGCCTCTTCGATTCCATCTGTCCCGTTTGCTACTCCATACCGGATGTTTTCGGCGATCGTGTCGGAGAAGAGGAACGTCTCCTGCGGCACCATACCGATGTTCCTTCGAAGAGTGGCGAGAGGGATCGTTCGGATATCGTGGCCGTCAATCAGCAGTGTTCCCTCGGTCACGTCGTATAAACGCGGGATGAGGTTGACGAGTGTTGTTTTTCCGGCTCCTGTATAGCCGATGACCGCCAAGGTCATTCCCTTCTTGATTGTCAGATTGATGTTCTTGAGGACCGGTTCGTTGCTTCCCTGGTGCGTGAAAGAGACATTCCGAAACTCGATCTCGCCTTCGATCGACGTAATTGCAAAATTCGTCTGATCTGTATCCCGAATAGCAGGGACAGTATCGATGATCTTTGCCAATCGCGACATCGATGCCGCGCCCTGCTGGAGGATGTTCATGACCCAGCCGAAGGCGATCATCGGCCAGATCAGCATGACGAGATACGTCATGAATGCCGTCAGTGTCCCGATGGTGATTTCTCCGTCGATGACTTTCGATCCCCCGACGTAGATGGTGATGACGATGGAGAAGCCGACGAGCACGAACATCAGCGGCCAAAGGATGGACTGAACGCGAGCGAGAACGAGGTTCTTCTTTAAATATTCCCAGCTCAAGTTCCGGAATCTTTCGATTTCGAATTGTTCGCGAACATAAGATTTCACCACGCGAATGCCCGAAAGGTTTTCCTGTGCACGAGTTGTTAGAATAGAGAATTGTTCCTGTCGTTCCGTGAACTTTGCATGGATGAGATTTCCCAGCCAATAGACGGCGATGGAGACGAGCGGAAGAGGGATCAATGCCAGAAGCGTCAGCTTCCAGTTGCTGATGAGCATCATTGTCAGGACGAACACGAATGTCAGAATCGTGTCCGCAGGATACATAATCCCCGGCCCGAGTACGTTTCGCACGGCGCTGATGTCGTTCGTCGCATGCGCCATCAAATCGCCTGTCGGCGTGTGTTGGAAGTACGGATACGGCAGTTTCTGCAGATGCGCGAGGAAATCGTTTCTTAAGTCGAACTCAATGTGGCGCGAGACGACGATGATGGTCTGTCGTGTGAGGAAGGTAAAGATGCCCGCGATCAGCGTGAATCCGACGATCAACGCCGCCCACATGAAGAGATCATCGGAAACGAGAGTCTTAGTCTCGATACCGATCTTCAAGCGATCGATAGCGAAGCCGATGAAGTACGGTTGGATAACCGTAAAGATGTTGCTGCCGACCACGGTGAAAACGCCGAAGATGAGTGTCTTCTTATAACGGGAGAGATATGGTATGAGGCGCAGCAGCGACTTCATGGGTTAGTCTGGGAAAGTACAAGATAGTGAAAGATGTAAGAAAGAATGCAGTGAACTCTTTAGCCAATTATCTCGAATCGTGTGTAAGGATGGAGGGCTTTCGGAATAATGACTTTTCCTTCGGGAGTTTGATAGTTCTCGATCAATGCGGCCACAACTCGTGGCAAGGCAAGTCCCGAACCATTGAGCGTATGAACAAATTCGGGCTTTCCGGAGTTCGCAGACTTAAAGCGGACGTTCATGCGACGCGCCTGGAATGCCTCAAAATTGCTGCACGAAGAGACTTCCAGCCACTTCTGTTGACCCGGAGCCCAGACTTCAAGATCGTATTTCTTCGACTGGGCAAAGCCCGTGTCCCCCGTGCACATCAAGAGCACGCGGTAGGGGAGATTTAACAACTGCAAAAGATGTTCGGCATCGGCTCGAAGTGATTCGAGCTCGTCGTACGAATGATCGGGATGAACGAACTTCACGAGCTCGACTTTGTCGAACTGATGGATTCGATTGAGTCCGCGAACATCCTTCCCGTACGAGCCCGCTTCCCGTCGAAAACAAGGAGTATAGGCGGCATACTTGATCGGCAGAACGTTCTCTGATACGACCTCATCCCGGTGGAAGTTGCTCACCGGAACTTCTGCCGTGGGAATGAGGTACAATTTGTCTCGCTCTACCATGTACATTAAATCTTCTTTATCGGGCAATTGACCTGTTCCCCGTGCCGAATCTTCATTGATCACAATCGGCGGCCAGATTTCTTTGTAGCCGCGTTGAGAAGCTTGCTCGAGGAAAAAATTGATGAGCGCACGTTCAAGAACAGCCCCTTTCCCGACGTAGAAGGGAAATCCGCCCGCTGTCACTTTTGCCCCACGAGCAAAATCGATGATCTCGAGCCGTTCGGCAAGCTCCCAGTGAGGTTTCAGAGGAAAATCGACTTTCGGAGATTCTCCCCATCGTCCCACTTCTTTGTTTTCCGCTGGTGTCTTTCCTTTCGGAACGGAGGGATGAGGAAGATTCGGAACGGCAAGGAGGAGCTCATGGAGATGCTGTTCTACTTCACGCAACTCTCCATCGATTGTCTGGATGCGATTCTTGACGACCTCCATCTCGCTGATTGCCACTGTGGTATCTTTGCCTTCCTTCTTCAGCTTTCCGATTTGAGCAGAGACGTCGTTTCGCTTTGCTTTGAGCGATTCGCCCTCCTGAATCAGCTTTCGTCTTTGTTCGTCAAGCGATATGATGTCTCCCAGATTCACAGTTATGCCTTTCGCATCAATCCCCTCACGCACTTTTTCAGGATTGTCACGGATGAACTTCAGATCGAGCATTGTCTTCCTTTCCGTAGAGTTTGAACTCCACGACCAGCGGCAGGTGGTCGGATGCATCGGTTGAGAGCACTCGAGCACGGATTGGTCGCGGCATCCAGGTCAGCTCTTCCTGTCTCTTGCCGACGAAGATGTAATCTCTTCTTCTGGTGGGGGAGCTTGACGGATAAGTGAAGCCGTTTCCAGTCTCAAGCATTTCCCAACAATCTTCAAATTCCGTTTTCATTGTTTGAATTGTCCGGCTCTGGGGCGCGTCATCGAAATCTCCGCAGGCGATTATTGCCTTCGGACTGTACGTCTTCGCTTTAGCAATGAGCTCATGGACTGCGCTCAGACGCGCACTATCTTCCGTTTGATGGTCGAGATGTGTATTCATCACGACAATCTCTCCGGCGCGGACATCCAGCACGAGAATCAACAACCCTCGTTGCTCGTTGGTTGAGTTCTTGTAGAGAACATTCTCTTCTTGAACAATGGGGAAGCGAACGAGAAAAGCGTTGCCGAATTCACCCCCATCATAGTTGCTGGTCTTGCCGAATGCGTATGTCAATCCTGTTCGCTCGGACAGTTCAACAATGAGGTCAAGCTTTCCAGTTCGTTCTGTCCACCGATCAACTTCTTGAAGCGCAACGATGTCGGCACCGGAATTCTTGATGACATCCGCGATTCGCTTGATATCCACGCGCCCGTCTGCGCCCCTTCCGTGCGCGATGTTAAACGTCATGAGCCTGATTGTTGAAGCCGATCCGTCGAGCCTCGATCCTCCGCAACCCAGACCGAAAGCGGTGAGAAGGAGAACGAAAAGGAGGCGATGGTGTCTTAGAGCCACGTGAGTTCGGAAAGCGTTTCCGCGAGCCAGACCAAACCGATCAGGAGACTCGCTGAGCCTGCAATTCCCTGCATGATAGTGAGCCGACGAGCTCCACCTGTTTTTGAGGCTACTGAACCGACGAGATAACCGAAAAGGCCCATTGCCAGCATCGTGCCTATTCCGAAAAGGATGAGGTACAGCGCAGAAAAAAGAATGGACTGAGAAATGGCGATGGGAATGACAACCATCACCGATGCTGTTCCTGCAAATCCATGTGTTGCGCCAACGAGGAACATAGAGTGTCCATGGTGGTGATGCGTGGCGTTTGCGTGAGAGTGCAGATGAACATGTTCGACACCGCCATGGGAGTGCTTGTGAATGTGAAGGCGCCTTCGTCGAAAGGTATCTTTCAGAATCCAGATACCGATAGCAATAAGAAGGAGGCCCACCATTGCCTCTGCTGTGGATTCAATGTACGGCGGAATCACAAAGCGGAACACAATGGAGAGGAGGCCGAGAAGAAGAAGCGTCGTCGTATGCCCGAATCCCCAAATGATCCCGAACCGCGCGGCCTGCAGTGGCCGTGGATTCCTGCTTGTAAATGCCGCCACGGCAGTAATATGATCGACGTCGAACGCATGGATACAACCAAGAGTCAGTCCGGCAAGAACAGGGAGGAGGTAGTCCATTCAGTTTCCACGTGCGGTTTGAAGTTCTTTTCGAAGCAAGGTGAGTCCTTGTATGACGTTCATCGGTTTCAGGCCAAGCTCGGTTTCAGCTTTTAACGTAATGAAGCCGGTGACTGGTGGGCGGGCTGCCGGCTGATGCAGGTCTGCGGTTTTCGTCCGCTGGATGAGTCCGGAATCAAGACCGAAAACTTCCGCTGTACGAAGTGCAAAGTCGTAACGGCTCACTTGTTCGCTTCCGCACACGTGAAAGAGACCGGTCTTATCGAGTTCAAAGATTTTGATCATTGCGTACGCCAGGTCAGCGACATGCGTCGGGCTGCTGATCTGATCGTCGACACATCGAATCTGTTTCCCTTCTTTCAATGAATTAACCACCCACAGGGCAAAGTTTTGCTTTACATCGATTCCAGAGCCATACACAACGATCGTTCGTACGATTGCCCAGCGGATGTCCCCAATTCTCATGACATTCTCGCCTGCAAGCTTGGTCTTTCCATAGTAGCTGATCGGGTTAGGGCGATCATCTTCTTTGTAAGGACCGTGTTTCCCGTCGAAGACGTAATCTGTAGAGACATGAACGAGAAGCGCATTGACCTTGCGGGCTGCCTCGACGAGGTTTTCCACGCCCACCACGTTGATCTTCCATGCTTCCTCCCGGTGTGTTTCGCACCAATCGACGTTGGTGGCCGCCGCAGCGTTCAGAATGACGTCCGGCTGAAAGCTCGAGACAAGGCTTTTGACGTCGCTTTTGTGTGTAATATCAAGTTGTGTGTAATCGAAAAGCTGATGATCAAAGACGAAAGATCTCTGCCGTGACGTGTTGAGGACCTCGTACTCGGTGTTGCCGCTCAACAGCAGCGCGAGTCGCTGACCAAGCAGCCCGTTGCTTCCGCAAATCAGAATCCGCTTCATCGGAGACTCTCTTCTAACGCCGTCGCTGCGTCAGTCCCCTCGTCGCGATACTTGATAATTACCGGTGTGTAAATCGCGATGTGATGCTGCTTTGCGTACGGGGCATCGATGTGCCGACTCCCTTGCACAACGACAGCCCCCTCAGGAATCACCAGCGGCCTCTCTGCGCTTCCCCGATAGGTCTGCTCTCTGACGAGATCAACAACGGGAGTAGAGCGCGTGAGAACGACGCCTGCTCCAAGCACCGCGCGGCGTTTAACCACCGTCCCTTCATAGACGCCACAGTTGCCTCCGATGAGCACATCGTCCTCGATAATGACTGGCAACGAACCGACAGGCTCGAGCACTCCTCCGATTTGCGCAGCGGCGCTAAGATGCACACGTTTTCCGAGTTGCGCACACGATCCGACGAGTGCATGGGAGTCGATCATTGTTCCCTCGTCCACAAACGCTCCAACGTTGACGTACGCCGGCGGCATGATCACGACGCTCTTGGCAATGTAGCAGCCGTCTCGTATCGACGTTCCGCCCGGAACGACACGAACCTGGTGTTCGACTGTTAATCGCTTGAGCGGGAACGTATTCTTGTCGAAGAATCGAAAATGGTCGCTGAGGGAATAGTCGGTAAGCTCACCGAGCCGGAATCCGAGAAGAATCCCCATCTTTACCCAGCTATTGACCGTCCAACCTCCAAGCACGTTGGGGTCGTCGGTGCGCGTTGCCGCGCGTATTTCTCCGCCGTTGAGAAAGAACTTGAGCTCGTGAAATGCTCGAAGCGCTCCTGCGCGGTCGAGCGATTTGGGGTCTTGGGAAAAGTATTGTTCGATCTGCTCTTTAAGATTCACTTCTGGGTTACCTCAATCAAATCGAGTTCGGAGAGTACCGACTTCAGTTTCTCCCTGTTTTTGTCGCTTAGAGGAACGAGCGGTAGCCGGTAGACTTCAGAGATCCTTCCCATCATCGCTAGAGCGGCCTTCACCGGAATCGGATTGGATTCAATGAAGTTCACGTTCATTAAATCAAGCAATTTGTTATGAATCGTTAATGCCTTTTTCCATTTCCCCTTGAGGCATAGACGAACCAGATCGGAGAATTCCTTCGGCACTTCATTGGCGGCGACCGAGATGCATCCATCTCCGCCGACGGCCATGAGAGGGAGAGTGATCGCATCGTCTCCCGAAAGAAGTGAGAAGTGCGCCGGCTTCCTTCGTGCAATTTCCATAATCTGTCCGATATTGCCAGACGCTTCTTTGACGCCAACAATGTTCTCGACCCTTTCGGCAAGGCGAAGGACGGTGGTGGGTTCGATGTTCCCGCCTGTACGCCCCGGGACATTGTAGATGATGATCGGGATTTCGACAGCGTCGGCAACAGCTTTGAAGTGTTGATAATAGCCCTCTTGCGTGGGCTTGTTGTAATACGGTCCGACCACCAAAGCGTAATCGGCTCCGGCCTCCTCGGCAAACTTTGCCAGCTTGATAGCTTTGTTCGTGTCGTTGCTGCCGGCACCTGCGATGACAACTGCTCTGCCTCGCGTTTGCTCAATGACGACTTCGACAACGCGCCGGTGTTCATTATCGCTGAGGGTCGGATTTTCGCCCGTTGTGCCGCACGGAACGAGTCCCTCAACGCCGCTTGCAATCTGCCAGTCGACGAGTTTGCGAAGCGTTGATTCGTCGAGAGATCCATCCTGACGGAAGGGGGTGACGAGTGCAGTTGCGGTACCCTGGAACTTCTTCTTTCGCTTCATCCTCATTCCACTCCCTTACTCTTTTGGTTTGATGAGTTCGTCCACAACATCCTGAAATGTAAAGACTCCCTGCTTGCCTTTGATCCATTCTGCCGCCAACAGGGCACCGTATGCGAACCCTGTTCGGTTTTTGGCCTCATGCATGAGAGTGATGGTATCTGCGCTTGAATCGAACCGGACGGTATGCGTGCCAACAGTGGTGCCCATGCGCAGTGATGCGATCTGGAGTTGATCAGGCTTGATCTTTCCTTTTGGGTTACCCTCGAGAATCTCCTTCTTCCGTTTGAACACCTCCATGAGACTCTTCGCCAAGGTTACTGCCGTGCCGCTTGGCGCGTCAAGTTTGTCCTTGTGGTGGGACTCAAAGATCGCGGCGTCATATTGTGGATGCGAATTGAGCAGGTGTCCTGCTCGCCTGACTACTTCATGAAAGAGTGCAACCCCTATCGAGAAGTTTGCGCTGTATACCATTCCAACGCCCGCTTTTTGGACGATCGATTTTACCGTGGCGAATTCGCTTTGCCATCCCGTCGTGCCGATGACGATGCTCTTTCTTGCATCGGTGATTTGATTAACAGCACGAAGCACGGTTGCGGCGGTGGCAAAATGGAGTACAACATCCGCTTTCGCAAGGGAATCCTTGTCGAGTCCCGTTTTTGTATTGACATGGGCAAGGACGTTCATCCCCCGTTCAAGCGCGAGTCGCTCAATCTCTTTCCCCATGTTTCCGTAGCCGTAGAGGATAATGTTCATCTCCGACTAACCATTGACTGTTTCGAAAAGCTCGAGGGCAGGAACCGGTTCGAAGAATTCTTTGTGTAATCGTCTCACCGCCTCGTTCACAAGGGATTCATCGATGACCAGACTCATGTTGATTTCAGAGGCGCCTTGGGAGATCATCATCACATTGATATCGCCGAGGGCATGAAAGATCCTGTCGGCAACGCCGACTGTCGAATGCATCTGCTCGCCGACGATGCAGAGGATGGCCTTGTTCTCAAACACACTCACATCGGCGAATTGCTGCAAATCCTGAACAATTGCTTCAAGCCGTTCCTTCGAATCGATCGTGAGCGATACCGCAACTTCTGACGTGCTGACGAGATCGACCGGAGTCTTGTGGCGGTTAAACACGGCGAAGATTGATTCAAGATAGCCGTATGCCATCAGCATGCGGGTCGATTGGATGTTGATGACCGTGATCCCGCGCTTTGATGCGATGGATTTGACCGGAACATTCGCTTTCGGTGGGTCGGCAACGATGAGCGTACCCGAAGCGTTTGGTCGGCGCGAGTTGAGGACGAAGACCGGAATATTCCTCGAGACCGCCGGCAGAATTGTGCTTGGATGTAGCACTTTCGCCCCGAAGTACGCAAGCTCCGAGGCCTCGCGGAAGGAGATGACCTTAAGCTTCTTCGCCGAAGGAACAATACGGGGATCGGCCGTCATCACGCCATCGACGTCGGTCCAGATTTGAATTTCTTCAGCTTCGCACGCAGCGCCGAAGATTGCAGCCGAGTAGTCGGATCCCCCGCGTCCGAGCGTTGTCGTTGCACCGTTCTTGGTTGCTCCAATGTATCCTTGCGTCACGACAATGGCTCCCGATTCGAGGTGAGGGAGAAAATGGGTCCGTGCGCCATTTTCGACTTCTGGAGTGATCGGGTTTGCGTTGCCGAAGCGTTCGTCGGTGATCATCACTTTTCGCGCGTCGACCAGCTCAACGGCCAGGCCGTGCTCGCGCAGTCCCTCGGCAAGTATCAACGAAGAAAGTCGTTCACCCACCGAGGCGATCGCATCGAGCGAACGGTTGGTCAGTTCACCGAGGATCGCAATTCCTTGGCAAAGGGTCTTCAGCTCATCCAATCGTCTGCGAATCTCCAGAATGAGTCGCTGGATGGTCGATCGTGTTTCGATCAGATTCTCCAAGACAAGCACATGTCGCTCGATCAAATCGTTCAGCGTCTTTTGTGCTTCGTCGAGTGCGCCATCGCGCGCGCGTTGGGCAGAGGAGAGAAGCGCATTCGTCACACCTGCCAGCGCAGAAAGGACGACCAGCGGTTTGCGGTGACGTTCCCGCGAGACGATTTCAATCACCGTCTTCATGGCAGAGGCACTTTCGACAGACGTTCCGCCGAATTTAAGAACAATCATCGTTATTCCTCAAGGCACTCATGCAAAAGAGAATGCATCCGATATTCGGTCGAGTCCTTCTAATCCGCTGAATGCGGCTTTCTGGCCTGCAACCTCGTTAGCAAAAACGGCCGCCGTGCGATAATCGTGGTCCTTAAGAAAATGCGCAAAGAACGCCGCGCCGAACACATCGCCGCAACCTGTCGGGTCGGCAGAGCCTTGGATATCTATGGCAGGAATCTCATGTCTCTCCAATTTTTTGGCGTGCTGAGTGATGAGCGTTGCGCCGCGACTGCCTCGCGTGATAACGAACGCCTTTATCATAAGCGGCATAAGGTGGTTGATGAGAGTCTCCTCGTTGAAGCGCTCGGCAGTGAGGCCGTTGGCCTCTTCTTCACTCATCTGCACGGAGTCGATCATGAAGCACCAGCGCCTCCAATCGGTGAGGGGGCGACGGAATCGTTTCGCCTCTTGGTCTACACCGAGCGTCAGCGAGTGGAAGTCGAAATGAATGGGGACTCCACGGTCACGTGTTTCCATGCGGATGTGATCCAGAGTATCCAGTGTGATATCGAAGCCCGACACCATGTTGATCAGAATGCCATTGACTCCCAGAAAGGGTTTGATCTGGTCGAATGGAATAGCCGGCGAAATATCCTTTGAACATTCCGTGCGTCCTCCGCCGCTTTCACTGTACCAGAGGTGAACGTGGTTTGTTGGTCCTTTCAATGTGAAGATTCCGGACGGGTCGATGTTTTTGTGACGTCCGATGAGTTGAAGAAACTCGTCATACTCTGCCGGGCCGATGCCGAAGACGGGATAGATGATGTCTTGCGGTGAAAGGAGATTGGCTAGCGTAAGCAGCGAATAGCTGATTCCCCCGAAAGAACGCACTTCGCGAGTCCTTTCGGACGATTGCAGGTGAATGACATCCAAACACAAATGACCAATGACCGTGATTTTCATTATTGTGGGATAGAAGGCCTGCCTGTCCGGCAGTCAGGTCCGCCAATCAGAATGAAGCCTCGCTCAACGTCTTCTTGTGGGTCCCAAATCTGTAAGCTGCGCTTCGTTGATTCGCCAGAGCTGCTGACATGCAAACCGGTTTTCGTACAACGGCTTGCCAACAATGGCAGAATCGACACCGAATTTTTCCAGGTCCTGCAGGCGGATGAGATCCTGGTAGCTCTTGACGCCTCCTTCTGCCGTAACCCGGATTCCGGTTGTTGTCGCGAGCTCGCGCAGGGAATCGTAATTGAGCCATTTCTCGTGCCCTTCGGGCTCGATTTCCGAATAGACAAAGCGGCACACGCCGATCTTTCTCATTTGTAGTGCCAAATTGATAGGGGTTAGGTCGGTCTTCTCGCGCCCTCCTTTGATCCAGACACTTCCCTGTTTTGACTCAATATAGATGGCCACTTTTCGAGCTCCAAATTCCTTGATGAGCCGCTCAACAAGGCCGGGATTCTCGACAGCCGCTGTCCCCAAGACAACGCGATAGACGCCCACGCTGAAAAGATCTTTGACTGTTTCGTAATCCCGAAGTCCTCCACCGACCTGTATTGGAATGTCGACGGCTTCCACCATTCGCTTAATGATATCACGGTTGGGCACAACCCCTTGTTCAACGCCATCGACGTCGATGACGTGAAGGGTTTTGGCATTCTCTCCACGCCAGATGATGGCCATCTGCACAGGATCGACGGAGTAGAGGTGTTCTGCACCCGGCTCTCCGCGAACGATTTCAAGACAGCAAGCCTTACTGATCTCAATTGCCGGAAAAATTAGAAGCATAATCGGATTTTCAATGCAGCGACATCTTCAAAGTGCCGAAAAATTGAGTGAAATTCAAGGAATGGATAAACAGTGTGGATTCAGGATTTAACGACTGAGGGGGAGTCGGGGAAGGAGAAAGGTCTTCAGGCGGGACGTCGCACTATGATTCGTCGATCACCGTTCGGATTCGGCGAAGGATTTCGTCTGGCACGTACGGCTTCTGGATGAAATCGACAGCGCCGGAGGCGATCATCTCCGTTCGGAGATCAGGGTCGAGGTAACCGCTGGCGAGAATGACTTTGGTGGAGGGATTCACTTCACGCATTTGTTGAAACGCTTGCCACCCTCCAAGCTTTGGGAGTCCCATATCGCTCAGTACAATAGCGATTTCCTGGTGGTGACGTTTGAAGATCTCAACGGCCTCTTGTCCATCGCGTGCCGTGAGTGTCTTATATCCATGCTCGGAAAGCAAGGTACTCAAGAGATCGAGCAACATGTCCTCGTCTTCCACAAGCAGCACAGTCTCTTTTCCGCGGGCAACAGGCTTGCCGGCCTCTTTTCGTGGAGACGGAGCAAACTGAGCCTCTTGAACAGGAAAGTAGAGAGAAAACGTCGTTCTCCGGCCGGCCGTTGATTCAACGTCGACAAATCCCTCCAGCGCGCGGACCACACCATAAACGACCGCAAGGCCAAGACCTGTTCCTTTCCCCCGTTCTTTCGTGGAGAAGAAGGGTTCGAAGATCCGCGCCTTTGTTTCCTGGCTCATGCCGATGCCCGTGTCGGACACGCTGACGCGAACGTAGGTCATCGCTCTCGCTTCTCTGAAACGCTCCTTGACCTGATTGCCAGGGACGGCGCTCGTGGACAGCGTGAGCGTTCCTCCGGTGGGCATCGCGTCGCGGGAGTTGAGGCAAAGGTTCAGAAGGGCCTGATGGAGTTGATTCGGGTCGGCCGTGATCAGTGGAACATCCTGGCTGAGTTGTAACTCGAGCTTAATTGTTCTCGGAAAGGTCTCTTCGACGATCTTCGACATCTCGCGGATCATCTCGTTGACACTGATCTGTTCGGCCTGTGCCGTTGAGCGTCGCGCAAACGTCAGCAGTTGCCGGACTAGACCGGCGCCTCGCTCTGCGGCTTTGAGGATCGATTCGATACTTTGGGAAACCTTTTCTTGATCAAGCTCGCCGCTTTGGAGCCTTCTTGCATAGCCGATAATAATGCCAAGAATATTGTTGAAGTCGTGCGCCATCCCGCCGGCGAGAGTACCAACACTTTCCATCTTTTGTGCTTGCCGTAAATCCTCCTCAAGTTTGCGAAGTTCCGTAATGTCGAAGAGGTATCCGCGTATCAACACGAGATTGCCGTGAGCATCGAACTCCCCTGCAATGTTTGAGATGACCGTGATATTCTTGCCATCTTTTCTCTTCAACTGTCTTTCGTATCCCTCCAGTCTCTTCTTCTCCTTCAATAGAGCAAGGTAGGTATCGCGATCCTCCCGACGCTCGTACATCTCGTAGGTGCTTGTCTTCAAAGCTTCCTCAATAGAGTTGAAACCCAGCAATCGGGCGTAGGTCGGATTGCAGTCCAACAGCTGACCCTGCGGCGTGGAGACGAAGATTCCGCTGATATCATCCTCGAAGTATCGGCGGTATCGCGCTTCGCTCTCACGGAGGGCATTTTCACTTTGTTTCCGCTGAGAGATATTGCGGCCGAACACCGAGACCCCCTCAACCTTGTTCTGCTCTCCGATGATTGGATTCAAGGAAACTTCGACATCGAGAGACGATTTTCCAAAAGAATATTCCACTGAGAAGTGTTCTCCGGCGAGAGCACGATCGAGCCACTTCTTCCAGAGGTTTGCGATCTCCGGCGGGGTCGGTGGATCGACGATCACTGTCCCCACGTCATAGGTAATTCCGAACATCTCCTTTACGAAGTTCCTGAAGGTCGAATTGATGGTAACAATCCGATAGTTTCGATCAACGGACCAAATGGCGTCGTTTGTGTTTTCGATGAGAGCAAGGAGGTTTGCTCGGCTCGTTCGGAGTGCCTCCTCACTTGCACGCTTGGCTTCTTCGGCTTGCTTTCGGTATGTAAGATCGTGGATGACTCCGATGATGCCGATGATCGCTCCTCGGGAGTTCCGGTGCGGTGCATACGTTCCCACGTACCATCCGCTTTTTCCGGTCCTTGGGATTTCGTAGAAGATGTCGCCGGACTTCACAAATTCTCCCGCGAGTGCTTTCTTCA
Source organism: Bacteroidota bacterium (assembly GCA_035559595.1). GTDB lineage: Bacteria > Bacteroidota > Ignavibacteria > UBA10030 > UBA10030 > DATMBF01. The sequence goes on along the minus strand of DATMBF010000019.1, from coordinate 21,839 downwards.
TGAGCTTGTCGACGCCCGCCTTCTTCACGTGCGGAAAGATCTCGGTTGCTCGTTGACCGATGACCTCAAGCGCTGTCAAGCCGGTCATTTGCTCCATGTAGGAATTCCAGATCAACACGCGAAGATCGCAGTCATACACCACAATTCCCTCGCCTGCGCTTGAGATAACCTGCTCGTTGAACTGATACGCTTCGAGCAGCGCTTCATCCGATCGCTTCTTGTCGGTAACGTCGCGGAAGCTCCAAACGCGACCAACGCTCTTGCCATCGAGAACTTGTGGCAGCGAGTAACGCTCAAAGACACGGCCGTCTTTGAATTCGAGGACGTCAAAGCTCGATGCATCGGGGTGGGCGTACAACTCGTGCACTTTGGAGAGAAATTTGTCCGGCTCTTTGAGCTGATTGAGCACGAAATCGAGCGCTTTTGCATCATCTCGCGATTTCAAGATAGAATCGGGGATGCGCCACATCTCAACAAACTTCTTGTTGAAGCTTGTGATCTTCCCGTGGGAATCGACCACGAGAATGCCGTCGGCGGTGGACTCGAGAGTGGCGGAGAGCAGCGAGATCGATTGTCTGTACGCTTCTTCGACTCGCTTCCGGTCGGTGATGTCAAAGACCGTTCCGACGGCTGCTGGTTCACCTTCATATTCGATGGCTGTTGCGGTGAAATCTACCCACAACTCCTCCCCCTTCTTGTTCTTAATCTTGAATTCATAACGGTGTGGAACTTTTTCTCCCCTCTGTCGTGCAAGTCCCCGCTCTTTGATCAGCTGCCGAAAGTCCGGATGCACGACATCCCAGAAGTTCATCTTGAGAAGCTCTTTGCTCGAATATCCGGTGAGCCGCTCGGCTGCTTTGTTGACGTACAGAAATTTCTGACGATAGATGAAAATGGCAGACGATGTTGTCCGCGCGAGCGTTTGGAACAACATCTCTTCTTGAAGTTTTTTCGCTGCGATCTTGATGGACTTTGGAGTGGTCTTTTTCATTGGGGGAAGGAGGATCTTAGCCGAATTGAACCATGATCGCTAAGAAAGTCATAGAGGCATGGATGACGATCGCGTGAGCGAGCCATGACATGAATATCTGATGAGGAAAGGGGAGAGAAAGTCAGATTACTTGGAGCTTATTCGCCTCCGCCGATTACGAATATAATCGACGAAGATGTATTCTCCAAGATTATTTAAGGAGGAATAATACGCCCGCCCTACATTGGCTTTGGTAAATTCTTCCACAAAATTGATGAGATACGGGTCGCGGGCTACCATGAAGGTGCTGACCGTGATCTTCTCACGGCGGCATTGGACGGCCTCGTCGAGGGTTTTGTTGACAATGCGTGGGTCAAGGCCAAAGGAGTTCTTATAGAGTCTGCCGGCATCGTCGAAGATGGCAGAAGGTTTCCCGTCGGTGACCATGAAGACCTGCTTGTTGGCATTGCCGTACCGCCGAAGGAGACTCCGAGCGAGCTGGAGTCCGGCGCGCGTATTCGTGTGATAGGGTCCGACGTTGAGGAAGGGAAGCTCGTTGATGCTGACGATCTTCGCATCGTCACCAAAGACAACGAGCGCGAGATAGTCTTTTGGATACTTTGTGCTGATTAACTCCCACAGGGCCATGGCAACCTGTTTTGCCGGTGTAATTCGATCCTCGCCGTAAAGAATCATGCTATGGCTGATATCCACCATCAGCACGGTTGCGCAGGTTGTCATATGCTCGGTTTCGTACACCTCGAGATCATCTTCACGAAGAGAAAAATCATCGATGCCATCGCGCTTCATGGCATTGGTCAGCGTAGAAGTGAGATCGATGTTGGTGGGGAGATCGCCGAACGAATACTTTTTGGTCTCGCTTAGTCTGTCGATGCCAGTCCCGGTGTAAGGTGTCTCGTGCGTTCCCCCGGGAGCTTTTTTGAGAGATGTGAAGATCTGCCGTAATGCATCTTTTCTGATTTGCTGGACACCCCTTGTGGTCAGAACAAGGATGTCCTTGGCTTCTTCGATGATTCCCTGCTCTTTGAGTTTTTCGATCAGCTCGTCGAGTGTCAGGTTCTCGTTGAACAGGCCGTGCTGCTCGGCAAGCTGTCGTAACCATTCAATGGCCTCTTCAACATCTCCGCTCGTTTTTACGACCAGATAGTTGAAGAGCGACATCAGGGTTTGCAATTGTTCGGCTTGCGAAACCGACTGAGGGGTCCAGCGGCTGTAACGGATTCTCATTGAGGCAGAGACCTTCTACTGGAAGTCCTCATCGACGCCTTTCCCATGTCCGGAAAAGATGCTGCCTACGAGATCTTTGTAAGCGGTCATGTGATCGACCTCCTCTTTAGCGATGCGGGAACACTGATGCAGGCCGTCCAGTACAAATTCCATCGCACTTGCGAGCCGATAACGGTCGGAATCATCGATCTTCAAATACTTCTTCGTTAGTTCTTTCAGACCTCGTACTCGTTCCAGCTCACGCACAAACGCATCGAGCGGCATCTCATCGGATATTTCGACCTTGTTGCCCGACTCGAACCAGGCGACGACTGTGCCGTACTCGGAATCCTCGCGCGGCTTCGTCTCCACGGTTCCCGTGTGTCGCGTCTTCCTCTGAAGCGGATCAGGGAAGTACTTCTTGAACACCTCACGCACCGCTTTTCCCACAAGAGCTTTGCTCACTTTCACTGGCCCCTCTTGCTCACCCTCGAACACAAGCTCGATCTTTCCGGTCATTCCCGGCAGGGCGTGGGCGAGGTCACAGATTCTGGGAACGATGTACCGATCCTTCAGAAGAATTGACCTTCGTTCAGCGTTACTGATGAGGTTCTCCATCGACGAAATCGTCAACCGGGCACTGACGCCGGATTTTTGATCGACAAACTCGCTCCGTCTCGCTTCAAAAGCAATGTGCTCAATGATCTCGCGGAAATACTGGGGAATCATCACCTCGCGTCCGTCCCGATGAATCCAGGCCTCTTGTTCCGTAATCTTGATGGCGTCTTCGAGTGAGCGAGGGTAGTGCGTGAGAATCTGGGAATCAATCCGATCTTTGAGTGGAGTGATGAGGTTACCGCGATTCGTATAATCCTCGGGGTTGGCGGTGAAGACAATCATAATATCGAGAGGGATGCGCACGTTAAAGCCCCGAATCTGTATATCCTTCTCCTCCATGATATTGAAAAGGCCAACCTGGATGCGCGGTTGCAGGTCTGGCAGCTCATTGATGGCGAAGATGCCGCGATTCGTTCTCGGAATGATTCCGAAATGGATCGCTCCTTCATGCGCATAGTGCAGGCGCTGGGTTGCCGCTTTGATGGGATCGATATCGCCGATGAGGTCGGCGATGGTGACGTCGGGCGTCGCAAGCTTCTCACCGAACCGGGCGTCACGATGTAGCCATTCGATCTCGACATCGTCACCAAACTGTTTTACCAGATCGACGCATCGCTTACACACCGGTTTGTACGGGTTGTCATTAATCTCGCATCCCTTGATGATGGGGATGTACTCGTCGAGGAGGGAGGGAAGGAGGCGAACGATTCGCGATTTTGCCTGTCCGCGGAGTCCGAGCAACAGAATATCGTGTCGCGCAAGAATCGCGTTGATAAGGGATGGGACGACAGTTTTCTCGTAACCGATAATTCCCGGCAACAGGGTCTCTCCGGCTTCAAGCTTTCGGATGAGGTTGTTCCGTACTTCATCCTTGACCGGGATGACATTATACTTGCTTTGTTTGAGCTCGGCTAGGGTTTTTGCGCGTTGCATGGAGAGACCTTAGATAATGTAAACTGATGGTGGGGCAAATGCAAGTCTCGAACTGACTTCTCCCTTTCGCCTTTCTCTCTTAAATCGTACCTTATCGATCACATGGAGGCAAATCCTAAAACACTTGTCATTCGATTTAGTTCCATCGGGGATATTGTTCTCTCGACCCCGCTGCTCAGAGTTCTGAGGAAACGATTCCCCGAGAGTCAGATCGACTATGTTACCCGCACGGAATATGCCGAGCTGATCAAATCGAACCAGAATTTGAACCTGACCCACACGTTTGATGCTTCGGAAGGATTTGCCGGATTGCACAAGCTCAAGAAGAAGATTCGGGCGGAAAAGTATGATCTGATTCTCGATATCCATGACAGTCTCAGGAGTCGATACCTGCGGTCCATTCGAGGGGTCAAGAGGATTCTCACGATCGACAAGCGGATTGTCCAGCGGACGATGCTTGTGAAGTTGAAGAAGAACATCTACAAAGGCATTGTGCCGGTGGCGGATCGCTACATCGAACCCCTCAAGCAATTCGGTGTATTGCCCGATGGGAAAGGGCCGGAGTTGCATATTCCCGACGAGGTTTTATTTGGAGTATCAGGGAAAATGGCGAAGCTCCGGCTGAATCGATTCGAGAAAGTCCTGGGAATTTGCCCCGGCTCGAGGCACTTTACAAAACGATGGCCAGTAGAACGATTTGCGGAGACGGCAAGTCGCTTTGTTAAGGACTTCGATGGGATGGTGATGATTTTTGGTGGAGAGAATGAACGCGACTTGGCAGAAACTGTCGCCCGGAGAATCGAGTCTGACAACGGAAAGGAAAGGAGCGCAATCTTCTGTGGCAATCTGACGCTACTCGAGACCGCCGCGGCCATGCAGTATTGCGACGTTATTCTCACGAATGATTCTGGTCTTATGCATATTGCCACAGCAATGGAGAAAAAGGTGGTGGCAGTGTTCGGGTCGACGGTAAGAGAATTCGGGTTCTTCCCGTACGGCGGACAGAGTCGAGTACTCGAGCGGGAGGGTCTGGAGTGCCGTCCATGCTCTCCTATCGGTCGCTCGGAATGCCCGGAGGGGCATTTTCGATGTATGCTTGACACGACAGTGGATGAAGTCTTCGACTCAATACGATCGTTCATTTCGGAAGGGGAGGTAAGAGTTCCACGGTAGCTCAGCGCCGATCGCCTGTTTATTTGCTTCTTTATCTATTATCTTTAAAAGGATTCTATGAACTCACATCAAAGGGACATTCGAGAGGTTGTCTTGCACATCGTGGTAGGGCTGCTCTTTGTTACGGCAATGTCGATCAACTTTTCGTGCGAAGATCCCAATGAGCCGGACCGCTCAAAATGCGGAAGCGGAAGTGTTTATCTCGATCCGAAAACCGATCTCTGCAAGGATAGGGCGGACGGGTCGATTGTGCCGAGGGAGTGTTGTCAATAGCTGAGCCCACACTGATTTTCTCTCCCTCCTTTCAGGGGGGACCTGTCCTGTTTTAGCGACACTCCGCCGACTGCCTCCAAAACTTTTTCTCCCCATCTCTCGTAAACGGGATTGAGTTGTTTCCCCCATCAAACCACTCATCCGTCACTCAAATCATGGTTTCAGTTATGAAACGTTTACTCCTCGTTTTCCTTTTTCCTCTGATCGCCACCGCGCAAAATGATCAGAAGCGTCTTGTTCTGCGGGTTGCACCTGCTGAGGTCGTCGTTGATGGGATTGTCGATGAGGTATGGGATGCTGCAGATTCAACGGACGATTTTTTCCAGCACCAACCATATTACGGCAAAGAACCATCCCGGCGTACGGTTGCAAAGGTCCTGACGACGCAACAATCGCTTTACTGCCTCATTATTTGTTACGATGAGAAAGGGAACATCCAGCAAACAACAGGCACGCTCGACAGTTTTGCAGGGGATATGGTTTCGATTATGCTGGACACGTTTGGTGACAAGCGGACTGCCTACAAATTTGCGGTGAGCGCCTCCGGCGTAAAAGCAGATTCGCGCCTCCTTGATGATGCGAGAAATCGTGATTATAACTGGGATGGTGTCTGGTTCTCTGCGGCAAAGGTGTACGAGTGGGGGTATGTGGTGGAGATGGAGATTCCGTACCGCACAATTCAGTATGATGAGACGCTGATGGTGTGGGGACTCGATTTCGATCGTTGGATTCCTTGGCTCTCCGAAAATCTCTACTGGTGCAAGTACGAAGAGAACGAAGGTCAACGTGTTTCGAAGTTCGGTCAGCTTGTTTTTGAAGGGTTCAGACCTTCCGTAAAAGGGATGAACCTCGAAGTCTATCCCGTGGCGATTTCGAAAGCGAGTTACATCCGGGAAGGAGCTTACAAGGGAGAGCCGAACGCAGGTATCGATATCTTTTATAATCCTTCTCAATCCTTGACATTCCAGCTCACAGCGAACCCTGATTTCGCTCAGATCGAAGCTGATCCGTTCACCTTCAACATCTCTCGGTACGAAACATACTTCAACGAGCGGCGACCGTTCTTTACCCAGGGAAATGAGGTATTCATGCCATCGGGTCGTGAGCGTGGATCAGGATTCTATCGTCCGCTCGAGCTTTTCTATTCGCGTCGCATCGGCAAGAAACTCCCGGATGGGTCGGAGGTGCCCTTGATTCTTGGAACCAAAGCCTTCGGCCGGATCGGCGAGTGGGAGTACGGCGGCTTCATTGCGATGACGGGCGAAAAAGACTACCTCCTCGGCAGTACAAGGTTGCGGGAGGACGAGGCGTTCTTCAGCTCCGCAAGAATCAAGAGACAAATCTTCGGGAATTCCTCGATTGGACTGTTGTTTGTGGGGAAGCATACTCCCGGAGGGGAGAACGGAGTGATCGATATCGATGGCGCGTTTCGCACATCAAGCTGGCAGCTATCGTATCAGCTTGCACGATCGTTCAAGAACGGAGCAGGTGACTATGCCGCATCGAGCGGTTTTCTCATGTTTTCAGAGAAGATCTTCGCTGGTATTCGTGGTCGATACGTCGGAGAAGAATTCGACATCAATGAAGTCGGATTCGTGCCCTGGAGAGGGACAGGCGAGTTTGTAGCTCTTGGCGGACCACGATGGTATTTCGACAAAGGGTATATTCGGCAGATTTTGATCTACGCCGGCGGTTTGCTGAACTACGAAAAAGTTGATGCTTACACGGACCGTTTGGGGCTTTTTGGTTTTAACATGCAACTCAGAAACAATTGGGGGTACGAGATCACAGTGTTGATGGGAAGGTCGAAAGACTTTGACAAGTCGTTTAACTCTCGCGAGATTACGCTCTCATCGTGGTACAACATTTCCCCCCGGTGGAGTGCGAATCTTTGGGGCGGTTACTCGCGCACTTTTAATTTCTTGAGGTCGTATCTGGCGTCCTATTCCTGGCTCGGGAGCTACTTTTCCTGGAACGCAACGAACATGCTCAACGTGGGAACCTCGTTTAATGCCTTCTTCGAGGGAAATCCCGACGGAAGACTGGAAGAGGCGACGTACAACGCGCGTCCGTTTCTTTCCATTACGCCCATCAATGACTTGAGCGTCCGCGTGTATCTTGATCAGGTTTATGTGCGCTCGACCGGAAAACTGGAGCAGGTGGTGGCCGGACTGCTGTTTCAGTACAGTTTCTTGCCGAAGAGCTGGATTTATCTTGCGATCAACGAGTTGCAGAATCGTGAGCGGGGAGTCGATGCACTGGGAAATCCTTTGCCGTCGCGGATGAACACGACTGCGCGAGCGGGAGTGTTGAAGGTGAAGTATCTGTATTATTTTTAGTTCCAGCAAGACAACATCATGGATCAAATCCTGTTCGAGGATTTTCTCGAAGGGGTTGCATCATTCGAAAAATCGTTTAGTATATAGATAGCGACCTTTATGACCGAGAAAGCGTTGCGGGTGAGTTTGCATCCCAACGCTTTTGGCGTTTTTTTGGCAAAAGGCGTAAGGAGGAAGAATGCAATTGTTCGAGTCCGTTTACTTCGGAAATCGGCTGGATGATTGGTTCATCAGTGCCGGGATCTTTGTCGTGATGCTGTTCATTCTCTCACTTTTGAAGAGAACTGTCGATTGAATTGGTAATCTTCGTTGTGTTGACAGGGGAGAAATCTTGTGCTACGGGCATGTTTTACCGTCTTGCCTTCCCTCGATCCCTTTCGTATCTTTACACTCGCGAGGTCGGAAAACATAGCATGACCCCGTAGCTCAATTGGATAGAGCAACAGCCTTCTAAGCTGTAGGTTGCGCGTTCGATTCGCGCCGGGGTCACGAAGGTAAGTTTCGAACTCCGGGGTTCGAGTTCAGAGTTTGGAGTTGCGGAGTTCTGGATTCAAGATGCAGGATTCTTGTCCCGCCTTCGCATCGCTGTCATCGCGATTGAAAGCCCTGCAATCTGATGCATCATCTCCAAATTCCGCTAGCACGCTTCCGGCATTCCCTTCTCATCCACCCCGTCATCATTTTCCCCATACAATTCCTGCAACTTCGCAGCAGGATACCTTGTGCTACGGCCATGTCGCGTTCGCTGAAGGGCGATACGACGAGGAATCACCGCGTATCAGGCGGTGATCGCTCAAGGGGAGCGGTGGGACTGGCTGCCGGAGCTTATCCAGACAGTCCAGCGGCGCAATGACCTCGGCATCATTGCTCCGACATATACTCACAAGATCGCCGTGATCTTTGTGATGCTGTTAAGAGAAATCAGCGGCTCCGACACCGCTTCTTCCGCGGGTGTTACACAGACTCAGAAGAATACATGGCGAGTCTATTTCGGCGTTTTCAAACAAACGCTTGAGAGCTTCAGTGCCGGAAATTGGGATGGTGGCAATCGACACTGTTGATGCCATCTCGACCTTTAGAGCCGGCGCCCCAGTTTCGCGCGATTGTCCCGATCGTCTCAATCTCGAAGAGTTCTTTTTCGCGAGAATGTCGGACTACGATTCCTTCATCTCATCCCTTTCTGTCGCCTGATATTGCTATTCCCTCCTTTTTCTTCTACTTTGACCACGTTTTCAAATTCACTCGCCTGAAAGGATACTGTGGCTGACGTTGTTTTACGGACTCACAATCTCAGCAAGAAGTTCAAAGATCGCTGGGCTGTTCGAGGTGTGAACCTTGAGGTTTTTGCTGGCGACGTTTTTGGTTTCCTTGGGCAGAATGGAGCGGGGAAGAGCACGACCATCCGCATGCTCTTGTCGTTGATCAAACCCACCTCGGGAAGCGTGGAGCTTTTCGGCTACTCGCTCGAGCGGGAGCGGGAACGAGCCCTGGCGTGGGTCGCCGGGATCGTTGAAAAGCCGGACTTCTATCTCTATCTCACCGCTGAACGAAATCTCGAGATCGTCGGTGCGCTCAACGGTGGTGTCTCGAGAAAAAGAATCCATGAAGTGCTTGAGCTGGTCGGACTTGCCTCGCGTGCCAGAGACAAAGTCAGAACCTTCTCCCACGGCATGAAGCAACGCCTCGGCATTGCCCAGGCCCTCCTGACCGATCCACAGTTGGTCATTCTGGACGAACCGACAAGCGGACTCGATCCGCAGGGGATGCGGGAAGTCCGCGATCTTATCGTTACTCTCTCGCGCGATCAGAAGAAGACCATTCTTCTCTCTTCCCACCTTCTTCATGAAATCGAGATGGTCGCAACGCGAATGGGCATCATCAACAAAGGCGAAATGGTAGTGCAAGGAGAGGTTTCGAAATTGCTGGACGAAGGAGAGACCTACGTTCTTCTGAGCGGAGAGCCTAGGTCGAAAATTGCTTCTGTCCTGAAGTCGAGAGTCTTCCGTCGACGATTTGTCGAACGAAACGGCACATTTCAGATTTCCATGCCCTTTGCGGATGTTCCCCGACTCAATAAAGAGCTCGTCCGAAAAGGGGTTTCGGTGAAGTCATTGATCCCGCGCCGATCGCTGGAAGACTATTTTCTTTCTATCACCGGTGAGAGTTCAGAGGTCTGAATGGCACGTCTTCTGTACTACGAAATTCTGAAGACGTTCTTGAAGAAGCGAACGTATCTCGGCTTCATTATCGTCGCCATCGTGCTGGCAATAGCAGAGTACGCGATGAAAGTCGAAGGAGGGAGATTCCTTGCCCGTTCGCTGCGAGTACTGGAGCAGGATTTCCTCATGGTGGGAAATCTCTTCAACGGCTGGTTTGTTGCGCGGGAAATGATGTACAGCCTCTGGTTTCACATTCCTCTTCTCATCTCGTTTGTTGCAGGCGATCAACTCGCAGGAGAGGCGACGGCAGGTACGTACCGACTTATCCTGACGCGGCCCGTTTCCCGTGGCCGTATCTTTTTAGCAAAATATCTCACAACTCTTTTGTATACGGTTACATTCGTTTTCTTTCTCGGGTTGTTCAGCGTTCTCTATGCGCTCAGTCTCCTGGGTGGCGGGGAGATGCTCGTGTTTGATCGCGGGATTCTGATTCTCCCCGAGTCCGATGTTGCGTGGCGATTTTTTGCGGCGTATATTTTCGCGTCCTGGTCAATGCTCACGGTTGCAAGCATTGCCTTGTTCTTCTCTTCGTTTGTTGAGAATGCCATAGGACCCATCGTCGCGACGATGGGAGTGCTGATTGTCTTTAACGTTCTGACATTGTTACCATTGGAGGCGCTTCAACCGGCGCATCCCTATCTGTTTACGACCTACCTTAATCACTGGCGCAGGCTCTTTTTGGATCCGATTCCCTGGGACGAGATTCACTCTGCTGTAATTGTCCTTGGGGTGTCGTCCATGGTAAGTTCTGTTTCCGCCTGGCTCATCTTTAAACGGAAGGACATTCTTTCCTAGATAAGGATTCGTATGGATATCTACATCATTGCCGTAGTCGTCTATCTCCTTGGACTGAGCGCGATCGCAATGTACAAAAGTCGGTCGGTGAAGACACAGGATGATTTTATGGTCGCGGGAAGGAAGACCTCGACGTTCTTGCTCGTCGGAACGCTTGTGTGCAGTTGGATTGGGTCGGGCAGTCTGTTTGGCGGGGCGGGACTTGCGTTCCGGATGGGATTTTCCGAATTGTGGTTCAGCGCGGGGGCTTGGGTGGGGATCGCGGTGGTCTATTTTCTTGCCCCAAAGGTGAGGCGCATTTCCCAGTATACCGTAGCGGACATTCTCGAGAAACGCTACAACCAATGGGCGCGGATTCTGGGGAGCTCGGCAATAACCATTGCCTACCTCACGATTGTCGGCTATCAGTATCGCGGCGGCGGACGGCTCCTGAATATCCTCACAGGCATCGATCCCGAATATGGCCGCGTTATTGCATGCGCGTTTGTCATTCTCTTCACGGTACTCGCCGGAATGGTCTCGATTATTTCCGTGGATTTGTTTAACGGGATTGTGATGACGTTCGGCGTTTTGCTTGCCCTTCCGCTGGCCTTGGCAGCCGTTGGTGGTATAGACCAGTTGATGACGCTGCCGGCCGACCGATTTGAGATCTTCGGTCAGCATGATGCGTGGTGGGCGACGGGAATCTTTCTACCGACATTCTTCCTTCTCTTAGGAGAGAGTGGGATGTATCAGAAATTCTTTTCGGCACGAGATGAGAATGCTGCAAAAAAAGCCGTCATCGGCATGATTATTGGGGTCGTTGTTGTCGAGACAGCCCTTGCGACGCTTGCGATTATCGGAAGCTCAAAGTATATGACAGTGGCTCCGTTCGCCCTTCCTGATGGTTCAATTGATAAGGCGGCCTCTGAAACCATCATTTTGCACATGGCGCGGTTCGACCTTCCCCTGTGGGGTGGAGTTCTCCTCCTCTGCGCAGCGGTTGCTATCATTCTGTCGACAGCGAATTCGTACCTCATGATTCCGTCGACAAACGTCACAAGGGACTTCTATCAGCGTTTTGTCAATCCGGGAGCTTCTCAGGAAAGCATCGTCCGGTTTCAACGCCTGTGGGTCGTGCTCTTGGGCATTCTCGCATATCTTCTTGCCAGCAAGTTTAAAAGCATTCTTGATATGGCTTTCACTGCATACACTATGGTTGGAGCCGGGATTACCCCGGCGCTCCTCGCCGCGTTTTTGTGGAAGCGTGTCACTGTGGCGGGCGGCGTCGCGTCAATTGCATCTGGGATGGGCGTTACGCTTCTGGTAACAGCGGCGAACTTCATTCTCGAAGAGCCGCTGGTGGAGACGGATTACATTATCATTCCGGCAGCTGGGGTGTCGATTCTGGCGTTGTTCGTCGTGAGCTGGATGACGGAGCCTTCTTCAGAAGAGAAGTGGAAGCCTTTCATGGAGAAAGCATGAGGTATCGTCCGGAATTGCTGCTCGTTGTCTGCCTGGTTATCCGGTACGATCTTGATCCGCAGTCGCTCACAGGGCGGGAAATTCTTTCGCGTGTTGAACAGGCGACCTTTTCTCGAGTTAAGGATTTCGAGGCGAACATCGAGGCTGAAGTGAACATGGAACGTCTTCGTATGCCGAACGTGCAGGGGATTCTGAAATACAAGCAGCCCGACAGGATTCATCTGGAATCGAAAAACTTCGCGATGATTCCGCGTGAAGGGGTGGTGTTAAATCCTGCGATTCTGCTCGAGCGCTATGATGTAACGGTGACGGGATGGGATACTGTGGAAATGAAACTCCACCATAAACTTCAGCTTGCAGCAAAGAGTGAGAGGACGAGACTTCGACAGCTCTTTCTTTGGGTTGATCCAGACTCCTGGACAATTACCAAAATGGAGACCGTAATGGGAGAAGGGAGGACGGTCACTATCTTCTACGAGTACGAGATGGTCGATTCTGTCCCGATGCCGAAATCGGTGCAGGTGAGGATTGAAGCTCTTCGGCAGGAGCCTCAGGATAAGATGGTGGAGGTTGAGCCGGAGTTTTCGCCCCGACCCGATCGCGTGCGCCAGGCGATCCAGTCGGGAACCATCAAGATCAAATTCACAAATTACAAACTCAACGTGGGTCTCACCGACGAGCAGTTCGAGCGAAAAGAAAAGGAGTAGGCCATGAGACGCGTCGTCGTTACGGGTATCGGCATGATCACTCCCCTTGGATTAACCACAAAAGAGTCTTGGGAGAATTGCATCAAAGGGGTTTCTGGTGTCGGACTCGTAACGAAGCTAGACACGACTCCTTATCCGACAAAGATTGCCGCCGAGGTCAAGGGCTTCGATGCCAAGCCGTTTTTCGAGCCGAAAGAGCTCTCCCGCTTCGATCTCTTCTTGCAATATTCCACCGCCGCAACGTTTGAAGCTCTGAAAGATTCCTGTCTGAAAATCACTTCTCAGAATGCCGAGCGCGTGGGTGCCGTGATTGGTTCGGGGATTGGAGGGATTCAGAATATCTACGACACATCTGTTTTGATTGCAAAAGAAGGCCCGAGGAGGGTTTCGCCGTTCTTTGTTCCTGCTTCGATCATTAATACAGCATCCGGGTATGCGGCAATTCGAACCGGAGCGAAAGGGCCAAACTACAGCGTTGTGTCGGCTTGTGCGACCGGCAACCATGCGATTGCCGACGGTTTTCATTGCATCCGGCGAGATGAAGCGGATGTGATGATTGTGGGAGGGAGTGAAGCACCGATCAATCCGCTCGGCTTTGCGGGGTTCTCCGCCGCTCGTGCGCTTTCGCGGAGAAATGCTGAGCCGCAGAAAGCGTCGCGACCGTTTGACAAGAATCGTGATGGATTTGTGCTCGGCGAAGGTGTGGCGGTGATGGTGATTGAAGAACTGGAACATGCAAAGAAGCGTGGGGCGCGGATTTACGCGGAGATTCTCGGGTGCGGTCTGAGCGCCGATGCGTATCACATCACGGCGCCGGCCGAAGGGGGGGAGGGAGCTGCACGTGCGATGAAATTGGCTTTACAATGGTCCGGTGTGCGAGCAGAAGAAGTCGATTACATCAACGCGCACGGCACCTCAACGGAGTTGGGAGACATCGCAGAGACGCAAGCGATCAAAACTGTTTTTGGAGATCATGCGTACAAGCTCGCCGTGAGCTCAACAAAATCGATGACCGGGCATTTGCTTGGAGCGGCAGCGGCGATTGAAGCAGCTTTTACTATTCTGGCAATTCATCAGGGGGTTCTCCCACCGACGATCAATCAGGAAGTCCCGGATCCCGAATGTGATCTCGACTACGTACCGAACGTCGCCCGCAAGAAGGACATCCGCGTCGCTCTCTCCAACGGATTTGGCTTCGGGGGGACGAACACGAGCTTGTGTTTGAGAAAGTACATGGGGTAGTCTCAACGATCGAATCCGGAGAAATGCAGCGACAGCCGACCTACGGATGTTGAGGGTGTGGCGCGAAGTATTGCTGCTTCATTCGAATCGCTGGCAAAACACAAAGGGATCGATCTTCGCGTCGAATGCCCAAGCGAACCCATTGGTGCTTCATTCGACAGAGATGCAATTGAAAAGATTGTGACGAACCTTTTTGACCCACCGATCCCATCACCCCCCACCTAATGCAAGGGGCTCTGGCCAAGTTGTACTGTGCTTCTATATCGTAGATGCAGCACACCTCATCGCTGATGGCTGGAAGAAGGTGGACACCATCCCCACCCAAAAAAAGGGCTTGACATTCGGTCTACCGATTTGTAGATTTAGGCTAACCTAACTTTCTTATTCGGTTTTCCAAATGTCGAGCAAGGCATTTCATTTCAACACATTTCGCTTCCTTTTTCAGGCAACTGTCTTGATCGAGTTCTCATTTCTTCTCATCGCAGGGTGCGACGCGCTTTTCACTGAACCCGTGCCCGAAGGCGAGGCGTTCGATCAACCATTGCCTGGACTTACGCGTGCCCAGAACCTCGCTTTCCTCCGGGGTGATGAGGCTTTCGAAAAGTCATTCAGCGTTGCAGAGGGGCTCGGGCCGATCTTCAATCAACCTTCGTGCGAGTCTTGTCATTCGGGGGATGGGAAAGGGCATCCTCGAACAAATCTCATTCGGTTTGGCCTCAACACGGGCACGTCGTTTGAACCGCTCGTCGACTTTGGAGGTCCGCAGTTGCAAGAGAAGAGCATTCCCGGCGTTCCGCCAGAAACTCTCCCCGCTCATGCAAACGCGATCTCGCGCCGCAGTGGGCCGATGGTTTTTGGGTTGGGGTTGATCGAAGGGATACCGGATTCAGCGATTCTTGCTCTCGCCGATCCAAACGACGTGAATGGAGACGGCATTTCGGGTCGCCCGAATATTGTTTCGGCACCATCATGGGTCACGGAATCGCCGGGACCATATGTCGGCGGAAAGTATCTTGGTCGCTTCGGGCGAAAAGCAGGTGTGGCTTTCCTCTTGCAGCAAGTTGCAACAGCCTACCATCAGGATATGGGGATTACGTCGGAATTTATTCCATACGACAATCCGCATCCGGAACATGGTGTGCTTGGGGATGAAGCGCCGGACCCGGAAGTCTCCCCTGCCACGGTTCGCGATGTCGTGTTTTATCTTCAAACGTTGGCTCCTCCAAAACGTGGTGCTATGACACCTGAGGTTCAGCGCGGCGAGCAAGTCTTCTTGCAGATCGGCTGTGCCACCTGCCATGTGCCGAGTCTCAAGTCAGGTAAACATCCGACGATTGCAGCTCTCAGCGAAGTGGATGTTCCCTTGTATTCTGATCTCTTGCTGCACGACATGGGTCCGGAGCTTGCGGATAATTTTGTGGAGGGAGAGGCAACAGGTACTGAGTGGCGAACGACACCGCTGTGGGGTCTGCGATTGCTCGCAGATCATTTGGGCGGAATTCCGTACTATCTGCATGATGGGAGAACATCCGATCTCAGAGAGGCGATTCGGCTCCACGGAGGCGAAGCGGCGCCAGCGAGAAATCGATTTCTTGCCTTGCCGGAGGGGGATGCAAGGGCATTGATTGCGTTTTTGATGTCGTTGTGACAAGTTCTTAATCCGAGGTATCCAAAAGTATGATTGATTGTTACGACAACAGGAACGTTTACACACGGCGGTTATCTCGGAGGAACATGACCGACGTGGAGCGGAAAGTGTAATCGTTCTTGGGAGATAGTCAACTGGCGTCAAGTTCAAAAGGCAAGTGCCATTTGGTGATAAGGTTCCGGATTTTTTCTGCGTAAAGGCAAAGTTCAACGCGGAGTTAGATGGCGGTCAGCATCATACGGAAGAAGGAAAGCGGTTCGATCGTCTTTGCGACCGACCTCTTACCAAGGTGGGCATTCGAGTAATGCGATTCTCTAAACCAAGGTGGGGGCGCAATGTAAGCGGGATGATGTATTAATTCAATGCAAACCAACAACCAACGCCGTCAGTTTCTCAAGCAGATATCATCTCTCGCAATGGGTGGAGTGGTCTTGAATGCGTTGTCGGGCTGCTCTACAGGCTTGCACTCGTATTTGGTCGCATCCAGCGGGGGGGCGATCTCTCTTAATCTCAATGAATACCCGGAGCTCGGCCAGATCGGTGGTGCGATTGAAATTGAGTTTAACGGTGAGCCGGGTGAGTTGGTGATTGTCAGAATCAGCGAAAGCTCTGTGGTAGCATTGTCGTCTACCTGCACACACCTCGGATGCACAGTGCGAAAAGAGCCTTCGTTCTTCCGTTGTCCATGCCATGGTTCGACGTACGATCTTGAAGGAAACGTCGTCCGCGGACCGGCTGAACAGTCACTTGAGCGTTATCCTGCGCGCATGAGCAACGAACAGATTATCATCTCTCTCAGAAACGAACAACGATGAGACTTCTTCTCACATTCTTTATTGTCAGTGTGTTAGGTCCCAGCCTGTATGGACAGGTTGACACGGCGGCCCAACGTCCTTTCGTCCGAGGTGGATATTATGACAAGCCGTTTATGACACGTCTTGGTCGCACCGCAATCGGCGGTTACATCGAAGCGGTATGGAAGTTCGAACGCGTTCAGGGTTTGACCGAGGAGATCTCTTTCGAGGCTCGCCGATTCAACATCTTTACGCATTCGGTGATTGCTGACCGAATTCGCGTAGCGTCCGAGCTTGAATTTGAGCACGGGACAGAAGAAATCAAGCTCGAATTTGCATTCATCGATTTCGAACTTCATCCATCCATGAGCTTCCGCGGCGGAATCCTCCTCTCACCGCTCGGCAAATTCAACCTCGCCCATGACAGTCCGCTAAACCAACTGACCGAGCGCCCTGTCGTCAGCACTCAAATCATTCCCACTGCCCTCTCGGAAGCCGGTCTCGGCTTCTACGGTTCATTGTTTCCATCGATAGAATCGAGAATCACATACGAAGCCTATTTCGTCAACGGCTTTCACGACGGTGTTCTCACCCTCAACAACAGAACCAGTATTCCCGACGGACGTGCGGCATTTGAAGAGGACAACAACACACACCCTTCGTTTGTTGGTCGTGTTGCCTATAGCCCATGGGTTGAGACGGAACTTGGTCTTTCCATTCACACCGGACCATACAACCGCTATGAGGTCGAAGGGATGGAGATCGACACGCGAAGAGATATTTCGATTACGGCTGTTGATTGGGAGTATCGTTACGGTGACATTGAGTTTCTTGGAGAATATGCTCGAGCGTGGATTGATGTTCCGACATCGTTACGTGGTCTCTTTGCAGAGAATCAACAAGGAATGTATGCGCAAGCGGCATATCATTTCGCGCGCGGATTTTTTTCGGGGATGGCGCGATCGAAACTCACTGCCGTGCTTCGTTATGAAGCGGTGGATTTTGATGGTGATATCGAGGGAGATGCGGTTCAGCAGCTAACGGTAGGCTTGAACTTCAGACCGGTCGAAGACACGGTCTTCAAGTTCGGATATCACTATCACTGGGCATGGAGTCGGGTGAACGTGATCGAGAAGAGTGCCGGACTTCGTTTCAGTGTGGCAAGCTATTTCTGACACTAAGGAGAAACAATGCCAAGCGAGCAAGTCGAAAATTATCTGAAGAACATCTTCAAACTCCAGGAAGAAGGGGGAAAGGTCACGACTTCTTCTCTGTCAACCCGATTGCAGGTGTCCGCGGCTTCAGTCTCGGAAATGATCCGCAAGTTGGCAGAAGAAGGGAGCGTCCGCCACACCCCCTATAAAGGAGTGGAACTTACGGAGGAAGGTCGAAAAAAGGCGCTTCGCATCATCCGCCGGCACCGGTTGTGGGAATTGTTCCTGGTTGAGGTGTTGAAGTACGATTGGGATCAGATCGACGAAGAGGCGGAGCGACTGGAACACATTACGTCGGAGCGTCTCGAACGGCGGATCGATGAAATTCTGGGATATCCCGATCGCGATCCTCACGGACACGTGATTCCGACCGCCGAGGGGAGCCTCGATGATCGTCAGCATCCCGAGCTCGCGACGGTTAAGGTTGGTGCAACCGTCGGCGTAGTCCGCGTGAGCGATGAGAGCCCGGAGCTTCTTCAGTACCTTTCCAAGCTTGGTATTACTCTGGGGACGAGGCTGAGAGTGATCGAACGCATCGAATTTGACGGTTCGCTCCGCGTTGAAATTGGGGATTCAGAGCAATTCATCAGTCCGAAACTCGCGGAAAATATCTTTGTGGAGCTTCTCGAGACATCACAGAAAGAAAATTAGCGATGATGTGGGAAAGTATTTTGATCGTCACTGCGCTTATAGGGATAGCAGTTCTTTTCTATCCACAAAGGGGACTGTATTACGCGTGGCGAAAGCATATGCGTTCCGCAGAGCGAGTGTTGCTCGAAGATGCTCTCAAGCATCTCTACAACAGTGAATACAGCGGCACTCCCAGCACACTGGAGAGCCTTGCCGGGGCAATCGGGATCGACCGGGATCGGGCTTCACAGCTTGTTGAGCGATTGAATGCCAGAGGGTTGATCACGTTAAGCGGGGTGTCTCTGAACCTCACCAACGAGGGGCGCGATTACGCCCTGAAAGTGATTCGGATCCATCGGCTGTGGGAGCGTTACCTGGCCGACGAAACGATGGTTCGTGAGCTTGAATGGCACAGACAGGCCGAGGAAGTTGAGCACACGTTATCACCTGAAGATGTTCAGGATCTCTCAAAGCGGCTCGGCCATCCGGTGTACGATCCCCACGGCGACCCGATTCCAACCGCCGCCGGTGAACTCCCCGAACAGAAAGGCGGTCCATTGCAATCGTTTGCCGACGGTGAGATTGTGACAATTATCCATGTTGAAGATGAGCCGGCGCACGTTTATGAACAGATTGTCAGCGAGGGGATTTACCCGGGGATGACTGTGCGTCTCCTCAATCGGGGAACCGATTCTGTGTTGATCGAGAAGGAGGGGAAGCGAGTTGAACTTCCGCTGATTGTGGCGGCAAACGTAAGGGGGATCCGATCCAAGCGAGAACAATACACCGCGGAACACAAGAGCTTAAGTGATCTGAGGATTGGCGAACGTGGTATCGTGGTAGGAATCTCGCCGGCATGTCGCGGAATGCAGCGGCGCAGATTGATGGATCTCGGCATTGTGCCGGGAACCACGATCGAGGCCGAATTGACAAGCACGTTCGGAGACCCCACGGCCTACCGTGTTCGGGGGTCAACCATCGCTCTTCGGAAAGAACAGGCGGAAATGATTTACATCAAAGAAGGTGAATCGAGATGAGTCAACTCACTCCAGAGCAGTGCGAAGCATGTCCGATAAACCGGGATGCCAAGCTTACCCGACTCGGTTTGGATGTCTCGTCGTTCGACTACGTGATTGCGCTGGCGGGAAATCCGAACGTCGGGAAGAGCACGGTGTTTAATGCGCTGACCGGACTTCGTCAGCATACTGGCAACTGGCCGGGGAAAACCGTCGTGCGGGCCGAAGGGGCTTTCTCGTATGCGGGCAAACGATACAAAGTTGTTGACCTGCCCGGAACGTACTCCCTCCTCTCAACAAGTACCGACGAAGAAGTCGCTCGCGACTTCATCCTGTTTGGTGAGCCTGATGTCACGGTAGTGGTTGCCGATGCAACACGACTTGAGCGAAACTTGAATCTCATTCTCCAGGTTCTCGAGATCACTGATCGGGTTGTTGTGTGTTTGAATCTGATGGACGAGGCCCGCCGCCACGGAATTACTGTCGACGATCGAACGCTGATGCGGGAGCTTGGCGTGCCTGTTGTTCCGACGAGTGCAAGGCAGGGGGAGGGAATCGTTCAGCTCCTTGAACGGATTCATCAGGTGGCGACAGGTGAGTTTGTCACCAAACCGCGGCGTGTGTGGACAGAGTCGAAGAACATCAAAAATGCAGTTGATCGGCTTGCGGAGAAGATTCGTGCCGAGTTTCCCAATCTCCCCAATCCCCGATGGGTTGCCTTACGGCTGTTAGAGGGAGATCAGAGAATGATTGATGCTGTAAAGTCCGGAGAGTTAGCGGCTCTTGCAGAGAACATTCGGATGAGGTGGCAGAGTGGAGAAAAGAGAATGGAGGAAGCGAATGTCGTCGCGTCGTGATGAAATTCTCAAGACTGCAGAAGCGATCAGGTGGGAAGTGGGAGAGAAGTTGTACGACCGAACGGTGGAAGCTGTCTATGAAGAAGCGTCACGCATTGCATCCCGTGCCGTAGCAGTTTCCGGACAAAAGCCGCGATTCGATTTCGAACGGACGCTTGACAAACTTGTGACGAACCGATGGACGGGTTTTCCGCTCATGTTTCTTATTCTTGCAGTCGTTTTCTGGATAACCATAGAGGGGGCGAACATCCCCTCACAAATGCTCGCGGGACTGCTTCTCGACACGATTCACCCGGCTCTCAAGTCTTTTGGTGAATTGGCATCGATGCCATGGTGGCTGAGCGGCTTTCTCTTCGATGGTGTTTACCTTGCTATGGCCTGGGTGGTGAGCGTGATGCTTCCACCGATGGCGATTTTCTTCCCGCTATTTACGCTGGCGGAGGATTTTGGCTATTTGCCGCGCGTGGCGTTCAATCTTGATGCCTTGTTCCGAAAAGCGGGCGCGCATGGCAAGCAAGCGCTGACCATGGCGATGGGGTATGGGTGCAATGCGGCCGCAATCGTTTCAACACGTATTATTGATAGTCCCCGAGAAAGGCTGATTGCTGTTCTCACGAACAATTTCGCTATCTGTAACGGTCGCTGGCCCACGCAGATCCTCATCGCCACAATCTTTTTGGGCACACTAGCACCTCCTCATCTCTCGAGTGTAATAGCATCGCTTGCCGTAGTGATCGTTGTCGTTATCGGTATCGTTTTTACATTTTTGGTTTCCTGGGGACTCTCCAGAACGATTCTGAAGGGGGAAGCCTCATTTTTCAGTCTTGAACTTCCA
The DNA here is from genome assembly GCA_035559595.1 of Bacteroidota bacterium. Lineage (GTDB taxonomy): Bacteria > Bacteroidota > Ignavibacteria > UBA10030 > UBA10030 > DATMBF01. Next base: position 885 of record DATMBF010000019.1, on the reverse strand, counting down.
CCCTATCGGCCGCCGCGGTTATGGCAGACACTCTACACATCGGTCATTGATCGAACGCTCATTGTGCTCTGGCGCGCAGTGGTGTGGGCGATGCCCGCGGGAGCGGTGATCTGGCTGGTTTCAAACATCCATATTGGTGGAGTGAGTATTGCCGAGCATGTGATCACGGCGTTTCATCCTTTTGGATTGCTGATTGGGCTGAATGGCGTCATTCTCCTCGCCTACATCATCGCAATTCCGGCCAACGAAATCGTTATCCCCACCATTCTCATGCTCACCGTTCTCGTGACGCGGATGGCTGGTGTAGGGAGCGGGGCGGGAGTGATGTTCGAATTAGAGTCCGAGCTTGCCACTGCTGAAGTTCTCCGTGCCGGCGGGTGGACGGTTCTCACCGGTGTCAATCTGATGCTTTTTAGTCTGCTCCATAATCCTTGCTCGACGACGCTTTACACGATTTACAAAGAGATCGGCAGCGCGAAATGGACGGCGGTTGCCGCGTTTCTGCCGCTATCGATTGCCTTCCTTGTGTGCTTTGTTGTTGCTCAGCTCTGGGGTGCGATCGGGTAAGAAGTTGCCCCGATTTCTGTGTTTTTTGGGGATATTCTGGACTTGACAATTATCGCAACTTTTCTCATACTCCCGCTGAAATCCACTTAATGGAGAAAACCACTTTCAAGGGAGCTTCAAAGCTATGGGGTTGGGGAACCGTTCTGGCCGAGGAGTCTGTGCTGGACTCGGCACACTTGTCGTTCTTCTTGGGTATTCCACCAGTGCACAGGTCATAATTCGTGACACGGTTCGGATAGAACCGAAGGCGATTCAAGAGTCCCCAGCGTTTTCGACGGTGGGAGCGACGCTCCGCCGTGAGATCGATGTCATGGGAGA
>DATMBF010000018.1:0-9784 GCA_035559595.1 Bacteroidota bacterium | reverse complement strand
CGCCTAGCGCGTCAGACCTCCTTCTTGCTATCAAGAAACTCAATGTCGTTGGATCTGCGCTCTATGTGGCTGCCCATCCCGATGATGAAAACACTGCCATGCTCTCGTATCTCGCGAAGGGACGGATGGTGCGTGCTGCGTATCTTGCGATAACGCGAGGAGAAGGTGGGCAGAATCTCATCGGTACAGAGCAGAATGCGCTGCTCGGTATTATCCGGACTCAGGAGCTTCTTGCCGCCCGACGCGTCGATGGGGCAGAGCAGTATTTCACGCGAGCTATTGATTTCGGGTATTCGAAAACATCTGAAGAGACCATTCGCATCTGGGGTCATGAGCAAACCGTCGGCGATGTTGTCTGGATTATCCGCACGTTTCGGCCTGACGTCATCATCACGCGGTTCTCGCCCACGCTCGGCGGCCATGGAAATCACACCGCCTCGGCAATCCTCGCTGAGGAGGCCTTTCATGCCGCGGGCGATCCCTCCAAGTACCCGGAGCAACTTCGATATGTTCAACCGTGGCAGCCGAAACGGATTGTCTTCAATGTCTCCCGCTTCCTCACCGATCGATTCGATTCTGCAACGGCGGTGAAGGTCGATCTTGGTGAGTATAGTCCGCTGCTGGGTAGATCATTTACGGAGATTGCCGGCATCAGTCGCAGTATGCACAAGAGTCAGGGATTTGGGGCAGGACAGAACCGGGGACCCCAAATCAATTATCTCATTCACACTGCTGGAGAGAAGGCTGTCAGTGATCTCTTTGATGGAGTCGACCTCACGTGGTCGAGAATTCCCGGCGGCGCCGCAGTAAGCAAAGCACTTGATGAGGCATACAAGTCGTTCGAGCCGGAAAATCCGTCGAAGGCGATTTCATCATTGCTGCGGGCTTATGCCGAAATGACGAAACTTCCACCCCATCCCCTGGTGGGTCAAAAAAAGAAAGAATTGATAGAGGTGCTGAAAGGATGTGCCGGCGTTTGGGTTGATGCATTGGCTTCAAGCTACTCTGTTGCGCCAAACAGTGAGCTCAATGTGACAGCCTCTGTGATTTCACGTTCGAATTTCCCTGTTACGGTTGAGAAGATCGGTTTTCCGGTCGCGAACCGGGATACGCTCACACATCGACTCCTCACTTACAATGTTCCATTCCAGATCGCCGTCACGTTTAAGGTCCCGCAAGATCTCCCGTACACCCAGCCCTATTGGCTTCGGGAGCCGGCTTCCGTAGGTTCGTATCGGGTTTCAGATCAACTTCTGGTCGGTTTGCCTGAGAATCCCCCCGCACTGTCTGTTACCATCACGTTGTTGTTTGACAAGGAGCGTTTCGAATTGAGCGTTCCGGTCAGGTATCGATGGGTTGATCCTGTCGAAGGTGAGCTCTATCGTCCGCTGGAGATTGTTCCTCCCGTTGCGGTAAATCTCTCCGAAAACGTACATGTCTTTCACGTTGCCGGAGAGAAGTCCATTAGTGCAACGGTGAGAGCAAACATTCCGAATGCGAGCGGGGAGGTTCGCATGATCGTTCCGAAAGATTGGTCGAGCAAACCGGCGGCGATCCCGTTTAATCTGAAGAGGGCTGGTGAGGAGATGAATGTCGTATTTGTCGCGAGTGCTGGAAAGAATTTGTCCAATGGAGATTTCCGCGTTGAAGCTCTTATTGGCGGTAAGGTGATCTCCCAAGGAATAATCACGATCGACTACAAGCATATTCCGCCGCAAACGATTTTTCCGCCATCGGGAGGGAAGGTTGTTCGAGTTGATTTGAAGATGAAGGGGAAAACCATCGGGTACATTTTGGGATCGGGTGATGAAGTGCCGGCGGCGCTGAGGCAAATCGGTTATTCGGTGACGTTGCTTTCAGACGAAGAGCTGGCTACAGCGAATCTCTCCCGATTCGATGCGATCATCGCCGGAGTGCGTGTGTATAATACACGGCCGGGGATTCGTCATCACCAGAAGCGATTGTTGGAGTATGTGGAGAAGGGTGGAACGTACATCGTTCAGTATGTCACGCAGCAGCGGTTAGAGTCGGAGAACCTTGGCCCGTATCCGTTTCAGGTGACCCGCGATCGCGTCTCCGATGAAACGGCGCCGATGAAGTTCTTGATTCCGGATCACCCTATTCTCAACTCTCCAAACAAACTGACGGAACAGGATTTTGAAGGATGGGTTCAGGAACGAGGGTTATACTATGCTGACTCCCTTGATTCACGCTACGAAGCGGTCTTTGCTGCAAATGATCCCGGCGAAACTCCGAAGAGAGGCGGATTGATCGTGGCGAAGTATGGTAAAGGATACTACATGTATACCGGACTTGCATTCTTCCGACAGTTGCCCGCAGGTGTTCCGGGGGCATATCGGTTGTTTGTGAATATGATAGCGGTGGGGAAATGAGTTTGAAGAACGTGGTGGATGGAAGGAGTGTATTCGATTTCGTTCCATGGCAAAGCGTTCAAGCGGGGAAGTGAGAAGTCGGCGCTGCGTTGCTCTCGACCAGGGGACTATATTGATCGTAAGGCATTCGAAGAGCTTTCCGGCTTATCTAAAGAAGTCAGTCGAATGATCCTGGCTTGATGAGCTACCTCAAGAAATCATTGCTCAAAGTCTTAAGATTCAAACCATAACGTGAAGAACGTTGAGCTCAAAAACCTAAAACTCCGTTAATGGATTCTCGCGACCTAAACGAAAAGCACTGGATGCGCGTGTACGCTTTTGTCTTATCCGAGCTCGCCCTTCTCATCCTTTTGTTCTACCTCTTCAAACTTACCTTTTCATGAGGATTCTTGACTGGATTGTTTTGATTGCCACGCTCCTCTCGATCATCCTGTACGGCATGTGGAAGGGGAGGGGAACGCAGAGTGTGCAGGGGTATCATCTTGCCGACAGGCAGATGAAGTGGTACGTCATCGCCTTTTCTATCATGGCCACGCAGGCGAGTGCAATCACATTCACATCGACGCCGGGACTGGCATACGTCGACGGAATGCGGTTTGTTCAGTTTTACTTTGGCTTGCCGCTGGCGATGGTGATCCTTTCGATCACTGCTGTTCCGATTTTTCACAAACTTGGGGTATACACCGCCTACGAGTTTCTCGAGCAGCGATTCGATCTGAAGACGCGAACACTGACGAGCTTCATCTTTCTCCTTCAACGTGGTCTGGCAGTCGGTATCACGATCTATGCACCGTCGATTGTTCTCTCCGTGATGCTCGGCTGGGATATGCGAATTACCTCAAGCGTGATCGGCGGCGGAATCATCGCCTACACCGCCTCCGGTGGGGTCAAATCTGTGAGCTGGACACATTTCCAACAGATGACGATCATCCTTTCGGGTATGGTGCTTGCGCTGATAGTCATCATTGTGTCGCTACCGGATGATGTTTCGTTTGTGGATGCCCTTTATGTTGCAGGCGGACTCGGGCATTTGAATGCGGTGGATTTCACCTTCGATCTGGACGACAGATACAACTTCTGGTCAGGATTAATTGGCGGGATGTTCGTTGCGCTCGCGTATTTTGGCACCGATCAATCGCAGGTGCAACGGTACCTCACGGGACAATCTGTTACGCAAAGCAGAATTGGTCTTCTTGTCAACGGCATGGCCAAAGTGCCGATGCAATTCCTGATTCTCTTTATCGGAGCGATGGTTTTTGTGTTCTTTCAGTTCGAGCGACCACCCATCTTCTTCAATCCTGTCGGACTGGAAAAGGTTCGAAACAGCGCACATGCGGAAGAATTTGCTAAACTGGAGAGGGACTACGCATTGGCAGTGGAGAAGAAGGAGGGGGAGATCAAGAACTTCCTTGCGGCTCGGCAGTCAGGCAACGAGATGCTCACGGAGAATGCACGGACTGCGATAAGGATTGCGCAGGCAAAGGCAGATTCCATCCGTGCAACGGCTCTCTCGCTTGCCAAGGCCAACGGGCAGGATGCGAACGACACGAACTACATTTTCCTTTCTTTTGTGATGGCGTATTTGCCGATTGGCGTCGTGGGTCTTGTTTTTGCCTGTATCTTTGCGGCGTCAATGTCATCAACTTCAGGCGAACTGAGCGCTCTGGCAACTTGCTCGGTTATCGATATCTACAAGCGTCATTTCCGGCCTGCGGCTGACGAGAAGCATTATATGAGAGTCTCGCGCATTTCGATGGTGCTATGGGGAGTCTATGCGATTATCTTTGCGCAGTACGCCACGGAACTTGGGGCTTTGGTGGAGGCAGTAAACATCCTCGGCTCGCTGTTTTACGGGACGTTACTGGGAATCTTTCTGCTGGCGTTCTATTTCAAGTGGGTGGGCGGAACCGCAACATTTGTCGCGGCGTTCGTCGGCGAAGGGGTCGTCTTCTACTGTTTCGAGTTCACGGAGATTTCGTGGCTCTGGTATAATGTAGTAGGATGCGCCGCTGTCGTAGGAACTGCAGTCTTGCTCAACCCATTTCTTAAAAAGAAAACGGATTGATGTACCGAAGGAAAATCGCCGCGATCAACCATTCATCAATAACAAATAGCGATCAACGTTCAACCTTCAGTCCATCAATCCGATCTGACCTTCCGTTACTTCTTCGCTTTCCACTCTCCAACCAATTTCTCAAATACACCAATCTGATCGCGCTGGAACTGGCTCATCCTGCTTTGATCCATTGCTTTGAACATCTTCAAGCTTTCCTCTCCAGTCGCAATCGCCTCTGTTGTCTTTCCGGCTTTGGCTAAGAGTTCGGCTTTTGTTCGCAGGTTGTTGGCGTTCTTGTTAAGAGCGATCGAACGATCGATCCACTCCATGGCTTCTGTCAGATACATGTCGTTGTCCAGCGAGAATCGTGCCGCTGCGTTCAATACTTGCCAGTTGCCAACCGAAGCCTGAAGTTTTGCAAGCGTATTGAATTCGATCTTGAATGGAATCCGCACCTTTTCCCATGCAAGCACCACGGTAGCAGAAGCCGGCGTGAGATCGGTGAAGCTGAAAGAAAGCCACTCCTCGTGCGGTCCGGCTTGCGGCGTAACGGTGAAGCGCAGCGTGTCATACTTGTCGTCGTAAACAGTCCCCCAATTTTTCACTTCAGCATTGAAGATGACTGTCCACTCCTTTTCGTTCGGAATGGTGACAAACCTATAGGTTCCCGCTCCCAAGCGCTTTCCTGCGATTGTTACATCGTCGCTGAACGTAAAGAGAGTTGGCTCATTTGCTCCTGCCCTCCAGATTTCACCATACTTGAGTAATGCGTTAGATTCCTTCCGGCCCCAGATTGTTCTTCCCTTCACACCGGGGCGGTGGTAGTAAATCGTCACATCGCTGAGTCCGATGACCTGAGTGATCTTTGCTCCCTGGCTCAGTCGCGGGGTTCGCAGGTTGGGGAGTGGCGGGGATTGTGGAATCTGAGCGAATGCCTCGGATGGCACAACCAGTAGCGCAAGAACAGCCAAAATACAGACACTCATAAGAATTCTCATTTCTACCTCCTTTTGATTAGTGATAAGTGAGAATTAGCCGGTGGGCAAACCTTTTGTGGCGACTGTTCGCATGACTTCGCAGAAGCGATCCAATTCCGGCAGCGTTGTGTAAACATTCGGCGTAATTCGGATGCCCTTGAATTCATCATGCACAACCGGCGTTGTAAAGATCTTGTGTTTGTCCATCAAATAGCTTGCGAGCTTTGGGGGATCGATATCCCTGATTTCGACGGTTGCAATGGCGCATGATTGATTCGGATCGAACGATGTGTGGAAGCGGATGTTCGAAAGGTCCTTCAACTTGTTCATCCAGTAGCGGGAGAGGTAGCGGAGCCGAGCTTCTTTTCGTTTAGGCCCAATCCCCTGATGGAACAAGATCGCTTCTCCGATGGCCAAATGCGGTGCCGCGGAATGCGTCCCAATCTCTTCGAATTTCCGTATGTCGCTTGCCTGTTTCTTCTCCGCGGCCATGAGCGGCCAGATCTTCTCGATCCTGTCGCGCTTGACGTAGAGCAAGCCGGTCCCTTTGGGGGCGAAGAGCCATTTGTGCAAGCTCGTTCCGTAATAATCACAGCCGATGTCCTTTTGTTTGAAGTCGAATTGTGCAAAGGAATGCGCTCCGTCAACAATGACTTCGATCCCTTTTGAGCGGGCGAGCTCACAGACGGCCTTAACCGGTGTGATTTGTCCCGTGATGTTGACAACATGCGATAGAAGAATAACGCGTGTTCGCGGCGTGATGCCTTGTTCAAACGCATCCACAATTTCGCTGAGATGTTTCGGGGGGATGGGGATCTTCACCATCTTCAGAACCAATCCCTCACGCAGTTCCCGCTGCCGAAGGGTCGTGAGCATTCTGGGATAATCCTGTGTCGTGGTAAGAATCTCGTCGCCCGATTTCAGATCCATCCCCATCAACAGGATTTCCAATGATTCAGATGCATTTCGTGTTATCGCAATCTCTTCTCTATCACATCCAAACAGGTCTGCCAGTCCCGTCCGTATAGTCTCTACCTGTGGTTCCAGAATCTGCCACATGGTGTATGCTGGAGCGTCTTCTTGCTCCCAGATGTACCGGATGAGCGACTCGGTCACGATCCGTGGTGAGGGGGAGACACCGCCATTGTTGAGATTGATGATACCGCGTGTTACCGTGAATGCTCGTTGGATGTCGAACCAGAAGTCTTCATCCTGGGCGGCTTGCTCCGGAGAGAGATGGGCAACGCGGTTTGTTGCGGCCTTGAGCTCTTCAAGAAGTGAAGCGACGGTCGCGGAGGTCAATGCCGCAAGTCCGACGCCTCTGCCAACCATTGACAAAAATGAGCGGCGCGTCATTTCATGATCGTTTATCAGGCGGTTCACTATCATGGCGGTACCCTTTGCGTGAATGAACAACAGGCGCGGAAAAATAGGCAAACTCGTGGTGAGAGGCAAGGTTGGTTCAGCGCAAGATGCCTGACGGAGTGACACAGGACCATGACAAGAGGATTGAGAATTCTGGGGAATTCGATACATTCTCATAAAAGCACGTCTGCCATCCACGAATCTTGGATCGGCCTGCATTAAAAGTATTGGTTGATAAAATCCGCTTAATTTGTTAGGTTTTCTGCGAGGGAGTGTCAACCAAAACAACGCTCCGGAGGAGCCGAAAGACACCTTGATGGAATGGGAGTCCATAAGTCAGTCTAGAATCTTTGATACATTCTGCCGACTTTTTCCCACCCCCACGGCGATTCTGGATGTTAGGGGTAATCTTCTCGAGGTGAACGAACCTTTTGCCGATGTTTTGAGTCAACCGATCACTGCTGTTATTGGCCAGCAATGGATTGAGATTCTCTCCCCGAAAGTCAACCACGCATTCGAAGCCGCCCTTAAGTCAAAGAAGCCAGTTTATCTTTCCCGTTGTGTCTTTCATTCCTTCCAGCCTCCTTCATGCTGGGACTGCGCAATGTTTCCCGTTTGTGACGCCGCAGGAAACGTGGAGAAGGTGATTCTTTCTCTAACGGATGCAACCGAACAGGCTCAACATAGCCAGCAAATTCTTCAGCCTAGAGAGTATCTTGATCACCTTTTGGACACAATGAACGATGCTGTCTTTACGGTTTTGTATCCCGATCGGATTATAGAATACGGCAACCATGCCATGACAAGGATGTTTGGATATGCTCTGGAGGAGGTTGTCGGGCAGTCGACCTGTGTGCTCTACCCGGACGAGGAGTCGTTTAAGGCCTTCGGTCAGCTCTGTGCGCAGACGCTGCGTTCAGGAGCTAACCATCTTGAAACCGATATGCTGATGAAACGAAAATCAGGCGAAACGTTTTGGGCCAATGTCCATTCTACGTTTCCCCTCGCAGCCGATAAGCAGCAACATGCCATTAGTGTCGTACGGGATATTACCGAGCAGAAGAAAGCTGAAGAGGAATTGTCTCGCTCTCGACAGCAATTGCGTATACTCTACAGGCGTCTCCAGGAAACGCGTGACGAGGAACAGTCCAGAATAGCTCGTGAATTGCATGACACTATCGGACAGGCTCTGACAGGACTCAAGATTGATGTGTCTCTTCTGGCGCAGGATATTCTCCAGATACGGCAGCATGGTATGGACGAAGCAATACAGAGGCGCATGGACGGGATTAACAAGCTGATTGACGCCACCATGGAGACCGTTCGCTCCATTTCAGCCGAGTTGCGGATTGGCATTCTGGGAAGTATGGGTTTCGGAGGAGCAGTTCGATGGCAAGCATTGGAATTTGAGAAGAAGTTTGGCATTACCACACTCTGCGATATTCCTGAGGCAGATTGGAATTCGCTCGGCCACGCTCGAGCGCGGGCACTCTTCAGAATTCTTCAGGAAGCACTGACGAATGTCGCGCGTCACGCCAGAGCAAGCCACGTGTGGATTTCCGTACGCAAGCAGGATGATGGCGTAGAACTGGAGGTCGTCGATGATGGAATCGGTTACGATCCCGCTCACGTCACGGACCATCACACATTAGGGCTGGTGGGCATGAGCGAGCGTGCAGCCGCGTTCGGTGGGAGCTTCCACATCGCCCGACGGCACGAGGGAGGCACCATTGTCAGGGCAAGTATCCCGAGCATCTCCGCATCTTATTCCTGAATTTCCTACATGATCAAAGTTTTTGTAGCGGATGACCATCCGGTCGTTCGTGAGGGGCTCAAGCAGATCCTTACTCGTATAGAGGATATCGTTGTTGTTGGCGAAGCAACAACAGGGCAGGAGGTTATCGATCGCGTCCCGCAGGCACGGCCCGATATTCTGATTCTTGACCTGAACATGCCCGGGCGTGATGGATTTGAAGTGCTGCGCGTGCTGCGTCGGTCCCATCCGGACCTGCGCATCCTGGTATTGAGTGTCTATCCCGAGGGGCAGGTGGGTTTACGGGTGCTCGCCCTTGGCGCCAACGGCTTCATCAACAAGGAAAGCATTCCGCAACAACTGGAAGCCGCCCTTCGCACGCTGGCGGCCGGACGCGATTACGTGCCGGCCGATGTGACCACAGAGATGCTCGAGCGTTTTCGCCACGAACGATCCGAGGCTCCCCACGCATCGCTCTCCGTACGTGAATTTCAGGTGCTCCTCCTTCTTGCATCCGGACTCTCGGTGAAGGAGATTGCCGACCGCTTTGCTCTCAGCGTCAAGACGGTACGAACGTTCCGCACGCGCGTCCTTAAGAAGCTTAATCTCAAGAACGACGTCGAACTCACTCACTACGCACTCAAATACCGTCTGATAACTTCTCCGCCCGCCAATTAGTCAAAGCGCTGGGGCTCCCCACTGCGTAGTCTTTAGACTACAGCACAATACTCCTCCCGCTTATTGATTCCATCCCTCTTTCCGACCTAGATTGATCACGATAGGGTTTGCGAGGATCATTCCAGTGCTTTCCGTTTTTATAGTTGATGACTCAGAAATCATTCAAGAACGGCTCGTCACGAGTTTGTCCAAGATTCCGAGTGTTGCCGTGGTTGGTGCTGTGGGCACACAACGAGAAGCTCTGGAGTATCTTCAAAAGACTGTCCCGGATGTAGTGGTGCTAGATCTCGAGCTCTCCGACGGAACGGGCTATGACGTACTCCGTGAACTCCGGACGCAACCGGATCGGCCGATCTTTGTCGTCTTCACACGTCACGACGCGGCAGTGCATCGAATCCGCAGTCTTGAACTGGGTGCCGATCTCTTTCTGGACAAAGCGCATGAATTTACTGTGTTGGCAGACTTCGTTTCCTGGCTGGCGCGCCAGCAACGTACATCGGAAGAAGTCGGAAACCGTTAGTAATGAAGAATCCGCCTGTGGAAGCTCGACTTGTCACATTTA
>DATMBF010000017.1:0-41489 GCA_035559595.1 Bacteroidota bacterium | reverse complement strand
ACGCAGCACGCACCATCCGTCCCTTCGCGAGATACGAGAGCATGGCAGTGTTTTCATCATCGGGATGGGCAGCCACATAGAGCGCAGATCCAACGACATTGAGTTTCTTGATAGCAAGAAGGAGGTCTGACGCGCTAGGCGGTTGCGAGTGCTGACCAAACGCTCTGGCAAGAAAGAAGGGAATAAAAAAGAAGAGCAGGAAGGTCTTTGCCGGCTTCATGTGAGGGTTCATGGTTGTTCGGTTGGTTTGAATTTCTGTGAATTTAGCACTCGACTCCCCAAGCCGCAAGAGAATTCTCCTTGATTGGAAGATTCTGCGGACCATTCACATTCTGTCTAATCACCCTGTGTTCCTCCCTTTTTTGCACTCCTTTTTGTATCTTCAAGGCGCTCATAAGATCCCAACCCATGCTGCTTTCAACACTTGTCATCCTTCAAGCTCTTTTTGCAATGACACCATCCGATTCAACTGCGTACGAAAAAGAAATCGAGGCGTGGCATGAGCGCCGCATTGCCAATCTCAAACGTGAGTACGGATGGCTGACGCTCGTAGCTCTCGACTGGCTCAATGAGGGCACCAACGATGTGCGCGAAATCGGAACCGTGACCCTTCGGGGCAATCAAATCTTCTTCCGCACAAATGAGGGTGTGAACGCAATACGTTCGGGAAAATCGGTTGTGGAAGGCTTGCTACGGAGTGATGCCGATGCAGGTGGACCCGATACCGTGTTTGTCGGTTCAAAAGCATTCGTGGTGATTAAGCGGGGAGACCGATATGCCATCCGCATGTGGGATAAGGAATCACCACGCAGGCAACATTTCAAAGGAATCGAACGCTTTCCCGTTTCACTCCAATGGCGCATTGAGGCCCGATGGGAGCCATACACTCCTCCTAAACAGATACGAGTCGCAACGGTCATTCCGGGATATGAGGAGGAGTATCCAGTCCCCGGCGTGGCGGTTTTCACACTCGATGGAAAGGAATATCGGCTGGAACCCGTGCTTGAGGAACCGGGGGGCGATTACTTCTTCATTGTCGGCGACAAAACGAACGGCAAGGAAACGTACGGAGGCGGCCGCTACATGTATGCAAAACCGGCGAAAGACGGCAAGGTGATCATCGACTTCAACAAGTCCTACAATCCGCCATGTGTGTTTACCGAATTCGCCACCTGTCCATTGCCTCCGCCGGGCAACCGATTGCCGATCCCCATTCCCGCCGGAGAAAAATACTGGAAACCGGACGACCATTGAAGTCCTTTCACTTCTCACCGATCACCTCAATCGAACATGAAACCGTTCACGAAGGGAGCTACAGAATGAAGCACTACCAGCTTTACATGAATGGAGCATTTGTCGATTCGGTTTCGAAACAGACGTACGATTCCATTAATCCGTTCAATCAGGAAGTTGTTGCGCGAGTAGCAAGGGCAAACGCAGAAGACGCACGCAGAGCAATAGCCGCCGCGCGGAAAGCCTTCGATGAAGGCCCATGGCCTCGAATGTCCAGAGAAGAACGGGCGGCGATGCTCAAAGCGATCTCCGACAAGATCAATGAGCGGTCGAAAGAGCTGGCAGCGCTCGAATGTGCGGACTCAGGCTCAACAATCCGCAAAGCCAAAGAGGACGTCTACCTCTCCGCCCGCAACATGTATTACTTCTCCAAGCTCGCAGCGCTGGATTTGACGGAGAATGTGGATGGTCTCAGCAAGCCTGGATTCAGTCAAAACCTGATCGTTCGCGAACCGATCGGCGTCGTTGGGGCGATCATTCCATGGAACTTCCCTCTCAAAATGGCCATCTGGAAACTCGGTCCCGCACTCGCCGCGGGAAACACTATTGTGCTGAAGCCATCCGAGCTTACCCCCGTTACTGCCATAGAGCTTGCGAAGATCATTCATGACATCGGTTTCCCGCCGGGCGTGGTGAACATTATTCCCGGTCCCGGCCCAGAGGTCGGCGAAGAGCTTGTGAAGAATCCGATGGTCGATAAGATCTCCCTCACCGGTTCAACGGCCGTCGGTAGGCGAGTGATGGCACTGGCAGCAGAGCATCTGAAGAAAGTGACGCTCGAATGCGGCGGTAAATCGGCAAACATCGTACTTGAAGATGCAGACATGGATCTTGCGGTGGACGGGGCAATGTACGCCATCTTTTACCATCAGGGACAATGCTGCGAAGCCGGTACGCGCCTGTTTTTGCCGAAGACAATTCATGATGAGTTCATGGAAAGACTGATTGCCAAGACAAAAAAACTCAAACTTGGCGATCCCGCCGATCCATCAACAGACATCGGACCAGCGATCTCGAAGAAGCAGCAGGAGATTGTTCTGAGCTACATCGAGAAGGGAAAGAAAGAAGGAGCAACTCTTGCCGTGGGTGGCGGGGCTCCGAAGGATCCGGTGTTGCAGAAAGGATTCTTTGTGGAGCCAACCATCTTCACGAACGTCAAGAACAAAATGACTATTGCCCAAGAGGAAATTTTTGGGCCAGTATTGTCTGTGATTCAGTACGAAAAAGAAGATGAAGCTGTTGCCATGGCCAACGATTCGATCTACGGACTGGGCGGAGGTGTTTGGTCGAAAGACAAGGAGCGCGCGCTGAACGTTGCGCGACAATTGCGAACGGGAACGGTCTGGATCAACGAATGGCATCTCATCAGCGAAAAAGCCCCGTTTGGTGGATACAAGCAAAGCGGTGTGGGCCGCGAGTTTGGTGTTGAGGGACTCAAGGAGTACACAGAAGCAAAACATCTGCACATTGACGAGTTGGGTAGCAGGGAGAAGAAGCCTTGGTATGATACAGTGGTGCCAAAATAAACTCCAACAAAGGGGCAAAACAAAATGAGAGCCATTATACTGTCATTCGTAATCATTCTTCTTCAGTTTTATGGTCAAGCTCAGCAATTGGACCCTGACACATCAAATGCTAATCCGTTGAGGAACAGAACGGGGGCGATTCTCTTTAAGATCGAATTGCAGAACAATCAATTCTGGCCTTACCTCCTCGCTTTTTCTGGAAAGACATTTTCGGGGAAATACCATATTTCAGAATGGAAAGCAGTACGTATTGGTGTGTCTGTGGATGGTGACTTATTTCACCTGGACAACGCCGTCGGACCGGCAGTGCCCACATCTCAACAACGATCTGGTGTCTCGCTTAGAATCGAAAGTGAATACCTCATCTACACCGCGCTTTCAGGTGGACTTTTGTTTTATTATGGTGGTGGACCAATCCTTGGTTATTCTCGAACCAGCTATAGCAACTCAGACTCAAAGCAACGAAACGGGCTAGTTGAACTTGGGTTATCAGGCACAATTGGGGTGGAGTATGTTCTTTTTGATCGCGTAAGTATCCTGGCCGAATATGTCACGCAGGGCATTTACTCGCGGCAACGAAGTCATTATACGGGGAGTCACAGCGTAGAAACCGTGGTCACATGGGTCAGTGTCGAATCAACTCCAATCAGGTTAGGCTTGAGCATATATTTCTAAACTAGAGCTCTCTTACTATACCATGGACATCAAAAACAAAACCGTTCTTGTCCTCGGCGGCTGGGGCCTGGTCGGCTCGGCGATCTGCCGTAAACTGATGGAGGAGCGACCGAAACGCATCATCGTTTCCTCCCTTCTCGAATCCGAGGCAAAAGATGCCGTCGCTGCACTGCGTCGGGAGTTCCCGAAAGCCGGACGCAATTTCTTCATCCCCCGGTGGGGCAACATCTTTGTCCGCGCCTCGCTCAAGGACATGCCAAGGGATCAAATCCTCAGCAATCCCAAAACCCGTGAGATGCTCATTGATGATATGCTGGACGAGCTCACGAGCGCAGTTGTCGAGCGCTCGGCAATCTACCAATTGTTGCGAGAGTGTAAACCGGCCGTCGTTGTGGATTGTGTGAATTCAGCGACGGCAATTGCCTATCAGGACCTCTTCCATAGCGCGCGAGAAATCCGCAAAGCCATCAAAGAGGGCTCGAACCGGAACGACCTCGTCGAGGCCACGGAGCGACTTCTTGCTACACTCTACACACCTCAGCTCATCCGGCACGTTCAGCTTCTCTATCGCTCCATGCAAATGGTCGGGACGAAGATCTATGTGAAGATCGGAACGAGCGGGACAGGTGGAATGGGATTGAACATTCCGTACACCCATAGTGAGGAGCGTCCATCAAGCGTTCTGCTTTCGAAGTCTTCGGTTGCAGGCGCCCACACCATGCTCCTTTTCCTCATGGGCCGCACTCCCGATGCCCCTATTACCAAAGAGATCAAGCCAACCGCAGCGATTGCCTGGAAGCGCATTGGGTTCGGTGACATCAAGAAACGTGGGAAACCGATTGAAATGATCGATTGTCCCCCCGAGCAGGGGATTCCCCTCAAACGATCGCTTCAACTGAAGCTTAAAGACGCACAGTGGAAATCGCTTGGACGGCCTCTGCAGTCAGTCTTTATCGACACCGGAGAAAACGGCTTGTTCTCCCGGGGGGAATTTGAGGCCATTGCAACGCCGGGGCAGATGGAGTTCGTCACTCCGGAGGAGATCGCCGACTCCGTGATTTACGAAATCAGAGGCGGGAACACGGGTCACGATATCATCAATGCCCTCGACAACGCAACGCTTAATCCGACATACCGCGCGGGATTTCTCTTTGAGTCTGCAATCAAAGAGATGCAGGAGCTTGAAGCCAAACACAAAACCGAGAGCGTGGCTTTTGAGATTCTGGGTCCACCACGGCTTTCCAAGCTTCTCTACGAAGCATACCTGTTGAAGCTCGCGTACCGATCAATGCTTGCCATCCGCAAAGTCACAGCGAAGGAAATGTCAACGCGACTTGAGGAGCTTGTCCGCTCAAACGCAGAGCTTCGGGCTCAAATCATCTCCATCGGCATCCCGATTCTCTTGAGCGATGGAACAACGTTGTTGCGCGGGTCGGAGATCAAGATTCCGCCCTATCGCGGCGAGAACGAACTGCCGATCACCGACAAATCGATCGACAGCTGGGCACACGACGGATGGGTCGACCTGAGGCCGAAGAACATGGAGCGCTGGAAATTACGCTTCGAAACGATTATGGCAGATGCGAAGGAAATTCCTGAAGGGGACAATTCGTCGCGCCATATGCGCACCCCCCGCTACTGGAATTACTTCGAAGAAGTCGAACCCGGAAAACTTGCAGGCTGGATCTTTTCAGAGGAAGAAAGAGGCAGAAGAATGAAAGCATGAATGAGGAAGAACATGAATCATGCAGACTGCAAAAGAAGAACAAAATTTCTTATTGGATGGAGTTACGAGAAGCTGTCTCAAAAACAAAAACATCTCTAATCCGGAGTTGTTCCTGCCTGACCGGAGCTCGCCGAGAATTCCAAGCCGCGAAATGATGCTCGATGGGACGCTGTCGCGTGAGATTCAACGTTTTTGAGATCGGTTCTCATCGAATCAAAGGAAGAAAAGCGACGCGCAAATCCATGCCGCGTTGAAAGAGGCGAATGAACTCCTTGCCATTGCTGTGGCTTCGATCAAAACAGGCAAAGCCCAAACCCTCGTCTTCACTCCCCAACTCCGGAATTGATTCACTCGTAGCGTAGTGCTTCGATGGGATCGAGGTTGGCCGCCTTCCAGGCTGGGTAAACACCGAAAATGATTCCGATAAGGGCGCAGAGTGCAAAGCCGATGAATGCCCAGTCGAGAGGAACAATGGGGGGGATCTCGAATGCAATCGCAGCGATATTTCCCGCAACGACTCCAAGAAGAATTCCAAAGAGCCCGCCGATCTGGCAAAGGACGATCGCTTCGGTCAGGAACTGCGAGAGAATGTTCGTTTTCCTCGCCCCGATCGCCTTCCGAATTCCGATTTCTCGCGTCCGCTCCGTTACGGAAACCAGCATGATGTTCATGATCCCAACACCAGCGGCAAGTAAAGAGATGAAACTGATGAAGCCTATTCCCATCTTCACATAATATGTAAAGTCATTGAATGCCTTGATGAGAGAATCGTTCGAGAAGATCGAGAAATCGTCTTCCGCTCCCGGTGGAACATTTCGAACCGTTCGTAAAATGAATCTTGCTTCCTCGATTGCATCTTCAAACACCTCAGGCTCCTTCGCCTTCACCATCACCTGAAGGGAACGGTTCTTCCCGAAGTATTGAAAGAAGGTCGTCAACGGAATAGCAACAAAATTGTCGCTACTCCCACCCATCGCTGCTCCTTTTTCCTCGAGAATTCCGATCACGAGAAATTGATAGTTGTCAACCCTGATGATCGTGCCAATTCCATCCCCTTTTGGAAAGATCTTCTTCGCAACTTGAGCTCCAAGCACAACCACGGTTGCCCCTCGCTGAAGTTCCTCAGTTGTGAAGAGACGTCCTTCTAGGACATTCCAATTGTTCGTTGCAAATCCCTCAATGGTTTCTCCCGCAACTCCCACGTTCGGATTGGTCTTGATCCCCCCTGCCTGGACAACTTTTCCACCTTGCCAGGCTTCGAGTCCGACATACTTTGCAAGTGTCATCCGCTCCACGACGGCCAGCGCCTGTTCGTACGTAATATCTTTTCGTTGACGTGCCTTCAACCATTCCTGCCGATTCGCGAACATAGGCATCTTCTGAATCTGGAACGTGTGCGATCCAAGCTGACTCATGCCGCTCTCGATGCTATTCTGCAACACACGCACAGCTGTCATCACGCCGATAATCGAGAAGACACCGATAACGATGCCAAGCAGCGTCAGAACCGACCGAAGCTTGTTCGCTTTGATCGAAGAAAGTGCTATGCGTATAACTTCTTTGAGATCCATGATTTGCTGCTACTCGTACCTCAGTGCATCAACCGGATCGAGCCGGGAAGCTCGATAAGCAGGAAGGAATCCTGAAATGACTCCAACAAAGATGGAAATGAGAAGTGCGATGACAACGATGCTCACCGGCATTGCCGTTGGAAGCACTGTGTCAATAATGAGGCTGAGCGGGAAGGCGATGGCAATACCGATAATTCCGCCGATAAGGCAAAGGGCGGCGGCTTCGACAAGAAATTGAACAAGGATTGTTCGCCGGGGAGCGCCAATCGCCTTCCGAATGCCAATCTCTTTTGTCCTCTCCGTCACAGAGACAAACATGATATTCATAATGCCGATACCACCAACGAACAATGCAAGCCCCGTGATGAACAACCCCACACCGGCAATCACGCCGCCAATGGTATTGAATGTCTGAACGATGATCTCTTGCTGGTTGATAGCAAAATTATCCTTTGCCTTCGGGGGAAGGCGGCGGGCCTTTCTCATGATTCCCCGAACTTCTTCCTTTGCATCGTCCAGAATCGCGCGGTCTTTTGCCTTGACCCAGATTTCAAGCCCGCCTCGAAATGATTTGAACTCTCGAAAGAACCGATTGATCGGAACGTACACCCGATTATCGAGACTCTGCATTCCGAGAAATTTTCCCTGCTTCTCCAACACCCCAAGGACACGATATGAATAGTTCCCTACCTTGATGGTTTTACCGAGAGGATTTTCTGCGGGAAAAAGGTTTTCGGCTACGTCTGCCCCAAGGACAACCACCGGTCTTCCCCCGTTGGCTTCGGCCGGGGACATAAACCGCCCGAGGGTAAGAGAAAGATTCTGTGTATCGTCGAACTCATCATCGGTGCCGACAACAACGACATTCTCAATAATTTTGTTGGCATATTTGACTGGCTGAAGAGCACCGGCAACCGTTGTGACATTCGAAGCCAACGTAACGTTCCGTTCCACCGCCTTAGCGTGTTCAAACCGAATATCCGGGCGATTCCGAAGAACGGCCCAATCTTCATCGCTCTGCCAGGGAAATTTCTGAATGAACAGCACATCCGCGCCCAGCTTCCCCACGCTTTCATTGAACGCCCGATTCAGCCCCTCGATCGCCGTCCCCATCAACGTCACGGAAACGATGCCGATGACAATCCCCAGCGTCGTCAGGACAGACCGCATTTTGTTGGCGCGGATCGCCTGAAAGGAGATCTGGAGACCTTCTTTAAACTCCGTGAGGTAAAAGGAGACGTTAGACCAGAACGCCCGCATTGGCTTTCAATCGCTTCCGGTTTCTCACGCGTTCATCACGCTCCACTTTACCGTCGCGAATTCTGATGATGCGGTCGGCATGCTCGGCGATGTATTCCTCGTGAGTGACCAAGATGATGGTGTTCCCTTCCTCGTGCAACTCTTCAAACAACTGCATGATTTCATCCCCGGTCTTTGTATCGAGATTTCCTGTCGGTTCGTCGGCAAGGATGATTGAAGGTCGAGTAATGAGGGCTCGGGCAATTGCTACGCGCTGACGTTGACCGCCGGAAAGCTCATTGGGCTTGTGATGCATCCGGTCTTCGAGTCCTACTCTCCGAAGAGCCTCTCGAGCCCGCTCCTTACGCTCAGCTGAGGCAACACCACCGTAGATCAAGGGAAGTTCGACATTATGGAGCGCATCTGAGCGGGCAAGGAGGTTAAATGTCTGAAACACAAAACCGATCTCCTTGTTCCGGATCTTCGCAAGTTCATTATCGTTCATGTCGCTGACGTTCACGCCGTTGAATTCATACAAACCGGATGTCGGCGTATCCAAACAGCCGATGATGTTCATCAGTGTCGACTTCCCCGAACCGGATGGTCCCATAATTGCAACGTATTCGTTCTTGTGGATGTCCAGCGAAACTCCGGCCAAGGCATGGACATCGGTATCCCCCATCGTATAGACTTTGGTGATGTTCTTCAGGTGAATAACTGGCGTCATAAGTGGTCCTCTTCTGTTGATTATTGCTTTGCCTCGGCCATAACCTTTGCCGTCTTGTTTTCAACTTTGACTTTGGTGCCGTCTTCGAGTTCTCTGTTGATAGCTTTGAACGGTCCGCTGACGACCTCAACCCCCTCGTCAAGTCCGGTAGTGATTTCCACGTACGAATCGTCCGCTATACCACGTTTTACCGGTACCGCCTTGACTTTTCCTTCAACAACCACAAAAACGACCTCCTGTACCTCCTCCTCGGCCTTCTTTTTCTTTGCATCTGCAGTTGCCAACCTTGCTTCGCCCTCACCCGGCTCCTCCGGCTTATTTTCCTCTTCCTTTGGCTGTCGGACGGTAACGGATTGGATAGGCACGGCAACAACCCCACGGCGTGTTTCCGTTTCGATGTCAGCCGTCATGGACATACCTGGACGGAACTGAACCTTTTCCAGCTCGTTCATCCGAATCCTCACCTCAAAATTCGTTATTTCCTCTTGCGTTCCCAGTCCTCGCGTTTTTGCGGTGTTCGCGATGTAGGTAACGATTCCAACAAATTTCCGATCAGGATACGCATCGACCTCGATGCGCGCTGTATCTCCGAGTGAGATGTGAACCACATCGTTCTCACCGACGTCAACCCGAGCTTCCATTCGCGACAGATCCGCAACCGTCATGATCTCCGTCCCCTGTGTGAACGTGCTTCCACTTACTCGCTCTCCGAGTTGAGATCGCAATTGACTGACAACACCATCCATTGGAGAGTAGATCGACGTTTTTGCCAGTGTTTCTCGTGCTTCTTTGAGGGAGGCGCTTGCCTGGTCAAACGCCCCTTTTGCACTTTGATACGTGGCCTTGGAGATGTCCATTTCAGCTTGCGACACGAGGTTCTTCTCAAAAAGCTCCGCGATGCGCTTGTATTCTGCCTCAGCCTTCGTGAGGTTCGCGCGCTGCATGACAAGAGCCGCCTCAAAGCGCTCAACCTGCGCCTGATAGGCATCCGGCTTGATTCGAACAAGAAGCTGTCCTTTCCGAACCCGATCTCCTTCTTTCACAGGGAGATCGATAATTTCACCGCTGACCTCCGCATTGATCTTCACCTGAACTTCGGGCTGAATCTTTCCGGATGCGGTGACGATTTGCGTAATGGTTCTCCGTTGAGCCTTCTCGGTCTGGACTGTAACGATCTTCTCTCGATTGCTCCCGAGAATCACCAGCAGCACCAGAGCTGCCAGAACAACTCCAATGATCGAGAAGACGATAATTTTCTTCTTAGACTTCTTTCCGTTTGTCGTTTTCATAATTGATTAAGCCTACCCTGGGGAAAAAACGATTAGTAGAGTCGCTCTCCGACGGCGTATTCTACGTTTCGCTTCGCGATGATATAGTTATAGACAGCGTTAATCTTATCTGCTTCAGCCCGAACAAGGCCTGCGTTGGCGGTCAACAAATCCAAGAGAGTGCCGGAACCAACATTGTAACGCTCTTCTGCAATCCTTCGATCCTGAGCGGCCGCAACGAGCCCCTTTTGTGCAACTTCATACTGCTTCCGTGCCGCCTCCAGATCAAGAAGAGCCTTCTTCACCTCAACGCTGATGGCGCGCTCGGTTTGAGCAAGCAGAAGCTCGGCGTTCCGTTCTTGTGCCTGCGCAGCCTGGAGCGCCTGATTCGTTTGCAGTCCGTCAAAGAGGGACCAGGAGAACGATAGCCCCCATTGCATTCTCTTGTTGTCGGAGATCTTCTCAAGCACGGTGTTGGAGAGACCGTATGAGCCAAAGGCCCGTACAGTGGGAATGTACCCGCGTCTCGCCTGCGTAACTCCGGAGGACGCTGCAATATAATTTTCTCTGGAACTGTGGTAGTCGGGCCGAGCAGCAAGCGCCTTCCGACGAATCTCCAGCTGATTGCGGTATCGCTCAACTGTTCCCTCAATGTCCGCTTGATCGATGTCGCTCTGAATCGAAGCATCGGCGATTTGGTATTCATTCATAGGATCGAGACCGATGAGAGCAATCAAATCAGCTTTCGCCTTGTTATAATTGTTCTGAGCGGTAATGAGCGCGAGTTCATCGGAGGCGACGGCAGACTGCTGGCGATAGACATCGGCCAGGGAAAGTGCACCGAGCCGGTTCGACTCGATGATTCTCTCGAGTTGTCGCTGACCACGTTTGAGGTTCTCTTCACTGACACGGACCAGTTGTTCCGTTCGGAGCACGTTGAGATAAGCACTCTCTGTTTGAAACACGATTGCCTGCTTTGTGCGATTCATCGTGTGTTCTGCACTTGCCTTGTTCGAGCTCGCTTTGGTCCAGTTAGCCTCACGCGAGAACCCGTCAAAGACCGTGTAGTCCACATTCAATTGTGTCCCAAAAGAATTTGCAATCGTTCGCTGTTCATCAAGGGTTATAAGGCGACCGAAGAAATCAAGGCGTGTTGTTGGCGCAGCGACTGTCTGTGTCCGACTCCACTGGCCACCAAGCGAAACGGTGGGCAAATAGCTTCCATATGCCGCCAACAATGAGGCCTCAGCAGCCTCAACATTATTTTGCGCCTGCTGCACATTCAAATTATGCCTCAAAGCTGTTTCGACGGCATGCGCCATTGTTAAAACCTTCGGTTGCGTAAGCGCAGGGACATTTGGCACAATAACGAAAAGAATCGATAAGAAGATCTTCATGGTTTTTACCTCTGTACAGTGAAATTGATATCGGGTTGTCGGGAGCGGCAAACGCTATCCTATTAACGACAGAATTTTCCTAAAGTTTCAAGAATTGAAGGAATTTAACAGGTTTTGCTCGAATCGTTGGACTGTTGATGGGTGGAAAATGTTTCCTCAGATGAAATGATCCAACAGCAAAACGCGTTTATTGGACTTCATAAACGAAGGTTTGCTCAAAGAAAGAGCCAAAAACACCAACCCCGCCACGAATGTTCGTGTAATCAGGTTCATCCAGCCGGACGAGATAAGGATCCTGAAATCCATTCACAATATTGTAGTAATTGTATAAATGCTCGTCAGCTTGGGTGAGAATGAAGACCGTTCGCTGGTTCGTTACGCCTTGATACTCCATCGCGACCTTTTCACGAATGATCTCAAACCCCTGTCTGGAAAAGAGGGCGAGCTCCGAATAGTCAGATCGTGAGAACTGACCTCCGATGCCGGTTCGCCGTACCAACGTTGGATATTCGGCCCCGAACCGTGTGTTGTCTATATAATAGAGAATCACGCTCGGGACCTCGATTCGAAACTCCCGCACCTGTCCCCCAACTGTCGCCTGGAACTCAATGTAGCACCGCACCATATACCCTTTCGCCTGCGGCCCCAGCTTCACAAGAACCCAGAGGAAATCGGGGTCACTCTCCTCAAAACGCAGGTCACCGGTATCAGGAACGGAGGTCGTCGCCATGGTGATCCCGAACTGCTGGGTGGCAACGCTGAGGGTGTACTGTTTCCCCGCCTGGACAACAAACGGCCGATAGTGATATGCCTCGATGTCGGTGAGATACCGACTTTTGTCTTTGCGTGTGAGGGTCGTTTCGGCATATTGGTAGGTGTTCCTCCCCTCGGATACAGTAACGGTCGCGTTACGCACCGGCATTTCCGTCGTTACGGCCAGAGGATCGAATGATGGTGGGTCGTATGTCCTATAGACGCGCGCAATCGATGTGGTTGTACGATTCGAAAGAACCGCGTACACGACGACTCGCTCCTCAAAATCTGCCTTCACATTGAACGGCTCATCGCAACCGAGAAATCCCGCCAAAAACACTAAAGAGATGAGAGCGCTTTTCATTAGTATTCGAGCGTCAATGTTGCTGATGGTGTGAAAGGAAGCATCGAGATCTCCTGGCCGGTTCTTCGATCAAAGTAGAAAAGGTTTTTTCGACTAGAGAGATTCACGAAGTATGCTCCTAACACTCCACGAAGAAACCCAATTTCAAATGTGTAGGTGATGCTTGCATCAAGCCGATGATACGAAGGTAGACGAGCCGCATTTTTTGGACCAAGCATTGTGTACGGTTGACCTGTCTCATCATCCATCGGATTTCTAAAGATATTCTGCATTCGGAGTCTGTCATAATAGCCGATCGTTTGCGTAAACGGGAATCCCGACCCAAACTCCCACCGAGCGCCGATATCCAGTCCTTTCAGCACATGGACGACGAAGAGCGCATTCAGCGTATGTCGTCGATCATACCTCGGAAAATAGGTAAGTCCAGACGTTTTCACGAACGTCCACGCAAGGGTATAGGCCGTGTACACGTCGATAAGAGAATGACCGTATCGCAGAAGAGATTCAAACCCGTACGCCTCCCCACGCACGTTGATGAACTGAGGATCGAGAATGTCAATTTGATCTCGGTTATAGATCGTAAGCCTCGGATAATCCTTGTAGTACGATTGAAGGTTCAGTGAGAGACCGGGCGTCAGATACCCTTCAAATCCGATGACATAGTGCGAGGAACTCTGAAAGCCCGCATTCTCGGGAATGCGAGTCCACCCTTGAAAGACGGAGATCACATCATCCTCGTTGTTGAGGGCGATGAGCGTTTGGCTGAACCTTCCGTAGGACGCCTTGGCCGTCCATGTCTCCAGAAAGCGATAGCTCACATTCAATCGCGGTTGAGCAACAGAAAATCCCCCGCCATAATTAAAGAGCGCAAAGAAGTCTGCATGCACCCCACCATCAAATTGCCAGCGATCGCGTTTGGCCAGGATGCGGAACCACCCGGCCATCTCCGGCCTCAGCTCTTCCACGCGGAGGTGAATCCCGTGTCGGTTTACGAAATCGTATCGGATCGTCGGAAAGATTGTTTCAAAACCGAGCAAATAGAGATCACCATCATCCCCGTAGAACGTCGCTGAAGATCGAATCCCGAGTTCTTTAACCGAAGTCAGTGCAGGTGAGATAACCCGCGAACGTTTCGGATCTCGTTCCATTCGATAAATGCCGCTATACCCGACAGCTTCCACGAATGTCCGCCGTGAGATGAGTCCACCTGCAAAGATGCCCACGGACGAATTCCGCCAGTGGTAGTTGGGATCTTCGGGATTCGGATCGAGCACGTCGTCACCGCTGAAGAAGGCCGTGACGCCAACTTTTCCCGTTTCCCATGCCGGCCATCCCACCTTGACGAAACTGTCATAGAATTCAATCGGTACATTCTTTCCAAGAAAATTCCGGAGCGGGCGGGCGGAGATCGACTTTCGAACGCTTGCAAGCCAGGTCATGTCCTCAACAATCTCCGCATTCCCTTCAAGCCTGAGGTTCATGGCAAGAAAATTGGCATTCGCGCGTCCGCTGATTCTGTCTGCGCGACCCTCGCGCGAAATCAAATTAACGACAGAAGAAAGTCTTCCCCCATAACCCGGCGGAAACGCACCGAGGTGAACTTCAGTCGACTTAATGATCTCAGGATCGAACAAGCTAAAGATTCCAAAAGCATGGTAGGGATTGTAGACCCTCATTCCATCGAGCAGAATGAGGTTCTGATCTCCAGCCCCGCCCCGAACATAGAATTGAGAGGTCACATCGCTCGTGGAGACCATACCCGGCAGGATCAGCAGCGAGCGAAAGAGGTCTTCCTGGACAGCCACGGGCACCAGGCGAATCTGTGCGGGCTCAACAACATGCACACTCGTGCTGGTTTCGAGCAGGGGATTCCGCATGCCGCCGATCACCTCGATTGTCTCTGCTTCTATGGCTGTGGGCTTCAGTCGAATGCCGAGGAAGAGCGCTTCGTTGCTGTGAACGACAATAGTACGGCGCTCTTGGACATAGCCAAGATAGGAAATGATGATTTCGTGAGTTCCAAATGGAACGTTGGGGAGAAGGAAGAACCCCTGGGAGTTTGTCGTCGCTCCCCTCGCGGTCCCCTTCAGCAGGATATTGGCATAGACGAGACGTTGCCCCGTCACACTATCCGACACAACTCCCCGAACATCGGTCGTTTGGGAGAAGACGAGATGCGATGCGACAAAAAACGCAATCCAGAAGAAACGACTAAGCACCGGGCTGTGCCTGACGTGAGGTGATTCGTTGTTCACAACATGTGACCAAAAGTCCTTGAATTCGAGACGGGAATCAAAGGCGATTAGACGCGCGAGAGAACCTCATCTTTGATTCTCAGCAAATACTCGAGGGCGGCATCGTGTTCGTTGGGAATACGGCCGTCAAGAATCGCTTCGGTAATTTCTTTCTTGAGTTGACCCACTGCCGGACCAGGTTGCAGGCCGCAGACTTCCATAATTTCTTCGCCACGTAGTGGTGGCTGCCAGGCACGCATGCGATCACGTTCTTCAACCTCCTTCATCCTCTCTACGACACGCTCATAATTCCGCCGCACCTGTTGGACAAGGCGCGGATTCTTCGATGTGATGTCGGCATGGCAGAGCTTCATCAAATCATCGATATCCTCTCCCGCTTCAAAGAGAAGCCGCCGGATCGCCGAATCCGTTACGCCTTCGTCCACAAGCGCCATCGGACGAAGATGAAGCCGGACAAGCTTTTCAATGTACGGCACGTGCTCAAGGGGAAGCTTCATCCGTCGAAAAATCGGTTTCACCATCCTCGCCCCAAGCTCCTCGTGCCCGTGAAATGTCCAGCCGATCCCTTCTTTGAATGCCTTCGTACGCGGTTTGGCGATGTCATGCAGCAAAGCAGCCATCCTCAGCCAGATGTTCTCCGTTGTCTCGCTGATATTGTCAACAACCTTCAGCGTATGCCGAAGCACATCCTTGTGGTGGTACTCATTGCGTTGATCCACGCCGGCAAGTTGCGCGACTTCAGGAAACACGATATCAAGGATTCCGGTATCATGCATCAACTGCAGACCAATCGATGGCTGGGAGCTTGCCATGATCTTGAGAAACTCATCGGTAATGCGCTCCTGCGAAACAATCTTCAGCCGGTCCCTCATCGCTTTCGCCGCTTGCAAAACAGGTGGATCAATCGAGAATTCAAGCTGCGAGGCAAAGCGCAACGCACGCAGAATTCGAAGCGGGTCATCATCGAACGTGGTAGCGGGATCAAGAGGTGTTCGAATCAGCTTGCTGCGGAGATCATCGCGGCCACGAAAAGGATCTTCGATAGTCCCAAACGTGTGCTTGTTGAGCGACGCAGCAATGGCATTGACGGTAAAGTCGCGGCGCGAAAGATCATCGTGAAGCGAACCCGATTCAACCAGAGGTTTTCGGGAGTCCTTTCGATAGCTTTCCTTTCGCGCACCGACGAATTCCAGTTTCACATCATCGAACTGGAGCATCGCTGTGCCAAAATTCTCATACACCACCAGGTTGGTTCGGCCGGCCTTCTTCGCATAGGACTTCGCAAACTTGATTCCACTGCCCAGGACAACAACATCGATGTCCTTGACCTCCCGGCCAAGCAACGCATCACGGACATATCCCCCCACCACGTACGCTTGCACCGATAAGGCATCGGCCAAACCACCGATGTCAATCAATAATGGATTCGTTATGTTGAGTGTATCCCTCATCCACCGATCCGGAAAGTTTGTGATTCTATGTTCTTCAGGATTTCCTGTGCAACTTCCAGCGCCTGGAGGCCATCCCGCCCCGTGACAGGCGGCTCGGTTCCATTCCTTACGCACTTTACAAACTGCTCCAGCTCATATTTCAATGCGTTGATTTCCTTGACTTCGGGCTGCTCGTAGATAATCGAGCGTTTCTTCTTTCCCTGATCAATCTGACCTAACAACATCGTCGGCTTAATGGATGGGTCGTTTGTATCCACGAGCCGGAAAACCTCGGCAAGTCCTTGAGAGAAATCAATGGAGATGTATGCGTTGTGCTGAAAAAGCCGCATCTTCCGCATCTTGTTCTGCGAAATTCGACTCGCGGTGACATTTGCCACGCAGCCGTTGGCGAACTGGAGCCGTGCGTTTGCAATGTCCACGCTGTCCGACACAACAGCCACGCCATTGGCATCAATCCGTTCGACGGGCGATTGCACCAAACTAAGGATCAAATCGATGTCATGGATCATTAAATCCAGAACCACCGCAACATCAGTTCCCCGCGGATTGAATTGAGCCAACCTGTGCGACTCAATAAAGAGAGGCTTGAGGTCATAGGCCTCCAAAGCAAGTATAGCCGGGTTGAATCGTTCAACATGACCCACCTGAATCTTAAGCTTTTTGGCGTCCGCAAGTCGGATGAGCGTCTTGGCCTCTTCAGGGGTCTCGGTGATGGGCTTCTCGATGAGAACATGTACACCACGTTCAAGCGCTTCTTGTGCAACCTCAAAATGATTTTTCGTAGTCGTGGCGATGCTTACCGCATCAACTTCTTCGAGGAGCACCGAACGATCATCGTATGCTTTTGCTCCATGCTCGCTGGCAACGCTCGCAGCGCGGTTACCATCGATGTCGTGTACTCCAACCAAGTGCACATCCTCAAGTTGGGCGTACATCTTCGTGTGGAGACTACCGAGATGGCCCACCCCGATGACGCCGACCTTCGTTTTCGCCATGTTCTTGTTCGATCCTCTTCAGGTGTTATCGTTGACACATCAATATACTCATCCCCTTGAGTCTATTCAATCTGAAGAAAACGATTCCTGTATTCTCTCCAGAATCCACGAGCGGAACTCTGCCACACTGTGAAACACGACATCCGCCTGCATCGCAAGTACTTTGTCCTTTGCGTACGAATCCCACAATACCGCCGCGACCATCACTCCGGCCTCTCGTGCCGCTTTGATATCAGCGACGGAATCTCCTACCATCAGTACGTCCATTCGCTCGGCACCAAAGTGAGTGAGCACCTTCTTGATACCTTCTGCGGAGGGCTTATGATTCACAACGTCATTTCCGGTCACGACGAGATCGAAGTACTGTTTGATTCCGCATTCGTCAAGCGTAATTGCCGTTGTGTGCGTTCCTTTGCCGGTGAACAGTGCCAACCTGCACCCTTTCTTCTTGAGTTCAGAGAGGAGTGTGTCCATTCCCGGATAGACGGTTGCCAATCGCTGATGATTCAATCTGTAGAATTCGAGATACTCCCCCATCGCCTTTTCCAGAGATTCCTTCCCAACGATTTGAACGAGCGCTCCCTCTTCCGGCGGACCAAACATCGCGACGATCTCCGGAACGCTGAACGTCCTCCCTCGATACTTCCGGGCAATGTAGTTGAACGAATCGAAGATAAGCTGATTCGTCTGCGTCAGCGTCCCATCCATATCAAAAATGATGCATTGAAATTTGCTTGATATCATCTCATCCGCTTGAAACACGAAAGGCGTCAAGCCTTCGCGCCGACGCCTCTGTGCACGCTGCAAAAGCTGAATCGGGTGTGTTATGCGATTGTTACTTCCTTTGAAAGATACACATCCTGAATGCCGTTGAGAATTTCGATTCCCTCTTTCATCGGTCGCTGGAAAGCCTTGCGGCCTGAAATCAATCCCATTCCTCCTGCCCTCTTATTAATGACTGCCGTACGTACTGCCTCCGCAACGTCGTTAGCGCCGGATGGTCCGCCGGAGTTGATCAATCCTGCCCTCCCCATGTAACAATTCGCCACCTGATAGCGGGTCAAGTCGATGGGATGATCGCTGGTCAACTCCTCATAGACTTTCTTGTGTGTCTTGCCGAAGTTCAAAGCCGTGTATCCGCCGTTGTTCTCCGGAAGCTTTTGCTTAATGATGTCGGCCTCAATAGTCACACCCAAATGGTTCGCCTGGCCTGTGAGGTCGGCAGCCACATGGTAGTCTTTGTCTTTCGTTTTAAACGCCGCGTTCCGCGTGTAGCACCAGAGAATCGTCGCCATCCCAAGCTCATGCGCCTGCTCGAACGCTTGACTAATTTCCCAAATCTGGCGTCTCGATTCCGGCGACCCGAAATAGACCGTGGCCCCCACAGCAACCGCTCCCATTTCGAACGCTTGTTTGACACTTCCGAAAAGTGATTGATCGTACGTATTCGGATAGGAGAGGAATTCGTTATGGTTGATTTTGAGAATAAACGGAATCTTATGCGCGTACTTCCGAGCAACCGAACCAAGGACTCCCAGCGTCGATGCAACGGCGTTGCAACCTCCCTCGATAGCCAGCTTGACGATGTTCTCCGGATCAAAATACATCGGGTTTGGTGCAAACGACGCACCCGCGGAGTGCTCGATTCCTTGATCAACCGGAAGGATCGAGAGATAGCCTGTCCCGGCTAAGCGACCTGTTGAGAAAAGCTGCTGAAGGCTCCGAAGAACAGGAGCTTTCCGGTCGGAGAGAGTGAACACGCGATCCACGAAATCCGGGCCGGGGAGATGGAGTGATTCTTTGGGAATTGTCTTACACCGATGTTCGAGCAGCGACTTTGCTTCGCCGCCGAGGAGTTCTTCAATCTTCGTCATGGAATTCTCCTAAGAGCTTTAATCGTCGAGGTGGGAAACCTTGAAGTGAAAGGAATATACCAAACGGTTGGAAGTGTTGCAAGGAATGCTGAAAAAACGAAAGAGCCCATGCGTGGATGGGCTCTTCGGTGGACGATTCGGCAACCAGCACTTATTGTGTCTGGAGAGTGATTGTGCCTAACAATGTATTCTGCCCTCTCGTCACAGCAACCCCGGATATTGTTGTATCGCGATAGGTCGGGCTGGCCGGAATGATCGAGACGTTGTACGTTCCCACAGGTATTGCGACGAGTCGGAAGAATCCGTTTGTCGTATCGGGATAAGCCGTGACCGTATCCGTGCCAACAGTGGTCTGGACGATCGCATTCGCAGTTAGTGGAAGAACCGTGCCGGAGATTGATCCTGAAATCACATTCGCCTGAACCCGAATAGTCGGCCTCAGGAGATACTGATTCGATCCAGTGACCACAATGGACCGCTCGGCATCAAAGTCGAGCGTGAGCTCATAGAGCTCCTCAGGTTCAATGGTGAATTGATGGACAAGCTTAAGACCGGACTGAACACCGCTTGGTATCGTCAACGGATGGGTAACACCATTAACGACCACATTGCTTCCTTGTCCAATGATCAGCCGTATCTGTGTGTATTCACCGGCCTCAAGTCTGGCTCCGCCGAGGAGAGCACTTGCACCGTTCCTCAGCTTCAGGAGATCATACAGGGCTGGTGCGCTACTCACCACCGTCCAACCGCTCCCGGTGTCCGCGTCGGCTCTATGGACTTCGACTCTCGTCACGGCGATATTGACCGCATCATAGCGCGAAGGAGAATCCACGAGGTACATCCTCAGCTCTCCTGTTCTCAGTGGTGCGGTCGATTTCTCGCAGCCCACAAAAATACCCACGCTCACAATTGCCACAATCAAGAAGATGTGAATCGCCTTCATCACATGCACCTCCTTTGATGATGAAACATATTTTGCACGCACGTACTATACTCATTCCAACGCGTAATCGAAGTGATTGAGTTCACGACTTTACCCCTCCATGTGATCGGAATCGACCTCTGTGAGCTCAACTGTACAGAAAAACAGAAAGAGTGTTTGCTTCTCTCTCCAATTCTCTCTACTTTTTTCTCGTGAAGAAGCATATCATCCTGCGAAAGAACGAAGAGCATCGACTCCTTGCCGGGCATCAGTGGATCTTTAGTAATGAAATCAAATCGATCGCCGGGAATCCCGATCCGGGCGATGTTGTGGAAGTGCATCGGCACGACGGTAAATTCCTCGGGACGGGATTCTTCAATCCGCATTCGCTCATTGCACTGCGATTTCTCAGTAACGACCATGAGGAGGTCTCATTTCACTTTTTTGAGAAGAGAATTTCGAAAGCCCTCTCCCTTCGCAAGAGGATTTACCCGAACTCGGAATGTTTTCGTCTCGTACATGGCGAGAGCGACTTTCTTCCCGGCCTGATCATCGACAAATACAACGAGTTTCTTGCCATCCAAACGCTCTCTGCAGGGATGGATCGCAGACTGACGTTGATTTGCGATGTCCTCGAATCCCTCTTTCATCCCAAAGCTATCGTTGAACGCAATGAGTCACCACTCCGCAGTCTAGAGCATCTCGAAGCACGAAAAGGCGTATTGCGGGGAACACCGGATCAGACGATCATTTCAGAGTACGGCGCGAAGTTTAAAATTGACGTTATGACCGGCCAAAAGACCGGTTTCTTTTTAGATCAACGGGAAAACAGGAGGGCAATCCGCCGCTATGTGAAGGATTTGAGCGTTCTCGACTGTTTCTGCAACGAAGGGGGATTTGCGATTCACGCTTTTCACGGTGGCGCGAAAGTTGTTCGTGGCATTGATAGCTCTGAGCTGGCGGTCGCCAAGGCAAAGGTAAATTGCACAATTAACGACGTGCAAAACGTGACGTTCGAATTGGCCGATGTATTTGAGAAACTTAAGGACATGAATGGAAGGAACGAGCGGTTCGATGTGGTGATTCTCGACCCACCCTCATTCGTCCGAAACAAGAAGTCCATTGCAACGGCATTGCGCGGCTACAAGCAGATCAATACTTTGGCATTGGGCTTACTGAACTCCGGGGGCTTCCTGGTAACGGCCTCTTGCTCGCATCACGTTACGGAGGAGACATTTCTTGCGACTATCGAGCAGGCCGCTCATTCGGCCGATAGAAAGCTGCAATTGCTCGAATTCGCAGGTGCGGGTCCCGACCATCCTGTGATCGCGGCTATGCCTGAGACAAAGTATTTGAAATTCGCTATCTTTTCAGTGAGCTAAGCTTTATATTGCGTGCGGAACCTTCATTTGATGATTCCCGTTGAAAGGTTTAACTTCTCGAGGTTCGCCATGAAATCCACAATCCCGGCAGTCCTTCTGTGCCTCTTCACATCCACCTCCTTAATGGCCCAAGTAAGTCGGGCCAAAGACTCCACCATCATCTTTCAACCTGCTAAACCTGACCTCTTTCAGAAAAATGCCTATGCCCCTTTACGGAATGCGTGGGGATTCGACATCATGCTCTCGAACAACGGGTTCGCGGGTGGTTTCTTTTTACGCAAAGAGCTCTCTGATGATTTTGCCGGATCGCTCTCTCTGGCGATTTCGGATGTGAAGGATGAGGCCGAGGTCGAGTATTACGATCAGTTTACGGGACAGTCATTCATTCCGGGGAAAAAGAACCGCCTCCTCCTCGTTCCGCTGATACTGAGCATTCAGTATCGCCTGTTCCGAGAAGATATCGTCGATAATTTTAGACCGTATGTCACAGCGGGACTCGGACCATCAATGGTCTATGTCGCTCCATACATCTTCGTTCGAACAGAAGACCTCGACAACGGGCAGACATACACATACGCAGAGCAGGTGGAATTCTTCACGAGCCTGAAATACGGCAGGCCACGGTACACATTGGGTGGATTCATAGGTGCGGGGGCGTACTTCGGGCTGGATCGTGGCTCTCTCTCAGGGATCAGCGTTCGTTACTACATTGTTCCGTTCAGGGACGGCATTGAGGTGCTCCACGGCGGGTATATCGAGACATTTGGCGGGTTCTATATCACTCTGAATTTCGGATCTCTGTACTGAAGCTCCTGTTCATGAACGAAAAGACCCGATTGTCGATGAAACAATCGGGTCTTTCTGTTTGGAGATACTCCGACGCTCTACGGATAGAACCGAAACGCCACTCCCAGCTCAACTCCAATACCAGTGACCGGAGTGAGAAACAGGGCCGGGCCTAGTTCGAGAGCGATGTCAAACGGATGCTGAGGGAACACATAGTCCACCCCAAAGACGGCCCGAACACCTAACGCTGCTGTTCCGACTTTTTTCGGTCCTCCGATACCAACCTCACCAAGAAAGATCCCCGGCCCGTAGTAGAATGGAAGATCCGGGTTCTTGAATGGTCTCGAGTGAATCAGATAATCCGCACCGACGGCAAGTCCCCCGAAGCTTCCTCCAAGAGCTCCCTGGTAAGCAATCGTCGACGATTGCCAGTACTTCACCGAAAAGCCGGTGGGGAGTCCGATAACCACTCCAACACCAAGTTTCTTTTCTTGGGCAGGAACCGATTGCGTCAGAAACAGAACGGCAAATCCAAGGATTCCAATACGTCGCATGTCTTCTCTTCCTCCTTTTTTGAACGTTAATCGTTTGTCAGATATTGTTTAAGGAATTTTCCTGTATACGATTTCTCATTCCGAGCGACCTCTTCGGGCGTCCCGGTTGCAACAATGCGACCACCGTTGTCACCACCTTCCGGACCGAGGTCAATGATAAAATCGGCACATTTGATGACATGGAGGTTGTGTTCGATCACAACGAGGGAATGCCCCGCTTCCAAAAGGGCATCAAAGCAACGGAGCAGCTTGGCAATATCGTCAAAATGGAGACCTGTGGTCGGCTCATCAAAAATAAAGAGCGCTTTTCCCTCTGACTCCGCCGCAATCAAATGGTTGGCGAGTTTAATGCGCTGTGCCTCGCCGCCTGAAAGGGATGTGGCAGGCTGGCCCAAACGGAGATAACCAAGGCCAACATCATCGAGCACCTTGAGCCGTTTCGCAACACGTTGGCCCTCCCGGGATTCAGAAAAGAACGCAATGGCTTCGCGAACGGTCATTCCGAGAATCTCGTGCACATTTCGGCCTCGATACTTCACCTCAAGCACTTCTTGCTTGAATCGTTTTCCCTTGCAGGTCTCACAGGTCAAGTAGATGTCGGCAAGGAATTGCATCTCGATCTTCTGCGTCCCGTCGCCTTCACAGGTCTCGCACCGCCCACCCGGAACGTTGAACGAGAAAGAGCCGGGTGAATACCCGCGAATCTTGGCGGCCTGTGTGCCGGCCAGCAGTTCTCGAATCACATCAAATGCTTTGATGTAAGTGACGGGGTTTGAACGGGGTGTTCGGCCAATCGGTGATTGATCAACCATTTCGATCCGATCAAAACCATCTATTCCCTCAATTGCCGAGTACTTCCCGACATATCCCTCAAATCCTCCCTTCATCTTCTGGACGGCGGCATACAGAATATCATGGACGAGCGTGCTCTTGCCTGATCCGCTCACCCCCGTGACACACACGAACATGTTGAGAGGAATTCTGACATCGATATTCTTCAGATTATTCTCGGACGCACCCTTGATGAGAATCGACCGTTCTGAATCTTTCCTCCGTGATGTTGGCAACGGAATCGATTCCCGGCGCGAAAGATACCGCGCAGTGAGAGAGCTTTGATGCTTCAGCAAATCTCCAACCGATCCCACAAAAACCACTTCTCCACCCAACTCTCCCGCCCTCGGACCCATATCCACAACGATATCGGCTTCTCTGATCATCTCCTCATCGTGCTCCACAACCAAGACGGTATTACCGACATCCCGAAGAGACTTGAGAATCTTGATCAACCGATGGTTATCGCGCGGATGCAAACCGATGCTCGGCTCGTCAAGCACATAGAGCGATCCGACAAGCGACGAACCAAGGGAGGTCGAAAGATTAATCCGTTGCGCCTCTCCACCAGACAACGTCATGGTGAGTCGATCGAGGGTGAGGTAACCGATCCCAACGTCGTTCAAGACTTTGAGGCGTTTCCTCAATTCATCGATAATCCGGCGAGCAACATCCATCTCGAACTGAGGCAACTTTAGTTCCTGGAAAAATTCATTCGCCTCCTCGATCGTCATTCTGACAATATCGTGAATGGTCTTTCCTGCAACGCGAATATTCAGCGCATCCTTTCGGAGGCGTGATCCTTTGCATTCGTCGCATGTGGTGTAACCCCGGTAGCGGCTCAAGAACACACGATAATGAATCTTATACGACTTTCGTTCGATGAATTTGAAAAAGCCGTTGATCCCATCGAATCCGTTATAGCCGTTCATTACCACTTCGAGTTGCTGTTCAGAGAGATCACGAAACGGGGTATCAACCGGAATGCCGGCTTCTTTCGAGATCCTCAGCAAATCGCGCAGATTCTCTCGCCATTTTGGGAAATTCCAGGGATGGATCGCTCCTTCGCGGATCGATTTGGAAGGATCGGGAACAACAAGATTCATATCGATCCCAACCGAGCGTCCAAAGCCCTGGCACTTCGGACAGGCACCGACCGGATTGTTGAACGAGAAGAGTCGTGGATCGGGCTCCTCATAGCGGATATGGTCGTCCCGACATTCATAGTGCTGGACAAAACGCATCGACCTCCCGTCATCCACAAACACAACGGATGCATAACCATCCCCCTCCACGAATGCCGTTTGTACCGAATCGGCTAACCGTGCCTCGAATTCCTTCTCTCCCGGCCGTGTGACAAGTCGATCCACCAGCACCTGAACCTCCTTCTTGTTCTTACCCTTGAAGGTTGCCTCATGGAGATCAATAACCTCTCCGTTGACAACGATCCGAAAGAATCCACGCTTTTTGAGCGCTTCAAGCTCCTCCTTCATCGTTCGGCCGGGATGGTCGTGCAGAGGAAAGAGAACAAAGATCTTCTTTCCTGACGGTTCGGAGCGAAAGTGATCGACAACAGTTGAAACCGTATCTCGCTTCACCGGCTTTCCGCAAACGCGGCAATATGTTGTTCCCGCACGACCAAAGAGGAGTCGGAGATAATCGTAGATCTCTGTTGTCGTGGCTACCGTTGAGCGTGGGTTCCGCGTGGAGGTCTTCTGCTCGATGGCGATTGCGGGACTAATCCCCTGGATGAAATCGACATCCGGCTTGTCCATGCGCTCCAAAAACTGTCGGGCATAGGCGGAGAGACTCTCAACGTAGCGCCGCTGACCCTCCGCGTAGATTGTATCGAATGCAAGGCTCGATTTGCCCGATCCACTCACCCCTGTGACCACGATAAGTTTGTTGCGGGGAAGCTCGAGGCTGACGTTTTTCAGATTGTGAACACGGGCGCCGCGGATAATAATCCGCTGCAGCTTTTTGCTCTCGTTGCTGCGTGGCGTGTCCGTGTTGACCGGAGTTTCAAGCATAACGTTCGAAAGAGGACCGGTGAAACCTGCAACTTAGGCGAGGAAAGCCGAAAAAGCAACCGGAAAGCTCAACCTCGGTGACCTCAAAAATCCAGTCTTAGCGATGCCGTCGGGACGAACTCAACGAATCCCAACGGGCGGGATGTAGGTTGAAGGTGGGCCCGAAGCGAAAGTGAGCGGTTGTATTGAGACGCTACCCAGGCTGCGTCAAGGGCGCTGAGAAGATGATTGGCAACGAGGACGTACGAGACCGTTGTGGCGATGTTGTAGAAGTCGTTTGCCTTTCCACGCATATCGCGATATGCGAGGAAGCGTGCCGAGAGGTTGGTGAGATAGTTTGACGGATCGACATTCGCGTCATCCCAGCCCGAGCTGTATTGCTCATATTTACCGATGAGCTCATAATACTGCTGTTCGGGGCGTCGAGGAAGCCGATGAGTAAAACCAGTTCCTGTGCGCGCTCCGATCGCTTCTTCGCAGCGATTCAATTTTGCCCAATCGATCCGATCCCAGGGTTTCAGATTCGGATCGTTGCTGATGACAATGCCCGAACAATCTGCCGGATCGATGTTTGGATTCAGGACTGCCGCGTATTGCTGCATCCATTGCGCATAGAGAACGACGGAAAAGTGCTCATCAGCAAATTGCTGGAAAAGCCTCGTCTGGTCATCTCCCTTCCCTTCGTAGCTTGCATAGAAAACCCACAGTGCCGCTTCGGCCGCAATGAATGCTGTGCCGCGCCAAAAGGATCCCGCATAAATCTCGCCGACGCCCGGAATCGCCGCAGACATCAATCCCGCATACAAAGGCGATTTCCTTTGAGAAGCTTTGGAGCCGATGCGGGCTGAGTCCTGCTCACCGCGAGCAAACTGCTCAAGATCAAAACGGAGATGACCTGTGAGAACTGCTTCCTGATGCGAGCTCCCTCCTTTGAACTGGCTGATTGCCCGCGAATCAAGAAATAGTAAGAGAGAGAATATGATAGAAAGTGTTTTCAACTCGGAAAAGATACGGTTTTTACCACGAGAAAGCATTCGGTTCACCGTCATACCACCTTGCACGTGCCACCTGACCCAATTCAAAACCGAACAGGACTCCAAGGTAGAATCTCCACTCTTTGCCGTACTCGACGGTACTATTGTTGATGGTGCGCGTGAAACGGTTGAATCCATACGCCCCGCTGAAGAAGAAGCGAGTGGGATAGGCGTAGAACGAAAATGCTTCAAGCCGGAGCTCGAAACCGGCATCGGTTTTCCAGTTGCGTATCGCCGGCGGGCGGCCCGTCCACGCGTCGCCCACATCGGCAAAGACCGAGGCATAGAGCTTTGTGAAATAGAACTGCGCTAAGCGGGTCTGGATCTTTGTAAAGATCGGGAATCTGTAAGTGAGATTCAGCCACGCAAGGTCATTGCCGCCGAGTGCGTAAAATGGATATCCTTTCATGCCGACGAAACCGCCTAGGTACGAATCAAAGAAGCTGTCGACGCTCTTTCGGAAGGTCGTTGCTGCTCGAAAACCGAGTGACAACGTATGTCGTCGGAGCGGAAGAGCAAGGTACTCTCTCCACGCCACTTCTCCCCGGTGAAACCGAAACAGCGTGTAGCGCGGAACGAGCAGTCCATTCAACACTTCAAAATCCCCATCGACATTGAACTTACTGAACTCGTAACTGTAGCGCAGCACAATGGAACGGCCGACCGGATTGATTTCGGAATCGACAGAAGGGATAACGCCATTGTGTCGAAACATCGCCGAGAGTGTGTTACCGATGAAGTACCGGTTCCGGAATCCGGGATTGAGCGAAAAATCATTCGGGTTGACAAATGAACCGATATCCGCTCCGTAGCGACTCAGCGTGTACATCATTCTGAGATCATTCTGTTCACTCCAGAGCTTGTGCCGGAGAGAGACATCGAACTCGAAAAGATTATACGTGATATCGATGGGAATAGGATTGGGGTGAGGCGGAAGCTCGAGAGTATTTGTTGTTTTTCGCGTCAGATTGTAAAGCTCAACGGAGACAATTGGGTACAAACCAAGCTGATAGAAAAGTGGGAGATGATCCTTGTACTCAACGATAAAGAAGAGGTCTCTTTCCAACTTGCGATTGATCGCTGCGCCACCGAAGAGGGAGAGCTTATCGAGCATATCATAAGAGGTGAAATAGAGTCCGCCTTTGACAATGTCGACCCCTTTATTCTTAGGATTATAATTATCGACGCGCACAAGCGGAATGAGCGAGAGACTCGTAAAGACATTACGGTACGGCTTTGATTCAAAGGAGGAATGCTTCAACGGCTCAACCGCGTCCACGCTTTCCTCATCACGTCCCTTATGATCGATAAGACGAGGCGCTCTCCGCTCAGGACGCATCAACCCCGAACCGTTCGCGGTTAACGCGATCTTGTAGCCATCCGATGTATAGAGTGCATAAGCAATATCTCCTCGATCATTCACAGCCGGAACGAATGCACCGCCGACAACATTGGTCAATTGCTCAACCTCTTCGGTCGATCGGTAATAGGAATAGAGATTAAAAACCCCACTGGCATCAGAGGCATAGTAGATCCGCTCACCGTCACGAGAGTATCTTGGATTTCGGGCATCAACAC
Source organism: Bacteroidota bacterium (assembly GCA_035559595.1). GTDB lineage: Bacteria > Bacteroidota > Ignavibacteria > UBA10030 > UBA10030 > DATMBF01. The sequence goes on along the minus strand of DATMBF010000017.1, from coordinate 13,258 downwards.
CACCGATAAGCACACGGAGACTCTCGCCACTCGTTTGGATGACTGCCAGCGATTGCCGATGACCTGTCGAGAAGCCAAAGGCAATCTCGTTCCCATCCGGTGACCAGGAGGGGGTGAACACCTGTTCACCTTTTGAAAAAGAGGTCACTTGCCGAACATGTTGCCCGTTGATATCGCAAACACCGATGTTTGTGCTGCCATCTTTTCCAAGAACAAAAACCAACTGTTTTCCGTCTGGTGAGACTTGGGGATTGAACGCACGCAGGCCTTGAGTCAGACGCTCCTCGTTCTCATTCTGTAAATCATACCGATAGAGGTCGTACAATTTCGAACCGTAAGGGTTGTTTCTGCTCAGTCTTGAATAATAGAGATACCGACCATCCGTCGAAAAGGAAACGGTCGATCGCACTCCGTTAACAACTTTTCGACTCGTTTTCCCTTCAAGGTCATACAAATAGATCGAACTCTGCCCGAAGTGATCACGCCCTTTGTTGGAAATATAAGCCAGCGTTCGCCCATCCGGACTGAATGACGGATAGAAATTTCCAAACCCCTCCTCCTCCACCAGTTCCCCCTCGATACGTTTGGCATTGAGTTTCCGGGCAAATCCGTTATAGTGCCTGTATCGTTCTTCTTTCCATTCTTTGTACAGCTCTTCACCACTTTTTCCCAAGACCTCCTCGACGGCTCCATCAATTGTCACTCTCGGTAGCTTGCTTAACCTCTTCGATATTTCAGTGAGCTTCTCAACACCATAACGTTCTGCGATAAACTTTACAATGGAGAAGCCGGCGTTGTAGGATTGCTCGTTTCCCAAACTTGTCTTTCCGAAGACAGCCATTTCTTCCCACGAGAGAACCACGTCATCGAGGATCGCGGAGCGCAGAATCATGTCCCGGTGAGAATCCCAGTAGTCATGCTTCAAATCGGGGTGATTGTACTGAGCAACACCCTCTGCAAACCAGCTTGGGACGAGAAAGCCCGAGAGCGGATACGACACGATGATGTTAGGGAATCCGTACAGCACATCCGGTCTCCGCTCCGCCTCATAACCGAGCCACTGGAAATAGATCGCCGGTACTCTTCGCCCCATCTTCATCGCCGTTTGGATCTGAACGATGTGAGCAAACTCGTGTGTGACTACATTGAGAAGCCAGGGATGAGTCCCCCTCAGCTCGAAATCGAGCGCGGGCGCCCAGATTTCGATCCTGTTGTCGTAGAAATACGCCGCACCGTTCGAGTAGTCGTCATGATCGCGCACGACGATGCTTACTCGTGAATCAGGTCGATGACCATAGAGATCCGTGATAGGTTGATAAACAGCCTCAGCGATCGACGCAACCTGCTGGGCAGTCCACGCTGCCCCTTCGTGGTAATGCACGAAGAAGTGCGGAGTCTCGATCGTTCGCCATTCTAATTCAGGGTGCGGAAACTCGCCATCTTGACCCCAGAGATGGATCGCATAAAGGAAAAGAAGAGAAACCAGTGAAGGGAGGGTTTTCAACGTTTGTCAGAAGCTTACGTCGTAGCGGGTGACCTGGTTGCGCGCGAGAGTTACATAGACCAACCGGACGCGTGCGCCGGCGTAGAATTCAAGCAGAACCTGGTTGGTAATCCGATAGTTGCCGGGGTAATTCCCACCGGTGCTTGAGAAATAGACTGGATAATAGCCGACAGGTAGATTCGATCGCGGGATGATATATCGCCCCAACGAATCGGTTTTCGCCGTGACGGTTCCCGTAACGACCTCGTCGTACGAATGCACGGTCTGACCGTCTTTCATGTAACGAATCGTGTAAACTCCGCTCCGCGCATCACGGCCCTGAGCGTCTTTTTTGTCCCAGAGAACCGTCATGGATCCTGTATTGTATGTGCCGGCATATAACGTCTTCACTTGCTGGCCTTCGCTGTCGTACACCGCTACGACAATAATCTGGTTGGGATCAGTGACAGTGTAGCTCTTAGAGGGGGCGGGACCATTATCGACATAGGAAAAGTTATAGTGGAGCACCACATCGACATCGCGCATTGGCGTATTCAACCGATCGACCACAAGCCCTTCTATCTGGTATCCTTGAAGAGGGCCGCCATCGATAAGGAAAATCTCCCTCTCACACCCCAACAAAACCGCTACGAAGATTATCACTACTCTCTTGCTCCTCATGACTACTTCACCACTGCAATCTTGATTATCGTCGCATCGCTGACACCAACTCCAACCGCTTCAACGCGTGCAAAATAAATTCCGCTGCCGATGTTACTCACGTCCCAGGTGATCTCAGAATCAATACCACCGACTGCCTGGCCGTGGAGCTCGGTGATTGTTGTTCCATTGAGATCGAAGATCTTCACGTTTACCCGTGCGTCGTCGCTGCAAAAGAAACGGATTTGTGTCGTTGACCCGTAAACAGGATTCGGCCAGTTATAGACGCGATCGCGCGGAAAAAACTCTCTCGTCGGCCCGGGCGTCAAAATGAGGGAACCATTGAAATTTGTGTGGTCCGCTTTCGCAAGGTGCTGTCCCCACACAACCGCGGTAGAATCATACGGCCGCGAAAGTTCCCATGCCTCAACGTCTCCGGAATCCGAGACCGACAAAATTCCGAACCTGTTAACGCCAGTTTTGAAGTAGCCCAAAGACCCATGCCCTGACCGGCTGATTTGAAACGGAAAAGGGGCTTTGAGCCTACCGCGCGAATCATAGACGTGGAGAGAGCCCGATGTCGTTAAGACCGAAATTTCTGTGCCGCCTGCTGACGCACTGACAATGTTCACAGAGGAGGAGAATTCCTGGCTACCTGCCTGCCGATGAGGCAGGATGGGCGCACGAACAGGAAAACCATCCAGCGGAGAACCCAAGCGATTGAGAACTATCAATTGGGTCGGTGCGACGCAAACAATGTCCTGACTTCCATCCTGATCGATGTCAGCCACGACAACAGATCGAAACGCGACATCCGGATAGCTCTTTCCAAAGAGCATTGTGGTGAGCGACCGATCGTACGCGAGCACCCGATCTCCTCCTTTTTCAACAGCAACGATGAATTGTCCGGATACATTCACCCCACCCGCAATCAGCCATTCGGAGTTTGTTGAGAGAAGTACCGATTGTGACCCTTGATAGAGTCTCCCTCCTGAAGACACTGTCACAACCCCCGCTGAAGTTCCGGTTGGTGGTAACCAAACCATGGAGGTGATAGAAGAGGAAGAAACATTCTGGACGCTCCAGAATGTTCCTCCGAGTGTAACCTTCCACAGTGATCCCGAGGCACCTCCCACAACAATGAGTTTTGTCCCAACGGAATCGATAATCATAGGAGCGGTTGTGATATTGCCCAATGTAAGGGTTGTCTGCGTGACAATGTTGTAAACTCCGTCGCCATCCGAGTCTGTTGCGTTCCAAATGTACAGCGTGCTATCCTGTGCACCGACTATGACATCCTCACCGGACGCTCCCTTTGTCATCGCAACGGGAAATGCCCCACCGCTTGAAGAAAGAAGACCGGAGGGGTCTACAGTCTTCGACACACCATTGGGTTGAAACACAAACACGGCACTTCCGTTGGTCACGACAATTGACGTTGACGAAATCGTCGCCGGATTTCCGATCCCCCCCAACGTGCGTCTGAACGCCTCCAAGCGCGTCATTGAGACATCACCGATAGCGACCTTTGCGGACATTCTCGGCGAGCGCCTGCTGAAGTCTTTGATGGAAATCAATGTTGACGCTCCCGAATTGCTCCGACTGTCTGGATGTGTAGTGTTGTCAAACCGGTTCTTGTAGATTTGCGTAACATTCCCTTCAAACCAGGCATCGAGGGGACTCCCGGATTGTGTTCCATCGCCGGGCTGCAGGAATTCATAGGCCTGTCCAATATCCTGGGAGCCATCTGCCTCTTCAAGATCGACCCCCCGTGCATTGATGTTCGCATTGACCGAATTTGACGCAAGATTGCTTTGAATAATCTCTTCGTCCACATGCCAAATCAACACTCCCCCGCCTTCGAAATCATATCCCAACTCTTTTCTCCCGATCAATGCCCAATCGAAATCCTCAACATCGATCACCGATCCGGAGATCCTGCTCACATTATCATAGCGAAATCCCGACGAATCGCTCAGAAACGTTCGTGTCGTCGTAGCGCCATTCTCGCGAATCGTGAGCCGCTGCCCGTTACCTAAAGGATCGCGATTGCGATTCTCAATCAAGAAATACTCACTGGGACTGATGGCAATTTTATATATCGTGTCTTGGCCGATGGAGGTCAATCCCACTGCGGGAAGTGTAATCGTTGCGGAGTCTGCAGTGATGTCGATTGGCGTTACCCATCCCAGATAGATCTTCTCCCATGCGGAAGGCTCCGGCGGAAAGAGGCCGTTGTACGCAAAGATTCCGGCTCCATCCATAAGACCAAACTGACCGATGCCCGAGCGGCCTGTGTTGGTATCAAACAAATCGGGTAATCCCAGAAAACTCCCGAACGAGGCTGCCAGAAGACCGTTCATACTGAGGTGCAGAGTATCAGTTCGGCCACCGAGGGAGAGAATACGGGTCTCGGTTTCAGGTAAGAGAATCGTATTGGTGATTCGAAAGCTTCCGCCGCTCACAGCAATGCCAGTGAAGCCAGGATCGCTGAGTGCGGTTCTCATCCCCTGTAAGCCAAGGAACACCGACGGCAAATCATTTGGGGTGGGATCGAAACCAAGGAGACTCACAAGGTTGATGTCACGGCCAACACCCGCGTGAAAAACAATAAACGCATCGTATGACGAAAATGGAAATCCTGCAAAAGCAGAATCAGCCTTCTGCCAGCTTTCGATGACAAGATCTGCAAGGTTTTTGAGTCCACTTCCCGGTCCGGAAGGCGTATATGCGCTCATCACCTTCGAGACAGTCACGCGACCAAGAATCTTCCCCCGCAGGATCAACTGTCCGTTTGAAACCTTGCGGAAGTAGTTTTCGAGAAAGCTGAGCTTGTAGAAAAAGTAGAGTGAATCGTGCGGAGGGGGGTCGATCATCCTGGCGGTTGTTGGTGCCAGTTGGAATGTGCCGTCACCTGAGGTGCGAGGGTCATCAGGGTTTTCTTTCTGGAAGTCGATCAGAAGAGCTAAGACGCGAACCGTATCGGTAAAGCGTTGCGGTTGTTCGGCGAGGAATGTTCTGCCGAACGGCCGATAGAGTTCAAGCCGGTAAGGACTTCGAGTTTGTCCGGTCGTCTCGGAGAGAAGCGCAAGCGAGAGAAAAAAGAATATTCCACCGCCGAGCTTTCGCATGACGAAGGCCCTCATCAAACCGCCGTTGATTCTCACTCGTTAGAGAGCCTGACCTCCCCAGACAATGGAAAGTGTAAAGCGGAGAGTTTCTCCGAGGGGGTGCTGTTCTTCGAACGTGCTGATATAGCTGAAATCGAAGCCATAGACATCGTATCTCAGCCCGGCGCCAAAGGTAAGGAATTTTCGATTGCCCGCGTTGGGATCTTCGTAAAAATACCCAAAGCGAAGGGCGACGAGTCTCGGTGCGCCGTACCAATACTCCACGCCAATTCCCGTAACAAATTCCTTCAACTCTTGCTTGAATGGCTTGTCGTACCAGGAGGTAACGAGCGCTTCGTAGAACTCATCGGTGTGGGAGCTGTCGCGCGTGATCAGCAACTTGCTGAAGTCGACAATTGCCGTAAGGTTGTTGAACTCACTCTCCAGCACATTGTACGCCAGTCCGAATCGCAGATTTTGAGGAAGAGGATCGGCTTGTGCCTTATCGATGTAAGTGAGTTTCGGACCGATGTTGGAGAGATTGAATCCGAGACTCAGCTTTCCCCCGAGATTGACTTCGGTAAAGGGGATGATAATACTGCGCGGTTTGTAGAGCATTCCGATGTCAAAGCTGAATCCCGACGCAATGCCGCGACCTTGTTCCTGAGCTGCGCCGAAGGGTGCCAGGCGGCTGTGGATGAATCGGGCGTTCAGCCCCAAGCTCAGGTCGCTCGAAAGCAACGTTCCATAGCCGGCGGTAACTGCAAACTCATAGGCTTTGAAAGTCCCGATAGGTTCCGGCCCCGTCGAGCCGGTATGAACGAATTCACCAAGATTCAGATAGGTAATCCCCGCAGAAACAACACCTCCCAGCTCTTCCATTTCCTGTTTGTAGACCATGTGAGCGATCCAGAGGTCAGGGAGATTGAAGGCGGGAAGCCAATTAGCGTGTGAGAGACTGAGCTCCGAGCCATGCTGGAATGCAAGTCCTGCAGGGTTCCAATAGGTTGCCCAGACATCATCGGATAAGGCAACCCCGGCCTCCCCCATGCCGCTTGCGCGCGAATTCGGAGCTATTAAAAGAAACGGGACTGCGGATGTGGTCACCTGCCCCAGCGCTGGACTCAACGCGAGCAGGATGAGGGTGATCACTGCTATGAATCGGGATTTCATGAAAAGTTTCCTCCTCTACAGAAAGTCGCTCCGACGTGTCGTTACGGAGACGAGTGAATGATACTTTATTTTCACGTGAGATTCAATTGAGCTTTCTTCGGGTTTCGCGACATTTTCCGCGAACTCACCGAACAACTGCAAGTTTACCAATGGCTTCTGCCGATCGTCCCTCCAAAAGTGATTTCGCAATGACTTTATAAAAGTACACTCCATTAGCAATTTCATTTCCGTCCCTATCCCGTCCGTCCCAAGGGATTTGCACAAATCGGTCTGTCGAATTTCCGGATTGAAGGATCTGAATCAATCTTCCACTTAGTGTGTAAATCTTTACCTCAACTTCGATAGGTTCTGTCGAAGGTCTTTGAAACGTAAACATCGTGGTGCGGGAAAAGGGGTTCGGAATGTTCATAACATTGACGAGACTCAACGCCGATCCCACCCTGACTTCGAAAAACGTCTCAACGGATGCAGAGTTATTATGAATATCCCACGCCTTCACAAGCATGGTGTGGCGGCCCTCCGGTAAGCCGGAAATCGGATAACGGACCTGACCGCCCTGATAGGTGTCGAGATTACTGCGATAGAATTCCGAAAGATCGAATGTCCGGTTGAGATTCTCAATTCTCGCCTCGAGCCGATGTCCTACCCCAGCTACAGACGTGTTAATTCCGCTTTCGTCCGTAAGATCGACGATGAGAACAGCATCGGGCTTCACAACATCTCCCGGACGGAATTGGTAATCATCGAGAAACACTTGAATCGATGGTCCCACAGAATCCGGCTGAGCAAGCGTGTCCGTTCCGGCAATAACAATGTTTTCTGTCTGCCCAATAGCATCCAGAGAATCGTTCCATGCATAGACGGCTATCCGAGCGCGGTTGTTGTCGTACGAAACATCCTTGGGAATCGGAAAAACGGTGTTGTATACACCGTTGACGACACTGATTTCGCCGCGATACAATAAACTCCCATTCACTTCGTACGAGAATGTTCCCCACTCCGGAACAAGAATTCTGCGCTTAGAGTCATACACTTCGAGAAGCGCTCGACCGGTAAACGTTGGCCAAGAACTTCCGTCCATCTGTCTCAGAGATCCTTCGAGCGAGACCCGACCTAACGCGGGCACAGAGACAACCGATGTCGGAGCAGATCCGTTGACGCTATCGATTGCGACTGTTGCACGCGGCATCGCAAGGGTCACTGTTGGATCAGCAAAGAGATGAAACTTGAGATCGTTTGTGAGAAAGAGAACCTGCTTTGTAAAGTACATCGCATCCCCAAGCCGAACCGGCCTTCCCGCCGAATCACGCTGGAAAAGATGGAAAAAAAATCTGTTGTTAAATTCCGCATTCTCGAAAGAATAGACAGCCCGCGCCGCGGTCATAACCGCAATGGCACCTCCCTGCCCCATGGTGAGCATCTCCTCTCCTGCGCTATGTTCATCCGGATGATCGAAGCGTGCAAAGTCGCATGTTGCGGCGACAAGCAGATGCAGGCGATCAAAGTTCTTCAGCTGTGGAAGCGATGCATCTTTCGTAAAGACTTGCTCATGTGCCCACACTCTCGGATTGCCGTGGCCTGTATAATTGAGGATCAATGTCCCGCGATTCACAGCATCAATAATAGCCTTGTTTGCATCTGGTTTGCGCCGACCGAGGGAGCCGCTAACGGTCGGATACTCGACAATGTAGATCTTCCGTTTGTCAAACGTTGCGGGCGTGTAACTCGTTGCAAGTTGATCGGCTTGATACGTATGGATATTCCCATCATCGCGTGTCGAGGTTAATCCATCATCAGCGACAAAGGTAATGCGACTTCTCCATGTGTCAAACGGTGCGCCCGTTTCGTAACAAATGATTTTGTCGACAACCACCCTTGCTTCTTCAGCACTGCGAATCGGCAATCGCCCAATACGAACCGTCACCCGCGGAGAACCGGGAGTCAACAAAGCAAAGTAATCATCCGTCGTGTAGGTCTGGATTTGCTGAATCGAATTCACCGTTTCGTACGGCGGAATCCAGTTCCTGACGGTGGTGCGGATGTTCTTGTAGTCGAAATGACCGTCGCCAAAGAGGAGCACATAATTCGGCTTTCCACCCCACCGTAAACGGGCATCAATCAAAAAGTTACGGACAGCAGTGGGATCACCAATACCAGAGCCATAGATGTCGAAAATATACCCGAGGTTAACGACGGTCGTTGTCAGGGGGTTTACTCGCTCGCGATGACCCTTCAGCCTTTGCGCTTCGGCGGTAAACTCGGTCGGTGTAATGATCACGAATTCAGCAGGAGTGGGGGGATTTGCATTGGGGTTTGAGATTCGACGCACATTCCCGGGTACCTTGAACCCTGTTGGTCCTACAGCCACAATCTCGCGAACCGTCGGGCCTGTAGTTTGGTCAATCTGAAACGTAATAAGTCCCGGGTTTGTTGCTCCTTCACTAACCCCAGTGATTCGCTTGACATCGCTATGGTCTGTAGCGTCAAATACCAGCTTTTCTCCTACGGTAAATCCGGAGATGGAGAACGCTAAGACTGCCGATGTGTCCGGAGTGTGAAAGATGAATTGATCGTTCGTGGCTTCGAGTTTCTGTCTGTACAGGATTTCAAACCAATCGAGCCATCCCTCGGCGGCATCATTGCGTGTGCTGAAGGTCAATCTCAAGACGCTTCGATTCTGCGTGAAATTCACGGTTGTTGTATGACTAACCACGGGAGATTTGTAAGCGTAATCCGTTTCGATGGAGGTTACATCAATGGGAAACATCAGCACTGGCGGACCAAGTTGCTGAGCGGGCGAAGCTCCATTCTCCTCAATTCTAAATGTATCGACCGTTGCCGATCGTGTCACCAAAACGAAACGGTAGGTCACCGGTCTGGTATTGTCCAAGCCCGGAAGCAGTGTCGTGAAAACCGCTGCGTTGGAAGTCCGATTAAAAAACCTTCCAAGCCATTCGCGTCCAGAGTTCGTTCCCAATTTCACCAGCTCTTCTTCTAAAAAGGCTTTCCCTTGAACATCGGCAACCGGATACGCTCCCGCTGGCGAGGCCGATGGAATCGATTGCATCGTTCGACCTGTCTGACTTCCGCCGATCTTCACAAAGTAATGGTTCACTTCCGTGTAATAGTTCAGGTAATGATTGAACGTCCTCGTGCTTGTGTTGTATCGCCACCATCGAGGAGAGCGACCATAGAACAACACATAATCGTCTGCGTCAAACGTTCCGTTATTGTTCCGATCGACAACAAGGCGCTGGATCTCCGCCAGGCCGAACGGTCCGGCTTGCGCAGGGTCTTCGCGGAGCGCAGTCCCATCCCGCCCGAAGATCTGGACATTGGCGAAGCTTCCCACCGATCCGGTAAAATTCGCGCGCGTAAAGAATGTCTGATCGATCTTGTAGATGCCTGTCTCCGAAACTTCGAGGCGAAACCACTCTTCAGCCGGCTGCGCGCTCGCGAACCCGGTTGCGAGGAGCGGGAAAAACTTCGCCGCCAGGGAGGCCTTTCGCCACAATCGGTCAACAATTCCTTTGATCATGGGTCAAAAAACGAAAAAAGCCGAATGGAAAGCCTTCCCATTCGGCTGATCAACTACTGCATGTGATGTTACCGAATTTGAAAAAGGCCCGTCCCGTCTCAACCAGATCCTGAACATCGCACCTGCAGCCAGCTCAGGATTAACCTTTATCAAATTCGTTCGGACAAAACTCCAGAAAGTGATACCTGATGATTTACTTGGTCAAGATACAAGATAGGTTCTGGATTGTCAAGGCGTTTGTGACGCTTGCCAAAGCGTTAACGGCAAATGCATTCGCGGCTTTTCAGCTTTCAAATCTTTTTGAATTCTGCTATATTGTTCCGCTTCTGTTCCACATCACCTGAACTTCTTCGGAGTTCCTCTCCATGCTGAACAATCGATCGAAACTCCAATTCCATGAAACCATCCTCTCCACCATCGGAAGAACGCCGCTGGTGAAGATCAACAAACTCTCGCGCGGGTGCAAAGGGACGATTCTGGCGAAGGTTGAGTCGTTCAACCCCGGCGGGTCGGTGAAAGACCGCATCGGGGTTGGCATCATCGAAGACGCCGAACGAGAAGGTCGACTTAAACCGGGCGGCACAATCGTCGAGGCAACATCGGGGAATACAGGAATGGGATTGGCCATTGCCGCCGCCGTAAAGGGGTACAAGTGCGTGTTCACAATGCCCGACAAAATGAGCATCGAAAAAATCCGATTGTTGCGCGCATTTGGCGCAGAGGTCATCGTGACGCCAACAGCCGTACCACACGATTCCCCCGAAAGCTACACAGAAGTTGCCAAGCGCATCGTACGCGAGACGCCAAATTCGATCCTCGCTAATCAGTATTACAACCCGAAAAATCCCGAGGCGCATTATGTGACAACAGGTCCGGAAATCTGGGAACAGACCGGAGGACAAATCGATTACTTTGTCTGCGGTATCGGCACCGGAGGAACGATATCGGGAGTTGGTCGATATTTGAAGGAACAAAATGCGAACATCAAAGTCATTGGAATCGACCCGAAGGGATCGGTCTATCGGGAGTATTTCTACACGAAGAAATTCACTCCAGTTTTTAAGATTTACAAAGTCGAAGGAATTGGACAGGACTACATCCCTGGCGTCATGAACTTCCAGTACGTGGATGAAGTGATTGAGATTGACGACAAAGAGTCGTTTTTGACGGGACGGCGGTTGACACGCGAGGAAGGAATCTTCGTCGGCGGCTCGTCAGGCACAGCAATGGCGGGGGCGCTCAAAGTGGCAGAACGCATGAAAGAGAATGAAGTGATGGTTGTGCTTCTGCCAGACACGGGGGAGCGCTATCTCAGTAAGATGTATAATGACGACTGGATGAGAGAGAATAGATTCCTCGTTCCGGAAAAGATCACCGTTCGCTACGCGCTCGAAGGGAAGAAAGGACTTCCACAGCTCGTCTCTATTGATCCCGCGTCCACCATCCGGCATGCGCTCGACTTGATCAATCAGCACAACATCTCTCAGATGCCTGTGATCGACAAAGGAGAGGCGGTGGGGAGCGTTGAGGAAAGCGATCTCATGGGTGCGGTGCTTCAGAACCCCGCGGTCTTCGATTCACCGATTCGTTCCTTCATGAAGGCACCATTCCCCACCATACGCATCGACGACGATATTCAGGCGGCAATCGGCGTACTCTCGAAGAAACATCCTGCTGTGCTCGTGCAGGAAGACCATAAGATTGTGGGGATCCTGACGCGCTTTGACGTCATAGAGTATATGTCCCGTTGACGTTGATTCACGCAGATGCAAAACAGATGAACGCAGATTCCATCGGTGGGGACGATGGCAAGCGAGTACCTTTACGTTGATATCACGGAAAAGATCTTAATCCGCGCAAGGAGAACAACAATGGGATTTTCTACCAAAGCCATCCACGCCGCAATTGAACCAGACCCCTCAACCGGTTCGATCATGACACCAATCCACCTAACGTCCACGTACGTTCAGGAGGAATTGGGGAAAAACAAGGGCTATGAATATGCCCGCGTATCAAACCCTACCCGCACGGTATTAGAAAAAAACATCGCCGCGTTGGAGGGGGGAAAAGAGGGATTCGCTTTCGGCTCGGGGATGGCAGCAATCACAGCGATTTTCCATCTGCTCAAGGCCGGCGACCATGTCGTCTTATCGCGAAACGTCTACGGCGGCACCTACCGTCTCGGCAAGCTTGTGTTGAACGAGTATAACCTTGACTTCGAGTTCGTGGATACAACCGACCTCGACAACATCCATGACGCTATTAAGCCCAACACGAAGATGGTGTTCGTCGAGACCCCAACCAATCCAACCATGGAGATCACCGATCTTGCGGGAGTGGCGAAAATTTGCAAAGCGAAGAAACTGATTTCTGTCGTCGACAATACGTTTGCAACGCCGTATCTCCAGAATCCTCTCGAGCTGGGCATCGACATCGTTGTTCACAGCGCAACGAAGTATCTGAATGGACATAGCGACATGCTTGGCGGACTCGTCGTGTTGAACGATGCGAAGATTATCGAGCGGCTGCGGTTCATCCAGAAATCGATCGGTGGCATTCTAAGCCCTTTCGAGGCCTGGATGTGTCTGCGCGGAATCAAAACCCTTGCCGTTCGGATGGATCGGCATAACATGAATGCGATGGAGGTGGCATCGTTCCTGGACAAACACCCGAAGGTCAAGCGCGTCAATTACCCCGGGCTTGTCTCCCATGCGCAACATCGGCTTGCAAAGAAACAAATGCGCGGCTTCGGCGGTATGCTCTCGTTCGATCTCGGCAGTCTGGACAGGGCAAAGAGATTCCTCAAGAGCGTCCGATTATGCGCCCTGGCGGAAAGCCTCGGCGGAGTTGAAACGCTCATCTCCCATCCGGCGACGATGACACACGCTTCGGTTCCTCCCGACCTGAGGCAAGAAATCGGTGTGACGGATGGATTGGTGAGAATGTCGGTAGGGATCGAAGATGTAGAGGATATTATCGCCGACCTCAAGCGCGGGCTGGCAGCGATATAACATTCTCGTTTCGAAAGCGACGATTTGAAAAGATGCAGCAGGATGACCGAAGAAATGCAGCGCTAACGCGGATGAACAAAATGAACCCTCGCCTCCTCAACTCCCAGTTGCACATTCCCAGCCGAGGATCGTTTTCTTGCGCGCGGATCCTCCCTGGTACTCGCCAAACACTCCAATCTTTCTAATGACACGATGGCACGGAATGACGAAGACAACGGGATTCTGCGCCACGGCACTTGCAACTGCACGGGTCGCCTTAGGATGTCCTATAAACCTCGCAAGG
>DATMBF010000016.1:0-57296 GCA_035559595.1 Bacteroidota bacterium | reverse complement strand
GAATCTATCTCCCTTGGTTCCAATCTCATAGTGGGGGAGAATGGATGGGGAGCAGGAGTTGCCATTCTTTTCAATTTCTTCTCAACACCGCAGGAGCGAATGTTCGGAGAGGTTTCGTATGCATTTGGGCCAAGCTTTTCGATTGTCGACCGATGGAAAAATGATCCCACTCCACCATATCTGAAAACAAGTAGTATTCTCCCATGGTTTGAACCTGCCCGCGTTCACCAGTCGCCGCAATCCTCGTACGAGATTGGTCTTCGGGGGATTGTGGCAGGAACTATCGGTGGTGAGATCGGATTCTCACCAAAGGTCTATCGAGTCTATCAAATTTATCGATCAACCGTTTCCGACAGCCTGTACTATCGTCAAGAGTCGGCGAAAACTGTGAGTGGAATATATGCTCGGTTGATGTACACTGTGCAGCTTCACCTTGGGTCACAACAACGACTGCCGCTTGCTGTCGGCGTTGGGTACAATGGGACGACTGGCTTTAATCTCTTCCTTGGAGTTCGGTGGTTCTAGAATTTTCTTTTCGTCTGCATTCCCGCCGGTCTTTGTGATTCCCTCGTTCTTTTCGTATATTATTCGCACACAACATTCTGCTAAGGTCGCTTATTGTATACGATCACGCTTATTCCCGGAGACGGGATAGGTCCGAGCATTGCGGAGTCCGCCCAAAAGGTCATTGAGGCAACTGGCGTAAAGGTTTCCTGGGATATCCAGGAAGCAGGACTTGCCGCAATTGAGCGCTACAAGGATACTCTTCCTGAGTCTGTTCTTGAGTCAATTCGAACGAACAAAGTTGCCTTGAAAGGGCCGTTGACTACGCCCGTCGGAACGGGATTCAGAAGCGTCAATGTTGCGCTACGTAAAGAGTTCGATCTCTATATCAATCTCAGACCGGCGAAGTCGTTTGAGGGCGTCAAAAGTCGCTACGAGAAGGTCGACTTGATCGTGTTTCGAGAGAACACCGAAGAGTTTTACGCAGGAATTGAGCACTACATTGATGCGAAGAAGACGGCAGCCGAGACAATCGGCGTTGTGACTCGGGCTGGCTCTGAACGAATTCTTCGGGCGGCCTTTGAATACGCAAAGAAGCATGGCCGAAGGAAAGTAACGATCGTCCACAAGGCGAATATTATGAAATACACGGGGGGGTTATTTCTGGAAGTCGGTAAGCAAGTTGCCTCTGCCTATCCGGAGATAGAATCAAACGATCGGATCATAGACAACATGGCAATGCAACTTGTGATGAATCCAAATCAGTTTGATGTGATCGTCACGACGAACCTTTTCGGCGATATTTTGTCAGATTTATGCGCTGGATTGGTTGGCGGGCTGGGCCTTACACCGGGGGCAAATATTGGTTACGATGTGGCAATTTTTGAAGCTGTGCATGGTAGTGCCCCAGATATCGCAGGAAAGAACCTCGCCAATCCGTGCGCGCTGATCCTTGCAGGAGCTATGATGTTGGATCATCTTGGGAACATGAGCGCGGGTGACCGCATTAGAAAAGCTGTAGCTGCAGTTCTCAAAGAGGGGAAGAATGTCACGCGGGATTTGAATGCGCAGAGCTATGTGGGAACAAAAGAAATGACCGAGGCGATTATACAGAAGCTCTAATGTGGTGCTTTTGTCATGCGAAGGAAATTGGTTGATATTTATTGGGGAGTCGTTTTTGTTGGGATAGGTGGATTCTTTCTTGCAAAGAATCTCGGTTATCTCGATCTCTCCTTTTCGTGGCGTAGTTCCTGGCCCATTGTTCTCATCCTCCTGGGCCTCTCGATTGTCGTGAAAAGCTTTGAACGAATGTAAAATGAACTTCGATCAAATCAGAACATGTCGTCCCATCGTCCTTGCACCGATGGAAGATGTCACGGACCTTCCGTTTCGAGTGATCTGCAAGAGACTTGGGGCAGACATCGTCTATACAGAGTTTGTGAACTCGGAGGGATTG
Organism: Bacteroidota bacterium; assembly: GCA_035559595.1. Taxonomy (GTDB): domain Bacteria; phylum Bacteroidota; class Ignavibacteria; order UBA10030; family UBA10030; genus DATMBF01. The sequence goes on along the minus strand of DATMBF010000016.1, from coordinate 55,336 downwards.
ATCCGTGATTCAAGAAAAGCAAAGGAAAAGATGCATTTTCTTGAAGAGGAGAGGCCGTTTGGCATTCAGATCTATGGCGGAGAAGAGTCATCGATGGAAGGTGCTGCAAAAATTGCCGAAAGCCTTAATCCTGATCTCATCGATATCAACTGCGGCTGTTGGGTGAAGGATGTCGCCCTTCGCGGCGCCGGGGCAGGCCTCCTGCGTGACCTACCAAAAATGGAGAGGATCGTCTCAACAGTCATTCGCAGTGTCAACATTCCGGTAACCGTCAAGACCCGCCTGGGGTGGGACGCCGCTAGTATCCGCATTGTGGATGTCGCGAAGATGCTGGAACAATGCGGAGTAAGGATTTTGACGATCCACTGCCGCACTCGGGACCAAGGACACAAAGGTGATCCTGATTTCTCATGGATCCCGAGGGTGAAAGCTGCAGTCTCCATACCAATCTTTGTCAACGGCAGCATCGAAACTCCGCAACAAATCAAACAGGTTCTCGATGAGACGGGCTGCGATGGTGTGATGGTAGGCAGAGGTGCGATTCATAATCCCTGGATATTCAAACAGGCAAAACATTTTCTTTCTTCGGGAACTCTTTCCGCCGAACCAGACCTCGATCAACGATTCGAGGTGATGATTGAACATCTCAAACTCTCCGTCAACTTCAAGGGGGAACGAAAAGGCGTTATTGAGTTCAGGAAACATTATACAGGCTATCTCCGCGGACTTGCCTTTGCATCGAAAGTTCGGCAAGAAATGATGCAGTACATTGAGCTCGCGCCGATTATCGATCGGCTGCAAGCCTACCGCGAATCCCTGCTCGAGCATTCACCTGTAGAGTCTCCGGCGTGAACGTTCAACTGGACAAGAAGCAAGTAGCGGAAATCATTGATGAGATTGGCACGCTGCTTGAGCTCAAAGGGGAGAATCCATTCAAAAGCCGAGCTTACCATACGGCGGCGCGGGCTATTGCCGCGCTCACGGAAGATTTCGAAGCTCTCGTCGAACGGCAGGAACTTCACACGATTCGCGGAATCGGCAAAAGTATCGCCGAAAAGATCACGGAGCTGGCTACCACAGGCAAGCTTCCCTATTACGACCAACTCAAAGCTTCCCTTCCTCCCGGACTGTTGGACATGCTAAAGATTCAGGGGCTTGGTCCAAAGCGAGTTATTTTGCTGTATAAGAAGCTGAAAATCAAGAGCATCGAGGAGCTTCAAAAAGCCTGCGAGACCCATAGATTGGCAAAGATCAAAGGATTCGGAGATAAGACCGAGCAGAACATTCTGAAAGGAATCCAGCGACTAAGGACAACAAGCCAGAAGCATCTCTACCCAAAGGCCAGAGAGGCTGCCGAGAGAATTCGGTCAACCCTTGCATCAATCAATGGTGTACAGGAATGTGAGGTCGCGGGAAGTCTCCGTCGCAAAAAGGAGGTCATTGGCGACATTGACATTGTTCTGAGCTCAACAGAGAGGGCAAGAGAAGTCATCATCGAGCGGTTTACATCACATCCCGATGTTGACACCGTTTTGGCAAAAGGGGAGACCAAGGCGAGCGTCATCCTCAAATCCGGAATTCATTGCGACATTCGGATTGTCACAGCTTCGGAATACCCTTTTGCATTGAACTATTTCACGGGCAGCAAAGAGCATAATGTTGAAATCCGCTCAATCGCCCGTAAGTTTGGATGGAGCCTGAACGAATATGGTTTTTCGTACATAGAGGGGGAGGCAAAGAAGGAAATCAGCCGGATTCCACGATGCAAGAGTGAGGCTGACGTGTATCGTGCTTTGGGGTTGGCCTATATTCCGCCTGAGCTTCGCGAAAATATGGGTGAGATTGAAGCAGCACGCAAAGGAGAACTACCGACGTTAATCGAGGAAAAAGATCTTCGCGGAACATTTCATTGCCACACGACGTATAGTGATGGTGCGAATACGATAGAGGAGATGGCAAAAGGAGCGATAAAGAGAGGCTGGAGCTATTGGGGAGTAGCTGACCACAGTCAAACCGCGGCTTATGCAGGTGGAATGGATATCGCGAAAATCAAGGCCCAACATAAGGAGATTGACGAGTTGAATCGTCATGTAAAAAACTTCCGCATCTTTAAGGGGACCGAGTGTGATATTCTCCCCGACGGCAGTCTTGACTACCCTGACAGCGTCCTGGCGCGTTTTGAATACGTTGTCGCAGCGATTCACAGTAAACTCAACATGACCGAGCAAGAAGCAACGCGCCGTTTAGTCAAGGCATTGAAGAATAAGCATGTCACCATGCTTGCACATCCAACCGGCCGCATTCTCCTATCACGCGACGGTTATCCGGTCAACATGCTCGAAGTCATCAACGCTGCAGCCGATTACGGAAAGGCAATTGAAATCAATGCTCACCCCTTTCGCCTTGACCTCGACTGGAAATTCGTCAAGTACGCGAAATCGAAAGGCGTACCGATTGTGATTAATCCGGATGCTCATAATGTTGATGGGCTGAACGACGTGCAGTATGGAGTCGGTGTTGCAAGAAAAGGGTGGCTGGAGGCGCGAGACGTCTTGAACACCTGGGATGTCAGCGAGATTGAGAGATTCTTCCGCATTCATGGATCATGAAAGGAATACGGTCATGCAACGTACGCCACGACTCATCTTCGGAAGTCTGCTGATCCTCCTTGGCACTCTCTTCCTTCTCGATAATTTGGGCTACATAGATGCCGCCGATATGATCGCAGACTTTTGGCCACTTTCCATTGTGCTCGTCGGTATTGCCATTCTGCTGAGGAGTCGCCAAATGCCAAAGTCATCTGTAGCCTCAGCGGCAAATGTTCAGGTCGAAGCTGAAAGTGCCAGAGCAAGTCATGAAGACAGCTCGGATCTCATTGTGCGGTCTGAAGTATTTGGCGACATCAAGCTCGTTCCCACCTCAAAGGCTTTTGCAGGTGCGTCGTGCAATACGGTATTTGGAGATATAAGACTCGATTTATCGAACGTGGAGCTGAAGCCCGGCGAATCGATAATCAGGCTCTCGACGATGTTTGGCGACATTAAGGTCGACGTGACGAACAGCATGGAGTTTGCCTCTCAGGCCTCCACAATGATTGGGGATATCAAAATCAAAGGGAACAGGAAAACCGGATTCGGCCAATCGCTATCCTACAAGACGTCAGGTTACGACCAGGCTGGAAGGAAAGTGACCATTATTATGTCGAGTATGTTTGGGGATGTAAAGATCTACTAAAATACCTCCAATGAGCATCTTCTCAACCCTCTCCTTCGATACTCCAATCATAGCATATTCTGCGTTTCATCAGGCAAAGAAGAATGTGCCGAGCGAAGCTTACGTTTCTACGATGCTCGACCTGCACAAATTGTTGCGTGAGCAGACGTCTAACATTCAGTCGAACTGGGAAAGCCATTTGTCGGCGAGGATTACTCACAGCCTCTCGACCATCCGGCGACTCCTCACCCCTTTTCTCACAACGCCATTGAAGTCTGACGAAATCGAAATTGAGAAAGGCCTTCGCGACGAGCTGCAGAGATTGGTTGATGATCTCCTCCCACGCATCAAATACGGTGTGATTGCAACCACTGAGGGCAGGATCACACTCGACGCTGAATTACCAAAGCTGCCAAAGAAGTTTGTCTCAAACGGTAGGATGTACCTGAAAGAACTCTCCATGACTGTTGGTAAAGGAGTCCCCGACGTTTTCGAGTCAAATTTCATCATTCACGGAAGCGAGAATCTCGATATCATCGAACACCTTGTTCGGGATCGGATCGGAATCTATACTCCCGTGCACGGGAAGCACATTAAGGAGTTCGAGGGCTATTCATACGCTGCGCACAACCTTATTCTTCTTCATGGTGAACTTTCTACCCGGGGAGTGTCACATGAGGCGGCGCTTTTCTTTTCAAAAGGGGAGACACACTACGCACCATTTCGAAACGGAGTTGCGAAAGTAATCGAGCCATTGAAATCTCTGGTTCCCCATGTTTCAGTCTGGCAACGAAAGCTTGGACTCGGAACTGGTCGAGAGTTTATCCTTCGCGTACGCTACTCGGACAAAGAAGCCGCGAGCGAGATGCTTGAGCGACTGCTCAGTGAGAAGGCTATTCCCTTTGTGCATGAGGCTTTCTCGAAGTCTTATCTCCTCATAAAGGAACTGCTCAGCTAAGTCCCACCGTGTCGAACGAATCCCTCTCTCAACGGCAACAGCGTTGCAGGAAGATCATCTCCAAGCTCAAGAAAGAGTATCCGGGTGCAACAACGGCATTAGAACATGGTAATCCGCTTCAGCTCCTGATTGCAACGATCCTCTCCGCCCAATGTACTGATGAGCGTGTCAACAGGGTCACACCTGCCCTGTTTGCCAAGTATCGCAACGTCGCCGATTTCGCAAACGCTGATCAACGGGAGCTGGAACAGGAGATCCGCTCAACGGGCTTCTATCGGAACAAAGCAAAGAATATCATTGCGTGTAGCAGAATGATTCTCGAGCACTATCAGGGACGTGTACCGGAGAAAATGGAGGAGCTTCTCTCGCTACCGGGTGTTGGCCGTAAGACCGCTAACTGTGTTCTGGGAGGGGCATTTGGAAGAGCAGAAGGTGTGGTGGTTGACACACATGTCGAGCGGTTGTCTCAGCGGTTTGGACTCACGAAAGAGACCACTCCTGAGAAAATCGAAGTCGACCTCATGAAAGTCGTGCCCAAACGGGAGTGGTATCACTTCAGCAATCTCCTGATCTCCCACGGAAGAGCAATCTGCAACGCGAGAAAGCCCAATTGTCCTGAGTGTGTGATACAGAATCTTTGTCCTTCTTCAAAAAAATTCTTAAGGCTGTATTGGAGGTAAGACGTGATCTTGCTGCTGGTGGGGTGTTCGCAGAGATGTCTGGCAATCACGTGAAAGGCTTTCAATGCACACCCTACAAAAGTACAAAAGCTTGTAATCCCCCACCTCCCGCTCGACCAGGTCACGCTTGTCGTATTTCTGCCTGCAAATGGTGCACTTTTCGGTGGTTAGATCCTCAATGGTGGGGGGGCGGCGCATGACAATGGAAAAACCATAAAAGACCGCAAGAACGAGCCCAACAACAAATATGACGGCCAGGGTCGTGAGCATGCTAGAGCTTGAGGCTTATTGAGACTCCGTCGCGCAAGGGGATGATCGTTGTGAAGAGCTCTTTGGATGTGTAGATCATTCTGTTGAACGTCAGAATTCCCGCCGTTGCGGCATCCGGTTTCTTTTGGAGAATCTTCCCACTCCAAAGGACATTATCTGAAATTAATAGTCCACCTTTTCGAAGGCGGGGAACTGCTTTTTTGAGGGCTTTTGGGTATTCCGACTTGTCGATATCATTGAATATGATGTCGAACTCCCCATCGATCTTGTCGATAAGTTTCAATGCATCACCAACATGAAATTCTATTCGATCGGAGATGTTGCCACGTTTGAAATACGAAGCAGCAAGTTTTTCGTTTTCGCTGCTCCCCTCCGTGCAAATCACCTTCCCATCTTTCCCTATGGCTTTAGCAAACCAGTAGGCGGAATACCCGAATCCCGAACCCATCTCGAGGATCCGCTTTGCATTCATCGCTTTTGCGATGATATAGAGCATCCGCCCAACCAACGGTCCGACAATGGGGAACTCCCGACTCGCGGCAAACTCCTCCATATCGCTCAATACGGCATCTCGGTCGGGAATGATTTCGGTGAGATAACGTTCTATCTGTGAATCGATGATTGGTGTCTCCATAGGCCTCTCGTGTACTCTCGTACTGCTAATATAAAGATTCTTCGGAAGAATAAACACAGCGGAAATTTGCAGGAGAGCGGGGATTTTCCTACTTTTCAACGAGTTCATGAAGGAGGATCGATGACGTATCAGGATGCCCTTGCGCTCATGCATGAGTACACGGAAAGTGAAGCTCTGCGGAAACATATGTATGCCGTTGAATCGGCCATGCGCGCCTATGCCCGCAAGTACGGCGAGAAAGAGGAGACATGGGCGATGGTGGGGGTGCTCCATGATTTCGATTATGAAAAATACCCGAACGCACCTGATCACCCGGCAAAAGGATCTGAGATCCTCAAACAGCGAGGGTGTTCAGAAGAAATCCGACGTGCTATCCTTGGCCACGCCGATTACATGAACGTTCCTCGTGACACATTGATGGCCAAAGCCTTGTACGCGTGTGATGAACTCTGTGGCTTCATTACGGCCTGTGCCCTGATTCGACCAAAGAAGATCATAGATCTCGAGGTCTCTTCCGTGAAGAAGAAACTGAAGGACAAGGGATTTGCCCGGAATGTCAGTCGAGAAGACATTCAGAAGGGTGCAGAGGAACTTGGTGTTGAGCTCGACCAGCATATCGACTTTGTTTTACAAGCAATGAAGCAGGATGCGGCCAGGTTAGGCCTCCAACCATGATCGAAGTCTCAAAGAGAGCCATTGCCGAGACGCTGACGCCCGAGGAAGTAAAGCGTTATAGTCGACATCTCATCCTGCCACAGGTTGGTGTTGAAGGTCAGAAGAAGCTTAAGTCCTCAAGCGTGCTCATTGTGGGAGCAGGGGGCTTGGGCTCTCCGGTTTCGCTCTACCTCGCTGGCGCAGGTATCGGAAGGATTGGCATTGCCGATTACGACACCGTCGAACTGTCCAATTTGCATCGTCAAATCGCACACGCCACATCAAACATTGGCCTCCTGAAGGCTGACTCTGCAAAAGAAGCCATCAAAGCAATCAACCCCCATGTTGAAGTCAACACTATCCATGCAAGGCTTACTTCAAGCAATGCAAGAGAAGTCGTTGAAGGCTATGATATTATTGTCGATGGGAGCGACAATTTTCCAACACGATATCTCCTTAATGACGCCGGTGTACTTCTGAGGAAACCGGTGGTTTACGGAAGTATTTTCCGATTTGAGGGACAAGTTTCTGTGTTCGATGCAAGGGAAGGCCCATGCTACCGTTGTCTCTACCCCGAGCCGCCTGCTCCCGAACTTGTGCCCAATTGCGCAGAGGGGGGAGTGCTTGGGGTCTTGGCGGGCATCATTGGCTCTCTGCAGGCAAGCGAAACAATCAAGATCCTTCTCCAAATTGGCGAACCACTGATCGGAAAACTACTTTTGGTTGATGCACTTCGCACAGAGTTCAATCTTCTTCGACTGAAAAAGAATCCTGCTTGTTCAATTTGTGGACTGTCCCCAAGCGTAAGCAGCTTGATCGACTACGACGAATTCTGTGGCCATCGAAAAGAGAATGAGAAGAACCGACATGAGATTACCCCACAGCAATTGTATGCTTTGCTGAAGGAGGGGAAGCCCATTACTCTCCTTGATGTTCGCGAACCGTACGAGTATGAACTCGCCAATATCGGTGGTCGACTGATCCCATTGTCAGAATTACCACGGAAATACAAACTCCTTGACTTCCAATCAGAGATCGTCGCAATTTGCCACCATGGTAATCGGAGCAGCGTAGCGGTGGAGTTTCTGCTGCAGCAAGGTTTCACAAACGTCAAGAACCTCGTTGGGGGGATAGACCGCTGGTCAACGGATGTTGACCCTTCTCTCCCGCGTTACTAGACCTCAGAATGATTCCAATACCAATTGCAAAGCTCAAAGAGATTCTCGGTAGAGAAAATGTGCTCGACTCCGTGGAGGATCGGATAACATATTCGTATGATGGAACTCCGCTCCTTCAACGGTTGCCGGATGCAATCCTCATCCCCCAGAGGGTCGATCATATTTCTCGCGTTTTGAAGTTGGCGAATGAGGAGGGATTTGCGGTAGTGCCACGCGGGTCGGGTTCCGGGCTGAGCGGAGGGTCGATCCCCGTCGAAAACTCGGTCGTTCTGTTGATGAGTAAATGGAATCGTATCCTGGAGATTGATGAAAGGAATCTCACCGCATGGGTTGAGCCGGGCGTGATTACCGCACAGTTGCATCAAGCTGTTGAGAATCGTGGATTGTTTTATCCGCCTGATCCCGGAAGTTCATCAATTTGCACCATAGGGGGTAACGTTGCCGAAAACGCAGGCGGATTACGTGGATTAAAATATGGTGTTACAAAGAACTACGTTCTTGGATTGGAAGTTGTTTTACCGAATGGTGATCTCCTCCAAACTGGCGGCAAGTCAATGAAAGATGTAGCGGGCTACAATCTGAGGGACGTTCTTGTCGGATCAGAGGGGACGCTTGGGATCTTCACAAAGATTCTTGTGAAGCTCATTCCAAAACCGGAAACCAGTCGAACGATGCTTGCGTTCTTTCCTTCCCTTGGGGATTTGGGTGAAAGCGTGTCAGACATTATTGCCTCGAAGATAACTCCTGCAGCACTAGAATTCCTGGACAATACCACAATCCGCTGCGTTGAGGAATACGCCAAGCTGGGACTGCCAACGAACGTCGACGCGTTACTGTTGGTGGAAGTCGACGGACGGGACAGCGTCGTTGAAGATGATGCTGAGCGAATTATTGCAATCTGCAAGCGACATTCTGCCGAGTCGTTGATTGTCGCAAAGGACGAAAAGGAAGCAATCCGATTGCGCACTGCACGAAAGGCGGCATTTTCTTCATTAGCAAGAGTAAGACCTACGACCATTCTTGAAGATGCCACGGTGCCCCCCAGTGAGGTCCCGGAGATGTTGGAGCGGATTCGACAAATCGCTGCAAATCTCAATCTCACGTTCGGAATCTTTGGCCATGCCGGCGATGGTAATCTCCATCCGACGTGCTTGACAGATGAACGAAACGCTGATGAAATCTCCCGTGCAACAAAGGGGTTTGAGGAGATTTTTGGGACGGCATTAAAGCTCGGGGGTACCATAACAGGAGAACACGGCGTTGGATTGGCAAAGAAGAATTTCTTTGAGAGGAACACTTCATCGGCAGGGTTAGAAATGATGCGGTCGTTAAAGAATGTGCTCGATCCGAATTCCGTGCTGAATCCGGGCAAGATATTTTCCTTAAGGCCCCGATGTGAGGGAGCACTCCCAAGAACAAAGGAACAGGTGGACAAATTCCTTGCACAAGGAGCATTTCTATAATGGTCCAACCTGCGCTACAAAAGAGCCTGGCCGACAGAGTCCCGCTGAATCGGAACGGCGAAGCTATACATTTTGAAGTGGGTGAATTCTGGACTGCTCTGCAACGCCAAGCGTCTTCTCTGCACGAGATTTCCTACAGGGCTTGCTTTAAGCCGCAACTTCCGCGCTTTTTCATTGAGCGCTTCAGTAATCCGGGTGATTTGATTTACGATCCGTTCATGGGAAGAGGAACAACGGTAATCGAAGCCGCTCTTCTCGGAAGAATGGTGGTCGGCAATGATGCCAACCCCCTTGGTACAATCCTGACGAAACCACGCCTGAGCATTCCCGAGATCCAACAAGTTCAAGAGCGGCTGGAATCGATATCGCTTGCTGCTGCGCCTAGCTTCTCTCCAAAACTCGCCATGTTTTACCACCCGAAGACGGAAGCAGAGATAACGGCACTTCGAGACTATCTTGGAAACAGGAAAAGGGAGGGGAGGGAAGACGCCATTGACGAATGGATTCGCATGGTGGCGACGAATCGATTGACGGGGCATTCAAAAGGCTTCTTTTCCGTTTACACTCTTCCTCCGAATCAAGCTGCTTCAGCGCGGAGACAAATTAAGATCAATGAAAAACTCCGACAAAAACCCGAGTATCGATCCGTCAAGGATTTGACCTTGAGAAAAACAAAAAGTTTGTTGCGAAGCGTTACCGAAGAGCAAAGAACCATATTGGCTTTCGCAGGAGAAAGAGCACTCTTCCTCTGTAATCAAGCATGGGATACTCCTGAGATAAAGAGCAATTCCGTTCAGCTCACAGTCACATCGCCACCTTTTCTTGATATTGTGAACTATGTAGAGGACAATTGGCTGCGCTGCTGGTTTAACGATATTGAGCCCCGCCACGTCGCACAGCGAATAACGATGTCAAGATCGCTTGAACAATGGTCGGAATCGATGTCTGCAGTCTTCCGTGAGCTGTACCGTGTAACGCAACCTCGAGGTTTTGTAGCCTTTGAAGTGGGAGAGATTCGGAGAAAGAGCATTCGACTTGAAGACATCGTCATTCCGATTGGCGAAAACGCCGGGTTTACCTGTCAAGCGGTATTCATCAACACTCAACGCTTCACAAAAACTGCAAACATCTGGGGAATCAAAAACAATGAATCGGGGACGAATTCCAACAGAATTGTCTTATTTCAAAAAGAACACCGATGATCCCACTCAAAGATAAAAATCCAACCCACCGCACTCCCATTGTCAACATTGCAATTATTGTTGCCAACGTTGCTGCGTTTGTGTACGAAGTTTCCCTTGGTCCTCAACTTGAGTCATTCTTCTTCCAGTATGGCGTTGTACCTCGAGTTTTTCTCGACAGTCTCGATTCTTTTGAGATCGTGCCCGGGTCGATCATTCCCTTGTTTACATCAATGTTTCTTCATGGTGGATGGCTGCATCTTGGCGGCAACATGCTTTATCTTTGGATTTTTGGAGACAATGTAGAGGATAAGCTTGGACACGGTCGCTATTTTCTCTTCTACATATGCTGTGGCATTGCGGCATCACTTTTGCACATCATTCTGGATCCGACATCGACAATTCCCACCGTTGGAGCTAGTGGAGCCATTTCGGGAATTCTCGGCGGATATCTTCTCATGTTTCCCGGAGCTCGGGTAGTCACGGTCATCCCCATATTTATGTTCATGCAAGTCGCAGAGCTTCCTGCCCTGCTTGTACTCGGGTTTTGGTTCATCATCCAATTTTTCAATGGACTGCTTTCTCTCGGCTATCATACAGCCGGGATGGGAGGGGTTGCATGGTGGGCACATATTGGCGGGTTTATTGCCGGACTCATCCTCACCGTACCGTTCAGGAAATTCCGTTAAATGTCTGCCGATGGAACTTTGGAACCCGCGCGAATCTCCAACGAGTACGATATTCTCTCGAAATGTATTCATTGTGGGCTGTGCCTTCCGCATTGCCCAACGTATGCCCTGAGCGGTCTCGAGAGGTCTTCGCCAAGAGGTCGGATTCGACTTATGAAGTACATCGACGAGGGAGAGCTCTCTTTCTCACCTATGTTCAAGGAAGAAATGGAGTTTTGCCTCGATTGCCAAGCATGCGAAACTGCATGCCCTGCGGGAGTCAAATACGGCGAGCTTGTAGAACGGGCGAGAGCACAGCTCTATATCCGAATGCCGAGGTTGTCGTTTCGTCGGATCATTCAGAACTTCTTCTTTCGACATATTCTCCCCGTGCGACGAAATCTGACGTTCGTGGCAAGTATCCTTCGCTGGCTTCAAGCTACCGGCATATTCCGGCTCCTAAGCGGTTTCCTGAAACACCTATCGACGCGGCTAACCACGTTAGTGATGCTTACCCCTGAGATTTCCCTGAAATACGGACACGAAATGTTTGGGGAGAGAGAGCTAACGGCGAATACCCCGAGATATCGTGTAGGTCTTTTCCTGGGCTGTGTTATGAATGTAGCGTATGCCGAGGTACATCGCGACACTGTTGCACTCCTGCGCCAGGTTGGGTGCAATGTGGTTATCCCAACGGGTCAGACGTGTTGCGGATCGTTGCAGGCGCATTATGGGGATCAAGAGCTTGCGAAATCGCTCGTTGAAGAGAATATGAGATTATTCAGCAATGCCGATATTGAAACGATCATAGTCAATTCGGCTGGGTGCGGAGCGTTTATGAAAAGGTATCACCGTAAAGTTTCGGAAGGAAATACCGCCAAAGGCAATATGGAAGTGAAAGATTTGACTGAGTTTTTGGTCGAAGTGGGCTTTGGGCAACCGAGGGATGGTTCAAACTGGGAGCACGAATTCAGTGGAAAGAGAGTAGCTTGGCACGACCCCTGTCACCTTGCTCACGCGCAAGGAGTTGTTGATCAGCCACGCAAACTACTTCAGCAGATTCCTGGAATTCAATTCGTGCCTCTTTCTGAGTCTTCATGGTGTTGTGGAAGTGCGGGTATTTATAATATTATTCGGCCGAAGGATGCAGCCTTGTTATTAGAGCGAAAACTACGAAATATCAAAAGAGCGGAAGTTGACATTCTCGTTACCGCAAACCCGGGGTGTGAAGGCCAGCTACGTTACGGAGTGAGGAACTCAGGCCTGAACACTGAGGTCATACATATTGCATCATTCCTCGCTAAGATTTATGCAGAGAAAGCACCAAGTTAGAGCTTATCTTTCTGGCGGCATGGAGTATGCTCCCAACGAGGGGGCCGATTGGCGCAAGGAAATGAGCGTCTGGCTCGACGGTATGCTGGGCCATGTGGCTTTTAATCCGAATGAAGAGAGCAAAAAGCTGTTGAAAAGGCTTCTCCCGAAGCGGAACCTTCGCGCAATGAAAGCTCAGAATACCAAGGAGTTCATACGAATCGTCCGCCAGATCGTAAAGATCGATTCAGCTGAAATTGCCCGGCGGTCAGACTACGTTATCTGCTATTGGGACGAAGCTGCGCAGAAGGGGGCTGGCACAAAGGGCGAGGTGACGCTCGCAAGGTACTTCAACAAGCCCGTCTACGTCGTCACAGAAATGGATTTGACCAAGATCCCCGGCTGGATCCTTGGCTGTGCTACGCACTTCGTTCGAACATTCGATGAGCTAAAGACTCTCTTAGCAACAAAATACGGTCACCACAAAAGGAGATCGAGAAAGAAATCTGCCCCAACGCCTACTGCCAACTTCGTATCTCAAACCGGAGACAATCATGGCATCGAAAATAGATAGACGCAATTTCTTAAGGTCAACCACACAACTTATGGTTGGAGCAATTATTACGGCGCCGGAATTAAACCTTCACAAGAGAAACCAAGATACGAAGTTTAGGCCGATAGCGATTGCAAGTTCAAATGGGATGCAGGCTACGGCAAAAGCTATGGAATTGATTCGTCAAGGAGCTGATGCCCTGGATGCTGTCGTCGCCGGCGTAAACATTGTGGAGGATGATCCTAACGACAATAGTGTGGGCTATGGAGGCCTCCCCAACGAGGATGGTGTTGTCGAATTGGATGCTTCGGTCATGCACGGACCCACGGGACGTGGCGGCGCGGTGGCCTCACTTCGGAATATCAAGAATCCCTCTAAAGTGGCAAAGCTCGTGATGGAGAGAACTGACCATGTATTGCTCGTTGGTGAAGGGGCATTGAGGTTTGCAAAAGCTCATGGATTTGTCGAAATGGATCTCCTAACGGATGAATCCCGAAAAGCTTGGCTTCAGTGGAAGGAGAGCCTGAGCACAAAAGATGATTGGCTCCCACCACACGACCCTGACGCAGTTGACATAGGAGCCGGACCGCTGAAGGAAGGACGGTCGACAGGAACGATCAACTGTAGTGCAATCGATCTGAAAGGCAATATTTCTGGATGCACAACGACAAGTGGCCTCGCTTTCAAGATTGCCGGAAGGGTGGGTGATTCACCCATCTTAGGAGCAGGACTCTATGTTGACAACGAAGTGGGAGCAGCCGGTTCGACCGGCAGGGGGGAAGCGAACCTTTTGTCTTGCAGTAGCGTTCTCATCGTGGAGTTCATGCGTCAGGGGAAGTCTCCAGAAGAGGCTTGTTTGATGGCTGTGGAGCGTATCGTGCACCAGACAAAGATGAGAAGGCTGCTTGACCGGCATGGGCGTCCCAAGTTCGATGTGGCCTTCTACGCCATCAACAAACGGGGCGACTACGGAAGCGCTTCGATCTGGAGCGGCGCCCGCTACGTCATTAACACCGGTGACGGGGCGAGTAAAATGCTGCAAAGTGCGTTTCTCTACAAAAGGGAAGGTTAAGACGTCAGCCAATGCCATGGATGATGAGAATTTTGCTTACAATTTTCGTTCCGCTTATCCTCGTTTACACCTACGTCGCGCGGCGACTTTATCAATCGCTCACGAATCCCGGTGGGAACCCTGTACTCATAAAACGATGGTTGGTCGCGTCGATTTTGTACTGTAATCTTCTGCCGGTCCTCTTTCTGGCCACGTTTTTGCTCTGGGGAAGGCCCGGGACTGTCGCCTTTACTGGTGAAGTGCGTCTCGTGGACTATCTTCTGTCCTACCCCTTCTGGATTGCTCTGGTCATTACAGTTCAGCTTTTCCTCGTTATTGTTTGCTGGGACATTGCCAAACTCGTGTTCCTTCCGCTTTATCGTAAACACAAGACCAAATGGCTCTCGTATCAGAACAAGTTTGTTCGTTATGCGGCCTTCCTGGTGGCTGTCTATTCGATTGTTGTAACGATAAGCAATACCTGGACCATCCAGGTGAGAACGGAGACCATCCCATTGCCGGAACGTGCGGCCGAACTTGACGGTCTTCGCATTGTTCAAATCGGTGACGTCCAGGGTGATGGGCGCACGACACGAGACAAGCTTGAGAGCTTGGTGGCGAAAGTGAATTCGCTAGAGCCAGAGCTCATCCTTTTTGCCGGCGATCTTGTAACTTCAGGAGAGCGTTATATTGAATCGACTGCCTCGGTGTTGGGGAAACTTCGGCCGCGCATTGCAGCAATAGCGGCGATCGGCGATCACGATATCTTCTCGAATAAAGCAAAGGTGAAGGAAAGCCTTCTGAAGAACGGGATGATTGTCCTTGAGGATTCGACGATTGATATTCCAGTTCGTGGAGAGACGATCAGCATCACCGGTGTGACCTACACGTACAGAAAGCGGCCGAGCCTGGACACCCTCGAACAAGTCTCGAATGGCCGTAACGGCAAATACAGAATTCTCTTAGCACATCAACCCGCAAATAGTCTTGTCGATTATGCCTCTTCGCGATCGTACAATCTTTTCGTTGCCGGCCATACTCATGGTGGGGGGATTGCGTTTGGCATTCCCGGTTTGCTGCTGATCGCCCCCGCATCGTTTGAAACACGCTATTTAAGCGGTCTTTACAACGAAGACGGAATGTATGTGAGCGTTAACAACGGTATAGGCTTTACGTTAGCTCCAATTCGATACCACGCTCCCGCTGAGATCACACTCTTGGTGTTGAAAAAGAAATGATATCGAGCGCTCCTTTCACAAATGTCATGAATGAGCTCCTTTCCTATAGAGTAACGAACTCGGGTGTTCTCCTCCTCAAAGGGAAAGAGTCGCTTGATCTTCTGCATCGACTATCGACAAACGACGTTCTTCATCTTCAGGTGGGGAAGGTGATTCAGACCATCCTGACAACGGAGAAGGGGAGGATCTTTGATCTGATGAGCATCATCCGGAAAACAAATGACGAATGTTTGGTGATCGGTCATTTCCGTTCGGGCGATGAGCTGAAAGCATGGCTTGACAAATTCATAATTATGGAGGACGTTCTGGTCACGGAGGTCCCCAATGCTCAACATCATATCGTCTGGGCGTTGAACAATGTAAAAGAAAACGCTTCGGTGATACTGAAAGGTGGCACTGATAATGTTCGCACCATAGAGAACAGCTTTGGTGAAGTTCAAGCCTATTGTTTCCAATCACTCTTGGCAAACGGGGGGATGGCGCATCTGGTGACAGTTGCTGTCAATGAAGAAAAGGAGATTCTGTTACGCCTTGGGATCCGAGAATGTGGACAGGAAGAGTTCGACCGTTTCCGAATTACCCACATCATTCCATGGAGGCCTAATGAGATCTCCGAATCCACAAACCCACTGGAGGTGAACCTTACATCGCTTGTCAGCTTTACGAAGGGGTGTTACATCGGCCAAGAAGTTATTGCCAGGTTGGATACGTACAAAAAGGTTCAAAAGCACCTTGTTCGCTTCGAATGTTCACGGGCGCCGAAAACCGTTCCGCAAGCTGTTTTTGACGGAGAAGAGGAGCTGGGAACAATTACAACGGCCGTGGCCGGAGTAAATCAAGCGCTCGGTTTTATTCGATCGTCTCTGTCTGGCCGCTCGTTGCTCCACTTCGAAAACGGCGGCGGAAGCGTTGAGGTAACGATATCCGATCAGAAGTAACAACTGACCATGGAAACATACGTCAAGGTTACAAGCACAGAGAAGAAAGAGATCTATAAAGAGATCATTCCTCAAATCAATGCTTTGCTTGAGGGAGAAAGCGATGTCGTTGCCAATCTGGGGAATGTCGCTGCAGTTCTCAAGATGGCATTTCCAAGTATTTCCTGGGTAGGATTCTATCTTCGGAAACAGGACGAACTTGTACTGGGTCCATTTCAAGGCAAGCCTGCTTGCGTACGAATCAAATGGGGGAAAGGGGTCTGCGGAACTGCGGCAGCGAAGAAAGAAACTGTGGTAGTGCCAAACGTTCATGAGTTTCCCGGACATATCTTCTGTGACCCCGAGTCTAAGTCCGAAATTGTTGTCCCTCTCATCCGGAATGCCGAAGTTCTTGGGGTACTGGATGTTGACAGCAACCAGTTTAATAGTTTCGACGAGGTCGATCGGGAATATCTGGAAAGGTTGGCAAATTACCTCGTAAACCTTTTCTGAAGAAGCCGAAAAACCGTGGAAGAATTGATCGTGAACAGCGCTTTGATGAATAGGTATGGATGGAGATTCTTTTAAACGTTCTGACACATGATGAATCAGAGCCGCCTTGAGTTCAATGCCAAAACAACAATCCAAAACTGAAAAAGCCTACACCAACATCGAGTTTCTCAACAGCCCCGATGCGCGGCCGATCCGAATACTTTCGGAGTTTCTTGAGCCCATGAGGCGCTTTCGCAATGAGCAGATTAAAGACACGATCGTCTTCTTTGGTTCCGCTCGGATAAGGCCACTAAAAGATTCTCTAAAGACGTTAAGACAATTACAGAAACAATCGAAGTTCTCGAAACTTACACCTGCTTTGCGAAGGAGAATTGAAGCGGCACAGTCTGACGTTTCTATGTCAAGATATTACGAGGATGCTGTTGTTCTCTCCCGGCGACTCACAGAATGGTCGAAGAAATTCTTTCACATGCACCGATTCGTTGTTTGCTCTGGTGGTGGACCCGGAATTATGGAGGCGGCAAACAAGGGAGCCTCCATCGCCGGTGGTCGGTCTATTGGACTCAATATCAGCATTCCCACCGAGCAATTCTCCAATCCATACGTTTCAAAGGAACTTCTGTTCGAGTTTCACTACTTTTTCATGCGAAAGTTCTGGTTTGTCTACCTGGCAAAAGCGCTCGTAATGTTCCCCGGCGGCTTTGGAACTTTGGACGAACTTATGGAGGTCCTCACACTCCTCCAAACGGGAAAAATCAAGAAGAAGATGACGGTAGTCCTTTACGGGCAAGAATACTGGAAGAAGATTTTGAACTTCGATGCAATGCTCCAGCACCGTGTGATTAGTCAGGCGGATATGCGATTATTCAAATTTGCCAATACGCCTGATGAGGCTTTCTACCACCTCACAACTGAACTTAAGAGAAACTATCCACGGGCGCTTTAACACTGGAGTAAATGGGGATCACCTATGTTGTGAATGGGAGAAAGTTGTATTATCTTAAAGGTGACTTAGAGGGGGTGACTTGGCTTCGACGGGGATGAGGAAGCTCAGAACTGCATACCGTGGTCTCCGTGTCCACGTTAAAGAAACGGAAAACACTAAGTGCCAACAACAACTACGCACTGGCTGCCTAATTAACTAGGTAACCCGTTCTCATTGCTTCTTGCTCATCGGGAGCATTAAGAACGTCGACTTAGATGAGCTAGCTGACTTCCGTGCGACAGGGAAGCCAGCGAACCCGTGCAAGCGGGCCACTGCCGATAGCGAGTGCTCGATCCTGCTTGTCGGAGTTGACACTCGCGAAACCTAAAGACAAGCTACGTATGAAGACGTTCTGAGAGTCTTCTCTTCGGACCGGGGTTCGACTCCCCGCACCTCCACGAGATCAACAGCCATAAACAACGAGCGCATCCATCGCTCACCCAACCCATATCCCCTCATTGGTATCTTTGTCCCCTCAGCTTAACCTCTTCTAAGGTAAAACATCATCCTGTGGAAGCGCAATCGCATGATTAGCGACTTTGTAAAAATGAATGGAGCTGGGAACGATTTTATTGTCATCGATAATCGCGCGGGACTTATCAAGGACGGATCGAAGACCGCCAGGCGTCTCTGTGATCGTCATTTTGGAATCGGTGCCGACGGACTGCTGCTGCTCGAGGCGAGCAACAGAGCGAACTATAGGATGCAGTACTATAATGCCGACGGAAGCTACGGTGGAATGTGCGGGAATGGTGGACGCTGTATCGCTTACTTCGCAACGAGAATCGGCGCAGCTGGGGAATCTCACACTTTTGAAGCCCTCAAGCACATTTACCACGCACAAGTTTCAAACGAATTCGTCGACCTGAAGATGAAGAATCCACGGAAGCTGCGTTTGGACATAAGCGTGACAATGAATGGAAAGCGAATCAAAGGAACGTTTGTTGATACAGGTGCTCCGCACGTTGTTTTTCCAGTTACCGCCTTGGGAAAAGGAAAGAAACTTGAGGAGCTTGATGTCTTCAAACTAGGCAGGCACATCCGTAATTTAGCTGTCTTCAAACCAAATGGAACTAATGTAAACTTCATTCAGCAGGTAGACTCAAGCACCATTAAGATAAGAACTTATGAGCGGGGTGTTGAGGCAGAGACTCTTGCTTGTGGGACAGGGGCGATCGCCGGTGCAATCGCTGCCTGTGAGCACTGGGGATTGAAACCTCCTATTCAAGTAATTCCTGCCAGTGGCAAGATGTTGAAGGTAGTATTTGGAATAAGCAGGAGGAGATACCAGGAGATTGTCCTGAGCGGACCGGTCGAATTGGTTTTCCGTGGACAGATTGAGTTAGCCGATTGAAATGGGTAAGCGTCATAGTCAATCCGGCATCCGGGCGAAACGGCGTCGGTCGGCAAGTAGTCCCTCTTTCACGTCTTCTCGAGCGAGAATCTATCGCGCATGATCTGTATGTGACAAGAAGCCCTTTGCACGCGAGCGAGATTGCGTCCAGGTTGCCAAATGATGGTCGGATTGTCCTTGGCGTCGGTGGAGACGGAACCGCACACGAGCTGGCACAGGGGATTGCGGGAACACGAAATCTTCTTGCACTCCTTTCGATGGGCTCAGGAAACGATTTTGGCCGGATGCTCCGCTCCCCGAATACTCTTGGAGGGCTGCCGCAGTATCTGGAAAAGGGTAAAAAGCAATCATTCGATGTCGTTGAGTTGATGCTCAGGCGCCCACGTGGTCGGAAGTTCCGGCGAATGATGATTAACACGCTTGGGATTGGTTTCGATGCTGAGGTATCTCATTATAGCCGGCGGATTAAGTCGTTGAAAGGATTACTCTTGTATGCAGTGTCGACATTTTGCGTCCTTCCGCGGTACAAGCCCTGTTCCTACACACTCGAGGTCAGTGGAAGAAGCATAACGAAATCCTATTATCTCATTTGCCTTGCCAACGGACAGTTCGAGGGAGGTGGATTTCGAATTGCGCCGGAGGCAAACCCAAGGGATGGCTATGTTGACATTTGTACTGTAGATCCGCTCGGACTGGCGCGGGCCTTGACACTGTTTCCAAGAGTGATCACAGGAACACACGTCAGCGAACCTGAGGTTGAGTTTCAGAGAGCCAGAAAAATGTGCATCTCCAGCGAGAACCCATTTACAGTTCACATCGATGGTGAGATAGAGACGGGGATCATGCGGCTGGAGGCGACTGTAAAACGCGAAACATTGAATGTTCTGGTCGGCGATTCATCTGTCCGATAATCAATGTTATGTCAAGTAGGCTCTCCTTCACCTCTTCCAAGCTGCCGTTCAATCGCCATCTCGTAGTTACTCTTTGCAATGCTCACACCAACATCAACTAGGCTCCCAATGATGAGCCGCCCGGTATTGGTTACTATCCCAATGACACGAGCATCGATCTCCCATTTCTGTGCTAGGCCCATGACCAGCGGCACGTCCTTCTCTGGCAGGCTGGCGATAATGCGCGACTGCCCTTCGCCGAAGAGCACTGCGTCCGGGCGCGCATTTGGGAATGAATCGGTATACACTACGCATCCAATTCTGTCATCGTTGCTAAAGCAGGACTCAGCCAACGCAACAGCAAGTCCCCCTTCTGAGACGTCATGGGCACTTCTGAGATAATCCGAGCTAATTGCTTCTAGGACACAGGCTTGCAACCGCTGCTCATACTCAAGCTCTAAGTCCGGTACACCACCTACAAGCCTATCTGTGGACATCAGCAGGTATTCTGAAGCTCCTAACTCAGTACAATGCTTCCCGAACAAGACAATCACGTCTCCGGCCGTCCTAAAGCGTGATCCCAGAACCTTCGATACGTCTTCAATCAAGCCAAGCATCCCGATTACCGGTGTCGGATAGACGGCTCCAGTGGGCCCTTCGTTGTAGAAGCTTACGTTGCCGCCGGTCACTGGCGTTCCAAGCACCCGACACGCCTCCCCAATTCCTGCTACGGCCTCTTTGAACTGCCAGAATACCTCCGGATCGTATGGGTTCCCGAAGTTTAGGCAATTTGTGATAGCGAGCGGTTTAGCTCCCACACAAACAACGTTCCTTGCTGACTCGGCTACAGCAATTTCTCCCCCTTTTTTTGGGTCTAAGTACACATACCTGGCGTTGCAGTCAGTCGATAATGCGAGTGCCTTTGCAGTTCCTTTGATTCGCACTACAGCCGCATCTCCAGCTTCCGTAGCCACCGTGTTTGTCCGAACCATCCAATCATATTGCTCCCAAACAAAGCGTTTCGATGCAATTGTCGGTCTGGCCAGCAATGATAGCAACGTTGCACTCAGATCTGAGGGTACTGGGACACTATCCACATCAAAGGATTGTGCAACATCAACGTAGGCTGGCCGCTTCGCATCTCTCTCGTACACTGGTGCGCCACCGCCCAACACAAGGGAACTCGCTGGTACGTCTGCTACGACCCGATCCCCCTCCATAACTAAAAGATTAGGTTCCTCAGTGACCGAACCAATAACAACAGCATTTAAGTCCCACTTGCTAAAGATTTTTCTGACCTCTTCAACATGCTCAGACTTCACGACCAAGAGCATTCGCTCTTGGGATTCAGAAAGCATGATCTCATATGGGGTCATTCTCTCCTCGCGCAGGGGAACACGAGAAACATCAATGCGCATTCCAACGCCCCCCTTTGCACTCATTTCTGAGCTGGAGCATGTTAGTCCGGCAGCTCCCATATCTTGAATTCCCACAATAAGACCGGCATGGATCGCCTCTAATGTTGCCTCAAGCAGGAGTTTTTCTGTAAACGGATCGCCGACCTGCACTGATGGGCGCCTTGCCTCTGACTCGCTGGAAATCTCCTCGGATGCAAAGGTAGCGCCGTGAATCCCATCCTTCCCGGTGGATGAACCAACGATCATCACAACATTACCAGGTCCCTTTGCGATTGCACGAGCAATTTCGCCGACCCTCACGATTCCGACGGCCATGGCGTTTACAAGGGGGTTTGTTGCATAGCAATCATCGAAATAAATCTCTCCGGCCACCGTTGGGACACCAAAGCTGTTTCCATAATCCCCTATTCCCTTAACGACACGCTTGAAAAGGTTCTTCACACGATCATCGGAGAGATTTCCGAATCGCAGCGAGTTGAGAGCTGCAATTGGCCGTGCTCCCATCGTGAAGATGTCTCGCAAGATCCCCCCTACCCCGGTTGCCGCCCCCTGATAAGGCTCAACGGCGGAAGGGTGATTATGGCTCTCAATCTTGAACGCAACCGCCAATCCGTCACCAATGTCAACCAGTCCCGCGTTTTCTTCTCCGCCAGCAACGAGCAAACGACCACCTGATCTGGGAAGCTTTTTAATCACTGCAATGGAATTCTTATAGCTGCAATGCTCACTCCACATCACGCTATAAATCCCAAGCTCTGTGTACGTCGGCGTGCGGCCAAGGACTTCACATATACGGCTGTATTCTTCTTCCGTAAGCCCATGTTCCAAGGCCAACGACAGCGTCACCGACGGTTCCGAATATGCGAGAACTTGATCCATAGAAAGTCTATAAGGTCTAAGAATATTAAGGAGTTAAGCTTAGGAGATGAAACTATCTTAGAGTATTATCATTGTAGAAATGGCCGAAGCTCGTCTCCTCTGCGGTATGGCAACGCCGAAAGAACCGTGGCCGATTTGCTCAAAGGTATTGGAATGCCAGGAAGACTCAACACATCCACAAATGGTATCGATGCTCCCCATTGCCTGTTCATGGTTTCAAGAAACATGTTGGCAATAAGACCTGATGCTTGCGACGTGGGGTGAATCCCATCCAGACTGAACAATCCTCCCCGTATGTATGCTGTTGTGAATGTTACGCCATTTATGACCAAGCCTCGTCGAGCGATTTCAGCGAAACGCTCCGCAATATCCACAATGGCAACATTTGATTTCGCGCGTTGGCGTATGACGCTGTTGTACTGGTTCGTAATCGATCTCACACGCACCACCTCCGCTGAGTCGAGAACAACAGAGTGAGGCAATGGTTGGCCGTTCGCACCGGGGATGAATGTTGGAAGCCCGTAGCCTGCCGAGAGGTAGTCGGCTGCAGTCAGAAGAACAAGATCGCCGGGCCTCAGAGGCCGAACAGAGCCATCGCCCATTTGGCCGGAGAGGGAAATATACCCGCCAAACAAGGGCTTTGAAACATCTCCCGGATCAGGTACAAACCACTGGAGCGTCGTCATAAACGCGATCGCTGAAACATCGGGTATCGTGGCAACGAGAATTCTCGCTCCTGTGCTCTCCAGACTATCCATCATCGCGTTGAAGTTTGCCTGAAAAACAGCGGGCTCTGTGTACGGCGCTACACCACCAGATGCAGCATGAATCAGGATATCGTTATTGCCGATCCAGACCGTGATCAATGTCGGGTTGTGACGTTTTGCCTGCATCCAGACACTACCCGGGTTGCCGGGTAAACCGTTAGCTGGATTACGTCGAACCAAGTGATAGAAGAGATTTTTCTCATTATTTGGCCCAAAGGGAGTGGAACTCCTTGTAAAACTGTTCACGGTATCGAGGATGTCATTTTCACCGTAATACGGGTTCGACACGTAAGCACCGGGGATACCAAGATTGTGATACGCAACCGGCGGTAGGCTTCCATCGACATACACTGAGGGTGACGTGGCATCGAGGCTTGTATCTGTGACAATGGTGAGTGGCGAGAGTGAACTTATCCGTCGCCGGCCGCCGACTCCGGGGTCCTTGACAAGCGGCTGGATAAAATTGAGATTTCCCCCGGCAATCCCGATCTGCCGCGCTATGAGACTTGGGTAGCTGTAGCGTTGCGAAGATGAGTACAACGCACTTGATTGATACCCTGCGGTAATGGAATTCCCAATCGCTACGTAACTTTGGACATTCAGAGCTCCAAGTCCCCGCTTCTCCTCGATGGGCGCCGTATGCTCACAAGAAAAGGAAAGTATCGCAGCAGCAGTAATGGAGACGAAAATACGCTTCTGCATAATGGTGGGCATTAGAAAATCCGATACCGAATACTCAAAGACGCGAGGTGAGCGACACTATTGTACGTACCATTAAAGCTGTATTCGGCGATACTTTGCGTTTCTGTCCGCTGAAGTGCCAGAACAAACATATAACTGGCGTCGATGGAGAGAACTTCTGAAACCTTGTAACCCACCCCGAGTGTAAGATCGTGTCGATCCGTGTCGGGCAGCGACGGCTCAAGATAACCATCTTTGATCGGGTTCTTGTCGAAAATATATCCTGCCCGAAGCGTCCATACATCGCTCATTTCATATTCGATGCCAAGCCGAAGCAAAAACGCATTGTGGTACTCGCGAGTCGAACGGATTCGCGTTTCACCGTTGATGGGCTTTTCGAATTCCACGATTAGCGTGTCGAAGGCAGACCATGTCGTGTACTGAAAATCTGTTTCAACCGTGAGCCCCTCGTCAATGGCATAGGCAAGACCAATGATGGCATTCGCAGGCCCTTTCAAGTCCGTCTTTACCGGACCATCTGGGAAGCTCGACTTCAAAGACGCTGGAACCTCTTCAAATGTCGCCTCACCCTTGAACTTCATCGTTACATTCGATCTGTACGATGCAGCAAGCGTAAGTTCCTCGGATATTTTCAGGAGAACACCGGCGCTCCATCCCATCCCACTTCCCGTTGCGCTTACCTTTGCACGCGGTTCAACCGGATTTCCGTTTGGGTCCGAGAACGGTGTCTTTGCCGTCCGTGTAATCTCCACCGACCCCGGGATATAGTTGAACCCTACTCCCACCGCGAGAAAATCGGTAACCTGAGCTGCGGCTGTGGCGCTCAGGTTGAGTGTAGATAATTCCGCTTTTTCGGCAATGGCGCGACCTGCCCATCCTTTTGGCCAGTCCGTTCCAAGACCGAAAATCGTAAAAGCTCCGAGACCAACCGCAATCTCTTCGGTTATGCGATAGCTCAAATACGCGTGAGGAGGAAGGAAGAGCTGAGAGTTCATTCTCACTTCGGAAACTGGGTTTTCAGG
The DNA here is from genome assembly GCA_035559595.1 of Bacteroidota bacterium. Lineage (GTDB taxonomy): Bacteria > Bacteroidota > Ignavibacteria > UBA10030 > UBA10030 > DATMBF01. Next base: position 30,837 of record DATMBF010000016.1, on the reverse strand, counting down.
ATACCTCCCACGAAATCGAACCTCGGGGGCGATGGCGGTTGCCCCTCCATAGAATTCCAATCCGTTGACAAACGCAAGACCTGCGGGATTTACAAACATCGCCGAGCCATCGAACGGGCGCGCAACGTATGCTCCCCCCATGCCGATCCCCCTAGCGCTGTGCTCGTTCAATTGAAAACCACTGGCGTGGAGTCGCGGCGAAAGAAAAAGACAACTCAGGACGACAAGAAAGGCATGTGATCGGGTCATGGTGAATGGGCTGAGTGTAAGAAAATAAAGAAAATAAGCTCTCAATGTCCAATATTTCACTTCAATATCGAATGGTAATCAGCAAAGAACCCTTTTCAACAGCTGTGCCAGAGTTCACATGAATCTCCTCGATTGTCGCCGGTTCAGGAGACCGAATCTCATTCTCCATTTTCATCGCTTCCAGGATAATCAGTCCTTGCCCTGCCTGAACAACCTCCCCCTTCTGAACTTCGATCTTTGTGACCAATCCCGGCATTGGTGCTCGAAGCTGTCTCGTCCCTGAAGAACGATGTTGGGTCCTTAAGAGTGTTTTCAACAGCAGGCTGCTTGGATCGTCAACTGTGGCCCGAATCTCCATTCCATTCAACAAGAAGGTTACGTCGTTCGTTTGACTGTCAAGGGATGTATCGGCGGCATGGACTTCATAACTCAAACCATCCAACAAGAGGGAGAGTTCGCCATGAGTTCGAGATGCAACGTGATACGGTAACTCCTCCCCATTCACGACGACTCGGTTGTCCGCGAGGAGAAGAACTTCGTATTCTTGCTGATTGATCGAAACAATGTATCGTTTACTCATGATGAGCGAAGAGTTTCATTTCGTTTCTTCTTCCAATTGGAAACCGGCAGATTATGATTCACAAGATCGACGGATTGTCGCAATTCCGTCTTCAAGAGGACAGCCGCAACACAAGCCGCCCTTCGGTCATTGTCACTGAACTGCCAAAGAGCTGAAGGCCGAAACTCTCTCTCCACAAACTGAGTATCACACATCCCGGCAACGAACGCAGGGTGTTCAAGGATAGTCATGCAAAATGGGATCGTCGTTCTAATGCCCGAAACCACGAATTCATCTAACACACGCTTCATGGTTTCGATACTTTCCCCCCTGGATTTTCCCCAAGTGATCACCTTTGCAAGCATCGGGTCATAGTGTATCGGAATGACATCTCCAGTTTGGAAACCATTGTCCACCCGAACATGCGGACCCTGAGGAATGCGATACGTTTGTAAACGTCCGGTTGACGGAAAGAAATTATTTGCCGGGTCTTCCGCGTAGATTCGGCATTCGATGGCGTGACCGGTGGCCCGGACATCCGCTTGACGGATGGGAAGTTCCCTTCCCATTGCCACTTCAAGCTGAAGCTTGACGAGGTCTAATCCTGTGATTGTTTCGGTTACCGGGTGCTCGACCTGAAGACGGGTATTCATTTCGAGAAAATAGAACTGCTTCTTTTCGTCGACGAGAAATTCGATGGTTCCCGCGTTTGTGTACCCCCCTTTACGCGCCAGTCGCACGGCGGCCTCACCAAGGCGCTCCCGCAACTCGTTATCCACGAACGGCGATGGAGATTCCTCGATCACCTTCTGATGTCTTCGTTGAATAGAGCATTCCCGCTCGCCAAGATGTATCACGTTCCCATGGTGGTCACCAATGATCTGGATTTCGATATGCCGGGGATGTTCAACGAATTTTTCAAGGTAAACCCGATCGTCGCCAAAAGCCGATTTCGCTTCGGCCTGCGCCATACGAAAGGCCGAGCCAAACTCCTCTTCAGACGAAACAATACGCATTCCCTTCCCTCCCCCACCCGCCGCTGCTTTCAGAAGCACCGGAAAACCAATCTCTTTCGCTTTAGCAATTCCCTCAGAGACTGAACTTAACGGCTCGATAGTCCCTGAAATCGTGGGGACACCAATTTCTTGTGCAAGGTTGCGAGCCGAGGTCTTTCCACCCATCAATCGAATTGCCTTGCTCGACGGTCCGACGAACATAATGCCTGCGTGTTCGACTCGCTCTGCAAATGAAGCGTTTTCAGAAAGGAAACCATAGCCAGGATGAATTGCATCGATCTTTTTGCTCCTTGCAATATCCAGGATCTTGCTTTGATCGAGATACGTCTCTGCAGCCGTAACGCCATTGAGGGGATACGCTTCATCAGCCAGCATCACATGAAGCGCCGTACGGTCAACGTCCGAAAATACTGCAACAGTCTGAATGCCCATTTCTCTGCACGCCCGCATAACCCGGATCGCAATCTCACCTCTGTTGGCAATGAGAAGGCGCTTGATGTCTCTCAACTTTTTCATTGATCCGCAAACTCCACCACTGTTACTCCCGCGCCACCCTCGTTCCACTCCCCTAAGCGAAAGGATCGAACGTGTGGGTAGCTCTTAAGAAAAGCTGAAACCTTTTTCCTCAGGGCTCCTGTCCCTTTTCCATGAATAATGTCCACTCGATGAAGTCCGGCGACGTATGCATTGTCGAGAAATTGCTGAAGATGATTGATTGCTTCCTCGCCTGTCATCCCTCGAATATCGATTTCAGTACCGGCTTCGACCGTCGTGTATTCGGCCGTGCTTGGCTTCCAAGAGTGCGATATCGTTGCAGAACGCACCAGCTCGTCTATCTTCACACGAAGTCGGGCGTTGTCGATGAGAACCGTAGCAACATCATCCCGTATCGAAACGATTTCTCCAGCCGCTGAACCCGATTTCAACCGGACGATGTCGCCAATCTTAAAGGTCTCAGCAGGTGAAACATCGGTGATTCTCAATCCCTCCAGCTCTCTCTGAGCCGCCGCGATGTTTTCCCTGACTTGTCGAATCGTGTTCTTGTCGGCCTGGGACTCACGAATGTCTTTGATTGATCGTTCGATAAGAGATTGAGCGTCGGCAACGAGCTGTTGTGCCTTTTCAGCCGCCTCGCGTTTCATTTCCCGCGTTTCTTTCTGGATTGCACTCAGCCTCTGCTCGTACTCGCGTGCCAGTCGCTCATACTCGTCGCGTTGTCTCCTTGCTTCTCTGAGATCGGCTGAATATTGCTGCATTGTTTTCTCTAATTCCACAAGGAGGCGCTCCAATTGAAGCCGATCGCTGGAAATATAAGAGCGAGCATGCCGCAAGAAGTCTTTCGGCATTCCCAATCGTTCTGCAAGCTCGAATGCGTAACTGCTTCCCGGCACCCCCATTCGGAAGCGGTACGTTGGCCGGAGAGAGTCCTGGTCGAATTCCATTGAGGCGTTCGTAACGCCCTCCGTTTCATGAGCAAACACCTTAAGGGAACCGTGGTGCGTCGTGGCAATCGTGAAGGCCTTACGCCGAGTGAGCTCAGTAAGGACAGCCGCCGCAAGCGCCCCGCCTTCAACCGGGTCTGTCCCCGCACCGATCTCGTCGATAAGGACAAGTGACGAGCGATCGGCCTTCTCGAGAATCGCTTGAAGGTTCAACAAATGGGAGCTGAAGGTGCTAAGGTCGTTTTCAATGGACTGGTCATCACCGATATCGACAAATACCGATTCAAAGATTGGCAGCTCGGATTCCGTAGAAGCAGGAATGTGAAGACCGGCTTGGGTCATCAGGGCGAGCAATCCGACGGTTTTGAGAGCAACGCTTTTTCCGCCCGCGTTCGGACCGGTGATAAGAACTGTCGTGGTTGAGTCATCCATCGGGAAATCCAGCGGAACAACTTCTTCCCTTTTGTGCCGTTCAAGGAGAACAGGATGACGGGCTTGATAGAGACGAAGCGTTCGTCCCTCACTCAGTTTCGGCGTGCTGCCCTGAATCTCGATAGAATACTTCGCCTTTGCCCACAGAAGATCGAGATCGATCAATGCATTCAAGCTTTCCTCAAGGCTCTCTCGTTGTTCGCCGACTTGACTAGTAAGCGCTTTCAGTATTCGCTCGATCTCCCGCTGCTCACGGATCTGCACCTCCCGAAGCTCATTATTGAGTTCTAAGGTCTCGGCCGGCTCGATGAAGACGGTTGCGCCTGATGCTGAGCTCGAATGAATAAAACCTGGAACACGCTTCTTGTACTCGGTTTTTACAGGAATAACCATCCTTCCGTCGCGCGTGGTGAGAATCTCATCCTGAGCGAATTCTTGTTCGGAGACGCGTTTCAGAATGCCCTCGAGTCTCTTTCTCAGCTGGCTCGTCGCTTCAATGATCTCGCGACGGATGATCCCCAACTCTTTGCTGGCGGTGTCGCGAACCGACCCATACTCATCGATTGCCTGAGTGATGTTGTACTCCAGAACTTTGTCGGTGTTCAATCGTGTCGCGGCGGGGGCGAGAAGAGGATAGAGAGCTTTCCGTTTCAGAAGGAATTGCGCCATGGTGCGGGAGGTCCTGGCCAGCTCTGCAATTTCGATGAGTTCTCGTGGGCTCAGGACCTGGTTCTCTACGGTGGTCTTCTTCAGGGAAACAAGGGTATCACGAAGACCCGCTAAGGGCACGGTACCCTCTGCAATCAGAAGCTCCTTTGCCTGAGAGACACGAAGGAGTTCATCCTCGATGATTTTTCGGTTAACCGATGGGCGTATGCTGCTGACGAGTGCTTTTGCGGAATCTGAAACGGCGTGCGAACGAATTCGACCTAGAACACTGTCAAATTCTAACTTCTCAAGGGCGGTAGTAAACCCATGCATGGGAGGGATCATCAGAGGTGAGTTGGACCATCAGAGGAATCATCTGCGTCAACGTCGTTGTTCGCCTGGGGACGGTTTCTTTTCTTTTGAGGACTCTTGCTGGAGTTTCTTGCCCACATCATCAAGCAGTTTTTCCTTCTTCAGGACCTCGGGAATCGCCCTTCGTTGAAGCTCCTCGAGTGCTTCGGGAGCTGATTCGCCAGCCATGTCCATGATCTGCGGAGCAACATTCACAACAGGGCCGTACAACCGTGCATCTTTTCTGACCTCAGGTCCTGGAACACCATGACGTGTCATCAGCGTGAGCAGAAAACTGACCAGGATCACTCCTTGTGCGAACCCGATCGTGCCTCCGGCAATGCGATCAGCCAGGCCGCCGATCTTGTAGTTCTTCGCTACGAATCTGTAAATGGCCGATCCCGTAGCAAGGAAGAGACAGACAAGAAAGAACATCCCCCATGTTGGTGCTGTCGCCGGGTCGAAACCGAATTCGTCGACAAGGATGGAGGCAATATCCTGTGTCATGAGCTGTCCGACAACCATCGCGGCGATGAGAACGAGGGTCGTAATCAGTTTTCGTACCAGACCATCGCGGATGCCAAGCAGCGTCGTGAGAAGCACAAGAGTTGCAATGAAAAAATCGATGATGATACTCATAATCCCAATTTCCTCTTCACAAGTTCCTGCACAAGCTTGCCGTCGATCTTTCCTTTCAGCTCTTTCATCACGAGGGGCATCACTTTGCCGAAGTCTTTCGCGGAGCTCGCTCCGGTTTGAGTGATGATTGCTGCAACAATGTGCTCAGCTTCTTCCGTGCTCATCTGTTTCGGCAGATACGACATGATGATTTCGAGCTCAGCCTGCTCCTGATTGGCAAGATCGGATCTCCCGGCTTGTTGATATTGTTCGATCGCTTCTTTTCTTTTCTTGACGGCGCTTTGCAGCACGGAGAGTTCGTCATCCGTCGTGATCTCGCGGTCGAGTCCCTTCTTTTCCAATTCAATCATTTGCGCGCGAACGGTCCTGAGCGTCTCCAGCCTCAGTTTGTCGCCGGACTTCATAGCATTTTTCAGGTCTTGGGTGATTCGGTCACGCAAATTCATGGTCACTCGTTGGTTAAAAATAAAAAAGGCAGGCGCAAAATCTACCTGCCGGTGATGCAAGCCACACCTTCTTCCGTCCCACGGGGAACCCCTTCGCGAGTTCTATAGAGACTGTAACGCCGAATAATTGATCCTCAGAGCGTCGCCCTTTCGAAGCTGCTGCTGGATGTCCGTCACAATACCCATCTTTGATCCCTCGTCGATCCGAAGAGACATGATGACATTGGGAATTTGCTGCCGCTTGCGAGCAGCAATGCTTTGAATCTCGGGGATCGTGATAAGGTTATCATCAATCTGGATTCTTCCATCTCTCCCTACCCAAATGTAAGAGATCAAGCGTTTGTTATCGATCTTCTCGATCTGTTTGGCGGAAGGAAGGGTGTATGAAACCTTCACATCGTATTCCCTCAACACCGTGCTCACCATGAAGAAGATGAGCAACATGAAAATGATATCTGGGAGCGACGCGGTAGGAATCGATTGCTTAGTCGAAGCCTGCTTTTTCTTGAATTTCATGGCTATCTCGTACGCTCGGGTTCAGCAAGAGAGATGCGCTGTGGCACTTTCTCGCGAATCTCCTCAAGTTGCTCTTTTGTTACGTCCTTGAGAGCAACCCCAAAGCGGGTCTGGGCGTACTCTTCGCGGAGCGCGTTATACGCTTGCTTGATCTGATCGAGCGTTGCAATATATGTTCTGTAGGGAGTTTCTCTATCGACCTTAACGGAGACAATCAGTTTATCATTGGCTTTGATTTTGTTCTTGACGATTTCATTGATCTGCGGCACGGAGGTCAGTTCATCATCCAACAAGACATCTCCCCTCGCGTTCACCAGAACACGGATAAGGTTTTCCGTCTTCACTTTGACCTGCTCCGCATCGTCGACCGGAGGGGGGAGAACGAGACCAATCCCCGTGTCAACATCAATTGTCGTCGTCACCAGAAAGAAGAGAAGCAGGAGGAAGGAGATATCCGCCATCGAACTGGTCGGTATCTCAACGTCGCGACTTGCTGATCGTTTCTTAAGCATTGGTCTGGTTTGTTAAAAATTATTTCTTTCCGCCGCGTTCGCCGACTTTCCGGCCTGCCTTTAAGAGAACAAGCGAGTCAATGAGCTCGATCGAGCTCTCTTCCATGTCAATGACAAGGCGGTCAATTCGAGAAACAAAATAGTTATAGAAGACCTGCAGGAGCATAGCGACGACCAGCCCAAAGAGTGTCGTGAGGAGCGCTACGGAAATACCGCCGGCAACGATTTCCGGCGAGATGTTCTTCGCTTCTTTGATCGCGTCGAATGCCTCGATCATTCCTTGCACTGTTCCGGTGAAGCCCAGGAGTGGAGCAAGGGAGATACAGAGTGAAATCCACACGAGTCCTTTTTCGAGAAATGCCATTTCAATACCGCCGTAGCTGATGATCGCCTTCTCTGCTGCTTCGATCCCTTCTTCTGCGCGGAGAAGGCCTGCCTGGAAGACACTCGCGATCGAGCCTCGATTGTTGGCGCACACATCGAGAGCCGCCTGCACTCCACCCTCGTCCAATGCCTTCTTCACTTCAAGAAGGAACTTCTTTGTGTCGACTTGAGCTCGGTTCAACGTCCAAATCCGTTCGATACAAAATGCCAGTCCGATAATTAATGTTCCGAGGATGGGATGCATGAAGAACCCACCATCTACATACTTTTGCTGAAGCCAATTCAACATTCCGCCGCTTTCGGTTGCCGCCTGAAAGAAGTAGGTAACCAGACCTGCAATGTCCATGGAGCCTAATCCTCCTGAGTTGAGTGGATAAACGTTAAGGGGTCCCGTTTCTAAACGTCTGAAAGTATATCAAAAGAAGCCTTGAAAGTCAACAAATTATTTGATTCTCAGACCCCACCATAGACCTTGATGATGTTGCCCGAAATTTGCCCCGCCTCTTCCGAGCAGAGATGAAGGATCATATCTGCGATGGTCTGTGGTTTCACCCATGTCGAATGATCTTCGTCAGGCATCGACTCTCGATTCGCAGCCGTGTCGATGATGCTTGGAGCAATCGCGTTGATGGTGATTCCGGTCCCCTTCAGTTCCTGAGCAATAATCTCGGTAAGCATGTTCACGCCAGCTTTGGATATGGCATAGGCCACTCTGCCCGGTGTGGGATGAAGCCCAATCTTGGCACTCATGTTCATGATGCGACCATATGAATTTCCTTTCATCTTTTTCAGTGCCTCGCGGGTGCAAAGAAATGTCGACCGAAGATTGATGTTCATCATTCTCTCCCACTCCTCCGTCGACACTTCAGTGAGGTGTTTTGTCGGGATGTATCCTCCAACGGTATTGACCACGATATCAACTCCACCAAAATTCGAAACAACATCATCGAACAACCTTCTTACATCATTCTCGTTACTCACATCAGCTTTGATCAGTAATGCATTCTTTGCGATAAACTGAGGAAATGAAGCTCGCTTTTCTTCACTCCGGTACGTGGCCGCAACTTTCATCTGCTCTTGGAGAAACCGCTCGCACAGAAAGCTCCCCAACGCCCCAGTTCCGCCTGTAACGAGTACTCGTTTGTTCTTTAACGGCATATCTTCTCAGATCAAAAGTGGAGGGATACTCCACACCAATATATCAAAACTTGAAAACAAACGAGCGGGTTCGATGCAGACCCGCCCGGTTGTTATATGAGTGAAAGCGGCATCGTTATTCGCGCCGTAAGATTTCTTCCCGGATTCAGAGCATATGACTTGTAGCGGTTGAGGTGATCGACATACGCCCGATCGAAGAGGTTGTCGATACCCAAATGAACAGCCGTCATTCGGCTTGCTAACTCGAATTCAAAACCCGCCGAAAGGTCAAAGAGAGCATATCCGGCAGTCGGAGTCTCTTGCAGATCAACCCTCGACTGCTTTCCCACTGATCGAATCCTTACATTGAGGTGAGGATGATGCAACGGACCAAGCGCTTCAAGTTGAAATTGCGTCTCGATATAGACCTTTGGGGCAGGGATTCTGGGCAAGGGGTTCTTTGTTTCGTTATTCTCACCCCGAACAACATCTGCTGTTATATGCAGCTGCCACCACGATGCGAGCTGAGCCTTGAGAGAGAGCTCTCCGCCAATCAACGTGGCATCCGCTTGCCTGTATTGATAAATAGGAAATGTCGATGCGCTGTCGATGAGACCTGTCGGCGCAGCGTAGATGTAGTCGATGATTCTGTTCCGGTATACCGTCATCTGCGCAACGAGTGAAGGAGCAACATAACGTAAGGAAAGGTCGACATTGGACGATCGCTCCGGTAGAAGCGTTGCTAAACCGACTTCATATGTCGCTGTTCCTTCATGGACTCCATCCGCAAATAACTCGAACGCGGTTGGAGCGCGCCAACCATTTGCATAGCTTGCGATGATGGCGAACGATTCCAGCGGCCGATAGGTTGCCCCGATCGACCCGGACAGTGCAGTATAGGACCTCTCCTGCGCCTGGACATTCAATTCTGCACTTTCCTCAACATCGAGGGATCGGCTATCAAATCGTATCCCTCCAGAGAACGATATCGGTTCGAGATTGAATTCCTCGTAAAGGAACGCAGCGAGGTTCAGTGCTTTGGAATTCGGGATGAGCTTCTCCTGACGTCGTGAGTCAAAATTCTGCCGCATCATTGAGAGGCCAACAGTTCCAAAAACCGGTCCGAATGGACGATGATGTCCTTTGGCATCGAACGTATATGTCGAAGTGACCAACTCCAGCGCCGGATCGGCTGCAATATCCTCCTCGAATTCCTGACGCACATTCTTCTGCCAGCCACCATGAGATTCGAGGCGCAGACCTTCCAGCGAGACGTTGCTGTGAAAATTCAGTTTGTCATGGGTGATCTGTTGATATGGAGTAGCCCCGGGATCCAGGATGGGATCTTCATGGAATCTTAACTTTGTACTGAAGCGTGTATACGTGGCATTGAAAAATCCCGACTCTCCAGTGTATCCGATTGTTCCGCTGCCATTCAGCTCCTCTGAACCCGAGTTGAATAATATTCCCCTAGGCGTCCGAATATCACCGGCGTCTCGCATACTGATATTTCCGCGATACCCAAAGCGACCTATTGCCCCGCTCAAACCCAAAGCGCCGCTCAGTTGATCATTGTTCGAGAATGCATTCACAGATACTACCGACTCCAGCTTTGATCTTCCAGGCGGCGCAACGTGGAGGTCAGGATACACGACGTTCACCACTCCGCCGAGGGCATCAGAGCCATACAAGATACTTCCGGGACCGCGCACGACTTCAATCTTCTCTGCCTGAAAAACATCGATTTCCGGCCCATGCTCATCAGCCCATTGCTGCCCTTCTTGCCGCACGCCATCGTTAATGATAAGAACGCGTTGAGAGCTGAGTCCGCGAATCACCGGTTTCGCTACACCTGTTCCCGTACTGAGAACCGATACACCGGGAAGGTGGTCCAGTGTTCCGCCGATTGTCTGGCCGCGCAACCGAGCGATCTCATGTTCTTCCAGGACGTCTGTAGATTGCGTAGAAGAAAGAATATCTGTCGCCTGAGGTTTTCCCGTGACCGTGATCGACGGCAATTGAAGGATGCTTGGTTGTAACACAACGTTCAGTTCCACATCCCGATCTTCGATAACGACCGTGAATGTTGCTGTGGCGTAACCAAGATAACTAAACCTGAGTGTATAGACCCCCTCGTGCAGATTATCAAAACTATACCGTCCTTCTGTGTCGGTGGTCGTTCCCCGTTTCAATGCCGGCATCAGAATGTTGACCCCAACGAGAGGCTGGCCTGTTTCTCCATCTCTCACAATTCCAGTAATCTTACCGATAAATCTCCCTGGTTCCGGTGTAGCGTATACCATTGCACTTGGTAATATCAAGATCAAGAAAATCAACTCTCGCATGTACTTCTCCTCTTCTCAACGTAATGAAGTTGGAATTTGCATGATGTCTTGTCCTTCGAAGAGAAGCATTGCCTACCTTCCACTCCTGCACCGAAGGACAAACGTTGATGAACGGATTATGCGACTGGGGGACCGCGCTTCGAGGAGGCTTTGAAAAAGTCTTTCGGCTCCCGATGGGTGGGCTCGATAATCGGTGTTGAGCCGACAACAACCCGGCTGACAGTTACGATGAGTGTACGATAAGCCTCGGTTGGAGAGTGGCGATGACAAAGAGTGCAGTGATGAGCTTCGGAAAGCTCGTCATGTACTTTCTTCCCTGAACAGTCATGATTCTTGAGAACGTGGAACGACGAAGCCGCCTTGGAAGGGAAACTGGAGTGACCTCCTTCGATCGGAAGGAGTTTCAGCGTCAAGAAGAGAAAGAGAATCAACGCTGTAATTCGGCTCGGCGAGGCTGTCATCATGACAAAAAAAGATACACAGGTGGAACAAGAGAAGCAACCAAAACGTTCGCAACTGTGTCGTTCCGAATTATTTGCCTTTCACGGAAAGAAGGTTTACTTTTTTCTTAACGATTTTGGAGGATCTATGAGGACATCCGCTTTTGTAGCCTTTCTCATGTTGTGGAGTGTCGCACCGATAGCTGCCCAGGACCTTGCGGTAGGTCAGCCTGCACCGGATTTCAGTTTGACTTATGCTACCAGGGATTCCGTCTCCCGAACCCCTTTGAAACTCTCCGAGATCATAGGAAGAAGCAACATCGTTCTCGCCTTCTACCCTTCCGATTGGAGTCCCGGCTGCACTAAAGAAGTGTGCACCATGCGCGATGATTTTGCAGGTCTCCAATCGCTGAATGCAGAGGTCCTTGCCATCAGCGGTGATTATGTTTGGTCACATCACGAATGGGCAAAGCATCACAACCTCCCTTTCAAGCTCTTGAGCGACCACTCTCACGAAGTTGCGAAACGCTATAACAGCTATAATGAAAAAACGATGTACAACAAACGGACCGTTTTCGTCATCGATAAGCAGGGGAAATTGGCTTACATCGACCTCGAGTACAGCGTTGCAACCATCGACGACTTCAACCGCCTTAAAGAAGCTCTCGCCCAGCTTCGTTAAACCCGCGTGAATCGCCTTCGGCATGAACATAGTTCCTACCTGAAATCCGCTGCCCATCAGCCTGTGGAGTGGTACCCCTGGTCTGAGGAAGCTTTCGTTCGAGCAAGACAGCAAAACAAGCCAATCTTGCTCGATATCGGCGCAGTGTGGTGCCATTGGTGCCACGTTATGGACTCGGAGAGCTATGAAAATCCGGACATCGCTACAATCATTAACGACCAGTTCGTTGCCGTCAAAGTTGATCGCGATGAACGACCCGATGTCGATGCCCGGTATCAGTCTGCTGTCAACGCCATTAGTGGTCAGGGTGGTTGGCCTCTCACTGCGTTTCTGCTGCCTGATGGGCGACCGTTTTATGGCGGAACGTATTTCCCTCCCACCGACCGTTACGGCCGCCCCGGTTTTATCAAGGTCCTCCAGGCCATTGCCGATCTTTTCAAAACTGAACCGACAAAGGCCGTTCAAAATGCCGCCGAAGTGGAACGGTTTCTCACACAGCATCTTTCGCGGTCTGGAGAGAAGCTTGAGTTGACCGACTCGCTCGTCGATACCGCGCTCTCCGTCATCTCACGCAATCATGATATTCGCCATGGCGGATTCGGGACTGCGCCCAAGTTTCCGCATCCGGGCGTCATCGAGCTTCTCCTTAGGCGCTACCTGGCGACAGGCGAGCGATGGATGCTCGACGCGATCAATGGTACCCTTACGTCCATGGCTCGCGGAGGCATCTATGATCAGCTTGCAGGAGGCTTTCACCGCTATAGCACCGATGAACGATGGATCGTTCCTCATTTCGAAAAGATGCTCTACGACAACGCAAGCCTCCTCGTGAACTATGTTCACGCTGCACAAGCGACGGGTAACCAGTTCTTTCGTCACATTGCGCTCGATATCATCCGATATGTAGACGAGGTTTTAAGCGATCGAACCGCAGGCGGGTTTTATGCAAGTCAAGATGCGGACGTCGCGCCCGGCGACGATGGGTCGTACTTTACTTGGACAACCGACGATGCAAAAAAGGTACTCACATCGGAGGAACTCGAAGTACTGAGCCTGCATTTCAATATCGACGAACGGGGAGAGATGCATCATGACCCCCGGCAGAATGTCCTGTTCGTAGATAAAACGGCAGAACAAATTGCAGAGATTCTTCATAAACCGCTCGATGATGTGCAAGAAAAAATCGAGACTGGCAAGGCAAAACTCCTCAAGGCACGCACATTACGCAAGCCTCCGTTTGTCGATCGCTCTATCTACGCGAGCTGGAACGGAATGATGATCCAAGCCTATCTCGAGGCATTCAAGGCATTCGGGATTTCCCGGCACCGCGATTTCGCCCTTCTCAGTCTCGACCGCATCCTCAGAGAACATCGGCAACCAAACGGACTGCTCTCCCATCGAGCAGGAGCATCGGAAACGTTTCTTGACGACCAAATCGAAATCACGAATGCGCTCCTCACGGCATTCGAAGTGACGGGAGAAATCCGGTATTGGATTGAAGCCGAAGAAATCGTCCAGAAGACGATCGAACTCTTCTGGGATCAAGACACAGAGAACGAAACTGGACACTCGGCGTTCAATGACCTCCCTTCAACGTCGGCCTCCGTCGGAGCTCTATCACTCCCCTATAAACCTGTTACAGACTCGCCGACCCCGGGGGCTAACGCCGTTGCCGCACTCCTGTTGCTGAAACTGTATACAGTCACTGAAAAGAAGCGTTATCTCAATCTCGCGGAATCGATCCTGAACTATTTCTCGGGCATTGCAGCGACACAAGGAATCTTCGCCGGCACACTTGTCCTGGCCATTGATTCGTATCTCCATCCCTCTACTCATGTTGTCGTTGCAACGGATAAAGGAGACGATCGTGGAAACGAGCTGTTGAATGTTGCGCTCCGCACGTTCGTCTCTCAGAAAATTGTCACCATTGCCAACGAAGGGACGGCAACTATTCTTCCGGCATCAGTTCGACAACACATCAAGGCCAAAGAGAAACCCTTTGCGCTTGTCTGCTCCAACTTCTCCTGTTCGATGCCCGTTCGTTCAGCAGATGAGCTCGAAAAGCTCCTTCTCCACGGATCGGCGGTGGGCGTATGAACGCATCCTACAAACCGATAGCCTGTTCGCTCTATGATGTCTTCGAAGTTGCAGCGTTGAAGGGGCGAATCCTGAAATTGAGCATTGACGGAGCAGAAATTGAACTGAAAGTGCGCGACGTCTATGCCAAAGGGAAGGAAGAGTATTTGGAAGGAAATCGCCTCGACACCGGCCATCAGATGATCATCCGTCTCGATCGAATCCAATCCGTTTTTGACCCAACCGACAACACAACGTACGTTCCCGATGGTTGCTAATCAAGAGAGACTCCCATGGTTCCTTTATCTTTTACTCTTCTTCTCCTCTTCTTCCAATCTTCGACCACAACATCCGATGAGCCGTTGCGATTTCCCAGGGAAACGCACCTCCGGAATATTCGGCAGCTAACCTTTGGGGGCACGAATGCCGAGGCGTATTTCTCGTTCGATGAATCGATGCTCGTCTTTCAATCCACTCGCGAGCCGTATCAGTGTGATCAGATTTTCGTCATGAACCTCGATGGGTCGAATCAAAAGCTGGCGAGCACCGGAAAGGGAATCACAACATGCGCCTATTTCTTTCCGGATAACAAAACGATTCTCTATGCTTCGTCTCACGCTACCCATCCTACCTGCTATCCGCGTCCGGATAAGTCAAAGGGGTACGTCTGGGGCGTTTGGAATGACTATGAGATTTACACCTCCGGAATCGACGGGAGCAATCTGAGACTCCTCGCTTCCAGTCCCGGCTATGACGCCGAAGCAACGGTTTCTCCCACGGGAGACCGCATCGTTTTTACGTCTTCGCGCGACGGAGACCTGGAACTCTACACGATGAATCTTAACGGGTCCGATGTGAAACGGATTACCTTTTCCATCGGCTATGACGGTGGAGCGAATTTCTCATGGGATGGAAAACGGATCGTGTATCGTGCGTATCATCCAAAAGATTCGCTTGAGATTCACGAGTATAAATCGCTTCTGGCCGAACAACTGGTTCGACCGAGCAAGATGGAAATCTTCTTATGCAACGCGGATGGATCGAACCGGAGGCAACTCACGGCAAACGGTGCGGCAAACTTCGCTCCCATCTTTCATCCCGACAACAAACGGATCATCTTCTCATCCAACATGAACGAACCGAGGGGGAGAAATTTCGATCTCTACATCATGAACGATGACGGCTCGAATCTGACACGCATCACCTATGGAGGATTCAATTCGTTCCCGATGTTTACACGTAACGGCAAAACACTTGTTTTCGTTTCCGACCGGAACGCCAAGGCACGATATGAATTCAACATCTTTCTTGCAGAATGGCTCGATACCGTCAACTAATTCACGACAAAAGGACAATGCAATGAAAACACGTGTGGTCCTTCTGGCACTTCTCGCCCACTCGATTCTCGTTGCTCAGTCAACACGTGAGCCGGCGATAACGGTGGTTGAGCTGCGAGAGCACCTCGCGTATCTCGCCTCCGATGCGCTTAAGGGAAGAAAAGCAGGCTCGCCGGGAGAGGAGCTGGCGGCACAATACATCGCAAAGGAGTTTGCCGCCGCCATGCTCAAACCGATGGGTATCAACGATACCTACTTTCAACCCTTTGAATTTGTGGCCGGCATTTCCTTAGGGGCAAAGAACCACCTAACGGCAACGGTGCAAAAGGAGCGGAAGGAGTTTGAAGTCAACATTGACTTCCGTCCAATTGGATTTTCGGCAAGCGGCTCATACGATGGCGAGCTCGTCTTCGCAGGGTATGGAATCACTGCCCAGAATGCCGGATACGATGACTATGAGAATATCGATGTCAAAGGGAAAGCGGTTCTTCTCCTCCGTTTTCATCCCGAGGGGGATAGTCAGCATAGTCAATTCGGATTGCAGGCCTCTCTCCGAGCGAAAGCCACACGCGCACGCGAGATGGGGGCAAAGGCGATTCTTGTCGTGACCGGACCGGCAGACGCCGTTGTCGATGAGCTGATGCCGCTTGCGTACGATCAATCGTTCGGCAACTCAGGAATCTTGGCGGTAAACATCACCCAAAAGACGGCAGATGCACTCTTGAAAGGAGCATTACAGGGAAACACCTCCGATCCAGTACCGACGTTGAAAGAACTTCAGGAGGGGATTAAGAAGAACAAGAGGCCAAATCCCTTCTCGCTCGGCGGCGTCTCCGTCCGCATCAATGTGGATGTTCGGGAGGAACGTAAAACAGCAAAGAATGTCGTCGGTCTTATCGAAGGAAGCGACCCGCAATTGAAGAATGAGGTCGTCGTTATCGGCGCTCATTTTGATCACCTCGGCATGGGCGGAGAGGGATCCGGCTCTTTGAAACCCGATACGATCGCGATTCACAACGGCGCTGACGATAACGCTTCGGGGACCAGCGGACTCATCGAGCTTGCGGAGTACTTCGTGTCCAGAAGAAACGAACTCAAACGCAGTCTCCTGTTCATTGCTTTCTCCGCCGAAGAGATGGGACTCCTGGGCTCCAGCTATTTTGTCAATAACCCGACCATCCCTCTTCACAATATTGTCGCAATGCTCAATATGGATATGATCGGACGACTGAATGATCGCAAGTTGATTGTTTACGGGATCGGCACATCGCCCGGATTTGAAGCTCTCGTTACCAAACAGAACAAAGACTCTCTGTTTGCGTTGAAGCTCAATAAGGACGGATTCGGGCCGAGCGATCACTCCTCATTTTACGCAAAACAAATCCCCGTCTTTCACTTCTTCACCGATCTCCATGCCGACTATCATCGGCCGTCGGACGATTTCGATAGGATCAACTATGAGGGTCTTCGTGATGTCCTCCAGTACGTCGCGCAGATCGGATTCGAGATTGCCAATAGTGACAATCGGCCGGCTTATGCCGAGGGAGGGGCTCCACGCCCGGTCGGCGGCGGAAGATCCAGCCGAAGTTATACGGGAACGGTACCGGATTTTGGAGAACAGGTGGAAGGAATGAAGCTCTCAGGAGTCCGTGAGGGAAGTCCCGCCGCGAAAGCCGGACTTCAAGCCGGTGACATCATTGTGAAGTTCGGGAAGGTTGAGATCAAGAATCTGTACGATTACACGTTCGCGCTTGGGGAATACAAACCGGGGGATGAAGTCGACGTCGTTGTAAAACGCGGCACTGAGGTGCGCACGTTCCGGTTGGTCATCGGTCAGCGGAATTGAATTCCGGTCGCCCTTCGGATTAGTCCAACTCCATAAGGGTGGTGTACTTCGCTTTGCCACCCTGAATCATGGTCTCAAGTTTGTTCACGAGTTCTTCGCTTTTCTGGTCGAAATCGTCTTCGAGGGCTTCGAACTCTTCCATCGAATTACAGACAAATTGTTCGACGAAGGAACTTTTCTTTCCTTTCTGCTCGAACACCGAATAATTCTTCTTTCGCTCCTGACTGAAGTGAGTCTTCAACTCCTTCGCGAGGGCAAGGTAGTCGTCCAAGCGCGACGGTTCGATATCGTACGAAATCTGAAGAATGACCTTCGGCATAGAATCCTTTCGTGGATAGTTAGAGTTCAAAATCTTTCATGGCCGCACGAATTTCCCTCTCATTCATCCCGAAATAGTGACCGATTTCATGGAACAGTACTTCGGCTATCCGATGTTCGATCTCCCCTTCCGTTCTGCATGCCATCTCAATGTTCTTTTGATAAAGCGTAATCTTATCCGGTAATGTCGGTGAAGCACCGTACCACGTTCCGCGTCGATTCAGCGGAATTCCCTGGTAGAGGCCAAGGAGTTCGTACTTTGACGACCGCGAGCCGCGGAGCGCCTCTTCGTCCGGATAATCCTCAACCACGATCTGAACATTATCGATTTTGTCCCGGAATTTACTTGGGAGAGTCTCAAAAGATCGCTCAACAATTTCCTCGAACGCTTCTCTGGAAAGCCGGGGCTTCATACCACGTCAACGCGCGAGAAAAAACTCTACAGCTCCCACGGATGCAACGAGAAACACAAATGCAACAACCGTCGATGTGATCGCGGCCACCCATCGAACACGGTAAGCAATCTTTGTCCCCACCATCACCAGCCACAGCGCCCACAATCCGACAATCGCATCAAAACTCAGGAGCACAACGTACGAAACCGGTTTGATGACAAGCGGATGCGGGTTCGACGTAAACAGATACATTCCGAACGTCATAAGCTCGATTGGTAAAATCAGAACAAGGGAAAGAACAACCGGAGCCGTGGCGTATGCGAGAAGAGAATACGCCGTCCGAAAGCTTGCCGAGCCCCCCAGCAATCGGTTCGCCAGATGATACACCAGAGCAATCAACGGCGAAAAAACGACGCCGCCTGCGAGTCCAATTCCAATGCCAAGCAGGATGAGCTCAGGCAAAGAACCTACGATCTGTCCGATCTTGAAATACCAGAACGCCGTGAAAGCAATGCTAACACCGAAGAGCGCAAAGAGAAAGACGGAGAAGTTTTTGTGCTCGGCGAGAATAATCTTCGGAAAGGTCTTCGATGGAGATTCGAGCACTCCCCATAATGTCTCAAAAAGGTTCAGATGGGGAACACGATTCTGGAGAAAACCGCCGCACTGTCGACAAACCGTGGCAAAGGTATCGTTTTCCGTGAGACAAACGGGGCACTTGAGCATTGCATGCAAGGCAAGTTCCATGTTCAAAAAAATCTATGAAGATTGTGAGAGTAATGCAATGAATTTCTTTGCACCCTCACAGGTTTTTTGTGGAAGCGTTAGGCGAGTGGCTTGAATTTCGCCGTGAAATGTCTGAGGACAGGAGCTTCTTCGATAATCTTGAACCCTCGGAGCTTTGACCGCCGGGCATAGACTTCGAGAATAACTTCTACAACGTAATCAATATGGCTTTGGGTATAGACCCTGCGGGGAATGGCTAGCCGAACGAGCTCCATGGGGGGTGAAACCAGTCTTCCCCTCTCATCATATTTCCCAAACATGACGCTCCCGATCTCAACCGATCGAATGCCTCCAGCTCGAAACAGCTCGCACACAATTGCTTGGCCGGGATACTCATGTGGCGGAATGTGCGCAACGAAACGTGTGGCGTCCAAGTAGATTGCGTGGCCGCCGGGCGGCTGGACAATCGGAACCCCTGCGGCAATAAGCTTTTCGCCCAAGTATTCGACCGAGCGGATCCGATATTTCAAATAATGCTCGTCAAGTACCTCCTCGAGACCCTGCGCAATTGCCTCTAAGTCGCGTCCTGCCAATCCACCGTAAGTGGGAAACCCTTCTGTCACAATGAGAAGATTGCGCGCTTTCATTGCCAGGTCATTGTCATTCATTGCCAAGAATCCGCCCATATTCACGAGCGCATCCTTTTTTGCGCTCATGGTGCAACCGTCTGCGTACGAAAACATTTCCCGTGCAATCTCGCGAACCGACTTGTGTGCGTATCCCTTTTCTCTTTGCTTGATGAAAAAAGCGTTCTCCGCAAACCTGCATGCATCGAGATACAGAGGAATATCGTATTTCTTCAGCAGCTTCTTCGTTGCACGGATGTTTTCCATCGATACCGGCTGACCACCCCCTGAATTGTTCGTTACGGTAATCATCACGAGAGGGATTGCTTTCGGCCCCTTTTGCTCGATAAAAGATTTCAATGCAACGAGATCCATATTCCCTTTGAAATCTGCAATCGCAGCCGGATCCTTTCCGATAGGGGTGAGAAGATCAACAGCTTCTGCTCCGGAGTACTCGACATTCGCCCGTGTGGTATCGAAGTGTGTGTTGTTTGGGATATACTTCCCTTTCCCCCCAACAATTGTAAAGAGAATTTTCTCCGCTGCCCTTCCTTGATGTGTCGGAATAATATGTCGAAATCCTGTTAAGTCACGCACAACGTTCTCAAATCGAAAGAAACTCTTCGATCCGGCGTATGACTCGTCGCCATCCATGATTCCAGCCCACTGCTTTGCACTCATCGCCGCAGTGCCGCTGTCTGTCAGGAGATCGATCAGCACATCTTCGGCCGGAATGAGGAAAGGATTAAAATGTGCTTTACGCAAAATGCGAGTACGTTCCTCAACAGTGGTAAACTTGATTGGCTCAACGGATTTGATCTTGAACGGCTCGATGATGGTTTTCATGATCTCCTCGATTCATTCACTAACTTCTGGTGCACACACTGGAACATCATCCCTTCAGGGTAATGCCAACCAACGTATGGTCCATGTCGTGTCCCGACCTTGAGTATCACACGCTTTCGCCATTGTCATCAGAAAGGTCCTGAAAAGGAATTGTCCGAAAGCCGAGGGCATCGGCCTCGGTAAGAAAAACCAAGAAGAAACGAACCCTGAAGGGCTTCCATATCGTACTGCGTAAGATCAGTCACGGAAATGAAAAAAGCCCACCGCGTAAGGTTGGGCTTATGGGGACCACATGGTCATCCGTTATTCGGATTCGTACTGAATGATGGAGTGAACATCAAATCCCTTCAACTTTTCCCTGCCGTTCAGAAAACTCAATTCAATCAAAAAACAGATTCCGGCAACTTCTCCCCCAACCTTCTTCACAAGGTTGGCGCACGCGAGCATCGTTCCGCCCGTCGCCAGCAGGTCATCATGAAGCAAACAGCGCTCGCCACGGACGATAGCATCTTTGTGGATTTCGACGGTGTCGATCCCGTATTCAAGCTGATACTCCTCCTTGTAGGTTTCTGCGGGGAGCTTTCCTTTCTTTCGAATCGGTACAAACCCTGCGCCGAGTTGAGCAGCGAGCGCGCCACCCAGAATGAACCCGCGGGCCTCGACGCACACAATCTTGCTGATCCCTTTATCTCTGTATCGTTCGTAGAGTATATCCACCGCTTTCTTGAACGCAGTCGGTTCTTTCAAGAGAGTTGTAATATCCCGAAACACTATCCCTTTCTTGGGAAAGTCTGGGATATTCCGAATGTGTCGGGCCAATTCATGCATGGTTCACCATTTGATCGGTTCTTTTTTGAGAAATGCCTCGATTCCTCGTTTGCAATCGTCTGTCATTCGGGTAAGGGCGTTGAGATTTGCGGCATAATCAAGGGCATCGGCAGTGGACATACCGTGAATGCGTGAAAGCAGCTCCTTGATCAAACCCATCGACGAGGCGCTACTGAGTTTCACAAGCTCGCCGGCAAGGTTCGTAGCGAAAGAATCAAGTTCCATCTCAGGGACGACGTGGTTTACGAGACCGAGTGCCCGTGCTTCGTCGGCCTGGATGATGTTTCCTCGGAGGGTGAGCTCTCTCGCCTTCGCTTCGCCGATCCGCTTCACGAGAAACAACATGACAATCGCAGGAATAAAACCGATCCGTGCCTCGGGATAGCCAAAGCGCGCCGTCTCTTTCGACGCAACAATGATATCGCACACGGTAGCCAACCCGCACCCACCGGCAAGAGCATTCCCTCGAACGACAGCAATAACCGGCTTGCGATTGTTGTAAATTTGGAGAAAAAGCTTCATCAGGTTCTCCGAATCCTGGCGATTCTGTTGAAAATCAAACGTGGAAATTTGTTGAAGATAGGCGAGATCGGCGCCAGAACAAAAAGACTCCCCTTCGCCTTTCAGCAGAATAACTTTCACAAGCTGATCCTTCTGGGCAGACTGAAAAGCAGTGGTTAGCTCACTGATCATCTGGCCGTCCAGGGCATTATGCTTTTCAGGTCGGCTGAGGGTAATGGTGCAGATTCGTTGGTCGACCTGATATTTGATGCGCGTGAAGTCCATTCGAGCAAAAAGGTCGGTTGAAAGTAGGAAGAACGGGATTGAAATGCAAGGAAAGGAAATGCCGGAGATGGAAAGAGTAGGTGGTAGAAAAAAGAAATCCCGACTCATCGCCGGGATTTCCAATTGGCGTCGACGGTACTTCGATTTACGCGTCGTAGTAGAGCATGAACTCAAACGGATGGGGACGCAATGCCATCTGTTTGACTTCTTTCGACGTCTTGTAGTCGATCCATGTCTCAATGAGGTCCTCCGTAAACACATCTCCTCGGAGCAAGAACTCGTGATCATTCTGGAGGGCTTCCAGAGCATCAGCGAGCGAGGCCGGTGTCGACGGCACATCCCGTAACTGCTCGGGCGTCATGTCGTAGATGTCCTTATCGAGCGGCTTTCCGGGATCAATCTTGTTGATAACACCATCCAGCCCTGCCATCAGCATCGCCGCAAATGCAACGTAAGGGTTGCAGGTGGGATCCGGGCAGCGGAATTCAATCCGTTTCGCTTTGGGATTCGAAGAATACATGGGAATCCGCACAGATGCTGACCTGTTCCGCTGCGAATATGCGAGATTCACCGGGGCCTCAAAACCGGGGACGAGCCGTTTGTACGAGTTTGTTGTAGGGTTTGTCAAAGCACAGAGAGCTGGAGCATGCTTGAGGAGCCCGCCAATGTAGTACATCGCCATCTCGCTGAGTCCCGCATAGCCAGAACCGGCGAAGAGAGGCTTGCCAGATTTCCAAAGACTCTGGTGAACATGCATTCCCGATCCGTTGTCTCCGAAAATCGGCTTCGGCATGAATGTTACGGTTTTACCATGTTTCTTCGCAACGTTTTTGGTGACATACTTGTAGACGAGATACTTATCGGCCATGCGCGTGAGCGAATCCCTCTTCATGTCGATTTCTGTCTGACCGGCTGTTGCCACCTCATGGTGATGAACTTCCACGTCAATCCCCAGTTCCTGAAGTGTCAGCACCATTTCCGTTCGGATATCCTGCAGACTATCGAGTGGCGACACGGGGAAATACCCCTCTTTGAAACGCGGCCGATGGCCAAGGTTCTTCGTCCCATTTGCACCACTGTTCCAGATTCCCTCGTCAGAATCGATGAAGTAATAACCATAGGACGATGATTGATCGAACCGAACGCTGTCGAGAATGAAGAACTCCGGCTCGGGTCCGAAGAATGCCATGTCGGCAAGGCCCGTCGACTTCAAGTACGATTCTGCCTTCTTGGCAATGTATCGCGGATCGCGTGAGTAGTTCTCCCGCGTTATCGGATCGGCGACATCACAGGTTAGACTGAGTGTCGGTACGGCAGTGAAAGGATCAAGAAACATTGTATCCGGATCAGGGAACAGCAGCATGTCGCTCTCATGGATTTTCTGAAAGCCTCGGATGCTCGATCCGTCGAATCCGATTCCATCCTCAAAGATTTCCTCGCTGAACTCGTTGGTCGTAATAGAGAAGTGCTGCCATTGACCCAGCAAATCTGTAAACTTCAAGTCGACAACCTTGATGTCGCGATCGCGGATCAGCTTCAACACCCGATCGATCCCATTTGCAGCCTTGACTTTTGTGGCCATAAGGTTTGTTCCTTTCCGTGAATGGTTATTTATGATTATGAACTTTGATTCTCATAGTTTCCTTTGAGGTGGAAAGTACAATCATTGTCGTCGTTTTCACCACACCCTGCCACGATTGGATCTTTGCAAGAAGCTTTTCGAGACTCTCGGTATTCTCCGTTCTGATCTTGATGAGATGTGTTCCATCGCCGGTGACCGCGTGGCATTCGAGGACTTCGTCCGTCGATGATGCATGGTCGAGGAAGCTCCCGAAATGCTTAGATGAGTCCACCGTTACCACAACGAATGCGGTAATATCTTTGCCAAGAAGTTTGTGGTTGATCTTTGCGAAATAGCCTTGAATATAACCCGCTTCTTCAAGCTTGCGAAGGCGCTCGCTGGCCGCGGGGAGAGAGAGACCTACTTTTTCAGAGAGGTCGTTACGGCGGGTGCGGCCATTTTTCTGCAGGATTTCGAGAATCTTTCTATCGATATCATCTAAATCGATTGCAGACATAAAGAAAGGGAAAGCAGGACGTTAGATTTCCTTAGAAAGTAAGGCGTGATGGTCAAATGACTTGCAAAATATAAGATTCAATCCCTCTTGTGTCAAGTACATTTTTCTGCCGTCTTTCATGATCCACCCGCCTCGCGGCGACCCGGTCTCTTGCAGAAACAAAAAACCCCCGCTGGGCGGGGGTGAAAAGGATCCAAAAAGGTGTAAAAGGCTAAGAAGCCGCTTTCTTCAGTCGTTCTATAGCGTTCTTGATGTCTCCTTTTCCAAAGATTGCAGTCCCGGCAACCAGAACATTCGCGCCACTCTTCACAACGAGAGGAGTCGTTGCTTCGTCTATCCCGCCATCAACTTCCAGAAAAATTTCTTTCCCCGAATCTTTGATTAAGCGCTTTGTTTCTTCCAGCTTTCTGCAAGCCTGCGGAATAAATTGCTGACCGCCGAAACCGGGATTAACCGACATAATCAGAACAAGATCGAGATCGGAAACAATGTCTGCGACCGTTGAAACGGGCGTGGCAGGGTTGAGCGCAACGCCCGCTTTCGCTCCTAACTCTTTGATTCGGGAGATCGTTCGGTGCAAATGCCTACACGCCTCCTGATGAACAGTGATAATATCGGCTCCCGCATCCCTGAACGCTTCCAACGAGGCATCAGGATTCTCTATCATGAGGTGAGTGTCAAAAGGGAGCTTCGTGCGCTTTCTGAGAGCGGCAATGACAGGAGGACCAAACGTAAGGTTCGGAACGAAGTGTCCGTCCATAACGTCGAGATGGAACCAATCTGCTCCACCATCCTCTGCTGCAGCCATTTGATCCGCAAGACGTGAGAAATCCGAAGCGAGTATGGATGGCGCTATCTTGACGGTCGACATCTCAGTTTTCCAGGATAGGCCGCTTCTCTGGCTTTTGCGCTACAAACAGATCAATCGCCTGCCCTACGGAAACGAAGTTGCCAGGTCGGGGAAATTGTTCGATGACTGTATTGGGAAGAAGGTCGGGATGTGGTTGGAAGGTAATATTTCCCACTTTAAGATTCAGCTGCAGAATGATTTTCTCTGCTTCGGTGAGGGATTTTCGGACAACGTTCGGTACAGGAATTCTGTCGGCGCTTTTACCCTGACTAACGATCACAGACACTTGCGTTCCCACAGGCACTTTCGTCTCTTCGGAAATTCCTTGCTCGATAATCGTATTCTCGGGAAAATTCATAGAAACCTGATATTCCACACGACCCAAGGAGAGTCCAAAACGCTCAAGTGCAAGAGCCGCATCACGCAGAGATCTCCCCCTGAGCGAAGGGACACTCACCTTCGGCTCTCCCCCACTGATTGTCAAATAGATTCCTCTCCCATACTTCACCTCAGTCCCCGGCAGAGGATTCTGCTGAGCCACCGTTCCGATCGGATACTGTTTATCCTGCCTGGTCTCAAATTCTTTTCCGACGAGACCGTGCTCGCTTAGTTTCTGAAAAGCCTCCTCTTTCGGCAAACCGGTAACATCGGGGACAGTCGTTGTTCTTCCCTGTTGGACATACCATGGCATCACGACATCATCCACAAGAATGAACAGAACAAGAAGTCCGGCGAAGAACCCACCGAGTCTCTTCAGGAGATTTTGTATTGCTGGTGTCATAGATGACCAAGCCTGTACAGCAGTTGAAAAATACCACTTCATGGGCCGACAATCAAGATTTGTCTTGGGAACTTTTGGCTGCAACATGAGGTTGACGCGGCTATGATGCAGGCACTGCTGGGAACTCTCTTGTTTGCTTCGTATTTCAATCTTTTGTATCATCTCACTACCCTCGTGCCTCACGATGGCATACTATGAACCGCGAGAACACTGAAGTTCGAGCGTCAACGTTCTCCCCTGTTGAGATCGACGTTCTTCGAGTACTTCTCTACTTCGATATTTTTCACCACCCCCTGAGAGCCGCAGAACTTAGACAATTCCTTTCTGTCGCCAGTCTTTCCGAACGTGAGATCCATTCGCTCTGCTCTCGTGAACCGCTTTCCCGCCTAGTCTCGTTCGATGAACCGTTCTATTTCATAAGAAATGGCCAGTTAAACATTGCCTCAGCGAGACTCGAAAAAGAAGAACGAGCAAGATCGTACTGGAAGACGGCTCAATTCATGTCAAACGTTTTCCGCCATATCCCCTTTGTGCGCGGTGTATTTGTCTCAGGCGAGCTTTCCAAAGGGGTTGCCAGTCAAGACGGGGATATTGACTATGTCGTCGTGACGGCAACGCGCAGGCTCTGGATCTGTCGGAGTATCCTGATTCTCTTTAAGAAGCTCTTCTTGCTCAACAACAAGAAGTACTTCTGCCTTAATCATTTTGTAACTGAACAGCGACTCGAATCCGATCGGAAAGACCTTTATACTGCCATTGAAATTGCTACGCTCAAGCCATTGCTGAATTCCGATTTATTCCTCCGTTACCGCAGGGCAAACAAGTGGATCGAAGGTTTCCTCCCAATGTACGAGTCCTCATATGTCCTGCCATCTGGACACAAGGCCTCAATCTTTCAGGCGTTGTCCGAAACCATTTTTGCAGGCCGCGTCGGTGATTGGCTCGACAATCGGCTCATGAAATTCTGGGATCGCTTATGGAGTCGCAGGTACGCCTCGCTTCCGGAGGAAAAACGACGCGAATTGTATCAGTGCACGCCAGATATTTCAACAGCATATTCTGGAGATTTCTTAGCCAAAGTGAAAGCTGAGTACTCCCAAAGGCTCGACCACTATGGACTTTCAGACACATTGACAAGAAGCTTCCCCCGTAATGGTGCACAGGCTGACGTTCTTTTGACACACTCGTATTTTCTGCGCTTTGACCCAAAAGAGTACACAGCGATGATGCCCTATCCCCCTCTGGGAACACTCTATGCCGCCAGTTACTTGCGAAGGTACGGATTCGCCGTTGCGTTCCACGATGTAATGTTTGATGAAAACGAGGCTGAGATCACTGCGTCGCTCACTCGTTATCGTCCGAAAATCCTTGTGATCTACGATGATCAGTTTAACTACCTCACAAAGATGTGTCTTACCCGAATGCGTCAGGCTGCATTTGCAATGACGAAGATCGCCAAGGAACACGGCTGCACTGTTGCGATCTTCAGCTCAGACGCTAGTGATCATCTCGAAAAATACTTTGCCCATGGAGCGGACTACGTCATCTGTGGCGAGGCTGAGCAGACTTTAACTGAACTCGTCCATCATCTCTTCCATGGGGCGGAAAGCCCGGTCGAATCTATCCGTGGAGTGGCATCCCGACGAAATGGATCCTTTCATCGAACACCCAAACGAGAGCTTGTAACGAATCTCGACGAACTCCCATTGCCGGCATGGGATCTGGTCGATATCGAGAAATATCGGTCGGTATGGAAACAGCGGCACGGCTACTTCTCGCTCAACCTCGTCACCACTCGCGGTTGCCCATTCCATTGCAACTGGTGCGCAAAGCCGATTTATGGCCAGGTGTACCACAGCCGTAGCCCGGAGAATGTCGTGGAGGAGATGAAGTTCCTAAAGCGGTTCGCCAATCCAGACCATCTCTGGTTCGCCGATGACATCTTTGGCCTAAAACCCGGCTGGGTGACACGGTTCGACGAGGTGGTCAATCACGAAGATGCCAAGATTCCATTCAAATGCCTCTCTCGAGTGGATTTACTGCTGAAGGAAGACAACATTCGACATCTCAAACATGCAGGCTGCCAAACAGTCTGGGTTGGTGCCGAGTCCGGTTCTCAGAAGATCCTCGACGCGATGGAAAAGGGCACCACTGTCGAGCAGATTTACGAAGCCACGGCACTGCTCCACAAGGCTGGGATACGGGTTGGGTTCTTCTTGCAGTTCGGCTACCCGGGCGAGACAAAAGAGGATATTGAAAAGACATTGCAGGTGGTAAAAGATTGCCAGCCCGACGAGATCGGCATCTCCGTCTCCTATCCCCTGCCCGGGACGAAGTTTTATGAGCGTGTAAAAGCGCAATTGGGCGAAAAACAAAACTGGATGGATAGTCAGGACTTAGAGCTGATGTTTGCGGGCGAATATCATCCGGACTTCTACCGGACTTTGCATCGCGTTGTCCACAAGAAGTTCAGCGTCTGGAGAGGTCTGAGGACAACAAAAGAGATGCTACAGGTGAAATTCCACAAACGGTCGTTCCGCAACCTCGCATCGATGGTGTATCACGGAGCAACGTTGCCCTTCGAGTTACACAGACTTCATCAATTAGAGCGCCTGTCTGTTTCTCATGTCAACCGTTAACGAAATAGAAAGGGCACGTGTCGCCGAAGCGTTCAATAGCGTAGCCGAGAGCTTTGAGGCCGTGCTCGAGAACGACATTACTCGAGGACTCCGGCAGAGGATCTACGAAACAATCCGCTCCCTCACCCCACCCGGCTCGAATATCCTTGACATCAATTGTGGAACAGGCATTGATGCGGTTGCATTGGCAGAGGAAGGTTACAAGGTGGTGGGGATTGATGTTGCACCAAAAATGATTGAAGAGGCAAAGCGAAGGTCAAAGAAAGTAGGAGCAAACAATGTAGAGTTTCTCGTCGGCAGCTTCGAAGACCTCTCACTCCTCACCGGCCGTAGGTTCGACCTTGTGCTCTCCAACTTTGGTGGGCTCAACTGCGTCAACTCGCTGAATACTGTTGCTGAGCAGGTGGCACAGGTGGTTCGCCCGGGCGGATATTTTGTAGCGATGGTTATGCCGCCGGTCTGTCTGTGGGAGATCGTGGCGGGATTGGTCCGGATGAACTTCAGGTTTGCCTTTCGACGGTTGCGGAAGAATGTGCAGGCAACGGGATTTCGTGGCGGGACATTTACCGTGCATTACTATTCACCGCGAACGTTCACGGCGGCATTCCGGAGATGGTTCAAAGTCCGGAAGATCATGGGATTGAATATCATCTCGCCCCCACCCCATGCGACGGGGTTTAAGACAATCTATCCACGATTATCGAGTCGGTTGGAGCGCTTGGAGGGAATTGTAGCGAGATTGCCTGGGGTAAGAGGTGCGGGAGACCATTTTGTGGCAGTCTTACAGAAATTGGAGTCTTAGTCCCGTTCACTGCGATATGAATCACACAGAGTCACGGTCCTTTCGGCCGCTATCTCCACAACATCAGCCATCCCGAATACTGATCATCCGCCTCCACGCGACCGGAGATGTTGCGATAACATTTCCCTACTGCACCTCACTTCGAAAATCGTTTCCTAACGCGCAAATTGACTTTCTCACGACCGAACCATGTGCTGACCTCCCTAAAGCACTCACCATCTTTGATAACGTTCTCATTTTTCCCCACTGTGCAAACCGATGGGGGCGGGTTCAGCACACACTTGCATGGTGCGCAAAGATTCCAAAGGTATACTATGATGTTGTCATTGACCTGCAGAGAAATTGGGTCAGTCGGGCTATCCGACGCTCGGCTTTCCCTACGTTTTGGGGAGAATTCGACCGCTACTCCACAAATGCTGCAGGAGATAGGGTGCTGGATACCTTTCAACGAACCGGCTTTGATTCAATACGACCGGTGTGTCGCATGGAAATTCGGCACGACGTCATGGACCATGCGGAAAATATCCTGGGCAAACACGGCTGGGATGGGGCGACAAGGTTAGTCGTCCTCAACCCTGCAGGACTTTGGAAAACGAGGAATTGGCCGATTGAGAACTACGCCGAGTTGGCCAACCTCTGGTTAGCGGAAGAGCGCGTGCAGTTTCTCCTCATGGGAACCGGGCGAATCGACCTTAAGGCGCGATACATAGCTGAGAAGTTGCCCGACTCAACGATCAACCTAGTTGACAAAACGACGCTTGCTGAAGCTTTTGGGATTGTGCAATATGCCTCTGCAGTCGTTAGTGAAGACTCTGGCTTGATGCACATGGCGTGGGTGTCCGGAATTCCAACCCTCGCGCTCTTTGGCTCGAGTCGCCATGATTGGTCGAGGCCGTTGGGTGAACACACTCTCTGCTTCCATTCAGGCGACCTGGAATGCTGGGCTTGTATGAAAGCAGAATGTAAATACGGAGATGTACACTGCTTGACGCGATATAGGGCAGAGTATATCTATGAGATGACGCAGAAACTTTTACACTCGTCCGCTTCAAAGCTCGCCTTATGAATAGGATAGCGATTTTAACTCCAGGCGGTGTATCCGAACAAAACAGGGGTGTGAAGATCCCGCTACTTTACAACCTTGTCTCCTTGCTCTCCGAAAGATTTGAAATTACAGTATACGTCCTCGTAACCATGGGGGCCGAATATGCAGAGAGTTTCTGTGGGAAAGCCCAAGTCAAGGTTATTCGAGCCCACTATAAAGATCATTGGTCGAAAAAGCTCTTCCAATATTTCTTTTCCATCCTAAAGGAACAAGAATCGAAAAGATTTGAACTCATCCACGGGATGTTTGGACTTATCGCAGAATTAGCAACGGTTATGCTCGGTAAGGTCTTCGACCTCCCTACTCTTGTTAGTCTCTTCGGTGGAGAAACTGCTTCTCTACCTTCTATCAAGTATGGGACTCTCGTTCATCCTCTCCAGCGTCGACTCTTTTCATGGGTAGCTAAGAATGCGACATCCATCATGGTTCAAACAAATTATCAAGTTCAACAACTTCGAGATCAAAATATCTCCGGCAAGAATCTCAACGTTATACCATGCGGAGTAGATACCGCACAGTTCTCTCCCGATGGGAGAGAGGATAGGCTTATGCCTCCCTATCGATTCCTCCACGTTGCCAATCTCCTTGATGTAAAGGATCAGGTCACACTGCTAAAAGCGTTCGCGAGAATCACACAATCGGAACATTGCATTCTTCGGGTTATTGGGGCCGATTATCTAAACGGAAAAATCCAGAGTCTTGCGCGAGAACTCGGTATCGCGGACAAAGTTCAATTCCTTGGATGGAGAGAGCACAGCGAATTACCACAACATTATCGTTGGGCCCATGTTTTACTACACACATCCTTGCATGAATCACAAGCAATGGTAGTAGCAGAAGCGGCCGCCTGCAAAACAGTCGTCTGTGGAACGCGAGTAGGACTTCTCTATGATTTCGGTAGCGACAAAGCCGTTGTCGTTCCTCCGGGAGATCACGAGGCTCTAGCCACCAATGTTTTGCGAATCATCCATAGCCCCATTGAATACTCGACATTACAACA
>DATMBF010000015.1:0-132146 GCA_035559595.1 Bacteroidota bacterium | reverse complement strand
TGAAGGAAACACCGGAAGCGGCACGGTTGGAGCGCAAGAAAGCCGGGACAGCGATCCCTGGAGGGCACGAAACGATCCTGGTGGTGGAAGATGAAGAGATGCTGAGGGAACTGGTATCCGTGCTCCTTACATCTAACGGCTATCGTGTCATCAGCGCGGAGGATGGCGTTGTCGCACTGGAACAGTACGACGCCCACCGACATGAGATCGCAGCAGTAGTGTGTGATATCGGTCTGCCACGACTTGATGGAATTGAAGTGATCAAATCGTTGCACAAGCGCGATCCGGTTCTCAAGTGCATCCTTGCCACCGGCTACCTCGATCAAAAATCCCGTGACAAGCTGAAATCGCTAGGCACGTATGAGTACATCCAGAAACCGTACCAGCCCGATGAGCTGCTCTGGAAAGTGCGCGTCCTGTTAGATGCGAAATGATGGAAGCGGCACAGCCAAAGATTCGACCTCCCGTGGCTCTCTCACTTTACTCCACCACCAAGAATTTCAGGAAGCTGCTGTTCTCGCCCGATCGGTAGACACGCTGTGTTGTCTTCTGGAAATCTGATTCCTTCGCATTGTAGATATCAACGAACTTCCCCGGATTTCGATCCACGAGCGGGAACCATGTGCTCTGAATCTGCACCATAATCCGATGTCCCTTCTTGAACCGATGATGCTTATCCGGTATGTTGAAAACAATTTGTGTCACTTTGTTAGGCGTCATCGGTTCCGGTTTCTCGAGATTATTGCGGAACTTACTCCTCATCACCTCGCCGCCGATGAGCATCTGAAAATGCCCCATCCGGACGCCTGCCGGATTCGGATCCGGATCCGGCGTGTCCGGTGGGAGGACGTCAATCAGCTTTACAATCCAATCGCAATCCGTTCCCGATGTTGAGCCATAGAGGTTCACCTCAATCGGACCCGCAATGGTAACGTCCTCCTGTAGCACATCGGTCTCATACACCAGCACATCGGGGCGCGAGTAGGCAAATCGTTGGTCTTCCACCATAAACAAGTGACCCATTCGTGTCGTCGTTTCGGCGGAAAAAGGAACCGGTTTCATCGGATCGCTGACGTACTCATCGTACTGATTTCCCTTTTCTGTCGGCCGTGAAAAAGAAGCTTTTCCGTTCGCATGAAGATACAGATTCTTCACCTTTGCCTCCTTCGGCGGCCAGGCTGAATATGATCGCCATTCGTTTCCGCCTGTCATGAACGCCCAGGTTTCCGGGAAATTCTTTGGTCCCTTGTCTTTCAAATAATATGTGAAGAAGGGGAACTCCACGTTTTCTCTGTACCAGAGACTCGTCTTGACCTTGAAGTGGGCATAGCCGAGTGTGTCCCCATCCATCCTTGCCCATCCTCCATGCAGCCACGGGCCCCAAACGATCATATTAAACGTGTTCGGGTTATTCTTTTCAATCGCGTTGTAGATATTGACGGCACCCCACGGGTCTTCCGAATCAAACCATCCT
Source organism: Bacteroidota bacterium (assembly GCA_035559595.1). Lineage (GTDB taxonomy): Bacteria > Bacteroidota > Ignavibacteria > UBA10030 > UBA10030 > DATMBF01. Next base: position 130,672 of record DATMBF010000015.1, on the reverse strand, counting down.
GCAGTGGTCATCACTGCCGGCTTGATATTCTTCATGTGCTGAGGGACATTTCGCACCTTCCAGTACTCATCGTAGGTCCCGTGTTTCATGAAGTCCGTCCACACGGGCACCTGCCCTTGAAAATACTTCTTATCAACATTTGCTATTGGGCCGAGTTCGAGGAAAAACCGATAGCCATCCGGCGTTCCATAATCGAATCCGGGCGGACGCTTCACGCTGGCTTCGCGGTTCGAACGTGCCGGAGCTGTTCCAGATAGCCAACCGAACGCATGCATGAGGAAAAATGCACCGTTGTGGTGGAAGTCGTCCCCGATGAACGTATCGCCCATGGGCGCCTGTGGAGACACAGCTTTCAACGCGGGATGAGCATCGACGAGGCTCATCGCCGCCAGGAATCCGGGATACGAGATCCCCCAGACACCGACTCGACCGTTGTTGCGCGGAACGTTTTTGATGAGCCAATCAATGGTGTCGTACGTGTCGGTCGAATGGTCAACATCCTTGTTAGACTTTTTCGGAACGATTGGTGAATGGTAGAGATACACCCCCTCAGATTTGAACTTCCCTCGAATATCTTGATGGACGAAGATGAATCCGTCTCTGTCGAACCATTGTGAAGGACCGAGAACTGGTCGAAAGTTCTCTTCGCCGTATGGACTTACGCTGTAGGGCGTCCGGTTGACCATGATCGGATATAGCCGTGTTGTGTCTTTCGGAATGTAGATGGCGGTAAAAAGTCTCACCCCATCCCGCATCGGGATCATGACCTCTTTCTTTATGTAATGAGCCTTGACATCGAACTGCTCCTGTGAAGAGAGCATTGTGATGACGAGGAAAAGAGAGAGAACTGTACGGTTGAAAAGCTTCATGAATTCCTCCATTGATAAGGAAGAGGGTTAATTGAAGTCAAAAGACCAAAGAGCTTACGTCACAGACTGACTGGCTGGCGATGGCGATCGATCCAGTACCCCCAGGCTACAAGTAACCATAATGAGAGCCCAACGATTGCAACAGCCTGCTCACTGGGAGGCGGTGGACCAAAAAGGCTGGAGGTCCAGACTAAGCCGAGAAAAAGAAGGAGACTGTAGAAGGCCATTCTTCCGATTCGATCTTTCGCGCTTGTTGCGTGCTCATAGACGAGGATGCCAGCCGCGAACAACGAGACTTCGACAATCAACGTCCCGGCCATGGAATTCCAAAGGCCGAATCCAAGATAGATTTCACTTCCCGGATAGAGAGGAAGATCAGGTCGATGTGTTATGAGATCGAGAATCCAATGGGTGAAGACACCGGCCCCGACAATCAATGCAGATCGCTGATCTTTTCTCAGAAGGAAATACCCGAGGCCCAAAGCAACTGACCAGACGATTCCGCCGATGAGGCTATGCGTGTACGGATAATTGTAGAAGTCCAGCGGTGTCATCAGCGTACTGGCGGGGTCGATGCGTACGTGTTCGAGGCCTAAGAGAAGAAACACAGGCCAGAGAAGGTCGACGAGCTGGACAGAGATAAAGAGGGTTCCGAGTGAGACCTTCGGAGCCGCCTTTTTAGCGGCAAGTGCAACTGCGAAATGACCGATGAACATGATGTTTGGGAGATCAAGGAGCTGTAGAGCGGAATCATACTCCGCTCCACAGCATGAGAAGACGAGAATTACTTAGTTCATTGCTTTGCCATCCGGGTCGAGGAGTTGGGCTTTACCATAGCCGAGTTTCTCGAGGCCATCTTTAATCGTTGCAACATCGCCGACGATCACGATGTTCATGGATGCGGGATTGAGGTATTTCTTGGCGACACGACGAACGTCGGCTATCGAGACTTTCTCGAAATTCTGCACATACGTATCGAAGTAGTTGTCTGGCAGATTATGGAGGGCGATAACGACCAACTGCCCCGCAATCTGCTGGGGGGTTTCGAAGTTCTGGGGCTCGCGCCGAATGAGCGAGTTCTTTGCAAAATTGATCTCTTTTTCCGTCACGTCTTCATCGACGATGCGTCGGAGTTCCTTCATGAACTCGATGATGGAACTGTCCGTAACGTTGGTTCTCACTGCTGATGAAGCGATGAATGGCCCGCCGTTTTTCCAAAAAGCAAATGCCGACCGCGCGCCGTAGGTGTACCCTTTTGTTTCTCTCAGGTTCATGTTGATGCGGCTGGAGAACTGACCTCCGAGGATCGTGTTGAGCACAACGAGGGGGAAATAGTCCTCGTTGTTTCTTCGGACACCTTCGTGGCCAATCCGGATCTCAGACTGTGCTGCCTGTGGCTTGTCGACGAGGTAAATACGATTACCACCAATCGCGGGAACTGAAGGAAATGACGCAGCGACCGTTTCACCCTTCTTCCATGTTTTGAAAAAGTTGTCCAGATGGGTCGTTATCTCCTTAAGGCTCACATCTCCGACGACGATCAAGGTGGCGTTGTTCGGCAGATAATGAGCAGCGTAAAACCTCTTCATGTCGTCGATCGTGATTCCCTCGACGCTCTGTTGGTTGCCAAGCGATGATCGACCATACGGATGCCTTTCGCCGAAGGTCACATGGTTGAAAATCCGGTCAGCAACGAAGGCGGGGAGATCTTTCTGCTGAAGAAGTGTTGTGAGGTGCGTCTTTTTCACCCGATCCCACTCGGATTCAGGAAAAGTCGGATTGAGCAGAACGTCGGCATAAATATCCATTGCCGCAACAAGGTGTTCCTTGAGGGTCAGGAGGTTGGCGTACGTCGCATCAACCGTTGCGTTGATCGAGAGGTTGGCGCCGATGAAATCGACATCGTCGGCGATTTGAAGCGCCGTTCTCCGTTTCGTCCCTTCGTCCAGCATTTGGGCTGTAAGGTTTGCGAGTCCGCTCTTTCCCTCCGGGTCATTGACTGCGCCCGACATAATCACCATCTGCATCTGTACGACCGGGAGCTCACGATGCTCTACGAGCATGACATTCAGGCCGTTGGCCAGTGTTGTGCGTTGGATTTTCGGCAGTGTGAGTTTCGGTGTCGGTGCCGGCTCCGGTTTCTTCGACCGGTCGATCTGACCGATCGCTGATTGAACACATGCTACCGCAAATACGACAAGCAAGATGACTGAATACCGTTTCATGGTTAATCTCCTACATTCAATTAACAGACGGTTGAGCAGCTAATTCTTTTTTTCCCAGCGGCACCACGCTAAAGACGACACGGTTCTTCGTGAGGTATTTCTGAACGACTCGCTGAATGTCTGCCGGCGTGACTTTTTGATAGCGCTCGAGATCTTTGTTGAATGCGCCGGGGTCACCCCAGTAGAAATTATAGCTGTTCATTTGATCCGCCTTGTTGTCGATGGATTGAATGCGATAGATGAAGCTCGCCTTCGTACTGTTCTTTGAACGAAGCACTTCACGATCAGCCGGCGCTTCCTTCTTCAGTTTTTCGATCTCCTCGTCAACAACCTTTTCCAATTCGCTCAGCGTGTAGCCCGGCTTTGCCGTCACCTGAATCATGAACATGCCGGAGAGCTTTCGGCTAATTTGTGAAGCCACGACACTTTGTGCAATTTGCTTGTCATACACGAGAGTCTTGTAGAGACGGGAGTTCTTGCCCCCCGTCAATACATCAGCGAGGACGTCCAGTTCGGCGTCGTCTGGAGCAAAGAATGCCGGCGTGTGCCAGGCAAGATAGAGACGCGGCAGTTGCACCCGGTCTTCCATCAGATCACGCTTCTCGCCGCGCAGGGAGGGAGGAGGGGAACTGAGCTGTGTAACCGGTTTCCCTTTGGGGAGATCACCGAAATACTTCTCGACCCACTCTTTGGTCTTCTTCGCGTCGAAATCTCCAGCAATGACGAGGGCCGAATTGTTAGGGACGTAATACGTTTGGAAAAATTCCTTTACATCGTCCAGAGAAGCGGCGCTGAGATCTTCCATCGATCCTATGACCGGCCAGGAGTACGGATGAGAGGGGTCATAGAGAAGGGCATGAATTCGTTCGAATGCCCGACCGTACGGTTGATTATCGACCCGCTGACGGCGCTCGTTCTTCACGACATCCCGCTGATTGTCGAGCTTCCCTTGCGTCATGGCCGGAAGGAGGAATCCCATCCGATCCGACTCGAGCCAGAGAACCATTTCGAGGAATTGGCTCGGCACGGTTTGAAAATAGTTTGTGCGATCATTGCTCGTCGAACCGTTCAATGATCCTCCGGCTTCCTGAATGAGGCCAAAATGTTGATCGTCTCCAACGTTCTGCGAACCCTGGAAGAGCATGTGCTCGAAGAGGTGTGCGAAGCCCGTCCTCCCCGCCTTCTCGTTTGCCGATCCGACATGATACCAAATGTTGACGGCAACGAGAGGGACTGAACGATCTTCGTGGAGGATGACCTTCAGTCCGTTGGGAAGTGTGTAGGAATCGTACTTGATGTTCACTTGCGCAAACGCGGCCGAAGCAAGAACAGCAAGCACGGCGAAGAGCTTGAGAGCGTGTTTCATGGTGAACCCTTTGAGGTTTGTGAAAGAAAAGAAGAACACAATCTTCAACGGATGGTTACGGTGTTCGTTTCAGATTATTCCCGACAGAAGGAGGGGAATTACCAAAGGCCCTCGATGATTGTTGCGATGCCTTGTCCGACCCCGATACACATTGTGGCTACGCCATAGCGGGTCTTCCGACGCTTCATCTCATGGAGCAAAGTGGTCGTGATTCGGGCTCCACTGCAACCGAGGGGATGGCCGAGAGCGATTGCACCGCCATTGACATTCACAATCTCAGGATCAATGTTGAGGTCGCGGATACATGCGAGCGACTGTGCGGCAAACGCCTCATTGAGTTCCATGAGACCAATGTCTGATATCTTCAAACCGGCCTTTCGCAATGCCATGGTCGTGGCAGGGACGGGCCCGATTCCCATGATGCGAGGATCCACACCGGCGACCCCCGTAGAGACAATGCGTGCCAGGGGTTTGACATTCATTTCTTTGGCCTTTGCCTCGCTCATCATCAAGATTGCCGCTGCGCCATCATTCAGAGAAGAGGAATTGCCCGCGGTGACCGTTCCACCGTTGCGAAAGACAGGCTTCAGCACTGCGAGCTTTTCCATCGAAGTGTCGGGTCGCGGTCCCTCGTCCTTTTCGACGACGATGGTGTTCTTTTTTGTTTGAATCTCGACAGGAGCGATCTCCTCTTTGAACAGGCAATCGGTTTGCGCTTTAACAGCACGCTGATGGCTTCGCAGCGCAAAGGCATCCTGATCTTCCCTTGAAATCTTCCATCGCTCCGCAACATTCTCCGCCGTTTCCCCCATGGATTCCAGTGGAATCAGTTTCTCCATTGCCGGATTGGGGAATCTCCATCCCAGCGCTGTGTCGTAGGCGACAAGATTTCCGTAGAGCGCTTCGCCGCTCACGTTCTTGGGGAGAACGTATGGAGCGCGCGTCATGCTTTCGACTCCGCCTGCAATTACGATGTCGAAATCCCCGCTCCAAAGTGCCCGTGCTGCGTGATTGATCGCGTCGAGACTTGATCCACAAAGTCTGTTAATGGTGGAGGCGGGAACGGTGTGGGGAAATCCCGCCAGCAGCGTTGCCATGCGGGCAACATTGCGATTGTCCTCACCGGCCTGGTTGGCACAGCCCCAGAGGACATCGTCGATGAAAGCGGGATCGATCTTCGCTCGTGCGACCAATGCGCGCAGAATTATGGCGCTCAGGTCATCGGGGCGGACATCTTTGAGAGAGCCACCGTACTTGCCGACAGGTGTTCGGACGGCATCGATGATCAATGCTTCGGATGTGTGTGATGACCTCACGACAGCTTTGTTTGTTGCAGATAATGCTGAAGAGAGAATTTCACGCTTGTGGAAAACACCATAAAGACCGAAAGAAAGATAAGCCCGATGTTTTCAAGGACTTTTCTCCAACCGATGGTGCCAGCGGCAGGATCTTGCGTGAAGCAGCCGCAGGTGATATCAAGACCTCGCAACAGCGCTGAGATGATTGCCAGTGTGAAAATAACCAGCAGCGCTGAAAGGAGAAAAGAACTGCCCCGGAGGAACAATCCGCTGAGCAGGCAAAGGCTGCACAACAGTTCGACCCACGGCAAAATTGTGGCCAGCGTGAGCAGCAAGGAATCCGGAACAGCTTTGTAGTTCCCAATCGACACTGCAAACGCTTGCGGATCAACGATCTTGTCGATGCTGGCGACGAGAAAGAGGAAGCCGAGAAAGATGCGGGCTGTGAGAGCGAAGTAGTCGTTTGCGAGGATCTGTTTCATTGCGCCGCTTCGGTTGGGAGATTGAGGGATTTCCAGACATTCCATCCTTCGAAAAAGATCTTAACACCCGAGAACCCTGCCATATGAAGTCTGGAAGCGAGTTCGATACTTGAATTACATTCGGCGCCGTCACAGTACGTCACCAGAGTGCGATCGCGTGGCAGTTTTGCCAACACATCCATCCTTGTGCCGAAGTCCTTTAGAGGAATGTTCACCGCACCTTTGATGTGGCCAAGCTTGTAATCGAACTCGTGTCGGCTATCAACAAAGAGCGCTGTGCCCGACTGGAACAACTCCTGTGCTTCCTGAACACCGATCATCATCGGGGGGACTTCTCCAGCTGTCGTCGGAAGGGGAGTAGCGGTGGGGGGTGGAGCGAAGTGTCCGCGTTGTGTGATGAACGTGTAACTGAATCCTAGTACGCTTGCGGCGAGCAGGATCCAGATCGCCTCACGTGCTCCTTGTCGAATCGGACTCAATTCCCTTTAACTCCTATGAACGACACACGCATCGGAACGATCGGTTGATTTTTACTATCCGTTTCGAGGAAGAACTGCTCGTGGAAGTAGCCCTCTTTGTCCGGTGTTACGGTAACGTTGACACTAATCGAGTCACGAGGACCAACGGACCGGGTTTCGACCTTCACACCAAGCTTTGGCGAGCTTGACGTCACCTTCTTTATGCGGACTGCACGATTCGAGATGTTTCGAAAGCTGATGGCGTGCTGGAATTGCTTGCCAAGAGGAAGAGTGCCGAGCCACGCGATCGAAGTTTTCGTTGTCGGTTCGAGCTCCTCCAAAACTTCGGCCCTTAAGGTCAGCAGTGCGTAGGGTTCGTTGGGATCGTTCGTGTGGATGTTGACGTACTTCGATTGTTTCCCGCGAAAGCCGGTGGAGTTGAATGTCACCTCCAGAGCGTCGGACTCACCGGGGAGGAGGAATTTCTTCGGTTGCTTCGCCGCAGTACATCCACAGGAGGGTGTAATAGAAAAAAACTTCAATGTATCTGTTCCGCCGTTCTTCAATATCCATTTCGTGGATTTACTGCCGCCATTGAAAATGACCCCGAGGTCGATCTCCGGCTTGTCGATGACAAGCTTGGGTTGACTGGCAACCGGTGGCGCGTGATAAAAAAGCAAGAAAAGGGCACAGCACAGCTTTACTTGAAACCGCACGATACCTCCTTTCCAGAACTGCATTGCTTATCCTTACGGTTGAAGTTTCTCGAGTTTAGCCAGGTCGATACCGTCGATCAGGTTGTAGAGCAACTTCACCTCGTCTGTGTTCTCGGCTTTCAACTTTACCATGAAGCGGTTTGCAACCATAAACTCGACTTCGCACCTTTTGTAATCACCTGTTGAAACAGTTTCCTTCCCCCGATAGTTCGTCTTAATCGTCACGGATTTTTCATATCCATCTTCCGTTTCGTTCTCGTAGTCCTGCTGATAGGCCATGGCGGCCATCGCTGCAAAGGGGACACCGGAAATATCGCTAATGGTTATTTCGATGGTCTTTGTTCCATTCTGCGGGATTTCGCCCATCTCCATCTGGACTGAATCGCTTTTTGCCAACTCGACATAGCGGACAGTGGCCTCGGATGTTGTCATTCCCATAGCCGACTGTGTTTGACCTGTTGGCTTCTTTCGCTCGAATCCCTTGAGTTCGGTTGTCGGCAGGAATTCCTGGAGCTTTCTGAAGTGAACGGCCTTGGCCTGGGCCGAGAGAATGTTAACATCGCAGAGAAGCACAAGCATCATGAGAAGTAGGTGTTTCATGGTTTGACCCTCCCTAATGGAGAAAGAGACTCTGTTAGTTAGTGTGTTTCCACCACTCACCCCCGAGAACCATCTGCCGAAGCAAGGGGGAGATGCGATAGCGGTCTTCCTGCAGATCACGTTCGAGCGCAGTCAAAACGGCATACACATGCTTCAACCCGATCCGCTCTGTCCATTCGATAGGGCCGAAGGGATAGTTTGCTCCAAGCTTCATCGCCGTGTCGATGTCCTTCGGTGATGCCACATCTTCCATCAAGGCAAATGTTGCTTCGTTGATGATCTGGCACAAAATCCTTGGCAGGACCATTCCGACGCGGTCTTGAACGATTTCTACTTCTTTGTCGAGCGAAGCGAAGAAACGCAGGACAACATCCAGAGTTTCTTTCGGGGAGAACACCGTTGGTGCTATCTCGACCAAGGGCTTTCCGCTCAACGTTGGAAGCGCCGAGAATCCAACGAGGCGATGCCTGTGACGAATCCATCCTGCCTGTTCCGTCGCCGTGACGGTAATCGAGGAGGTCAGAATTGCGGCGTCGGCGGCAAGTGTGTCATCCAGCCTCTGGATGTTGTTTCGCTTCTCTTGAAGATCGGTATTTGTTACTTCCAATGCCAGCGAGGTTTTGGCCGGAATTTTGGCCGATTTTACTGCTTTCTTCTTTTTGCCATCGGCTGGACTCAAACTTGCGTTGATGCTCGTTATGACTTCATACCCCTTCAACTTGCATACGAGTGCATATTCTTCTACCAATGGGGACTCGCCAGTAATGTACACAATAGGCGAAGAACTCTTTGGCAACTTCTTTTTGAGGGCAGATTTCTGTGGCATAAGCAGCTTATTTCTTGTTATTCGAATAATCGTAGAACCCCCGCTTTGTCTTCCTTCCCAACATCCCCGAATCGACCATACGCTTTTGAATCGGATGAGGACGATACCTTGGATCTCCGTGATACTGCTCATACACCGACTGCGTCACAGCGTAATTGACATCGATGCCGATCAAATCCATAAGTTCAAAGGGTCCCATTGGGAAATCGCCAATGGCTTTCACGATGCGGTCGATTTGCTCGACGCTTGCTACATTTTCGCCAAGAAGCCGAAGTGCCTCGCCGTAAAAGGGTCGTGCGACGCGGTTGACGATGAAGCCGGGCGTGTCTTTGGCCATCACCGGGGTTTTGCCCAGATGGACTGCAAAACCCATTGCCTGGTGAAGCACCTCATGGGATGTCTGTTCACCCTTAACGATCTCTACAAGCTTCATGATGTGAGCCGGATTGAAGAAGTGCATTCCGACCACACGCTCCGGTTTTTTTGTTATCGAAGCGATTGCGGTAACGGAGAGAGAGGAGGTGTTTGTTGCGAGGATGGCGTTGGGTTTCAGGTTCGACTCGAGGTGACGAAAGAGATCTTTCTTGACCCGCAGGTCTTCGACGACCGCTTCGATCGCGAGCTCTGCCGATCCAAGGTCGGCAAGGTTTGTGCGGGGGTGGATACGCTCAATGATTTCAGTGACCTGCTCGGCCGCGACCTTTCCTTTTTCCACCCCTTTTTTCAGATCAGATTTTATGCGTTCGATGCTTTGCCGGAGGATAGTGTCGTTCACATCATAGAGCAAGACGTCCACCGCATGTGTTGCGGCAGCTTGTGCAATGCCTGCTCCCATTGTCCCCGCCCCGATAACGGCGATGGTTTTTATCATAAGGATCAGTGTTTCTTTTTCGCGGAGTAGCCGGCAGATTTCTCCCACACTGTCGGCTCCACTTCTTCTTTTCTCCGTCGTTCTATCTGTTCAAAGTGTCTTTGATACCAAGGTTTCCTTTTTCCCGCCCCGCTCACTTCGTGAGTTACGGTTTTTCTTCTTCTCTTTGCCATCGACAACCTTTCTATACATCCATCGTCATAAAACGTCACGGGCGACTTCAAAACAGGATGTCCGTAGAGGCATTTTGTTGAAAAACGTAGTGAAATGAGGAGAGAAAAACAACCATTCAAACAAAGATAGTGGATCGCTTCAAGAATGGCGACACTCTATCTCCCTTTGAACTGGGCGGTGCGTTTTTCCAAAAACGCTGTTACTCCTTCTCGGTGGTCTTCGGTGAGAGAAGCGATTTCTTGAATCGTTGCCTCGTACTCAAGAAGAGAATCAAGATCGGATGCGAGAGCTTTGTTGAGCGTGCGCTTGATAAGCCCATAGGTCTTTGTCGGTCCTTTTGCGAGGCGTTCCGCAAGTTCCATCGTCGTTCGTTCGAGTTCGGCTGCTGGGACAACGTAGTTCACCAGGCCCACACGCTCGGCTTCTTGGGCCGGGATGTCGTTGCTGAGGGAGGCATATTCGAAGGCCTTTGCCATGCCTACGAGTCTCGGAAGAATCCAGTGCATTCCAGAGTCAGGCACAAGAGCAATCTTGGAAAAGACCGTAACAAGTTTAGCTCTGTCCGACATGATCCGAATATCGCACGCGAGCGCGATGCTCAGTCCGGCTCCCGCCGCGACGCCGTTGATCATTCCGATAATCGGTTTCTCCATCGTCCGCATCTTGCGGATCATCGGATTGTAGTTTTTCTCCAGCGATTCTTTGAGCGAACGCCGTGTCTCTTTGCCGGAGTGTTCCTTCAGATCTTGGCCAGAACAAAACGCCTTGTCACCGGCGCCTCGGAGCACAAGAGAACGGACGGCAGGATCCTTCTCCGCCTCTTTCAGCGCCTCGTTGATCTCCTTCTTCATCTGCTCGTTCAGCGCATTGTAGACCTCGGGCCGATTCAGCGTGATGGTGAGAACGTTATTGGAAATGGAGTAAAGAAGAGTCTGATACTGAGGCATTGAGAATCGGGATGTTGGATAATGGAATACTGCAAAGAACGACTTTCGACGAACTTGGACTTCAAACTTTGAACCTCGCACCCAAACTCAAGTCGCAACGCTCGTTGGAGGCCGGAAATTCGCAACTCGAAACGTTAACCCTACTTCCCCCTCCACTCCGCCTTTCGTTTCTCTATAAACGCCTTCATTCCTTCCTTTTGGTCTTCGCTGGCGAAGAGGAGGTAGAAGTTCTTCCGCTCGAATTCAAGTCCGCTTTCGATCGTCGTATCGAACGCCTTAAGCACTGCTTCTTTTGCCAGACGCACTGCGACGGGCGGCTTACCGGCGATTTCTTTTGCGAGGTTCTTTGCTTCCTCCAGGTAGTATTCAACAGGAACCACCTTGTTGATCAGTCCCCACTGGAGTGCCTCTTGTGCCGAGATCATTTTTCCTGTCAGCACCATCTCCATCGTCTTCACTTTTCCTACCGCACGAGTCAGGCGCTGTGTTCCTCCCGCTCCGGGCATAACGCCGATGTTGATCTCCGGCTGACCGATTCTTGCCGTCTCGGAGGCAATGACGATGTCGCAGGTCATCATGAGCTCGCAACCTCCACCGAGAGCAAATCCGCTGACGGCGGCGATAAGTGGCTTCTTGATCTTGCGTATCCGGTCCCAACGCGCAAACTGGTCGCGGATGAGCATCTCGACCGCCGAAGCATCCGCCATCTCTTTTATATCGGCACCCGCTGCGAAGGCCTTTTCGTTACCGGTGAGAATAATGCAGCGAACATCATTCTCTTTGTCGAGCCCTTCGAGCGCTTCAACCAGCTCTTCCATGAGGTTGATGTTCAGCGCGTTCAGGACATCGGGGCGATTCAACTGCACTAACGCATACCCGGCTTCTTTTGTGACAATGATGTTCTGGTACTTTGTGTTCATGAATGCTAGAGATTATTTTCTTCGCGACTTCTTCTTACCATCTACTGACTTCCTGCCTGTGTTTGCACTCCGGCGGGCAGGCTGACTTTTCATTCCTTCGACCATCTCCATCCGTATCTTCTCATAATCAATCGGTCGTTTCTCTGCAAAGGCTGTTATTCCTTCGACAATTTCTGGAGCTGACGTGTGCACAGTGAGCCAATCGCGAACATGGCCAATCGTCATCGCCCAGGAGAAATCCTTCCAGAAATTCAATTGCTGTTTTGTGTAGCGTGTGCATTCGGGGAGCTTGCGAAGAAGCTTCTTCACCATCCGGTCGACAGCGGCGTCCAGTTCTTTTCGGGGAACGACCTCATTAATTAAACCCCACTCGAGTGCCTTTCGGGCCGGAACGGGCTCGCACAAAAACAAGATTTCCCGCGCCCGACGATCTCCCACGATAATCGGCAGCCACTGCGTTGCCCCTGCAGCCGGAACGCTACCGTGCTCGGTGCCGACATGTCGGATATAGATGTCATCCGCCGCTATGGCGAGATCGCAGGACATCTGAAGTTCATTGCCGCCACCGACAACCATCCCATTCAGTCGTGCGACAGTCGGCTTGCCAATGTTTCGCAGCCGCTCGAACGTTTCCACAAACACTCCCATCCATTTGTAGAAATCATTCGGCCTCTCGAGGAAATCTTCTTTCCACTCTTTCAAATCTGCTCCCGTGCAGAATGCTTTTTCACCAGCTCCGGTCAGTACCACAACCGCAACACGATCGTCCCACGCTGCATCGTGAAACACTCCACCCAGTTCCTGCAGCGTTTCGAGATTGAGACAATTGTGTACTTCCGGCCGATTGATGGTGATCGTTGCGATCCAGTCTTTCTTCTCGTACAGGAGGTTCTTCAATCGGAATTGCTTGTGTGGCAGACCCGCGTATTTACCCATTGGTTGTTACTTCCGCATAGAACATGGAGACCAGATTTCCCGCGAAGCTCATGAGATCTCGTGCCGCAGCTTTGCCTTCTGCCGAAGCCATAGAGGCATTCAGCGCATCCTGGTTGTCGAAGTACATTTCCGCAAGCAAATAGTGTTTCGGCTCGCCGATCGGTGCGCCGGTGATCTTTGCAACCTCGAGTTTGCGCAGGCCGGGCATTTTTTTCACAAGGGGAGTATGCACTTCAGCATAGTGCTTGTCAAACTCAGCTTTGTTTTCCGGTGTCTTGTAAAGCGCAATCAACTTAACCATCACCACCTCGTTAGTGATTTGTGGATGGAATGACTGAAGGGTGGAGCAATATAGAGGATGACTGCAAGAGAATCAACAGTCGACGAGGTTGGCACGAGAGGAAAGCGCCTGTTCTCTTTCAATGAAAATGTTCGCTTTTTTCGATATACTGAAACGACACTGCAATGAAGTCTGCGCCCGTCGATCTCGCAAACACCCTCGAAGAGAACACGCTTCGACAGCTCGAAGAAATGGCTGCCAGCGCGGGAATACACCCCTCCGCGTTCCGGCAGCGGCTTGCGAGAGATCTCCATGATGTAGCCGATGCACGCCGGGCAGTGAATAATCTCCAGAGATTCTTGGGTGTCAGTTTCACTACCTCGATGCTGAACGATTTCCAATCCCATCCCATTCTGCAACAAGTTGCGCTGCAGTTGTTCTCTCAGTCCCAATTTCTCTCCGATATTCTTGTTCGTGATCCCGAGCTTTTCCGCTGGTTGACAGCGACGGGGGAATTGACAAGGTCCAAATCCGTCACCGAAGCTCGGTCGGAGGCGCGTGCGGCGATGGCCCCGTTCGAAAGAATCGAAAAAAGGCTGGATGCGCTAAAGCGTTTCCATCGAAGGGAGCTTCTGAGAATCGGGGCGAAAGAGATTCTTGGCGAGGTGAATGTGGCACAGAGCGCGTTCGAACTTTCTTGCCATGCGGACGCGATTGTTCAATGTGTGCTGGAGCTTGGCCTGCAAAGATTGCGGGAGATCTCGTTCGAGAATGAACTGGCGATCATCGGACTCGGTAAGCTCGGTGGAGAGGAATTGAATTTCAGCTCCGACATTGACTTGATGTTCGTGTATGAGAGGGAATTCGATCTTGAAGTTCCGGCCGGGCGAATGCGGACGGCGCATCAATTGTACAACAAGCTTGCCGAATTCGTTGTCAGAGCTCTCACCGAGCGCACGGGGGAGGGATATTTCTATCGAGTGGACATGAGACTTCGTCCTGAGGGCGCAGCAGGTTCGCTTGCGCTCTCGCGTCAGGCATACCGACAATACTATGAAACACGTGGAGAGCTTTGGGAGCGACAGATGCTCATCAAGGCTCGTGTGATTGCGGGGAATACAGAGGTTGGTCAACGGTGGCTCGAGGACATTATGCCGTTTGTCTATCCGAAGACAACATTCGGAAACCCGACGTCGGAAATCCGAAGGATGAAGGAAAAGATTGAAGCGAAGGTCGGAGCTGTCGAAAACATCAAGCTGGGGGGCGGGGGCATTCGGGATATTGAGTTCATTGCGCAGGCGCTCCAGCTTGTCTTTGGAGGGACGAACCCGGCAGTTCGAGCGGGTGGAACGTTGAAAGCGTTGGAGGAGCTCCAGAGTGTGCGAGCGCTGGATGAACACGAGGTCAGAGTTCTCTCGGAATCGTATCTCTTTCTTCGTAGTGTCGAGCATCGTTTGCAGTTGCTTCATGGATTGCAGACTCACTCGCTCCCTGAAGATGATGCTGAAAGGACTTTGCTTGCACGCCGCCTCGGATTCAAAACGAAGGAAGCATTTCAGGCTTCGCTTGACCATCACCGAAGGGAAGTCAAACGACTCTTTGAGTCGATTCTCGGCGAGGCGGGACCAACAACGGAATCTCTCCGTGCGAGGAAAGCGCCTCTCCGAGGATTCCATCTGTTAGACACAACGAAGTTTGAGAAACACCTCCGGGTGCTTGATGAACGCATTTCAAGCTTGCGAGAGGATGATATTCGGGAGTCCTTCTTTCATTCACTCAAAAAGTATCGTGCGCCGGAGTTTTGCGTAGAGAATCTTGTCTTGCTCGCTGAGAGCGGCTCGAAGCGGACGCTGGAGGAGGCGTTTCGATCTCGGGACTTTGTTGATTTGCTCGTCCTCATCAGTTCACGCTCACGGAATCTCACGAATCTGTTGGCAAGAGAACCTCTTCTCCTTGAGGCATTAGTTGGTCAGACCGAGCGAGTCCTTCATCCCGGCCTCGACTGGAAATTCTTCAAGGAAAACGATCTTTGGAGGTACAAATCGTACAACGAATTGAAGATTGTCGTACGGTTTCTTATCGGGAAGTCCACGCTGCGAGAGTTCTTTCAAGAACTTACTGCGTTGGCGGAGGAGGTGCTGATGGTGGCGTTCCATCGTGCTTGCGAACTCCATTCGTTTCCCCCGAATGAGCTTTGTGTTGTCGGGTTTGGAAAGTTTGGAGGAGGCGAGATTACAGTCGGTTCGGATCTCGATATTGTCGTTCTGTATAACAGAAGGAAGAATTCCGACCGATCGTCAAAAGCAGAAAGAATCATCAAGGAAGTCCTGCGGCTTTGCCAGCAGTTGGAGGGTGTGGTCTACGATATCGATCTTCGGTTACGACCGGAGGGGGCAAGTGCCCCCGTAGCCGTGGATATCAACTATTATAAAGAGTATTTGAAAGATCGGGCCTCTCTCTGGGAGAGGCAATCGCTCACCAAGGCACGGATCATCATCGGCCATCGCGACCTTGCCGAAGAGTTCGAGAAGATTCGGAACGAATTCGTTTTCGAACGACCGTTAGCGAAGGGGTGGGTTCAGGGGATTCTTCGGATGAGGAGAAGAATGGAAACGGAGCGGTCAAAGTCCACCAAAGGAAAGATCGATCTGAAGATCCAAAAAGGGGGGATGGTTGATGTTGAGTTTCTCGTTCAAGCATTTCAGATGAAGTATGGGAATAGCCGAAAGCTTGCCGGACAGAGAAACCTCTTCGATGCGATGAGAGAACTTCGAGCATTGAAGTATCTTCCCGCTACGAAGGCAAGGATCTTGTGGAAGAGTTACGAGTTTTTGCGGCAGCTCGAAACGGCTGTGCGACTTAACGGCGTCGGTTCGTCTTCGACGATTTCAGAGACTGATGCTTTGACTGACGTGCTGGCAGGCTGGATGAAATTCAAAAGCGGGAAGTTGATGACAAAAGAGCTCAAGCGAATCATGATGCAGAACAGAACGATCTTTCTCAGCCTCATGAGGCAGTTGGTATGAAAAAGCTTGTTTCGGTCTTTGCCCGTGAGAACATCGTTGCAGCACTTGTGGCCGGAGTGAGTTTTCTTGTGTACCTCACAACGCTGTGTCGGACAGTTTTCTTCACCGATAGCGGCGAACTGGCAGCCGTTGCCGTCACACTGGGAATTGCTCATCCCACCGGCTATCCCTTCTTCACGCTTCTTGGACGACTCGCAGTGCTTCTCTTAGGGTGGATCGAAGAAATTCTTGTTTTGAATCTCTTGGGAGCACTCTTCACAGCGTGTGCTGCAGGATTCTTTGTTAAAGGTATTTATGCGATTCGTCATGCATACCGTATCTTCCATCTTCCTACCGTCAAAGCGGCGGAAAGAAGTTCGATTGCCATCTCCGCACTTGTCGCTGCACTCACGCTTGCATTCTCTGCAACATTCTGGTCGCAATCGGTTGCAGTGGAGGTCTATGCGCTTCACCTGCTGCTGGTCATGATTCTTACCTACACGTTTATTCGAGGTCTTACGGATGTGCAGGAAAATGGCGATCGGAGATATCTCCTTCTTTTCGCTTACGTCCTCGGCTTAGGCTTCACCAATCATATGACAATGGTCCTTCTCGCGCCAGCGTTCTTGTATCTATTCTTCTCCGTCCTCCGTAGCAGAGTGAGGCTTCGACTGATCTCAGAGCTTGCCATGTTCTTTATTCTTGGGTTATCAGTGTATGCGTATTTGCCGATCCGCTCAGCCGTCGGCCCATTGCTTGATTGGGGTCATCCCACGACGTTCGACCGATTCCTCTGGCATGTGACCGGTAAGCAATATCAGATCTGGATCTTTTCCGGTAGCGAGGTTGCACAACGGCAGTTGCAGTATTATGTCGGTCGGTTATCTGCAGAGTATCACTGGGGAGTCCTTCTTGTTGCGCTGGTTGGAGGCGTCACAGTTCTTCGTCGTTCACGCCGGCTCCTGTTGTTTCTGTTGCTTTCCTTTGCTTCGACAATCCTTTATTCGATCAACTATGATATCCATGACATCGATTCTTACTTCCTTCTCTCGTA
This sequence comes from Bacteroidota bacterium, assembly GCA_035559595.1. Lineage (GTDB taxonomy): Bacteria > Bacteroidota > Ignavibacteria > UBA10030 > UBA10030 > DATMBF01. The sequence goes on along the minus strand of DATMBF010000015.1, from coordinate 113,645 downwards.
CATCATTCTCGCCGCTTTTGTCTTTTTCGGAATAGACTTTCTGTTTTCATGGATTCGACGGAGAGAGTGGAAGTGGGGGATCATCCTCGTGTACGTATTCTTGGCAGTGTGTCTTGTTGCGCAGATCCGGCAGAATAATCATGAGGTCGATCAATCGAGCAACAACCTCGTGCGTGATTTTGCGCTCAACGCGCTTTCGGGTATCGACTCCAATGCTATCGTTTTTACAGGACTCTGGGACTATTTCGTTTCTCCTTCTTACTACTTCCAGCTCGTTCAGAGTGTTCGGCCGGATATTGTCATCATCGATAAGCATCTCTTGCAGAACCGGAGTTGGTATTTTATTCAACTGGAGCGAAACTATCCGTGGCTGATCGATCGTTCGCGTGGGGCAGTCAGAGCGTTTCTTGTTGAGCTTGAGAAATTCGAGCGTGGGCTTCCCTTTGACTTCAGTGTCATCCAGAGCCGATGGCAGGCGTTGTTGATGGACGTTGTGGCAAAGTCAATCGACACTCGGCCGGTGTATGTTGACGGCCGGGTGGAACCGGAATTTCCGAGAGAATACCGTCGGATTCCCGATGGACTGTTTTTCCGCCTTGTCGGGAAAGAGAGGAGGGGTGTATTTTCGAAAGAAATACCAGATTTGGCCAATCATCCCATCAAGATACCGGCGGCTCAGGACCTTCGGAATTATCAGACATTTATGCTTATTCAGCATGCCCTTTGGTACACCTCAAAAGGTGAGAAAACGAAGGCAATTAGCCAGTTGAAAAGAGCTTTGGAAGTGGATCCGCACAACCGCGTTGTATCTTCTCTTTTGGAGCAGCTCGAGGGTCACCCGGGGGATTAATCTTTTTCTTGAAGGAAACGTTGACTCTTTAGCGAAATTTGCTATATTTACAAGGCTGAAATTTTCCCCCTCTTCGACGAACAAACCCAACATCTCTATTGCAAAAAGATTGATGCAGCGTGAATGAGATGTCTGCATCAAGTGGAGATGTTTGCTTTTTTGTAGAAGCGGGGAGGGTCCGCTGGCGTAGCTCAGTTGGTAGAGCAGCTGACTTGTAATCAGCAGGTCACCAGTTCAAGTCTGGTCGCCAGCTCGCAAGGATGGCTGGGCAGGTGGCGGAGCGGTCAATCGCACCAGACTGTAAATCTGGCGGCCTTGGGCCTACGGAGGTTCGAATCCTTCCCTGCCCACGAGCGGGAAATGATGTAGTGAATTGTGGAGTGTGAAATTGTGGAAATGAAAATGGGACTGATGGAAAGTTCTCTGCAAATTTTTCGATTCCGCAATTCTCCCAATTCCTCGTTTCTCACACGCGGGAGTAACTCAGTTGGTAGAGTCACAGCCTTCCAAGCTGTTGGTCGCGGGTTCGAGTCCCGTCTCCCGCTCCATCATATGAGTTCGCTTGCGTAGCTCAGTTGGTAGAGCACGTCCTTGGTAAGGACGAGGTCACCGGTTCAATCCCGGTCGCAAGCTCGACACCATTGAACATCTTTTTGGGAGTAGAATCGTGCGCGACATAATCACATTAGAATGCACAACCTGCAAGCGAAGGAACTACAGCACCACGAAGAATAAGAAGAAGCAAACCGGGCGAGTCGAGTACAAAAAGTTTTGCCCCTGGTGCAACAAACGGACCCCCCACAAAGAGACGAAGTAACGGCGTCGGATATCCCTCGCTGTTCGGGGGATGTGTGGTGAGGACAGAGTACCCTACGTGAGTAGCTCAATTGGTAGAGCAGCGGTCTCCAAAACCGCAGGTTGGGGGTTCGAGTCCCTCCTCACGTGCACCAAACAACCAAAAGACGACTATGAAAGAAAAGATCATCAATTTTTTTCAGGACGTGTATAAAGAAATGGAAAAGGTCACATGGCCTTCGCGAGAAGAGCTGTTTGAATCCACCAAGATCGTCATTGTCGTATCACTTATCATTGCGCTGTTTGCCTGGGCTGTTGACTTAGCGGTCAGTGAGGCCCTCAAAGCGATTCTATAATTTTTCAGAGAGCGTGCGTTGGAAAAGCGTTGGTATGTTGTTCGAACTTACTCAGGTCACGAAGCGAAAGTAAAGGCTTATCTCGAGTCGGAGATTGCGCGGCTGAATCTTGGTGAGAAGATTTCAAGCGTCCTCATTCCGTTGGAGAAAGTCATTGAGGTCAAAGACGGCAAGAAGAAAGCCCGCGTCAAGAACTTCTTCCCCGGCTACGTTCTCGTGGAGGCGGTCATCGATAAAGAAACGACGCATTTGATCCTCGAGACGCCGTCCGTCCTCGGCTTCGTTCCAGACAAAAACAATCCGGCACCGCTTCAACCGGATGAAGTGCGACGATTGGTTGGGACGATCGAAGAAAAAGAACATGTCGAACTTGTTGAGGTGCCGTTCAAAGTTGGGGATCCGGTCAAGGTGATCGAAGGACCGTTCAACAACTTCACGGGATTTGTGCAGGACATCAGTCCCGAAAAAATGAAAGTCAAAGTCATGGTCAGTATCTTCGGCCGCAAGACACCCGTCGAATTGGATTTCGCCCAAGTTGAATTAGAAAAATAGAAGGTAGATCACTCGCATGAAAAAAGTTACCGGTTTTGTGAAGCTTCAAATCCCTGCCGGTCAGGCAAACCCGGCACCTCCAGTTGGTCCCGCTCTCGGTCAAAAGGGGATCAACATTATGGAGTTCTGCAAGCAATTCAATGCCAGAACGAAGGATCAGCAAGGACTTATCATCCCGGTCGTTATCACCGTGTACAGCGACAAGTCCTTTACGTTCATCACGAAGACGCCTCCCGCCGCCACGCTCCTTCTGAGAGCGGCAAAGTTGGAAAAAGGATCTGCCGAGCCAAACCGAACCAAAGTCGGCAAAGTTACCAAGGAGCAAGTCCGTCAGATTGCGGAAATGAAGATGCCTGATCTGAACGCATCGAGCGTCGAATCGGCCATGCGGATGGTTGCGGGCACGGCGCGCAGCATGGGCATAACAGTCGAAGAATAGACAAAACGATCGAGAGTATTCACATATGAAGAAACATAGCAAACGATTTCGAGGCGTTGCCTCGAAGGTAGAAAAGAAGAACTACACGATTGCCGATGCGGTGAAGGTAGTGAAGGAGACCGCCACGGCAAAGTTCGCAGAGTCCGTTGATATTGCCGTTCGACTGGGAGTTGACCCGAAGAAAGCCGACCAGGCCATCCGCGGAACAGTTGCTCTCCCGCATGGCATTGGAAAGGAAGTTCGTGTCCTCGTGGTAGCCAAACCGCCAAAAGATGAAGAGGCGAAGAAGGCTGGTGCGGATTATGCCGGATTCGCTGAGTTCATCGAAAAGATTCAACAAGGCTGGACAGACGTCGATGTTATTATTGCCACACCGGATGTGATGGGAGAGTTGGGAAAGCTTGGAAAGATACTCGGTCCTCGCGGCCTCATGCCGAATCCCAAAAGCGGAACGGTTACGATGGATGTCGCAAAAGCCGTGAAAGAAGTCAAGGCGGGAAAGATCGAGTTCCGTGTGGATAAAGCGGGAATCGTTCACGCTACGGTTGGCAAAGCAAGCTTCGAGCAAGAGAAACTCGTAGAGAATGTACAGTCGTTTCTTGCAACTGTCGTTCGCTTAAAACCGGCGTCGGCAAAGGGACAGTACATCAAGAGCATCGCTCTTTCGACGACGATGGGCCCCGGTGTGCACATCGACAAAAGTGAAGCCGGAGTTCACTAACCCAACGGACAACAAAGTTTACGCACTCTACAGCAATCCCGTTCGATGCCCGTTTGAACATGCGGGGCTTCTCATCGGACAATGCATCACCGGTCGTTGTTTTTGATCGGACAATCTAAGGTGAATCAATGAAACGATCACAAAAAGAAGAAATCGTTACCACGATCGCAGAAAAAGCGTCGAAGGCCGCGGCGATGTACTTTGCAGACTTCAGAGGGCTGACGGTGGCCGAGGAGACAGAGCTTCGGCGGGAGTTCCGGAAGTCCGGCATCGAGTACAAGGTCGTGAAGAACACGCTTGCCCGAAAGGCCCTCGAACGAGTCACCGGCTTCGATAAAGCATTTGACAAGTTGGTCGGTCCTACCGGCATCGCGTTTACCTACGACGATGTCGTCGTTCCAGCCAAGGTCATCAAGCGATTCAACGAAAAGACAGGCAAGCTAACGCTGAAGGTGGCGGTCATCGAGAAGCAGGTGTATGACGGCTCGAGGTTGGATGAGCTTGCGAAGCTGCCAACGCGGAAAGAGATGATTGCAAGTATTGCTGGAAGCATTCAGGCGCCGATCGCAGGAGTAGCGGGTGCCGTCGCGGCGGTTATTCGAGATCTCGTCAACGTCATCGACGCGATTGAAAAGAAGAAAGCTGCCTAAGCATTGAAAACATTATTTCTATAAAGGAGAAAGACCATGTCCGCAGTTCAAGAAATCGTCGAAAAAATCGAAAAGCTGACGTTGCTTGAAGCCGCAGAGCTGAAGAAAGCGCTCGAGGAGAAATTCGGTGTAACGGCCTCCGCTCCCGTCATGATGGGTGGAATGATGCCTGCCGCAGCCGGCGCTGCTGGCGCTCCGGCAGGTGAAGAGAAGACGGAGTTTGCCGTCGTGCTCAAGAACGGTGGCGCTCAGAAGATCAACGTCATTAAGGTTGTGCGTGCGGCAACCGGCCTTGGTCTGAAAGAAGCCAAGGATCTCGTTGACGGAGCCCCGAAGACCGTGAAAGAGGGACTCTCGAAAGACGAGGCAGAAAAGCTGAAAAAAGAGTTGGAAGAGGCCGGAGCTCAGGTCGAACTGAAGTAAGCTCAACCACGGTCGAACTTTTTCAATCAGCTTGACGTTTACAGAGCAGCGATCATTCGAAACTCGCAAACGTGAAGCCGATGGTTCACTCAGACCAGAGTTGTGAGCCATCGGCTTGTGCTATCTTGTAGGCTAACTCGTTGAAGGTGCCGAAAGAGAGAAGAAATTCGAAGTTTTTTCGATCCTGCCTGCAGTTCTTGAAGTTGTGCTTTCCTCATAACGTTTCGTTGTCCAACACAGCAAAGGAGTGGTTGAATTGAAAAGCCAATCCACACTTTCGAACGGCCGAGTCTCGTTCGGGAAGATTCAAGCCGCCGTCGAAGTTCCCGATCTGCTTAACATCCAGATCGATTCCTTCAATAAGTTCCTGCAAGCCGATGTTCCCCCGCACCGCCGGAAGAAGATCGGCCTTCAACAGGTTTTTGAGACCAATTTCCCCATTACCGACGCGCGGGAAAACTTCCTTCTTGAGTTCGTCGAGTACTACGTTGAAAAGCCGAAGTACTCCGTGGTTGAGTGCCAGGAACGCGGATTGACGTACGCGGTTCCCCTCAAAGCCAAACTTCGCCTCTCTGCGAAGAAGGAAGGCGGCAAGGAATTCACGGATACGATCGAACAGGAAGTGTATCTGGGAAACCTGCCCGCCATGACCTATCGCGGTACGTTTATTATCAACGGGGCCGAGCGTGTTGTTGTCAGTCAGCTCCATCGCTCCCCCGGAGTCTTCTTCAGTGAGTCGGTCCATCCGAATGGTACACTGATGTACTCTGCGCGAATCATTCCGTTCCGTGGGTCGTGGGTCGAGTTCTCGACGGACATTAACAATGTCATGTATGCCTACATCGACCTGAAGAAGAAATTCCCGGTCACCACCCTTCTTCGCGCTCTCGGCTATTCTTCAGATGATGAGATTCTCGAGTTGTTCGATCTGGTCGAAATTGTCGAGGTGAGCAAAGTCAATCTCCGCGATTATCTCGGTCGAACGATCTGCAGCGACGTGTTCGATCGGAAAACGGGCGAGATCTTCATCAACAAAGATGCGAAACTTACCGAAGAACACATCAAACAGATCAAAAAGTCGGATGTCAAGAAGATCCGGTTCCTGAAGTCCGACGGGGCGGGTGAAAGTTCGGTTATTACCAACACGATGCTTCGCGACTCCGCGCGCTCCGAAGAGGATGCCCTTGAGGCCATTTATCGCCAGCTTCGCTCAGGCGATGCGCCGGACATGGATACGGCAAAGAATTTGATCGACAGACTTTTCTTTAATCCGAAGCGCTATGACCTTGGTGATGTCGGGCGGCATCGTCTCAATGCCAAACTCGGTCTTAATATCAAGCCGGATGTGACGACGCTGACGAAGGATGACATCATTGCGATCGTGAAGTACCTCATCGATCTGCAACAGGGCAAGCGAGTCGTTGACGACATCGATCATCTTGGAAACCGTCGGGTTCGAACTGTCGGTGAGCAGCTGGCACAGCAGTTCAACATCGGACTCACACGAATGACGAGAACCATTCGCGAGCGGATGAATCTCCGCGACAACGAGAATCTCACGCCGCAGGATTTGGTCAACGCACGGACCATCACGAGCGTTGTCAACGCCTTCTTCGGAACCAACCAGCTTTCGCAATTCATGGATCAAACGAATCCGTTAGCGGAGATGACGCACAAGCGACGTGTCTCTGCGCTTGGTCCGGGTGGCCTCACTCGTGAGCGTGCCGGCTTTGAAGTTCGTGACGTTCACTATACACACTACGGCAGACTCTGCCCCATTGAGACACCCGAGGGTCCGAACATCGGTCTGATTTCTTCTCTTTGCATTCATTCCCGCATTAACGACTTCGGGTTCATCGAAACTCCGTACCGGAAGGTGAAGAACGGCAAAGTGACCGAAGAGGTCGAGTACCTTACAGCCGAAAAGGAAGACGAGGTCATCATCGCTCAGGCAAATGCTCCTATCGATGATCGCGGTCGATTCCTGGAGGAAAAAGTTAAAGCCCGGCAACAGAGTGACTATCCACTTATTGAACCGGAGAAACTCGACTACATGGACGTTGCCCCGAACCAAATCGTGAGTGCGGCGGCGGCTCTTATTCCGTTCCTTGAGCACGACGATGCGAACCGTGCGCTGATGGGATCGAACATGCAGCGTCAGGCGGTCCCGCTCCTTCGACCCCAGGCACCGATCGTGGGCACGGGTCTGGAGGAAAAGGTCGCGCGTGATTCTCGAACAGTGATCGTTGCCGAGCGGAACGGTGTTGTGGAGTCGGTCTCTGCCGACAGCATCATCGTCGAATACGACATCGATGAGAATAGTACGGAAGCGATCATCAGCTTCGACGACAAACGACGTGTTGAATACAAACTGACCAAGTTCTTGCGCACGAACCAGGATACCTGCATCAATCAAAAGCCCGTGGTGACAGCGGGGCAAAAAGTCAAAAAAGGCGATGTCCTGGCAGACGGATGCGCAACGGACCGTGGTGAGCTTGCACTTGGGCGGAACGTGCTCGTCGCGTTCATGCCGTGGCGCGGGTACAACTTTGAGGATGCAATCATCGTCAGTGAAAAACTCGTTGCCGATGATGTCTTTACCTCTGTTCACGTCGAAGAATTCGAACTCCAGGTTCGTGATACGAAGCGTGGAGAAGAAGAGCTGACACGCGAAATCCCGAACGTCAGTGAAGAGGCAACAAAGGATCTTGATGAGAACGGAATCATCCGTGTCGGTGCCGAAGTCAATGAAGGCGATATCCTTATCGGGAAGATCACGCCGAAAGGTGAAACCGATCCGACACCAGAGGAGAAATTACTGAAAGCCATTTTCGGTGAGAAAGCGGGGGATGTGAAGGATGCGTCTCTGAAAGCTCCTCCGGGAATGCGCGGCATTGTCATTGCGACAAAGCTCTTTAGCAGAAAGAAAAAAGATACCGAGAGCAAAAAAGAGGACAAGAAGAAACTCGAAGCCTTGGAGCGCGTTCGCAAGAAGGATCTGAAGGAGCTTGAAGAGAAGCTGGCACGAAAGCTTGATCAGCTTCTGAACGGCGAAAAGTCGATCGGCATTCGGAACAACAAAGGTGACGTCGTCTTGCGAAGCGGGACTTCCCTCAAAGAAGATACGTTCAAGACCATCGAAAATGTTTCCGATCTCGACTTTACCTCGGAGTGGGTTGATGACAAGCGAAAGAATTCTCTCATCGGAAAGATCTACGAGAACTACCGTCAAAAACTGGCGGAGATTGAAGAACTCTACCGACATGAAAAGAACAAGATCCAGCTCGGCGATGAGCTGGCTCCGGGAATCGTTCAGCTCGCCAAGGTCTACGTTGCCAAGAAGCGAAAGCTTTCCGTTGGCGATAAGATGGCGGGCCGGCACGGCAACAAAGGTGTCGTCTCGACGATTGTTCCGATAGAAGATATGCCGTTCCTCCCAGATGGAACTCCGGTCGATCTCGTTCTCAACCCGCTGGGTGTTCCCTCGCGTATGAACCTCGGCCAGCTTTTTGAGCTTGCTCTTGGATGGGCGGGTTATAAGCTCGATAAGAAGTATGCGTCGCCCATCTTTGATGGGGCGAAATGGGAGGAGGTTCAGGAGGAACTGAAAAAGGCGGGGCTGAGCGAGACGTCAAAAGCCAAGTTAATCGATGGCAGAACGGGGGAGCCGTTTGATCAAGAGGTCACGGTCGGTTATCTCTATATGATGAAACTCTCGCACCTCGTTGATGACAAAATCCACGCTCGCTCGATCGGGCCATACTCGTTGATTACCCAGCAGCCTCTTGGCGGAAAGGCACAGTTCGGCGGCCAACGCTTCGGCGAGATGGAGGTGTGGGCACTGGAAGGTTATGGTGCGGCGCATGTTCTCCAGGAAATCCTGACGGTCAAATCTGACGACGTTGTCGGTCGTGCGAAAGCATACGAAGCCATCGTCAAAGGAGACAATCTCCCCGAGCCCAACGTTCCGGAGTCCTTCAACGTGCTCGTTCGCGAAATGCAGGGGTTGGGGCTTGAGGTCAAGATCGAATGATCGTGATCGTCCTTTCAATGATCTGATCAACGAGTGTAAACTCTTACGATACCAGGAGGTATCCTCATATGTCTGTAACACAAGATTCTGCTCGAAAAAACTTTGAGCGTATCATCATCAGTCTTGCGTCGCCGGATATGATTCTCTCGCGGTCGCATGGCGAAGTAACAAAGCCAGAGACTATTAACTATCGTTCCTTCCGCCCTGAGAAGGACGGGTTATTCTGCGAAAAGATTTTTGGTCCGGTCCGCGATTGGGAATGTCATTGCGGAAAGTACAAGCGCATACGCTATAAGGGAATTACCTGCGACCGCTGCGGCGTTGAGGTCACGCAGAAAAGCGTTCGCCGCGAGCGGATGGGCCACATTGCGCTTGCGGTCCCGGTGGTTCATATCTGGTACTTCCGGTCCCTCCCCAGCAAGATCGGCTATGTTCTCGGTCTTTCAACCAAGGAACTCGAGAAGATCATCTATTATGAGTCGTACGTCGTCGTGAATCCCGGCACGACGGGATTAGCCAAACAGGATCTCATTACCGAAGAGCAATATCTTGAGATCATGGCCTCACTGCCGGAGAATAACAACGATCTCGATGACGCGGATCCGAAGAAGTTCATTGCGAAGATGGGAGGAGATGCGATCAAGGATCTCCTGAAGCGCGTTAATATCGAAGATCTTGCCTTTGAGTTGCGTGAAGCTGTTCGCGAGGAGACATCCGTCCAGAAGAAGGCAGAGGCGCTTAAACGTCTTCGCGTGGTGGAGTCGTTCCGCAAGAGCATGGAAACTGCTCCGAACAAACCCGAATGGATGGTGTTAGATGTGATTCCAGTGATTCCGCCCGAGTTGCGACCACTCGTTCCTTTGGAGGGCGGGCGATTTGCCACTTCCGATCTCAACGACCTCTATCGTCGCGTCATCATCCGCAATAACCGGCTCAAGCGGCTGATCGAGATCAAAGCCCCTGAAGTCATTCTCCGCAACGAAAAGCGGATGCTCCAAGAAGCTGTCGATGCACTCTTTGATAACTCGCGCCGCGTCAATGCCGTTCGCAGTGACAACAACCGGGCTTTGAAGTCGCTTTCCGATATGTTGAAAGGGAAGCAGGGACGCTTCCGTCAAAACCTGCTTGGAAAGCGCGTTGATTATTCCGGTCGATCCGTTATTGTTGTTGGACCTGAGCTCAAGCTCCACGAGTGCGGTCTCCCCAAAGACATGGCGGTGGAATTGTTTAAACCGCATATCATCCGGAAGTTAATCGAGCGTGGTCTTGTGAAGACCGTGAAAAGCGCAAAGAAGATGGTGGAGAAGAAAGGACCTGAGGTGTGGGACATTCTCGATCACATCATTGACGGACATCCGGTATTGTTAAATCGTGCGCCGACATTGCATCGACTCGGCATCCAGGCCTTCCAGCCGGTTCTTGTCGAAGGGAAAGCGATTCGTATCCACCCGATGGTCTGTACGGCATTCAATGCGGATTTCGACGGTGATCAAATGGCCGTTCACGTTCCCCTGTCGTACGAAGCACAACTCGAAGCAAGAATGCTGATGCTTTCGAGCCATAACATTCTGTCGCCAGCGAACGGGTCGCCCATCGTCACGCCGACACAGGATCAGGTTCTTGGTTGTTATTACCTCACAAAGTCGAAAGCCGGAGATCTCGGTGAAGGGAAGGTCTTCTTCTCGACCGATGAGGTGATCATTGCACACGACCAGGGCAAGCTTGGGCTGCATGCAAAAATCAAAGTGCGCGTTAATGGGACGATGATCGAAACAACAACCGGCCGGGTCCTCTTCAACCAGATTCTTCCGCCTGGAATCCCGTTCATCAACGAACTCCTCAACAAGAAACGACTGGTGCAAATCATCTCCGTCGTTTTCCGCCGTTCAGGAAATCTGGAGACAGCGAAGTTCCTTGATAATCTGAAGACTCTAGGCTTCACCTACGCGACGAAAGGCGGCCTCTCCGTTTCGATCGACGATGTCGTCATTCCGCAGGAAAAGCAGAACATTGTCGCCAAAGCTCAGAAAGACGTCGAAAGTGTGGAGAATCAGTATTACCGCGGTTTCATCACCAACGGTGAGCGGTACAACAAGGTTATTGATATCTGGACCAGGGCAACGAGCCGTATTGCCGATCGCCTGTTCGATGCGCTGCAGCATGATAAAGAGGGATTCAACTCGTTGTATATGATGGTTGATTCCGGCGCGCGAGGTTCAAAAGAACAGGTTCGACAGCTCGCGGGTATGCGTGGATTGATGGCGAAGCCGCAGAAGAGTCTCTCCGGTGCAACCGGCGAGCTCATCGAGAACCCGATCATCGCCAACTTCCGTGAGGGCCTGTCGGTTCTCGAATACTTCATTTCAACCCATGGTGCCCGAAAAGGTCTTGCAGACACTGCTCTCAAGACCGCGGATGCAGGGTACTTGACTCGTCGACTCATTGATGTGGCTCAGGATTCGGTGATCTCTGAAGTGGACTGTGGAACAATCCGTGGCGTGTTGACGGGGGCATTGAAAGAAGGGGAAGACGTTAAAGAGCCACTGGCTGAGCGTATTCTCGGTCGCGTTTCGGTGCATGACGTTAAAGACCCGCTGACCGGCGAAATCATTGTGAAATCGGGCGAAATTATTGACGAGGACAGGGCTCTGAGGATCTCGGAGACCTCCATTGAAGCAGTGGAAATTCGGTCTGTGTTGACCTGTGATTCCCGGCGCGGCCTCTGTGCGCGCTGCTATGGTCGTGACCTCACAACCGGTAAGCTTGTCGAGGCGGGAACTGCTGTCGGTGTCATCGCCGCGCAATCGATCGGCGAGCCAGGAACGCAGCTCACGCTCCGAACCTTCCACACCGGCGGAACAGCAAGCCTGATCGCTGCACAGTCCCAGATCACTTCGAAGTTTGACGGAAATGTCAAATACGAAGGAATCAAGGTCATTGAATATGGCGAAGAAGGCCAGAAACAACTCATTGTCTCGGGGCGCAGCGGTGTCATCAACATCGTTGATGATGATAACAGAGCTCTCACGAAGTACGATGTTCCTTATGGTGCTACACTCCTCGTTCGCGATGGAGCGAAGGTGTCTAAGGGAGAAATCATCTATGAGTGGGATCCGTACAATGCCACGATCATTTCTGAGCACAGCGGCTCGGTCAAATATGTCGATCTGAAAGAGAACGTCACCTATCGTGAGGAGCCGGATGAGCAGACGGGTCACATCCAAAAGGTCGTCATCGATAGCCGTGAGAAGAACCTCATTCCGGCTGTTGCTATTGTCAATGCAAGAGGTCAGAGGGTAGCGACCTATCCGATTCCGACCAGGGCTCACCTGATCGTGGAGGATGGCGAACAGGTTCAGGCCGGCGCAGTGCTCGTGAAGATTCCGCGCGACATCGGAAAGACGCGGGACATCACCGGTGGTTTGCCGCGAGTGACGGAGTTGTTCGAGGCGAGGCATCCAAACGATCCCGCCATCGTCAGCGAGATTGACGGTGTGGTCACCATCGGTCAACCGAAACGTGGATCGCGCGAGGTGTTTGTGACAAGTCACGACGGTAAGGATAAGAGAACGTATCTCATCCCGCTCGGCAAACACATTCTCGTGCAGGATAACGATGTCGTGCGTGCCGGCGAGCGACTTTCCGCCGGTGCAATTGATCCACATGATATTCTCCGCATCAAGGGAACGACCGCCGTTCAGGAGTATCTTGTCAACGAAATCCAGGAAGTCTACAGGATGCAGGGTGTGAAGATCAATGACAAGCATATTGAGGTGATCGTCCGTCAAATGATGCAGAAGGAGCGAATCCTCGATCCCGGTGACACGAAGTATCTCGAAGGGGACAATGTTGACAAATCTCAATTACACGATGAAAACGAGAGTCTGCGAGGAAAAGTCGTTGTGGTGAGCAAGGGTGACTCGAAGCTCAAGAACGGGCAGGTGGTTACTAAGAAACTCGTTCGTGAGATTAATGCCGACCTGAAGAAGAAAGGCAAGAAGGCGGTTGAGGTTCGCGATGCCGAAGCCGCAACATCGGAGCCGATTCTCCTTGGGATTACTCAGGCTTCGTTGACCACCGACAGTTTCTTCTCGGCTGCGTCCTTCCAGGAAACAACAAAGGTTCTGACGGATGCTGCTATCGAAGGAAAGGTTGATAACCTGCTCGGTTTGAAAGAGAACGTCATCATCGGGCATCTGATTCCGGCTGGAACGGGACAGAGGAAGTTCCGGGATCTCATTGTTTCACCGGTTGAGGTCGGGGCGGCGGCCGCTGAAGCAGCGTCTGAGATCCCTGCCGACGTTGAAGAACCCGAGGGGAAGAAGCGAAAGAAGAAGACCCGAATCGTCGCCTGAATGATCAGAAACTGGCGTGAACAAAGAGAAAAATGATTGACAATTGGCGGAAGAATTCGTACATTAGTAAGCTTTTTTCGCCGCGGTTTTTTATGGAACCATTCATGAGGAGTTGAGGTGCCAACGATCAATCAGCTTGTTCGGAATAGTCGAGAAAAGATTAGCTGGATGAGCAAGTCTCCGGCTTTGCAAGGGAGTCCGCAGAAGCGTGGTGTTTGCACGCGTGTCTACACCACAACGCCAAAGAAGCCGAATTCGGCTCTGCGGAAGGTTGCTCGTGTTCGACTAACGAACAGTATTGAAGTTACGGCCTACATTCCGGGTGAGGGACACAACCTGCAAGAACACTCGATTGTGTTGATCCGTGGTGGCAGGGTAAAGGATCTGCCCGGCGTTCGGTATCACATCATTCGTGGAACGCTCGACACACAGGGTGTACAAGATCGAAAGCAAGGTCGGTCGAAGTATGGCGCGAAGAAACCAAAGCAACAGCAGTAAGACGGTGAGGATATGAGAAAGAAGAGAGCACCGAAAAGAATTATTTCACCCGATCCGAAATTCCAGGATGTGCTGGTTGCGAAATTTGTGAATTCTCTCCTTAAGCGTGGGAAGAAGCATCTTGCGCGCCAGATCCTGTACGATGCGTTTGACCTGATCGAAGAGAAGACGAAGAACAAACCGCTTGAAATTTTCAAGAAGGCTGTCGGCAATGTTTCTCCTCTTTTGGAGGTTCGAGCAAGAAGAGTTGGTGGTGCTACCTACCAAGTTCCCACAGAAGTTCGCCCCGAGCGGCGAACCGCTCTTGCAATCCGCTGGCTTATTACAAATGCCCAGGAACGCTCGGATAAGTCGATGTCACAGAAGCTCGCTTCCGAATTGATGGCAGCTGCCCAAGGTGAAGGCGGCGCGATCAAGAAGAAGGAGGATGTGCATCGCATGGCAGAAGCGAACAAAGCTTTTGCCCATTTTAAGTGGTAACCACAAAACAAGTTTAGAGACAAATTGATTGATAACGTTCGGTGCGGGCCGAGGAGTGCCGCCATCGACGACGCAGGAATGATATGCCAAGAGAATACCCCTTAGAAAAAACGAGAAACATCGGTATCATGGCTCACATTGATGCCGGCAAAACGACAACGACGGAACGAATTCTGTTCTATACCGGCGTCGTCCATCGCATGGGTGAAGTCCATGATGGAGCGGCAACCATGGACTGGATGGAGCAGGAAAAAGAGCGCGGCATTACGATTACCAGTGCCGCGACGACCTGCTTCTGGCGAAACCATCGTGTCAATATTATTGATACGCCGGGACACGTCGACTTCACGATTGAAGTCGAGCGCTCGTTGCGTGTTCTCGATGGGGCTGTGGCGCTCTTCTGCTCGGTCGGTGGTGTCGAACCTCAGTCGGAAACCGTCTGGCGGCAGGCAGACAAATATGGAGTGCCCCGAATAGCGTTTGTGAATAAGATGGATCGCGCAGGCGCAGATTTCCTTGGCGTCGTGGATATGATTCGCACACGATTCAGCGCAAACGCCGTTCCGGTTCAACTCCCCGTTGGGGAAGGAGATATGTTCGCAGGCATCATCGATCTCATCACGATGAAAGCTCGGATGTATCACGAGGGAACTCAGGGGACAACGTGGGACGACATTGATATTCCTGATTCGCTCAAGCCGAAAGCGAACGAATACAGAATCAAGATGCTCGAAGCCGTGGCCGATGAGGACGACAGTTTGCTCGAGAAGTACCTCGAAGGAAAAGACATTTCGCCTGAGGAAGTGCGTGCTGTTCTGCGCCGTGCGACATTGAAGGTGAGCATCATCCCGGTCTTGTGCGGCTCCTCGTTCAAAAACAAGGGTGTTCAACTTCTTCTCGATGGCATCGTCGACTTCTTGCCGTCTCCGGTGGACATCAATAACGGCGAGGTGCACGGTCATCATCCTCACCGTCACGACGACGTTGTGCGGAAGATGAATGATAAGGAAAAATTCACGGCGCTCGCGTTCAAAATTATGAGCGACCCCTTTGTGGGACGGTTGACCTACTTTAGAATCTACTCAGGCACAATCACCGCCGGGTCGTATGTCTACAACGCTACGGCAGACCGCAAGGAGCGAATTTCGCGGCTTCTCCGAATGCATGCCAACCACCGAGAAGAGATCAGCGAGGCATACGCAGGCGATATTGTTGCCGCCATTGGCCTGAAGAACACGAAAACCGGTGATACTCTCACCGACGAAAGCGATCCAATCATCCTCGAGCGGATGGAATTCCCAGACCCCGTTATCGATGTTGCCATTGAGCCGAAGACAAAAGCGGACCAGGAAAAGCTTGGCGAGGCAATGCAGAAGTTGGCTGAAGAAGACCCGACATTTCGAATTTCCACAAACGAGGAAACAGGCCAGACGATTATCAGCGGCATGGGAGAGCTTCACCTCGAGATCATTATCGACCGGATGAAACGCGAATTCAAGGTTGAGGCAAATGTCGGAAAGCCGCAGGTGGCTTACAAGGAGACCATCACGAAGAAAGTCATTGCCGAGGGGAAGTTCATTCGTCAGTCGGGTGGCCGCGGTCAGTACGGTCACGTCGTCATCGAGGTTGAGCCGAACGAGAAAGGGAAGGGATTCGAATTCGAGAATGCGATTGTCGGCGGTGTCGTCCCGAAAGAGTACATCAAACCGACAGAAGAAGGTATCGTTGAAGCGATGCGGAACGGTGTTTTGGCGGGCTATCCCGTAGAGGATGTGAAGGTGAAGCTGTTCGATGGTTCGTTCCATGCTGTTGACTCATCCGAGATGGCATTTAAGATTGCCGGGTCGATGGCGTTTAAAGAGGCGGCACGAAAAGCAGGCCCGGTGTTGCTCGAGCCGATCATGGCTGTGGAAGTCGTGACCCCTGAAGAGTATCTGGGCGACGTCATGGGCGATCTGAATTCCCGGCGCGGAAAAATCGAAGGAATGAATCCGCGGAAGGACGCTCAAGTTGTTCGCGCGATGGTGCCCTTAGCTGAAATGTTCGGGTATGCAACCACACTCCGTTCCATGACTCAGGGCCGCGCATTGTACACGATGCAGTTCTCACATTACGAACAGGTGCCGCGTTCGATTTCTGATCAGATTATTGAAAAGGTTAAAGGGAAAGAAGCAGTTCCGGCTTAACATCGACAACTTCTTTTTTGAAATCAGACCCACTACAAGGAGATCTATCCTATGGCAAAAGAAAAGTTTGATCGCAGCAAGCCGCACGTCAACGTAGGGACGATCGGACACGTTGACCACGGAAAGACAACGTTGACGGCCGCCATTACCATGGTGCTCGCCAAAAAAGGATTGTCTCAGGTCCGAACGTTCGACTCGATCGACAACGCTCCGGAAGAGCGCGCTCGTGGGATCACGATTGCCACTGCACATGTCGAATATTCGACCGAAAAGCGTCACTATGCGCACGTCGATTGCCCGGGTCACGCTGACTACGTCAAGAACATGATTACCGGTGCCGCGCAGATGGATGGCGCCATTCTGGTTGTTGCGGCAACGGACGGCCCCATGCCTCAGACGCGCGAACACATTCTCCTTGCCCGGCAGGTCGGCGTTCCTCGTATCGTGGTCTTCATGAACAAGGTCGACGCGGTCGATGATCCTGAGCTCCTCGATCTCGTCGAGCTGGAACTGCGCGATCTGCTCAAAAAGTACGAGTTTCCCGGCGATGAGATCCCTGTTATTCGCGGATCTGCCCTCAAGGCGATGGAGGCGGCCCTCCGGCCGGATTCCAAAGTGGACGATCCGGCGTTCAAATGCATTTATGATTTGATGGATGCGGTCGATTCGTACGTCCCCTTGCCGCAGCGTGATGTCGACAAGCCGTTCTTGATGCCGGTGGAAGACGTGTTCTCGATTACCGGTCGTGGAACCGTCGGCACTGGCCGTGTCGAGCGGGGTCGTGCAAAGGTTGGCGACGAAGTTGAAGTCATCGGTCTGGGTCAGCATAAGAAGACCGTTATTACCGGTGCCGAAATGTTCCGCAAGGAGCTTGATGAGGTCGTTGCAGGCGATAACGCAGGGTTGCTCCTCCGTGGCGTCGAGAAGAACGAGCTTGAGCGCGGTATGGTTATCGCCAAGCCGGGGTCCATTACGCCTCATAAGAAGTTTACCGCGCAGGTCTACGTGCTGAAAAAGGAAGAGGGTGGACGGCACACACCGTTCCTCAACGGCTATCGTCCACAATTTTACTTTCGAACGACCGACGTGACGGGGGTTGTTCAACTCCCCAGCGGTGTCGAAATGGTCATGCCCGGCGACAACGTCGACAATATGACGATCGAGCTTATCTCTCCCATTGCAATGGAAGAGGGACTCCGTTTTGCTATCCGCGAGGGTGGCCGGACGGTCGGCGCCGGAGTCGTCACGAAGATTATTGAATAAGAGGAGTGGCTCCGCCTCTGGCGGGGCCTTTTCGTTTCGGAGTCGTTTCATGTCCTGAGGTTTCTCAGGATTCGGAGGTTTCCAGTGGCTGGTCAAAAAATCAGAATCAAGCTTAAATCCTACGATCATAACTTGATCGACAAGTCGGCGGAGAAAATCATCAAGACCGTGAAGTCAACCGGTGCGGTGGTCTCCGGTCCAATCCCCCTGCCGACGAAAAAGACCGTCTACACCGTGCTCCGGTCGCCCCATGTGGACAAGAAGTCGCGAGAGCAGTTCGAGACGCGATCGCACAAAAGGCTGATCGACATCTTGAATTCGACAAGCAAGACCGTCGATTCATTGATGAAGCTTGAGCTGCCTGCAGGTGTGGATGTGGAGATCAAGGTTTAATTCCAGGGATTGAAGAACACGATTGTGTACAACCTCCGGCATTGACTGTCGGTTACAGGTAAGGAGTGGAAGCCGTGAGTGGTATTCTCGGTAAAAAATTAGGAATGACAACGCTGTTCGATGAGAACGGGCAGGCTGTTCCTTGCACCGTCATCGAGGCAGGTCCTTGCTACGTCACGCAGGTGAAGACGAAAGAGCGCGACGGTTATGATGCCGTTCAACTTGGTTTCGATGAGCGGCGACAGAAGTCGACCAACAAACCGCTTGCCGGCCATTTCGCAAAGGCGAATGTGAAGCCCCGCCGACTCATCCGCGAGTTTCGGAACTTCAACGGGAAAGCGGTCAAGAAAGGCCAGGAGATTCGCGTTGATCTGTTCCACCAGGGCGATGTCGTCAACGTGATCGGTCAGTCGAAAGGACGTGGGTTCCAGGGAGTCGTGAAGCGGCATCATTTCGGTGGTGTGGGGATGACCACACACGGTGCTTCGGATCGCGTTCGTGCACCCGGGTCGATCGGTTCGAGCTCGTTCCCGTCACGAGTCTTCAAAGGCATGCGCATGGCCGGAAGAATGGGCAATGACCGAGTGACCATTCGCAATCTTAAAGTCATCAAGGTCATTCCGGACTCGAACCTCTTGATTGTGAAGGGGTCGGTACCGGGCGCCATCAACTCATATCTCCAGATCATCAAGCAGCATCAGTAAAGAGGAAGCGATGCAGGTCGAAGTCTATAAAAGAGATGGAACTCCCACCGGCGAGAAGGTGACGCTCGACCCGGCGATCTTTGAGATCACACCGAACGATCACGCGATCTATCAGGCCGTGAGGGCGTATCAAGCCCACCAGCGGCAAGGGACGCACAAAGTGAAGCCGCGAAACGAAGTTCGCGGAGGCGGCAAGAAGCCGTTTCGCCAGAAGAAGACCGGCCGCGCTCGGGCCGGAACAATCCGATCACCGTTGTGGGTTGGTGGTGGTTCGATTTTTGGTCCGATGCCTCACGATTATGTTGTAAAGCTTCCAGCAAAGGTGAAGAAGCTGGCTCGCAAGTCGGCGTTAGCGTACAAGGCAAAAGACGCCGCAATTAGGGTGATTGAGGATTTTTCGATCGAAACGCCGAAGACAAAGGAACTTCATTCGGTACTGAAAGCGTTCCAGGCCGCTTCGAAGAAGACGCTGTTCCTGACAAAAGGGAACTCCGCCGCATTTGTGAAGTCAGGCCGGAACATTCCAACATTGAACATTCGGGAAGCAGACAAGGCTTCTATCGTTGATCTTCTGGATAACCAGATTCTCCTGATCCAAAAGAGCGCTCTTTCGGCGTTGGAGAATTCACTTAAGAACTAAGGTGCACCATGGTAGGAATTCTGAAACGACCCATCTTGACTGAGAAGATTACGGGTCTGCAAGACAAGAGACAATATGCGTTTGAGGTGGAGGATGGTGCGAACAAGATTCAGATCGGTAAAGCGGTTGAGGCGAAGTTTAAAGTCAAAGTTCTCTCTGTCCGGACTATGGTGGTGAAAGGGAAAGCCAAGACCCAGTTGACGCGGAGCGGGAGATTTCAGGGGCGGACAAAAACTTGGAAAAAGGCTATCGTAACGCTGAAGGAAGGCGACAAGATCGACTACTTCGAGAACGTTTGATAGCGGGAAAGAATTCAGATGCCAATTCGAAAACTACGACCGATTACACCAGCGACACGCTTCTACTCGATTTCCACGTTCGAAGAGGTCACGAAGAAGAAGCCTGAGAAGTCGCTCCTTGAGCCTAAGAAGAGCTCCGGTGGCCGAAACAATCTTGGCCGCATTACGTCGCGCCATCGAGGCGGTGGTCACAAGCGGCTGTATCGTGTTATCGATTTCCGTCGTGACAAACATGGCATCGATGCGAAAGTGGCTGCTATTGAGTACGATCCCAATCGGTCTGCGCGTATCGCTCTGCTTCAGTACAAAGATGGAGAGAAGAGATACATCATTGCACCCGACGGCCTGAAGGTCGGTGCAACGCTAAGTGCCGGCCCCAACGCCGATGTGCAGGTGGGGAATTCCCTCCCGCTCGGCAACATTCCGGTAGGCACGTTTGTCCATAACGTAGAGCTCCGTCCCGGCAAGGGGGGACAGATTGGTCGCAGCGCTGGCAACTCTCTGCAGCTGATGGCGAAAGAAGGCGACTTTGTGACATTGAAGCTTCCCTCGGGCGAGATGCGAAAATTCTTCGCCAACTGTTATGCCACGGTCGGCGTTGTTGGCAACGCCGATCATGAGAACATCAGTCTCGGCAAGGCCGGCAGATCCCGCTGGCTGGGTATCCGTCCACAGACTCGCGGTATGGCGATGAACCCCGTTGACCATCCGATGGGTGGCGGTGAGGGTCGATCGAAGAGCGGTGGTGGATGGCAGCATCCCGAGTCGCCATGGGGTCAATATGCAAAAGGTTTGAAGACCCGAAAGCGTAAGAATCTTTCGAACAAGTACATCGTGAAACGCAGGAAGTAATCTCAGAAGACTGAAAGAACCGTATGAGTCGTTCACTCAAAAAGGGGCCGTATGTTGACCCCAAGCTTGCCAAAAAGATCGAAGCGTTGAACAAATCTAACCAGAAGAAGGTCATCAAGACTTGGGCGCGGGCTTGCACTATTATTCCCGATTTCGTCGGACACACGTTCGCCGTGCATAACGGGAACAAGTTCATCCCAGTCTATGTCACCGAGGCGATGGTTGGCCACAAGCTTGGTGAGTTCGCTCCGACACGGATTTTCAGAGGACATCCGGGCATCAAATCGGAAAAGACAACTACGCCGGCATAAGACGAAACAACTATGGAAGCCAGAGCAATCAATCGTTACATCGGATCGTCGCCTCGGAAGATGCGGCTTGTCATTGATTTGATTCGCGGGAGGAATGTCGAGGAGGCGCTGACGATCCTGCATTTTTCTCCAAAGCATGCGGCGCGTGCGGCCGAAAAGGTTCTGCGTTCGGCGATCTCGAATTTTCAAAGCAAAGATGAAGCCGGTCGCGTCGATCTGAATCAACTGTACG
The DNA here is from genome assembly GCA_035559595.1 of Bacteroidota bacterium. GTDB lineage: Bacteria > Bacteroidota > Ignavibacteria > UBA10030 > UBA10030 > DATMBF01. Next base: position 92,613 of record DATMBF010000015.1, on the reverse strand, counting down.
TCAAAGAAGCATACGTCGACGGTGGACCGATGCTCAAGAGAATCTCGCCCGCCCCGCAAGGCCGTGCGTATCGCATTCGCAAGCGGTCGAATCACGTTACAATCGTCATTGCTCAGAGAGCTGAGAAACGCGTGGCTGAAGTTCGCAAACCCGCACCGGCAAAGGACAAGGGGCCCGTTCAAGGAGCGGCTGCGGAGCCAAAGGCGGTTGAGAAGAAGCCGGCTGCGAAGAAAACGACAACGAAGTCAAAGACACCAAAAGCAAAATCAACGAAAGCAGGAAAATCGGAGGACTGATTGGGTCAAAAAACTAATCCGCTTGGATTCCGACTCGGGATCACCAAAAGCTGGGACTCGAACTGGTTTGACCAGAAGAGCTTCGCCAGCAAGATTCAAGAAGACCTTGTTGTTCGCAACTACATTCGCAGTCGCCTGAAGAAGGCAGGAATTTCAAGGATTCAGATCGATCGGACGCCGAAGCGGGCGGTGATTACGATTCATACTTCCCGACCCGGAATTGTCATCGGTAAGAGCGGAAAAGAGATTGCCCAACTGGAAGAAGAGTTGAAGAAGATTACCTCGAAGGAAGTAAAGATTCTGATCCATGAAATCAAGCGGCCGGAGCTGGATGCCTACCTGGTTGCCGAAAACATTGCCACGCAACTTGAGGGACGCATCTCGTTTCGTCGTGCGATGAAGCAGGCGATCACCGCAGCAATGCGTATGGGTGCCGAGGGAATCCGCGTCATGTGTGCCGGTCGGCTTGGTGGAGCTGAAATCGCCCGAACGGAGCAGTACAAAGAAGGACGCATCCCGTTACAAACAATACGAGCCGATATCGACTATGCGATCGCAACTGCGCGGACGATCTACGGAGCAATCGGCGTGAAAGTGTGGATCTGTAAAGGTGAGGTGTTCGGCGGCATGCAAGGGCGTGCGTAAATAAGGAGTCGATAATTCTATGTTAATGCCGAAGCGTGTAAAATTCAGAAAAGCCCAGCGTGGACGGATGCGGGGAAAGGCCACACGTGGTGCAACGGTGGCATTCGGTGATTTTGGACTCAAGGCCCTCGAGCCCGGTTGGATTACCCAGCGGCAAATCGAGGCATCCCGTGTCGCTCTCACGCGTATGATGAAGCGCGAGGGAAAAGTGTGGATTAGAATCTTCCCGACGAAACCGGTCACGAAAAAGCCTGCAGAAACGCGTATGGGAAGCGGCAAAGGAATTCCGGAATTCTGGGTCGCGGTGGTGAAGCCGGGCACGGTGCTCTTCGAGCTTGGCGGAATTCGCAAAGCGGTTGCCGCGGAAGCGCTCCAGCTTGCCGCACATAAGCTTCCGATCAAGACCAAGTTTGTTTCGCGAGTGGACTACGAAGGATAAGAGGAATGAAAGCAGCCGATTTACGAAAACTCTCTGATGCAGAGTTGAGGAAGCGAATTCAAGAAGAGGAACAGAGCCTCGCGAATCTCGCTTTCCAGAAAGTCATCAGTCAGTTAGAGAACCCGATGAAGATCAGCCAGACGAAGAAAGACATCGCCAGAATGTGGACCATTCTGCGTGAGCGCGCGAAAAATGCTCCAAAGGCTGAATCAACAACTGAACCAGCGAAAGAGAGCACATGAGCAGTCAGACTCCAACGAATACCGTCGAGCGTGGGCGGCGGAAGGTGCGTGTTGGTAGGGTCATTAGCAACAAAATGCAGAAAAGCATTGTTGTTGCCGTTGAGCGTCGCCTTCCTCATCCTCTTTATAAAAAGTACTTCAAACGGACGTCCACCTTTATGGCACACGATGAGAAACAGGTGGCGGAAATAGGCGATCTCGTCAGGATTGCCGAGACGCGTCCCTTGAGCCAAAGAAAGCGATGGCGACTTGTCGAAGTTATTGAGAAAGCAAAGTAACGACCTGAATGCGAGGTTAGCAGGATGATCCAGGAAGAAACGAATTTAGTGGTGGCCGACAACTCAGGCGCGAAGAAGATTCGCTGCATCCGTGTTCTCGGCGGGCATGATAAGCGCTATGCTACCGTCGGCGATTTGATCGTCGTTTCGGTCAAGGCGGCAATTCCCGGCGCTCCTGTCAAAAAAGGAGATGTCTCGCGAGCCGTTGTTGTTCGGACGAAAAAAGAGGTGAAACGAAACGATGGCACATTCATTCGTTTCGATGAAAATGCGGCTGTTCTCCTGAATCAGCAAGGGGAGCCGCGTGGAACCCGCATCTTCGGTCCAGTTGCTCGCGAACTCCGCGAGAAGCAATTCATGAAGATCGTTTCTCTGGCACCGGAAGTTCTGTAATCTCAAGAGAGACTCTTATGCACGTTCACAAGAATGATACTGTTCTCGTCATTGCGGGCAATGCGCTTGGAAAACAGGGCAAGGTGTTGAAGGTGATCCCCGAACGCAATCGCGTGATCGTCGAGAATGTCAATATCGTCAAGAGACACACGAGACCGTCGCAGAAGAACCCACAAGGCGGAGTGGTACAAAAAGAGGGCTCAATCCATGCCTCCAACGTGATGGTTGTCTGCCCAAAATGTAACAAAGCAACTCGCTCAGGACATGCCCGCGTGATCGATCCGACAAGCGGTAAAAGGAAGACGATGAGGGTCTGCAGGCAATGTGAAGAGATGTTCTAACGACGGGAGAAGCAAGGATGGCAAAAGAAAAATCATCCAAGAAAGAAATGAACGCTGAGGCCGCCCCAAAGACGAAACACGTCGAGGAAAAAGGCGTTCCTCCACGTTTGTTCGAGCTGTATAAGAAAGAGGTGGTCCCGGCGCTCATGAAGCGATTCCAGTACAAGAGCGTTATGCAGGTGCCACGCCTCGAGAAGATCGCCATTAACATCGGCGTTGGCCAGGCAACACAGGATCCAAAGCTGCTGGAAGTGGCGATGAAAGAGCTGGAGATGATCACAGGGCAGAAGGTCGCCGTCACGAAATCCAAGAAAGCCATCTCCAACTTCAAACTTAGAGAAGGTTTGGCCATCGGATGCCGCGTAACACTTCGGCGGGCGCGTATGTATGAGTTCCTCGATCGGTTCATTAACGTTGCTTTGCCGCGAGTGCGTGACTTCCGTGGAGTCTCCGACCGCTCATTCGACGGGCACGGTAACTACACGGTTGGGATCAAAGAACAGATCATCTTTCCGGAAATCGATGTGGACAAGGTAACGAGAATAACCGGTATGGATATCACGTTCGTCACCACAGCAAAGACCGACCTGGAGGCAATGGAACTGCTCAGAGGGCTCGGGATGCCTTTTGTCAAACGCCAGGAAGTACTTACACCAGCTGCCTAACGAGAGGAGAACGAAGTCGTGGCTCGCTTAGCAATGATCGTCAAGGCAAAGAAGACGCCGAAATATAAAGTGCGACAACACAATCGTTGCGGCGTTTGTGGACGCCCGCGCGCGTTCTACCGGAAGTTCGGGATCTGCCGACTCTGCTTCCGCCAGATGGCGCTGGAAGGGAAAATTCCCGGAGTCCGTAAGGCAAGCTGGTAACCACGTTTACGAGGAGATTTGTTTCGATGTCGATGACTGATCCAATAGCAGATTTTTTGACGAGAATTCGAAATGCCAGCAAGGCGAAGCACAAAAGGGTTGATGTGCCGGCTTCCAAGCTTAAGAAGGCGATGACCGAGATTCTCGCCAAGCAGAAGTACATTAGCGGGTACACACTTCTTGAGGATGGAAAGCAGGGGGTTCTTCGCATTCAGTTGCGCTACAACAACGGGAAGTCTGTCATTACCGGACTGCGCCGTGTGAGCAAACCCGGTATCCGGCAATACCGCGCCGACGAAGAGTTGCCGCGCGTTTTAGGTGGACTCGGCATCGCGATTGTCTCGACGTCTAAAGGCGTTATGACGGATGCCCAGGCGCGAAAAGAGGGTGTCGGCGGGGAAGTCATCGCTTATATCTGGTAGTTTCTTCGAGGAGAACGAACAGTGTCACGTATTGGTCGAAAACCGATTGTTATTCCTAAAGGCGTTACGGTAACCTGTACCCAGGGACGCGTCGTCGTCAAAGGGTCGAGAGGCGAGCTATCCGCCAACGTTCACCCTGCCATCGACGTGCAAATCAAGGATTCGGAAATCCAATTGTCGCGCAATTCGGAGGAAAAGCCGGTAAAAGCGTTACACGGATTGTGGCGTGCGCTGATACAAAACATGATTCGAGGCGTCTCAGAGGGATTCTCGAAGAAACTTGAAATCGTCGGTGTCGGCTACAGGGCTGAGATGAAAGGCAAGAAGTTGCAGCTCCAGCTCGGATATTCACACCCGATTGTGTTTGGCCCACCCGAGGGAATCAAGATCGAGGCGCCGACACAAACGAACATCGTTGTCAGCGGGCCGGACAAACAGCTTGTTGGACTGGTTGCGGCGAAGATTCGGTCTCTCCGACCGCCCGAGCCGTACAAAGGAAAGGGAATTAAGTACGAGGGCGAATACATCAGACGGAAAGCCGGCAAGGCTGCAGCTACTGCAACGAAGTAAGAGGATTGTCGAAGGAAGAATTTGATCATGATTATCAAGAACTCTATCGAACGGCGGCTGAAAAAGAAGTTCCGCGTGCGGAAAAAAGTACACGGAACGCCCGAGCGGCCTCGGCTGACAGTGTACCGGAGTCTGAACCATATTTACGCACAGATCATCGACGATACGACAGGCAAGACTCTCGTTGCCGCCTCAACGTTGTCGAAAGATCTGCGTGAGCAGGTGAAGGACGTCAAGAGTCCGATTGAAGTGAGCAAGATCGTCGGCGTTGCTACGGCCAAGAAGGCTCTTGAGAAGAACATCACACAAGTGGTGTTTGATCGGAACGGCTTTCTCTATCATGGCCGAATCAAGGCGGTTGCAGACGGGGCACGCGAAGGCGGACTGAAATTCTAGCGAAGGAATTGTATGGGAAAAATCAAAGCAGGTGAGCTCGAACTTAAGGATCGTCTTGTCCATATCAACCGAGTCGCAAAAGTGGTTAAGGGCGGCCGCCGATTCAGCTTCAACGCAATCGTTGTTGTTGGTGATGGAAACGGTCATGTCGGGATCGGTCTTGGCAAGGCGAATGAAGTCGCCGATGCCATTGCGAAGGGTGTGGACGATGCAAAAAAGAATGTGGTCAAGGTACCGATCGTGAAAGGTACGATTCCCCATGAAATCATCGGGAAGTTTGGAGGCGGCAAGGTACTCTTGAAACCGGCTTCTCCCGGAACGGGACTCATCGCCGGAGGCGGAGTTCGAGCGGTGTTGGAATCGGCTGGGGTGAAGGACGTTTTGACGAAACAAATGGGTTCATCCAATCCCCATAATGTTGTCAAAGCCACTCTGAAGGCCCTCTTGAGTCTTTCTGATGCCAAAATGGTTGCAGAGCGTCGAGGGATGACACTTCAGGAATTGTTCCAGCAATCGTAATTCGAGAATCATGGGTACGGAAAAGAAAATCAAGATAACGCAGACGCGCAGCATCATCGACGAGTTGGAGCGACACAAGCGGACGATCAAAGCGCTTGGCCTCGGTCGACCGAACTACAGTGTTGTGAAGAAAGACACGCCGCAGATTCGCGGAATGATCAGTCGCGTCCGCCATCTCGTCAGCGTGGAAGAGGTTGGTCCTCAATAATCGAGCACGAACATGGCAAAAGTCATTCTCAGTAATCTCTCTCCCGCAAAAGGGTCGCGTAGAAAGCCGAAGCGTATTGGGCGGGGTCAAGGCTCCGGACATGGGGGCACGGCGACAAAGGGACACAAAGGCGCGAAGTCACGGTCGGGGCACAAGTTCCGGGCATGGTTTGAGGGTGGCCAGATGCCGTTGACACGGCGGATTCCGAAGTTCGGCTTCCGAAGCCGAAACAGGGAGGAAGTCCAGATTGTGAATGTCGAGACGATCGAAAAACTCGTGACTGAGAAGAAGTTGACAGGCGCGATTACTCCGGAGAGTTTGTACACCGTCGGAGCGGTCTCGAAGAAAGGTACTCCGGTAAAGATTCTGGGGAATGGCGAATTGAAAGCAAAGATCGAGATTACCGCGCATGCATTTAGCGAGTCGGCCAAAGCGAAAATCGAAGCGGCGGGGGGCAAGGCAACAGTGCTCAGCAAACCTGTTGTGAAGGCATGAGCAAACTTTCCGAGACTTTTACCAATATTTTTAAGATTCAAGAACTGCGCGAGAGGCTTCTCTTTACCACAGCGCTCTTGATCGTTGTACGCATTGGCACGCACATCACGCTACCGGGAGTCGACGCCTCTCTTCTGGCTGATACAATTCGCCGGTCGTCAGAAGGGACAATTTTTGGACTTTACGACCTCTTTGTAGGGGGTGCGTTCAGCAACGCGGCAATTTTTGCCCTGGGCATTATGCCCTACATCAGTTCGTCGATAGTCATTCAACTGCTTGGTGCCGTAGTTCCGTACTTTCAAAAGTTGCAGAAAGAAGGGGAAGACGGGCGGAAGAAGATCACGCAATACACGCGCTACGGCACGGTATTGATTTCGATGTTGCAGGCCACCGGCGTCTACGTCAAGCTCATCAACACGACAACGCCAGATGGTCCAATTGTGCCTGAGCCCGGATTCCTGTTTGCCTTAACGACGGTCATAACGCTGACGGCGGGAACGATCTTCATGATGTGGTTGGGAGAACAGATCACCGAAAGAGGAATCGGCAACGGGATTTCGCTTATCATCTTCATTGGTATCATTGCCAGATTCCCGGCGGCGGTCCTTGATGAGATTCAAGTGGTTCAGTCCGGGGCGAGGATTTTCATTGTCGAGCTGGTGATCTTCGTGCTTATGGGATTCATTGTGGCGGGTGTGGTCCTTGTTACACAAGGTACCCGACGAATACCGGTGCAGTACGCCAAACGAGTTGTCGGTCGAAAGGTCTATGGCGGTGTGACACAGTACATTCCGTTGCGCGTCAATACGGCGGGTGTCATGCCGATCATTTTTGCTCAGGCAATCATGTTCATTCCGCAGATCGTCTTTTCGTTTTTCCCGGAAAGTGAATTCGTCCAGGAGCTTTCGAGCGACTGGTTCAGTTACGAATCATGGACATACTCGATCATTTATGGGATGATGATTGTCTTCTTCACCTATTTCTACACTGCGATCGCCTTTAATCCGAAGGATGTCGCAGACTCGATGAAACGGCAGGGTGGGTTTATCCCCGGTATTCGGCCCGGCCCCCACACCGCTGAGTTCGTTGACAATATTCTGACGAAGATCACATTACCGGGTTCGATCTTCCTCGCGCTCATTGCTATCTTGCCGACGATGATGATCAAACTCGGTGTGACGCCAAGCTTTGCCTCGTTCTTTGGTGGAACAAGTTTGTTGATTGTTGTGGGAGTTGCGCTGGATACGCTGCAACAGGTTGAATCACACCTGTTGATGCGGCATTACGATGGTTTCATGAAGAGCGGTCGCTTGCGGGGACGCCGCGGATAGCGATCTAATGGTGCGTATCAAGTCGAAGCGAGAGATCGAGCTTATTCGAGAAAGCTGTAAGATCGTTGCAGAGGTGCTCAAACTCATCGGTGCGCACGCAAAGCCGGGAGTGACGACAGAAGAGCTTGACAGGTTAGCAGAGGAGTACATTCGATCAATGGGGGGTGAGCCGGCGTTCAAAGGCTACGGACATGCGCCGCAAGCCCCCTTCCCAGCAACGCTGTGCACATCGATCGATTCGGAAGTAGTCCATGGCATTCCGGGGAAGCGCGTGCTTCGAGAAGGGGAGATTCTCTCCATCGACGTCGGTGTGAAGAAGGATGGTTACTATGGTGACGGAGCGGCGTCGTTTGCCATCGGTGAGCTCAGCGAAGAGAAGCAGCGGCTGATGAGAGTCACTGAGCAAGCGCTCTACCGGGGCATTGCCGAAGCAAAAGCGGGGAACAGGGTGCACGACATCTCGCACGCGATTCAGGAGTATGTCGAAGCCCACGGCTTTTCGGTGGTTCGGGATCTGGTGGGGCATGGCGTAGGAAAAGAGCTTCATGAAGAACCCGCAGTTCCGAATTACGGCAAACCGCGGACCGGTCTGAAGCTGAAAGAAGGCATGACGCTGGCTATCGAGCCGATGGTCAACGCGGGGACGTGGCGCGTGCAAGTTGCTCCCGATGGTTGGACAATCATGACGGAAGACGACCGACCATCGGCGCATTTCGAACACACTGTGGCGATTGTGAACGGCAAAGCCGAGATACTGACGCAATAAGATTGAATGGCAAAACAAGGTCCCATCAAGGTTGACGGTGTCATTACCGAAACGTTGCCCAATGCAACGTTCCGCGTCAAGCTTGATAACGGCGTGGAGATTCTGGCTCACATTTCCGGAAAGATGCGGATGCACTTTATCAAGATTCTTGTGGGTGATCGTGTAACGGTGGAGCTGTCTCCGTACGATCTCACGAAAGGTCGCATCACGTATCGATACAAATAGAACTCGTCAGGCGGAGAAGAAGCGATGAAAGTTCGATCATCAGTGAAGAAGATTTGTGACAAGTGCAAGGTCATCCGGCGCAAAGGTGTGGTAAAGGTGATTTGCAGCAATCCGAAGCACAAGCAGCGCCAGGGATAGTTCTTTTCACCATTAAGGAGAAGCTGTGGCTCGTATAGCAGGAGTCGATTTACCAAAGAATAAGCGTGTCGAGATTGGGCTGACTTACATCTACGGGATCGGGAGGCCAACATCGCGCGAAATTCTCGAGAAGGCAAATGTCGATCTCAATAAGCGAGTCGGCGAGTTGAATGACGAGGAGGTTGCGGCGATCAGGTCGGTCATCCAGACGGACTACAAGGTCGAGGGCGCACTTCGGAGCGAAGTACAGATGAACGTGAAGCGGCTGATGGATATCGGCTCGTACCGCGGCCTGAGGCACCGAAAAGGATTGCCCGTCCGCGGCCAGCGCACCCGCACAAACGCCCGGACACGCAAAGGAAAGAGAAAAACAGTCGCCGGCAAGAAGAAGGCGCTCGAGAAGAAGTAATCTGTTGACTTACGAAGGAGCCGAACTTGGCAAAACAAGCAGCAGCACCAGTTACAAAGAAGAAGAAAAAAGTTCACGTCGACGTCAATGGCAGGGCATTCGTCAAAGCGACGTTCAACAATGTGATCGTCACGTTGACGGATCTCTATGGAAACGTCATCGCCTGGTCGTCGGCGGGGAAGAACGGATTCAAGGGATCGCGAAAGAACACTCCGTATGCTGCTCAGGTTTCCGCCGAAGCTGCGGCGCGGGAGGCGTATGATCTTGGATTGCGCCGGGTCGAAGTGTTTATCAAAGGTCCCGGAGCGGGTCGAGAGGCGGCCGTGCGATCGCTTCAGACGGCGGGCTTGGAAATCACGATGATCCGCGATATCACACCAATTCCGCATAACGGCTGCCGTCCGCCGAAACGACGGAGAGTGTAAAGCACGTAAAGCGGGAGCGTGCGTTCCCGTTTTCGAGTATGTAATCATCAATCAGGAGAAGTATGGCAAGATATATAGATGCCAGTTGTAAGCTGTGCCGACGAGAACGACAGAAGCTCTTCCTCAAAGGGACGAAGTGCTATACAGAAAAGTGTCCCATAGAGCGGAGAAACTATCCTCCGGGGCAGCATGGCCAATCGCGCCGCTCGAAGATTTCTGAGTACGGCGTGCAGCTTCGGGAGAAGCAGAAAGTCAGGAAGATGTACGGGCTCGTTGAGGCACAGTTCCGGAATTACTTCGAGCGTGCTCTGAAGCAGACCGGTCGAACCGGCGAGCAGCTCGTCAAGACGCTTGAGCGGCGGCTGGATAATGTGGTGTACCGGATGGGATTTGCTCCGTCACGGAAATCCGCACGGCAGCTCATTCTCCATGGCCATTTTATGGTGAATAACAAACATGTGGATATTCCGTCGTATCTCGTCAATCCCGGAGATGTCATTCAGGTGCGCGAGAAGAGCAGAAAGCTGCAGCTTATCCATGATGCCATGAAGCGAATGAAGGACACCGCCATGCTTCCATGGCTGAGTCTGGACAAGGCGACGATGACGGGTACGTTCCTGCAGGTTCCGGAACGTGCAGATATTCCGTTGAATGCAAACGAGCAACTCATAGTCGAGTTGTATTCCAAGTAATGTGATCGACCGATTGGCGCCGACAGCGGCGCTGATCTTTAATTTCCTCGCGTGAAGTCGAGGGGAAAGTGAGCGTATGAGCACTACACAATTAGAAATGCCGGAAAAGATTGAGCTTGATGAGTCGTCCCATACTCGAACGTTCGGACGCTTTACTGTCCAGCCCCTGGAGAAGGGATTTGGCGTAACGCTGGGGAATTCCTTCCGCCGCGTGCTTCTCTCGTCGCTCCCCGGCACGGCGATTACGGCAATCCGTATTGAGGGAATTCAACACGAGTTCTCGACGATCAAAGGAGTGGTGGAAGACGTTGCCGATTTGATTCTCAATCTCAAACAGGTTCGCATCCGGCCGATCAACAAGAAGGCGAACAAGGTGGTGATGGCGTTGAAAGGTGCCGGTGAGCTGAAGGCGGGGGATATTCAAAAGTTCACCGAAGAAATCGAAATCCTCAACCCCGAGCTTCATCTGGCTACTCTGAACAAGGATGCGGAGTTCGAACTCGAACTGCGTCTTGGCCGCGGGAAGGGGTACGTTCCGGCTGAAGAGAACAAGTCGCCGGATCAGCCAATCGGAACAATCGCCATTGACTCTATCTTTACACCGATCAAGAATGTTCGATTTTTCGTGGAGCCGACACGGGTTGGTGGTGTGACGGATTTCGAGAAACTCATCCTCGAAGTGGAAACCGATGGTTCGCTAACGCCTGAGGAAGCGTTGACGCATGCCGGAAAAATCCTCCGCGATCACATTCAACTCTTCATCAATTTTGATGCGGAGCCCGAGGTCGAAAAAGTGGAGACAGTGGAGGATGCCAAGGTTGCGCAAATCCGCAAGGCTCTGATGATGTCGGTCGACGACCTCGAGCTTTCTGTACGGTCGCACAACTGTCTGCGTTCGGCGAACATCAAGACGATTGCCGATCTTGTCAGGCGCGATGAGGCTGAGTTACTCAAGTTCCGCAACTTCGGTCGTAAGTCGCTCGCCGAGCTCTCTGCCATTGTAGAGGAATTGGGGCTGAGTTTCGGCATGGATGTGGACAAGTATCTCAAAGACGGAAACGAATAAGAGAGAGAAGGATTCTCCATGCGTCATCTGAAATCAGGACGAAAGCTTAAACGAACGGCAAGTCACCGACGCGCTCTTCTTTCCGCTCTCAGTGCCTCGCTGATTCAGCATAAAAAGATTCGAACCACGGTCGCGAAAGCGAAGGAAACCCGAATGGTTGTTGAAAAGCTGATTACCCGCGCGAAGAGGGCAGTTCAGCGGGAGACGGACGGAAAGCCAAAGGATGTTCACGCGAGACGTGTAGTGTTTTCCTTCCTCCGCGATCGGGCTGCGGTTTCTACGCTGTTCAATGAGATTGCCCACAAAGTGGGAACGCGTCCCGGGGGCTACACACGAGTTGTGAAGCTTGGCCGACGCCATGGGGATGGCGCCGAGCTGGCACTTCTTGAGCTTGTGGACTACAACACCGGTCAGGAAAAAGCTGCTCCAAAGCCATCTGTCGCCAAGCAGAAAACCCAGCAACAGCGGAAGAAGAAGACAGACGCCGCAACGGCACAAGCCGAGCTGAGCGGGTCCAAGAAAGAAGCAGAAGCAGCGAAGTCGTAATTGTTCAAGAAGCAAGTTCTCCTTCTGAGTCAAACAACGAGGTGCCCTTTATGCTCAAGATCAACTCAGCTGAATTCTTGCAAGGGGTAGCGGATCTTCGCCAGCTGCCCAAGAATGAACTTCGAGAAGTCCTTTTTATCGGACGCTCGAACGTGGGGAAGTCGTCACTGCTGAACAAACTCTGCAACAAGAAGAACCTCGCCAGGTCAAGTTCCACTCCAGGGAAGACACGGGAGATCAACTATTACATCATTAACAATACCTTCTACTTCGTTGACCTTCCGGGTTATGGCTATGCGAAGGTTCCGGAGCAAATGCGAGCCGGATGGAAGCGTCTTATCGAGGATTTCCTGAAGCGTGGCGGGCCGATCAGTCTGGCGATGCAGCTCGTCGATTCGCGGCAAGAGCCAACCCCACTTGATCTGATGATGATGGACTGGCTCGACTACTACGAAGTCCCTTATCTTCTGGTTCTCACGAAAGCCGACAAGATGCCCGTGAGTAAGTTGAAGAAGCAAATCGAGGCATACAAGGAACAATTTCAGAGTCAATTGGCCGAAGGATGCTGCCGAGGCATTGTTCCGTTCTCGATTATCAATGGAGATGGCCGCGCTGAACTACTGAAACTCATCGAGGATCATCTCAACGAAACACATCCTCAAAAGAAAGAGGCAGTCTGACTCACATTTGATTGAGAACGATTCTCACAAGCCCCGACCTCATGAATTCCGGTCGGGGTTTTTGTTTCCTGACCTTGATTCTGCCTTAGCTTTCTGTTAATTTCATCCGATCCGCGCTAAGAGCTCATCAGAAAAGCGAGACTCCCTGTAATCTCCCTAAGAGGGGAGAGGCGAGAAAAATCTCAGCAAAAAACCTGAGATTCCCATTTGAAGAAACGTCTTTTTACACCCGGACCCACACCTATACCGGAATCCGTCATGTTGAGAATGGCGGAGCCGATTATTCATCATCGCAACCCTGAGTTCCAAGAAGTCTTCTCACGTGTTAACGAAGGGTTGAAATACCTCTTCCAAACAAAGCAGCCTGTCCTGACCCTCACCAGTTCCGGGACAGGTGGTATGGAAGCTACGTTTGTCAGTCTGTTCTCGCCCGGTGATACCATCATCTCGGTTAATGGGGGGAAGTTCGGCGAGCGTTGGGTGAAGATGCCCCGTGCCTTCGGCCTCAACGTTCAGGAAATCAAAACAGAGTGGGGAAAGGCGCCTACGGAAGCAGAGATACGAAGCGCCTTGAAGGCGAATCCCGACGCGAAAGCTGTTTATCTCACCCACAGTGAGACATCCACAGGAACAGCGACGAATATCAAGGTATTGGCGAAAGTTATCCGCGAGAATTCCGACGCCTTTGTTTGTGTTGATGGGATTACGTCCATTGGTGCGCATGAGTTCCGGTTTGATGAATGGGGAATCGACGCTTGCGTGACCGGGTCGCAAAAAGGATTGATGATTCCCCCGGGGCTTGCGTTTGTTGCTCTTAGCCAACGGGCCGTAAACGCCATGGAATCATCGACGATGCCACGATTCTATTTTGATCTGAGACGCGCGCTGAAGTCGCTTCAGACCAACGATACGCCGTTTACCCCTGCCGTCTCGCTCATCGTCGGTTTAGATAAGGCGCTGGAGATGATCCGGAACGAAGGAATCGAGGCAATCTGGCGACGGCACGAGAAACTCGCTTCGGCTCTTCGGGCGGGTGTCAAGGCGCTTGGATTGCGTTTGTTCTCAGATTCCCCCTCCAATGCCGTCACTCCTGTTTGGCTGCCGGCAGAAGTCGAGTGGAGGGCGTTCGTAAAGGTTCTCAAAGGAAAATATGGGATCACGATTGCCGGCGGACAGGATGATTACGCCGGAAAGATCTTCCGCATCTCTCATCTCGGTTACTATGACGCACTCGACATGATTGTGATGATTTCAGCATTGGAATTCACGTTGAGAGAGTGCGGGTATTCATTCGAGATAGGATCAGGGCTAAAAGCCACCCAAAGCGCTCTTTTTGATTGAAAGTTTTCTTACGAAAACACGAATCTCAAACCACGAACCACAAGCTACTTTCTCTTGAACATCCTCATTACTGACCAAGTAGAACCCGTCTGTGCGGATCTCCTCAAAGCGGAGGGTTTTGCTGTCGATGTGAAGCCAACCTTACCGGAAGCTGAGCTCAAATCCCTCATAAGTAACTATGATGCTCTGGTCGTTCGCAGCAGCACGCAGGTAACCGCTTCACTCCTTGCGGAAGCCAGGCGCCTGAAAGTTGTCGGTCGTGCCGGTGCAGGCGTCGATAACATCGATGTTGAAGCGGCAACCCGACGGGGGATTGTTGTGATGAACACTCCGGGCGGCAATACCATCTCCACCGCCGAACATACGATCTCTCTTTTACTGTCTCTCTCCAGAAACATCCCTCAGGCGTGGGAGTCATTGAAGCGCGGGAAATGGGACAGGAAACAGTTTACCGGAACTGAACTGCATGGAAAAACCATTGGTATCGTGGGGTTGGGGAAGGTTGGCAGGGAGGTTGCGGTTCGTTGTCAGGCATTCGGTATGATTGTCATTGGATTTGATCCGGTGCTCTCGGCCGAGCTCGCGGCGAAATTGGGCGTCGAATTGGTGCCGTTGGGTGAGCTTTACAAACGTTCGGATTTCATTTCCGTTCATACACCTTTGTCAGAAGAAACGCGAGGACTAATTGGCGAAAGGGCTCTTGCTCAGTGCAAAGACGGTGTGCGTATCATTAACTGCGCGAGAGGTGGGATTGTCGACGAAAACGCCCTTCTCAAGGGGCTTCAATCGGGAAAGGTGGCCGGTGCTGCACTCGATGTTTTTGAACAGGAGCCGCCGGGCGATCATCCACTCCTGAAACATCCTCATGTTATTGCTACACCGCATCTCGGGGCTTCCACCGAGGAGGCGCAGGAGAAAGTGGCGCGACAGATTGCGCAGCAAATTAGTGACATGCTCAAAGAAAGGGGAATCGTCGGTGCAGTCAATGCGGATGTTGTTCAACTTGCGCTCAAAAAAGAGGTCAAGCCCTATGTTCAGTTGGCGGAAAAACTTGGCCTTTTGCAAGCGCAGCTCATGGGGGATGGGATCAAACGAATCACCATTACCTGTTTTGGTGGATTCCTCGCGTCGAGCGTTGATCTCGTAGCCGCTTCAGTTCTCAAAGGAGTGTTCTCCCGTCTTATGACCGAGCCGGTCAATCTTATTAATGCACCGGTGATAGCAAGAGAGGCGGGGATCGTGGTGAACAGCCAATGGCAGAGTGAGCATTCTACGTATTCCCATCTCATCTCGGTTCAGTTCGATTCAGGGCGCGAGCAACGAACACTTTCCGGCACAGTGTTTGGGGACTCCCATCTCCGCATCGTTGAAGTGGACGGTTATCTTCTCGAAATTAACCCTGAAGGTTATCTCCTCTTCTACCACAACGTTGACAGACCCGGAATGCTGGCGAAAGTCGGGGGCATCCTTGCCGACCAAGGGATCAACATCGCTGGTCTTGCCTTAGGTCGTGAGAAAGCGGGGGGAAAAGCAGTAACTGTTATTACTGTCGACAGTCCGATTCCCTCTGACATTCTCGTACGACTTCGCGACGTCGATGGTGTGTATGATGTTCGAGTCGCTCGCTTGTAAGCTCTCTAAAGTACTGCTTTCCTGAATTCGTCGTCGAAGTACCAACCGACTAACCTCATCGCGATCTCCGCTGAGCGAAGAATCCTTTCCTTCCAGTTGGTTCACTCCCTCACAAACTTTTCTCCACACTTGCTTTACAATTTCTCTACCCATTCTTCACTTGATTGACCTGGGCGTACGTGCTACATTGCCGCGGGTTTCTCAGCACAGCCATCAGGAAGGAGGTGGAACTCAGCAAAGCCCCGATTGCATCTTGAGGGGCGACAAATCCTTGTCACGGTTTTTCCTTCTTGTGGAAGCCGTCCTTAGTCCTTTCAGACTCATTCACTCTTTGCAATAAATCGTTTATCGAAATCCCCATCGAAGGAGGTATGTCATGCATCGTAAGCTCAATGTAGCTCTTCTTCTTTGTATCCTTCTTCCGGTGTTTCTCTTTGCGCAGGATGGTAAGCTGCGTGGCAGAGTAACGGACAAGGAATCGGGTGAGCCACTTATCGGGGCGAACGTTGTTATCGAAGGAACGAGCCTCGGAGCCTCCACCGATCTCAATGGCGACTATATCATACTGAGCATCCCCCCCGGCACATACACCGTGAGGGCTTCCTATATCGGTTATGCGCCATTTTCAATCTCCAATATCCGCATTAGCTCCAATATTACCACCACAGTTGATATTCAACTTTCCACCACCGCGATTCAAGTTGAAGCTGTCGAAATTGTTGCCGAACGACCACTGATCCAGCGGAATACAACAAACACAGTTCGTGTGCAAACCCAGGAAGAGATCAAGAACATTCCTTTCCGGGGTGTGCAAAACATTATTGCCCTGGAGGCGGGCGTTGTCCGGCAGAACGGTGATATCTATATGCGCGGTGGACGCTCCGATGAGGTAACCTACTACCTTGGGGCGGCGAACATCACCAATCCGGTCGTCCAGAACGAGGGTGCGATTTCAAGGCAGACGGTTCCCATCATCCAAGAGGCAATTGAGGAGATTCAGGTACAGGCAGGCGGATACACAGCAGAAGTCGGTGGCGGAAATGCCGGTGTCATTCGCACAACGATGCGAAGCGGAACCTCTGACTATCGGGCGTCGGTCGATATCCAGAGCGATGACTTTGCAAAACCGGGGAATTCGTATTTCGGTAGTACATCCTTTGGCTTCCGAAATGTTGTTGCAACTCTGAGTGGCCCTGTCCCGAGTCTCAGCGGATTGAGGATATTCGTCGCGGGCCAGCATAACTACATTCGTGACAGGAATGAGCGCTTCCTCGAGCCGTTCACCTTCGAGGGATTACGTGTTGATGAGAACGACGGAAGGTTTAGACGGTTTGGAGATGGAACGCCCATGCCACCTGATTCTCAGGTCTTCCTCCCGGGTGCCGTGACCTTTAAGCGGAACCACGTACCTCGCGCGTGGGACATGAACAATTCTCTTCAGGGAAATCTTTCGTTTGATATAAACCCCTTCAAGCTTCGGTTTGCCGGAAGTTACAGCCAGCGGGTCCAACCGTCCGGTACATCGTGGCCGAGGGCATTGGACAGAATCTTCCGCAAGCGAAATCCCGAATTCAACAGCGAGTCTATCTTTGGGGAGTTGAAGTTCACTCACGTTCTCAATCCGCAAACACTGTACGAGGTTACGGGCTACTACCAACGTGTAAAGAGCAAGACATATGACCCCGATAACCCCGGAGCAGGACCATTGCCAGCGCTGACGGTCGGTGGCGCTCCCTTTACTCCCACGTTCCGAGATGGGTGGAATGGCTATTCAGACAGCGTTTCCTCGGCAGCGATGGGTTATCAGTTCCGTCGGCGATTTGCCGGACCCTTCCAATGGAGCACCATCAATGCCTTTCTCTTCGATGATCCCGGGTCGCCGGTGAATAGCTACAATCGAAGTCAGCAGGATGGAATAGGTCTCGCCGTTGATTTCACATCTCAAATTTCCAGTCGGTATGAGTTGAAGGCTGGCGGCCGCGTGGAAAGTTGGACGGCAAGGTTTTACTCCGTGTTCAACATTCAACAGGCGATGGAGTTTCTGTACGGAACGAATGGTAACTCCCCACGCTCATTTGCCGACATGAATGATCTACGAGTTGGGCTTGCTAAGCTAAACATTAATCACTACGGCTATGACGTGTTTGGCTATGAAGTCGATTCGGGTGTGGACGGGCCTCGGGAGCCGCTCTTTGCATCGGCGTACATCCAGAACAAGTTTGAGTACGAAGACTTGATTCTCAACGTCGGCGCCCGATTTGAGCATTTCGACACGAATGCCAAGGTTTTTGCGGATCCGTCCACCGCACCGACTGAGGCAATGAATCTGACACTGGACGTTATCGATGACAGCAAGTTAGTAGATGCGAAACCATTCAACCTGTTGCTTCCTCGCATAAGCTTCTCGTTCCCTGTAACAGATCGAACAGTGTTTTATGCGATGTACGGGAAGTACGCACAAATGCCGTCACTCAATCAGTTGTACGTCGGACATACGATCCTCAGCCGGACGGTAAGCTCGATATCGAGCGGTAACGCATTTCTGACGCCGGTGGGATTCCTTATGCGGCCTCAGCGAACGACGCAGTATGAGATCGGTTTGCGTCAGTTGATCTCCGATAATTTTGCGTTTACGGCAACGGGCTTCTATCGAGATATGCGGGACCAGCTTGCCGTGCGATCATTCGTCGATGACAGAGGGAACCGAATCTTCACAGCATACCTTAATGAAGACTTCGGCACGGTGAAGGGGCTGGAGCTTACGGTTGAGTTAAGACGAACCCACAGGCTGCAGGCAAAGCTGAGCTACACGCTGTCTGACGCGCTTGGAACCGGCTCATCACCCAACTCCGCTTTCGGGGCGATCGAGCAGAATATCGGTCGGCCAACGAACTTTATCAATCCGCTCGATTTCAACCAGACTCACAAAGGAGCAGTGAATCTTGATTACCGATGGTCTCGTGGCGATGGAGGACCTATCCTTGAGGGTCTTGGAGCCTCATTGCTCTTTACGTTCAACAGTGGGCACAACTACACAAAGATTAAGGAGCCCAGTGAGCTTGGTCAGGCAAATCCGTGGAACGTCGGTATCAGACCGCTCATTGATCCGCGCTCCAGTTTCCCGGCCGAGCCGATTAATGCCTCGACGACGCCATGGGTGTTCAACGTTGATGTACACATCGCCAAAACGATCTGGTTGGGTTCCGTTACGCTGGAACTTTATGCAAACGTGTTGAATCTGCTCAACGCAAAGCACGTCCTTAATGTCTTCCCATCAACTGGGACCCCTTACGACGATGGATGGCTAACCAGTCCGTTGGCAGGTCAATATCGTGATATCCCCAACTACGTCGCGTTCTATAGAGCGATCAACCTTGCGAACCAATATTACTATCAGCGGGCAACAGGAAACGAGATGTTCGGTTCTCCCCGCCAGGTACGGTTCGGCGTGAGGGTGGAAATTTAAGATCACCACCAATGTGAATTGTAAACCAATCGAAGCGGAGATAACATCATGAAAAATCTTCTGCGAGCTGTTCTCACCGTGTTTTTCGTTCACGCGCTTGTCACGGGCATCATGATAGCGAAGGATCCACCGGATGCAAAGCGCGCTAAGGAGAATGCTCTCGACAAGATCGCGCAGACGAAGGTTGCGGCAATTCTGAACATCAATAACTTCACAATCTGGCAACAGGGCCAGGGTCGCGGTGCGTATCCTCCCAATAATGCCGGTGATGGGGGGTTCTTTCCACGAGGTACACGCTGGGTCATCTTTGCCGATGGGTTTGTTTGGTCTGCCAAGGCGTATCTGGATGCTGCGCACACGCAGCCGGCGCCCGTTCAAGTCATACGCACCGGTGGGAGTACATACAATGTTGGAAATGACATCGGCTGGATCAACGGAACTGGTGCCAATGCTGTTGCGCTGGGTGCAGGGCATCCCGACGCGAGGATTTACCGAATTCGCCGGGATTACACCGTGATGTCTGAGAATGAGCTTCGTCTTGACGCAGCGGAGAACTTTCTCATTAACGTCAGCGACGTTACAGATGCAGACATCCAAGCCGTGCTGGCCCAATACGAAAAAGACTGGAAAGAGTGGCCGGTCGACAAAGGAGCTCCTTATATAGAGAGAAACGGAGTTCCGGGCTTTCAAAGGCCGCCAGATTTCAGCGCAACATTCACAGTCGATTCATTGATTGCGGGCGGCTACGACGAACCCGGAATTGCCGGCGTCGATCCGAATTCCCCCGCGAATCAAGTTATCTGGTCTGCAATGAACGACTTGAATCGGGGCAACATGATTGCGTTTGCTGGAAGTGAGCCGATGGGATTAGAAATGCAACTCACTCTCTGGGGCTACAAACGGACCGATGCGCTGGGAAATCTGTATTTCAAGCGGATTAAGTTCATCAACAAGGGTGGTGCGGACGTGGGTGGGGGGAACAAAGGATTCTTGTATCTCGACAGTGTCTATTTTGCCCAGTGGTCCGACCCCGACCTTGGAGCATTCGGTGATGACCTCGCAGGGTGCGACACAGTGCTCAGCATGGGCTTTGTCTATAATGGAAATCCGACAGACGCTGAGTTCATAAAGTTCAACCTCCCGCCCCCAGCGGTAGGATACGACTTCCTTGCCGGACCTGCAGTTCCCGGCGCCGCGACTGATACGGCAGTCTTCGACCTCAAAAAGAAACCGGGCTATCGAAACCTGCCGATGACCTCATTCTCTTGGTTCTCCGCGGGTTCCGGAATCTCCGATCCCCCGTTCAACTATGAAGGTGCGTTACGGTGGAACAGGATGTTGCGGGGGTTTGTGCCCGATCCATCAACGCAACCTGAAAGGCTTTACCCAAGCGGACCTTTTCCTCCGAGCAAATTCCCGTTGAGTGGAAACCCGAACAACGCAGGTACCGGCTTCGTTGACGGTTTAGGTCAAGATTGGTCGTTCCCACCTGGTGACCGGCGCATTGTGATGAGCACGGGTCCATTTACACTGGGTCCGTTAGACACTCAGGAAGTCGTTGTCGGCGTCGTTGCGGGGCTTGGTGCAGATCGGATATCCAGCGTTGCAGTCATGAAAGCAAACGATGCCGCAGTGCAGACCACCTATAACTTGCTGTTCCAGGTCTCGCAGCCGCCGGCGACACCATTGCCCGTTGCGACAGAATTGGACGGGCGCGTCGTCATCGAATGGGGGAGTAATGTGGGACGCGTGCGACAAACGGAGTCGGACACATCGAACCCGGGGCGATATGTCTTTGAAGGGTACAATGTCTATCAGTTACCAAGCCCTGGTTCGCCGAGGAGCGAATGGCGGCGGATTGCGACGTACGATCTTGTGAACGGTGTTGGTGTTATTCTCAGCACAGAGTTTGATCTCCAAGCCGCAGCATTTCTCCAGAAACCAATCCAGTTTGGCAGCAACAGCGGAATCAAGCGGTTCTTTGTTTTTGATCGAGATTACGTCACAGGGATTGACAAACTCTATAACGGTCATGAATACTATATAGCCATCACTGCCTATTCTCGCCCGCTTGATGCGGGATACTTAGAGGCGTTGGAGTCATCTGCCAATATTTTGCGTGTAAGGCCAAAGAAACCCTACGGAGCTTTGCCCGCCACGAAGTTCGGTGATCCTATTCCGGCGACGAGAGTGGCTGGAACGAGTGATGGCAGCGTCAGTGTAGAAGTGATCAGTCCCACCTCCATTACCGGCGATACGTACGAAATACGATTTGATGCCAGCGGATGGAATCTCATAAACACGACGAAGAATGCAACTGTTCTCTCGGGTCAGCGCAATCAAAGCGGGGATGAATCGAGTCCGATAGCGGATGGAATGCTTTTGAAAGTTCAAGGAGCGCCCAATGACTTCAAGGATTTCCTCGAGGTGGCAAACGCAAATGGACCGCATCCTCCAACGTATGCTGCATTCCAGTTCAATAACAGCGGGTTCCCGTCTGCGACGTTCCCTGGAGCAGTTCCCGGAAACGGTAGTGATCGCCCGGCACCGAACGTAGCGGGAGCACAGTGGGGTATTCATACAGGCAATGCAACAGGCGATCAAACGTTTGATTTCCACTATCCTGTGTTTGTGGCTCGGACAACTCAGAACGAGGCCCGCTGGCCACGGATTATCCCGTACGATTGGGAAATCCGATTTACGGCGACCGGAGGTGTTGGGTTTGAACCTAATGCATTCGTGACAGGAGCTGGAACCGGCGGAACCGTTATCAACGTCCCCTTTGAATTGTGGCGGATCGGCATCAACACCCCAAATGATCCCAGCGATGACGTTCGCCTTTTCCCCTATCTTATAGACTGGAATGCGAACGGTCAGTGGGATTTCTCGGGAGTCGATCACACGATTTCCGGAGGTGATAATGACCCAGAAACGGACTGGTTTTACTGGGTGTTACCGGCCGATCAATCGCCAGGCCAAGCTGGCTATAATGCCATTGCAACCGATGTCACGACGAACACTGCCAATCATGAGTACCTCGGTCCCACAACAGCGGGCACCGATGTGATGAGGCGTATGGTCTTTGTTCTGTTCAACGGGGGAAGTGTAAGTGATCCGACCTTCCCAAACAATATTCCTGCAAACCGTCGCTTGCCGGAGACAGGACAGATCTTCCGCATTATCAGCACGAAGCCGAATACTTCAGCGGATATCTTCAGAATAAATACTGCCAGCTACGCAGTTGATCGGTCCGTGGCACAGGAAAAGGCAAGTATCGATCGCATCAGAGTATTCCCGAACCCGTATTATGCATTCAATCCTGCGGAAACCAACCGCTTTGTGAGGTTCGTAACGTTCAATAACCTGCCACAGAAAGTGACGGTCAGAATCTTCAATCTGGGCGGACAAATGGTGAGGATCCTTGAAAAGGACAATTCCGATCAGTTCCTGCGATGGGATCTGAATAATCAACACAACTTCCCGGTTGCAAGTGGTATCTACATTGCTCATCTCGACATGACATTGAGCGATGGGAGCAAGGCAACGAAAGTACTGAAGCTCGCAATCATTCAGGAACAAGAAGTGCCAGACGTGTTCTAATCGCCATGCAGAACACTTTAAAGACGGAATATGGAGGTCATACTATGAAGAACGTTATGTTATCTCTCCTGGCCACGTTCTGCGTGGCTCTTATCGTGATCGACGTCGCGCAGGCTCAAAATCGGAGGGTGGGAACCGCCGCGGCAACCGAGCTTCTCATCCCCGTTGGTGCGCGTGACCTGGCGCTCGGCGGAGCATCAATAGCCAATACCGTTGGCGTGGATGCCATTTACTGGAACCCTGCTGGCCTGGGTCGCATGACTCATGATGCCGAGGGGATGTTTTCCACAATGAATTATATCGCAGACATCGGTGTCAGTTACGGTGCCGTTGCAGGAAAATTTGGCGAGTTCGGCGTCGTTGGGTTAAGCATCAAGTCTCTGGATTTCGGCGACATCCCTCTCACAACGACTGAAGACTCGGAGGGAGAAGGTGGGAGATTCTTTTCTCCAACGTACTTCACGCTGGGCTTTAGCTACGGCCGCCAATTGACCGACAGAATAGCAGCGGGGGGGACGGCAAAGATCATCTCGGAAACAATCGATCGGGTATCAGCGACCGGTATCGCCTTTGACTTCGGGGTGCAATATCACGGCCTTGTCGGAATAACGGGACTTCAGCTAGGGGTGACTGTCAAAAATATCGGCTCGCAAATGAAGTTCGACGGCCCCGGATTGCTAAGGCCTGCGGTTGCTAGCGGTGGTCGCCGGCCAGAGCAACCCTTTAAGAGTGAGGCAGCGAGCTTCGAACTTCCTTCCATCGTAGAAATAGGGGTTGGTTACAAAGCCCTCGCTGCCGAGAACTTCACCTATGGCCTCAGTGGCTCGTTCACCAATAACAACCTTTACTTTGACGAGTACCGAATTGGCGGCGAGGTCTCATTCGATCTTCCATCCATCACCCTCTTCGGGAGAGCGGGAACTTCATTGGTGCCAGATGCCGGCGACAGAGAAAACGAAAACATCTTTGGGATGACGTTTGGGGGAGGGATCACCTATGCTGCAGGCGACGTCAACCTGACGTTAGACTTTGCGTATCGCCAGGTTGAATTGTTCGATGCAAATACTGTCGTATCTCTGAAGCTCGGCTTCTAGAAAATTCATTTCTGACACCGCAAAGAACAAAGGCTGCCTCTGAAGAGACAGCCTTTGTTTTTTTCCCCATCTCCCATCAAGCTTAACCTTCGAACCGGTACCCCACCCCACGAACACTGAGGATAAGCTTTGGTTGTGACGGATTCTTCTCGATCTTGCCCCTCAAATGCGCGATGTGCGTGTCTATCGTGCGGGTGTCGACGTAGAGATCTTCACCCCAAACTGCATTGAGAATCTCATCGCGGCTTAAGACTTCGTTGCGACGGGAAATCATAAACTGGAGCAATCGCAACTCGAGGGGGGTCAATTCGATCGGTTTGCCGTCCTTGATCACTGTATATCGTTTGAAGTCAACCGTAACTCCGTTGAATCGGTATGAGTCAACACCACAGGTGATTGCCTTTCGATAACGGAGGAGTTGCGCGATCTGGCTAAGCAGTTCCTGGTATCGATTGCCGTTGTCGCTACTAGAGACAACGCTCTTCAAGACCTCGTATCCTTTGCTGGCAAGGATTACGACGGGAATGGTTATTCCCGCAGAACGCAAGTCGCCGACCTTCTTATAAGCCGATAACGAACTGGATTTCCCATCGATGAGAATCAGATCGAACCGGCCTTCTTTGATTTGTTTTGCCGGAAGTCCAAGTTCTGCGGCGTATACGTAGAACCCCTGAAGTGAGAGTTGGTTGGTCTCTTCCTGAAGAGACCGTGGGACAGCCTCCAACACGATTATCCTGTGCATAATAAAGCCCCTCCTTCACTTTGCTTTGGATAATTGCTTCCCTTCGCTGTTTGTTTAAGGCAAGCAAAACGCTTCTAAATTGAGGCTTTTTAACCTTGGGTTAGTCCTCCTTGCTTTAGATTTCTTAATAGCATCAAAACTGCTAACCTCGATAAAAACTATAAAACTTAACGATTTGAGGCAAGGAAAATCGCACTCTTTTGGCGGATTCCTTACCAGATCGCTTTTCTTCTCACTCATTGCAATTAGGTAAGCATAGTCTGCTATACAAACATCCCCCATCATTACTCAACTTTTTCTTAACTAATACTTGACAAAAGAATTATGAAGGTTTATATTCGGGTCAACTTTTTGACCGTCAAAACACCACTCATCAAGAAGGAGGTGACCGCTCGACGGGCGCATCCATTGATGTAAGTATGCCTGCCCCAGAATCCTTGTCACGGTTTTTCCTCGAGAAAGCCGTCCTCAGTTGTTCTAAAGCTTCACCATTGTACGCCATAGTTACAAACAAACCATAACCCCACTCTGAAGGAGGTAAGTTATGTATCGCAAGCTCTTAGCAGCTGTCGCCCTCAGTTTCCTTCTTCCGGTGATCCTTGTAGCGCAAGATGGAAAGTTGCGTGGGCGGGTCACGGACAAGGAATCAGGTGAGCCGCTCATCGGGGCCAACGTCGTTATCGACGGGACGAGCCTCGGTGCGTCCACCGACCTCAACGGCGACTATATTATCCTCAGTATTCCTCCTGGCACATATACGGTTAAGGCCTCTTACATCGGTTATGCGCCATATTCTATTGCCAACATTCGCGTCGGTTCCAACATCACGACGACTCTTGACATCCAGCTTTCGACAACGGCGATTCAAGTTGAAGCAGTAGAGATCGTTGCCGACCGGCCGCTCATCCAGCGCAACACGACGAACACCGTCAGAGTGCAAACGCAAGAGAATCTTGCAACACTTCCTTTCCGCGGTCTCGACAATATCGTTGCACTCGAAGCAGGTGTCGTTGAGAAGGATGGAAATCTCTACATTCGTGGGGGTCGTGCAGAAGACGTTGCCTACTTTATTGACGGCGCAAACACGACGAACCCGTACTTCCGCAGTCGGAACATCAACGTCATTCAGGAAGCCATCGAAGAGCTTCAAGTTCAGGCGGGTGGATACACGGCAGAGTATGGTGGAGCGAACTCCGGTTTGGTTCGCACGACGCTTCGAACAGGCGGACCCGAATACAAGGTGACCGTGGATTATCAGACGGATGATTTTGCAAAACCCGGCAAGTCGTTCCTCGGTACTTCTTCATTCGGATATCGAAACGCCGTTGTCACGGTTGGCGGACCCCTCGTGACGAAAGATCTTCGCTTTTTCCTCGCCGCTCAGCATAACTATGAGCGCAACCGTCAGCAGATGTTCCTCGAGCCGTTCAGCTTCTCCAACTTGGTTACCGATGACAAAGGTGCGCGACCGGCAGGCCAACCACTTCCTGGACCGGTGGAGTTTAAGCGCAACCACCTCTCGAACAACTACACGATGAGCAATCAGGCCCAGGGAACTCTGCTCTACAGTTTCAGCCAGTTTAAATTGAAATTGAGCGGAACGTATGAGCAAGCAGAAGAGCCGCGCAATGCAAGCTGGCCGTTCGCGCTTGGTAATTATTTTCGACTTAACCGCAGTCCGATTGCAACGACCAACAGGTATTTCGGAAACCTGAAATTTACACATGTGGTCAGTCCGACGACCTTCTACGAAGTCGGCGTGTCGTATCAGCAACGTTCGTTTGAGCAGTATGATAAGGACTTCAAAGATAACTGGATGGCCTATCCGGATAGCGTTGCCAACGCTGCACTGGGTTACACCGATTGGGTAAGTCGTTACACTGGCCCGAACCCGTACAGCACGATCTTCCAGTTCAACTTTGCAGCTCCCGGGACTCCAAACAACGTTTATTCCAGGAACGACCAGACGTCAATAGCCGGTTCGGTTGACTTCACCTCTCAGGTCAATCCAAACTGGGAATTGAAGGCCGGCGGTAATCTTGAAAGCTGGGTTATCAGAATCTGGAGCATCAGCAATATCTCCAATCTGCTTCGTTTCCTCGATCCCGATCAGAATGGGACCTTGGACAAGACTTTCAGCAGCGAGTATGAGCAGCGGGTTGAGTGGATCCGGAAAGGTGCCATCAATGCTCTCGGCTACCACTACTCGGGCAACTTCGAGAAGGTCGACGAAGGATTTGACAAAGCGCCGCGCCCCTTCATGGCCTCTGCCTATATCCAGAACAAGTTCGAGTATCAGGATTTAATTCTGAATATTGGTGCTCGTTATGAGTATTTTGCGCCAAAGGCGGTCGGTGTTCCGATGACTCCGAACCCGACAACGGGTCAACCCGATTGGCAGGAACCACCGTTTGACCAAAACCTCGCGGTCTTAAAAGAGGACCAGCTCACAGAGACTGATCCATTCAGCTTCCTCCTTCCCCGTGTGAGTTTTTCGTTCCCCGTGACGGAGAAGACAGTGTTTTATGCTCTCTACGGAAAATATGCTCAGATGCCGAGCCTTAATCTGATGTATCTTAACAACATTACATTGAGCGGGCTCTTCAATCCTCTCACGCGAGTGCCGTATAACCTTGGGGGGGCCACGATTGGATTCCTGGTTCGCCCCGAGCGGCTGACTCAGTATGAAATTGGTGTTCGCCAGACATTGAGCGACAACTTTGCGTTCACGGTCACCGGTTTCTACAAGGATACCAAGGATCAGGTTCAGATTCGCCGCATTTACAACTCGGCGGGGGTTCCCCTGACCACGGCATACCAGAACGAAGATTTTGGAACGCAGAAAGGCATGGAGCTGACCCTCGAATTGCGCCGAACCAACCGGTTGGCAGCGAAGGTGAATTACACACTTTCGGACGCACGAGGTACCGGCTCGACGCCGCGATCAAGTCAGAATGCTGTGACTGACGAGGCTTCAGCACGGTTCCCGAACTTCATCAACCCTCTCGATTACAACACACCGCACAAAGGTTCGATCCTGCTGGATTACCGATGGGCGAAGGGAGATGGTGGGCCAATTCTTGAGGGCCTTGGAGCAAACTTCGTGCTTACCTTCAATAGTGGCCACAGCTACACCAAGATCCAAGAACCTCAGAATCTTGGTCAGGCAAGTCCTTGGAACATCGGTGTTCGAGCGCTTATCGACTCACGAAGCCGAGTGCCAGTCGAACCAATCAACGCGTCGTCGACTCCGTGGGTATTTAACGTCGATCTCACCTTGAACAAGGTTTTCTATCTCGACATGTTCAACGTTGAGGTTTATGCTCGTGTCTTAAATCTCTTCAATACCAAGCACGTCCTGAACGTTTTCCCGACGACCGGTACACCGCATGACGACGGGTGGTTGAAGAGTCCGTACGCTGAGCCATACAAGCAAATCCCAGGTTATGAAGAGTTCTATCGCGCGATCAACTTGCAGAATCGTTGGGCATATACTGCTGTTGGCGATATTTTTGGCAGCTTGGGCGAACAGGCTGGCAACGATATCTACGGTACGCCTCGACAGATCCGCGTTGGCGTGAAGTTTGAAATGTAATGTGGAACGACCCCGCCGTTTCGCGACGGCGGGTTCTTTCATCACAAGCGTTCGAACACTAAGAAGGAGTCTTAACCCTATGAACAAGAAACGATATGTGATTGCCTCGGTTTTCCTCGCGCTTGCGCTGGTGGCGACATCAGTGTCACTCGCGAAGGATCCGAAGGATACGAAGCGCCAAGGAGAGGCGCTTGACAAGGTTGCCGGAACTCCACGCTATGCGGTCTTGAACATCAATAACCTGACAGCATGGTTCCGGAGCGACGGTCAATCCAACCATTCTCCGCAGGCTGATAACGGATTGTATTATCCGCGCAACACCGGAAACGTTATCTATCAGGATGGGGTCGTCTATGGTGGAAAAGCGTACGTCGGCAACTACCCTGAGAGCGGTGGGGCTGCAGCACCCCGGCAGCTTGTTCGCGTGAACGGTGGAACCTATGGCGTGGGAACACGTGCCGGCTGGGTTACCGGTTCAGGTGCCACGGCTGCAGCGAAGAATCCGAACGATGCTGATGTTCGCATTTACAGAATCCGTCGCGACTACGCATCGATGTCAATGGATGAGCTCCGCCGCGATGCGGCCGACGTGAACGAAATCCGCGCAACGGATGTCAATGATGCCCAGGTGCAGGCAGTTCTCGATCAGTATGCGAAAGACTGGGATGAATGGCCCGTAGCCGCCGGTGCACCGTACATTGATCGAAACGGTAACGGTGTGTATGACAAACCGCCTGCGTTCAGCGCAAACTTTACGGTTGACAGCCTCATTGCCGGCGGATATGATGAACCCGGCGTGGCGGGTAGGGACCTGAATTCGCCAGCCGATCAAGTTATCTGGACTGCCTACAATGATCTCAACGTTGCTCAAGCAACCGGATTTGTGTTCTCTGAGCCGCTGGGCATCGAAGTCCAGAAGACCGTGTGGGGCTATAAACGAAGCGATGCAATGGGCAATCTGTATTTCGCAAGGTATAGGCTGATTAACAAGGGTGGTGTTGACACTGACGCCGCAAGTGGCGATCAGCTTGGCTCGTTCTATATCGACAGTATGTACGTGTGCCAATGGTCGGATCCCGATCTGGGTTCGTTTAGCGACGACCTTGCAGGTTGCGACTCTCTCAGAAGCTTGGGCTTTATCTATAACGGTAATGCCATTGACGCTACCTACCGTGCCTTCAGTTTGGCCCCACCCTCTGGAGGCTATGACTTCTTGGCAGGACCAACAATTACGGGAGCCCCGACGGATTCCGCTGTTGTCAATCTCAAGCGTGTCTACGGCAAACGCAATCTCGGGATGTCCTCATTTGCCTACTTCTCCGCCGGAAGTCCCTACAGCGATCCGTGCAACGCTGGAACAGCTGGCTATGCATGTAACACCGGCCAGTGGTGGAAGATGTTGAGGGGTTATGCACCTCTCGGAACGATTGACACACCGGATCAGCCGTATGCACATCCAACGACGAACATCACAAAGTTCCCTCTCTCCGGTGATCCTGCGCTTCCAGCTTCGAATACGAACTTTATCGACGGTCAGGGAACAGCATACTCTTTTGCTCCCGGTGACCGCCGGATTCTTTTAAATACAGGTCCGTTTAGAATGGCTCCCGGCGACACACAGGAGATCTATGTGGGAACCGTCGTCGGTTTGGGTGGCGATCGTCTTTCCTCTGTTGCAATCATGAAGGCAAACGATAACGCAGTGCAGATCACGTTTGACCTTCTGTTCCAGGTTTCCCGTCCCCCTGCAGCGCCAAATGTGACGGTTGCAGAGCTTGATGGAAAGGTTATTCTGGAGTGGGGCAGCGATCTGAACAAAGTCCGCGAAACAGAGTTGACAGTTTCGCAACCCGGCCAATACGAATTTGAGGGATACAATGTCTATCAGCTTCCGTCGCGTGGATCACGTGTTCCGGAAGAAGCCGTACGCATAGCGACATACGATAAGGTTGCAGAGCCACGTGTCATTTTTGACACACGGTTTGACCCGGTGTCGGGCCAATTTGTCCAGGTTCCGATCCAGTTTGGATCGAACTCCGGCATTAGACGCAACTTCATCTTTGACCGTGACTATGTGCTCGATGTCGATAAGATTTACAATGGTCAGGAGTATTACCTCGTAGTGACAGCTTACTCGCATGCAAAAGTGGCCGGATTTACAACAGCGCTGGAATCCAGCCCCAACGTCTTGACGGTACGACCGAAGGTGCCGTTTGGCGTGAAGATCAACGCGAGTTACCTCGATACGATCTCAACGGTGCGTACAGCGGGCACAAGTGATGGATCAGCACTTGCTCTCGTTATTAATCCATCCCAGGTAACGGGTGATTCGTATCAGATCCGGTTTGATGCGAACGGAGGACCGTGGCGCCTTGTGAATACCACAAAGGGTGACACCGTTCTGAAGAATCAGACAAACCAGACCGGCGATGAAACCAGTCCGATTGTCGATGGTATGATGGTGAAGATCTTTGGACCTCCAAACGATTTCAAGGATTTCCTCGAGGTTGCCAACGCAAACGGCCCACATGCACCGACGTATGCCGCGTTTCAGTTCAATGGCAGCGGATTCCCGTCGGAGTTGTTCCCCGGTGCAGTTGCCGGTAACGGCAGTGACCGCCCCGCACCAAACGTTGCCGGTGCGCAATGGGGCATCCATACCGGTAATGCAACAGGTGACCAAACCTTTGATTTCAGTTATTCGACGTTCGTAAGTCGTACGACACAGGGCGGTGCTCGATGGTCACGGATTATCCCATACGATTGGGAAATCCGGTTTACGGCTGCCGGAGGAACAGGATTTGAGCCAAACGCATTTGTCACTGGCGCCAGCACAGGCGGGACTGTCATCCCTGTTCCGTTCGAGCTTTGGAGAACAGGCATTAACACTCCCGCGGATGCCAGCGATGATGTCAGGCTCTTCCCCTATCTGATCGACTGGAATGCGAACGGTCAGTGGGATTTCTCGGGAGTCGATCATACAATCTCGGGCGGCACGAACGATCCTGAAACTGACTGGATTTACTGGGTGTTGCCTAAAAATCAATCGCCCGGTCAAGCTGGGTATAACGCCATTGTGACAGATGTTACCACGAATACTGCAAACCACGCCTATCTTGACACCGCAATAACAGCCGGTACAGACGTGATGCGGCGAATGGTGTTCGTGCTGTTCAACGGCGGAGATGTTACGGATCCAACTTTCCCGAACAACATTGCGGCGAATCGTCGCTTGCCGGAAACGGGTCAGATCTTCCGGATTATCAGCACCAAGATCAACACTCCTGCTGACGTGTTTACAATCAATACAAGCGCAAAGGCGCCAACGAAAGATGCCTCGTTAGAGAAGGTCAGTGCGGAGAAGATCGGCGTGTTCCCGAATCCGTATTACGCTTACAACGCAGCCGAGACGAACCGCTTTGACAGGTTTGTCACCTTCAACAACCTCCCGCCGAAGGCCACCGTGAGAATCTTCAATCTGGCCGGCCAGTTGGTGCGGAAGCTGGAAAAGAACGATGCGTCACAATACCTGCGCTGGAGTTTGACGAATTCGGCGAACTTCCCGGTCGCCAGCGGTATCTATGTGGCCTACATTGAGGCCGAACTGCCGTCGACTGGCGAAAAGATCACGAAGACGCTGAAGCTTGCCATCATCCAGGAACAGGAAATTCTGAACACTTATTAAACGCCATGCAGAAGCCGTGGGAGCCGTTGGTTCCCACGGCACTGCACAAAGGACATGGATAAGGAGATATTACTATGAAACACAAGATAATCTATCTTAGCATCGTGCTCTGCGTGGCGCTCGCGGTTGTGGTCGGCAGCGTTCAGGCGCAGAACAAACGAGTCGGCACGTCTGCCGCGCCGGAGTTGCTGATTCCGGTGGGTGCGCGCGACATGGCGATGGGTGGATCGACGATAGCGACCTCGACCGGTGTGGAGGCCATTCATTGGAACCCCGCGGGTCTGGGTCGGCTCACCCATTCGGCTGAAGGTATGTTCTCATCAATGACTTACATTGCCGATATTAACGTCAGCTACGGCGCCGTCGGTGCATCATTCGGAGACTTCGGCGTAATTGCCTTGAGTGTGAAGACGCTCGATTTCGGCGATATCGCCCTCACGACGGAGGACGATCCCGAGAACTTCAGCGGCCGGTTTTTCTCACCGACCTTCGTGACGGTCGGATTGACCTACGCCCGGGGATTGACCGATGCGGTTTCGTTCGGTGGGACAGTAAAGATTATCTCCGAGCAAATCGACCGCGTCAGTGCAACCGGCTTTGCCTTCGACATGGGCGTGCAGTATAACCGTCTGGCCGGCATATCCGGTTTGAGCCTTGGCGTTGCGGTGAAGAATGTCGGTCCTCAAATGAAGTTTGACGGACCGGGACTCTACCGGAATGCAGTCTCGACAGACGGCCGTCGCCCGAACCAGAAATTCAAGAGTGAGGCAGCCAGTTTTGAGCTCCCATCGGTTGTGGAGATCGGCTTAGCCTACAGTGGCGTTGCCGCAGAGAATCTCAGCTATACGCTGAACGGCTCATTCACGAACAACAACCTGTATCTGGATGAGTACAATATTGGTGGAGAGATCGGGTATTCTATCGAAGGTGTGAAACTGTTCGGCCGTGCAGGAATGGGACTTGTTCCGCAAGCCGAAAAAGAGGATTCTGATCTTCTCGGCAATACGTTCGACGGCAATCTCTTCGGCGCGACCTATGGTGTCGGCGTGAATTATGCTGCACCGGGAATCGATATCACTGTTGACTTCGCACAGCGCCAGGTTGAGTTCTTTGGCGCTAACTCTGTGCTCTCCGTGAAGTTCGGATTCTAGCTCACGCTGTTGGTTGGTTTCTTGAAGGCTGTCTGATGCGCAATCAGACAGCCTTTTTGTTTCTTTATCGGGATTCTCGTCGTATATTAGACCAACCCGAGCGTAATTTTCCCTTTACTATTCATGAAGATGAAGAGTTCTTATGAAGCGATTGTGTTGGCTATTGTTTACTGCTCTCCTTGTTCATCCTGTCATTGCCCAGCCTTCCGAGTCAACACGGGCTGAACACCTTCACCAGTACGCATCCCAGCTTCAGAGTGGTATCAACATTCTCATGCTCTCCCCGCAGCCGGGCTTTGAGGACCCTGCCTCTCTTGCATTTTTCCGATATCACCGCGGGGCAAACGTCACAAGTGCCTACGCTACGAATGGCGGGATATTGCCAAGCGATTACGGGGACGAGTACCCGCATCTGCTTGCAGCGCGGAGGCGACAAGAGGCGTTCAACGCTATGCAAGCGATTGGCGTTGAAGCGTATTTCATGAACTTAGCTGATGTTCCTGCCTATGCCGATACGGCAAGAATTTGGGCGGTCTGGAGTCGGGACTCCTTAAGACTGCAAATCCTCAGACTTCTGCGAGAAACCAAACCGGACATTATTCTCTTGACGATGGACCTGTTTAACGGGCCGGGTTCAGTCCCCTGGGATCTCTTTAAAAGCGAACTCCTGAGCGTGGTCAAGCGAATGAATGCCCGCACCGCACCCGCCGCCGGAAAGGTCTATGATCTGGATGATTGGCATGTTGATCGAGTCTTTGCCGAGGATACCGTTTCAAACGCCCAGACAGTCAATACCGCCGCTATCCATCCTTTCAGAAAAAAGGACTATCGATCGCTAGGGAAAGAAGCCGCAGCGGCGTATGTGTCGATGCGGTCTTATCCCTGGATGGAAAACCATCGCACCCGCACATACAGCCTTGCCCTTTCCTCATCAAAGAACCGTCCGAAATCGATTGAATCGGGTCTCCCGAAAAGCGTTGCAAAGGTCCTTTCGATTACTCAGAAAGCCGTGAACGCTATCGCATCCGAAGTGAAGAGAGATCCAAAGGCTTACTCTATCACGTCACGTAGAACGGGGGCTATACTCAATCGTGTTGCGATTGCTATCGACAGTGTAGGGTATCACCTCAAATCCACGTATGCTTTCTTGAATCCGAATGACCGCCGACAGCTTATCCATTGGAAGCTTGCCCTCGAAGATCTGCGGAATGTACTGCTCGGAGCCAGCATCCAGTACCAGTTTTCGGAGACAGTTCTCACAAACGCACAACTCACGTATTTGACAATCGACACGGTGACTGGTCTTGATCCAAAAGGTTCAACCGAACTCTTTTTTCCTGAGGCGAAGAAGGCGTGGATCGTAAACGAAAAGAATCAGGAACGTTGGCCGCTCACGCTCAAAGAGCGATACAGACTGATTTCACCGTTTGGACTTCGGTACGATTTGCCCGCGCAGGAATATGGACTTGAACGGAATACCTACGGGAGTCCGTTTACGTTTTATATCATTCATGGCTCGAGCGACCGGGCACGGAACTTCGCGTTACCGGTGACATCGAGATTGTTCTACGCACCAAAATTTACTGTTGAAGTTCTGACGCCGATCGTTCGACTGGTACCGGGTGAAAAGGTTGCTGTGAGATTAACGAACCACTCCCGCGACGGTGTTGCAGATACTCTGGCGATCGATCATCCACTGGTGAGATCAAGCAAGCATTTCTTCCGCCTGAGCACGAAGGAATCGACATTTCTGGATTCTCTGGAGTTCGTGGAGGTTCAAAAGGGGACTGAGGGGAGTCATATCATTCCGATTCAGATTGGCGGAGAGATTGTTTCTCATTTTGGATGTCGCGCGTTTGATGTGAGTGTCGATTCGATAAAGCGCATCGGATTGTTAACCGGTTACGAACAAAGCGCTCTTGCACAAGCCCTTCGGAGGCTCGGACTCGATTGGAAGTTGATGAAAGCCGATTCAACGCTTGCCGATGGGCTGAGTGCAATCGACGTACTCTTCATCGACTCTCGTGCGCTAACCCTTCTTCCATTCGTATCGTCCCACCAGGAGGTGCTGGAGGCATACGTTAATAGGGGAGGGAGGGTCATTATCTTCGGTCAGGATTCTTTTGTTTGGAATCAGAGACCCTTGGTTTCTGGAATTCGGTTGGTGCGGGCAACTCCCTACGAAGAGAACGCGGCTGTTGATCTCGTGGCCACGGATAACCTCTTCAGTGTCCCAAATCCTCTCTCTGCTCAGGATTGGAACGAGTGGCTGTGGATGCGTACCGATCAGAAATGTGAGCTCGAAAGCGCCCGGTTCGATATCCCCGCACGTCTACAATCAGATGGGACACCGCTCGTGGTGACGAGGCAAGAGGGTCAAGGACGGATCACCTATGTGAATCTTGCGCTTTCACCGCAGTTCCTCAATATCCATCCGGGAGCATTTCGTCTTCTTGCAAACCTTCTTTCGTATTGATATATTGAGCATGATTTACGAGTGAGGTCAGAATGAGAATTCTTCTAGCGTTGGTTGTTGTAAGCTTTTTCCAACCCGCATTAGCCCGCCAATCTGCAGACTCCCCTTTCATTCTTAATCTGGATTATGCCCGGTTTCGGTACGACGATAAGACCGCCTATCTGGAAATCTATTACGCCTTCTATACCCAGTTAGTGACGTTGGTTCCGAGTGAGAAGGGATTCCGGGGGGAGGTGTATCTTGATCTCAAATTGACGCGTCAACAAAATGATTCTGCGGTTGTCGATCAGGCAGTGATTATTCCCGTTTCCGTGGCGGACACAACGAGCCAGTCACTCCGGTCAACGTTTGTCAACCAGACAGGGTATTCGGTTCCATTCGGTGACTACAATCTTCATGTCTTAGCGTATGACAGGCTGAACCCTTCGCGGCGGGACAGTATTCGGCTTCCGATTCAGTTTCGACCCTACCCGTCGACACCGGCGATGAGTGATCTGGAACTCTGTTCGACCGTAAAGGCCTCGCAGGAGAAAAGCAGCCATTTCTTCAAGAATGGGTTGGAAGTTGTCCCGAATCCGACATTGACGTTTGGTGTCACGGCAACACCTGTTCTGTTCAATTATCTTGAACTCTACAATCTTAAGCCGAATGTTCCTTACGCTCTCACAACCGTCGTTCTTGATGCGAGTGATAAAGTGGTTCGGGAGGCGACGAAGACCAAGACCTTTACCATTGCCAGCGCTGTTGAAGCCGGAACCATGAATGTCACCTCATACCCCTCCGGAAAATACCGCTATCGCTTGATCCTCTCTGAAGGTGGGACGGAAGTCGCCCGAACAGAGAAAGTCTTCTATATCTACAATCCCCACATCCCCATTGCTTCACCATCTGCGACAGCTCTGAAGGCGAATGAACTTTCAGGGATGAGCGCCGATGAGCTTGCCGAGGAATTCAGGCGCGGGCAATACATGGCGACAGATCAAGAAATCAAAACATTTTCTCAGATTACGAATGAGGAGGGGAGGCGGACGTTTCTTGCGCAATTCTGGAACGAGGTTGAAAAAGGGAGAATGGGCAGGCAACCGATCTCGCGGGCAGATTACATGCAACGCTTGCAGGTTGCCAACCAGCGCTACAAATCCTTTTCGCGTGAGGGATGGCAGACCGATCGTGGAAGAGTGTTAATTCTCTACGGTGACCCGGACGAAGTAGAACGTGCCCCAAGCAGGGAAGATGCAAAGCCCTACGAGATCTGGCGATACTTTAACATCGAAAACGGCGTCGAATTTGTTTTTGTCGACCGCACGGGATTCGGTGATTACCAGCTTGTTCATTCGACCAAGCGTGGGGAGCTTCGTGACGACACATGGTCGCGATATCTGCGCTGATTGCCCTCGGATTCCTGTCCCCATCCCTCGAAGCGCAGCCTGACAGCCTTTTTGTTGAAGAATTCTCGTTTGGCTCGTTCCGCGATGCGGTTCGTTTGACCATTTCTCCGCAACACTGGATCTATGTTGCCGATGCAGGGGATCATACCATTCATCTCTATCAAGATCCAAACTCAACTCCGACAACGATTGGCGGATACGGCTGGCAAATCGGTTCCTTCGATTCACCGAAGGGGATTGTCACCGACGGTATCAATGTCTTTGTGGCTGACTTCGGGAATCATCGCGTCCAAAGATTCGATCGTCGTTTGAGCCATATCTCCAGTCTTTCGACCCGTGACACGGCGATAGCGGAAGCTCGGTTCGGTTATCCAGTCGACGTTGCACTCTCGCGTTTTGGGGATCTCTTTGTTCTGGATGGCGAGAATCTTCGCATCGTGAAATTCCAGGTGTCCGGCCGGTTTGAGCGTTCGTTTGGTGACATTGAGCAGGGTAGCCGCCGGTTGAGGCGGCCTCTGGCTCTCAAATTAGCGCCACGTGATCGCGTCGTTGTCTTTGAAGCAGGTCGGGCCGTCGAATTCGACTATTTCGGAAACTTTCTAAGAGTCATCGGAGAGGGCTTGCTCAACAACGCAAGAGCACTCGGAGTGTCGGAGGAAGGATTCGTCGTCGCAACAGACTCGCTCATGATGTTCTTCTCCGCCGAAGGTGCGTTGCAACAAAGAATCCCCTTCGGATCATTGTTCGTCGATGAGCCGGTGCGCGATGTGAGAGACATTTGGGTTGATCGTCAACGTCTGTATCTTCTCACCAAGACGAAATGCATTGTTCTTGTCAAACGATGAGAAGTCACACGAACTGTTCTTGACATTCAGCACGTTTTATTCTACTTTAGCACACAATTCGTCTGTTCTTTATCGGTAACTTTGGTATGAGGAGGGATTATTATGGCACGCAGCGTGAACAAAGCGATTCTGATCGGCAATTTGGGGAAAGATCCCGAGCTGCGTTATACCAACAGCGGCGTTGCCGTCGCAACGTTTAGCTTGGCGACGAACGAAAGCTGGAGAGATCCTGAGGGGAATCTTCAGGAGCGTACCCAGTGGCACAATATCGTGGCCTGGCGCAAGCTTGCCGAAATCTGCGGCGAGTACCTGAAAAAAGGAAGCAAGGTGTATATTGAGGGGAGACTGCAGTATCGCAACTATGATGACAAGAATGGCGTCAAGCGATACGTGACGGAGATCGTGATGGATGAAATGGTAATGCTGGATGCCAAAGGAAGTGCCCCATCCACGGAAGGCGCGGCTTCAACACCGCCGGAAGCTTCTCCTGCCGGCAAAGATGACGACCTTCCGTTCTAATCCCGCACCAAAACACACCTCCATGGTCGAGTTCATGAAAAGCTCACATACACGGTATTTGTGTCTCTTTTTGAGCGTGTGCGTCGTTTTGCCGTTGACCCCCACGGTGTTCCCGGCATCAAAGGATCCCGTTCGTGGCAGGAAAGGCATGGTTGTCTCGGCGGATGAGTTTGCGTCGCGCGTGGGGATCGAGATTCTCAAGAAGGGGGGTAATGCTGTTGATGCGGCGGTTGCGGTCGGATTTACGTTGGCCGTGACCTTTCCCCAGGCGGGTAATATTGGCGGCGGAGGGTTCATGGTCATCCGGATGGCCGATGGGAGGACAACCACTATCGATTACCGCGAAAAAGCACCAGCCGCAGCCCATCGCGACATGTATCTTGACGAAGCAGGCAATTTCGTTTCGGCGAAAAGCGAGATGGGGCATCTCTCCGCTGGTGTCCCGGGGTCCGTTGCCGGATTGCTCTACGCGTTGGAGAAATACGGAACGAGGAGACGAGAGCAGGTGATGCAGCCGGCAATCGATTTCGCCGAGCGTGGCTTTCCGGTGAGCTACCGATTGGCAGGATCGTTGAAGGAGGATTTGGAAAAACTTTCGATGTTTCCCGCAACAAAGAAGATTTTCACGAAGAATGGGACGGCCTACGAAGAGGGAGACATCCTGGTTCAGAGGGATCTTGCGGAGACGTTGAAGCGAATTCAACGGCTCGGGAGGGATGGGTTTTACAAAGGGAGAACTGCAGACCTCATTGTTCGAGAAATGCAGCGAGGTGGTGGACTTATTACGCATGCCGACCTCGAATCCTACCAGCCTGTTGAACGACCGCCGATCCTAGGGTCGTACCGGGGATACGAGATCGTCTCGATCGGGCCTCCCAGCTCGGGAGGAATTGCGCTTGTGCAATTGCTGAATCTGCTTGAAGGTTTCGACCTTCGTGCGACAGGGTTCGGTTCTTCAAAGACAATAGCGCTCATGGCAGAGGCGATGAAGCTCGTTTATGCGGACAGGGCTCAGTACCTCGGTGATTCCGACTTCTATCCCGTACCTATCGAAAAACTGATTTCGAAGGAGTATGCCGCCGAGCGTCGACGATTGATCGACACGGTAAAAGCAACGCCAAGCAGTCAGGTTGCGCACGGCTCTGTGGAAATTCGGGAAGGTTCCGAAACCACGCATTACTCGATTGTTGATCGCTGGGGAAATGCCGTCAGC
Organism: Bacteroidota bacterium; assembly: GCA_035559595.1. GTDB lineage: Bacteria > Bacteroidota > Ignavibacteria > UBA10030 > UBA10030 > DATMBF01. The sequence continues at coordinate 53,475 of DATMBF010000015.1, read as the reverse complement.
GTTACGACGACAATCAACAGCTGGTTTGGATCGTTTGTTGTCGTCGAAGGGGCGGGATTTCTCCTGAATAATGAGATGGACGATTTCTCCGCAAAACCCGGAGTCCCTAACCAATACGGTCTCCTTGGCGGTGAAGCAAATGCTATTGAGCCGGGCAAGCGAATGCTCAGCGCAATGACTCCGACTATCGTGTTGAAAGACCAGAAACCTTTCCTCCTTGTCGGCTCGCCCGGTGGCTCAACGATTATCACAACTGTTCTCCAGGTGATAACAAATGTCATCGATTTCGGCATGCACATTCAGGAAGCCATCGATGCACCAAGAATTCATCACCAATGGTATCCCGATACCCTCATGTACGAAAAGCGTGGAATGGTTGTCGACGTTCTTGAGAATCTGAAGCGCCGGGGGTATGCGCTCAGGGAACGCGATGGCTACCAGGGAAGGGCAGAGGGGATTGTTATCGATGCGGAGCGAGGCCTTTATTTAGGAGCGACCGACCCCCGCGGTTATGGTTCCGCGATTGGCTATTAGAATGCTTGACACTCTCAGCGAATCTAAGTAAATTCTGAACGCGTTTTGTTCTTTCTCATAGATCGTTCTGGTGTGGCGCCTTATGTCGCCATGAAAAGGGAATTCCGTGCTCTCTGTCCTTACGGAGAAAAGCGGAAGCTGCCCCGCAACTGTAATCCCTTTCCCGATACTGGGAAACGCTGGTTCACTAATGTCACTGCGGTCATCATGCCGCGGGAAGACGAATCAGCGGAGGGAAAGCCAGGAGACCTGCCAGAGCGCAATGTTCGACTCACTTGAGTCGCGACAACCTTCGCGGGAAGGTGCCTTAACCGTTTTGCTCATTGATTTTGTTGCCCCAATCTTCCTCGAGAAGGTTGGGGCTTTTTGTTTTTTCTTGGCTAATCAAAAGAAAGGAGTAACATATGTCCACTCTTCGTTTTTCGGTTCTGATGGGAATGATCGTCACTGCGGCCATTGCTCGCATCATTCCTCACCCGCCAAATTTCACACCCATCATCTCGCTTGCGCTATTTGGCGGGGCATATCTTGAAAACAAGCGAACAGCATTTTTCGTCCCCCTTGCCGCGATGATTCTCAGCGATCTCCTCTTGTGGGCGCTCGAGGGATACTCCGTGTTCAACGTCATGCGCCTTGTTGTGTATGGTTCGTTTGCCGTCATCACGGCGATGGGTCTGCTTCTCAACGGTAAGATCAATGTGCTGAATGTGGCCGGAGCTTCCGTCGGTGGGTCGGTCTTCTTCTTTCTCGTTACAAATCTGGCCGTTTGGCTGGGAGGGAAACTCTATCCGATGGATTGGTCCGGCCTGATTGCATGCTATGTTGCCGCGATCCCGTTCTTTCAAAACACTCTGCTGAGCTCCCTTGTGTATTCTGCTCTTCTGTTCGGCGGTTTTGAGATCGTGTCGAGGAAGTTCCCTGCTGTTGCTCGCGGGAAGGTGCCAGCATGAAAACGGAGAATGCCATGCGAAAAGTTTCTGTCCTTCTTACTACTCTTCTTTTCCTGTCTCTCGCTCAAGTTCCCGCTGCACAGCGGTCCACCGTTGTTGACCAGCAATCCTTGGCGGAGTCGGACACGCTTATCACCTATCAGCTACCTGAGATTGTTGTCACCGCCACGAGGCTTGAGAGGGATCCGGCAAGCGTTGGGCGCAGTGTCTCGGTCATTTCCACAGAAGCGATTCGCAGCAACATCCCGCTGAGTGTCGGAGAGGTTCTCACCAAACAGGAAGGGATATACACCGTTGGTGCAGGCCAGAATCCCGGTATGACGCAGAGCATTTTCATGCGCGGCTCGTCAAGCAACCATACGACAATCTTGGTGGATGATATCCGCCTTACCGATCCATCTGGCGTGAACAATGCCCTCGATCTCTCCGAACTGTCATTTGCTGGCGTCGATCGAATAGAAATCGTCCGTGGATCTCACAGCACCCTCTATGGTTCTTCGGCCATCGGTGGGGTTGTGAATATCATTACCGAGAAAAACCGATTACCCGGCTTGCATGCAGTTGCGCAAATCCGAGGCGGAATGTTCGGAAAGAGCACATCATTGCTCGATCAGGCTCTAAACCTCAACTACACACACCCGCTCGGGCTTTACTTCAATGCTCATGGTCAGAATCATGCCGTCAATGGGCTCGACGCCACGATCGATACCATTCAGAGCGCTGGAGTTTTCAAGAACCGCGATCGCGACAACTTCAGGAAAGTTGATATCGGAGGGAAGATCGGCTTTCGGGCGGATGAACTGGAGGCTCATGTTTCCTACGAGATGACGGGGCACAAGACGGACATCGACGATGGTGCTTTTCGGGACGATGAAAATCATCGACTCCGGTTTTCTCGAGCGCTCCTAACGTACGGGGGATCCTACGCTATTAACCCTCAATTCAGTCTGAAAGCTGTCGGTGGCTATTCACGGATGGAAAGGGAAGTTGTCGATGATTCGTCCGTCGTCGACCAAGCAGGGAACACCGACGGCACTCATTACCGGGGCAAATGGAGCGGAACGACACTCACGAATGAACTGCAAGCTGATTTCCGACTGCCCTATTTGGATTTCGTGGGTGGAATAGGTTCGTACCGCGAGACGATGAGCTCACGGTCACGTTACTTTGCCAACACGGCGTTTGGTCCATTTGAGGTTTTGACCGATCTCGATTCTCTCCGACTGAACGCAACAACGTTGAACGTGTTTGCACACGTTGACGTGAATGGTGGGTTTGTGAATTCGTTTTTGAGGAGATTCGGAATGGGACTTGGAGTTCGGGCGAACAGACATAGCGCGTTTGGGACACACCTGACATATGAAATCAATCCGTCCGTTAGAATACTCGAGGGCGGACTTTTGTATGGCTCTGCCTCAACGGGATTCAATGCACCCTCTCTCTATCAGCTGTTTTCACCAGAGCAAGACTTTACTTCTGGAATAACATTGGGCAATCGGGAACTGAAGCCGGAGAGATCAATGTCCTATGAGATCGGACTGAAGCACAGCGCGAGGAGCTGGCAGTTTTCCTTGAGCTTTTTCAAGACCGTTATCGAAGATGCCATCGAGTTTGTTTATCTGTGGGACAAGAACGTCGGTCTGGACACGTTAGGCAACGATTGGATGAGAAATGATTTTCGTGGATTAACGTATCTCAACATCGGTACTCAAACCACAAACGGAATTGAAGTGCGGTTCCACGTTGAGCTTACGACCGGCTTCTTCCTTTCCGGAAATGCGAGCTTCTTAAGCGGAAGGTTGAGATACAGACCGGATGAAATCGATACGCGAAAGACGCAAAATCACCACGTGCAGATCTTCAACAGCGGAGCGTTCCTGAATCGGGAGGTCGAGATCTCCAGTCTCACGCGTCGGCCTAACACGCTCAATCTCAGCCTCGATTACTCGCCGCTCGAGTCATGGTCGTTGCGGCTAGATGTGAGACATGTCGGATCACGATACGATAACTTCTTTGATTCGCAGCGAGGGCCGTATGGAGCGCTTGGAGCGTTACCTGTCGGTGAGTACACGCTCGTCGATTTCATGCAAAGATTTCAGCTTGGAGACAATGTCTCGATCAGTGCGCGGCTTGAGAATATCTTCAACGAACGATACGCCGAAATCAATGGATTCACAACGAGAGGGCGGGGAGTATTTCTGAGTCTGCGTTATGCGTTTCACCACGAGCTATGACATGCAGCCCCGCAGACTGTGTATTAGGGTTACAATTGTTAAATCTTCTTCACAAACAAAGACAGCTTTGACAGACAGAATTGACAAATGTGTTTTTCCGAGTGACTCGTAGCACGCGCAGCCTTGACTTGATGTGAGGATTCCATTATTATTGCACAGACGAGGCTGGTAGCTTGTGCTGGTGGATACAAGACTACCGAAAACAAATCTGTCGAACTCTTTGAAAGGAGGGATAGAGGTATGAAAAGAATCCTCGTAACTCTTCTCGCACTCTGCGTCGGTGCCGCGGTTCTCGCTCAGGACAAGGGAAAATCCCAGCCGGCAACGCCCGCTACTCCGGCATCGCAGACGGGTGAGAAGGCTACTCCTGCGACTCCATCTCCGAATGCCGAGCACGGCATGCAGATGAAAGAGCAGAACATGGAGAAGCGAGACGCAAAGAAAGCCGAGATGGCTGAAAAGAAAGAGGCCAAAAAGGAAGCCAAGGCAGCAAAAAAGGCGGCTAAACGAGAAGCCAAAGCCGCAAAGAAGGCTGCAAAGGCCGAAGCCAAAGGCAAACAATAAGAAGGCCTCAAAATCAACACCTTCGAAAAGTCTCTCTTGAAGAAAGAGAGACTTTTCTTTTTCTTTCAACTATGAATACAACGCGCTTCCTTCTCCTCGTTCTCCTTTGTTGTGAGTTTGCATCCGCTCAGGTCGACGATAAAGACGCTCCCTGGTCGGCAAGTGCAGGACTCCGTTTCATGAACCGCTATACCAGTTATGGTGTCGATTTGAGCAACGATCAACCTGCACTTGCGCCCTCGTTCGCTCTTGATCACGACGGCGGCTTCAACGCAGGGTTCGAGAGCATCGTTACCATGGGTTCCAACGGGGGGTTGCAACGGTGGTCAATCAGTGCGGGCTACGAGTTGTCCGTTTCCAATGTGCTTTCGTTATCAGCGGACTTCACTCATTATCGGTATCAAAACGATACCGCAAATGTGCTTGCCGGTCTTTCCAATTCGATTTCTCTTTCCGCGGACATGGAATTCGAGGTTGTGAGTCTTTCAGCAAATGTTCATCAATACCTTGGGGACCTTGGTGCAACGTACTTCGGCTTTGATGCATCAGGATTTGTGGAATTCGGTGATCTCATGATAGTTCCCCTTGCTCAGATCACGTTTGTTTCCCAAGAAGTGAGCATTTCTCGCACCAAGCCGGGGGGGATGGGAAGAAAAAGCGGACCGACTTCAAGTTCGACGGTTACGCTTACCGGCATCAGCAGCATGAGTCTTCATGCCATTGCTGTGTATCCGCTTGCGGAGGGACTTTCCATCACGATCCATCCAGCCATTGTGTATTCGCCCAAGGCAGAGGTCAGCACGCGATCGACTCAATTCGCCTTTTCGCTTGGTGCTCGCTATTCCTTTCCCTTCTGATTCTCATCTTTCTCCCCGACCGACAATCTCATAGACATTCGAAATTCGGCTTCCTGTTCTTATTCCTAATAATTCATTCGATAGCATTCCTACGAATGGTTGTGGCGTTTCCTTCCGCCGAAGAGCCTTTTCAGTCTTGATTCTTTCAACAAATTGGGTGAATATTGACACACGAAGTTCCCGCAGCTCTGTTCATCTCGACAATAGACTCAGCTTCATGAAAGGGAGATCAGTATGGGTCACCAGCCTGCAAGTTTTTTTGAAAATGTCTCTTTGAATTTTGATCGCGCAGCAAAGTTTACCAAGTACCCGCAAGGGCTCCTTGAACAAATCAAAGTCTGTAACAGTGTGTATAGCTTCCAATTTCCGCTCCAGACTGACGAAGGGTATGAGGTGATCTCTGCCTGGCGCGTTGAGCACAGTCATCACAAACTTCCTACAAAAGGCGGAATCCGATATAGCGAAGATGTGAATGAGGATGAGGTGAAGGCGCTTGCAGCGCTGATGACGTACAAGTGCGCCGTCGTTGATGTCCCCTTCGGCGGTGCGAAGGGGGGGATCAAGATAAATCCCAAGAAGTACACGGTACCGCAACTTCAGCGGATCACGCGGCGGTACACGTCAGAGTTAGTGAAGAAGAACTTTATCGGTCCGGGTCTTGGCGTGCCGGCGCCGGACTATGGCACCGGCGAGCGTGAGATGGCGTGGATTGCCGATACGTACTCGGCCTTCCGTCCTGATGCAATCGATGCTGCCGCCTGTGTCACCGGCAAACCGATCAGTCAGGGTGGAATTCGAGGGAGGCGCGAGGCAACAGGGCGGGGAGTGTTTTTTGGAATTCGCGAAGCGTGTTCCATAGCGGAGGATATGAAGGCCTTGGGCCTGCGTCCAGGCCTTGAAGGAAAGCGTGTTGTGATTCAAGGTTTGGGTAATGTCGGTTATCATGCCGCAAAGTTCCTTCAGGAAGGTGGTTGCGTTATTGTCGGCATCGCGGAGTACGAAGGGGCCATCTACAATCCGAAAGGGTTAGATGTTGACGAGGTCTTGAAGCATCGAAAGGAAACGCGATCCATTTTGAGCTTCCCCGGTGCAACCAATATTCCGCAGACTCTCGAGGCGCTTGAGCTGGAGTGCGACATTCTGGTTCCCGCTGCGCTGGAGAATCAAATCACAGAGGCGAATGCCGGACGGATCAAGGCCAAAATCATTGGTGAGGGGGCGAACGGGCCGACGACAGCGGAGGCAGAAGAAATCCTGAAGAAGAAAGGGATTATGGTGCTGCCGGACATTTATCTCAATGCCGGAGGTGTTACAGTCTCCTACTTCGAATGGTTGAAGAACCTCCAGCATGTGAGGATGGGGAGATTGGGGAAGCGATTCACAGAAACTTCCACGAGGCAGATTATCAACACCCTTGAAACAATCACGAAACATACCATCAGTGATAAAGAAAAGGAACGACTCACACGTGGTCCCGACGAAGAAGATCTGGTGAATTCAGGCCTGGAAGATACGATGATCGTGGCGTACAATCAGGTCCGAGAAACGTGGAAACAACATCCCGGGATCGATCTCCGAACCGCAGCGTTTATTAATTCAATCAACAAGATTGCAACATCCTACCTGGAGTTAGGCATCTTCCCCTGATACCGCTTCCTGCTTGCACCATTTGGCAACTTCTGTCCGCAGAGCGGGTAGCCTGCTCCATCGCACTCTTGCACTTACTACCTCAAGGAGGCATGTATGTCCTCGTATGTCAATAGCTTTATGGCTCATCTCAAAGAAAGAAATCCCCACGAACCCGAGTTTCACCAGGCCGTCCAGGAAGTTGTCGAGTCCCTCGCTGTCGTCCTCGAACGATACCCCGAGTACCGTTCAAATAAGATTCTCGAGCGCATGGTTGAACCGGAACGTGTCATCATGTTTCGCGTTCCATGGATGGACGACCAAGGCGAAATCCATGTGAATCGCGGTTACCGGATTGAAATGAATAGCGCCATCGGTCCATATAAGGGCGGTCTTCGGTTCCATCCTTCGGTCAACCTTGGGATTCTCAAATTCCTTGCGTTCGAGCAGGTTTACAAAAACAGCCTCACCACGCTTCCGATGGGGGGCGGCAAAGGTGGATCCGATTTCGACCCCAAAGGGAAGAGTGATAATGAGGTGATGCGATTCTGCCAGAGCTTCATGACGGAGTTGTTTCGACACATTGGGCCGGACACCGACGTTCCGGCGGGAGATATCGGCGTCGGGGGCCGTGAAATCGGCTATCTGTTCGGGCAGTACAAACGGCTGCGAAATGAATTCACGGGTGTCCTGACGGGCAAAGGATTAAACTGGGGGGGATCATTGATTCGACCTGAAGCCACCGGCTACGGCGCCGTCTACTTTGCGGCAGAGATGCTGGCAACCCGTCGGGAGACACTTGAGGGGAAGATTTGCTTAGTTTCCGGCAGCGGCAATGTTGCGCAATACACCGTGGAGAAGATTCTTCAGTTGGGTGGCAAAGTGGTGACGATGTCGGATTCGAATGGTTATATTTATGATGAAGAGGGAATCGACCGGAAGAAGCTGGATTTTGTCATGGAGTTAAAGAATGTGAAGCGCACCCGCATCAAGGAGTATGTGGAAAAATATCGAAATGCGGTCTACACGCCGCTCGATTCGAAAATGGACTCCAATCCGCTCTGGAATCACAAAGCTCACTGTGCCTTTCCCTGTGCAACACAGAACGAAATCAACGCTAAGGATGCACAAAACCTGCTGAGGAACGGTGTGTATGTGGTGAGTGAAGGTGCAAACATGCCGACCACGCTTGAAGGAGTGAAGTTGTTTCTGGATGCCAAGATTCTCTACGCCCCCGGGAAGGCGGCAAACGCAGGTGGTGTTGCAACATCGGGACTCGAGATGGCGCAGAACAGTATGCGACTGCCGTGGACGCGCGAGGAGGTCGACCAGCGACTCCGTATGATTATGAAAAACATTCATAAAACCTGCGTTGACGTTGCCGAGCGATTCGGCACTCCGGGCAATTATGTGAATGGTGCGAACATCGGTGGCTTCCTCAAAGTAGCGGATGCAATGATGGATCAAGGATTAGTGTAGTGTGATGGCGGGAGAACATTGGGATGAGATTCTCCGTCCCGGAGTTCTCCTGAAGCGGTGAGGGTAATGGGTTAAGGAGCTTACTCGGTGGCCGAAAAGCAATACTTTGATCCTCTCTGGATTGAACACGGCTACGGGACGCGTTTTCAGGGATTCCAAAACCTGATGCGCCGCCGCATCCGCGATGTGCTGCTCGTTTCGAGCCTGTACGACCTCTACTTATTCGAAGAAGATGGTAGGTTGTATGAGCTTATCCGCAACGAGTACCAGGGGCTTCACCTCAGTCACTCGCCGGAACTCACGCGCGTCTCAAGCGGGGAGGAGGCAATCGCGTTGGCGAAAGAAGAGAAGCGCTTCGACCTCATCATCACGACGCTTCACATTGAAGACATGACAGCCCTGAAGCTGGCACGGCTCACGCGGTCTTCTGGGTTGAACATCCCCATCGTCCTGCTTGCCTACGACAACAAAGAGCTCAAAGACCTTATCACCTACCACGACACCTCTGTCTTTGACAAGATTTTCATCTGGCAGGGAGATTTCCGATTAATCATCGGTATCATCAAGCATCTTGAGGACAAGATGAATGTTGAGCATGATACGATGATTGCCGGCGTCCAGTCGATTATCGTCATTGAAGATAACATTCGATACTATTCTTCCTTTCTTCCGATTCTCTACACGGAAATCCTGAACCAATCGCAGAGACTCATTTCCGAAGGTGTCAACATGACGCACCGCTATTTGCGCATGCGGGCGCGTCCGAAAATTCTGCTCTGCACGACTTATGAAGAAGCGTGGCAGTACTTCGAGCGATATGAAGAGTACATCCTCGGCGTCATTTCCGATATCGATTTCGTTCGGGAAGGTCAGCCGGATCCACGGGCAGGACTTACCTTTGCGCGGGAGGTCAAGGCGAGACAATCCGATATTCCGATCCTGCTCCAATCGACAAACGCCGAGTTAGAGCAAATGGCACGCTCCCGCGGGGCGTCGTTCCTGCTGAAAGAATCTCCGACGTATCTGCTGGAGCTCCGTCAGTTCATGACTCAGTACTTCAGTTTTGGCGATTTTGTTTTTCGTACTCCAGACGGCCGGGAGGTGGCAAGAGCGACAGATTTGAGGTCGCTCGAACGACAGCTTCATTTTGTTCCTGAGGAGAGCATACGCTACCATGCGGAGCGAAATCATTTTTCGAACTGGCTTAAAGCGCGGACGGAATTCTGGCTCGCGCACAAATTGCGGCCGCGGAAGGTCTCGGATTACCCTTCACTGGCAGCCTTGCGGGAAGACCTTATCTCTTCACTTCGGGAGTATCGTAAGCTTCAACAGCGCGGGCTGATCACTGACTTTTCTAAGGAAAGCTTCGATCCTCACACAAGCTTCGCCCGGATCGGCGGCGGATCATTGGGAGGGAAGGCGCGCGGGCTCGGATTTGTGAACATCCTTATCAATAATTACAACGTTCGAAACAAGTTTGCGGGAGTGGAAATCCACGTTCCGCCGGCAGTGGTGCTCGGTACGGATGTGTTTGATCAATTTCTCGAGGAGAACAATCTGCGCACATTTGCTCTCAGCTCGACCGACGATGCAGAGATTACCCGCCGGTTCCTCCAGGCGCGGAGCTTTCCCGAGGGAGTGTTGGGAGACCTTGCAGCTTTCCTCGATCTCATTCGTGAGCCGCTTGCCGTTCGATCTTCGAGTCTTCTGGAGGACTCGCAGTACCATCCCTTTGCCGGCGTGTACGAGACGTACATGATTCCGAACAATAATCCGGATCCGTTTCAACGGCTGAGCGAGCTCGTCAGTACCGTCAAGCGCGTCTATGCCTCAGCGTTCTACCAGAGCGCGAAAGACTATATCAAGGTGACATCCTACAGGCTGGAAGAGGAGAAGATGGCCGTTATCATTCAAAAGATGGTGGGTACGCCGCATGGTGATCGCTTCTATCCCGACTTTTCCGGCGTTGCGAAATCCTACAATTTCTACCCTATTGCCCCGCAAAAACAACACGATGGCATTGTTCTGGCCGCGTTGGGACTTGGGAAAATGGTTGTCGACGGCGGTGAGACGGTCCGCTTTTGTCCGAAGTATCCCACTCATCTTCTTCAGCTGTTTTCACCGGCTGAAGCGCTGGCGAATACGCAGCGAGACTTCTTCGCGCTCGATCTTTCGAGTCAGCCGATTCCTTTTACAGAGACCACCGACCTTCTTTTGAAGCGATACAGTCTTGCCGATGCGGAAGCAGATGGAACGCTTCAATACGTGGCATCGACGTACGTTCTTGAAGATGACGTGCTGCGTGATGGGATTTCTCGAGGAGGGGTTCGGGTTGTGACCTTCGCGCCAATTTTACGAAACAAGATCTTTCCGCTTCCTCAGATCCTCGAGCTTTTGGTCGACATGGGAAGCTGGGGAATGGGAACACCCGTCGAGATCGAATTTGCGGTCTCGATGTCTGTGCCGGAAGGACAACCGAAGGAGTTTGGCTTGCTTCAGATGCGCCCGCTTGTCTTGAGCAGGGAAATGGAAGAGCTGAATGTTGATGACGAGCCACGCGAAAAGATCCTCTGTGCCAGCAGTCAAGTTCTTGGGCATGGCATCATGAAGGATATCTTCGATATCGTGTGTGTGGATCCGGAGCGATTCGATCGGGCAAAGACGCGGGACGTTGCCATGAGCGTGATGAAGTTGAACGCGACGCTCGTTGCGAAGGGCAGGCCCTACTTATTGATTGGATTCGGCCGCTGGGGAACGCTTGACCCGTGGCTGGGCATTCCTGTCAAATGGGATCAGATTTCCGGTGCGCGGGCTATCGTGGAAACGGGCTTCAAAGACCAGGAAGTGGCGCCATCGCAAGGATCTCACTTCTTCCAGAATATCACATCCTTTATGGTGAGCTATTTCACCGTTAACACGAAACTGCCGGATGGTTACATCGATTGGGAGTGGCTCCAGTCGCAACCGGCGACGGAGGAGTTGGGTGTTGTTCGACATCTGCAATTTGAGAAACCATTGACCGTGAAGATCAACGGCCATCGAAACAAAGGGATTATTCTCAAACCGGAATGATGTGACGTTGCGAAAAGAGCAAAAGCCCGCCGACCAAACGCTTGAGGCGTGTCCACACTGTGGTGAGCCCCTCAGCCCATGGCAACAGGTGTTGCTGAGTGTTGACCGTGCGCTTGTGTGCAAGAAGTGTTGGTACAGAATTCTGATCGGCAAACAAGAGAGGAGTCAAGCTGATGATCGGAAAGGCGGGGAATAGCCAAGAAGGAGCCGCTATGGAATCGTATAACTCGTTTCGCGTTGCGCAAAAGCAGGTGTTGGAGGCGGCGCGGATTCTGAATCTCGATAAAGCCACGACCGAGCTTCTCATTTGGCCGCAGCGGGAGTTCAACTTCACGATGCCGGTAAGAATGGACAACGGTGAAGTGAAGGTCTTTCAGGGATATCGTATCCAATACAACTATGCACGTGGTCCTGCAAAAGGTGGAATCCGGTTCCATCCCGATGAAACAGTGGATACCATTCGTGCACTGGCCGGATGGATGACATGGAAAACTGCTGTTCTGGATTTGCCGTTGGGTGGCGGAAAAGGTGGAGTGGTGTGCGATCCGCGCGCGATGTCTGAGCGAGAGTTAGAGAATCTTGCCCGTGCGTACATTCGCGCAGTGGCACCGTATATTGGAGTTGACAAGGATGTTCCTGCTCCTGATGTGTACACGAATCCCCAAACTATGGTGTGGATGATGGATGAGTACGAAACCATTGTCGGACGTCACCAGCCTGGGGTATTGACGGACAAGCCAATCCAAGCAGGAGGAACAGAGGGCAGGCGTGATGCGACAGCCCGAGGTGGAGTCTTTACGGTGCGTGAAGCGTGCAAGACGTTAGGTGTCAATCCCCACGGTGCCTATGCTATCCAGGGTTTCGGCACAGCAGGCCAGCGGGCGGCGTTGCTTCATCAGGAAATTCTCGGCGGGGGAAGACTCGTTGCAGTCTGTGATTCCCGTGGTGGAGTTTACGATCCTAAGGGTTTGGACCCTCGAGCTCTTGTAACTCACAAGCTGAAAACCGGTTCGATTGGTGGTTTTCCCGGGGCATCAACGATACCGCGCGACGAGGTGTTGGAGCTTGATGTTGACATTTTATATCCGGCAGCTCTCGAAAACTCCATCAAAAGAGAGAATGCAAAGAATATCAAGGCGCGGATTGTCTGTGAGCTTGCCAACGGTCCGACAACCCCGGAAGCTGATCTCATCCTTCATGAGAAAGGGGTCCATGTTATTCCGGACATCCTGGCAAGCGCTGGGGGAGTCACCGTTTCCTATTTTGAAATGGTGCAGGATCAGTACTCGTATTTCTGGGAGGAACGCGTGGTTCACGAGGCCTTGGACGCGAAGATGACAAAAGCTTACCATACGATTCAGCAGGCGATGAAGGATAAGAAGGTGCACCCGCGTCTTGCTGCAATGGTTGTTGCAGTGGCTCGTGTCGCAGAAGCTTGTAAGCTGCGTGGGTGGGTCTGATGAATAAGCTCGTTCTCGTCCCGGGCACATCGTCTCTGGCGACCATTGCTGTTCTTCTTTGGAACAAACAAAAAGTAATTGAAACTCAACTCAGTTTCCCGTACGTTTATGTCAACAATTACTCCTACAACCTCTTATGCCTTTCTTAAAAGAAGCAACCTGCACAGTCTGCAAAAAGAAATTCGTTTGGAAGATCCATAGACCGGGTGACGGATACTGGGACCGATGGCGAAGCGACGACGGTAATACCTTAGGAAGCTGGTTTCTCAGCAACAGCCTCTGCTGGGATCACGCCTTCGAGAAGATGCCGGAGAGCTTCAGAAAGATCATCCAGACGGAATTCTACGAGGAGTCTGAAGACCAGGCACAAGCTGCCTGACAGTTTCCCTCCTCTTTTGAGGCAGTACCAACCAACGATACTTCCGGAGGTTCCTATGAAAAGAATTCCCGTTGTGCTCACGGCGCTCTGCATCGCGCTTGCCGCGTTTGCTCAATCGAAACGCCCCATCACGTTTGACGACCTCATCAGTCTGGGCCGACTTGGCGCACCGGCAATTTCTTCTGACGGCCGCACGGTCGCTTTTGTCGTTACATACTTCAATAAAACGGAGAATAGCTCAAGCAGCAACATCTATCTTGTTCCTGCCTCCGGTGGAGAAGTTCGACAGCTGACCTCTGCCAAACGGACCAATCACTCTCCCCAATGGTCGCCGGATGGAAAGACAATTGCTTTTGTCTCAACGCGGGATGGCGAATCACAGATCTGGACGATTCCTGTTGACGGGGGTGAAGCGCGAAAGATCTCATCGATTTCAACCGGTGTCTCCGGCCTCGATTGGTCTCCCGATGGAAAATGGTTTGCCTTCTCTTCTGAGGTCTTTCCGGATTGTCCGGATGACGACTGCAATCAAAAGAGGAATGAACAGGCCGAGAAAAGTAAAGTGAAGGCCAAAGTGTTTGAAACACTCCCGTACCGTGTCTTTAATTATTGGAAAGACGGCAAGAGAAGCCATCTCTTTGTTATGCCGGCAGAAGGTGGTCAAGCAATTGATCTTACCCCGGGCGATTACGATACTCCCCCGATCGATCTTGGCGGAAGCTGGGATTATGCATTTTCACCGGACAGCAAAGAGATGGTCTTCACGAGAAACACCGATCCACTTGTTGCCATCAGCACGAATAATGACCTGTTCGTGGTGCCGGTAACCGGGGGGACGGCAAAACGAATTACCGAAAATCGTGCCAACGACAGTCAACCGATCTATTCACCCGACGGAAGATATATCGCCTATCGCAGAATGAATCGGGCCGGCTTTGAATCGGATCAGAATCAACTTGTTCTTTACGAACGCGCTACCGGCAACATGATCAACCTGACCGAAAAGTACGACTACAGTGTCGCTGAAGCTCATTGGTCGCCGGACTCGAAGTCGCTCTTCTTCACCGCTGACAACAAGGGGAATCATTCCATCTTCCGTATCTCATTGCCAGGTAAACAGTTAGAGACGATCGTCGAAAAAGGGTACAATCATCACATCGCAGTTTCGCCTGACGGGAAGTTTCTCCTCTTCTTGCGCGAGACAATCAATCAACCTGCAGAGCTGTTCAGAGTCGATGTGAGCGGAAAGAATCTCCGTCGGCTCACATCCGTGAATGCGGAGCGTGTCTCGCGTCTTGACATGAATCCGTTGGAAGACTTCTGGTTCGATGGTGCGGAGGGGACGAAGGTGCATGGATGGATCGTCAAGCCACCGGCTTTTGATGCCAAGCGAAAGTATCCCGTAATTTATCTCGTCCATGGTGGACCGCAGGGTCAATGGGGAGATCAATTCCACTATCGATGGAATGCGCAGATGTTTGCAAGTCGCGGATACGTTGTGGCGATGGTCAATCCCCACGGCAGTACAGGCTATGGACAGGCATTTACGGACAAGATCAGCGGCGATTGGGGAGGAAGAGTGTACGAAGACCTCATGAAAGGAGTTGAGTTTATCAGCCGGACGTATCCGTTCATCGACGGTTCGCGCATTGCAGCCGCCGGCGCATCCTATGGTGGCTATATGATGAACTGGATGATGGTGAATACCGACCGGTTCAAATGCTATGTGAGTCATGCGGGGATGTTCAACGCCGTCAGCAAATACGGAACAACCGAAGAGCTCTGGTTCCCGGAGTGGGAATTTAAGGGCATCCCCTATGAACAGCCCGAGCTTTATCAGAAATGGTCTCCCATTACTTATGCGAGGAATCTTGCAAAGTACAAGACTCCAACGCTGGTCACGCACGGACAGCTTGATTATCGCGTCGATGTGAGCGAGGGATTTCAATTGTTCACCGCTCTGCAACGTCTAGGCGTGAAGTCGAAAATGGTCTACTTCCCCGATGAGGGACATTGGATTGCCAAACCACAGAATTCCGAATACTGGTACAAGACGGTACTCGATTGGATCGACGAACACACCAAAGGCGCGCAAGCCGGTACACTGAACTAAGGAGTACTCTGAACCGCAATTACACAACCTGGATTCTTCTGGTGTGGGTGAACGGAGCCGCCGCAGCGCAGGTCCAACTCCCTGACACCGACATTTTTGTTGCAGAAATACGTTGGCGTGATGGCCGACCGATTGTTTCCAAGCCGGCGAACGCGACAAGCCGGCCAGGGTATGACAACCAGCCGTCGTTCACGCTCGATGGCCAGGGAATCCTGTACACGTCAATCGGGGCAGACAATCAGGCGAATATTCTCCGCTATGATCTCGCGACGAAATCTTCCCGACCGTTTATCCAAACGGTCGAAGGCGAGTACTCTGCTTCGATCATGCCTGATGGCAAATCTCTCTGTGTTGTGCGCGTCGAAATGGACTCAACACAACGGCTCTGGAAGTTCGACTCGACCGGAAGTAATCCCCGTCTTCTCTTCCCCGCCCTTAAGCCCGTTGGCTATTATGCGTGGGGGAGCGACTATCGGGCGGCTGTGTTCGTCCTTGGGTCGCCTCCAGTGCTGCAATTGGCTGATGTGCGATCCGGCTCCGCAGAGATCGTCGAGCGTGGGATTGGTCGCTGTATTCAGAAAGTTCCGGGCGAAACCTCGGTCAGCTTCGTTCATAAGCGCTCGGAATCAGAGTGGTGGATTGTACGTCTTGATGTGGAGACGGGGACGAAGACTCCCATCATTCAGACAATGAAGAATGTGGAAGACTATTGCTGGCTGCCGGATAGCTCAATCGTGTGTGGCAGCGGCAGCAAATTGTTTCGATGGAAGGCGGGCTCCGAATGGGAAGAGGTTGCCGATTTCTCGTCTGCGGGAGTGACGAACATTACCCGCCTCGCTGTCGATCCTTCCGGTCAAAGAATAGCTATCGTTGCAATTCCACAAAAGGAAAAGTAGCATGCCGAGATATCTTCTTCTCGTTCTGCTGACATGGTACATTCCCAGCGCTGCCCAGGACGCCGTTACCACCATCATTCTTGTGAGGCATGCAGAAAAAGACACAGCGCAGATTGATCCGGCCCTCTCGCCTGCTGGCGTGAACCGCGTCCGTGATCTTGAAACTGTGTTGGCGAAAACGAAGATTGATGCGATTCTCTCGACACAGTATCGGAGGACCTACGACACCGTTGAGCCTCTTGCAAAATCACGCGGATTGCAGGTGCAAATTGTCATGCGGGATCCAACGGCACCGCTTTCGAAGCATATCGATGAGGTGGTTCAGAAGATTATGAATGGGCATGTGGGCAAGACGGTACTGGTGTCCAGCCACAGCAATATCATTCCGGAAATCATCAAAAAGCTTGGAGTCTCAGAGACGGTGACGATCGACGAACGAATCTACGATGATCTCTTTGTTGTCACGCGATCAAGGTCGGGTGCTGTTTCGTTGTTGCGGCTGAAGTATGGGACCCCGACACCCTAACGGTTTTTGTTCCTCAATGTCTCCGCCTACCTCATCCCAGACGCCCCCTCTTATCGTCTTTGAAAAGCAAGCGTGACCCGAACGTCGAAACAGACCTATGTGCTCATTTGGAACGTTGTTCGGCAAATCCCCTACGGAAAGGTGGCAACGTACGGGGAGATAGCAGAGGAGTCTGGCTTTCCGGGTCAGGCGCGCCTGGTCGGCTATGCGCTTCATAGCATTTCCAATCCTTCGGATATCCCCTGGCATCGTGTTATCAATGCGCGGGGGAGGATTTCGTTTCCCCCGGCCTCAGCTTTGTTCAAAAGGCAGAAATCTCTCCTCGAGCTTGAAGGCGTGAGGTTTGATAAGGGGAGGATCGACCGGTCGAAATTTGGCTGGCTCGTGGGGAAAAGGAAGTAGTTCAATCCGTTTTCGTCTCCATCCTCTGGTTGAATTTGCATTTCTTGCGTCGTAAGTTGAAACGAAGTGGTGATGGAAAATTGTCATCGATCTGACTAGAATAGGAGCTCGTCATGGAAACCCGAATAGAAAAAGATTCACTTGGTGATCGTCATATTCCTAAGGATGCATATTACGGTGTTCAGACTCACCGGGCGCTGGAAAACTTCCCGATCAGCGGTCTCAAACCCAAAGCCGCCTATGTTGACGCGACGATGCACATCAAGCGAGCGGCTGCGGTTGTCAACAAGGAGCTTGGACTTCTCGATGGGACTATTGCCGACGCAATCGTGAAAGCGGCCGACGAGGTGCTCGGCGGCAAGTTCCGTGAATGGTTTGTTGTGGATGTCTACCAGGCGGGAGCCGGAACATCTCATAACATGAATTGCAACGAAGTCCTCGCGAATCGGGCGATTGAGATTCTCGGCGGTCAGAAAGGGGATTATACAAAAGTCAGTCCCAACGACCACGTGAACATGGCGCAATCCACGAACGACGTTTGCCCGACTGCAATTCGGATTGGTTCGTTGTTTGAGGTGCAGAAGCTCTTGCCCGTGCTGGAGCAGCTCGAGAAGGTGTTTTTGCAAAAAGGAAAGGAGTTCGATCACATTGTGAAGTCCGGGCGGACCCACCTCATGGATGCGACTCCTGTTCGGTTGGGACAAGAGTTCACAGCCTATGGGGTGAATGTACGGAACCATCGCAAAGCCATTGAGCGCGCGGCGGAGTCTTCAAAGGAGTTGGGGATTGGGGGAACGGCGGTCGGCACCGGCCTCAACGCTCATCCAAAGTACCGGCCGATGATGGTCGAGCAGCTGACGAAGCAGACGGGAATTCAGTTTAAGATGGCGGAGGATTATTTCGAGTCGATGCAAAGCCTCCGTCCGATGGTAGAGCTATCAAATGCCATCCGCAACTTTGCCCAGGATCTCTCCCGGATATCCAACGACATCCGCTTGCTTGGGTCTGGACCGAAGACCGGATTGTCGGAGATTTTCCTGCCAGCGGTACAGCCCGGCTCATCGATCATGCCGGGGAAAGTGAACCCGTCGATGGCAGAAATGGTCAATCAGGTCTGCTATCAGGTTCTCGGATGCGATACGACTATTCTGATGTCGGCGCAGGCGGGTCAGCTTGAGTTGAACGTGATGATGCCGGTCGTTGCGTTCAATCTTATTCATGAGATCGAGATTCTCCGCAATGCGATCGATGTCTACATCAAGTTCTGCCTTGCCGGCATCACGGCAAACGCGGAACGGTGTCAGTTCTACGCAGAGAACAGCACCAGCGTTGTGACGGTCTTGAACCCTCACATCGGCTATCTTGCTGCGGCAGAGATCGCGAAAGAGTACATCAAGTCCGGCAAGCCGATCAGAGAGCTTGTTGTGGAGAAGGGATTGTTGAAGAAGGAGCAACTTGATAAAGTGTTTGATCTCCGTGGGATGACGGAGCCCGGAATCCATAAA
Organism: Bacteroidota bacterium; assembly: GCA_035559595.1. Lineage (GTDB taxonomy): Bacteria > Bacteroidota > Ignavibacteria > UBA10030 > UBA10030 > DATMBF01. The sequence continues at coordinate 34,878 of DATMBF010000015.1, read as the reverse complement.
TGATGTGCTCGTGGCGCATGGCCAGCGTTGCCGCCCGCGGATGAGCGTCGTCGGGAATTGTTTCGTTGAGGGTAAAACGCATGTGGCGTTCTTTCATTGCACTCGTCTGTATCTCCTTCCTGTTTGATCTCCTCCCCGCCCAGCCATTACCTTTTGTTAAGCTTTCCGGGAAGGTTGTGGACGCGACATCCGGCGAGCCACTACCGCTGGCAAACGTCTTTCTCGCGGGGACGATGCTTGGCGCGGCGACAAGCGATTCCGGTTTCTTCGAAATCAAGAATATTCCCATCGGTGTTTACGATCTCGTTGTGTCGATGGTCGGCTACGATGTCAAGATTCAGAATGTGCGACTGACGGATGGTACCGACCGATCGCTTCTGATTCGATTGAAGTCGAAGCCGATCCAAACGGAGACAGTGGAAATCACAGCGAAGGAACCGACGGAGTGGAGAAAGCTTCTTCCGCGATTTGAACAGCTCTTTGTGGGGATGACACGGAATGCAAGGGAATGCACGATCCTCAATCCGGAAGTTCTCGACTTGCGCATTGACGAGAAGACCGATCAATTTGAAGCAACGGCACAGCAACCGCTCAAAATCGAAAATCGTGCGCTCGGGTATCTTGTGCATATCATCCTGCAGATTTTCGTTGAGCGAGAGGGGGTCACGAAATACGGTGGAGTTGCCCGTTTCGAGGAGCTACAGGGAGACGAACGGACAAAGCAACGATGGGCAGAGAATCGACGGAGGGCGTATGAGGGTTCGCGTCGTCACTTTTTAGCCGCTCTCTTCCATAATCGACTGAACGAGGAAGGGTTTGAGGCCTACGTGGTTCCCGGTCTGCCTCGCGAGGGGAGATACGCGGGTCCCCGCAAACAGGCAACAGCAGCCGACCTCCTTATGCCCGGCGAACAACCTTTCGAGCGAAAGCTGAGCTTTGCAAATTATGTCGAGATTGTCTACAGAAAAGAGAGCGAAGAATCTTCCTACCTCGGATACGCCGGAAGGGTTATGCCGCCTGTCACAGGTCGGGGAAGGTTTGATGCGCCTAGGAGTACGCGGTTCGCTTCCGGAGAATTGAATGATTTCCAGACCTCGTGGCTTTTTATGGAACGGTTGTCGGTTACATTCAATTCAGCAGGTGTGCTGTATGACCCTTTGGGCGTTATGACCTACGGATACTGGTCTTTCGAGCGGATTGCCGACACCCTGCCGCTCGACTACTCGCCTGCAGCAAGCGAGTAATCGCTGGGTCTCTTTTCGCTCCAAAACCGTCCCCGAACAACAACTTTTTTCCTCCAGTTCCGTATCTAAGGTCAATTTCATGATCAAGCGATCAGTCCGATTCATCAAGAATCTCTCTCAGCTTTTCACAGGGGAACTGACACTCGGTGAAGTTGAAAAGCTCTTTCGGGATGACACGCGAGGGATGTATGCTTTTTTCATCCGCAACATGCCGCCGCGTGACCCGGCCATCCCCAAGTGGAAGCGGGGAATCCTGTTCGCCGAGCATCTGCTCGTTGTCTTTCTCAAGAAGCTCACACCGGCTCGCCGGTTTCTTTTCGGATGTTCCATCATCCTCTTCTTTCTGATTCTCCTCGATCCAAATCTCAGTAATACTCCTCTTGGCCTCGACACCGGTTTTGCTGTTCTCGCTTTGTTCGCGATCCTGACCTTCCTTCTCGCGCTGGAGCTCTCGGATAAGCTGATTACGCGGGATGAGCTTTCCGTCGCACGCGACATTCAGGTGAGTTTGCTTCCACAATCGCTTTTTCCTTTTGGGAACTTCCAGATTTCGGCCTACAGCGAAGTGGCACGAAGCGTCGGCGGCGATTATTATGATTGCCTCGAACTGGCGGACGGATCGAAGCTGATTGTTGTGGCCGATGTTTCAGGCAAAGGTATCTCCGCGGCCCTATACACCGTGAAAGTCCAGACGACCCTCCAGCTCCTTGTACGGGAAACTGCAGATGTCCGGGAGCTGATGGTACAATTGAATAGGCAATTATTTGGAACGCTCAAGAAGAACTACTTTCTCACGATATCGCTGCTGAAGCTTCTTCCGGATGGTTCAATAGAATGTTGTCGTGCTGGCCACACGCCGGCAATCTTGTTACGCCAGGCGAACGGCGTGGTCGAAAAGTTGCGACCCAAAGGAACTGCCGTCGGGCTTGCCCCATCACATCCCGCTGTTTACGCAGGAAACGTTCAGGAGAAAGGCGATCGATTCCACTTTGATGAATCGCTTGAAGTCGAGAGACGCTCACTTGAATGGGGAGACACGCTGGCCCTCTTTACCGATGGCGTGGTCGAAATGGTGAACCGGCGCCAGGAAGAGTTTGGCGAACACCGGTTGGTTTCTGTTCTCATGGAGCAATCCCGTCGTACACCGGAGGAAGCACGAGAGGAGTTGGTCCGCCGTTTGACGCAATTCCGCGAGGGAGCTGAGTTGCGGGACGACGTCACAGTTGTCATAATAAAATATCTCTAAACCGTTCCATCCATTACATTCTCAGGAGGCTGTATGAACCGCATTCGCTTTTTCGCGGTCTTGTTCCTACTGTCGGCACTTGTTGGTGCATCCATCGCGAAAGACAGATTCAGTGTACCGGTTGAGTATCACAAACTCAAAAACGGGCTGAAGGTTGTTCTCTCCGAGGACAAGACGGCGCCGACCGTCGTTGTCGCGGTTTATTACAGCATCGGTTTCCGAATAGAGCCGAAGGGTCGGACCGGGTTTGCTCATCTTTTCGAGCACATGATGTTCCAGGGATCGGAGAATCTCGGCAAAATGGAATTTGTGCGACTCGTTCAAAAAAACGGTGGTATTCTTAATGGTTCGACCCGCTTTGACTTCACAAACTATTTTGAAATTCTGCCAGCTCATAAGTTAGAAACAGCATTGTGGGCTGAAGCAGACAGGATGAGGGGGCTGGCCGTAACACAAGAAAATCTCACGAACCAACAGGGTGTGGTGAAAAATGAAGTGAAGGTCAATGTTCTCAATCGCCCCTACGGGGGTTTTCCCTGGCTCGATATGCCTCAGTATGCCAACACGAATTGGTATAATGCACACAATTTCTACGGTGAGTTGTCGGAGCTTGATGCGGCGACGTTGGAGGATGTCCAGGCATTCTTTAAGACATACTATGCACCGAACAATGCTGTGGTCGTTGTCGTTGGTGACTTTGACGCAAAAGCCGCGCTTGGGATGATCAAGAAGTACTTCGAATCCATTCCATCTGTTCCACAACCCGCGAAACCTGATATCTCCGAGCCAAAGCAGACTGTGGAAAAGAGGGCAAACAAAGTTGACACGTTGGCAAATCGGCCTGCGCTCGCGTTCGCCTATCATATGCCGGAACGGAATACGCCGGAGTATTATGCGATGGGCTTGCTCGATCAGATTCTCCTGCAGGGTGATGACAGCATGCTGCGTCGGGTCCTTGTGAACAAGAAGGGATTGACGGGAGGCGTGAGCGGTGGTATCAACCTCCTGGGGAACATGTTCAACTATAACGGTCCGATGCTGTGGACGATCTCGTTGTTTCATGACAAGAATGTTTCATCTGACACAATCATGGCGGCCGCTGACGAAGTCATTGAGGAAGTGCGAACGAAGGTCCTCGACAAATCTGTGCTCGAGCGTGCCAGAGTGAAGCTGCGGTCGGGCCTCTATGAAACGCTCGGTGGTTTGTTCGGATTCGGACGTGCCGACCTCCTTGCCTGCTTTGCGTTGTTTGACGACGATCCTTCCCGCATTAACAAGCTGGAAGCCGCTTTCGACAAGGTAACGCCGGAGCTTCTCAAGGCGACGGCTGCAGAGTACCTACGACCAACAAACCGAACGATCCTCACCGTTACCCCGAAAGCCGGTTCATAAGGAGATCATGACCATGAAATCGAACAAAAGTCTGTTTATCGTTCTGACTGCGCTTTTCCTGTTCTCCGTGGCAATGGGTCAAAAACAGACACCGCCTGAAGGAGGCAAGCCGAAGGACTTTGTCCTGCCAAAGAAGCAAACGTTCATGCTGCCGAACGGATTACGCGTCACCATGGTTCCGTACGGCTCTCTGCCGAAGGTGACCGTCCGAGTTACGACCCTTGCCGGGAACAACAATGAGAATGAAAACCAAATCTGGCTTTCTGACCTGATGGGTGAGTATTTGAAAGAGGGGACGAAATCCCGTTCGGCCCAGCAGATTTCCGAGGATGCGGCGACAATGGGCGGCAATGTCAATGTAAGCGTTGGCCTCGACCAAATGTGGGTAGGGGGCGATGTTCTTTCGGAGTTCGCGCCGAACCTCGTCGAGCTTCTTGCCGACATCATCCAGAATCCCTCCTTTCCTGAAAAGGAAATCGAGCGGCTGAAACGTGACATGCTCCGAACGCTCAGCATCCAGAAGAGCCAACCTCAGGCCATGGCACAGGAGAAATTCATGAAGGTCCTTTTCGGTAATCATCCGTACGGAAACATCTTCCCGACGGAGCAGATGGTCCAGGATTACAAACGGAGCGATGTCGAAGCCTTCTATACCGCCAACGTCGGCGCGCAGCGTTCGCAGGTCTATGTGGTCGGTATGTTTGATGGGAAGAAGGTGGAGGCCGCCATTCGGAATGCGTTTGGCAAATGGGGAAAGGGACCTGAGCCATACGTGAACATCCCCAAACCGATGAGCAAACGAGCAGTCTATCTTCTCCATCGACCCGGCGCTGCACAGTCGACGATCTACATGGGACTTCCAATCATTGATCCCTCACATCCCGACTATTTGAAGCTTCTTGTCACGAATGCCTTGCTCGGCGGGTCATTTGCTTCACGGATTACGAGCAACATTCGAGAAAACAAGGGGTACACCTACTCGCCGTTCAGCACCGTCTCGACGTTTTACCGGGCGGCATATTGGGCTGAGGTAGCAGACGTGACAACCGATGTAACCGGTGCATCACTTAAGGAAATTTTTTACGAGATCGATCGACTGCAGTCGGAGGTGCCGTCAAAAGATGAACTGGCCGGCATTCAGAACTACATGGCGGGCACATTTGTGTTGCAGAATTCGAGTCGGGGCGGAATAATCGGGCAGCTATCGTTCCTCAGTTTGCACGGGCTTCCCGATTCCTATCTCACAGGTTATGTGAAGAAGGTCCATGCCGTGACGCCGCACGATGTTCAGAGAATCGCCCAGACATACCTGCGTGACGAGGAAATGACGATTGTGATTGCAGGAGATCGAGGCAAGATTGAACCTCAGGTTTCTCCCTACGGACAAATTATGGAGTGATGAGAAGAAAAGAAACGAAACCGAAAAAGAGAGTCCGATTTCCCAAGATGGATGGGAAATCGGACTTTCTATTGTACGTTAGTGGAATGAATGTCCGCCGCGAACGTGTCCCGCATGAACGGACTGAACGATGCGGATACGCTGGGCGTTCCTCTGCGCAACAAGGTAACGCTTTTCGTTGCGCAAGAGAGTTTTCAGGAACTTCTTCGATGATTTCTTCATGGTGTTGGGTTTCGCTGGCTTCATAAGACCTCCTTTGAATTGTTTGAGAGAAGGTCGGTGGGGTTGAGAGCATTGTACTTGCGGGCAGCACCAATGTCAAGTGAATTCGGTTCGAATTTCCGGTTGCTCGACGGGACATTTTTGGCTATATTTTGGATATTTAAGGCAGATGATTGCTGGCTTGACCGTAGTTTCGTTCTGTTCATGAATGCTGGTGTAGCTCAGCGGTAGAGCAGCGGTTTCGTAAACCGCAGGTCGTCGGTTCAAATCCGACCACCAGCTCTGACTCATGGCGGGGATAACCCGGAGGTCGTCGGTTCTCAGCCGGAGGCTGATAAGACCGAGAATCAAACAGTTTCACTTCAAAATTTCTTGTCCGCTCAAAAGCGGATTTTTTTGTCCTCGTGCGCGTTGGGAAGATTGATTATCCGGCCAGTTTTCTCTATTTTTACATGCTCTTTTCCACTCTTCACCTCCAGTTGAATGAAAGGTAACAGATGAACGAAGGAAAAATCGTCCAGGTTATCGGCCCGGTCGTCGATGTTGAATTTTCCGGAGGAAAACTTCCCTCCATCCTCAATGCAGTCAAAATCCCGCGCGTCAATCCTGAAGGGATCGAAGAAGAACTCATCTGCGAAGTCCAGCAACAATTAGGAGAAGATCGTGTCCGCACGGTTGCTATGGACTCGACCGACGGTTTGGTTCGCGGTATGAGGGTCATCGATACGGGCGCACCGATCAAAGTGCCGGTTGGACCGAAAGTCTTGGGACGACTTCTCAACGTCATCGGGCAGCCGATTGACGCATTAGGCCCTGTTGCGGCAACAACCTTCTATCCCATTCATCGACCCTCTCCCCGCCTGGATCAACTGTCGACCCGAAAAGAGATGTTTGAAACCGGGATTAAGGTTATCGATTTGCTCGAGCCGTACACGAAGGGGGGGAAGACGGGACTCTTTGGCGGCGCGGGCGTGGGGAAGACGGTTATTATTCAGGAGTTAATTCACAACATCGCGATGCACCATGGCGGATACTCTGTGTTTGGAGGTGTCGGAGAGAGGACGCGGGAGGGAAATGACCTCTGGCTCGAAATGAAAGAGTCGGGCGTTTTGGACAAAACCGCACTGATCTTCGGACAGATGAATGAGCCGCCCGGAGCACGTGCGAGAGTTGCATTGACGGCATTGACTGCCGCGGAGTACTTCCGCGACGAAGAGGGAAAGGACGTTCTCCTGTTTATCGATAATATCTTTCGCTTTGTGCAAGCAGGTTCGGAAGTATCGGCGTTGCTCGGTCGAATGCCCTCGGCGGTAGGTTACCAACCGACGCTCGGAACCGAGATGGGGGAGTTACAGGAAAGGATTACATCGACGAAAAAGGGCTCCATCACCTCCGTACAGGCAATCTACGTTCCTGCCGACGACCTCACCGATCCCGCTCCTGCCACGACCTTTAGCCATCTTGATGCCACCACGGTGCTCAGCCGCCAGATTGCAGAACTTGGGATCTATCCCGCAGTTGATCCGCTCGATTCGACCTCCCGCATTCTCGAACCCGGCGTGGTGGGTGAGGAGCACTACATGGTTGCCAAGAGGGTCAAAGAGATCTTGCAGACGTACAAAGACCTTCAGGATATCATCAACATCCTTGGTATGGATGAGTTGTCGGACGAGGATAAAGTCACTGTTGCCAGAGCGCGCAGAATCCAGAGATTCCTCTCCCAACCCTTCTTCGTTGCGGAACAGTTTACTGGTCAGCCCGGCAAGTACGTGAAGTTAGAGGACACAATCCGAGGGTTCAAAGGAATCATTGAGGGTGAATACGATCATCTCCCCGAAAGTGCTTTTTACATGGTCGGCACGATTGAGGAAGCGGTAGAAAAAGCAAAGCGACTGCAGGCAGCGTAATGGCAGAGAAGACGTTCCACCTCGAAATCGTTACACCCAAGAAGGTTGTGTACAAGGCCCTTGTGGAGAGCTTCAGTGCTCCGGGTGTGGTGGGTGGATTTCAGGTTCTCAGAAGCCACGCACCCTTGCTCTCAGCGATTGGCGTTGGGGAAGTAAAGATCATCGACGCACAGGGGAATGAATTTCGTTATGCCACGAGCGGCGGATTTGTCGAGGTGCACGAAAATAAGGTCGTTATGTTGGCTGAAACGGCCGAGCGGGCTGACGAGATCGACGTGAAGCGAGCGGAGGCTGCTCGCGATCGGGCGCAGAAGAGAATCGCCGAAAAGAGAATCGAGACTGATATCGAACGGGCAAGAGCTGCGCTCCATCGCGCTCTCAACCGGCTCAAGGTTGCGCGACGAGTTGCACAAATGGAAACCCACTGAATTGCTCAGTGGGTTTTCTGTTTCGTCGAGTTTCGTTGACATTCATTCCCTAATACGCTATATTTTCCCGAAAATTTCGCAAACTTCCGTAGGTCCGCAGCTCGACTGCACGAACGTAGGTGACCCCGACACGACCGACAATCGCTGAAATCAACCTTGGAGCGATTACCCAGAATCTCAAAGGCATACGTGAAGTTGTCGGGCGTTCCACCGGCATCATGGCAATTGTGAAGGCAAATGCCTATGGACACGGAAGTGTGGAGGTTTCCCGCACCATCGAGCGCTCGGTCGAGCAGTTTGGTGTGGCGTTCGCGGAAGAAGGGGCGCGTTTACGGGAAGAGGGGGTTGAAAAGCCGATAACGGTGCTGACTCTGGCCGTGGGACGACAGGCAAGGCTGATTGTCGATTATGATCTGGAGCCCACAGTCTGCATGGCAAACGAAATCACCACGTTTGAGCGTCTTGCCCGACGAAGCCGGAAATCCATAGCCGTCCATCTCAAAGTGGAAACAGGAATGAACCGGATCGGTGCCCAGCGGCCCAAGCTGAGGGAAATTGCTCGGGCGCTCGCCTCCTGTCGGAAAGTCAACCTCAAAGGAGTGTTTACGCACTTCGCAACCGCCGACGAGCAGAATAAGGAATTCTCACGCTGGCAACTTCAGAAGTTCCATGATGCCCTCGAAGCGTTGCGGCGCGAGGGTTTGGAACCTGAGTTTGCCCATTGCGCCAACAGCGCTGCCATCCTTGACCTGCCCGAATCGCGTTTTCAGATGGTACGCCCCGGTATTTCACTCTACGGATATTATCCATCCCATCAAACGTCTCAACGGGTACCCTTGAAACCTGCCATGAGACTCGTTTCTCGCGTTGCTTTTGTGAAGTGGATCGAGGCCGGCGAGAGCGTTAGCTACGGGCGACGTTTCATTGCCAAGAAACGGACAAAAATCGCAACCGTCCCGATCGGCTATGCGGATGGCTACTCGCGGCTCTTAACCGGAAAAACTTCCGTTCTCATCCACGGTGTCAAACACCCCGTCGTCGGTTCGATTTGTATGGATCAGTTGATGGTCGATGTCGGAGTAGATGACGTGGAGCCAGGAGATGAAGTGGTGCTGATCGGAAAGCAGGGTGTCCATACCATCGATGCCTGGCATCTGGCGGATCGGATGGGTACCATACCGTACGAAATATGCTGTGGGATCTCGAGTCGCGTACCGCGCGTGTACACAAGATCATGAAAAAAGCCCAACAAGTCCTCTCTCAGTTCTTAGAGCAGGTTCCTCCCTCACAGTTTGCGTCGGAGGATGACCAAATCAAGTTCGACCGGCTCCGACAAAAACTCGCCGGCGCAGACGATTTGGGAGTTGAGCTGCGATCACTCTACAAAGTCAGGGGCTTTTCCGACCTTGCGTTGAGCCTGCTGTGGGTGGCTGAGCGAGTCGAGAAGGACGCTGCAAGACTGGAAATACTTCCGGAAGAAGAAACCCTTGTCAAACGTCAGTTGGGAATTGCGTTTGGCGAGTCGGTACCCACTGTCACGCCAGAAATCCCGACCGAGCTGCTCTCCAGGCCTGCAGAAGAGGTTTTCCCGACGCCCCCAGCTCCGATTGAAGAACCGCCGACAGCTTCAGTTGAAGTGCCGCAAACGGATCAGCCGGCAATTCCGCCGGAAGTTTCGCCAGCTCCGCTTCCCGTTGCAACCGGTGCTGAAGGCGAATTTGCGGCCCTGGTAGAAAAGTTCGTTGAAGCGATGCAAGGTGGCGACGACACAAGAAACGATCTTATGAATCAGGTTCGCCAGCAAGCAGAGGGATTTGCCGGCGGCGGTTCCCCTGAGATGCTGCAACAATACTGCAGGCATCTGCTCGAGTTTTTGAGCTATGTGGAAGAGAATCAGTTTATGGATGACGTTCGCGTGATGAATATCCTTTCGAACATTACATCTCCCCTTTCCCAATGGGCGGCAGCGGCTCCCGACCAACGCTCTGGTTTACTCGACGAAGGTGTTGCCACCCTCATGGATTTCAAGTCGCTTTTCGAGTAACTCTGCATGGCGAACCTCTACGCGGTGATTATGGCAGGCGGCGTCGGGTCGAGGTTTTGGCCCCGAAGCCGTGAACGCACTCCGAAGCAGTTGCTGGAGATCGTAGGCACGGGAACGATGATCCAAAACACGGTTGCGCGGATAGAGTCTCTGGTTCCGCCCGAGCGCGTTCTGGTCGTCACTAACCAGCTCCAACATGAAATGGTGACGCGACAATTATCCACCGTGCCGCGTCAGAACATTCTTGTTGAGCCGATTGGCAGGAATACCGCACCGTGTATCGGCTTGGCGGCGTCGTGGATAAAGAAAGCCGATCCGAATGCGGTCATGATCGTTCTGCCGGCAGATCATATCATCAGGGACAGCGAGGAGTTTCAGCGCATTCTGAAGATTGCTGTGCGCGTTGCCGAGGAGACAAACGGCCTTATTACCATTGGAATCAAACCGACACATCCTGAAACCGGTTATGGTTATATCCAGATTGATGAGGAGCATTCTGACAGAAACCCGTACTCCGGCGAAGGAGTTTATCGCGTGAAGACATTCGCCGAGAAGCCGACACTCGAAACGGCGGAGCAGTTTCTCAAAAGCGGCGATTTTCTCTGGAATAGCGGAATGTTCGTCTGGAAGGCCAGCGTAATCCTTCAGGAGATCGAGCATCTTCTGCCCGACCTCTACGAGCAAATCCAGAATGTGGCCAAGAGCCTGGGGAACTCGGGGTATCAGGAGGCACTGGAAAAATCCTATGGATTGATTCGCAGCATCTCCATTGACTACGGAGTGATGGAGAAGGCAAACGATGTCTTTGTCATCAAAGGAGATTTCGGATGGAGCGATGTCGGTTCATGGGATGAGGTTGTACGGCTTTCGACACGCGATGACGACGGGAATACGTTAAAGGGGAAGGTTATCATCAAAGATGCTGTTCGAAACTACATTGATGCGGGAAACCGATTAGTGGCTGCCGTTGGTGTTGAGGACCTGATCATTGTTGCGACCGAGGATGCTATTCTTGTCTGCAAGAAGGGGAAGTCTCAAGACGTCAAGGAGATTGTTGATTACGTACGACGGAAGCAAATGAATGAGTATTTGTAAGTTGTTGGTCGTGTTTGTGATGATGGTAGCTGGAGGGTGCGGAACGTCTCAGCGCTTCGCAAGAACCGGAGAGACAGAAGCAAAATCCGATCCGAAGCCTCGAACCGAAAGCGCAAAGCCGGGCACAAACGTTCCAAGCACCGGAAAGGTTTTGCTCACCCTCGAAGGGATTGCTTCCTACTATGCGGATGATTTTCATGGAAAGCAGACCTCAAACGGCGAAATCTATGACATGCACTCATTGACGGCGGCACATAAGACTCTACCGTTTGACACGATGATTAGGGTTACAAATCTTGCCAACAACAAGAGTGTTGTCGTAAGAGTGAATGACCGCGGCCCGTACGTGGATGGCAGAATCATCGATCTCTCCCTCGGTGCAGCAAAAGCGATAGATCTCATCGCTACCGGAACAACGAGGGTCAGGCTCGAAGTATTAAAATGGGGTGAGGGGACGCTCCGTCACTGACATTCATGAAACGAACTCTTCTAACAGAACGGGATGTAGAAGATGCTGCCCGCCGGGGTGCCTCTTCAGTCGTTGTTGAATCTGATGCCATCATCACCCCCTCCGCTCGCGACGCTGCCCGTCGACATCGCATCGAGTTTGTCTCTGCACCATCGACCAAAACGACGAGCCTCACCGGCGTTTTGCTGACCCGCCCCAAAGATCCGCGAAATCCACACGCAACAACGGTCATTGCGATCGGCTCTGATCATGGAGGTTTCGAGCTGAAAGGGATTCTCTCTGCGTATCTCCTCGATTTGGGGTACACTATAGCGGATGTCGGAACGACTTCAGACCAGCCTTGCGATTATCCCGACTTCGCCTATGCCGTGGCAAGACTTGTTGGTTCCGGCCAGGCGGCAAAAGGAATCATGATTGATGGAGTTGGCGTTGCGTCAGCCATCGTTTGCAACAAAGTTCGTGGAGTGAGGGCAGTCCCGTGCTATTCGGAGTTTGTCGCTCGAAGCAGTCGTGAACATAATGATGCAAACGTGCTTACCCTTGGTGGTCGGGTTCTTGGCCCCGAAGCAGCGAAGAGTATCGTTAAAGTGTGGTTGGAGACCTGGTTCGGCGGCGGCAGACACCAGCAACGTGTTCAAAAAATCGCCGATATCGAGAAACGGACGATGGGGAATGAGTGATGGTTGACTCCGATGTTCTCAGGATATGAGAATTCAAGTTTATGTAAAGACTCAGAGCCGTAACGAAGGTGTTGCAGTTCGAGAAGATGGCAGTCTTGTTGTTCACGTCCGTGTTCTTCCCATCGAAGGAAAAGCCAACAAACGCGTCATCGAGCTACTCAGTCGCTATCTAAAAAAGCCGAAGAGTTCTCTTCGTATCATCGCCGGTCTGAAAAGCAAACAAAAGCTCATTGAAGTTATCGAGTAGCAAGCACGATGGAGGAGTTCTCGTGAAATCCCTTATGTTCTTTCTCGTTATTCTCTTTTTCTCTTCGTATTCTGTCGCACGTCAGATCAAGAACCCGTTGCCCCCGTTGCGGGAACAAGCGGCTATCCAGCAGCAGTGGCTGAAGATTCGCTTGGAGACGATCCTGCCGCGTCTGATGAGGGAGCATGGTGTGCACATGTGGATCATTCCCATGCGTGAATACAATGAAGATCCGACATTCTCCTCCCTCGTGTCCGCAACGACCTTCGCCGCTCGCCGACGCACGATCTATGTTTTCTTCGATCGGGGCCCCGGTGCCGGTGTCGAGCGATTAGCCCTGGGCGGTACGTCACAAGGCGGCCTCTATGTGGCCTATCGCGATACCAGTCTGGGAAACGCAGAGCTCTGGGGAAAAGATCAGTGGAAACTTCTCACCAAGGTCGTCGGCGAGCGCGATCCCAAAACCATTTCCGTCAACATCTCTCACACACATGCATTCTCTGATGGTCTCTCCGCCGGAGAATGGGAGCAGTTGCAAGAGGCTCTTGGTCCCAGGTATCTCAAGCGCGTCATCCGGGCTGAACGACTCCCGCTCGACTACATTGCTCTACGCATTCCGGAGATGATGCCGGTCTATCGACAGATGATGCAGGTCGTTCACGATATCATCTCTGAGGCGTTTTCGAACAACGTGATAACACCCGGCAAAACCACAACGGAGGACGTTGTCTGGTGGATGCGACAAAAGACTCACGAGTTGGGTTTTGGAACGTGGTTCCAACCAAGTGTCGATGTTCAGCGGAAGGGGATGGACATGACCAACGAGCGAAACCCTGTGATCATGCGAGGCGATGTGCTGCATTGCGATTTCGGGATCACCGCAATGCGACTCAACACTGACACTCAGCACATGGGTTATGTTCTCCGCGAAGGGGAAACCGATGTGCCGGAAGGGATAAAACAGGCCCTACAGAATAGCAATCGCCTCCAGGACATTCTCCTGGAGAACATGAAGGTTGGCCTTACCGGGAATCAAATCCTCAAGGCTACATTGGATAAGATGAAACGGGAAGGGATCAACGGAACCGTCTACACCCACCCGATTGGGGAACATGGTCACGGAGCGGGACCGTTAATCGGACTCTGGGATAGACAGGAGGGAGTTGTAGGCCGGGGGGATGTTCCACTTCTCCCAGGGACATGGTTCTCAATCGAACTTCAGGCTACTTCGCCCGTCCCGGAATGGGGGAATCAACCGGTCCGCTCGGCCCAAGAGGAGGAAGTAGAGGTAACCCACCAAGGGGAGGTGAAGTGGGTCCTCAAGCGCCAAACAGAATTTCATATAGTCCGCTAAGCTGTCAGATTTACCGCTTTTCTCGTCATTTTGGCCGAGTTCACCTGGGAATTTAGCCAGATTCTGCGTTTCCCACCGACCTTCTCTCCTGAAGACCGCAACCCCTTCACTTCCCTATTGACTCTAACATCTAAGAGACGTACATTGGTAGCGTTCTTTTTGAAGCTGTTGTGTTTTTGGTGGTTGCCGAGTTTGGTTAAGAGATATTTAAGACTTTTAATAGTTCTTATTCAAAATCAACACCTTACTACCCAAGAAAGGAGATAGGCAACACAGCTTCGGCTAAGCCCACCAAAGGGCGAGTCCAAAAGTTCGAAATCAGAATGTTAGTTGGAGAACGAAATGGAGGGTGGACTCAAACATGTCGAACAATCTGAGGAAATGTTTGGAAAAACATCAAAGAATTAGACTCCTGATAGCTCTTGCTATCACTGCATCCCTACAGACAGGGTGCACGGTCCCTTTCGAAAGCATTGGCTTCCTTAAGAAGTCATCCCTCCCTGCTTCAGACGGCCTCTCCAGTGTTGAATCAACATCCGAATCCTTGGATCCCCTGACCGAGAAATCCATTCGGAAGTATGGGTCAGTTATCCAGAAGTACTCTGAGCGATGGGGATTCGACCCGAGGCTGATTCTGGCCATTATGAAGCAGGAATCACGCTTTCGGCATAACGCCAAGAGCCGGAAAGGGGCATACGGCCTAATGCAAATCATGCCTGTAACGCAGGGTGAACTTGTTGAAAAATTAGGTGTCGGGAATGCAACAACCCCCTACAACAACATAAAAGCGGGTATATTTCACCTGAGATCGCTTTACAAGGTGTTTGAGGGGGTACCCGAGAAAGACAGGCTCCGGCTTGCTCTGGGGGCCTATAACGCAGGATTATCAAGGATCCTGGACGCCCAGGATATTGCCCGGTTTCTGGGGGATGATCCAAATTCCTGGAAGGCCGTAAGGGATGCGCTCCCATTGCTTTCCAGGCGCTATCATACGCTCCACAAGAGCATTTGGGCAGAGGGGATGCCACGCGGGGGGTATTTCCGCGGCTGGCGACAGACGACATCGTACGTCGAGAATATCATGAAATTCTATAGGGAGTACCAACGTGTACTCCCGGCTGCTGAGTTGGCATCTCTTTAAGGTCGCCTCCTTCATGCGCGGCGGGACGACAATCCGCTGTTTTGCTCTTGGGCTCATCGTATCGGTTTCTGTTGTCCGTGCCCAAGAGCAACCGGCGGACGAAGAACTCGACATCCGGCTCTTTCGCGCAATCAATTCTACGCAGGACCCTGCTCGAGAAAAAATCTTCGACTGGGTAGATGCCACTGCGATATCCTCCTTTGCAGTTATTCCGACTGTCTACACGGTTGCTCGAACTCTGGACGGCGTCGAAGGGGGCATCGACAACGCCGGAATTCTCTTGATAGTGAGTCAGGCACTCAGTTTTGGTGTGACAGGGGGTTTGAAGCACCTTGTGGGGAGGCCGCGTCCGTTTGACGCCCTTGAGAATGTGAACCTCAGGCCAAGGAAGCCGCCGAGCGATCCCTCCTTTCCATCGGGTCACACATCTCAAGCTTTTGCCATCGCAACATTCCTCTCCCTCAAACATCCAAACGCCCTTGTTATCATTCCTGCATTCCTTTGGGCAACCACCATCGGCTACGCACGAGTGTATCTTGGATACCATTATCCATCCGACGTCGTTGGCGGGATGCTTGTGGGGGCCGGAGTTGCGTGGGCCGTCTGGCAAAACCGTACTGCGATTGTAAGGTGGAAACAGAGGACATTCGGCGGGGAGAATGTATCCATTGCTGATCAAAAAGACTTTGGTGGAAGAGTTGAGATTCTTCGATTATCGATTCCGATTGCGCAATTCTGAACATCCCTTGCTATTGGAACACTTTTTGGGTAGCTTTGACTTAAGCACGCATGGAACCGCGCCCAAAACACATTCGCGCACCCGAACTCTTTGGCGATTTCTGGTTCAATTCGGACCCGGTCTCGGTTCGAGCTCATGAAGGGACTGTGTTGTTG
Organism: Bacteroidota bacterium; assembly: GCA_035559595.1. Taxonomy (GTDB): domain Bacteria; phylum Bacteroidota; class Ignavibacteria; order UBA10030; family UBA10030; genus DATMBF01. Next base: position 19,116 of record DATMBF010000015.1, on the reverse strand, counting down.
ATCGATTTTTGGGATTATACATCCATCCACTCGATTCGTACCTTGCCCTATGTGAGAGATTGGTTTCGCAAATACGATCCGCTAGGGATGAAGATCATCGGGGTGCACACTCCAGAGTTCAAATTCGCCCGAAATCCTGAGCACGTCCAAAAAGCGATCAAGCGATTTGGAATCGGCTATCCGGTAGTAACCGACAACGATGGCATTATGTGGAATGCTTATGGGGTTCGCGCCTGGCCAACGAAATTTCTCATCGATAAAGATGGCTTCATTCGTTACGAGCATCAAGGTGAGGGAAGTTATGAGCAGTTCGAACGTGCCTTGCAGTCATTGCTTGCTGAAGCAGGGGTCAGAAACGGGTTGCCGGATCTCACATTGCCTGTCCGCGAAACCGACGAGCCGGGAGCGGTGAGTTTTCGAGCAACTTCTGATGTCTATCTTGGCTATCTTCGCGGGACGATCGGAAATCTGGAGGGGTATGGCGCAGAATCAACAGTCGAATACGTCGATCACGGTCTGCACTTGCCCGGCCGGTTTTATGCCCACGGAAAATGGATCATGGAACGGGAATCTATCCGGTTTTGCGGCAGCGAAGGAGAAGAAGGGTATCTCTCAGTCACGTATCAAGGAATCGAAGCAAATGTTGTACTGGAAGTCGCGAGTGGGCGGGCGGCGGAGGTCATTGTCGAACAGGACGATTTGCCGTTGAATGCAGAGAATCGGGGTGAGGATGTGCAGCTTGTGGGGGGGCGGAGTGTCATAGACGTTGACACACCACGAATGTACAGTCTCGTCAAGAACAAGGAATTCGGCGAGCATGACCTGAGGATTCGTTTCAACACTCCCGGTGTTTCCGCCTACTCGTTCTCGTTTGCTACGTCAGTAATTTCCGATCTCGTACCGCGGTCTTAGAAGTCCTTCCTTCAGCCCGGTTTTTCTCCCCTTACTTCGAACGATCCGAACTCTTTTGAGAAGGCTCTTCATCAGTGGATCCGCCATTGGGAACAGATCTGCTCTTCGGGTGGTTCGCAATTCTTGAGAGGAGTTCCGGCATCACACGCACTCCCCGCTTCTCGATCTCCCGCGTATAGAGTCTCGCTGTCTCAGGGTCGTCACGATTCAGGAGCGAGAAGTTTGCCAAAAGATAATATCCCAGAATGAAGTCTGGATTAACAGCCACTGTTTGCCTCCAAAGCCTTTCGGCATCCTCGAGTCTCCCCTGGTTCAGACACATCTTGCCGTAGTTGACATACGTGTAGAGATGCAGGGGGTCCAGCTCAAGAGCAAAAAGATACTCCCGCTCGGCTTTCTCGAATTCTCCTCGTGAAGCATAGAGATCAGCCAGCATTCTGCGGGCTATCCCCACATTGGGATTTTTGCTGATCCCTTGGAGCAAAACTCTCTCTGCCGCGGTGGTATCACCCCGGTCGATCAACATTCCGGCCATACTTGTTATGGACTCGTCGAGACTCGGCGAGCGGGTGAACACATTTGTGGAATAGGACTGACGATTGCGGAAGTTCTCGCTGTGTGCAAACGATATCGTGCCGAAAAGGAGAACGATCCCGCCAACAAAACCGATGGTGGTCTTCTTTGAGAGATCGAGTTGTTTCCAAAAAGGAAGCTCGGAGATCACAAGAGAGAATCCTACGATCGAGCAATAGGCCCGGTGTTCATGCAGAATTGAGCCGGTCAAGAATGTTGGCAGAAGAAAGAGTGTAAACCAGGCCAAGCCGAACATCGCGAGTTTTGCGTCATGCCTCTTGTGCCTGATGAATCCTGCGAGCAAAGCGACCAGGGCAAGAAAACCCCAGAGGAGTGTGTCATCGCTGAGGTTCGGGAACACCGAGAGGTTGAAAGGGAAGACGGCCTTACCGAGGTACAAAAGAAAGGCGGGAAGCTTTGAGATACCACTCAAGGCTGTCGCCTCAACGTTCCGGCTGATTTCATACGTCTGCAACACATTGCTTCTCAGAATCAGCCAGGTCCCGATCAGAACGGCCCAGCCGGCCAGGGGGATCATGAGCTTGGTCCGCTTAACGCGCTTGGGTGCCGGGAACAGAGCGTAGGCTAGAGGGAATAGCGGAAAGACAACGGCGGACTCTTTGGTGAGGAGTGCGAGAAAGAAAAACACAAGGTGAAGAGTAAGATGGAAAGTGTCGTCTCTCGTGATCCATTTGAGAAAGAACAGGAATGAGAGGAGAATGAAGAACGTCATGAGGGAATCGTTACGCCCGGGAATCCATGCCACCGCAGAGGTAAGCAAGGGGTGCACCGTGAAGAAGAGAGCAACAATCCCGGCGACAATTTTCCGGCGCCCGAGTTGGTGGAGAACAAGGAAGAGCAACATCGAGCAGCCGATGTGCAAAAGGAGATTGGTAATATGGTACATCCAAGGTGAGGTTCCCCCGATAGAGGCATCGATCATGAGCGAAAGATTCAAGAGCGGACGGAAGAACACGGCTGTGTTCGGCATTGAAATGAAAACATCTCTGGAAAAGAGTTTCGGGATGTTCGAAAGATTGGAGAGGAACTCGCTGTTGACGACGATGAGCTGAGTGTCATCGGCGTAGGTAAATTCAAAGAAGACCGTCTTCCCGTACAGGAGAATTCCCGCGATGGCGATTGCACAGAAATAATGTCGCGCGTCGAGAGACTCGTACTTCTTCATGATCTTTTCTTCAATCAAATTGGTTTCTGCGTTTAAGGTAGTCTTAATATATCGAAAATCAACGACGATGTGTGTGTCAGAAATTCACGGGCTCCTTGATTTTCCTTCGTGTTTTCTCTACTTTTGGTGGTGACGAGTTCAGCATGTTTCTTTGCAAGGCAGCCCTGAGGCAACCTGTCCGCACCGACACCATTTCTGACTTGTTGGCTCCCCAAATTCTCGGGAAAGGTTAATACCTTTCCAACCTCACCACAAGCATAATTTCTCTTGGTAGCCCGATGAGCAAGAACTATCGAGTGCGCAGTCCTCTTCGAAACTCCTCCTCCCCCACAAAAAAACCGTTGCAGACCACTCCCGCGATGGTTCGCTTCATCGAAAACCCCCGCTTCTCCTTGGTGTTGCTTGCCATCTTCGTGGCGGTGATTTGCCTCCTTCGATGGAGGTTGATTGGAATGCCTCTCGAACGAGACGAAGGGGAATACGCGTACTTCGGACAGTTGATCCTGAACGGCGTCCCGCCCTACCAAGAGGCCTACAACATGAAGCTTCCGGGGATCTACTACATGTACGCACTGATCATGCTGCTTTTTGGCCAAACTCCTGTGGGAATTCACATTGGTTTGCTCATTATCAACGCCGCTTCAATGATTCTTCTCTTCCTCTCGTTGAAGAAGTTTTTCAATCTCCATATCGGCCTTCTCGTCGCTGCTCAGTACGGTTTGATGGCACTGAGCCCCTATGTTCTGGGGTTTGCCGCGCATGCCACGCACTTCGTGGTCTTTTTTGTCACCCTGGGGTTGTTCTTCATGGAGAAGGTCGAGGAAACCCGTTCAGTGCGGACGGCGAGGAGTCTCCTGTTTGCCCTCCTTACAGGAGCAATGCTTGGTACGGCTTTCCTCATGAAGCAGCACGCTGTCTATTTTATCTTGTTTGGTGGGATGATGGTTGTGTTATTCCCCTTCTGTGCGGCCGGACGGAAACGCAACCTGAGGTCTATACTCCAGAAGGAGATTGCTCCGCTGGGGATGTATTGTTTGGGTGTGTTTTTGCCTTACTCCATTGTTGTTCTGCTCATGCTTGCGTCGGGGACGTTCGAGAAGTTCTGGTTCTGGACGGTAACATATGCAAGCACCTATGTTTCAGGTGTTTCCTGGGAATCGGGAAAAGCGATGTTGGCGATGTCGTTTCTTCCACTCTTGAATGAACAGAGATGGATTTGGATGTTCGCCCTCGTTGGTTTGGGAGCGCTCCTGTTTGGACCATTCACGACGAAGCAAAAGGTTCTGGCGACAGGCTTCATTGTGTTTGCGCTTTTGACAACCACCCCCGGCCTCTATTTCCGGCAGCATTATTTCATTGCCACGTTACCTGCTGTTGCCCTTCTCGCAGCTATCGCTCTGGACTCCGTAGGCACGCTGATTGCAAAGATGTTGAAGAAGAGAGCGCTTGCGATTGCCCTCCCGCTCGTTGCGGTGTTCTTCATTGTCGTAACCATACTGACGGAAGCCAAGGGTTATTATCTGAGGGATGATCCGAACATGCTCTGCAAAAAGATTTACGGGATCAACCCCTTCGTAGAGTCGATTGACATTGCGGAGCATATCAAGAACAACTCGCTTCCCAGCGACAGAATTGCCATCCTCGGTTCTGAACCTCAAATTGCTTTCTATGCGAACCGCAGATCGGCAACGGGGTACATCTATACCTACATGCTCATGGAGGCGCACGACTACAATGTGGCGATGCAGGAAGAAATGATCTCCGAAATTGAACGATGGAAGCCGTCGCATCTGGTCTTCGTCAACGTGCATTTTTCCTGGGTGGCGAAGCCTCATTCTCCAACGAAAATTCTTGATTGGTACAAACAGTATTCAAAAAATCATTACAGGGTTGTGGGCTTGGTGGATATCCCCGACACTGGAGTAAGCCGTTTCTCCTGGGGCGATGATGCTCAACGCGCACCGGAAAATAAAAACTTTGTCTGGATTCTTGAGCGGAAAGAATAGACAACGCCGATCAACACTCGACAAAAGAACTTCGAGGATGAAATGAAGCGAACGGACGATGAGTGGATCGAGGCGAAGCGTGCAACAGCCCGAATCCTTGATTTTCCAGCATGTTTTCGATACTTTGATGCTTGCAGCGGAGAGTGTCGAGATTTTCTCTTCCGGGCCCTTAGCTCAGTTGGTTAGAGCAGCGGACTCATAATCCGTAGGTCGCAGGTTCAAGTCCTGCAGGGCCCACATCCGCTATGACATAGTGACCTCAAGTGTTCACTTCACTCTTTTCCCAGAGTTCTCTCTTCAGGCCGGCCGCAGAATAGCCTACAACAACGAACGATGAATAGTATTGGGGTGTCCCCATAGGATCCAAAGAAAGAAAACCTAAACCCTCTTCAGACTCGATTGACGCCCGCTCGGTCGGTACGCTCCTCTCATCGGGATTTCCCTGGGACTTCAAGAGAGCACTTCCCTGGATTATGGGCGGACTCTTTCTTCTTGTTTGCTATCCCTTTGTGGATCAATCCTTCATTTTGAATCCGGACAGCGCGCGCTATCTCATCTGGGCACAGTCTCTCTCCCGGTTCGAGGGCTTCAAAGATATCACCGCTCCGTATCCCGAATACTATGTCTCCCACGCACCCCTGTATTCCATTCTCCTGTCTCCGGTCATTGCACTGTTTCCGAACGATATCCTCGCAGCAAAATGGGCAACCATCCTCGCAGGGGCGTTTCTCATCGGACTTTTCTTCAAGTGGGTCTCTAGGTACACCGATCTGTGGATCGGGTTCATTGCCACCTGTATTCTTCTCACTCACCCTCTTCTCCTTCTTTACGGAACTCAGATTCTCTCGGACATCCCTTTTGCCCTCCTGGTGCTTGGCTTGCTTCTTGCATTCGAAAAGGATCTTTCAGGAAAGCACCAAAATCGAATTGGTCGCACGTCGACTAAACAAGGTTGGCGTGCCCGGTTTTCGGTGAGTTTTCTCCTCCTCCTTGTGGGCGTGGTGGCGGCCACGTTTCTTCGGGAACTTGGATGGGCGATCGCTGCAACGGTAGTCCTGTTCGTATTGATCCGGCGGCGCTTCTTTGAGGCCGGGCTCTTGGCTGGAGTTCCTCTCGTTTTTCAGGCGGTGTGGTACTACCGCAACGAAATTCTTGTGACCGCTTTTGAGAATCCCTCTCTCCAAAAACTCCAGGTCTACCTCGGCCATTTTTACAGTACGGGAGATTCTTCGCTTGTCTCAGAGTTTCTCGCCAGAACACTCAGCAATCTTACCGCGTATTATGAGATGATCTCGGCGCTTGTCTTCTTCCCCGAGTACAGCTCGTCTTCTCTCGGCAGTCTCTCACCGGCACTTGAACCGTACGGGACTGTAGGGAAGATGCTTGCATCGTGGGAGTGGGTGCTTACGGCACTTCCCCTCCTTCTCGCCGCTTATGGTATTTACCGGGGATTGCGTCTCCCTATTGTACGCCTCGTTCTCGTTTTCTGCGGTTTCTATTTTTTGATTATTTTTTTCTATCCCTTCGTCGATGTCCGATTCTTTGTTGTCATTCTCCCCCTCATTCTGTTTTTTGCGTCGTGTGGTGTGAAATCGCTGCTCGAACTTCTCCCGGAGCAACGTGATAGAAGGATGGCAATGGTGTTGTGCGGAGTTGTTACGGCACTCTGCATGGTGCCAAACCTGGCATGGAACTATACGTACGCAGGAATGACCCAGAAGTCTGAAGAGGCTCCCCTCCTTCGGGAGGAGAGGAACTCGGTATCACACACCTCAACGCCATATGATGCGGTAGGGGAGTGGATCGAACGTCATACGCCTGCCGACGCTGTTGTTGCGTCGCGGGCAAAGGGGATAGCGTTCTGGATCGGCGAGCGGAAATTAGTCCGTCTGCAAATGGCGATGGTCGTCGATGTATTCGACGGACTCCTGCGCGATCATGAGGTCCGTTATCTCATCTGTGTGGTGAATCCGTTGGGATTGCGTGACATGGAAGCAGAAATGGCAGCGAGTCGGCTCAGATCGTTCCGGACGGTTTTTCGCGCCGGAATGCAAGAAGTTGTGGAGGTGGGAGCATTCGGAGATTTTCCGGACGGGGCCGGCGAGGAGATCCTCACGGAGCGCGAGCGCCTCAATCGGCAAGTCATGAGGAAAGGGATTCGGCTCTTTTTCGAGGGGGAATATGCTGCCGCAGAGGAGCAGTTTGCCGCCTTATCCCAGGGGAGCTACCAGAATGCAATTGTCCAGTTCTACGGGGCGCTTGCCGCCGAGTTCTCGAAAAACACGGGAGAAGCAAAACACCTCTTTGCTCGTTTGAGGCAACTTTCGCAGACAAGTTTCCTCATCGGACTCTTGTCGTATCACGAGGCATTGTTGAGACGAAGAGAGAATGTCGAGACGATAACCTCGACCTTGGATAGGGCCTCTGCGCTCCTCGGGCTTGCACACGACTATTGGAGTGTGGGGTTCAAACGGGAAGCACTTACCTACGTCCGCAAGTCTCTTGATGTCGATTCCCTGTTCTTCCCTGCGCTCGAAGCATCCACGTTTTTCTCCTTTGCGACCGGTGACACATCTGCTGCCCGACGCTCGCTTGATCGACTTTCGCGGTTGAGACTAAGGAGCATTCATCTCCCCATGTTCTCAGAAATGTTCCGTGCGTTCCAAGCCCTTCGTACTGAACGTCATCCCCGACGCCGGGCTGGACTTCGACTGTCGATCGCGGAGGGCTACCTGCAGTATGCCATGAAACACGAAGCGAAAACCGAGCTGATCGCCGCACTCTCCGAGGACCCCCAGCATGTCAAGGTTCTTGAACTGCTGGTAAACACTTATCTGAGTGACCGCCAATATGCGCCGGCGCTCAGATATCTCAAACACCTTGTCGAAATCGACCCGGCCAATCCGCTGGCAAAGAAGGAGCTCGACCAGCTCCTTGCTCGCCTGTGAATCGCTAATGACAAAAGTGCGAAAACCCAAAACCAGTACACGGAGTCTGTTCTCGTCCGGCTTCCGGATTGCTCCGGTGTCGATCATCATGCTTTTCCTTAGTCTCCTCGTTGCTTGGAGGGATATGCAGTACGCCGGCAGTAGCAGAACCCTCGCGCGGCTCGTCTGTCTGGGCTATTCGAGTGAGTCAAAGCAGATCTGGTTCCAGGGGCATTGGGGATTTCAATACTACATTGCGGAATGTTCCGCGCTTCCCGTTGAATGGGAGATGCGCAAGGTTCGTCCCGGCGATTTTGTGGCAGTTCCCTTCAACAACGCCAATACATATTCCCTTCCGCCGGAGGATGTCCCAGTAATTCGCCATTACGAAGATCCGCTTCGAGTCGCCTCGACCACGCATCGTGAGCTGGGGGAGGGATTCTATTTGCACATCGCCGGGCCACTCCCATCTGTGTTCGGGAGGATTCTGCTTGAATATGTCACCATCTATGAGCGAGCTACGTAATGAAAGCGTTTTTCTTGAAACATCGAAAACTGGTTATCGTTCTGGTGATTGCCTTTTTAACCGGTGTGGTGTACTGGCAGGTCAAAGACCATGAATTCCTCCTCTTTGACGATTACGGATACATTGTCGCTAACTATTATATCCAACCTGGTGTGACGTGGGAAAACCTTGTTTGGGCATTCACCCGGGGGTACGTCGCCAACTGGCATCCCCTTACGTGGGTCTCCCATATGATCGACTTCGGCCTCTTTGAATTCGACCCGGCGGGTCATCATCTTCATAATGTTCTCCTTCATCTCCTTGCTTCGATTGCTCTCTTTCTCGTTTTCGAAAGAATGACGGGAGGATTCTGGCAGAGTGCATTCGTTGCGATTGTTTTTGCCCTTCATCCGCTCCACGTCGAATCGGTTGCATGGGTCTCGGAACGGAAAGACACGCTCAGCGCTCTCTTCTGGATTCTCATCATGGGGGCATACGTCGGTTACTCGAAGAGAGCCGGGGTCGGGCAATACCTGCTGGTTCTTCTTCTCTTTGCCCTTGGGCTAATGGCCAAGCCGATGCTCGTTACGCTGCCGTTTGTCCTGTTGCTTCTTGACTACTGGCCTTTGCGGAGAGTCTCACTTGCCTCCTCAGCCGAATCCCGCAAACATCTTTATCACTGCATTCTCGAAAAAGTACCGCTGTTTCTTCTCTCCTTCGGTTCAAGCATCATCACGTTTATTGTGCAGAGGGAGGGTGGCGCTGTTTCGACGCTCGAGGCATTTCCGCTGGAAGTCCGACTTGCCAACGCTGCCCTTTCCTACTGGCGATATCTCGGCAAAACATTCTGGCCCGCCGACCTCGCCGTGTTTTATCCGCTGGAGGTACCGAATCCCCTCCTCGCGATTACGGGAGCGGTGCTGCTTGTCATTGCGACCATCATTCTGGTGCGAGCAAAAGCGTTTCCTTATCTTGCGGTCGGATGGCTCTGGTATGTTGGAACACTTGTGCCTGTGATTGGCATCGTTCAGGTTGGTGCACAGGCAATGGCGGATCGCTACATGTACATCCCCATCATCGGCGTCTCCATCGCTGTCGCGTGGTTCCTTGAGGAAGTGACTCGAAGAGTTCCCCAACGGGCCCTCTGGTTGGGTGGAGCAGGAATCGGAATGGTGATTGCGATGGGTGTTCTATCATACCGTCAGGTTGGCAAATGGAAGAGCACGGAGACATTGTTTGAGCACACGATTTCGGTTACTCGGAACAACTGGATGGCGCACTACAACCTCGGGGCGGCATACGAGCAAACGACGGATCTGGAAAAGGCGCGATACCACTACCAACGAACCGTTGATCTCTATCCCACGATTGCAAGCGCACACTACGATCTTGGGAAGGTCTTAGGAATGCTCGGCTCCCACGAAGAAGCCGTGCACCACCTCTTGAAGGCAATTGAGCTTAAACCGTCGCTGGAACGAGCGTATTTGAGGGCCGGTGTTGAGCTTGTCAAGCTTCGAAGAATCCCTGAGGCGCTTCCGTATCTCGAGAAAGCCTATGAGTTCAATCGGTATTATGGCGACCCCAATCACAATGTGGCGTTAACTCTGGTAGGGATCAATGAGCTCGACCTTGCGCTTGTCTACCTTCGCAAAGCCGCCGCTGCTCATCCGGATGACACCACGATTCGAGAGGATATCGATCGCATCCGGGAGCTTAAGAAGCAACGAAGGAAGTGAAGCGATCAGCAGAGGATCATTTTACAAGTCCCGACCTACGAGACTTCGTAGTTCAGAAATGAGCTCACGCGAAACCTGCCCGCCGAGCCGTTGCGCCTGTTCACATCTCTCAATTGCTTCAAGATATCGTTTCTGTTTGTAGAACAGATAGCAAAGATTGCTCATTGCTTCTGCATGTCGGTTGTTCTTCGCAAGAGTTGCATTCCATTCCTTTTCAGCTTTTTGAAGTAATCCTGCTCTGTAGTAGAGCACGCCAAGATTGTAGCTGATTTCGGGACTCGACGGATCGAGCTCCTTGGCTTCGAGAAAACGTTCCTCAGATGTCTGAAGGTAGCCGAGACCGAACGAGATGACGGCAAGACTCTGGAGGAGGTCGGCGCTTCGGGTTTCCTTCAATTGGTTTGAGAGGTCGCGTTCGAGATTTGTGAGGGCTGAACGGTCAGACCAGCGTTGGGGGTCAGGAGGAAGCTTCGCTGCAAGGGTCGCCGGAAACTGCATCATCGAGATTCGGTTTCTGTTCGTTTCGTCGTTTGGTGATGTCCGGGCTGCATTTTCCCAAAACGACAGACCATTTCTAAATGTCAGACTGTGGCTGATGGTTCCGACGAGGAATACAAAGAGAACAACGGTAACGAGAAGGGGCTTCATCCCTTCCCTCAACAACCATCGGGGGGGCTCAAGAGACGCGACAGCAAGAAGAAGTCCGACTAGCGGCACGTACAGCCGATGTTCATAAAACTTCATGGGGTAAGGGTTGGCCGGATGCCAAGAGAACGTTGGTACGAGGAGAACAATGAACCAGACCCATCCGAGAAGAATGCCTTTCCAATGCACCGACGAACTCATTCGCGCCAGGAAGAAGAAAGCGACGATTCCGACAACGCCGGGCATGAGCGACAGATCTGCAGCCACCGGCTTCACACTTAACGAAAACGGCCAGACCACCTTGCCGAAGTAGGCCACGAGGATGTTGACAATTTGCCCAATCGACGGGAATGATTCTATCGGGGGCGCTGCAATTGCAGCGGACATTCGAAGCGACCACCATACCGAGAAAGCGAGGAGCCAGCCGGCAATGATAACGACCGTCCGCAACCAGGGTCTTTGCTTTCCATTCAAGAGGATATACATGAGGGCAATGGGGGGAAACAGCACCGCGCTTTCTTTGGCCAGAAACGCTGCGAGCAAAAGGAGAAGATGTGCGGCAAGGTCGAGCGGCCTTGTCGAGCGAACATACCGGATGAGCATGAGGAATGAGCCAAGGAGAAAGAGAGCAAGAAGCGAGTCGTTCCGGCCGGGAATCCACGCAACGGCTTGCGTAAGAGCCGGGTGAACTGCGAAGAGGGCGGCGAGGACAAGCGACCGAGGCGCAGTGTGACCGGAAACGACAAGCAATCGAAACAGCAAGGAAATTGCGGCAAGATGGAGAGCGAGATTGGTGACCCGATACATCCAGAGATCGGTACCGCTAATCTGTGCGTCGAAAATCCAGGAGATCGTTAGAAGCGGGCGATAGTAGCTGCCACCCTGCTGTTTGTGAAAAGCATCTTCGCGGAATGCGTGGATGACGTTAGCAAGGTCGTTGTTGAACTCTGCCCAGTCGAGGAGAAAGAAGTAGTCATCGAAGTACGTCAGTGAAGCAAAGGAGAGAGTCAACCCATAGGCGAAGAAGCCAAAGAGACAAAGAGACAGAAGGGGATGACGAAGGAAAACGGCTTGAGACTCGGCCAAAACGCTTTGCAGTCTCAATTTGCTGCGCAAGCCGCCGGTCGAAGGTTCATTTACCGCAGGAGTCTTCTGAAGAGGAATTTGATTGCTGTCCAAACCGTACCCAATCCGTACTGAACGCTCCGAACAAAGTTGATGCTTGAGGCTTCCGGAAAATACCGGACCGGAACCGGAATCTCTCCGATCTTAAATCCTTTTTCGATGATTTGAAACAGCACCTGACTGTCGAAAACGAAATCGTCGGAGTTGTTCCTGAAGTCGATTGTCTCAAGCACTTCACGCCGGTAGGCGCGCATGCCTGTGTGCCATTCGGAAAGATTGTGGCCGCTCACGATGTTTTCGAAGATCGTCAGGAGCCGGTTCGAGATGTACTTGTATTTCGGCATTCCGCCCGCAAGTGCTTCTTTTCTGGTTCGGATTCTGGTTCCCAACATGACATCAAAGTAGCCATGGGCAATGAAATCGACAAAATGGGGGATAAGCTTTGGATCGTACTGATAGTCCGGGTGCAGCATCACAATGATATCGGCCTTTCTTGCAAGGGCAAGCTCGTAACAGGTTTTTTGGTTTCCCCCGTAACCTCTGTTCATGGGATGGAGCTTTACCGTCAGACCTAATCTCTTGGCAATTTTGACCGTTTGGTCGTCGCTTGCATCATCAACGAGAATGATCTCGTCAACGACCTTTCTTGGAATATCCCGAACAGTGATCTCAAGTGTCTTTTCCGCCCTGTATGCCGGGAGGACTACAACGACGCGTGGTTTCTTGGATCTCGGAATTCGGCTGAACTCTCTACTTGACTTCATTCTGTAAATTCGCTAAGTTTGGCTTTACTCATTTGCTGTGGGAAAGCAACAAAAGTGGTGCAAATGTTCGGGAAAAATCCTAAGAGTTCCAAAACCTTTTTTGGAACTTATTTCAAGGAAAAAATAACCAAGCAAAGGTAATTTTTTCTGTTGCGGGGAGGAGGGAGCCACCTTGTTGCACTGAATTCGGGGATAGGGTGGTGGCACGTGATTGGCTGTGTAGGGAAGGGCCTAAAGTTTGCACTAATCGAAGTAGTAATCTATTCATCCCAAACTCACTAAGGAGGTTCATTTATGGGACAACAACAACTTCTGCTCATCATCCTTGGCGTTATCATCGTCGGTATCGCCATTGCGGTCGGATTGAGCATGTTCACAGCGCAGAGCATCGGCGCTAACAAAGACGCGATTATCGCCGACCTGACGAACCTGTCCGCGAACGCCTATCAGTTCAGAATTCGCCCGACAGCAATGGGTGGTGGCGGTGGATCGACGTACGTAGGCTATCAGATCCCGGGTACTCTCTCATCGAATGAGAACGCCACGTATACAATTTCTGCTGTCGATGCGACGTATATTACGTTCAGCGCAACCTCGACTCAGGATGCCAGTAACCTGGTCGTTGGTAAGTACGGTCCCGATGGAAAGCTTACCGGCAGCTTCACCTTCAGCGGCGCATTCAAGTAAGATCGCAGAGGTTCTCGCGCAATCAGTTAAGTGCGAAAATCCCGTTTCCTCCAATGGAAACGGGATTTTTTTTGTTGTACGCTGAGTTGAACCCAAGCTTTGTCCGACGGAACTCGCAGCTTCTGCTTCGGTGGGAAGTCAAAAAGGAAAGAGGGAAGTAATTTTTTCTCTTTCCTGTATCCGACAACCCCGAGCGTGGGGGTAAATTTCTAGCATCTCCCCGGCACGCGATTCGTCGGGGAAGAGAACCAATCCAACTTTACGTTTTCCCTTTAGCTCCAGGGAGGAGTGTTCCATGGGACAACAACAGCTTCTGCTCATCATCCTTGGCGTCATCATTGTGGGCATCGCGATTGCAGTCGGATTAGGGATGTTCACTGCACAGAGTGTCGGATCAAACAAGGATGCCATTATCGCTGACTTCACAAATCTCTCGGCCAATGCCTACCAGTATCGCATACGCCCGGTTGCCATGGGTGGGGGTGGGGGATCAACGTATAACGGGTATACAATCCCGACCGCACTCTCCGACAATGAGAATGCTACGTACTCGGTCGTTGCTGTGGATGCCACGACGATTACCTTCAGAGGGACATCCAAGCAAGATCCGGCGAACACGATTGAGGGGAAGTATGGCCCTGACGGCAAGCTCACGGGTGGATTCACGTTTGCCGGAGCCTTTCAGTAAGAATTTCGTCAATTGCCGCGTCGTCAGTCCCAACTCCGAAGCGGATGATCTGCTGAAGAGCTCTTCCTTTCATCCCGCCCGGAAAAAGGCCCTCCTGCTCTCCCGCTGTCGCATCTCAAGTCCGCCTTGACAGAGTCTTCTAAAAACGGTATTATAGAAAGCATCCTGATGTCGTCAGCGTGAGGGAGGAATCCTATGCCCGAATACCGAATAGATGGTGTAAGCCTTTCCGGGAAACAGATTTCCGGCGTGATCACTGCCGAGAATAAGAAATCCGCTAAGCAGAGGGCGGAGGAGATGGCCCGGGAGAAGAAGTTCAAGATTACCGGCATTCACGAGCGTGTCACCTTTATTTATCGGGTCAAAAAAGGGAACGACAAGCCGATAGACGGCGAGCAAAAGGCTTTCACCAAAGAAGAGGTGACGCAGGCCCTCCAGAAGATGGGTTTGCAGGTTGTCTATGTCCGAAAGAAGCTCTTTGTTGGCAAGCCCAAGCAGGCTCCGGACATCGACATCATCACCTTCGTCTCCGTCAGCACCGATTTGATGAAGCAGAAACTTCCCTTCAACGAAGTCCTGACCCTTCTGGTCGAAGACATCCCGAATCCCACCCTCCGCGAGGCGATCAAGGAGATCAACCTCGAGCTCAAACAAGGAAAAGACAGCGAGAAGGTATTTCTGAAGCAGGCGCCCGTCTTTGGAAAATTTACGGCCAATATGCTGGGCCTCGCCTCGAAAAGCGGTAACATGGCGGAAATCTATGAAGCGACGGCAAAGTTTCTTCAGCGGAACGCCGAATTCAAGCGAAATCTGAAGAGCGCCCTCATCATGCCCGTCGTGACGCTCTTTGTCCTGATGCTCGCGGTACTGTTCTATATCGCCTATATCTTCCCGGCAACGGCCGAGGCGTTTGAAAAGATGAAGATTGAACTCCCCCCCATGACGAAGGCGTCGCTCGATTTTAGCAGGTGGATTCAAGCGAACGTTCTCTACATTATCATCGTTATTGCGGTTCCCTCCATTTTCGTCGCAAGGTTCTTTTCGACAGACAAGGGAAAATTCCTGGCAGATAAATATCTCATCAAGCTTCCGATCATCGGAAACCTGATGCACAAAACTGCGATCGAGATTTTCTGCCGCGTCTTCTATGCGCTCTATAGCGGCTCCGGCGAGAACATCGACGTCATCCGGATGGCGGCTGAGGCATGCGGGAACAAATACATGGAGCATCAGATCAAGACGGTTGCCATTCCGCTGATGATCGAAAAAGGAAAAGGACTCGTTGAAGCGTTCGAAGCAACCGGCGTTTTCACAAAGACGGCTCTCTCTCGTTTCAACTCCGGTGCGGAGACGGGAACCGTCAAGAACACGGCACTTCAACTGGCCGAGTACTATGAGAAAGAAACAGGCTACCGTCTCAAAAACGTCATTGAAGTCATTCAGGTTGTTGTCTCGATGATCATTATGGTCGTTCTCATGGCCCTGACGGTTGTTTCTTCCGAGACGGCCACCGTCAGACCGAAAGTCGGCGGAACGTATATCCAGTTCCTCCTGTCAAGCTTTGGAATACAATGGTAATCGGTTATTCCCTTGTGGTATCACTAACTGTGGAGTTCAACCATGCCCGAAATCGATATAACTGATAAGATCGGTTATACTCTTCTCAAGAAAGGGATTATCGACTTCGAGACCCTTGAGAAGTCTCTGAAGATGAAAGACTCCGAGGAGAATAAGAAGAACAGAAAAAACCTCGGACAGATTCTCGTCTCGGAGTTCGGCGCTGACCACGATGCGGTCTTCCGTGAAGTCGCAAACCTCTATGCGTTCCGGGAAATCTATCTCCAGGACGAGAAGGTCGACGAAGCGCGGATCGCCTTCATCAAGAAGTTTGTCGATGCGCTGCCCGATCAACAGCGGGAGATGATGATTCAGGCCAAAATGCTGCCGTTTAAATACGACGAACGGCAGCCCGACAAACTGATCATCATTGCGGCAGATCCCACCGAACGGAATCTTCCCGTCGTTGCGAGAAGCTTCAATGTGAAGAAATATGAGATTTGCTACGTGAGATTGAAGGATCTTCAGGGGTTAATGGAGAAGGTCGCGCCCGCCCAGAACGAGTTCTTGAAACTTCTCCAGGAGGGTGAGACACAGATCGGTGAAGAAGGTGGTGGAGAAGAGGCCGAGGTCGATGAGGAAGCGCTCCAGGCTGAAATCACCAAGAGCGCGCTGGTCAACCTCTTTGAGGGATGCCTTGTTGAAGCCGTGCGCCGCGGCGTGTCCGATATCCATATCGTGGCCGCGGAAGGGAACAAGACCAACTTCATGTTTAGGGTGGACGGGAACCTGCAGCTCTGGCATTGCCAGGAGAACACCATGCCGGAAGCGGTTATGGCCGTTATTAAGGACCGGACGAAGAATGTCGACCGGTTCGAGCGGGAGATGTCGCAGGACGGCTTTATCCAACGTGTGATTGACGGGCACCAACTCCGCTTCCGTGTCTCGATCATGCCGATCGTGACCACGGAATTCAAGCACAAGTTCGAAAGCGTGGTCATCCGTGTCCTGGACGACCGGAAAGTTATCACCGATCTTGAGAAGCTCGGTTTGCAGGGACCGGCGCGCGGATTCTTTTACAAGGCCATCCAGAAGCCGCAGGGGATCGTCATTCTCACGGGTCCCACAGGATCGGGAAAGTCCACAACGCTGATAGCGGCTCTCTATCAGGTCATCGATCCTACGGTCAATGTGCTGACAGTCGAAGAGCCGGTGGAGTATATCATCAAAGGGGCGCGCCAGCTCAAGATTGGGCCGAAGATGGGATTCGAGCAGGCCATCAGAGGAATCTTGCGTCACGACCCGGACATCGTGCTCGTCGGTGAGATGCGTGACAAGACGACGGCCGAGACAGCCATTAAGCTTGCCAATACAGGTCACCTTGTGTTCTCGACGCTGCACACGAACGACGCCCCCAGTGCTGTTGCGCGTCTGTACAAGATGGGTATCGAACCGTTCCTCATTGCCTATGCCATCAACATCATCGTGGCCCAGCGTCTTATCCGTACGCTCTGCAAGAATTGTAAACGGCCGATGACCGATGACGAGAAGAAGGACCTCCTGAAGTTCGGCTTTACCGAAGAGGAGGTGGCGACGCATACCTTTTATGAGGCTGTCGGATGCGACAAATGCAACGGCGGATACAAAGGCCGCGCGGCTATCCATGAGGCTCTCTATTTCACGAAAGCCATCAAGGATATCGTGCTGAACGCTGGGGAGAAAGTTGACGAAAACGCTATCCGTGAACAGGCCGCGAAGGATGGAATGTGGACTCTGCGGCGTTCAGGGATGGAGAGGATGTTGGAAGGAATCACGACGCTCGAAGAGGTCGTAGCCACCACCGTGGAAGAGGAGTAAGGCGTGGTCGGCCAGCGCGGGCCCTGTCCCACGCTGAATGAATGACGAAGGGGGTGTCCCAAGGTGGGGGTCTTCTTTTAAACGCGGAGGTTGTCCAAGACGTAGGTCGGGATGTCATCCCGACCATGTGGGGTCAAGAAGATGGACACCACGACCCTGTTGGGCGATGGACGTGGTGCCCATCCGCGATTCGACAAGTTTACCGTAAACAAAAAAAGCATCCACGATGGGATGCCTTTTGCGCTTTGTGCGTGTTACACTGACTCGAACCTCCAACCCCGGCCACTCCATTCCTTTTTGAAACCCCGAAACTTGAAACTCGTAACTTTATTCCTTACTCCTCCCACCAGTCCATTACTTTGTAAGCAAGCAGTTTCCTGATAAATCTCGCGTTGTACAATGCCGCGCTGCTGTACTTGACTGATGCAGGGTCGTTCCCTTGACCGTTGATTGTGAAGGAACTTTCCTTGCCACCAGCCATAATCAGTCCTCCGACAAAGGTGGCATTGCCCGATGCCGTAATATCAACTTTGTTGTTGGCGCCGTAGACAACCGTGAGTCCGAAGAAAGAGAAATTTCCCGACGCTTTGAGGCTTCCTATGATAACGAGAATCCCCCACCCGGTTACATTCCCGCTAAAATGCACGGTCTGCGTAGTATCAGATGTTTCACAGAAAACGATGACAGGGTTCGTCGGCGATCCCCACGTGATATTGTTCGGATACTCGCCCGGCCCGTAGTAGAAGTCGGCATTAGCCCTGTACTCATTAATGAAGTCGGCGGGATTGGCGGTGGTGGTGTCTATTTTAGCATCGGGGCTGCCATAGATCTTTGCCGTGTCTTGGATGACGTCTGCAAGACCCGTACTATCCATCACTGTGACACCGGCTTTATGCCCACTATCCTGCAATGTACTTCCATCGGCAGAGTAATTCCTTCCGTCAACGTATGCTTTCCCGTTGATTGTAAACTGAGCCTTCTCTGCGCGGATACCGAGACCGGCATTCACCTCGGGGAAGGGTTTGGGGAATCGTTGGAGTTTGATGCGCATCTGGTAGCTTGTTCCCTCGTACATTCCCACGGATTGGATTCGAAGCGTGTCACGCGTCTTGCCCGTATCGGCAATGGTGTAATACGTCGCGCCGTAGAACGTTCCATCGATTCTACCGACGATCGCCGTTTTTCCGGAGGTGTCTTTATCGACCTCACGGAGCCGGAGATTCACTGCAGCGCGTGCAATGTTGCGGGCGGCGGAATAGCGGATATAGTTCGATT
This sequence comes from Bacteroidota bacterium, assembly GCA_035559595.1. GTDB lineage: Bacteria > Bacteroidota > Ignavibacteria > UBA10030 > UBA10030 > DATMBF01. Next base: position 673 of record DATMBF010000015.1, on the reverse strand, counting down.
GCGCGCGCGATGCCTCCGTTCCCGAATCGCGCAGGTTAATCCCGATAATGGAAAACGCTGTTGCCAGCGCCAACACCGACATCAAAGCCATGCGTCCCATAACGAATCCTTCCCTAGAAGCTTCTCAGATTGCGCGGGTACGTCAACTTCTCCCACGTTATTGAATAATATGTTGTATCGACCGTGATACTCCCCGGTTCGCGAGCTTCGACGACAAAAAGAGTATTGATGGAATAGACTCTTGCAAGCTCACTGGCACTACTGACCGGGGTGGGGATCATGTTATGCAGTGAGTCATAGTACCAGAAGCGGAACCGCACGGTTCCCCATAATTGAGTAATCTCACCGTAATTGTCTGATCGCTTGATCGGAAAGTCGGAGGGATTTACGGTCTCATCTGCCTCGACGGTTGTTCCGGTACGATAGCGGACGGTGTGAATAACTCCGTTACCTTCAAGGTCGGCTTTGAATCGTATTTCTGCCGTATCACCGTAGAGAATCTTCTGGCCGGCCGGAACACCGTAGCCGATTTTCGTCAGGTCGAACTCGATCTGTTTTGCAAGATTCGTCGCGTTGGACTGGGCGATGAGGCTTGCAGAGTTCTCGTAAATGGCATTGTTGATATTAACCTGGACACGCGCAATCGTCACGGCGAGAATTCCGAATATCACAA
>DATMBF010000014.1:0-44131 GCA_035559595.1 Bacteroidota bacterium | reverse complement strand
TTCTCGACGAGCACATGAAGCTCTTTGCGCATCAGCGGCTCGCCGCCGGTGAGTCGGAGTTTCGTGATCCCGAGCTCGGCAAACAGGGTAACGAGACGAGCAAGTTCTTCGAACGTGAGAAGCTCGGATTTCTTCAGCCAGATCATTCCCTCTTCCGGCATGCAGTAGCGACAACGGAAATTACACCGATCGGTAACGGAGATTCGAAGATTTCTGGCAATTCGACCAAAACGGTCAACCAGCAATCCGGGCAGCGCTTCGTGCGTTGAGGTGGGCGGGAGATTCATGAAATGATTAGCCGATTCGTCCGGAAGAAGTCGTTGCGGAGAACGTTTGAGAAGTGCCAGACCATTCTACAGTTCCATCGGCAAAAAACTCTCGCTTCCAAATTGGCACGGTTTTCTTAAGCTCGTCGATGAGAAAACGGCATGCTTCAAAGGCCTCTTTTCGATGAGCAGCGGAGACCGCAATGACAACGCTTGCCTCGCCAACTTCAACGCTTCCCACTCGATGAATGATTGAGACTCCGTGCAGTCGCCAGCGCGATCGCGCCAAATCCTCCAGTTCCTGCATCATCGCCGTTGCCATCGGTTCGTATGCCTCATACTCAAGACCGATAACCTTTCGCCCACCTGAATGGTTTCTTGTTGTGCCGACGAAAATGTTCATGCCGCCTGTTTCGGGAGTAACGACTTGCTCGAGAGCCTCGGCAATATCAATTTCGTTGTCGACTATTTTGACCATAGGGGATAAGCTTTGTCAGCGCGCCTGCTCAGCGTGTCAGCAATGAACGGATCGGCGGGTCAGCGAGTCAGTAGATTAGCGGACCTCATCCGCCGCTTACGGGAGGAATTACGGCAACCTCGTCACCGTCGCGTAGCTGATGGCTATGAGAAACGTACTCATAATTCACTGCAAACCGCAAGCTGGTTTTCCATTTTCGGAACTCCGCGTTGCGTTCAGCAAGGATGTTCATCACTGCATCGGCAGTGGAGTTCGGCGGCAACTCGACGACCTCCTCACCGAACCCGGCCAAGTCTCTTGCGATGGAAAACAGCTTAAGCTTTATGCGCATAGACTACAGGAGATGAATCTCCACTTTAGTTCCTTGTTCAATGGGACCGGAATCTTCAGGAAGCACAATAAGGCAATTCGCCTCGATCATTGAGGTCAGAACACCCGAGCTCTGATTACCTGTAGTCCGAACAACAAACTCGCCGTTGTGATTCCTTACCACGCCGCGAAGGAAATGTCTCTTTGAATCTTTTTTGGGGATCCCCTGTTCGGATATTGCCCAAAGAGCAACCGGCGGATCTGGTTGTCGTCCCTGCATTGCTTGAAGGCCGGGCTTCACAAACTCAAGAAATGTAATACCTGCAGAGACCGGATTTCCCGGCAGGGCAAAAACCGGAACCCGTCTTCCGCGGTCGGCGTACACACCGAACGCTATCGGCATGCCCGGTTTGATCCGGAGCTTCCAGAACTTGATCTCCACACCAATCTCTTCAAGCACGTTCAAGACAAAATCGTATTTGCCGACGGAGACCCCACCTGTGGTAATGAGCACATCATGCCGAAGCCCGTCCTGTATCTTCTCCTGCAATTCCTGTTCATTGTCTCGCGCTCGATTCAGAAGAATCGGTTTGCCAGAACATTCCCGCACCAAGCCCCAGAGCGAATACCTGTTGCTATCGCGGCGTACGTTACCTTTTTCGTCGACGTCTGCAAGCTCGTTCCCCGTTGTAAGGATTGAAACATTCGGAGTCCGAAACACCTCGACCTCCTGGATCCCCTGCGATGCGATCACGCCTAAATGGAATGCTCGGAGCAAGGTTCCTTTCTTCAATACACAATCCCCAACTCTGATATCTTCTCCTTTTCGTCGAATATTTCTACCGGAGGCAACCGCAGAGTTCAGAAGAATACTCCCATTCCGTATCGTTACCAACTCTTGTTCGAGCACCGCATCAGATCCTTCCGGTATTGATGCTCCAGTCATGATGCGGACAGCGGTCTGAGGTTGCACAATGAAGTTTCCCGAATCTCCCGCTGCAAGCTCTCCAACAACATTCAGGGACACTGGCACACGAACCGCTTCACGCGTATCCGCTGCCCTGAGCGCAAACCCATCCATGCTCGAGCAATCGTACGGCGGAACATCGTGCGTCGCAATGATATCCTTCGCAAGAACGGCTGAATGTGCATCAAGAAGTTTCCGAGTTTCAACAGGAAGAAGAGGTAGGTTCGAGAGAATAATGCGAAGACCCTCGTTTGCCGGTATAAAGGTGGGAATGCTCATGCTCAACGCAATATATCCAAGCGAGTATGGAAAATCAACGACAGGTTGGAAATTGTAGAAACTACAGCAAGTCCAGGTGCGGTGGTGCGAGTCGTGTTCGGTCTTGGCGTGTTTAAACAATTTTTGGCCGTTGGGACGGAAGGAAATCCACTTAATCCCAAACATCCTCTGGCACAGACATAGTAAGAATGTATGAAATGGATTACAGGAGGCAGTAAAATGATGCCGCAACACCCATCCGAATTGAATCGCGCCGGATCTCAGGACGAATCCACGGCAGTGTCATTCTGGGACGAGCTTGAGAAAGCCGGAAAGATGCAAATGCGCAATCTCATTGAGCAAATTCGCCTTGTCGCGCCGGTACCTGGAAAGCTTCTGTACGTCACCGCCAAGAAACTCCCCTTTGAATTGGATGAGATGGAGCCTGTGATGCTCTCATCCCTTGACGTCACGACGCATCTTCAGATTGCCCGCATCTACATGACCTCCTCACTTGCGGCAGCAACGGAGTTTCTTGATTTCATCACTGCGCAATATCCTTTCCCAATCGACGAAATCCGGACATACCCCAATTGGCTCTTTTCTGATTCATCTCTTGTTCAAGCTCGGCATCGGTTCACAAGCTATGCTGCGCAAAAAGGCATCAGGCATTCGATTCTTCTCGATCCTTCAGACGATCCAATCTACCGGATAGTCAAAAACTTCTTCTTTGGCAGCGTCTTTGAACGCTCACTTGTTCCCTTCACCCAAGAGAGGCTGATGGATGAGGTCATAAACTTCCTCTTCTTTCACAATAACCATCGCTCCCTTCCAACGCTCGGCGGACAAACACCGATCCAAATGCTGCAGTCCTTCGCGGAGTACCGACACATCGAACACTTTGACCCATACGCGCCGACACGATCTTTACATGTTCGGTGAACGAATCCCATCCGACTACCCCTCCCGATACCGTTGCATTTCTTGAGCATTTCGCGTATATTTGACCTACGTTCGTTGGCGTTCAAAGGGTGACCGTTACGGTCATTTTTTGTTTTTAGCCGGCTACGCTCTCGAAGCTTCGGCGGCCGGGGCCTTTGAAGATGAGTTCTGCGAGCTGGGACGAGCAAGCCCGAACTGCTGTTGGCTTTTCCTTTATTCATTGTTTCTTTTTTTGTTTTTCATTTCTCACTTGGCGGGGTAGCTCAGTTGGTTAGAGCGTCGGAATCATAATCCGTAGGTCGTGGGTTCGAATCCCTCCCCCGCTACAATGCCATCCTCATCCGGTGGCCATGAAGCATACCATGCTCCCTATCTCAGACGCGTTGCAAGACCGGTTCGAGGCCTTTCTGGCAAGCAATAGGCTTGTTCAACGGGGGGACTCTGTTCTCCTCGCCGTCAGTGGAGGAGTTGATTCGATGGTCATGCTTCACCTCTTCGCCGGTATCCAACTCCGTTGGAACCTCACACTCACTGTCGCCCATATCAATCACCAGCTCCGTGGTGATGAATCTGAGGCAGACGAGGCCTTTGTCCGAAACGTCGCTCGCGAGAAAGGCTTGCCATTCTTCGCAACCCGTGTTGATGTGCTTTCGTATGCGAAAGATCATCACCTCGGAAAGCAAGAAGCGGCGCGACGGCTAAGGTATAGCACACTGGAGAACCTTCGCCGTCAAACGAACGCACATTCTCTTGCAACCGCCCATCATGCCAACGATAACGCAGAAACTGTTTTCATGAACGCGCTCCGTGGAGCCGGCATTCGAGGTCTGAGCGGTATTCCGGTGCGGAGAAGCGATATGGCGGTCATTCGCCCTCTGCTCTTCGCGTATCGCTCGGAGATCGAGTCTTACGCCTCCTCCCATGCAATTCCCTTTCGTTCCGACTCTACGAATGATTCGCTCGAATATCGAAGAAACCGTGTGCGGAAGGCCATTATTCCAGAACTTCAACGCTCAGGCTTTCCAGATATTGTGCTCTCATTGAATCGACTTGCCGAAACCATGCGATCTTTGGCCACACGAATTGGGGAAGAAGTGAACTCCCTTCTTCCGCGGATTCGTCAACACGATGCCGACGGTCGCACAAGAATCTCTCTTGCCGGGCTCACATCGCTTGACCCGACACTCCGCGACGAAGTACTACTGGCCATTCTCCGAGAACTGCAGATCGAACCGACGGCACATCGAGTCAAGGCACTTCATGACCTCATTCATCACGCTCCAGGCCACCGGATTGACCTGGCGAAGTCGGTTTCAGCACATCGCGACAGGGAATGGCTCGTCATCGGCGAACCGATTCTTCGGCAACATTTTGAAGCAGAAGTCACTGTCGGGAGGGAGTACGAGTTTCCGGGATTCCGGTTCGCCGTACTGAAACAGTCAACCCTCCCCAGCATGTACCAGAACGATCATACGCATGAGTATATCGACGCCGACCTGACGGGGAGTCGATTGATGCTCAGAACATGGAAAGATGGAGATTGGTTTGTCCCCTTGGGTATGCAGGCAAGGAAAAAGATTAGTGATTTTCTGACTGACCGAAAGGTCTCGTTCGTCGACCGACAGCGCGTTCCCGTCCTTGAATCAGACGGAACCATCGTGTGGGTTTGCGGGCTTCGACTCGACGACCGATTCAAAGTGCGCCCCTCAACGAAGCGAGTCTTCCAACTTCTCTACCAACCAATTCCTCCCCAAGCATGAACAACGAGATTGTCGTCAACAGCGACCGTTTTGCACTGTTTATTTCCGAAGAGCAGATTCAGCAACGGGTCAAAGAGTTGGCGGCACAGATTAACAAGGATTACGCCGGAACAATCCCCATCTTCATCGGAGTTCTCAACGGGGCGTTCATTTTCTTCTCCGACCTTATCCGTCAAATCACCATCGATTGCGAGGTCGATTTCTTCAAACTCTCCAGCTACGGCGACGCAAAGATTTCTTCTGGCGAGGTCAAGCTGCTGAAGGACCTCAATTGTGAAGTCAAAGGGCGGGATATTATTGTCGTAGAAGATGTCGTCGATTCGGGCCTCTCTATCGCCTTTATCAAAAAGCTGATTCTGCGCGAGAACCCGAAATCCCTGCGGGTTGTTACACTATTGTTTAAAAAAGAGGTAGCGAAAATCGATTTCCCGATTGATTATGTTGGATTTGAGATCCCTCCCGATTTCGTTATCGGCTATGGCTTGGACTACGCGCAAAAAGTTCGTAACTTGAGGTCAATCTACCGGCTTGTGCCGGGCCAGTCCGACGGGAAGCAGGGCGCATAAGGAGTGAGTATGAGTCAACAGTGGTACAATGAAGATGGTAATGAGAATAAGGATCGAGACCAGAAACGGAGACTGAATGCTCCGAGGTCCCCGAAACGGCCTCCAAAGCAGTCGAGGGAGGATGAGTTCAACTGGAACAAGGTGGGGAGGGTCATCGCGAGCTGGCTTGGAATCCTTCTCGCGGTCTTCGTCATCATGTATGCGTTCACGAAGGGTGAGGAAACCGAGCATGAGATCAACTTCACGACCTTCCAACAACTCTTGAACGACGGCAAATTTGCCGAAGCGGTCATAAAGAAATCCAACCTGAATGACTACGATTTCCACGGCAAACTCAAAGCGCCGATGGAGATTGTCACCAGCAATAACAAGCTGGTGAAGAATGCCACCCGGGTTGTCCTCACCCTCCCCTACACGAACATCGACGACCGGTTGATTGCAGAATGGACATCCAAGGGATTGAAATTCAACATTGTCAAAGCGGACAACACCTGGTTGAGTGCGCTGGTCGGTTTCCTTCCCTGGATTCTTCTGATTGGAATCTGGCTGGTGATTTTCCGCAGGATGCAGGTTGGAGCCGGCGGAACGAAAGGATTGTTCTCCTTCGGCAAGAGCCGTGCGAAACTGTTGACCGAGGGGATGACAAAGGTGACATTCGCCGACGTCGCTGGTGCCGATGAAGCGAAGGTCGAGCTGCAAGAGATTATCGAGTTCTTGAAAGAGCCGGCGAAGTTCCAGAGGCTTGGCGGAAAGATTCCGCGCGGCGTGTTGTTACTTGGGCCCCCGGGGACCGGCAAGACCCTGCTTGCACGTGCCGTCGCAGGTGAAGCGGGAGTTCCCTTCTTTTCGATCAGCGGGGCAGATTTTGTTGAGATGTTCGTTGGTGTTGGGGCAAGCCGTGTTCGCGACCTCTTCGAGCAGGGGAAGAAGAACGCTCCTTGCATTATTTTCATTGACGAGATCGATGCCGTTGGCCGACAGCGAGGTGCCGGGCTCGGCGGCGGTCACGATGAACGCGAGCAAACGCTGAACCAGCTCCTCGTGGAAATGGATGGATTCGAGCAGAACAGTGGTGTGATCATTATCGCTGCTACCAACCGCCCAGATGTCCTCGACCCTGCTCTCCTGCGGCCGGGTCGTTTCGATCGCCAGGTCGTCGTTGACCGACCTGATGTCAAAGGACGAGAGGGAATCTTCAGAGTCCATACCAAGAACATCCCCCTCGGTGATGATGTGAAGCTTGACGTGCTGGCGAAAGGGACTCCCGGCCTTTCGGGCGCGGACATTGCCAATCTCGTCAACGAGGCTGCTTTGCTTGCAGCCCGCCAGAATAGCAAGGTGGTCAACATGCGTCACTTTGAAGAGGCAAAAGACAAAGTGATGATGGGGATGGAGCGGAAGACGATGATCATTTCGGATCGGGAGAAAAAGGTCACTGCATATCACGAAGCCGGACACGTTCTTGTGGCAAAATTCCTGCCCGACGCGGATCCGGTGCACAAAGTGACGATCATTCCGCGAGGAAGAGCGCTGGGCGTGACGACGTATCTCCCCATCGACGAGAAGCACACGTATTCGCGTGAATATCTCGAAGCCATGATTACCTATGCGCTCGGCGGTCGCGCAGCAGAAAAGATTATTTTCAATCAGTTGACCACGGGGGCAGGAAACGATATCGAGCGCGCAACGGAAATCGCGCGAAAGATGGTATGCGAGTGGGGAATGAGCGACAAGCTTGGCCCACTGGCCTACGGAAACAGAGAAGAAGAATTGTTCCTCGGCAGAGAGATCACACGATCAAGAAACTTCAGCGAGCAAACGGCAATCGCCATCGATGAAGAGGTAAAACGGATTGTGCTCAACGGGATGAAACGGGCAGAAAAGATCCTTCGGACAAACGTCTCGACACTCCATCGCTTAGCAGAAGCGTTGCTCGAGCGGGAGATTCTCGACTCGGAGGAAATCGACAGAGTGATCAAGGGTGAACAGCTTCCCCCCATGGACAGACGCAAGAACGGACAGCCGGAAATCGTCGAGGAAACCAAAACGCAGGCATCTGACAGTTCTCGCACGAAGAAGGGATCATGACCCAACCGTGGGAAGGGAACAGGCTCACGAGCACATCTCCGGCAGCATCTTCCAAGGCACCTGAAGCGCTTCACACCAGCGCGACCATCGACTACAAATCCGAGATCATCAGGAAGGGGATCCATCTTTGCTCCCTTTCGATCCCCATCATCTATGCGTTCATAACCAAGGAGCAGGCGCTTACACTTCTTGTGCCGGTCACAGTTGCCTTTCTCGTTGTTGATCTGGCACGGTATTATCACCCTCCGACGGCTCAATGGTTCTACCGTTGGTTCGGCTGGTTGCTCCGCCGGCACGAACAGAATGCAGAGAGAAAACGCCTCAACGGAGCGACCAATGTATTGCTCTCTGCCTGTCTCTGCGTCTTCATCTTTCCGAAGATTGTCACCATCAACGCCTTTGCCGTTCTTATTATCTCCGACTCAACGTCCGCGCTCGTCGGGCGCCGCTTTGGAAAACGCCCATTCTTCAACAAGAGCCTCGAAGGGGCAATTGCCTTTTTTCTTTCTGCACTTCTGGTCATCCTTGTCGCGCCCAAAGTTCAAGGCCTCCCGATGGAGTACATCGTGGCCGCCATTGCGGCAATCGTTGCTACGATCGCGGAGTCACTGTCCACCGAGATCGACGATAACCTCTCCGTCCCCCTCAGCTTTGGCTCCGTGATGTGGGGATTGTATCTCTGGCTTCTCCCGAACGTCGATCTCTCCTCTGTGATGTGAGGTGTTGCTTATGATTCGACGACTGGGTTCTCTGCTGTTCCTGCTCCTTATCCTTCTCACGAATGGATGCGAAATTGGCAAAACCCAAGCGGTCGGTGAGGATGATGAGATTATCGTCTTCGCCGACAGCGCTGTATGGTATTCGTCGGAAGCAATCTTTCGTGATGTCTTTGAAGACACCGTTTTCACACCGATACCCGAGCGCTGGTTCAAGCTGCGCTGGACCCCGATGGAGCAGTTTCGAGAATTCGAAAAACACAAGAACCGATTGATTGTAGGAACTCTCGACGGTGGAGGTCAAGTCTCAACCTATGTTCAGCAGGCGTTGGATTCTACGGTAATGGCCCTTGTCGAGGAGGGAAAGGAGTTCTTCTTTGTGAAATATGACTCCCGAGCCCGCGGACAACTGACGATGTTCATGGCCAGTCCGTCAATCTCCACCCTCCAAGTCTCGATGCGGCACAGGGCAGCAGATCTCCTCTATTACTTCAAAAGGATGTCCTTGAAGCGAGAACTTGCCGCCATTGAAGCCGAACGTCGCTACCACAAGAAAGAGATCGAAGAATCGCTCGCAAGGCGCTTTGGTTGGAGTATGACGATTCAGCATGACTACTGGGTGGCTATTGATTCATCCGAAGAGCGATTTTTCTGGATTCGTCGCGCAAATCCGGCAGACATGGAACGATGGATCTGGGTTCACTGGATCGACAACGCCAATCCGGATACGCTCACGGACCGATTCGTCATCCGTTTACGTGATGCTCTCACAAAAAAGTTCCTCAAGACGACCGATGATAACGCCTATGTGGAAATCGCCCCCTACAATCTCGAAATTCAAACTGTAGATTTCCTTGGGCGATTTGCCTATGAAATGAGGGGGAATTGGAGATTCAGCGATAAAAGCGGGGGTGGGCCCTTCATCAACTACACATTCTACGATGCAGAGACGAAGAGAATCTACATGCTGGACGGGTCAATTTTTGCTCCACGCGTCGAGAAGAAGAAGTTGATTATCCAGGTCGACGGATTACTGCACACATTCAACGTTGTTCCCACCGAGCGCACGAAGGTTGCCGATGCAGGGCGGTAAGAACCGCCTCAGGCGGCCCTTTGAAGAACGTTGGCAAGAACTTGACTCAGCTCTCTGAAGTTCACCGGTTTTGACAATACCTCATTGGCTCCGGCCGCCAGGAGCTTCTCTCTGCTTCCCACAGAATCAATTCCGGTAATGATGATGACCGGAATGTTCTTCCACTGATCACTCCCCCGCATTCTTGCAACGAGCTCTTGACCATCCATTTCTGGCATGGAGTAATCGGACAGAACCAGTGATGGATTATGTCTTTCGAGGATTTCGAGGGCTTCTTTCCCATTTGCCGCCTGGTGAATCGTTGCATCCGGGAGAAGCTGTTTGACATGCCGGGAATGAAGAACTCTCACCCCTTTGTCATCATCAACCACTAACACTTCTTTTGCATTGAGTTTCGCCGGCTTTGGGAAGGTAAGGATAAAGGAGGTGCCGACGCCGACTTCGCTCTCGGCAGTAATGCTTCCGTTCAACAACTGCATGATTTCTGCACACATTGGCAATCCGAGCCCTGTTCCTTTCTCTCCACTCAAACCTAATCGCGAATACTTTTCTTCGATCTTGAAGAGTTTTGGGAGATCCTCTTTCGGAATTCCTATGCCCGTATCGCGGACAGCAATTTTCAGCGCATCTCCCGTCTCTTCCGTCAGCTCGATTCGTACTTCGCCTCCCGTTGGCGTGAACTTGAGAGCATTGGAAATCAGATTGGTAAAGACTTGCATCATCAACTGTTCGTCCACGCCGACGACAAGCTTTCGTGTGATGGTCGAATGTACAAAAACGCCTTTCTGGCGGGCCAATCCCATCAATCCGATAATGCTGCGTGCAATAAGTTCGGAAAGGTCGGTATCCTTGATATCGACTTTCACCCGGTTGGATTCCAGTCGAGACCATTCGAGCAGTCTGTTCACGAGGGCGAGCTGACTGTTTGCGGCCTCTTTGATGTAGAGAAGAAACTCGCGCCGCTCCTCAGCAGTGACATTTTCCGCCTCATTCAACAGAATCTCAACAAACCCAAGGATACTGCTGAAGGGCGATCGCAGATCATGAGAGAGAACGGAGAAGAGTTTGTCTTTCTGCGCATTGAGCTCTTTCAATTCGCGCTCCGATCGTTGCAGCGCCTCAAACAACTCTTGCAGTTTCGCTTCATGCGCTTTTCGAAAGGTAATATCTTCAAGAATCCCTTCATAGAGCTTCACCTTGCCTGAAGTATCTCGAATCGCACGCGAATGCTCCAGTACGGTTATCACCCTCCCGTTCTTCTGTTTGAGCTGTAACTCGACGCCGGCGCAATATCCTTTCTCATTCAGCATCGCAGCGAGAATCTCACGATCGACGGGATTGACATAGAGGTCTCTGATATCCACTGCCGCAAGCTCTTCCAGCGTATCATAGCCAAGAAGCTTCAACAGGGCAGGATTGGCAGAAACAAGCTTTCCATCAGGCGTGGATTGAAACATGCCTTGGACAGCATGATTAAAGAGCTCCCGATACTTTTGCTCGCTCTCAACCAAAGCGTCTTCCGCCCTTTTCTTATCCGAAATATCACGAGCGATGGCAATGAACGCCGGAATCCGGTACACATGCTGTAACACAACAGTAACACCGAGCCACATCTGTTTGCCATTCTTTGTTCGGATCGGCAGCTCCAAATAGGTTCGCTCCTTCCGCCGCACATACTGGCGCAGATAGAAGCGTCGGATTCGGGCAACGTCTCTGGGGTCAATCACTTTGTCCACGCTGGAACCGACCAATTCGTCTCTCGTGAAGCCGGTGAGCTCCATCGATCGGTCATTAACGAAGGAAAAGCGTCCCCGCAAATCAACAATGACAATGATGTCGGGAGCAAGGTGAATAACCTGTTCGAAGAGACTGGCAGGAGAGAAGTCCTGACGCAGCTTTTGTGCACTGGTCCGCTCGGGAGCGTTAGGTCTTCTGAGGGGCAGGACTGTGGCTGACATGGGGGTTGCCTCCGTTTTGTGTCGAGAGTCACCCCTATCAGGTCAATTCACATGCCAGCATTGGGAAAAGGAAACCCTTGATTTTGGCTTGAGCGGATGGAATATCTCGTTGAAGATTCTACAAAAGGCCACAGCACGTGGGGCCACTACCACTGGACGTTAATTCTTTGCGGATTCCCTTCGCGGTCACGATAATAAACATACCCAAAGTCCCGCCCGAACTCCACAATATCGACTAACATCTGGACATCCTGCTTACAGTACTCGGCAATGAGATCGACTTTCCCTTCTTTCCACCATCGCAGAGCAAAAAGCCCGTCCGCCGACTTTCCAGCGCCAAGTGTGGCATTCGCGATCGATTCGAGCGTGAGGCGGTGGCCAGTTTTGGCCTTGAGGTCGGAAAGAACATCGAAGGACTTCATGTTGATGAGCGCAACACTGCCGTAAGAACTCAGAACCTTTGAATCGAATCCATCTCCATTAAAACTGACAATGCGGTCAAAACGCGAGAGATGATCGATCATCGCCGGAACATCTTTTTCCTCCCAACGAAGAAATCCGTCAACGGAACTCCAGGTGATCGCGACAGAGACACGCATGAGATGCACATTCTGCCATCCGCCGACCTCTTCGGCAGAGAGTTGTGTCTCAACATCATAATAGACTTCAGAGCGAAGCATCACTTCGCAGGGATGACCATACGGGTGCGAAGAGTATAGAAGAACCGGAAGGTCATGACAATGACGCCAAAAGCGAGGATGAGGAGGAGAATATCGGTCACAACAAGAGACCAATTACCGCTCCCGACGTAGCGATTGAGGAGAAGAAGGAGAGATGCGACAGTGGTTGCTACCATGAAGGCGGCGGGAATGGCGGTGACCTTGGTCGACTTTGATTTCTGGGCAAGCCATGCCGTTACTGCGATGAGGGCAAGAGCGGCCAAGAGTTGGTTCGCTGCCCCGAAGATCGGCCAGATGGCCTGGTAAGCATTGGTGAAACCCAGTAACATCATGAAGGACACGGCGAGAAGGCTGTTGAACGTTTTGCTTTTCAGAAGAGCCGGTACCTTCTTCATCATTATTGCCCAGAGCTCCTCAAGCAGATATCGCTCCAACCGGATGATCGTGTCGATCGTCGTGATGACGAATCCTTCGAGAATCAGAACTCCAAACACTGTTCCGTAAATTGTCGGGAGTCCGATTCCATGATCGAGCGTTTTTCCGACGCCAAGGGCAAAAGCAAGGGGAGCGTTTCCAGGTAAAAAGTGTCCCTCCTCATTCTGGGGCCAGACAATCGCACGATAATCGCCGAATCCGACCCCGCCGATGATGCAGAGGGCGACGAGAATCCCAAGGCACGCTTCGAGTAACATGCCGCCATAGCCAATCATGGGTGCATGTTTCTCATTAGCGAGTTGCTTTGACGTTGTGCCGCTTGCGATCAAGCAATGAGCGCCAGAGCAGGCTCCGCACGCTATCGTCACAAAGAGAAACGGCCAGACCCAGCCGAGTGCCGTGAGACTTTCAGCAGTGATGTTGAATGCCGGTGCATCGGTTGTATATCCCTGAAACCCGCTGAAGAGGACACCAATGAACATGCCGATGAGTCCGATGTACAGAAAGTGCACATTCACGAAATCCCGAGGCTGCAACACCATCCACACAGGCAAACGTGCTGCGAAAATCATGTAGACACTCAGAATGACCATCCATACCTTTGGATCCAACGTTACGGGCCATTGAAAACCCAGAACCACTGAAACAATCGTGATGAGAATGGCGACGAAGCTCATGAAGACGACAGGATGCTTCTTCTTGTAGAGCAGATAGCCAACGAGCGGTGAGAGGAGCGTGATAACCACAACGGATGTAGAAGCAATGCCACCGAGTTTCGCGTAATGCTGGCCATCAATGACTTCAGAACGGATGAGAGTCTGCTCGATCGGCAACCGAAGCCCCTCAAGGTGATAGATTGACGTCAGAGCGATAGCGGCGAGTTGAAGAAAGGCAGCCGTAACGAGAATTGAGAGAAGAATGGCGAAGGAAACAAAGAAGGCGAATCCCGGTTTGCCCAGCGTCTTGCGTGCGATTTCGGCGATCGATTTGCCACCTTCACGAACGCTGACAAAGAGGACGCTGAAATCATGTACAGCCCCGATGAAGATTACGCCAACGAGAATCCAGAGCCAGACCGGAACAATGCCGTAGAACGCGGCAAGTGTTGGACCCACAATGGGGCCCGCGGCGGCTATCGATGCATAATGATGCCCGAAGAGAACCGCAGGTTTTGTCGGCACATAATCGACCCCATCATTGATCTGAGCTGCGGGTGTTGTTCGCTCGGGTTCAATACCAAGAATCCTCGCAACGCGACGCCCATAGAACCAGTACCCTGCAACGAGCGCGACAAGAGAGAGAATGAGAAGCAGTGCGAGATTCATGCAGCCTCATTCGTCTGGATGTCCGACGACGAGACGATTCTTACTCCTGCTTTCCTCATTTCCTCAAGCGCCTGCTCTCCGTCATGCGGTTGGAGATTGACAGCAGCAACGGCATCTTTCACAACCGTCGTGTGGAATCCTGCCTTCACCGCATCGAGTGCCGAGGCCCGCACGCAGTAATCGGTCGCAAGACCGACGACATAGAGATCCGTGACCCCTCGCTGCTTCAGGAATTCCGTGAGATTCAGATTTGTCGCTTCGAATGCTGAGTATCCATCATCCTTATTGCCCGTTCCCTTCAAAAACACCTGTTGGATCTTCGTGCTCTCAAGCTTCGGATGGAATTCTGCCCCGCGAGTGTTATGGACGCAATGAACCGGCCATTTCTGGAAGTGCACCGTTTGATGCGGATGCCAGTCTTTCGAAGCGACGACCACGGGGAAGCGATCCATCAGCTCGTTAATCACCGGCACAACTTTGTCCCCTTCGGGCACAGCAAGGGAACCGCCGGGACAAAAATCATTCTGTACATCGACAACAAGTAAACCTTTCATGGTCTCACCCTCCTTTAGTCGCGATGAGTCATTTGACGTTGGATTTGATCGACGAGCTCGGATCTGAGCGTCATCAAGTCCTGACTGATGCCGACTTTGTAGATATGCGGAAACTCGAACCGTTTGTGTTCCGGTGCGAGCCTCGCCAGCCGCTCACGTGCATATCGCGCCCCTTCCTGAGGCGTTTGTCGAACCCGAACTCGACCGTTTTCCATAACAACCTGCAAAAGGGGTTCGTTCGCATAATGCTCAACATCGCTTTTTTGCTTGGGAAAGTACGGATGGAAAATGTTCTTGACCTTGCTCTCTCCATCCAGCAAGATCCCGTCCGCGTAGAACATCCCTTCCCTATCGCTGAAGCGGAGCACCTTTTTTATCCCCGGTAATGTAATTTTCGTATAGTTTTCGGAAAACTTCAACCGCGGGCGCCCCTCGTACAGACTGAGCTTATAAACACCATCAAGCGCAGCGGAACTATGGCCGGTGACGAGCCGCGTCCCGACGCCAAATGAGTCAATTGGGGCATCCTGCTCCAACAAACTTCGAATGACGTACTCGTCCAGTTGATTCGAGGCAATAATCTTCACGTAGTGAAGCCCGGCCTCATCCAGCATTGCACGGGCGTGTTTGCTCAGATAGGCCAGGTCACCGCTATCGAGCCTAATGCCAAGAAGCCGATGTCCCCTTTGCTCAAGTTCCTTCGCCACGATGATTGCGTTTGGGACTCCACTTCGAAGCGTGTTGTACGTATCGACGAGGAGAACGCATTTATCCGGAAAAATCTCCGCGAACTTGCGAAACGCTGTTAGTTCATCGTTAAAACTCTGGATCCACGAATGCGCTTGTGTTCCCGTCACCTCAAGCGAGTAATGATAGGCCGCATAGACGTTCGAGGTCGCGTCGAGTCCTCCGATGATCGCCGCCTTGCTTGCGTGGATTCCTCCGAATCCTTGCGAGCGGCGAAGCCCGAAATCTACGACCCTTCTTGTACCGGCGATCGAGCGCAACCGCGATGCTTTTGTTGAAATAAGAGATTCAAAGTTAAGAAGATTGAGAACAAGCGTCTCGATAATCTGCGCTTCAATGATAGAGCCTTCGACTCGAAAGACCGGCTCCAGGGGAAAGACGACCTCCCCCTCGCGCGCGGCAAGAATGGTTGCCCTGAATCGAAAGTCTTTGAGATACTCGAGAAACTCACGCTGAAAACCCAGGCTTCTCAGGAAGTCAACATCATCCTTATCGAAGTGAAGGTCCTCAAGAATCTCTAGAACATCAGTCAAACCTGCAAAAACTGTATAACCACCGTTGAACGGATTCTCGCGAAAGAAGTAATCAAAACAGGCGTGCGAGTCTTTCTTCCCCGACAGGAAGTATGCCTGCGCCATGGTGAACTCGTAATAATCCGTGTACAGAGCAGCGTTTTTGCTCAGAAAAGCCATCGCTCAGAATGCATCCTTGATGTGCCTGATGTTCCTTGTTTTGCCCTCGAACGTGATTGCAACGACGTCGAACCTCACCGCGCGATCTTCAATCCCATGCTCAACCAGATAACCTTCGGCAGTCTTTTTGATTTGATCTTCCTTCTGTGGAGTTATCGCATCTTCGGGGTCACCGAAAGCTTTACTCCATCGCGCCTTCACTTCGATGAAGACAAGTTCTTCGCCATCCTCCCCAATCAGATCGATCTCGCCACGCTCAAATCGATAATTTCGTTCAATAATGCGTATGCCGGCACGCTCAAGAAAATCTTTGGCGAGTGTTTCGGCACGTTCCCCCACCTTTCGTTGGTTACTTCTCCCCCGGCCAGCCATCATGCAATCGGAAACTCCGTCTATGAATCGGGCAAATCCCCCGCGATCGGATTGCTTCAAGATGCTCTTTCGTTGCGTACCCCTTATGCTTGGCAAATCCATACTGAGGAAACTGTTCATCGTACTGTACCATCAGCCGATCTCGTGTTACCTTTGCTATGATCGAAGCCGCCGCAATCGAAAAGACCTTCGCATCTCCATCGATGATATTCTCGCACACGAGGAATTCATATTGGAACCCTCTCCCGTCTGCCAAGATCACCTCGGGAGGCCGCGGAAGGGAATCAATCGCCTTTCGCATGGCAAGGAACGACGCTTGCAGAATGTTGATCCGATCAATGGTCTCATGGTCGACAATACCCACTCCGACCGCAAGCGCCTTTTGCGAGATCTCCGTAAACAATGCTTCCCGTTTTTCTTCGGTGAGCTTCTTGGAATCGTCAACCCCCGGAATGGAAGTCTCTGGATGAAAGACCACAGCAGCCGCCACAACCGGACCGGCAAGCGGACCACGACCGGCTTCATCCACGCCCGCAACAGAACGAAGTCCCCTGCTCCAGTAATATCGCTCTACTTCAAGGTCGAGGAACGGCAGGACAACGGTATCTTCAGTCATGACCCAAAGTAAATTCCGACAAGCCCTATCGGCATGCTCAGTTTCAGCAGGAAACTCAGTCGGCCGAGATTCTTCGATGTCGAATTCTTCCACATGGAAGCAATCACAAACAGAAGCACAATGTCAACGACCAGCGCCAGAGCAAGATACAGTGCATTGTACATCCCAATCAAATATGGAACGAACGTTGTGCCAATAAGGGTCAACAGAATGACCGTTGCAAGTGTGAGCGAAGGCTTCACACCGTGTTTGACGGGCAATGTTATTGCCGCATTTCGTGCGTCCCCGTCAATATCTTCAACATCCTTGACGATCTCCCGCGCGACGTTAATCAAGAATGCAAAGAGAGCGGGAACGATTGATCGCTCCGGTTTGCCGACAGCCACAGCACCGTACACGAACGCTACACCGGTCATCACGCCCACGAGGACGTTGCCTATCAGTACCGTCCTTTTCAACTTGGCACTATAGACGTACAAGGCAATCGATGCAAACACGGCAATCGCGAGCGCGGTGGAATTTAGAAAAACGTTGAGCAATATTCCAACAAGAGTAAGAACCAACCAGAGACCATAAGCATCCCGCGGCTGGAGTGCTCCGCGTGCCAACGGACGCTCTGGCTTGTTAATGCGATCGATCTCAATATCGAAATAGTCATTGATGGCGTTCGCGCCTGCCGCAACGAAAGCCCCCACGAAGGAAGCAATAACCGCCGGAAGCCATGTCGACTCACCCGACCCGGCAAGAAAGCAGGCTGCAAGGATCGACGCAAAGGTAATTGCGACGTTCAGCGGGCGCATAAGCTCGAGGTAAGCGAGGAGTTTAGAATTCATTGACCAATCGTACGTGTAGCTTGGCCGTTGAGAACGTATCCCCTTCGCCAAGGGCGATACTCACACCGATCACACCCAGCGCAGTACCGGCAGCCACTCCAATCCCGTAACCGATTTTCTGATGTTCGACAGTTGAAAGACCGGCTCGAGGGATCTCTGGAGTAAGCACGTATCCGCCATCGACAAACGCATAGGCAAAGGTGCGGTCATCGACAAGATACCGGTACTCGATTGTGGCCCAAGCCAATCGGGATCCCTGGAATTGATTTTCACGATAACCGCGGAGGGTTGTCGTTCCTCCAATCTGAAACAGATCGCTCGCTTCAATCGACCCCGATTTGAATTCCCGTCCATGAAGTGATGTTGCAAGAATCTGTCGTTGAGCAATAGCGTGAAAGTATTCGACGTCAAGAATGATCTTCTGAACGGTGTTTGAGCCGACTGCCGCGCCAGTATTTCTTTTTGATCCCGTTTGATATTCTGTGAAGTACCGGAGTCCCTGCGTTACCGAAAAGGACCGGTCGCGCGTATCGTAGGAAAAGAAGGCTCCGAGACTTCGGGATTGGGATTGTGGAACTGATGATTGCCGGCCCTCAGCTGGAAAGACATCGGATTGCGTGAGCGAAACGCCAAACGAGAGTTGATCCGTTGCCATGACATCAATTCGACCATCCATCAGGCGCCTCGTGTATGTGGAATTCTGGCGCCGTTGCGAAAAGCCGATCTCAGCATTCAACGGCAACGAAAGCACCCAGGGCTCGAGATATCGAACACCGATTTCCTCGGTCAGACGATCTTCTTTCTGCCAGCGCGTGGAAAGACGCCTCCCGGTACCGAAAAGATTTCCCAAATGAATACTCACGAGGCCTGTAACAAAACCTTGTTCTCCCTGTTTCGACGATGGAACGTAGCCAAGGATGCCGTCGAACCGATTCGGGTTCCCCTCTTCAACCCGCAGAAGAATCCCTCCTCGTCCGTCCCGAGTGACGAAATACTCAGGCAGAGAAACCCGGGAAAAGAGTGGCATGCGCTCAAGCCTTCGTTTAATCCGCTGACGCAATTCGAACGTCGGAAACATCCCCTTGTTTACCCGTGCTTCACGAACGATCACATCCGATCTCGTGTTTGAATTCCCTTCTACCCTGATTTCATCGATTGTCAAGACGGGCCCCTCGTCTACTGCTATGACAATATGAGCGAAATCAGAGTCACCATGATTTGCCAGTTGAACATCCTGAACCCTGACCTTCGCAAAGGGATATCCGACCGCCTCATATCGATTGAGAATCCGCTCAATGCCCTCTTCAAGTTTCCGTGGCAGGAAGGGGGTGGCCGTTGGAAGATCGAGAAGAGCATTTGCCGCTGATTCCGACAAGGCCGTCAAACCTGTGAAGCGCACCGTTCCTACAATTGCTTGTGGTCCCTCCAGAATATGGATGACGAGATTACCGGCAATGCCATCTCGCCCATCGGTCGTCATTTCCACCGAATCGATTGCCACTCTTAAGTACCCATGCCGGGCGTACACGCCACGAATATCCTGGAGGAGTGAGTCGAGCCCCCCTGCTGTAGAGGCGATTCGGCCATCGCTAAAGATCGAAAGAACTTCTTCCTTTGAAAGTGCGCTGTTGCCGACCAGGTTGATCTCCGGTTTTTCCTGTTGTGCAGCCGTGGAGAATACAGGCGCAACGAGAACACAAACAGACAAACAAAAAAAGCCAGTGCAAATCCTCACACTGGCTCTGTCAACACGGCGTAATACCGACATCGATTCGCCCTTTCGAAACACTCAGTCGCGAATCCTGCCGAAGAGGTCCGTTGTCGGATATCGAAGTCGGTAATCACCAAAGCCTGATTCATCCACAAAGATGAACTCGCGGTTCAACTGATAGTAATACCAGATTTCGTACGGCTTGTTGTTCGTCTCAAACGGGCGTCGCTCAATGTTGTCCGGCTGCCCGAACCGAATAAAAACCATACCGCGGTCTGTGCGCCATCCTTCGAGATAATGACCGAAATTCTTATTGGTGAAATCCACGCGCTGGTAGTATTCTTCCATCAACTCGTTTCTTGGAGTGCTTGGGTCGGGATCGCGCTTCGACCAGAATTCCAGGAACCTGCGCTTCCGGTCTTCCGGATCAGTTGCCTCTTTCATATAGTCCATCTCCGATGGCCTTGCAACGTACCGGAGCTGTTCGATGGCGTTGTCAATGTCGGATATCGATTGTGGAATATCCGTCCACCGAACGTTAAACGTTCGTGTGGCGACAGCAATCGGCTTGGCTCCCGCTGCCGTCGGCGGCAATGCCTCCACCGTGATGAAATAGGTTCCGACGGGTAAGTTCAGCTGATCGACCTTCACGAAGGACTGGGTCTTTTGCTGCGGAAGCGGTTCAACCTGTTTCCGTTGAAAGATCTCTTCCCGCTTTGCGTTTTGAATTTTCACCCCCAGTTCCACTGAGTCCATTGAGTTCCGGCGATAGACTTCAAAGAAGAGAAAGAACCCGTCGCCACGTTGCGTGACATTGCCGGAGATATTCGGCACGATGCTTCGACGTTCCCCTTCAACCGAAAGGCGATTGACCAGCATGATATCACTCAGAGTAACGAATTCTTTCTTGAAATCCGTGACAGTCAACGACCGCCGTGCACGGGAGGTCTTTTTCGACTCTTGATCCTGCACCTGAAGCGCAAGCTGATAGCTGCCGGGTTCAAGCTCAAATGTTCGTTGCGTTAAACTATACATCTTGTTGGACGTCGTCTGGCTGAAGTCTTCAACCCTCGTGTCAACAGACCAGGTGCGCTCCTGAATCAGCTTTTGATCTTGGCCGTAAATCGATAGCGTAACATCGTACCTCGCCACGAACTGGTTTCCGTTCTTGACGAACCGAAGCTCTTCATGAGGAATCTGAAGGTACAGATCAACCCTGCTTCTGTCAGTGTTCTCCGACGCATAACACAGCGCATCAAAGAAGAAAGTCGGTGATTGTCCACCCAACAGTCGCATCTCTGGCTGACCGGAGGCCCGATCTGTAAAACTGATCGCAAATGCTAGAGTAGCAAACGCCAACCGCATCGCAAAATGCTCAGACGTTCTCATAAATCCTCCGCACCGGATACAACGTTCCCGTATAAATCGTACTCAACCGCGTCAGTCATGGTGACGTCATAGAACTTTCCAGGTTTTAGGTTCTTTCCGCTTACATACACCTCTTGATCGATCTCCGGTGCATCCCATTGGGTTCGTCCAACGGCAAAGCCACGTTCAAGTCGGTCTATCACGACACGGTGTTTCGAACCGATGAGCGAACGATTCCGCCGCTCGGAAATCTCTTGCTGAATCTCCATCAGTCTGTCCCGCCGCTGCTCTTTCACTTCCTGCGGAATTGTATCGCCGAGCGGAAAGGCAGTCGTTCCTTCCTCGTGTGAGTAGGTGAACACGCCCACACGATGGAATTCCATTTCCCTGACAAAGTTGCAGAGGGTCTCGAAATCGTGCTCGGTCTCGTCTGGATAGCCGACAATAAAGGTCGTACGAATGGCAAGATCCGGAATCGCATTTTTCATCCTGAAGATCAGGTCTCGCATCGCTCGATTCGTTATTCCGCGACGCATCGACCTCAGGACATTGTCCGATGCGTGCTGTAATGGGAGATCAATGTATCGACACAGCTTCGGGTTCTGCCGGAACACCTCGAGAACATCAAGAGGAAACTTTGCCGGATAAGCATACATAAGCCGAATCCACTCAATCGCCCCCACCCTTCCAAGCTCCATTAATAGCTGACTCAGGGCTCGCTTTCCATAGAGATCCATCCCATAATACGTCGAATCCTGAGCAATGAGGATCAATTCCTTCACGCCCTGCGATGCGAGATGCTCCGCCTCCTTCAACAGTTGCTCGAGCGGTTTGGTTCTATGCTTACCTCGCATGAGGGGAATGGCGCAAAACGAGCAAGGATGGTCACATCCCTCTGAGATTTTCAGGTAGGCAAAATGACTTGGCGTTGTCAGAAGCCGTTCGCCAAGCAATTCCCTCTTGTAATCGACACCAAGCGACTCAGTGACTTCTTGGAGCTCATTCGACCCGAAGAGAACATCAACCTCGGGAAGTTCCTTTCGAAGCTCTTCCCTGTAGCGCTCGGCAAGGCATCCCATCACCACGATCTTCCTGAGCTCACCGCGTTTCTTTCGCTCGATCGCCTCAAGAATGGCCTCAATCGACTCTTGCTTCGCGGCCTCGATGAAACCACAGGTGTTAATGACGGCGACATCGGCCTCATCGACCTCGCCAACGAGACGGGCGGATCCCCTCCGTAGCTGTCCAAGAAGTACCTCGCTATCAACGAGGTTCTTGGCACAGCCCATGGTAATGACATTGATTTTCGGTTTGCTCTTGACGTCCGGCATGGGTCGGTCTTTACGAGAGAACAACAAAATCCATGTAAAGATAAACAATCGGTGATACAAATACCAGACTGTCAAAGCGATCATACACTCCACCGTGGCCCGGAATGATTGATGAGGAATCTTTCACTCCAACGTCACGTTTGAACCGCGACTCTATTAAGTCGCCAAGCTGACCGAAGACACCCACGAGGATCCCGATGACGACCGCGTCAACAAGGCTCAGATAATCGACGACGAGCGCTCGGGCGGCAATCATCGTTAGTACGGCAAAGAGAAGACCGAAGAGGAATCCTTCCCACGTCTTCTTTGGACTTACACGTTCAAACAGTTTATGCTTACCCATCGTGACTCCACCGAAGTACGCCGCTGTGTCGCAGATCCATATCGTCGCCAGCAACGAAACGACAGTATATCCGCCCCATCGATGGATTATTTGAAGCTGATGTTCGTCAGCGATGGTCGAAGGAAAGAACCGATAGACAGGAAAACCGTATGGAAACACCTCGCGCAATCCAACGAGTGTACCGAAAAACAAAGGGATCATCAGCACCCCAAGAACGGTGACACCAAGATTGGTGAAGGGTGAGCCTTTGTCCCGAAACAATTCCATGAGAAGGGCGAGGAGAAGAAAGATGAGGAGGGTCACCAAGAGAAATTGGAGCTGCGAAAACATAGAGAGACGAACTCCCATACCCTCGAACCACGCATACACCTCAATCTGCCATCGCTCGTAGATGAACGAGCTGGTGGTTACAGCACCAAAGAAGAGTCCCAGTGCCTTTAACGGGCTGACTCCCTTTGACTCCGCCAGAGAGTAGAATTCATACAGGGACAACGTGGAGATGAGCAGGATGAAAGCAAAGAAGTAATATCCACCCATCATCGTTAAGAAGACGATCACCGGAATCGCCACAGCAGCGACTGCCACACGAACAGGGAGAGAAGCGAACGGAGAATTCGACGTGGACGGCATGGGTATTATTGACGAGACTCGTTGGGGAGAAGTCGAAGCTCTTTGAGCAGCGTCAGGGCAACGCTGAGCCGGTCCTTTTTCACAAGAACGTTCGTGAGACGACGTTTGGTCGCCCAGTATGTTCCGACATGGTCAAGAAGAGAAAACACCTTGCATTCGAAGCCGGCCTGCTGGAGATTTCGCTCGATCAAATCTGCTTCAAAAGCAAAATCCGTCGAACAGAGCACTTCCCATTCAGACGGGATCTTTTGATGCTCGAGATGATCGCAAAACAGTTTCCCGTTGAGCGAAATCGCGCAGTCGCCGCAGACCGGTTTTCCGCAGACAACGCACATTCCCACTGCCGACACTTCTCCGTGATTCTCGCATTCGATATCAGACACATCGCTTGACCAAAGCACTCCGCATGCCGTGCAAAATGGAATTTCCGGAACAAGCGAACTCTTGCAGCTTCGACAAATCTGGGGATCGAAACTCATTGTGCCTCCGTCGTTGAATCCGAATCATCGTGAAGAGTAGAGCGGATATATGCAGAAAAGGTAACAGCAAAAAGCATGGACAGGAGCACCAGCTGAGCGAACAATGCCCCTGTGCTTGGTTCGAGACCAGATGCGGTCCCGATAGTCACCTCTTCTCCATACCCGAAATACACGGCAAGCACTGCGAGGACATTGTTCAGAAAGTGAGCCGTCATTGCGATGATGATGCTCTGAGATCGATACCGGAGATAGCCGAAGTAGAGGCCGAGCCCGATCAGAGGGATGAGCGAAAATGGATTGAGATGAAAGAATGCAAAAACACCGCCTGAAAAAAGGATCGATACTAATGGTGTATATCGCCGCTGGAAACTCCCCTGCACAAATCCGCGAAACAGGAGTTCTTCAACGACGGCAGGAACGACCGCAACAACAAGGATGACAAAACCAAGCTCCGGTAATGATTCCGCGTGGACCATTTCCCTCAACGTCGCCTCGACCGATTCCTTGATCGGATCGATAATCCGCCGGAGTTCCTCAGGCAATGGAATCTGGTCCTGAAAATGGAGGACGATCTGAAATATCTGCTGGAGCCAGAAAAGTCCGAGCAATCCGAAAAAAGTCTCACGAAACGTGGGGACGCGCCACGGAAAGAGTTCTTTCAGGTTACCCGTCATCAACCGCGCACAGACGATGGAAGGAACGAAAAAGAAGACGACGTGCCCAATCATGGTGAGGGTCCGATGCAGCCAAACGTTTTCACGAGTGATTTGAGACCCAGCCAACAGCATGACGAACACGCTCCCCATGAAATAGATGAGGAAGATTCCCGCCAGACAGAACAGGACAAATGCAACGGGGTTAATCTGATTCCGTTCGACAAAGGATGTTACCGGTGGCGGCTCCGAGGATGCCGTGGGGAGCTGTTCATTCACGTGTTCGACAATTCCGATTTAATCATCGCTGCAAGAAGGGGGACCATGATCTCATGATGTCCGGTAAAGTGATAACCACGCCCATGATTTTGTGTGGGTCTCTCTACAACATTCATCGTGGGACGGTAATGGCGGATCATGTCGAAGTTTGCCGTCGAGAAGCCTTTTGCTTTGTGGCCGAGATTCCTCACGATCGTTAGCGCCTTCAGAAACACTTCGGGAAGAATCACAGCAGAGCCGATATTCAGGACCACTCCGCCGCCGCGCAAATCCTTTACACTGTTGGCAAGCACTTTGAAATCGCGGAAACTTAACTCTCCGGTCGCCGCTCCATCCATCGACGGCTGCTGATGAACAATGTCGGTCCCAATCGCCGCATGCACTGTCACCGGGACATCCTGTTCGTAGCATGAAACAAGGATGCTTAAGGAGCGATTCCTGGCCTTGAGAGCTATCAGCTTCCTGGCCAGCGCCTCGCCGTATCCTTCCGATGTTTCCGTCATGGCCTTGACGAGCGCCTTGTTGATGAACTCCCCGGTCTCCCTGGACATTCCGAACGTACCATCCAGCAGATTAACGGCGACATCTTCGGAGGTGTGCCCCCACATGGACGTTTCGACATCATGAATAGCGGCGGCGCTGTTCATGGCCACATGGGTAACAATGCCGCGCTTTACAAGATCAATGATGATGGGGGACATCCCGACCTTGATGACGTGGGCCCCGATCATCACAATCACCGGTTTTTTCTTTTTTCGCGAAACAGCGATGTCTCTCACCAAATCGCGCAACTCGTTACCAACAAGAATTGTTGGAAGCGAATCGATAAACTGCCTCAGCGTCGCTTTTCGTGGGTCAACCACCTTCGCAAAGTCGCGAGGCGTGACCTTGCTCTTACGGGTCTTGATGGAGATTGTTTTGACGCCGGCGAGGTCAATCTGCTTGTACTTTGACATTCGTTTTATTGAACTTTCGCTTTCACAGCTCCGCTCACGCCCGCATACTCCCGCAACTCTGCGTAAATCGATCCGATGAGAATCTGCGTGCTGACTTTCACCGGGATCTTCTTTTCATCATCCGTCATCCAAATAATTACTCTTCCCTCACTCTTGAACAATCCCCCCTCTTTTACCAACGGTTCGATGAGAATACACTGAAAAACCCCCGCTTCTACCTCAATTCTTTGGCGACCGAGAAACTTCACAGCCAGAGGATACGTCTTGTCTTTGTAGAAGTTTTCCAGATAGACTTTTTCTCCGACTCTCGACTTCGAAAAATCCAACGTACGGACGTAATAGAATGCAGAAACGATATCATGTACGAATGACGGGATCGGATATTCTCCCTCGGTCGTTCGTGCTTTGTTCTTGACATGGTCAAAGTCGGCTTCAAAGTCTCGCTTGAACGAGCCTTCTCGAATGCGTTGGACGAACCTCCACGGGAAGACTCCGAATCGATCGAGATACGTTTCGTAGTAGTCCTCAACCTTATAAATCCACGAGAATGAAGGGGTGGAATTCACCCGAAACGTAACTTTCAAGCATTCTCTTCCCTGAACCGTATCGAGCGTCGGTATCTCCATCCGTGCTTCGCCGGCGATGATGAATCCGTATCCAACATCGAAAATAAGGCGCTCTCCCACATTGAAGGCATTGTGCTCGATGGTTCTTAAAGGTTGCGGTGAAAGCCGTGTACCCCCTACCGTATCTCGCCTCTCAACAACCGCGGGATCTTGAGAATCGGCCTGACCCCACACCCCCGACAACACTGTGAGCAATATTGGCACACTGAGAATCATGAAACCATGACTCTCCGTTGGGCGTGTGATTCGGTGAGTAATTCCTTTGCCGCTTCGAAAACCATCTCTGGGGTAATCAAATCCATGCAGTCATTCCCCCGGCAAGCAGATCCCTTGCACCTTGGGCACTCGATGGCATTCGGGACGAAGATTCGCTTTCGTGTTGAAAGAGGCCCCCACCGAGCCGGGCTACACTCCCGGATCGGCGGATAGAGCCCAATAACGGGTGTGCCAACCACAGCCGCAATGTGTAGCGGTCCCGTCGAATTACTCACAAACAGATCGACCTGCCGGAGAAATGCAGCAAGTTGCTTGAGATTAAGGTTACCGACAAAAGCCGTCGCTGCTGTTCCCGAGCGTTCGATGACGGCCCGGACAAGCCCGGCCTCGCCGGGTCCACCGGACACAACCACGTTGTAGCTTTCTTTTTCCAACAACTGAGCGAGCCTGGCAAAGGAATCCGGACTCCAGTCCCGTGCCGAGCCACCGCTGCCGGGATGAAGCACCACAACACGTTCTGCCGACGACAGTGCTAACTTCTCCATCGCCTTTTGCGCTTCACGCTCATCTTCCTGCGAAAACTCAAGCTTCACCAGAGGAACGGACATGTCCGAAATGCCCAACGCTCGGAGGAGCGAGATATTGTACTCCGACTCATGTTTTTCAGCCGTTTTCCGATGTTCGTAGATTCTCTTGTTAAAAAAGAAGGAGTACCACCGATATCCGGTCCCGATGCGGAGTGGTATTCGCGAGAGAAACATAAGGAGAGCTAATCGCAGCGTCGGATAGGAAACGACAACCGCGTCAAAGTTGTGTTGGCGAAGCTCCTTCAACATCGTTCGAAAAGGTTTTTCGATTCCCTGTTCATCATAACTCATCGTTTGGTCGAGTCCGGCATAGTTCTCTGCAAGTGGCATTGTGTAGGATCGAAGGAGCATGGAGATTCGTGCTGTGGGGAACGCTGCGCGGAGGGCTGAAACCATCGGCAGGGAGAGAATCACATCGCCGATTCTATCCGTTCTGACTACAAGTATGTTCGTCGGACTGTGGAAATCCACGTAAATGAATTGTTCAACGCAAGCAATATACGAGAAGGTGCATAGAGTTGCAATCATTTCGACCGCGCAAGTCATTCAATCCATTTCTTCGTCGATCTGTATTGCGATATGCATGCTCAATGGCAAAGCATTGGGCGATCAGAACGCATGCCCTCGACACGGCGCAACCGACCGAGGTTATTTTTTCAATTGCAGTTGTGGGAAAAAATCGGTAAATTTTGTGTCGTTTTTCGCTCTTTCGAGCAAAACTGCATGTCGAAACCACTGAATATTCTCTTTGTTTCCAGCGAGGTTGAACCGTTCGCCAAAACGGGCGGTTTGGCTGATGTCTCCAGCGCTCTTCCGAAAGCGATCAAGGAATTGGGGCATGAAGTTCGCATCATGATGCCTCGCTATCGCTTCATCAGCGAGCGAAAGTTCAAGCTGCATGATATCATCCGACTGAAAGACATCCCCATTCCGGTTGGGAAAGAAACGGAAGTCGGCAATGTCAAGTCTTCGTTTATAACAAACCTGAAGGATAAGGTTCAGGTTTACTTCCTCGATAATGCGAAGTATTTCGGACGCGACGGGGTTTACCAGAGTCCGACCAGCAAGACCGACTACAAAGACAACGATGAGCGGTTTCTGTTTTTTTGCAGAGGTGTTCTTGAAACGCTCAAACGTCTTGGTTGGCAGCCGGATATCATCCATTGCAACGACTGGCAAACCGGACTTATCCCCGTCTATCTCAAGACCCTGTATGCTGACGATCCTGCCTTCAAGAATGTGAGGACCGTCTTCACAATTCACAACATGGCCTACCAAGGGGCATTTCCACCAGAAACTTTCGAAAAAACCGGCCTTCCCAAGGGGCTTTTTTCTCCCAACGGCGTCGAAGCCTATGGAAAGGTTAATTTTCTCAAGGCTGCTCTCCAGTTCAGCGACGTCATTACGACGGTAAGTCAGAAATACGCGGAGGAAATCTGCTCCTCCCCTGAGCTTGGTGCGGGGTTGAATGGGCTCCTTATGCACAGGAAAAATGACCTTTACGGCATTCTGAACGGCATTGATTATCAAAAATGGACTCCCTGGTGTGACGACAACATCTACAGAAAGTTCGATATCAAGTCCATTGAAGCAAAGATCGACAACAAGCGAGCTCTGGCGCAGAAATTCGGCTTAACGTATAATCCGCAGACTCCGCTCATCGGTTCGATTACACGATTGGTCGAGCAGAAGGGGTTTGATCTGGTCCTGGAGATTCTTGAAGAGTTATTGAAAATGGATGTTCACTATGTGCTTCTGGCATCGGGGGAGAAGAATCTGGAAAAAAGGTTCGAGGCGATCCAGAAGAAGCACCCGGACAAGATGGGGATCTTTTTCGGGTTTGACGAGGAGCTTGCCCATTTGGTCGAGGCAGGAAGCGACATGTTTCTCATGCCTTCGCGGTACGAGCCGTGCGGCTTAAATCAGATGTACAGTATGCGGTATGGGACGGTTCCCATCGTTCGCGCCACGGGCGGACTTGACGACACCGTCGAGGATTATTCGGGAAATGGCAAGGGAACGGGATTCAAGTTCGAGAAGTATGACTCGAAAGAATTGTTGAAGACCATTCAGCGCGCGATTAAGGTATACCACCAGCCGGAAGAGTGGAAGAAGTTGATGCGAAACGGAATGCAGAAGGATTTCTCGTGGGAGAATTCGGCTAAGAAATACGTTTCGCTCTACCGAGAACTGTTGAAATAGCCCTCGTGAAGGTTCAGAACGTCGGAATCTTTTTCGATCGTGACGGTACGCTGAACACCGAGGTCGACTACCTCTCACGCCCTGAAGAACTCACACTGCTTCCCGGTGCCGCAAGAAGCATACGAGAGGCGAACGAAGCGGGAGTCAAAGTTTTTGTTATTACCAACCAATCGGGCATCGCTCGTGGGTTCTTCAGCGAGGCTGACTTAGGAGGAATTCACGAAAGGCTGAAACGATTGCTCGCCCTGGAGGGGGCCCACATAGACAAGATTTACTATTGCCCCCATCATCCGACATTTGGAATTCCCCCGTACAGAGTAGACTGCACGTGTCGCAAACCGAACACGGGTATGGTCGAGCAGGCGGCCCGTGAATTCAACATCAATCTGTTAAATTCCTTTGTTGTAGGGGACCGATGTATTGACGTGCAGACAGGCGAACGTGCAGGATGCGGCACGATCCTTGTTCGGACTGGATATGGGGCAACGGAGGCTTCCGAATGTGGCAAGATATCCCGCGTCGATCACATCGCGGAAGATGTCTATGACGCCTGGAGGTACATCAAGAGGCAACTGAGAATACGGCATTGAGAAGGATTGGATTCTGACAATATGAGAGTTTCTTTTGTTCTTTTCGTTGTCTTGGTTTCAGCATCCTTTCTTACCGGATGCTCCAATGAGCCAAATCCAGTAGGAGGAAGGCTGGTGCCAGGATCCGATTTACTTACGATTGCCATCGACACGATCGACGCACGATCGAGCTCTGCACTCCGCGCGTATCCCGCATTCAATCTCTCGAGCAGAATTGTCGTTGGAAGAAGCACTTTGCTTCAAACGGAGGCCTGGGCATGGCTAAAATTCAACCAGTTGCCGGACTCCCTCCTTCCCGCCACGTTCATCGAAGCACACCTGGAACTCTACGGCGACTATGCCAACGGAGGCTCCGGCGCACTCTCGTTCGACCTCCATGAGGGATTGTTGGACTGGCATGCACCGACTCAAACAACGAACGACTCGCTGACACTCGATCTCATTACGCCGAACACCTATTACGTTTCGACTCCGTTTTCCTCCTATTCCGGCGTTGTATCTCCGGATACGGCGAAGATCTCCGTTCCCCTGGACACCGCGCTTGTTCGTAAATGGTTTAAGGCAAGCGTCGACACGGCCACAAGGAATTATGGAATGGTTTTGAAACCGACGAATGCCGACCACATTCATGGCTTCGTGGGCTTCAACAGTTTTTCCACTACCGTTCGCCCGAAACTCGTTGTGCTCTACAGGAAATCAGGCTCGACCATAGTCGATACGGCACGGTATTCAGCGGGCATTGACCGATTCCTAACGCAATTCTTCGGTACCACCGACGATAGCACCGAGATCATTGTTCATTCAGGATACATCCGGCGAGGGGTAGTGAATTTCGACAACTTCGTGGTTCCCCGGAATTACGGAATCCATAAAGCAGTCCTTGAGCTCACAGTGAAATCCTCTATCGGTCTCTCCTCGTATTCTCGAGATTCCCTCTTTGCCTATTTACTCACTCCGAACGGAGTCAATCAGAGCTTTGCATCGCTGAGCGAGAAAGCAACGGTTGGTTCCGATATCGTCTACCGCATCGTCATAACAGATTTTGTCCGCCTCTGGGGCGAATTAGCGCCCCTTCGGGCGGTGGCATTGGCGGGACTCTCGGAAGGAAACTCGGTTGATATTTTTCGATTACACGGTCATGCTTCTTCGTTGATCAGCGCACGACCACGGTTGATCATCTCCTACACGGAGTTCAAATGATACGGCGCATTCTTCTCGCCTGCTTGTTGATCGCTATGCAACTCTCGCTCTCAAGAGCAGGCGGCTCTGTCTATTCACGGTACGGTATCGGCGATTTGATCTTTTTCGGAAGCAACCGCTCCGATGCGATGGGGGGAATTGCTATCGGTCTTTCCGGCGACGGTTTCATCAACCGCATCAATCCCGCCGCGCTTTCCAAGATTTCCCTTACACGTTTCTCCGGAAGCTTCGAGTACTCGAACTTCAACTCCGACGACGGCCTGAGTTCCGGCACAATGAGCCGTGGAGAATTTAAAGGGCTGGCATTCGCCGTGCCTATTTCCCTCGACCATGGAATCGTCCTGAGTGCAGATGCAGCCCCCTTCAGTACGGTGAATTACGCAGTATCCTATACCGCCCAGCAGCCGAACCAGACGCTGTTCGGAACCGGAGGATTGAATTCTCTTTCGCTCGGACTCTCCTATCAACCATTCCCTTCTCTGTCGCTGGGAGCAAAAGCCAGCTATCTGTACGGTCGTACGAGGCAACTGCTTCGCGTTAATTTTCTTGATCCCACATTTTCTGACAGTGAGGTCCATACCTCACGATTCTTTTCCGGTGGCCAATTCACCGTCGGAGCTTTGTTCACAGGGCTCGCGCAAATCGCTGAACCTTTTGCTCCGCTTTCCCTTGGATTCATTCTCAACATCCCGACGGAGCTCGATGCCCGTGAAGATCGAGTGGTGTACTTCTCCGAACGATTCGATACGACGAACACCAAACGATCGAGCATCGAAATTCCGCTTGGCATTGGCGTGGGTATTTCTTACCAATTTTCGAACCGGTATGTCATCGGAAGTGACCTTTTCTATCAGGATTGGGAGAAAACAAACTTTTTCGGCACACCAGCTGTTGACTTAAGAAAGAGAAGCCGATTCGGCGTAGGATTTGAAGTGCTTCCGCCACGCGAATTAACAGGCTATTGGTCACGAGTTCATTTTCGAGCAGGATTTTCTTATCATTCTACCTATTACACGATCAATGGTCGGGGGATTGACGAAATCATGGGAACGGTGGGTGCCGGATTGCCCATTGGCCCGGATGCGCGATTGAACATCGGCCTCCACTACGGCGTTCGCGGAACAACGGACGCAGGACTTACGAAAGACACAATCTTTCGGCTTACCCTTTCCGTAAGTGCAAGCGAGGCATGGTTTATTCGGATTGAAGAAGACTAATACCGAGGAGGATTACACAGTATGACATCTACCATGAGGTCGATCATCAACGCGGTTTCCCTTGGGTTCATCGTGCTAGTTTCTGCGGGGGCACAAAACCAGCCAGCCCAGCCTCGCGTTGAGCAGTCTGAGGTTCTGAAGAACTGGAGCCTCTTTTCCGAGTACCAAAAGAACGGCGACTGCAATACCGCCGTTCCGTATGGATGGAATGTGGTTCGAATGGATCCCAAACGGTTCAAAACGCTTTTCACAAAGATGGGAGAATGCTATTAC
Organism: Bacteroidota bacterium; assembly: GCA_035559595.1. GTDB lineage: Bacteria > Bacteroidota > Ignavibacteria > UBA10030 > UBA10030 > DATMBF01. Next base: position 11,815 of record DATMBF010000014.1, on the reverse strand, counting down.
AACTTCTATGAGAAAGAGACGGACGCCGAAAAACGAAAAGCGTATGCCGACACAATGGTCATGCTCTATGAGCTCGGAATCCGGCATGTTCCGGATCGCGCTTCAACGTACTGGCTCAGCAAGGCTTATGCCTTGGAGAACTATTTTGAAGGAAAGGAGCTCGACGCGATTGCGGCTTACGAGGCGGCCATTTCCATCGATCCGAAGATTGAGTTTGCGTATGTCGATCGACTCGGCGTTCTGTACGTGAAGACCGCTTCAGAAGTTCCAGAAAACAAACAGAAGGCGATCGAACTCTACCGAAAGGTTCTGGAAGCCGATCCCAAAAATGAAGTGGCAGGTGACCGACTGAAGAGACTCGTTTCTGATCCACGGGAGCTGATCGAAATTGCGGAAAAGCAGCTCGCCACAGCCCCCAACGACATCGAAAAAATCTGGAATGCGGCACAGGCATACATTCAGGCCGAGCAATACGTGGGGGCAGAGAAGTACCTGCAACGGCTTGTCAAAATGTCCCCACAAACATCGAACTACTGGAACGAGTTAGGGAAGGTCCAGCAGCGCGAGCAGAAATTCAAACAAGCCATCGAATCCTACGAAAAGGCCCTCAGTCTCAATCCCGCTCTCCGCGAGAATTTCCTCAATATCACCATCTGCCACCGCGAGTTGCGAAACTACTCGGCCGCCCGAAACTATGCCCTTCGTGCCGCGCAGAGGGAACGGGGATGGGGTCGACCGTATATGGAAATTGCCGAGGTCTATAAGGCTTCCGTCGAAGACTGCATCCGGAACTCCAAAGGTGGCGACTGGAGCAAGCTCGATATCAATGACAAGCTCGTGTACAAGCTGGCATGGGATTCCTACACGCGCGCAAAGAACGTCGATGGGTCGCTTGGCAACGAAGCTGAGTTACGAATGCGAGAACTGAGTACGCTCGTGCCATCCAGGGAAGACTACTTTTTCCACCGGGATAAGATCAAAGACGGCAAGATCGAGCTTGACTCACCATGTTACAGTTGGATCGGTGAGCCGGTTCCGGTTCCGACGCTTCGATAACCACCATGATTGCCTTAGCAAGCGACCACGCTGGCTTTTCGTACAAAGAGAAGATCAAGACACTTCTTCACGAGTTGGGAGAGCCCTACAAGGATTTTGGGACACACTCCGCTGACTCTACCGATTACCCCGATTGGGCTCATCTGGCTTCAGAAGCCATCACACGAGGAGAATGCGACCGCGGCATCCTTGTTTGCGGCACCGGCATCGGGATGTCTATTGTCGCCAACAAGCACAGGGGCGTTCGGGCTGCAGTTTGCGAATCGGTAACTGCCGCACGACTTGCCCGTCAGCACAACAACGCCAATGTTCTAACCGTTGGGGAACGCATCACGGGTTGGGAATCGGTCGCCGACATCATCCGCGTGTTCCTTTCGACCGATTTTGAGGGAGGTCGCCACACGCGGAGGGTGGAGAAGATTCACTCCCTCACAACTCTTTGAGGGGGAGCAGACAGCGGGGAGCGCTGCGAGTCTCAACGCACTCAACACGTATTCGCCCAGAGAAAGCCCTCTATGGTTCAACTCTCCAAACAAGATCCAGAACTTTACCAAGCCATCAACCAAGAGGTCCATCGCCAGCATTCGAAACTTGAACTGATCGCCTCGGAGAATTTCGTAAGTCTTGCAGTCCTACAGGCGCTCGGTTCGGTGCTGACCAACAAGTATGCGGAGGGCTATCCGGGAAAGCGCTATTACGGCGGATGCGAGTTCGTCGATATTGCCGAGAACCTCGCACGTGATCGAGTGAAGAAACTTTTTGGAGCAGAGTATGCCAACGTACAGCCCCACTCCGGCTCACAAGCGAACATGGCGGTGTACTTCACATTCCTCAAGCCGGGAGATACTGTTCTCGGTATGGATCTTTCTCATGGCGGTCATCTTACACATGGCTCTCCCGTCAATTTCTCCGGCCAGCTCTATCGCTTCGTAGCGTACGGGGTCAGCAAGGAGACAGGGATGATCGATTACAATCACGTTGAATCGATCGCCAGGAAAGAACGCCCAAAAATGATCACTGTCGGAGCCAGTGCATACTCCCGCAACATCGACTACAAAGCGTTTCGACAGATTGCCGATAGCGTTGGCGCTTTCCTGTTTGCCGACATTGCTCACCCGGCGGGATTGATCGCGATGAAACTCCTCAACGATCCTCTCCCCCATTGCCATGTCGTGACGTCAACGACGCATAAGACGCTGCGCGGGCCAAGGGGCGGATTGATTCTGATGGGGAAGGATTTCGAGAATCCGTTCGGTCAGGTTGCTCCAAAGAGCGGCCGTAAGAAGATGATGTCGGAACTCATTGACTCGATGGTGATGCCCGGCATTCAAGGCGGACCGCTCATGCACGTTATTGCTGCAAAGGCAGTCGCCTTCGGCGAAAATCTGCAACCGGAATTCCGAACATACAGTGAACAGATTATCCGCAATGCAAAGGCATTGTCGGGCGCGTTGATGCAGCGCGGCTATAATGTGATCTCTGGTGGAACCGACAATCATCTGATGCTCATTGATTTGCGCAACAAGAACGTCACCGGCAAGCAAGCACAGGAAGCCCTCGATCAGGCCGGTATTACTGTCAACAAGAATGCCGTACCATTTGACGATAAGTCGCCCTTTATTACAAGCGGTATTCGGATTGGAACACCTGCGCTGACCACGCGCGGGATGAAGGAACGAGAGATGGAGCGGGTGGCGGAGATGATCGACCGGGTCATTCAGAACATCGAGTCACGCGATGTGTTTCAAAAGGTGATGAAGGATGTCCAAGCTTTGTGCGACGAATTCCCGCTGTATCGCGAACTGGAATAATGGATCGGACCCTCGCATATCAAATGGATGAGAAGGTAGCCCCGCGGACAGAAGAAACCAAAGAAATGTCTTTCTTGGAGCATCTCGAAGAACTCCGCTGGCATCTCGTCAAGGCACTCGCAGGAATCCTCATTGGCACCCTCATGTGCGGTTATTATGTGGAATTCATCGTTCATGAGATCCTGATGAAACCGCTCCTCACAACAGGGCTGAAGGCGCAGGTGCTGACTCCATACGGGATCGTGCTCCTCTACATGCAGACGATGTTCATTTGTGGGTTCATCATCAGCATGCCGAATACCCTCTACTGGCTCTGGAAGTTCGTCTCGCCCGGTCTTCTCCCAAAAGAACGCAAGTACGTGTCGCTGATTGTCGGATTTACCTCCCTCTGCTTCTTTGCGGGAGTTGCGTTCAGCTATTTCATTCTTCTTCCAACCGCCTTGACGTTCTTTGCCGGCTTCGGCACAAACAGCATCGATCTCAATATTTCCATCGACCACTACGTAAGCTTCGTGCTCACGTTGCTGCTTGGGGCCGGACTCGTTTTCGAGCTGCCGATGATTTCCTATTTCCTCTCGAAAATGGGACTTCTCACACCGGCCTTTCTCCGCCACTACAGAAAACATGCTCTTATTGTCATCCTCGTCATCGCAGCTCTCGTCACACCTTCACCGGATATTATCACACAGCTCATGCTGGCGGTGCCGATGATCATTCTGTACGAGATCGGTGTGATTGTCTCAAAAGTCGTTAACCGTAAAGCCGAGAAGATTGCGGAGGGAGAATGATGAATCTCATCCGCAGGGACACAATCTCGCTCGATACCATTAAGGAGCCGGTGGCGGCAGAGCTGAAGGTGTTCGATCGCTTCTTCCGTGAGGCGATGCAGTCGAAGATCGGGCTTCTCGATCTTATCGCTCGATATATCATCCGCCAGAAGGGGAAGCGATTGCGCCCCATTCTCGTTCTTCTCAGCGCCAAACTCTGCGGCGAAGTTAACGACAAAAGCTACCGTGCAGCCACCCTCGTTGAAATCCTCCACACCGCAACCTTGGTGCACGATGATGTTGTCGACGATGCTGACACACGCAGAGGTCTGGCATCAATCAACGCTGTTTGGAAGAACAAAGTGGCGGTCTTGATGGGGGACTACCTTCTCTCGCGCGGACTCCTCCTCTCCCTTGAGCACAACGATTACTTCTTCCTTCATTCCACATCCCGGGCAGTCAAACGCATGAGTGAAGGAGAGCTGTTGCAGATTCAAAAGAGCCGGCAACTCGACATCAATGAAGAAACGTACCTGAAGATTATTGGAGATAAAACGGCTTCGCTGTTTACAACCTGCACGGAGATCGGTGCGGCAAGCACAACCGAAGATGAAGAGAAACGAAGAATGATGGGAAGTTATGGAGAGAATGTTGGGATGGCCTTTCAGATCCGCGACGATCTGCTTGATTACTTAGGCCGAAGGAGCATTATCGGGAAACCCACGGGAATTGATCTGAAAGAAAAAAAGCTTACGCTCCCGTTGATCTACGCTCTCCAAAACGGATCACGCAAGGAGGCAAAGCAGGTTCTACGGTTCATCAAGAGTGGGACGCAAAACAAAGACGTAGAGTGGATCGTGGATTTTGTTAATGCAAACGGCGGGATCGAATATGCCTCGCAGAAAGCCGAGCAATACGCAGCGGCAGCCCGCGCAAACCTTGCTCTGTTTGTTGAATCCCCTGCCAAGGATGCGCTGTTGCAGTTTGTCGACTTCGTGATGGAGCGAAACAGCTAACCCTGCCTGATAAACTCCCGCTCCCCTGTTCTGACAACCAGCACGGGGCACGGGGCCTTTCGTACTACTTTCTCCGCCGTACTCCCGAAAAGGATTTGTTCCACACCCGTGTGTCCGTGCGTGGCGATAATGATGAGATCCATCTTCTCTTCACGGGCGTATTGAATGATCTCGTAGAACGGCTTGCCCGTCCGGATCACCTGTCTCGCTTTCACCCTTCCGGCAATTTCTTTCTTGATCAAGGAGTCGAGCTCCATCGCTCCCCGCTTCCGCAGCTCTTCCTCCACGTTCGGGAATCCGACCTGTCCAAAACTGAAGTCGGCAGGATAGATGGTGGGTTCGACAACGTAGATGAGATCAATCGATGCGGTGAATTGTCGTGCGAACGGAATCGCGTACTTCAGCGCCTTCTTGGAGTGCTCGGAAAAATCGATCGGGACCAGAATGCGGTTCAGTTCGATCCTCGATACGTTACTCTTTCCTCGCTTGGTGCCGGATGCTTTCTTTGCTTTGATCTTCGCCATTGTTCTCTCCTTCCCCTTTGGCCATCGATTGGAGCCGGTCTATCTGACTGCGCAACTTTGAAAGCTCTTTATCCGTTTTCCGCAGCCGCTCGGCCACAATCTCGGCCAGTTTCAGGACAATCTTGATTCCAAGTGTCGATTTCTTCTCGATGAGGTCGAACAAATCGGGCCTGAAGAAGCCAATCAATGTGCAATCAGTCTTGCAAATAGCTCCCGCCGAACGGGGAGACTCGTCTAACAACGCCAGCTCGCCGAAGAAGTCGCCATCGGTAAGCACGGCAAGCTCTTTCTGAATCCCATCCTTGTCGGAAATGACGATCGAGACCTCTCCATCTTGGATGATGTACATACCAAGACCGGGATCACCCTGATAAAATACCGGCTCACCTGCTCGATACTCGCGCCGGTGGACAATCGACGCTACCTCTTTTAACTCCCGGGTCTTCAGGTTGGAAAAGGCCGGGACTTTGCTGAGGATTTCTTCTATCGATCCTTCTCGTAATCGTCGTTCCGAGAAGATGTTCTTCCAGATTGCACTCTCGCCGATGCTTTTTGACATGCCCATAAAGCGGTCCTTCAGCTATTTGCATCAATCATAAATGAAGCTCAACCATTCGTATTTGTCATTCCCGTTCTGCACTACATCGAAGAAAGCCTTTTGGACCTCTCTCGTGATCGGGCCGGGCTTTCCTTCCCCCACTGGAATTCTATCGACGCTGCGGATGGGGGTGATCTCGGCTGCGGTCCCTGTAAAGAACGCCTCGTCGACTGTGAAAAGCATTTCCCGCGGGATGTTCATCTCCACCATCGCGTAACCGAGGTCCCGAACGAGCGTCATCACCGAGGAACGAGTGACACCAGGGAGCAGTGCGGCCGAGAGAGGCGGCGTGAACACCGTTTTATCGCGAACGAGAAAAATGTTCTCGCCGCTACCTTCGCTCACGTTCCCGAACGAATCGAGGGCTATACCTTCGACGTAGCCTCCCGCGAGAGCCTCGAGTTTAATGAGCTGCGAGTTCAAGTAATTCCCTCCCGCTTTTGCCATGGTCGGCGCCGTGTTGGGCGCAAACCGCTGCCACGAAGCCACACAGACATCGATCCCCTTCTCGAGCGCCTCGCTACCAAGATACGCACCCCATTCCCAAACTGCAATGGAGACATCCACAGGGCACCCAAGCGGATTTACGCCGATTTCTCCATATCCGCGATAAACTACAGGTCTGATGTAACATGCCTTCAGCTTGTTCGCACGAATCGTATCTTTGATGGCATTTGCGATCTCTTCTTTCGTGTACGGGATTTCCGCTCTGTAAATTTTCACGGAATCGTAGAGACGCCGGAGATGCGCATCGAGACGGAAAATCGCGGGACCCCGGCGCGTGTTGTAGCAGCGGATTCCTTCAAACCAACTCGACCCGTAGTGAACAACATGTGACAGAATGTGGATTTGCGCGCTGTCCCAGCTCACCAAACTTCCATTCATCCATATTTTATCGACTTTTTTGATCGGCATATCGAATTCCTTATCGTTTGAAGTAATAGTCAAATAGGGATCTCATAAATGCGATACTTCTTCACTATTTCCCCTCGCAAGGCTTCAGCAGCGCGAACCATCCTCACATTATCCTCAAGAACCCACCCTGCTTCGCCGTATTCGTACCCAAGGTTCTTTGCCCGAACGGCAGTCTCGTAGAACAACACCCCTGCAGCCCCGGTATTCAAATGCTCCGGAAGAACGCCAAGAACGATGATCCGGACGAGATTGATTTTCTTCTTGTGAACAACAAAGCGAATCAAGCCCGGAAGCAATCGGCCCTTCTTGTTGTATTTCAATGGCACGTTGATATCCGGGAGTGATAGGGCAAATCCGATCGTTTTTCCATATGACTCGGCAAAGATCACAAGGTCAGGAATGACAATCGGCTTAAGGTCAGCCGCCAACGCATCGATCTCTTCGTCGGTCATCGGAACGTAGCCCCAATTCTTCTCCCAAGCACGATTGTAGATATCCTTGATGCGCTCCACATCTCGGTCGAAGTTCTTCATGTCGAGAGATCGGAATGTGAGCTTATGCCTTTCCTTCACATAGTTGTTCACCCGCTCGAGCTTCTCGGAATAGACCGTGGATTGACGTAAGAGGTAGGAATAGAGATCCTTTGCCTTCGAAAAACCGTATCGTTCGAGCAACAATGGATAGTATGGAGGATTGTACGGCATCAGGACGGTAGGACTTTTGTCGAAGCCCTCGATGAGCATACCGTACTCATCATTTACGGAGGGAGATGCCGGACCTCGCATCGAGGTCATACCGTGACTCTTCAGAAATGCTTTTGCTTGATCAAACAAGGCGTTGGCAACCGACTGATCATCGATACATTCAAAGAAGCCAAAAAACCCGACCTTGTCCTTGTGCTCTTTGTTGTGATTATGATTGACGATCGCCCCGATCCGCCCTACCATCTCACCGTTCCGCTCGGCGATGAGGAACTCCGCTTCCGCATGCTGATAGAACGGATTCTTCGCTTTGTCCATGAGCTTGCGGCGATCTATGAGGAGCGGCGGTACCCAGGCCGGATTGCCGTCATAGATCCTCCAGAGAAACCTGATAAATCGCTCCCGATCGGCTTTCGTGTGGACTGGACTGATAGTTACGGAGGCCATAGGTGTCGATTAGAAAAAACAAAGCCGCTCGCAATACGTGCGAAGCGGCTTCTCGAAGTGATCCCTGTGAAGGAACAGAGCGGAAATCATGTTAATTGAGAATTCCGAATTCCTTTCCAACATCATGGAATATGCTCAAGAGTTCATCCAAATGTTCATCTTCGTGTGTTGCCATGTAGCTGGTGCGCAGCATCTCCATCCCCGGCGGGACCCCAGGCCTGATAAACGCATTCACGAATACGCCCGAATCGAACAATTTCCGCCACATCATCAGCACTTTTTCTGTATCGCCGATGATGACAGGGACGATCGCTGAATTGTGGCCGCCCACTTTATAGCCCATGTTCGAAAGTTCTGTCCGCATCCTCTTGGCGTTCCGCATGAGCTTGTCGATCCGCTCCGGTTCTTTCTCGAGAATATCCAGAGCAGCGAGCGCGGCTGCCACAGAGGGCGGTGTCGGGCTTGCGCTAAAGATCAACGCCGGCGCATGATGCTTTAAGTAGTTGATCACATACCTATCCCCCACAACAAAGCCGCCCAGCGAGGCAAAGGTTTTGCTGAAGGTACCGAAGGTCATATCGACCTCTTTCTCAAGGCCAAAATGGCTTGCAGTACCACGTCCCCCCTTTCCAATCACTCCCACGGCGTGCGCATCATCGATAAGAAGCCGGGCGTTATGCTTCTTGGCAACCTTCACCATATTGGGAAGATCGACGATTTCTCCAGAAGTGCTAAACACTCCGTCGGAAACAATAAGTTTGGGAGCCTCGGGAGGAAGCTTCGAGAGCACCATCTCTAAGTGCTTCATATCGTTGTGTTTGTAACGGACAACTCCCCCGGAACTATCCGGGACATACGAAGCTAAACCAGCCGCCATGAGTTGTCCTGCCACAATGCAGGCGTGGTTGTCCTTATCGGAAACCACGTACTCACCTCGTTGAACAAGGGTGGGAATGATGCCTTGCGCTGTCTGGTAACCGGTGCTATAGAGAAGGCAATCCTCTTTCCCGAAGAAGCGAGCAAGTCGCGATTCGAGTTCAACGTGGAGATCAAGCGTTCCGGTGAGATAGCGAGAGCCGGAACATCCTGTGCCGTATTTCTTCACCGCGTTGACGGCCGCCTCTTTTACACGTGGATCTGCAGTCAGACCAAGGTAGTTGTTCGATCCGGCCATGATGACTCTCCGACCTCCGATGCGAACGATCGGACCTTCGTTTTCTTCGATGGCATGAAAGTATGGATAGAGTCCCGCCGCTTTTGTCTCATCTGCACGAGTGAAACTTCGACACTTGTCAAAAAGATCCAATGGGGTGCTCCGTCGATGGGTTGAAGAGTTGGAAGGCTGCTTTTTGATTCTCGAAAGTTTTTTGAATATACTCCAATAAGCTTCGAAAGTCAATTCTGAACTTCGTCCTTACCGCGGAGGATCTATCGCAAAAGTCTTCGTGACCGGAGGTACCGGTTTTATTGGCAGTCATACGGTCGAACTCTTACTCAAGGAAGGTCACCACGTCGTTTGTGCGATTCGTCCTCAGCGAAAAGAGCGAGGGTGGCTCTCTCACCTTCCAATCGATGTTGTTTCAACCGACCTTCTCGACGCTTCAATCCTACGCTCTCATCTTAGAGACGTCGAGTATATTTTTCATATCGCCGGTGTCACAAAAGCTCGAACGAGAAACGAGTACCGGCTTGGCAACGTTCAAACGACCAAAGTGTTGCTCGATGTTGCATCGCAACTGTCGTCACTGCAGAAGTTCTGCCTTGTCAGCAGTCTAACAGCGGTCGGACCGAGCGCCGACGGTACTCCTCTCGTTGAAACTGCTCCCTGTCGTCCTGTCACCGAGTACGGCCGCTCGAAATTTGCAGCTGAGCAGATTGCCCATCAATTCAGAGACAAAGTCCCCCTTGTCATCCTCAGGCCTCCGGCCGTCTATGGCCCGCGCGATCGTGATATTCTTGAGCTGTTTGTTTGGATTCGGCGTGGCCTTCTGCCCACCATCGGCAAGCCCGGCAAAACGCTAAGCCTCATTCACGGTATTGATCTTGCTCGCGGCATCATCGCCGCAACATTTCATCCGCACTCGACCGGGAAAACCTACTTCATCGCGGAAGAAACAGTTCACAAGTATGAGGATCTTGTAACTCTTGCGAGCTCGATTATCGGCCGCAAAGCAATAAGCGTCCGGATTCCCACTTCCGCTGTGTTCCTGCTGGCTACGTTCGGCGACCTCGTTTCACTCTTCAACTCCAGAACTCCTGTGTTAAATCGTGACCGCGCAAGAGACCTCGTTCAGCGGCATTGGGTGTGCAGTCCGGCAAGAATTCGTCAGGATATCGGATTCCGGACCGATATTCCGATCGACGAAGGACTAAAGGAAACTTACGAGTGGTATCGTCATGCCGGATGGCTCTGAGCTGAGGTCAGCGCTTGTTCAATCAGAATAACAGGGCTACGAAATAATAGCTTAAAGCCGCTACAAGCGCAGACGTTGGGATCGTGAGAATCCATGCAGTGATAATCCTGCCGGCAATTCCCCACCGGACCGCCGAAAGTCGACGTGTCGAGCCGACTCCCATAATGGTTCCTGCTATAGTATGTGTCGTGCTCACGGGGATACCGGCAAGCGCCGTCCCCAGCAACACCATAGCCCCTCCTGTTTCAGCACAAAATCCGCCGACAGGTCGTAAGTGTGTGAGCTTCATTCCCAACGTATGAATGACACGCCACCCACCTACCAGCGTCCCCAGTCCTATTGCCGCGTGAGCCGCAAGGATAACCCACATCGGCACGTGAAATCCTATGCTCTTGTCGTACATCCATGTGGGCACGGCGGCGTCGGTTGTAAACAGGAGCACGGCAATGATTCCCATGGTTTTCTGAGCATCATTTGTTCCGTGACCGAGTGAATATGCCGCCGAAGAGATCAATTGACCGACGCGGAAGAATCGATCTACCTTTCGGACGGAAAAGCGGCGAAAGGCCCATGTCACAGCCACCATAAGAACAAACCCCAAAACCATGCCAATCATTGGGGAAAGAAAGATAAACAGAACCACTTTCCAGATACCACTCAGAATCAAAGCGTCGAACCCTGCCTTTGCGATGGCGGCTCCTCCCATGCCACCGATAAGCGAATGTGATACGCTAATCGGAAGACCGTACTTTGTGCACAGATGAGTCCACACAATCGCTCCGACAAGGGCCCCAAGGGTCATGTCCTGAGATACAACGGCCGGGTCGACAATCCCTTTTCCGATTGTTGTTGCGACGGCGACACCGAAACCAAAGGCAGCCACAAAGTTGAAGAATGCCGCCCATGCGACAGCGAGTTTTGGAGTCAGGACCCTGGTCGAGACAACAGTTGCAATGGAATTCGCGGCATCGTTCATGCCGTTCAAGAAATCGAATGACAGCGCAACAAGGATGATGAAGATCGTGACCGTCAGCATACGTTTTCTTTCTCGTCAGGCCTGTTTAATGAGGATGGCTTCAAGGACGTTGGCGGCATCTTCGCATTTGTCCGTTGCCGTTTCCAATCCAACAAACACTTCCTTGAGCTTGATGACCCGGAGCGCATTTGTTTCTTTCTGGAACAGGCGACTGATTGCTTCCTCAAAGATCCGGTCGGCAGCATTCTCGTACTCGTTAACCTTCAAGAACACTTTCTGCATATCATCATAGGCGTGGACGTTCCTGAGCAATCCAACCCCGCGCTGAAGCTCAAGAATCGATTCATGGAGAATATCGCCAAGCTTCGCAACGTCGACAGGTACTTTTGTAAGCCGGTAAATGGTGAATCGGGCTGCACTTCCGTCGATATGATCCATAATATCGTCAAGGGCTGAGGCAAGAAGGTGGATGTCCTCCCTATCGAACGGCGTTACAAATGTCGCATTGAGCTCCGAGAAGATCTTGTGTGTTATTTCATCGCCCTGGTGCTCCAAGTCCTTAATACCTTTGACGATTTTTTGAATTTCGG
>DATMBF010000013.1:0-101486 GCA_035559595.1 Bacteroidota bacterium | reverse complement strand
ACGTAATTGTGCCGTTGCGTATCGAAACGAGGTGGGGAATGTTTTCCATGATGAGCCAAAGTGTGCTGTCGCGCTCGGCAACATCCATGAATTGCTTAGTGCGTTCAAGCCACCGTACGGACGGCTGGGGGGTGAGGATGTAAGCGATGAACAGCGCACCATAGCGCCCAACGATGCATACCTCCCCATTTGGAAGGAGGCGCATTTCTTGCGGGCCGGCGTGGCTCACCGCGAACTCTTTCAATGATGGCACCTGTAATTCTTGGAGTCGAGGAAATTTCGCACCCTCGAAGACAATACGGTAGAGAGAAAGAGAATCATAGAATGCGACTGTGCCGTCCGGAAGTTCAGACATTACGTTGGACCCTGTTTTCGTGGGAAGCTGGAGAAATCGAGTCTCTGCAAGAATCGAAATCCCCCGATCGGTCTTGAAGTACATCCTTCCCTCACGGTCCTGCGCAATTGCTAAAACGTTGTCGCTGGTAAATCCATCCGCTGCACGGTACCTCTTCATCGTTGTACCCGTGAGCACGGAGATTCCGCCTTCGATTAATCCGAACCAGATGTTGCCCTCACGATCCTCGAAAATTCTCCGAACGAAATTACTACCCAATCCGTTGGCCGCGGTGTAGGTTTTGAAGGAGCGGCCGTCGTACCGGCTCGCGCCACGGTCCGTTCCAAACCAGAGAAAGCCACGACGATCTTGCAGCATGCAGAGGATATAATCGCTTGGCAGACCTGTTGCCCGGTTGTACTGCTTGAAGGGAAGTTGTTGAGGCAGAAGAAGAACAGGAAGAGACAAGAAGAGAGAAGCGACAATACCCGCTCTCAAGAAGAATTGGAGCATACAACCACAATCATCTTTGTGAAACTGTCATTGGAGAAATGCCATTACCACGGAACTGAAGTGGGGGAAAGGAGAAGCCGTCCCAGGGGGTTGCGAAGTGCTTATTTTTTCATTCGCACGCGCATCAATTCTTCAAGAAGTTGCTTCTTGTTGGCCTTCGAAATCTCTCTTCCGTAAATCGAAAGTCCCTCAACGCCGCGGGCAAACCGACGGAGCTCGTGGACGGTCATCGCGTTGAGTTTCTCGTAATACTTTTCCTGTTCAGGCGTTAAACCGTTCGGCTTTTCGTACGGTTCCTCGGGGAGAACTTCATCCTCCGGTAATTCATCCTCCTCCGCTCCCCTTCCAGTCGCGAGGATCATTTCAACCTCCTCTTTCGATCGTGAGGCGCGGGCGAAGATGAGATCTTCCATCCCCTCTGCTGGTCGCGGAATGACATGCTTCGAGATCAGCTGACTCACGCGCTCAGCTGCCGCTGCTCCCGCTTCTACCGCAGAACGCACTGCAGCTGTGTCTCCCACGATCTTCACGGTAATCATCGCGGGATCAGTTCTCTCCTTTCCAATGAGAACAACATTGGCAGTCTTCACCATTGCATCGGCAGCTTCAATAGCGCCAACGAGCCCTTTGGTTTCAACCAATCCGAGCGCGTACTGAGACATAGGTGGGAAAAGAAAGACTCCCGACTCCATTGCGGCTCCGGGAGTCTCAAACACTACTTTTGTGCAGGTCGTTTAGGAAGAATCATCTCAACGTCGCTATGCGGACGCGGGATGACGTGAACCGAAACAAGCTCACCCACTCGCTGCGCGGCTGCTGCTCCCGCATCGGTCGCTGCTTTCACTGCTCCGACATCGCCGCGAACCATGACCGTAACATACCCACCGCCGATCTGCTCCTTGCCAATGAGCGTCACTTTAGCCGCTTTAACCATTGCATCCGCCGCCTCGATTGCGCCGACGAGTCCCTTGGTTTCTACCATTCCAAGCGCATCAAGCGATATGTCTGACATTGAGATTCTCCTTAGGAAAGGTGAAGATGAACCCCCGCAATCAACGGGGAGCACGCGGCAATATAAAGAACAGCCTTCTGAATGTCAAATCGTGCAATCTCCAACCTCCAAAGTCTCCGGGTGTCGACCCCAGGTTGATTTTCACTCAAAATCTTCCTAAATGGTGAGGCATTTTCATCAAGCAGTTATGAAATGATTGTTCTATCTCGTTGTGCCATCACTCATTCAAGCCACCTCGCTCAACCTGATTCGTTCCACATTCCTCTCGCGTTGTGGATCTTTTCTCTCTGTTCCTTCCTTCTCGTTTCGTGCATGAACCCGAAATCTATTTCCCAACAAGCCGCTCTCCATGCCCTCGCCGGAGACCTTTTTCAAAGCTACGACAATTATGCGCAGAAGCAGATCACGAGCAACCGATTCCGTCAGTACGAGTTAATCGACTGGCTAAGACCCTTCCGGGACGACGGGATTCTTGACACTGAGCAGGTTGGAACATCGGCCGAGGGTCGTCCGATTCACCTCTATCGTTTTGGGAATGGCCCCAAAAAAGCTCTGCTTTGGTCACAAATGCATGGAGATGAGCCAACGGCGACAATGGCGATTCTTGACATGGTTCGGTTCTTTTCTGTTGCGCCGAACCATCCTGCAGCAAAGGCGATTCGGGAAAATCTCACACTGCTCATGCTCCCAATGCTTAATCCGGACGGGGCGGAACGATTTCAACGCCGCACAGTGCAGATGATCGATATGAACCGGGATGCCCTCGCGCTCGTCACACCCGAAGCGAAGATCTTGAAGCAAGTTCACCAACACTACAAGCCCGACTTCGCTTTTAATCTCCACGACCAGGATCCTCGTTATACTGTTGGTACGACGAAAAAAGTTACCGCCATTGCGTTGCTTGCTCCGGCGTCGGACGAAGCGAAGACAGATACGCCCTCTCGCCTTCGCGCAAAACATCTGGCAGCCCTGTTCGCCGATGTTATGGCGCAATTCATTCCCGGCCATGTCGCAAAGTACGATGACACTTTTGAGCCCAGGGCTTTCGGCGATAATGTTCAGATGTGGGGATCAAGCACGATTCTGGTGGAATCTGGCGGCTGGCCAAATGATCCGGAAAAAATGTTTCTCCGCAAGCTGAACTTCGTCGGACTCATCGTGTCCCTGTACGCAATTGCAACGGGGGCTTATGAACAATCTGATCGTCTCTCGTACGAGCGGCTCCCCTACAATATGAAGTTGATGTGCGACCTTCTTATCCGCAACGCACAGCTCTCCTTCAGTTCCACTATTCCTTCCGTGAGGGTCGATATCGGTATCAATTACGAAGAGGAACTTCGAGGCGGCGACGTCGTGCGTGTCGGAAAGATTGTGGAGATCGGAGATCTTTCCCCCTTCATTGCGTACCGCGTTGTCGACCTTGGCGGAAAGCCCGTCGACGGATCGACTATCGGTCTTGAACGCGCGCTTACCCTGCCCGAACTCGAATCCCTGATAAATCGTTAACTTTCCCCGCGATTGCTGCTCCACAGTGATGTCGGGACTTGATATCGGACTGCGGAATACGTATTTTCCAGACAAATTTCCACGACAACGATACCCCGCCGAGAACCTTTCCCAGTTTGGAACTTGTGTTTTCGTTTCCCTGTTGAGAGGGTGGTCGCCTCGTCGGGACGTTGTATGACTCAGGCGGCCCATGGTACCAATTCTCCTCGCATTAATCTCGCGCACGACCCGGCTGAAAGCCAGGCATGAGGAGTTCGAGCGAGAAGCGTTGCCACATATGGATGTTCTCTACAACTTCGCCCTCCGGACGACCGGCAACGAAGATGATGCGAGAGACCTGCTTCAGGAAACCTACCTGAAAGCATATCGGTTCTGGGATAAGTACGAAAAGGGGACGAACATCCGGGCGTGGCTCTTCCGCATCATGAAGAACTCGTACATCAACCGCTACCGGAAGGAAACGAAAGAGCCGGACAAGGTTGATTACACCGATGTGGAGAATTTCTACAACTCCATCCGCGCCCAGTTTACCGATTCCAACGACCTCCAGGAAAAGCTGTTCAGCGGACTGTTGAGCGACGAAGTTGTCAAAGCGCTCGAGAGCCTACCGGAAGATTTTCGAACGGTCGTTATTCTTTGTGATATTGAAGGATTAACTTACGAGGAGATTGCGGAATTCATTGATGTGCCCATTGGTACTGTTCGTTCACGATTGCATCGCGGGCGAAAACTCCTCCAGGCGAAGCTTCTCGAGTACGCAAAGAAACAGGGTGTGATAGCACATGACTGAAACCCGTTGGTGGATATACCAATGACCTGCGGTGAGATCGATAAGCACTTAGGTGATGCGATCGACGGCTCGCTGCCTCGAAGCATTCACAAAGAATTCTTCGATCACCTCAACCTCTGTCCACCGTGCAGAAATTCTTATGAATTCGAACTGCTGGGTAAGAGTATCGTTCGCGCCAAAGTTCCGCGCGCTTCGGTGCCACAGTCACTGTACGCCGCAATTGCCGACCAGATTCGCCGCGAACGAACAGCAACGGACAAACGCTTTATGGAGAGGTTCCTTCCTTCACCCGTTGTTGCCTTAGGAATTGCAGTGCTTGCCGTAGTGCTCCTTTTCGCTCCGCCTCAATTCTCCCAAAAACCCGACCCCCATCCACCCACCAACGACATCATTGGACAGTCGCTCAGGAACTTCACCCTCATTCAAAGCGGCGAATTGAAACCATCGTTCATCTCCTGTTATCCGGAAGGAGTGCTCGCGTATTTTCGTGAGAGCGGTGTGCGCTTCGTCGTCAACATCATGCCGATGGAGAACTGCGATTGGTATGGAGCGATCTCCTCGGAACACAATGGCGTCAAGCTTGCCCATGTGCTCTATAAAGTGGACGACCACATGACGTACGTCTATCAAATGGAAACCGAGGCACTCAAGGAGGGATCCCCTTTACAGTTGCCTGCTGCTGCGCGAGTTGCGCTCGAGCAAAGCGGGTGGTACACCGATCCCGAACATCCGGACCATACCGTGGTTCTCTGGACAACAAACGGAACACTGTGCGCGGCCGTCTCTTCAATGAAGAAAGATAGGCTTCTCGCGTTGTTGACCCACCCTTAAGAACACTTACACCCCAAGAAAAAGCCGATCCGCGAGGGCGCGGGGCAATCCCGCTTCCATGATCTTCTCCGCCGCCTTCTCGATATCGTACTCCACTCGAATATTCTCGTACTCCCACGCGTCGGTGTCAAATACACCGTAGCTCAACCTCGGATTGCCATCGCGCGGCTGGCCGATGCTTCCCACATTAACGAGCATCTTCGTTCCTTTCCGAACCCGACCGACCCGACCGGCGTCGCTGTAGATAGCAGGAGTGTGCGTATGACCGATAAAGCAGATACCTTCATCGAACGACCGTAATGCATGCAGGGCATCGAGAACAGAGAGGACGTAATGCCACTCCTCAGGCTCGTACGGGGAGGAATGTACGAACATGATGTCAGGGAGCTTGCTGAAAAGAGGGAGCGATTGAAGGAACTGTTTTGAATCCGCAGAGAGATTCCGGTTCGTCCATTCTGCTGCGACGCGAGCGTTGGTCGTAAAGGTGCGCGTCAGCGAGAGATCGATTGCCGCCTTGTCATGATTCCCGAGGAGGGTTGTTTCGCAATGCTTCTGAACAAGCCCGATGCATTCGTTGGGATTGGCACCGTAGCCGACGACATCACCAAGGCAAATAATCTTTTCGACATCCCGTTCCTTGATATCTTCCAGCGCTGTCGTGAGAGCTTCTAGATTAGCATGGATATCAGAAATAATCGCGATACGCACGAGAGACTTTCTGACAACGCCGGGTTCTTACTGCGCACCGGCGAATGACATCCCAAACGTTTTCACGAGAAAAGCCATGATATCCGCATACTCCTCGATTTGCTTCGAGGTCGGTTTTCCTCCGCCATGCCCGGCTTTCGTCTCAATGCGGATCAGGATCGGATTCACGCCGGCATCTGCGTCCTGAAGCGTTGCGGCAAACTTCATGGCGTGAGCCGGAACAACGCGATCATCGTGGTCGGCAGTCGTAATGAGTGTCGGCGGATAGGCAACGCCCTTCTTGATGTTATGAAGCGGTGAATACGCATACATGAACTTGAAGTGCTCGGAGTTCTCTTCCGCATTTCCGTACTCACCGACCCAGTACCTTCCGATCGTGAATTTGTGATATCGAAGCATGTCGGTCACAGGGACAGCGCAAATCACCGCGCCGAAAAGATCAGGCCGCTGCAGCATGCAGGCCCCAACCAGAAGCCCGCCATTGCTCGCACCATAAATCGCCAGTCGCTTGGAATTCGTGTAGTTGTTCTGAATGAGCCACTCCGAGGCGGCAATGAAATCATCGAACACATTCTGTTTTTTATCGAGCATTCCGGCTTTATGCCATTCTTCCCCGTATTCACTCCCACCTCTGAGATTTGCCGAAGCATAGATGCCGCCTTGCTCTAACCAGACGAGCCTCCAAACGGCAAACGACGGAGTAATGTCCACATTGAATCCACCGTATCCGTAGAGGATGGTAGGATTGTTCCCATCGAGCGTTATCCCCTTTTTGTGCGTCAGGAAGATCGGGACTTGCGTTCCATCTTTCGAACGACAAAAGACCTGCTTCGTCTCGTAGGCGTTGACGTCAAACGCAACCTCCGGCGATCGGAATATGTTGAGCTTCTCTGCGGTGAAATCGTAGTGAAAGATCGTTGTTGGATAGAGAAATGAGGTGAAGCTAAAGAACATCTCTTTGTCCTCTCGTTCGCCGGAAAATGCCGAGATCGCCCCCATGGTCGGTAATTCTAACTGACGGATATACTTCCCGTCAAGTGAGAAGAGTTTCACTTGATGACGGGCATCCTTCATGTAGGTGACGACAAATTGGTTATTCACGATACTCACAAAGGCGATGGGTTCCGGCTGCTCAGGAATGATCTCCTTCCAGTTCTTGGGATCAGGGTTCTTGATGTCGATGGCAACGATGCGACCCTTCGGAGCGTTCAGATTTGTCTGGAAATAAAATGTCGCACCGATATTATCAATAAACGCATAACTTGCATCCGCTTTATCGAGTAGCCGAACGAAGTCGGTATCGCTTCTCACCTCACGATAGTAAATCCGGTTTTCGGGATCGGTTCCCTTCCACACATAGAGAATCAGATACTTTCCATCGTTCGTTACGATTGGAGAGAAACCGAGCTCTTTTGCGTCCGGGCGTTCATATACGAGCTTGTCGGCCGACTGGGGCGTTCCCAATTCGTGCCAGTAGACCTTCATATGATAGCTTTCCTCCCCCTTCGGTACGGTGGTGGGATCACGAAAGCGATTGTAGAAGAACCCTTTCTTATCGTTTGTCCACCCGATGCTGGCAAACTTGCACCACCGAATCACTTCATCATAATCTTTGCCGGTGTCGATATCACGAATCCGAATTTCCTGCCAATCGCTTCCGCTTTTGGAAAGGCCGTAGGCAAGAAGTCTCCCGTCACGAGTGTAGGACTGCGTGGTCAGGGCAACCGTACCGTCTGGACTGAGGGCATTCGGGTCGATCACCACTTTTGGCTTTCCTTTGAGGCCCTCTTGAACATAGACGACGGACTGGTTTTGTAAGCCGTCGTTTTTTGAAAAGAAATACCGAGACCCTCGCCGGAACGGGACGGAGTATTTTGGATAATTCCACAACGCTGTGAGTCGCTGCCTGATTTTGTCACGCTCAGGAACGCTTCGGACATACCCGAACGTGATCGCGTTCTGTTCTTCGATCCATGCTTTAAGATCGGGATCCTCTTCATTCTCCATCCACCGATAAGGGTCTGCAACAAGAGTGCCGTGATAGTTTTCGACAACGTCGACAGTCTTTGACTTGGGATAGGTAAACGTTTGGGCTGTAAGGGGTGAAAGAACAAAAAACCCCAAGACAATAATTGAACAACGGCGTTTCATAATAGAAGTCTTTGGATAATCTGAGGGGATATGTGTGGTGAGGAAGGTAAAGAAAATTGGAGGCGGTGTCAACCCGAAATCTGACTGCGGTGAGTAGAGCTGGCGTATCCGTCGCTCTTTTCCGCGGTGGTGCTGCAGAACTTAGTTCACGGGATCGGATCCTCTCCGCTTGAGCACCACGAGCGTCAAATCATCCGACTGTTGTTCCGGACCGGTGAAACGACGGATATCATCAACGATACGGGATTTCACGGCACTTGCGTCGAGATCAACGGACTGTTCGACGCAAACTTTGAGACGTTCTTCACCGTAATCACGGAACGACCTGTTCTTTGCCTCTGTAACCCCATCGGTGTAAAAGACCAGGAGGTCCTGCGGTCGAACCGGCGTGGAGGCAATCTCATATTTGGCGTTTGGTAACATACCCAACGGAATACCTCCTTCGGACAATCCAAACTTCGCTTCCCGTTGCTTCTCATTTACCCATACCGGATAATTGTGTCCGGCATTGACGTAGCTCAACAGATGATTGCGCGTGTCGAGAACGGACGCAAAAAGCGTGATGAACCGTTCCGACGACGTGTTCTTGAACACGACAGAATTCAGCCGTCTCACCAGCTCATCTAATTCTCCCCCCATCTGAATATAAGCATGGAGCGATGCCTGGAGTGTTGAGACGAGCAGCGCGGCCGGCACCCCTTTTCCGGAAACATCCGCCACAACCATGACGTAGCGGTGCGGATCGAGTTGAATGATATCGTAGTAATCCCCGCCAACGGACTTACAAGGAAACGCTGCCGCGTCGAGGTCGTACATTGGAATCTTCGGAAGTTGCTTGGGCAAAAGCGCTTGTTGAATCCGCGCAGCAATTTCGATCTCCTTCTCCATCCGTTCCTTTTCCAGCATGGCCTCATGCAGCTGGGCATTCTCAATAGCAAGCGCCACGTGATCGGAGAACGCTTCGAGAAACCGTTCGTCGGCCTCGTTGAAGAAGCCGCTCATTTTATTAATGATCTGAAAAACGCCGATGATCTTCCCCTCTCGGTTCTTCAAAGCCATGCAGAGCATCGACTTCGTCTTGAATCCGGACCGCATGTCATAGCCGGAATAAAAGCGCTTGTCTTTCCATGCATCCTCGAGATTGACGGTCTTGCCGGTCTTGGCCACATGACCTGAAATGCCCGTTCCGATCGGGAGGCGAATCTCCACGAGCTCTTTCCCTTTCAGGACTTTCGACCAGAGCTCCTTTCTCTCGTGATCAACCAGATAGATGGTCCCACGCTCGGCGTGGAGGTTCTGCGTTGCGAGATCGAGAATAAGTTTGAGGAGCTTGTTGAGGTTGAGGGTGGAGTTGAGCATCTTGGAGGCCTCGATGAGCGACTCCAGGCGCTGAATCTGCATGCGGAGCTCTTCATTCCCCTTGCCGGAACGTGAACGGGAAGATGATGGTTTTCTTTTCACTGAATTCACGCTGAAATTATCTCAAACCTACCGTCTGGAAATATACGCCTTTGCCGGACGGCGTTCAATCAAATTAGAGTTTCTCTCGCCCCCTCTGGTAATACAAGAATTCGGCGAAACATGTCGGTTTGTGAAACTCAACCGAAAAGAAAAGTCCAGCTCCTTCAAGCAAAGAAGCTGGACTGTGGTTGGTAATGAGAACGATCGGAAAAAAGGTACTACGGTGAGTACTTCACCGTGCAGCCATACGGTTTCGTGGTCGACACGGGAATTGGTTTTCCATCCAGAAGATTTTGCAGAGCCGCATCGACGTAGTTCGTCTTCTCGGATTTGCTCCCGCGCGGGTCATCATCGATTGCACCCGCATAGACGAGCGTTCCGGTTTTGTCGATGATGTACATGTGGGGAGTCGTCTTGGCGTCAAACATCTTCCCGATCTTCCCCTCTGGATCAAGCAGCATCGACACGAAGGTTGCCTTCCACTCCGTGTAAGTCTTTTTTAAATCTTCCGCCGTTTCAAAATCCTGGTGTTTCGGATTTGTCGAATTGACGGTCAACCATATAACCTTATCTGCATATTTCTTCTGCACGCTGGTCATGATTCCGGAACGATAAACACGTTGAACAAACGGGCAGTTCGGGTTCGTCCATTCAAGGACAACAACTTTCCCTTTGTAATCCGACAACTTCACGGTCTTTCCGTTGATATCCGTGAGCGAGAACTCAGGGACAGCTTTGCCAATCTCAACGCTTGGTGAGGACGCGATTGCAATGCTCACGACAAGCGCCGCGACCAAAATGAAAAGCCTTCGCATAGTTTCTCCCTCCTTGAATTGATTATGTTAATGAACTTTTAGCGGAATCACACATTCGTATCCGGTCGAACCGGCCATCAATAGCCCTTTAAGCCGATGAACGACTGCGCCCTCTTCATTGGGCTGGACCGTTAGCGAAAGCACACCGTTCTCCACTTTGACCGACTTGTAGTCGATCGACGCATTCTCTAACGCATCCGGAAAGAAATCCGTAATCCTGTCAACCTTCTGCCCCGTAAACCGTACGGTGACAACCCGATGAGGCGAGCTGTTGACGACCCGCGCATCGGCAATCGTCACTCCTGCTGTGTGAAACGCCCTTGGGAGTCGATCCCTTGCCGCTTTGATAAGGCTGTATGCAGATCGACGTTTCAGTTCAGGGAGAGGTTGAGTCGACAACTCAACCTCCGCTTTGCCGCGAACGCAGCTTTCCTTGCAGACGAGCCAGTCCAGCTTGGCCTTGATGACATTCGCCTCTCCCTTCTTTGATTCCGCCGAAGGTGTAATGGTTGCGAGGAGCGTAACCCCCCGCTTGTAGCCGTAGGAGACAAGATCATCATGCGCAATCTTTTCAGGGGTTGGATGCTGGATCTCGCTGACGTTCCATCCTGCCGGAAGTTCCCATTGAACATCGATCGGCAAGCCGCCATCACCTGGATTTCGCCAGTACAGATACCATCCGGGCTCGATCGCGAACCGGATACCGACCGTGAACGGTTTTGAGAAATCGTTGGCGTCGGAAATCATCTCGGCCTTGACGACCTGCTTCCCATCCACCAATTGTGCACGAACGAGATCAGGTGCAACAACGACGGCAATCAGGCACAGCCAGAGCATTTTCCTTGACCTCATTTCTCGTTCAGCTGGTTATACTTCTCCACATACTTATTATACAACTGTTTATGTCGATCCCGCAAGTCTATTTTCTTGCCCTGGATAAATACCTGCTCCACTTTCGAGGTGAGCTCGAGAGCATCACCATCCGTGACAATAACTGTGGCATCTTTACCTACGTCGATTGATCCGACTTTATCGGCGATGCCGAGAATCTCCGCCGAGGATAAGGTGATCGAACGCAATGCATCCTCTTTCGAAAGCCCGAATGCTGCAGCTGTTGCGGCGTGGTGATTGATGTTCCGTGAGTTCGACGCATCGTAATCTCCAGAGATGCAGAATTTCACGCCTGCATCGTTCAGGCGCTTCGCAAGAGTAAAGACTAAGTCGTAGTCTTCCCAGCGTCGCTGCGGTGCGTTGTGGATATCGACCAGCACTACGGGAATATTCTTTGCCTTCAACTGATCCGCCACTCGCCAGCTATCACGTCCGCCGCCTATGACCAACTTGACGCCTTCCTGCTCAGCCCACGCAATAGCGGCCTGGATTTGCGATACCTCGTTTGCGGCAACGAAGACCGGGACTTTTCCTTCGAGAACCGGAATCATCGCCTCCCAGCGCATGTCGATATCGTGATACGGAACGCCCCGTTGCTCCTCGGCTTTCTTTGCCTTCATGTAAGCACGCGCATCGGCAAAGGCATCGCGCAGACTCTTCAGCGCCTGATCCCGCTGCTTGAGCCAATCTTCCTTTGTTTGACGAGTGAAAGGATTTGGCACAAAGACCATGCTCGGCCAATTCACAATCAGCCCTATCGGCGCTTTGAGTGTTGCATCCTCCCACGTCCACCCATCGAGCATCATTGCTGCGGAGGTGCCGGAGATGATTCCGCCGGTGGGGCTTGAGACGGCGATGGTCACACCGCCCGATCGCGCAACTGGAATAAGCTCGCTCTCCGGATGGAACGCAACTTCCGCCCGTGCGTTGGGGTTCACACTGCCGGTTTCACTCACATCCAACGTTCCTCGCACGGAGCCGATTTCCGTGAGACCCATATTCGAGAACGCATCGATGAAGCCCGGATATACATGCTTGCCGCTTACATTGATCCGCTCAGCGTCGGCAGGAATCGCAACGTTTGTTCCCACCGCCGTGATCTTGCCTTTGTCGAACACGACCATAGCGTTGTGCAAGACTCCACCGCTGACGCTGTGAACCGTCCCGCCAACCAGCGCAATTGGCTTTTTCTGCTTCGGTGCGGGAATGGGTTCGGATGCCTGCAGAGTAGTTCCGATGACAAGCGCCGATATCAATACCACAACTCTCCACCTCCCCGCCGCACCAACACTTCCTATCCCCCTTTCTCCATTTCTCCCCCTCCCTCTGTTCAATACTTGTATCATCACAAGCTCCTTTTCCATTGCTCGATTATTCTTCATGGCTCACTCCTTCCATGCAAGAGTAGGGTGTGACTTCATTCGGACGACGCATCGGCGGGCGCTGTCCAGCCGAAGGACCGGCCGGTGTATCTTTCTTTGCCGCGAGGATCTTCTGAACAATCGTTGCCCGCTCTTTTTGAATTTGTTCTCTCATCTGTCTGTCTTCCGCAAGATCGAAATACTTCCTCCCGTCCACCCATGTCTGCTCGCATTTCGAGAATGTGGAGAGCGGGTGTCCGCTCCAGATCACAAAGTCGGCATCCTTCCCCGGCTCGAGTGAACCAATTCTATTCTGCACGTGAAGTTGCTTTGCCGGATTGAGCGTTACAAAATTCAACGCCTCTTCCTCCGAAACTCCAAATTCAACAGCTTTTGCTGCTTCCCAGTTCAGACGCGTGGCGAGCTGGGAGTTGTCTGAATTGTACGACACAACCACGCCCTGCCTGTGCATGAGCGGACCGTTGCCGGGAATCGCATCCCACGCCTCGATTTTATACGCCCACCAATCGCTGAATGATGATGCGCCTGCACCATGCTTCGCAATGGCGTCAGCCACTTTGTAGCCCTCCAGGACGTGTTGGAATGAGGCAATCTTGAATCCAAAATCATCGGCTACGCGGATGAGCATAAGAATTTCATCTTGCCGATAGCTGTGAGCATGAACAAGGCGCTTGCCTTTGAGGATTTCCAGTGCAGCTTCGGATTGCAGATCTTTGCGCGGTGGAATTTTGGTCTTATCTTTTTCCCACTCTTTCCACGCTCTCTCATAATCCAGCGCCGTTTTGAACTCGTCGCGGATGATCTGCTCGACACCCATGCGCGTTTGCGGATATCGTCCCGATGGCCGGCCGCCGGGGAGGAAGTTGCTTTGCTTCACATTCTCGCCGAGGGCAAACTTGATGCCGGGAGGCGCCCCCTGGAGCAGTAAGTCTTCTGCGAGCCCGCCCCACCGCCACTTGACAACGGAATTCTGTCCGCCGATGGGGTTCGCCGATCCATGCAATTGATTCGCTGCTGTAGTCCCGCCCGCAAGCTGTCGATAGATCCAGATATCGTCCGGCTCAATGACATCCTCGGTGCGTGTCTCTGATGTAATCGCCTGGCCGCCTTCGTTGACACTCGAAAGAGCTGTGTGGGAGTGAGCGTCTATCAGGCCAGGAGTGACGTGTTTTCCTGTAGCATCAATGACCACAGCGCCGGCCGGAGCGGTCAAGTTCTTTCCGACGCGAACGATCTTGCCTTTGGCAACAAGCAGGTCGGCGCCATCAAGCTTTCCTTGTGGACCTTGCGTCCAGATTGTCGCGTTTTTGACAAGAACATGTGCCGGTTGATCGGGCTGTTTGGGTCTTCCGTATTCACCGGGAGGATAGACTTCGGGGAACGATGCCATGGTAGGCTCTTTTGGTTTGGCTGTGTCTGGCTCTGCTTTCGCCGGTTCACGACGTGTGGCCTGCCAGGTGAATCCAGCACCATCCGGTTTTGTGCCTACACCCTGAATCTCTTTTTCTGTCACCACCCCGGAGAACGTCGTCACACCTTTCCAGTCGATCGAGTCGGTTGTCGCAGTGAATGCAAGTCTGCCGGCAGAGAAGCTCACCGAACCCAACCGCAGCTCTTTTCCTCGCCAGTTGAGTGTGCCGGACGGCTTGTCCGCCTCACCCTTGAGCGCGAGTGTAATTTTCTGCTCAGGATCTGCCGATACCGTCACATCCCAAGTCCCACGCGCATCGTTTGACGGAGGTGGCTTCACCTCGTAGCGCTTGCCGTCGATCCAGACTTCCTGCAGTTTTGTTTTTTCAGCAAAGAGATCGCCGTCTGTGATCACAAGATTGGCTGCTTTCCCTTTTTCAATCGTGCCATAGCGGTTCTCGAGACCAAGCCATTGTGCAGGAACTGTCGTGACCGCTGCAAGAGCCGCATCGGTGGAAAGTCCGCGCTCGATCGCTTTGCGAACCTGAGCAAGAAATGTCGTCTGATCTTTCAGTTGCGCCGAGGTAAGAGCAAACGGTACTCCGGCTTTGGAAAGTCTGCCTGCATTCTCCGGAGCTGCATCCCAATGACGCAGGTCTTCGAGTGTGATGTTCAACGCCTCTTCTGGAGTTTCCACTGTGGGCGCTTCGGGGAAATTCAGGGGGACAATCACCGGAATCCGCGTCGCTTTGATGGCATCCAACCTCCGGTACTCGTAGCCACTCCCGAGAATCCACATATGCAGATTAAATTCTTTCTGAATCTTTGCCGCACGGAGGAAGTTGATGTCATCCGCCGCCTCCATCACTACCGGTTGGCGTCCTTGGACCGCTGCTTGAAGCGCCTCGAGAGGAGCATTCGTCTCAGGCCTTTTGTTGCGATCCGGATATCTGGTGTACGTTTCCTGCGCTCGGCGATACCAATCCGCATCAAGCCATGTTTGACGAATCATTGCAATAGCCCCCATCAGCGAATTCGGATATCCGCCAAAGAAGCCGGGGGTTTGCTCGAAGGTGACATGGTGAGCAACGTTAGGCTTCACCACGAGATCGGCACCTTGGCCCTCGCCGAGACTCACAAGCGCGCTTGTTCCTCTGAAAAGGCCGCGCTGTGGTGTCGAAAGCGTCAGCGTGAATCCCTGCGACCGAAGCTTCTCAGCCGCTCTGCTGTCAGGCTGAAACTCTGCGTGTGCTGCATAATCGGCGCGAACTTTTGGATTCCAATGAGCGGGACCTTTGACAGGATCGGGGCGTGGGGGAGCTTGAAACGGATCGAATCCGCCGCTCTGTTGTTGCGGTTGCGGTGGTTTCGGTTGACCATAGTCGGACGCAAGTTCGATGAGTCCGGGATAAAGCGTTCGACCGGACAGGTCCCACACGCGAGCGTCGGCGGGCGGCGTAATGTTCTCACCGACGGCCTCGATGACACCGTTACGAATGACAACGGTTCCTTTGGAAATGATCTTGCCGGGCGCAACCACGATGCGCGCATTCGTGAAGGCATGAACACTCGGCGTGTTATCACGCAAACCAACGGGCGGTGCGGTTTGGCCGAGGGCAATGACAACAGAGAGTGTGAGAGAAAGAAAGAGGGAAAGCCAACGCATGGTTCCTCCTTGTGAGTGTTGGAAGCGGTTGTCCAAACGAGAACAGAGACAAAAATGAAGCTTCAGTTTACTACGGGGACGGGCTCAGGCCGACAAGAGCACG
Source organism: Bacteroidota bacterium (assembly GCA_035559595.1). GTDB lineage: Bacteria > Bacteroidota > Ignavibacteria > UBA10030 > UBA10030 > DATMBF01. Next base: position 85,913 of record DATMBF010000013.1, on the reverse strand, counting down.
CCTCCGCCTGTCCCACCTTGCGGAACAAGGTTGAGGTTAAACGAAAAGTAAGACGGATTGATAGACGCAGAAAGGTGGCAAAAGTTTCTGAATTCTCCAAAAAGAAGGATCGTTTTCTCATTTTAAAACACTCCTTACAGCGGTGTGAAAGGAAGGCGATTGCTTCTCCGTGAACTTCTCGCTATCATAGGCATACGTGGACCGGCTCCCGACGGTTATGATTGAATTCTTTCAGGAGACCTTATGAAGAAAGTCCTCATCGTTGATGATGAGCCGGCATTCCGGAAAACAATTGCTTTTCAGCTCAAGCTGAAGGGTTGGGGTGTAGTGGAAGCCGGGGATGGAGTAATGGGATTAGAGATGGCCGAGAAGTTCAAGCCCGATGTGATCTTGAGCGACGTGCACATGGACAACATGAACGGCTTCATGATGGTGGAGGAATTGAACCAGAATCCCGCCACGTCCTCGATTCCGGTGATCATGATGACGAGCGCTGCGCAGGCCGCCGGCGCCTGGAAATCAACGATCGCCGTGGAGTATCTCGAAAAACCTTTCCCTCTGCCAAAACTTCTTGAGGTGCTCTCCAGGATCGTAAAGAAGTAAACCTGTTTGCCTCCCAGAATCTCCTCCCGAGCACATCCGTGCAGAAAGAGTGAAACACCATGACTATTCTCTCCGAAGATGTTAGGAAATTACCGGGCGCAAAAAAATACTATTCTATCGGCGATACGATTGTGCGCGAGGGTGAGCCGAGCGAAGGTTGGTTTGTCCTGTTGAATGGTAAGGTGGGTGTGGTGAAGAAAGATTTGTCGATCACAGAGTTTAGTGAATCGGGAACAGTTTTCGGAGAACTTGGTGTCTTCCTCAACATCCCCCGCACAGCAACGCTCATCGCACTCGAACCGACTTCACTCCTGTTTGTCCGAACAGACCTCGACGACCTCATCAAGAATCACCCCGCCATCGCAAAGCAAATCATTATCGGTCTTGCCTCCCGACTTGCACGAACGACAGAGTCCTGGTGGGCATCAACAAAGAAATAAGCGGTTGATTGGAATGGTGGGGAGGGTCATCGAGTTGCTTACCGCCGGTGATTTCGATAAATTTACGAAGTTTGTTCCAAAGGCTTAAGCGTCAGCATTTATCAGCGGGAGGCCAGCCTTGCAAAAGCCGAAATTCGAGAATTACTTCCCCTTCGATTTGTACGACTTCTTCGGGTACCTCTTTCCAGGCCTGATGGTCATTGTGTATTTAGTTTTCTTTGACGTTTTTCTTTCTCATGAGAGTGGCCAGCACGTCGACGCAATAGTTATTTTCGTCGAGAACTTACCTTGGTTCTTAGGTCTGTTTCTAACGATTGCATTCGTGTTGACAGTCTACGTCTTTGGACACCTCATTGGTGCTATTGGCTCTATCGTACTAGACCGGATCTTTATGGAAGGGATATATGGTTACCCTGTCGTGTGGCTATTGTCTCTCCGACGAGAGAGCCATGAGTACGCGGAAGCCACCCATCGTTACATCTTTGTCGCCTCACAGGGGATAATTCTTTCATGTATCTTCTTCAGCGATTACCGAACATTTCGGATCTCATTCCTCATCTTTACCGCTGTAATAATCGCATTCATCCTCTTCAGGATTTTTATTAGAGCATTCAAGAGTGCCCACTTGGGCCCGTTGGTCTCGCGAGTAGCTGGCAACAAATTTGTCAGATGGTTTCTCCTGTCACCTAGCAACGTAATTATCTGGATTGAAGACAACCTTGTCAAACCAGTGCTCGGAATGGAAAAGCCACTCCCCCATCAGTTCCGTAATGTCTTCTTTAAGCTTTTCCAAAAAGTCTATGGAATGGATCCAAAGAACAAACTCAGTAGCGAGAACTATTGGTTGTCTTACCACTATGCCACCGCACGCAATCCAGCCTCTATTAATCTCCTCAAAACTTGGCTGCACCTCTATGCATTTGCCAGAAACATATCGGTGGCAACTTACTTGTGCCTTTTCGGTTTTGTCATCTACCGCTTTTACCGTCAGCTATCTCTAAGTTGGGAAGTCCAATTGCTCTTAATCGTCATGCTGTTTGTAAGTTGGGTGTTCCTCATTCGATATTGGGTCTTGCATCAAAACTATCATACAAAGAATGTCCTACGGGCCTTTGTTACCGCAGCAACGATGGATTTCCCGGCTGCGAAAGAAAAAACCCGCTCATGACCGAACTCATCTGGGAAGGCAAATACAAGGACGGCAAGAAAGTCGCTCCGGTTCGCATCGCCCTGCCGTTTCAGACGATTGAGACGATCAACGAGAGTACGGAGGACCGGAAGCGAAACCTCGACCTCTTCGCCGGCAACAAGCCGACGGAATGGCGCAACAGGCTGATCTGGGGTGACAAAAAATATGTCCTGCCGAGCCTACTGCCGGAGTTCGAAGGGAAAGTGAACCTCATCTACATTGACCCGCCGTTTGATACCGGAGCCGATTTCTCCTTCACTGCCACCATTCCCGACCATCCCGATACCGAAGAGGACGAAAGCACAAGCTTCGTCAAAGAACCGAGCATCATCGAGCAGAAGGCGTACCGGGATACGTGGGGAAAGGGACTCGATTCGTACTTGCAGTGGTTCTATGAGACCGTAGTGCTTCTGCGAGAGTTGTTAGCCGATAACGGAAGCATTTACGTGCATTTGGATTGGCATGTGGGGCATTATGCAAAGGCGGTAATGGATGAAGTATTTGGAGAAATGTTTATTGAGAGTCAAATCATCTGGCAACGTGTGACGTCACACAGTGACACACACGGCTTTGGGTTTAATCACGATATGATCCTCCTATATGCAAAATCGCAGAACTTCACATGGAACCCTCAATTCGTACCCCACGACGAAAGCTACATCAAAAGCCACTATACACAAGTAGACAAGGATGGAAGGAGGTTTCGTTGGGACAACGCAACTGCAGCAGGACAAGGAGAGGCTAGAAGATTCTTTGGTAAACTAATCGATCCGCCGCCCGGAACACACTGGCGCTGGTCCCAAGAGAACATTGACAGACTAATTGCAGATGGGCGTATCGAGTTAACAAGCAAAGGAATGCCTCAGTATAAAAGGTATTTGGATGAGATGAAGGGCAAAGTCGTGCAATCGGTATGGACCGATATTCATCCCGTCAACTCCCAAGCAAAGGAAGACACCAAGTACGCCACCCAAAAACCTGAAGCTCTTCTCGAACGCATTATCAAAGCTTCATCGAACGAAGGCGATCTTGTCTTAGACTGCTTCTGCGGCTCCGGGACAACTGCCGCCGTTGCGGAGAAGCTCAATCGCCGCTGGATCGCGTGCGACCTTGGTCGGTTTGCCATCCACACCACACGTAAGCGTCTCTTACAAATCCCCAACGTTAAACCCTTCGTCGTGCAAAACTTAGGCAAGTACGAGCGGCAGCAGTGGGCAAGCGCGGAGTTTGCCAATCCTGAAGACCGCGCGGCGCAGGAACGGGCCTATCGCAAGTTCATCATCGAGCTGTATCACGGTCAGCCTATCAATGGCTACGCGTGGCTCCATGGTGTCAAAGCGGGTCGCATGCTGCACGTCGGCGCGGTGGATTCCCCCGTGGCGTTAGGAGACGTCAAGGCGATCATCCAGGAGCTCTGGCGTGCCGTTGGCAAGGATAAGGAGATCAAAACGAACGGCATTGATATTCTCGGCTGGGAGTTCGCCTTCGACATCAACGAGACCGCCGCCCAACAAGCCGCCGCAAGCAAAGTGGATGTGAAGTTCAAGAAAATCCCCCGCGAAGTCTTAGAGAAGAAGGCAGTCGAACAGGGAGACATCCACTTCTACGAGCTTGCCGCGCTGGATGTGAAAGTGAACGTCAAGGGGAAGTCCGTTGAGCTGAAGCTCAAGGACTTTGTCGTCCCCCCGGATGACGTGCCGGAGGAGGTGCGGAAGGCCATCGTCCACTGGTCGCAATGGATTGATTACTGGGCTGTGGATTGGGACTATAAGGAGGATACCTTCCACAACCAATGGCAAAGCTACCGGACGAAGAAGAACCCGAAGATCGAGCTTGCTGCGAAGTTCACATACGAAGCGGCGGGGACATACACCGTTGTCGTGAAGGTTATCGACATTTTGGGGAACGACACCACAAAGCTACTGCAGGTGGAGGTAGGGTAGATGTCTATTTCACCGCTTGTAGAACAACTTATCGAAAGACTACAAAGTAAGGAGCGTCTTGACCTGGAGTTCAAGGAATGCAGAGATTCTTTGTCTGAAACTTTTTGGGAAACAGCGAGTGCTTTTGCAAACACACAGGGCGGATGGATCTTGTTAGGTGTGGATAACAAGGGTATTCCTGTAGGAGTGAACAATCCAGACAAAATGAAAAAGCATCTCTTCGATCTTGGAAGGAATCGGTCTAAGATTAGCACAGAAGTTTGGAATGAGAACGACATTTCTGTTGAACAGCTTGCAGAGAAGCAAATCATTGTTGTTCGGGTGCCAGCTGTCTCTCGAACGAGGCGACCTGTCTACATCAACAGCAATCCTATGACTGGAACATACATCCGCCGGCACGATGGAGATTACCGTTGCCGTGATGAAGAAGTAAAAAGGATGTTCCGAGAAGCGAGCGATGAAGCAATAGATTCAAGCGTACTTACTGAATTTCGGATAGATATTCTCAATGAGGAAACGATTAGTCGGTACCGTCAGAGGCTTCAGAATCGAATCCCTGAGCATGAGTTTAATGATTATTCCACAGATCGCTTTCTGGTAGCGTTGGGTGCGGCGGACACGTCGGCATCACATCCAACTGTCGCCGGTCTCATGATGTTTGGAAAAGACATGTGGATTCGAAAATGGAGGAAGCGTCATCTCATTGATTACCGCGTCAATGCGGAACGAAGATCCGACACTACTTGGCTTGATCGGATTCCGTGGGAAGGAAATTTGTTCGACGGATATTTTCGCGTCTATCCAAAACTCACAGAGGATATTCCAGTCCCACACAGAATAGAAGGAGGAGAACGCATTGAAGAAACACCAGCCCACACAGCAATTCGCGAGGCACTTGTTAACCTCCTCGTTCATGCTGACTATTCCGAGCTTGATGCATCCCTCATCGTCAAATCCCCGGAAGGTTATTACTTTCGAAATCCGGGCTCCTCACGAATCCCAGCCTATGACCTCTTTACAGGAAATCGATCTGATCCTCGGAATCCTACCCTTCTCTTCATGTTTCGCCTTGCTGGCTTAGCGGAAGAAGCTGGGAGTGGCCTGCCAAAGATTATCAGGGCGTGGCGATCACTGGGTCTTCAAATCCCGAATGTGGAAATTGGAACGGAGCGATACGAGTTTAGTTTGTTGCTCAAAAATGCTCATCTATTCTCGGATTCAGATCGTGCATGGCTTCAGAAGCTTGGCGGCGATTTGGAAGAGGCAGAGCAATTGGCTCTTGTTGTTGCCAAGCACGAGAACCGAATTGATAACGAACGTCTGAGAACTGTGATTCGGATTCACCCTACGGATGCCACGGCTATCTTAACTGGCCTCAGAGATAAGGGGTTACTCCGAAAGGAAAAGGATCGTCGTGGAGCGTATTACCAGATCCCTGAATCACTCCTTGAATCCTCACGTTCCCCGACATTATTTGACCAAGAACGTTTAAGAGATGTGGATAAAGACTTAAGAGTTCAGAGGGAAAACTTAAGGCTGGAGAATGAAACCTTAAGGCATATTCGAAAAACCTTAAGGCAAAAGATGCGAAGGGAGGAAAAGAGAAACTTTATAAGACAATATATCATAAGGCTTTGCGGGCTCCGTCCCCATAGTTCCCTAGAATTAGCTAAGGCATTCAAAATGTCCTCCGCAAATATCGTAACAAACTACCTCAAACAGATGGTGGGAGAGGGAAAGATCCAATGGACCGGCAGAAGCAAAAGTGACAAGGAGGGAAGATATGTAGCAACGTTTCCAGAAAGCAAGACAGATAAACCGTGAGAATCAGAGTCGGCATTCATAAAGGTTTTAGAGATTTTTTGGAACGGTCTGAAACCTCCAAAAAACCTTGAAAATCCTTTGAAAAGATGACTTGTAATGGTTTTTAGAACGTTTAAGAATGGTCTTTAGAACCACATGCGGTACAACAAGTTAGAGGGCTGGTTTTAAGAGGGCGGTTGGAAAAGACTAACAGAAATGCCTGCAAGAAAAAAACCCAAGAGTCCCGGCCTATTTGACATCCAGGAATACCTCTCCACAGCCCCCTGCATTCCTTCCCTTCGGAACGCGGTAACAGCCTGGCGGAGCGGCGGTTACAAGGGAATTACAGAGACAACGCGGGAGTTGATCAATTTCTGGTTCAACACCGACCACCGGCTTCCAAACGGCCAGACGTTCAAATACCATCTTGCCCAACGTGAAGCAATCGAGACACTCATCTTTGTGTACGAAGTAGAAAAGGTCAGGTCTCGGAAGACCTTGTTAGAACGGTATGCCTTCGATTCGAAAGACCTCCGCTTGCCGCCATATGATGATTTCGCCCGCTATTGTATCAAGATGGCAACGGGAAGCGGCAAAACAAAAGTTATGGCGCTGGCAATTGCCTGGCAGTATTTCAACGCCGTGCGAGAAAATCCGGAAGAGTACGCCAAGACCTTCCTCATCATTGCCCCTAACGTTATTGTGTTTGAAAGGCTCAAGACGGATTTCGAGGCGGGGCGCATTTTCAAGATTGATCCGCTCATCCCAAAACATTTTCAGCTTTTCTGGGATATGGAGTGCTACATGAGAGGAGACAGCGAGCGGGCGTACAGTGAGGGCGCCCTCTTCCTGACCAACATTCAGCAATTCTACGAGAGGCCGGCAAAAATCCAAACAGACGAGCCAGAAGTGCTGACTGCTCTTCTCGGCTCTAAACCACAATCACAGAAGTTAGAGATTACCGACTTCGACAATCGGATCGCCAGAAGAGATGGAAGGCTACTGGTTCTGAACGACGAAGCTCATCACACGCATGATGAAGACAACGAGTGGAACAATGTCATTCGGAATTTGCGCGCGCTTCGACCAATTGCAGCGCAACTCGATTTCTCCGCGACTCCACGTTACACAAAAGGCAACTTGTTCGCATGGACGGTCTTTGATTACCCGCTGAAGCAAGCCATTCTTGATCAGATCGTCAAGCGGCCGCTCAAAGGTATTTCGAAGATTGAAGAGGCACGATCAACCATCGCCAGCACAAGATATCGCGGATTCCTCACTGCCGGTGTCGAACGCTGGAAGGAATATCGTGATCAACTAACTCCCCTTAGCAAGAAACCCATTCTGTTTATCATGCTTAATTCCACAAAAGAGGCGGATGAAGTGGGAGATTGGTTGAGGACAAAGTATCCTGAAGAGTTCGGCGCTGAAAAGACGCTTGTTATCCATACAGACACAAAAGGGGAGGTTTCGAAGAAAGACCTTGATGGTGCCCGTAAGCTGGCGAGAGATGTGGACGAGGAAAAATCTCCCGTTAATGCCATCGTTAGCGTACTGATGCTTCGAGAAGGCTGGGATGTCCAGAACGTCACCGTTGTCGTGGGTCTTCGCCCATACACGGCGAAGGCGAACATTCTGCCTGAACAAACTATCGGTCGGGGCTTGAGGAAAATGTTCCGCGCTTCCGAATCCGGTTACACGGAACGAGTCGATGTCATTGGTAATAAGGCTTTCCTCTCCTTCGTTGAGGACTTAGAAAAGCTCGAAGATCTCAAGCTTGAAACCTTCGAGGTTGGCAAGGATAAGCTGAAGATCATCAGCATCATGCCCGTTGAAGAAAAGAAGAAGGCCGACATTGGCATTCCAGAGTTAAGCCCGATTATAGCCAGAAAAAGGTCCCTGACAGAAGAGATTGCTTCGCTTGATGTAATGGCGTTCAAGATCAATCCTCTTCCGTTGAGCACCAACAAAGAGGAAGTCAAGTCGTTCATCTACGAAGGCCGAGACCTTCTTACGGACGAAAAGCTTCTCGAGCGGGAGTATACGATACCGCCGGCCCAAACTGCACAGGAAGTGATTGGGTATTACGCGCGCCAGATTGCACAAAACATTAAGCTCCCCGCACAGTTTGCGGCATTGGTCCCAAAGATTCAAGAGTTCTTCGAGAACAAAGCCTTCGGCAAGAATGTCAACCTCGACGACCCCGCCATCATTGCAGCCATGAGCAGCAATCTCTCAAGTTACGTGGTTACAAAAGAGTTCGAAAAGGCTCTTCGCGATGCGGTCGTTGAAGAAAAGAAACCGATCCTGATCTCACCAAATCGTTTCCTCTCTTCAACCCCTCCGTTTCCTTTCTCGAAGCTTCTGCTTGAGTCTAAGAAGAGCATTTTCAACTATGTTGCCTGCGATAATGAATTTGAGCGCGCGTTTGCCAAATTCCTCGATGGAGCAGATGATGTCGAAGCGTTTGCGAAACTTCCAGAGCAGTTTGGTTTCTGCATTGAATACACCGATATCCTTGCTAACCTGCGAAATTACTATCCTGATTTTGTTCTCAGACTCAAGGATGGTTCACACTGGATTGTTGAAACAAAAGGTCGCGAGGATATTGAAGTAAAGCGGAAAGACGACGCTGCGACCGTCTGGTGTGAGAACGCAACTGAATTGACAGGCGTCAAATGGTCTTATCTGAAAGTGCGACAAAAGGAGTTTGAGGATTTGCGTCCATCTGCATTCTCCGAGCTCATTTCAGCTCTCCTTCTCTAACCTCTGTTGCTTCCCTTGGCCGATTTCTCTACATTGCTTCCATGAAGAGGCCTTTGTTCATCGTTGCTCTGCTTGCAGGATTCTTTGCCCTGGCTGAATCCCAGGCCCGCATCGAGAGCCAATTTCGGATCGCGCGTCTGAAATACAGCGGCGGTGGCGATTGGTATAATGACCCCTCCGCTGAGGTTAATCTCCTCCGTTTCATCCAGCAAAACACGAATATCGATGTCGACCCTCGGTACGAATTTGTCGACCTTTCGAGCGACCGGCTTCACACGTACCCCATGCTCTTCCTGACAGGACACGGCAACATCGTTTTCTCCGATTACGAGGTTCAGCGACTCCGTACATATCTCACGAGCGGCGGCTTTCTCTATGTCGATGATGACTACGGTCTCGATCGTGCGCTTCGTCGAGAAATGAAGAAGGTTTTTCCCGATCTCGAGTTCGTCGAGCTTCCATTCAGCTACGGACTCTACCATTGTCACTTCAGCTTTCCGAACGGCGTCCCCAAGACGCATGAACATGACGCCAAACCGGCACAGGGTTTCGGCATCTTTTACAAGGGACGGCTCGTCGTGTATTATACCTACGAATCTAACCCCAGCGACGGGTGGGCCGATCGAGATATCCACAACGATCCCGAGCCGGTCAGACAGGAAGCCCTACGATTCGGAACGAACATCGTGGTCTGGGCGTTGACAAGGTAATATGAGCGCATCGACTCCGATCCTCAATGAAATCCGTGCACGCCTCGACAGTGTGCGCGCGAAGCAAAATAGGGTCGATCTTCACTCGGGCACATTTTCTTTCCTCACGCTTCTTCTTCTCCTTGCAGCATCTCTGACGCTTGCTGAATTAACGTTTGGCTTCTCCAGTGCCGTCCGTACAGTGCTCACACTCACATTTGTTGCTGTGCTGCTTCTTCTCCTTGGCTGGTTTCTCGTCCGACCGCTTCTCCGGCGCGCCGGAATCATTGCAGACAAAAGCGATGTACAGCTTGCGGCGCTTGTAGGCTCTTTCTTTCCTGCCATTGCAGATCGGCTGCTGAACCTCCTCCAACTCCACCAGGAAGCAGTCTCAGGGAAAAGTCTTTACTCCCCCGAACTGATCGATGCTTCATTTCAGGACCTTGCGGAAGCGATTCAAACCACTCCTTTTGATCGTGCTGTCGATCACTCTGTCGTTACTTACGCTCGAAAGAACTTTTTCCTTATTGCCGGCTCCGTTCTCATGCTCACGATTGTCTTTCCTTCCCGACTCTACGATGCAACACTACGCTTGGTGTATTTCGACAGGGAGTTCGTCCAACCCCCCGAATATTCCTTTGAAGTCTGGCCGGGCAATAAAGAAGTTGTGAAAGGCGAGGATGTTCCGATAAGCGTTCGGATAAGCTCGACAACGCTTTCTCTTCCTGCCTTACGCTCTCTGCCGGTCCAACTTCGATGGCAGCGTGAAGGTCAGGAACGTCTCGAAACTCTTCTCATCCGACCTGACTCCCTGGGTATCTATCACGCCACGCTCACGGGGCTACGAACAACGACAGACTACTTCGTAAGGCTTGATGATGTTGAGAGCGATCGTTACCGATTGACGGTGGTTGATCGTCCGGTGATCCGATCGCTACGGGTGCGGCTTGACTTCCCGCCTTATACAAAATTGCCTCCACGATTGCAGGATGAATTCGTTGGCGATGTTTCGGCTCTCCCCGGCACGCGGGTGACGATCACCGGCACCGCGAGCAAAACGCTGAAGGAATCAAAGCTGGTGTTCAACGGCAACTCAACTCACGCCATGACGACACGCGGTGAGCGATTCAAGACAACGTTTACTCTTCGCTCCGAATCGAGCTACTCCCTTGAATTGCGAGACAACGAGGGACTAACGAACACCAATCCCATCGCCTACCAGCTGAAACTCATCCCCGATGAGCCTCCCACCGTCGCAATTCTGTTCCCGGGCAGAAATATCGATCTCGCCGGCGACAAATCGTTGCCGCTTCTCATTCGTATCAGCGACGACTTTGGCTTTTCGCGACTCAGACTCGGTTATCGTCTCGCTCACTCGAGATATGAAGAAATTTCTCCCATCCACAAGTTCGTCACGATACAGCTTCCTGCAGACCAGAGCGCGCGTGCGGACGTCAGACATGTCTGGGACCTCTCGCCACTAAAGCTCGTACCGGAAGACATTGTAGAATACTTTGTTGAAGTTTTCGATAACGACGTCGTGAACGGACCGAAATCGGCACGGAGCGAGTACTATCTTCTGCGGCTTCCGTCGCTCGAAGAGGTCTTCACCGATCTGAATAAAGGCCAAGACCAATCGATCGATGAGATGAAGCAGGCAATCGAGGAGGCAAAGAACCTCAAAGAGAAGCTTGAGGCTATTAATCAGGATTTAAAGAAGAATAAGGAGTTCGACTGGCAACAGCAGAAAAAAGTTCAGGAAATGGCAAAGAAGTATTCGGAGCTTCAGAAGAAGCTTGAGAACGTACAGGCCAAAGTCGACGAGCTCGTAGACAAGATGCAGCAGCATAATATTCTTTCTCCGGAGACTCTCGAGAAGTACCTGGAACTTCAACAACTCATGAGCGAACTCAACTCCGCCGAACTCCAGCAACTTCTTAAGCAAATGCAGCAGGCAATGCAGAATGTCGATAAGCATCAGCTCCAACAGGTGTTACAACAGATGACGTTTTCCGAGGAGAGATTCCGACAGAGCATTGAGAGAACGATGAACCTGCTTAAGCGTATTCAGATCGAGCAGAAATTGGACGAGTTGAAGAAACGAACGGAAGAAATCCGCCAAACCCAGAAAGAGCTTGAGCAGCAAGCGGCTGAGACTTCGGCCGATCAAAAGAGACAATCCGAGCTCGCCGAGCAACAGTCTGACCTTGCTCGAAAGCTCACGGAGCTGGAACAGCGTGCGGCTGAACTCGAAAAGCGGATGGAGGAATTCTTTGCGGAAATGCCTTTTGAGAAACTCCGGGAGCTTAATGAGGCAATGCGCAAGCAACGGGTGCGCGAGCAAATGCAGCGGGCGGCAGAACACATGCGCGAGGGAGAGCAACAGCAGGCCAAGCAATTTCAGCAGCAAATCGGCGAGCACCTCCAACACTACGGCGATCAACTGAATGCTCTGCAGATGGAGATGATGCAGCAGCATTCGCAATATGTCACCAACGAGCTTCGAAAAGCGATTAACAATCTCTTAGAACTGTCGCGACGGGAAGAAGCCTTAAAGCAGCAATCGCAGGATGCGCCGCAACATTCTCCTCAGCTTCGCCAGAATGCCCAGGAGCAGATGCGGGTGATGCAGGATCTCCAGAGCGTCATTCAGAGTCTCTCGGAGCTTTCACAGCGCTCGTTCGCGGTGACGCCGGCGATGGGCCGAGCAATCGGCGAAGCGCTGGCGAGAATGCAAAATGCCATGCGTGGGCTCGATGTGAGGAACGGAACGATGGCTGCCCAGGAGCAGAACGCTGCCATGGCGGCGCTTAACCGCGCAGCAACTCAGGTGCAACAGTCTCTCCAGGCTATGATGCAGGCGTACGGTGCCGGCGGCGGACTGATGCAGCAATTGCAGATGATGGCAGGTCAACAAATGGGCATCAACATGCAAACCCAGCAGCTTGGGGAGGGAATGTCGCAGGAACGCGCCGCACAGGCAGCCCGATTGGCGTTGGAGCAGGAGGCGTTGCGCAAATCGCTGGAGCAACTCCATCGCGAAGCGCAGGCTTCTCAAGAAGGGGAAAGAATCCTTGGGGATCTGGAGCGCATTGCAGAAGAGATGAAGGAAATCGTCGCAAACCTCGAGCAGAACGATGTGAATCCGGAAACGCTGCGGAAGCAGGAGAGGATTCTTTCCCGGCTCCTCGATGCATCACGCTCAATGCGTGAGCGCGATTTCGAAAAACGCCGCAAGGCCGAGACCGGAACCAGAATCGCGCGGCGAAGTCCCGGTGAACTCGATCCCGCCACACTCGAAGGCAGCAATCGGTACCGAGACGATCTCCTTCGAGCCATCGAGCAAGGTTTTGCAAAGGATTATCAAGAACTCATTCGACGATATTTTGAGGGACTACAAAAGCAGAGGACAAATTGACAGCGTACTACACCTCACCCCCTCCTTGTTTTCTCTGAATTCCCCTGTTGTTTAGCTGTTCATTTCTCGCTACCTTTCTGGACAATGTTTCCCGCGTTCATTCGTCCTTTCGTATGATATGAATCCTGAATCCAAAGATGTTGATCTTTCTGTTTTACGGATCAAAAGAAGTGGGCCAACAGAAGAGCAATCGTCAAACTCTTCCTTGACAGTTAAAATCGCCGTTGCTTTTGGAGCGGTTATTGCGCTTGGGGGTGTTTACTTTGGAGTATCCGGACTGTTCGAATCGGCTGTTGAAGTTCAGCTCGCAACGGCATCCTACACATCACCGGCTCAAGCGAGCGCAGTATTAACAGCAAGCGGCTATGTCGTTGCCCAACGCAAGGCTGCCGTGGCCTCAAAAGGGACGGGTCGGCTTGTCTATCTCGGCGTTGAAGAGGGAGATCGTGTGAAGGCAAATCAAATCCTCGCCCGACTCGAGGACGCCGATGTCATTGCCCAGCTCGATCAAGCCCGCGCAAACTTGAAGCTCTACGAAGCGGAGCTGAGGGAAGCCGAACAGACGTATAACCGCCAAAAGGCGTTGCTCGAGCAGGGATTGACCTCTCAAGCCGAGTTCGAAGCGGCTGAAGCCCGACACAAACGTGTTGCGGCTTCCATTGAAGTGGCTCGTGCTGCCGTTGCAGCCGCCGAGGTCGCTCTCGAAAACACGCGCATTCGTGCCCCATTCGACGGAACCGTGCTCTTAAAGCATGCCGATGTCGGAGAAATCGTTGCCCCGCTCGCAGGGGCAGCAAGTTCGCGGGGTGCGGTGGTCACCATCGCGGACATGACCTCGCTCGAAGTGGAAGCCGACGTGTCTGAGGCAAACATCGAACGTATTACCCCCAATCTCCCCTGCGAGATCACGCTTGATGCCTATCCGCAACAACGATATGAGGGATATGTCAGCAAGGTGGTTCCGACAGCCGATCGTGCCAAAGCCACGGTCTTGGTGAAAGTGAAATTCCGTTCCTTCGATGACCGCGTGTTGCCCGAAATGAGCGCTAAAGTGACGTTTCTCTCGAAAGGTGCCGAGCAGAAGGCAACAGAAAACCCCGTTCTAACCGTCCCCGCAAGTGCTGTTGCTTCACGTGGGGACCAGAACCTTGTGTTCATGATCGATAATGGGGTGGCAAGGGCTGTTCCCGTGACGACCGGGCGAACTCTTGGTGGTTTGGTCGAAATCACGCAGGGCATCAAAGCCGGCGATAAGGTTATCGTGCGAGTGAATGACAAGATTCGAGATGGCGCGAAGGTGGTGACCCGCTAAGAAAATGCCGTAAGGAGAATTCATGAAGCCTATTATCGAAATCCAAAACGTCTTCAAGTCCTACCGACGCGATAGTTTGGAGATCCCCGTTCTGCGGGATATTTCGTTGACGGTACCGGAGGGAGAATTTCTCGCCTTAATGGGACCGTCGGGATCGGGAAAAACAACGCTGCTAAATCTCATCGCCGGTATCGATAAGCCGAACAAGGGAAAGATCTTCGTTGACGGGACTGACGTTACGTCACTTGGAGAATCCGCGCTTGCGAAGTGGCGAGCCCGTCATGTCGGATTCATATTCCAATTTTACAATCTCATCCCCGTGCTCACCGCCTATGAAAACGTGGAACTTCCGTTGACCCTGACCTCCCTCTCCAAGAAAGAGCGGCGAGAACATGTTGAGGCAGTGCTTAAACTTGTCGGCCTTGGCGACCGGATGCATCATTACCCCAAACAACTCTCAGGCGGACAGGAACAGCGAGTGGCGATCGCACGAGCTCTCGTTACCGATCCAACGATTCTTGTTGCCGACGAGCCCACGGGCGATCTTGACAAATACTCCGCCGAGGAAGTTCTGACGTTGCTCGCGCGGCTCAATCAGGAATACCGAAAGACCATCGTCATGGTAACCCACGACCCACGCGCTGCTGAAAAAGCACATACTGTTCGGCACTTAGAGAAGGGCGAATTGCAGTAGGACGATCTATGCGAGTTCTTAAGTTCATGCTGAGAAATACTCTACGCCACAAGCTTCGCACGGCCCTGACTATTCTCGGGATTTCCATTGCCGTCGTGGCATTCACGTTTCTTCGAACCGTCGTCACCGCGTGGTATGCCGGCGTCGAGGCTTCTTCCCCCAATCGTTTGATCACGAGAAACGCGGTCTCATTCATCTTCCCGCTCCCTCTGTCATATCGCGACAAGATTGCGCAAATCCCCGGAGTGGAGACCGTAAGCTTCATGAACTGGTTCCAGGGTGTGTACATCGACAAGAATCAGTTTTTTCCACGCATGGCGGTTGATGCGGAGACGGCTTTGAGGATCTACCCCGAATTCCTTGTGCCGCAGGACCAGCTTGAAGCCTTTCGAAAGGAACGCAACGCCTGCGTCGTCGGCGCCGATCTTGCTCAGCAGTATAACTTCAAGCTTGGAGATGTGATCCCGATTGAGGGGGATATCTATCCCGGCAGATGGGAATTCGTTGTACGCGCCATCTATCAGCCTCGCGATAAGACCGTCGATGGAACGCAAATGTGGTTCCACTGGCAGTATCTCGACGAACGGCTCAAACAGGAAGCTCCCGCGAGGGCCGGGTATGTCGGCTGGTATATCATCCGGATCAGCAACCCCACGGACGCTGCAAGGATTTCCGAAGAAGTGGACGCTCTCTTCAAAAACTCCCGCGCTGAGACGAAGACGGAGACGGAGGCAGCATTCCAGGAATCATTCATTCAGGGAACAAGTCTGATTATCCAGCTGCTCAATTTCCTCTCGTTTGTGATCATCGGCATCATCATGCTGGTTCTCGGGAACACCATGATCATGTCTGCACGAGAGCGAACAAAGGAATACGCTGTTTTGAAGACCATCGGATTCTCCGGCGGCACACTGGCCGCCATCATTGCGGGTGAATCCATCATGATTTCTATCATCGGAGCCGTGGTGGGACTATTTCTTGCGTACCCGGTTGTCGATCTCTTCGCGCTGATGGTCCCGAAGTCATGGTTTCCCATCTTCTTTATAGAACCGATAACGATTGTGCTGGCAGGGATGTCTGCGCTCCTGGTCGGTGTCATCGCAGCCTTCTTCCCTGTTCAGCGTGCGGTGAGAACATCAATTGTGGACGGCTTGAGATTTGTCGGATAATCATGAGCGGTTCAATCTTTTCTGAACGATGAAGATTCTACTGAAATACACGATTCGGAACTTTCGAACGCGCCGCCTCACGACCGGGATCACCATCGCGGGTGTTGCCTTAGTGGTCTTTGTCTTCACCGCCGTTCTCATGCTTGCAACAGGTATTCGCAAGACCTTGGTCGCAACCGGCTCTACCGAAAACATCATCGTTGCGCGGAAGGCCGCAAACGGCGAAATCTCCAGTATCATCACCACGGAAACCTTCAATATCATCCTTTCACTGCCACAGGTCGCAAAAGGTCCGGATGGAAAACCTCTCGCAACGGGAGATGTTGTTGTGGTGATCAATCTGCCGAAAATCGGTTCTGAGTCCGGCATCAGCAACGTTACCGTCAGAGGCGTTTCGCCGGCATCATTTGAACTCCGACCCGTCGTGAAGCTCGTCGAGGGAAGGATGTTCAACTGGGGGGCTCGAGAAGTTATTGTCGGAAGTTCGATTGCGAAGCGTTTCGCGGGGGTTCAGGTTGGCAATACCGTGAAGTTCGGAGGAGATGTGTGGACGGTGGTCGGACGATTCGAAGCCAGCGGAACGGGATTTGACTCAGAAATCTGGGGAGATACGGGACAACTTCAGGATGCGTTCAATCGGCCGGGAACCTATTCCACCGTCACATTCCGCATGGCGAGTCCGGACCAGCTTAACGCTGTCAAGCTGGCGTTTGAGACGGATAACCGACTTCTTCAGTTTGAGCCGAAGACCGAACGGCAGTTCTTCGAAGAGATGTCCCAATTCATGTCCATCTTTATCGGTGCATTAGGGGTGTTCATTACCATCTTCTTCAGCGTTGGCGCCATTATCGGAGCGATGATTACGATGTATGCGGCTGTTGCAAATCGAACGGTAGAGGTCGGCACCCTGCGCGCGCTCGGGTTCCCACGGCGAAGCATCCTCGCAGCCTTCCTGACAGAGTCGCTTCTCATTGCCCTTATCGGCGCGGGCGTCGGACTCTTTCTCTCCTCCTGGCTGCAGCTTCTGACGGTCTCGACACTGAATTTCGGATCGTTCGCTGAACTTGAATTCTCGTTTGCGCTCACACCGGAAATCGTCGCCGCCGCGATTCTGTTCTCTCATGATGGGATTCACCGGTGGCTTCCTCCCCGCGGTTCGTGCAGCACGACTGAACATCGTTAAGGCTTTACGGGCTTCGTAGCGTCAATGGGGAATCTTCGAGCTACTTTTTGTCTTTCTCTTTTTTCTTCACCTCGATATTCAACACTTTCTCGAGTCTCGAGAGTACCTCTTTACTCCGCGGGGCCATTTCATGTTTGAAGTATTGCTCGATGGTCCGCTGAGAAACGCGTAGTTGTCGTCCCAACCAGAGGAGATCCTTCCCAAGTTCCTTCAATCGCTTTTCCAAGACCTCCGCAACCTCGTGCGGCCTCACCGAAATCGGCTCCAAATGATCGTGGGATTCATTCTCTGTTCTGTCTCGTCGCGTCACCCGCACATTGAGAACAGACTCCAAGCTTTGCAAGATTCGCTTTCGCTTCGGAAAAGTCTTCCCACGAACGTATTGACTGACGGCTTCGCGTGAGACGCGCATCTCCCTGGCAAGCCATGATTGGTTTGCCCGGATAGCTTTCAGGCGTTTTTTGATAACCCTGCTGAGGTCCTCATAGGTCGTTACCTTCAAACGCTTAAGCGGAGAGTTTTTCGCATTCAATCGAGGTTTGACACGAGGCCCCGGGAGTCGGGGCTTCTTCTTCACAATCGGTGAAGGGACTGAAAGAAGCCGTGCTTCCACCTCTTTAAGAATCCGCGATTCAGAATACTTGTTCGGATCAAAACCGAACAGAGCTGCATCAAGCAACTCCTGCGAGGTTGCGAATCCCTTCTTGAGCGCAATGGAGCGAAGATACTCCCCTATACTCAGGTAACCGTTGTTGCGCGCGATCTCCTCGAGCGCGTCCTCAAGCTCCGGCTCAAGCTCAGCCAACTTCTGCAATCTGGCAAGGTTTTGTTTCGACACGTGACGTCTCAGCAGGATTCCCAATGTAGATCGGTTGGGTGGATCATTAAACGCTGCAAGCTCTGAGCGTCATATATAACAAAAAAGGAAGCAAAAGAAAATAGCCGCTCTTTCGTGGCAACATCGATTCCCAATACGCATCTTTTCCAACCGTTATGCTGCAGAGAATCCCTTGATGATTCTCCTGACGATAAGGTTCTTCACCATCACAACGCTTGCTAACCCAGAGAATATACTTTCGTATTCTTGAATTCAAGGGCCGATAAACCTAAGCTGCCCAAAGAGCAGTTCGACAGGCTTATGGCCGCCCACATGGCAAACATGGATAGTCTTGCTAAAGAGGGAAGGCTCTTGATCGCTGGCCCATTTCAGGGTGGCGGCGGAATTTTTGTCTTTGCCACGAATTCTCTCGACTCCGCAGCCTCATGGCTGAAAAGCGATCCGGCGATCCGCGCAAACCGCTGGAATGTGGAGATCCACCCCTTTGTTCCGCGAAGAGGTTCAATTTGTCCGGTTGGTGAGAAGTTCGGGGTGACAAGCACCACCGTTGTTCGATTCGGTAGATTCTCCGCACATTCAGGGCGACTGGATAGTGTGATGTTGGGTGGGAAAACTTCATCGGTTAGTGATGCGCCAGGAGTTCTCTAAGGGCACTAACGACCTCATTCACCGAATACGGCTTGTCGACAAAATGGACGATTCCCTCTTCGCGAAACTTGCGCTTTACCGTGGGTTCAAGAAAACCGCTGGCGATGACACATTTGATTGCGGGGTTAATGCTTTTTATGGCAAGAAAGAGGTCAAAGCCGTTCATTTGGGGGAGTTCAAGATCGGCAATGACTGCATCGATCGATGCGGCGTGTTGGCGAAAGCACTCCAGTCCCTCAACCCCCGAACTGGCCTGTAACACTTCGAATCCCTCTTCTTCCAGTATCGATTGGAGGAGGGTGCGGAGATAGGCATTATCTTCCACAACCAGAATGAGGTTTTTTGAATCGAGTGTCATCGGCTCCCCTTTCTTCTCTCGACAAACCTTACCGGAAACTCACGTTCGTCGCTTCCTGTACGAACGGACAAATTCCGCAACTCTTTGTAACGCGGCTTTCCTTTTCCCTCTCAGGGCTTTACTCAAAAGGCTCTTCGACATCTTGAGTCGGCGCATAATCAGGCTGCGGTTCAATTGCTTTTCGAGCATCTGAACCTGCACCAGAATGTGCAGTGGCAGTTCTCCTTGTCTCTTCCCTGAGTTTTTCATATCATCTGTCCACAAGTTGACACCCACCAATCGATCGGAAAAGTAAGAAGATTTGTTCACTTTGTCAAGATCGACAGTGAACAAGTTTGTTTCCTTATGAATCGTTCACAGGCAATCGCTCAACGGCTCAAGCAATTCGGCCAATCGAAATTCGGCAAGGAACGGGGATGGAAAAAGCGGTTTGCCGGGGGACTTGGAATTTCCGTGCAGCATCTCAATCGTTACCTTTCGGGCGCCTCCGAGCCCGGTAACAAGATGTATTTGCGACTTGTCGATTTGGGATGCGATATTGAGTGGTTGCTTACCGGCGGGAGTAAGGAGAAAATCTCGATGCGATCCCAACAAGACAATGAGCTTCTCAACGAGCTTAAGAAAGCCGGCATCTCCTCGGTCGATCAGCTCCGTGGCCTCCTTAATCCCGAGCAATTGGCGGAAGATATCGCGACATCGGTCGTACGGGAAATCCGCTCGAAATACATGCCGAAGCGCGCAAAGAAATAACCACCGCCCGTTTTTCCTCCTGCACGTCTAGACCGCGTTTAAGATCCCTGGTCTAATTCCCTTTTCGAATTCTCGACGCTTGCCTTTGGGAGGAAGAAATTGTACTCTCCTCCATTCGTTCGCCGATGAACGATCACTGGGGGGGACGGAAGGCACCTCCTCTCTCTCCGCTTTCCCGTTCCCTTTGCGAATCTCACTCAGATCGGGTCAAACGATCATGCCACTTCGCCTCAGGTTGAGGTCCTCTTGGCCACAGACGCTGATTCCTTTGAACTATCAGTACTATTGCGCGACAGCAATTTACAGATGGATCAATTTTCACACCGCCGGCGGGGCGCTGTAGGAGTTTCTCGCTTCGAACAGGATGGGTCTTGAGGACAACGCGCGCCAGTTACGCATTACAACGGTGCGAGAACTGATGCAGCGCTTTGGTGTCAGTCGCCAGGCCGCTACCGTGCGGGTACAGGAACTGCACCTGTGCGAGCGCGAGATGGAGCTGTTCGACCTGTAGGACGGAGTGGAACTCCGACCGAGTGCGCTGTAGATCGGAGTGTTACTCCGACCGAGGTGAAAGTGCAAAACCTGAAACAAGCCAAAAATGAGAGAGATGAAATATGAGACTTGCAATTGACTACGAGATGAGCGGCGAGTATTTGCCGAGGGATTATCGAAGCGGGTTTATGGCGCTGATCAAGAAAGCGCTCGAGATCACAAATCCGGTACTGCTTGAGCGATACTACAGCAGCCGGACATTGAAGCCGTTTACGTTCTCGACATATTTCGCGCAGCTCAAGGGCACCGAGGGTGAAAAACTCAATGTCGGAAAAGAAGTTCGGCTCAACTTCTCTACTCCATCGCTTGAGTTAGCGAGCTACGTCTATAATGGTTTGCGCGCAACGAGGGCGTTCCCGCTGTTTGAACAGAAGCTCGGTTTTGAGAACACGCTGAAACTTAAAAGGATTGCGATGCAGAGAGCGGAGAGGATTCGATCGAGCGAGGTAATCTTCAAGACAGCCTCCCCTGTCCTTGTCAACAATATCGGTAGGTCAGACTGGTACTTGCTGCCTGGTGAGAGCGGCTTTGAAGAGGGCCTGCATTTCGCTGTGAGTGAGATCGCCAAGGAATTTCTTGATTGGCAGATCGAGGTGCCGCTCGAGTTCAACGGCAGAATCTCAGTCAAGCGGCGAGTCGTTTCGCACTACAACCAGAATATGTCTGCATTTGTGGGGACGTTCCTGCTCAAGAGCGATCCTAAAATCCTTCAACTCATTTACGATGTCGGCCTTGGCGTACGGCGTAGCCAGGGCTTCGGCATGCTGGAGGTGGTGAAGCAATGAAGATCTATCCCGCAGACTGGCTTACTAACGCTGGAATTCTTGGATTCCTGAGGCTTCAAAAACTCAGGGGCTTCGAATACGACCTCTCAAAAGGATACATAGAGGTCGAAGCAGAACAATTGGATAGATTTGAAGAAACTTATTTCTCTTATGCGTTGATGAAGGGTTTTGGTTTTTTCTTCAGATTCGACTCCCTGAAGAAGCTTCAAAAGCTGCTGGGAGAAGAATTACATACTCAACTTCAAGACGAGTTTCGCGAACTGATTCAGAGCTCGGCCAATAACGTTGAAGCAAACTGGCAAAGGTTTGAAGAGACGATTACATCTGTTGCTCAACAGGTTGATGGTTTGGCGCTTCTAACAAAAAAGGCCATAGAGGCAAAGTCTCCGGGCGATCCGAAAGCGGAAAAGAAAGTAAATCGAATCACAAGAGGTGTTGACAAAGATGCCGAAAAATTGGTCAAGCAATTGATTGATAAGAGGTATAATTACATTACAACTCAGTTAAAGAGATTCTATTTCAATAAAGCAATTGTTGGAAACTATAGCCTCACTGGAAAAAATAGAAAGACAGCATTTGCAAAGGAATATGTCAAACCTGCGATACTTACTCTTTTGAACAAAAAAACTACTTCTTCAGTTACCTGCCGATTGTGCGGACAAAAGACGGTTGAGATTTCAGACTGGAATGAGGTCAACGAATTCTTTGGCGAAGGTATGTTCGCACCTATTGGTGTAACACTGGGCTTTAAGAATTTCTTCTACAACATGCAGCCAGACCTTGTAATGTGCGAGGTTTGTGAACTTATCCTGTTGTGCTCTTGGGCAGGCTTTACGGAGATCCCCTGGAGATTTCGTGATGAGGTGAACGACACAGAGTTCATCTTTGTGAATGTGCCAAATCTTGAACTGCTAATGGAGGAAAACGAGAAATTGCAAAATTTGTATGAAACTTCTGCGCTTGATCTTCAGGGAACGATCTATGAGGAAATACTCTACGATTTATTTGTGAAGGAAAAAGAAAAGAAATCAGAATGGGCTCTGCAAAATGTTCTTTTCGTTGAGATTAAACCCGTCCCACGAAAAGATCAAGGCAAGCCTAACTTCCGCTATTTCCATGTGGGACGGGACATTGCACAGTTGTTTAAGGACGAGTCCGCTATCATCCAGGCACGAGGAATCAAGGGAAGGATCTACACCCGAAGGAATAAAGAGAACCCAAGAAACAGCGTCTTCGTGCATGCCAGAAGAGATACTGTGCGTCGAGTTCTCAGTCGAGACTCATTGTATCCTCTATGCTATGCTGCGATTCGAGATCAAATTGATAACCCAAGTTTCTTCAACACACAGAACGCCTTCAGTCTTGCCGTTCTTTCAGGAATTCGAACAAACATTTGGATGAAATACAAGAAAGGAGAATCACCGATGGAATCAGGACACATTTACCACATTCTGAAGGGCTTCAGAGAAGCCGGGGAATATTTAGGACAAGGGATACAATATGAAGACCGAAAACGGAAGTCTTATCGATTAATTTCGCTTATCCGAACAGGAAAAATTGCCGACTTTTATGAAGCTCTACTCAGACTTTACGTTTCTCAAAACAAAGCCATCCCTGACGATCTGGTCAGCATTCTGAATGCTGCTGACGCAATCGAGCCCGAAGCGAAGGCTTACGCTTTCATGTCGGGTTTCTTACGTCAACAGCAGGCAGAAATAACTGAAAGTGCAGAAGCGAAAGCTGAAAAAACGAGTTAATTCATTCAACCCGTTCAAAAAAAGGAGAAATCGCAATGGCAAACCAGAATAGCAACACTCTCAGGACAAAGGGCTTAACTGCCACAATTATTTTTGAAGCCCAGTCCTTGAATTACGATGAGGGATATGGAAACCTGTCCGTTATTAAGAAACTACATCGTGGTAGTGGAGAAGTCTACAC
The DNA here is from genome assembly GCA_035559595.1 of Bacteroidota bacterium. Lineage (GTDB taxonomy): Bacteria > Bacteroidota > Ignavibacteria > UBA10030 > UBA10030 > DATMBF01. Next base: position 62,835 of record DATMBF010000013.1, on the reverse strand, counting down.
GTACGCTTCGAGGCAGTCTCTTCGATATTCTATTTTTGTGCAGGGCGTGCGCGAGTTCGGCTGGAAACCAAGTGATGTAGAGGAAGCCGGAGCGGGAGACCAGACCGTAACTCAACTGATCACAGATATCGACAAGAGCGAAGAAGGTGATCTATTTGGGTATATGCGGACTAATGTGAAGGTAGATGGCGGCAAAGAAGTATCAGTGCTGCGAACTACGCCGGTAAGAATTCTGCCAGCCATTGCGTTGGAATCATACGCCAGCGATCTTGAAATGTTGACGAACAAGTATCAGGCTGACAAAATCCAGAGTAATCCTAACATTGCCAACATGGAGGTTCATAGAAGCTTCTACCGCTACACAGTTGCCATCGATCTTCATCGAGTGGGAACTGAGCAAGATCGGATAACGACCCGCATCGCTCCAGGCCAAAAAACAGAACCGAAGGACTATGAGCAATATGAGAAGAAACTGCGTGAATTGAATCTCAGTGCAACCGAAAAAGCTAAGCGAGTCAATCAACTCTTGGAAATCATCAAAACACTTTATCGTGATATCAAAGGACGACGTGAAGACTTGAAGCCACTATTTATCATCGGCGGCGTCTACGACACCTGTAATCCCTTCTTTGAGAATCTTGTGACAATTAAGTGGGAAAAGGACAAACCGAGGATTGTAGGAGAACCAATAAAGCAAATCTTGACGAGCCAATATGCAACGCTGGACGACCAAGGCGAATTGAGAATGAAGGACGTGAAGAATGAAACATTCATTGGCATCAGAGCTGGAATCTTTAACAATCAAGCCAAAGACTTTAGCGATGATGAGAATTTTAAGTTGAGCTCACCTGAGCAAGTGATTGAAGGGCTCAAGAATCAAGTCAATGCTTATTATGGGATCAACAATGAGAGCTAACTCTTCTGTCGAAGTGCTCAAGGTCAGGCTACACCAGCATACCGCAGTGTACAGGAATCCAATCACTTCGGAAGTCGTTGAGAGCTATCCATTGCCACCACCCTCAACGATTATTGGGTTCGTTCACAGTCTCTTAAAGAAACTTCAGCCTGATCCAAATTCGATGAACATCAGCATACAAGGCGAGTACGCGGCTCTCTTACGGGACTATCAGTGGTATAAGAAATACGATGGGAACATCAAAGGTTTCGGACAAAGGCCCTATCCTATCCTCGTGCACACGCTTTTTGATGTCTCTCTCCTTTTGCACTTTTACTTCCCAAAGCCGTATGAATCAATGGGTAAAGAGGTGGAACGGCTCCTAAAAGTTCCACCTTACTTTCCCTATATGGGCCGTGCAGAAGACTTGGTGAAAATCGAAGATGTACACTGGGAGAAATCTAGAATTGAATCCATCGAAAACGGCTTCTTAAGCAAATCAGCTTTAATTCCCCAAGAGACTGCCAATGCGCTAGCTCTCCAAGGCGTTCCTTACAAGCTCTCGGGCTGGTATCGCTATGTTCCCGTAACTGCAAAGAAACAAACAAAGGTTCTCCGTGATTTTGATTGGTTCAACCTGCACTATGTAGAAAAAGACGCCTATTTTGAAGCAGATGAACCCTTCCCAGTTTGGATTGATGAACAAGGAGACTACGTATGGTGGTCTATGCAAAATCCTATCCCAGAGACGATCCAGAAACATTGAAGGCCCATACAGAAACACTTCTTGAAGAACTGCGCAGGATCAAAAGCATTTATGGTTCGCAGATCGAGGAGTTGATCGCTGAAAACCTTAGGGATTATTTCTGGGGTGCATTGGAAATTAGCTGCATAGCGCACGACCTTGGTAAAATTCACACCCCCTTTCAAAACGCTGTCAGAGAGGCGTTGAAGATAGAACTCTTACCGAGTATCGATGGCGTTGAGGAAATTCCACACAATATCTTGTCGCCAGCGTTCCTCTTTGACTTAGTCAGAAGGTTTCCAAGAGAAATTCAAGATACGATCTTTCAAGCAGTTGCATTTCATCACAGCAGAGGCACCGACAGTCTCTCAGACGAAGGATGGAGGAGTGTTGTAACAGCAATCGAGAAAGATCTGCTGACGAACCTCCATCGGTTGGACGATTTGCAACCATTATTGGATGGCAAGCTTACCCCAAAGTCTAACTATCGGAAGAGATTGCTCGGCAATCCCAAAGGAGACTATCGAACTTTCTTTATTCTTTTGAAAGGCCTTTTGCATAGAATCGATCACTCTGCTTCTGCTCACCTAGAAATTGAGACAGCTCGGTTGACAAGTCCTAATGACCTCGTTACGACCTACCTACAATCAAAAGGTGTTGGAGACTCTGACATCTGGCAAAGGGAATTGGCAAAGGAATGCCAGCACAGTAGTGTTGTTTTTCAAGCAAGCACTGGATCAGGAAAAACCGAGTTCTCGCTTTATTGGCTCGCTGGCGAGAAAGGATTCTACACTCTTCCCGTCCGAACATCGGTCAATGCAATGTATGAACGCTTGAAGGAAACATATCAAACGGAGAATGTGGGATTATTGCATAGCGACAGTTACTTTTATGCAATCGAAGAGTATGCATTACTTGCAGGAATTGACAATCAAAATACCGAGGGACTCGAACAAAATATTCTAAGGATGGATTTGGCAAAGCAAATGAGTGTGCCAGTGACAGTTTCGACTGCAGATCAGTTATTCACAGCAGTGTTTAAGTACAAGGGCTATGAAAAAATCTATGCTACTCTGGCGTATTCTCGAGTCATAGTCGATGAGATCCAATCTTATGATCCAGATATGGTCGCTATTATCCTCAAAGGATTAGAGGATATTGCGGAATTAGGTGGGAAGTTTTGTCTAGTGACTGCCACGCTGCCGGAAATTTATCTGAATTACATAAAGGAAAATATCCCATCGGTTCACGTGCTCCCACCAAGGTTGGGCAGCCAAAAGAAGCATAAACCGAAGCTCCTTCCAAATTCGATCCTTGATGAAGAAATCATCCAGCTTATTCAAAAGGCGTATCAACACCATGGCAAGATGCTTATCATCGTGAACACGGTAAAACGTTCTCAAGAGTTATTTGATGTGTTGAGGAACAAATTGCCAGTTTCTCTATTACACGCTGGCTTCATCTATAAAGATCGTAGAAAGCGAGAGAACGAACACGAAGCCGGAAGTATTTTAAATTCGCCAGAAGGTGTTTGGATTACAACACAACTCGCAGAAGTCTCCCTCGATATAGATTTCCCTGCAATGGTAACCGAACTCTCGTCCATTGATTCCCAAGTACAGCGTTGGGGACGAGTTTGGCGACATACCAAGAGTGATTATGATGAAAGCGAGCCAAATATCTACATCTGTCAAGATGCTTCTGGATTGGTTGATACCGCAGGTAGAAGTTTGATTTATGACAAAGATCTGGTGGGGTTATCGATTCAGGCTTTACGCCGTTATGATAACACTCTACTCTCTCCGCAAGAAGAACATGAAATGATTCAAGGTGTGTTTGGGGGACCAGAATTTCGGAAGACACACTACTACAACAAGTTTGAAAAGTCGTTGCGATTGATTAAAGGTCTAAACTTCACCATTGAAACAAAGAACGAGGCTCAACGCCTGTTCAGAAAATTCGCCAGCGTAAATGTAATACCGTCGCCTGTCTATTATGACAATGAATCCGAGATAGAGAATGCTGTTCGCGTATTGTTAAGTTCACGAGACAAGGGGGAGAGATTGAAGGCGCTGTACACGATCAAGCAATTTACTGTTCCTCTCCCTGCCTGGAAGACACATAGAATTAGTCTCACACCTCTTGCAAAAAGGGTGGACGTTTTGAAAGCAAGCATAGACTATTCGCCAAAGACTGGCATCGGAAGGACCGAAGAGCTCGGTGGTGTAATTTTGTAACTCGTTATCTCCCCATGCGCCTTCGTCTCACCATACGGCCCCTGAATCCTTGCGCGGAAATTCCGCTCAGCTACAACTACTATCTCTCGAGCGCCATCTATCGGTGGATCGAGGCGTCGTCGCCGGAGTACTCACGGTTTTTGCACGGGCAGGGATTTCAGCCGGAAGGCATGGCACGGCGGTTCAAACACTTCTGCTTCTCGCAGCTCATCGTCCCGCAGCGCACCATCAAAGGCAGTCGCTTGCTCATCCGCTCGCCGCTTATCACCTGGTACGTCGGCATGCCGGTGGAGCAATCGCTGCAGCATCTGGTTACCGGCATCTTTGCCAGACAGGAGTTTTACATCGAGGGCGAGGAAAACCGCTTCGCTATCGAGCAGGTGGAGGTGCTGCCCGAACCTGCCTGGACCAGCCCCATGCGCTTCCGCATGCTCTCGCCGCTCACCGTTTCCGTGCCCGAGCAGCGCAACGGCAAGCTTGTGGCGCGTTACCTGTTCGCCGACGATCCCGAGCTTTCCGAGGCTCTGCGCAGCAACATCATCAATAAATACAATTCACTCCGTAGGTCGGATTGGCAATCCGACCTACATTTTCATTGCACGCTCGATCAGAACTTCATCTCGCAGCGTGGCGGCGCGGCAAAGATCAGCAAACTGATCACCATTCGGGAAGGACACAAAGATGAAACGCGCATCCGTGGCTTTTTATGTCCTGTAACGCTCGAAGGCGACGTCGAGCTGATCAGGCTGGCTTACGAAAGCGGTCTGGGAGAAAAGAATTCGATGGGATTTGGAATGTTAGAACACGCGCCAGTGCAGGATGATCATAAAGCTCAGACTTGATGTGCACTTCGGGGAACAAGTCGGCTGGCCGCCAAGCTCCAACTACATCACCGCCAGTGCTTGTGAAGCAGGTGTGAGCAGAATGCCATGACTCATAAACGCACTCGTAAATCGTTCCGGCGTCCGGACGATCTGGATGGAATACTTCGGTTTCAGTCGCTCGGTGAAATACCTCAGAGAAGGGTCAATGTCGCTCGCAGTCAACTTGGCCTCGATCAAGGCGAACGGCTTTCGGCGTTCCGTAATAAGAAAATCCACTTCTCGTTTCTCACGGTCGCGCACGTAGCAGAGCTGAAAGTCGCCGTGCCCAAGTTCGGTCCAGAGATGGCACAACTTCAGCAAATGCAGAGCAACGAGATTCTCGAACCGTGCCCCCTCATTGCGAATGGCGGTGAAATCGAACAGATATACTTTTTCCTCCCGGCGCAGTGTTCGGGCAAGTTTCCCTGCGTACGGTCGGATGCTAAACAAAAAGAAGAGTCGCTCAAGAGCGGCAAGCCAGTTTTGCACTGTCTCGAAACGAACATTGAGATCTTCACGGAGTGCATTGATGGAAAGCGGCGACCCGATACGTTCAGGGAGCAGGCTGACAAGGGCTTCGATCAGACCGAGCTCACGAATTCTTGTCAGGTCTCTCAACTCTTCACGAATGATGATCTGCTCGTGTGAGCGGCTCCAGCGGCGCAGTCGGGCTTCGCTTGCTGCGAACAGCGGTTCCGGAAAGCCCGTGAATCGTTCAAGCGCTTCGAGAGCTTCCGTGCACCCAGTGGTGTTTTCTGAATCCAGAATCTGCTCCACGAAAGAATCTGGAGTGACGCTACATGATCGATCAGCGGAAAGCAACTCTCCGACGGTAAACGGATGGAGATGATAGAGATGGTAACGACCGAAGAGCGAATCGCCACCGCGTTGGTACACATCGAGCTTGCCGCTGCCGGTGACAAGAATCTGGAGGTTGTCCCGCTGCGCATCATACAGCCCTTTCAGAAATTGTTTCCAGCGCGGGAACTTGTGGATTTCATCAAGCGCAAGCCGGATCGGGGGCTTGCCCGATGTTTCTTTCCGCATCCAGAAGTTTTCCGGGTACGTCAGAATCAGCTTCCGGTCTGTGGCGATATCCCAGTTGAAATAGGTCGCGGGCTGTTTCGACTTCTCAAGAAGATGTTTGGCCAGCGTGGTTTTCCCGACCTGTCGCGGACCCGCAATGAGGCACATTTTCCGTTCCTCGACTAGAAGTCGTTCGATTTCAGTGGTCAGGTAGCGCATTTCTATAAAGGTAGAAAATTGTCATGACAATTTTCCGGTAATATAGAAACTCTCTGGCTCGATGTCAAGTGAATCACTACACAGCATGTTGACCGGCACGCACATCAACTACTACTTCGTCTGCAAGCGCAAGCTCTGGCTCTTCGCACACGGCATCAGCATGGAGCATACCTCCGATGCCGTGCTGCTCGGAAAACTGATTGATGAATCGAGCTACACACGCGAGGACAAGAGCATCGCTATTGATGACACCATCGTGCTCGATAGGTTTGAATCGAACCACAGTGGAATTGAAATGAAGAGTATTGGGAGCAACTGCGTTGAAGCACAAATGTTTGAATCGAACCACAGTGGAATTGAAACATTCCGAGATTGCCCCAGATACCATCCCACCGCCACGTTTGAATCGAACCACAGTGGAATTGAAACGAAAAATGACCAAATTGCCATTTATCAAATGAATTAGTTTGAATCGAACCACAGTGGAATTGAAACATGCTCATTGAAGCCTTTCGACAATTTCAAAGCCGAGTTTGAATCGAACCACAGTGGAATTGAAACTTATCGATTTCGGCTGGTATTGAAACCCCGGTGATGTGTTTGAATCGAACCACAGTGGAATTGAAACAACTACAAGTATGTGCGCGGCGTCCTCGTAGAAAAGGTTTGAATCGAACCACAGTGGAATTGAAACCGAGGAACGCTTGAAGTATTGGCGGGCGCTGAAAGAGTTTGAATCGAACCACAGTGGAATTGAAACCATTTCCACCCCCAGGCAAGAAAGTCCAATACCCAAAGTTTGAATCGAACCAACGTGGAATTGAAACACGTGGATGCCATTTGAAGTTTGAATCGAACCACAGTGGAATTGAAACACATATTGTAAATTTCCTAAATCAGTAATTGGAGTGATTTGAATCGAACCAACGTGGAATTGAAACGGTGAAACTGTATTGTATCCGATTCACTCTCTGTATCGTTTGAATCGAACCACAGTGGAATTGAAACATAGTGGTGGCGGAAAAAGTTATGCTCTCCGCAAAGGTTTGAATCGAACCACAGTGGAATTGAAACCGCAGACAACGGAAAAACAGTTACAAAGACTCGGTGGTTTGAATCGAACCACAGTGGAATTGAAACGAGAATTCACGCGGAAACCTATAGAGTAACGAGGATGTTTGAATCGAACCACAGTGGAATTGAAACAACTGCTCGCTTAAGGACAAGGGAAACACAACAGCCGTTTGAATCGAACCACAGTGGAATTGAAACTAGTTCAATTCTTATCTTCAAATACTTCTCAAGCGTGTTTGAATCGAACCACAGTGGAATTGAAACTGTGAGGCCTGCACCCGTTGGATTTGTCGTAGAACGGTTTGAATCGAACCACAGTGGAATTGAAACTTGGTCGACCTGGCCGCGGTTCTTTAGGCGGATAAAGTTTGAATCGAACCACAGTGGAATTGAAACGAAGATTACACGATTCAAGTATTAATGCTTTTGCGTGTTTGAATCGAACCACAGTGGAATTGAAACGCTCTGCGGCGAATGGAATGTCGGGATAGCGAATGAGTTTGAATCGAACCACAGTGGAATTGAAACTACATCAACGTCACGGGGCTCGACGTGAAGCTGAGAGTTTGAATCGAACCACAGTGGAATTGAAACCACTTGTGCGTACAGAGGAAAACAAAGAACGCATTGGTTTGAATCGAACCACAGTGGAATTGAAACACATATTGTAAATTTCCTAAATCAGTAATTGGAGTGATTTGAATCGAACCAACGTGGAATTGAAACCCCCTTCCGCCACAACCCTCACTGCCACACCCGTTTGAATCGTGTTAGCATGATGGCCGTGTTTCAATCAATTACCTCCCCCCTATTTCTCCAGTTACTTGAATCCGTCCCCCTCATCCTTTATCTTCCAGGAAAACCCCTTGGGTCCCTCGCGCTAGCATTTCCCTAAACACAAAATTGTAAGGTAGACCGTTATGTTCTGGTTGGAAATCGTCGCCAAATTCATCAAGATTCTCAGAGCCGGACAAACCCCCAATCAAATAGCAGGCGGGTTTGCGCTGGGATCAATTGTCGGTCTCTCTCAATCTTTTACCCTCCAAGGCCTTTTCGTCTGGCTCATCATCCTCGTGCTCGACGTCAATCTCTCGGCGGCATTTCTCGCGTTCACGCTTTTCAGTCTCTTCGCCTACATCTTCGATCCACTGTTCCACGCTCTTGGATATACACTGCTCGTGGAGATTGAGGGACTGAAGGGACTCTGGACATCTCTCTACAACGCACCCATTGCTCCACTGACACGCTTCAATAACACGGTTGTGATGGGGAGCTTCGTTGCCGCACTTGTCCTTGCATTTCCCGTTTTCGCCGGCATGAAACAGTTCGTCATTGCCTACCGCTCGCATATCGCTGCACGTATCGAAAAATGGAAAATCTATCAGGTGATCAGCAAGAGCTGGATCGTTCGCTGGTATGAGCGGATTCGTAACATAGGAGGTGGGGCATGAGAAAGAAATTCGTTTTCTTTGCGCTTATTCCCGCCCTTCTCCTCGGGGTGGTGACATACCTCTTTGCCGAGCGTTGGATCGAATCCGGCCTCGAAGCCGCGGGTGAAGCTCTCGTTGGAGCAAAGGTAGAGATCGACAATCTGCAACTGAGTTTGTCTCCGCTCGGTGCGGAGTTTGCACGACTGCAAGTGGCAAATCGGCGCGATCCCTGGAAGAATATTTTCGAAACGGGAAGGGTGAAGTTTGCCGTCGATTTCGGTCAACTCCTCCGGGGGAAGTATATCATCGAAACAATGGAGCTCAACGATCTCGTCATCGGCTCAAAACGAACCACAGACGGATCGCTTCCCAAGAAGCCCGAACCACCTAAACCGGCAGCCACGGAAACTCCCGAAGCGCCACTTGCCGAGCAGGCAAAAACGGTTCTTGCAACTCAAGCCAAAAAGACCCCGATCTTCGATCTTTCAAGACTGAAGAAAGAATTCAAGATCGACAGCCTCTTGAATGCGCAAAATCTCGCTTCAGTAAGACACTATGACTCCCTCAAGCAACAGGTGCGGGAGGCAAGCGAACAGTGGCAGACAACGGCTAAGGAGTTTGAGCAATCGAAACAACGCCTGGCTGAGGTCGAGGCAACGATCAAGAGCATCAATCCGAACGAACTGAAAACCATCGAGGCGATTACCACCACCATCACGAAAGTCAATAATTCCTACAAGACCATCAACGAACTGAACGAGACGTTCAAGAGCCGGCGTTCCAGCCTAACTGCCGACATCAATCGACTCTCTGCGTCGCTGAAATCCATCGACGACATTGTCAAGAGGGATTATGAATCGCTGCTCGGGTTGGCCCGATTGCCGGATGTAAACATGCAGGGGCTGGCAGAGGTCTTGCTCGGCAAGGATCTCATGCAGCAGGCGCAGGAGTATCTCTACTGGGTCGATTTCGCGAAAACGACGGTTCCGCAATATCTCCCGAGGCCGGAAAAGGAGAAGCCAAAACCGTTCGAGGGGCAGGACATTCATTTCCCCGAAGAGCGGAGTTACCCAAAATTCTGGATCAAGAAGATCCTCGTCTCCGGCAGCGAAGATCAGCAGCAAAAATCTGAATATTTCTATGCCAAGGGGGAGATCCTCAACATCAGCAGCAATCAGAGACAGACAGGCAAGCCGTTGACTGTTGCGCTTGCCGCTGCCCGGGCGGACCGGACATCGTTCACCTTCGATGCCGTCTTCGACCGCCGGCCCGAGATTCCGGTCGATCAATACACGGTGCGTGTGAAAAACATCGCCATCGGCCAGCTTTCCCTCGGTCGATCGGATTTCCTTCCTTCGCGCATCATCAACGCAAAAGGAGAGGCGGATGTTGATGTGAACGTTCCTGGTAGCGCCTTTGAGGCAAACACCGCTATGGTGTTCACCGGCGTCACCGTGGTGTTCGAGCAAAATCCTCGAAATGACGTTGAACGAATTGCACGCGATGTTCTTGCGGGGATTAAGGCGTTCAGTGTGAAGCTCCGCTTGTGGAATACCGCTGGAAAATTCGACGTAGCTCTTGCCACCGATCTTGACGACCAAATCGCTTCACGCGCCAAGCAGGTCATCGGCGCGGAAATTGCTCGCCTGCAGAACGAAGTGAGAACAAAGCTGAATCAGAAGATTGCCGAAAAGCGACAGGAATTTGAGAAGCTGTACAACGAAAAACGGGAAGAGGTCTTGGCGCGCATCCGGCAACATGAAAACCTCGTCAATGAGAAGATAGCCATGGTTGAAAGTAAGAGGAAAGAACTTGAGGCCCGGCTGGAGCAAGAGAAGAAGAGGCAGGTTGAAAGTGTAACGAAGAAAGCTGAGGATGCCCTGAAGGGGTTAATCAAACGAAAGCAGTAGTTCCTTCGTTCATCAACTGTTATTTCTTTTTTCTGGCACCTTTTCTCGCCTTTTGTGCCGAATGCTTCTTTTGTTGCTTTGCGTCGCCAAAAAGAGTTTGCTGCTTTTCCGTTTTTCGAGTTTTCGGAGAATCCTTCATCCCGTCACCACCGTTTTTCTTCGCCTTTTCTGATCCGTTTGCGGATCCGAGGTTCTCCTCTTCGGCTTCCGCAACAACGGCGGCCACGTCGGCAACGGTGTCACCCTCGTCAAGCTTGATCAACCGAACGCCCTGCGTATTCCTTCCCGCAACGCGAATATCCGTGGCGTGCTGGCGAATCACCATCCCGTTGGTCGTTACGACAACAATATCATCCGTATCCGTCACCTCTTTGATTGCTACCATCTTTCCGGTCTTGTCCGATGTTTTGACGGTGATGATTCCCTTGCCGCCCCGGTGACTGACACGATATTCACTTGCCTCGCTCCGCTTGCCATAGCCCCTCTCTGTGGCAACAAGAATCGTCGTGTTGTTTTTGCGGAGTGTCACCATCCCGACAACCCGATCATTCTTCCCAAGGCGAATACCCCGTACGCCAGCTGCAGCACGGCCCATCGGTCGTGCCTCATCTTCGTGGAAACGAATCGCCAACCCTTGCTGCGTTCCGATGACGATGTCCTGTGACCCATCGGTGAGTTTCACATCCTTCAACAGATCCCCCTTCCTGAGTGAGGCGGCAACGATTCCGCTCTTGCGCGGATTGCTGAAATCAGAGAGCAAGACTTTTTTGACGAGTCCCTGTTCCGTCACCATCATCACGTAGTGTTTGTCATCGAACTCTTTCACCGCAACGAACGATGAAATGGTTTCTTCGGGTGCCTTACCGATGAGTGCACTAATGGACTTTCCTTTAGCCGTCCTCCCCGCCTCAGGGATCTCGAACACTTTGAGCCAGTAGCAACGACCCTTGTCGGTAAAGAAAAGAATATAGTCGTGTGTGCTGGCGATGAAGACGTGCTCGACAAAGTCGTCTTCGCGTGTTGCCGCCCCCGTAACTCCTTTGCCACCACGGCCTTGGCGGCGGTAGGCAGAGACCGGCAATCGCTTGATGAAACCGCCGTGACTGATCGTGATGACCACATCCTCCTCGGCGATCATATCCTCGAGGCTGAATTCTTCCGCTTTATAGACGATCTCCGTGCGGCGCGGGTCGCCGTACTTCTTTTTCAGCTCCATCAGTTCTTCTTCGATGATCTTGAGCTGGAGAGCTTTGCTCTTCAGAATCGCCTTGAGTTTTTCGATAAGCTTGATCGTCTCGCGGTACTCATCTTCGACCTTCTTACGCTCGAGTCCGGTCAGCTTCTGCAGCCGCATGTCGAGAATGGCTTTGGCTTGGATCTCCGAGAGCTTGAATCTCTTCATCAGCCCTTCTTTGGCTGTCTCGACATCTTTGGATTGCTTGATGAGCTTGATTACCGCGTCGATATTGTCGAGAGCGATGATGTAGCCTTCAAGGATGTGTGCTTTCCTTTCGGCCTCGTCCAGCTCGAACTGCGAACGGCGCACAACGACTTCATTCCGGTGCTGGATAAACTTCTCGACGAGGTCGCGCAACGTGAGCACCTGTGGCCGGCCATCCACAAGGGCAAGCATAATCACGCCGAATGTCGTCTGCATTTGCGTCTGCTTGAAGAGGTTGTTCAGAACAACCTCGGCGTTTGCGTCACGCTTGAGCTCGATAACAACGCGAAGTCCGTCGCGATCGGATTCGTCCCGAACATCGGAGATGTCTTCGATCTTCTTTTCATTCACTAAATCCGCGATCTTTTCGATTAGGCCCGCTTTGTTTACTGTATAAGGCAGTTCGGAGACAACAATGCGCTGACGTTCCCCTTTCGTTGTTTCGATCGCCGCTTTGGCGCGCACGAGAATGCGTCCACGCCCCTTGAGATAGGCCTCTTTAACCCCATCGTAGCCATAGATAATTCCACCTGTGGGGAAGTCTGGAGCGAGGATGTGCTTCATCAGCTTTTCGCTGGTAATTTTGTCATCTTTGATGTACGCGATGCATGCGTCGATCACCTCGTTGAGGTTGTGCGGCGGGATATTGGTGGCCATGCCGACCGCAATGCCGCTGGTTCCGTTGCAAAGGAGGTTGGGAAAGAGAGCAGGAAGAACCGTCGGTTCCTTGAGCGTGTCGTCAAAATTCGGCGCAAAATTGACGGTATTCTTTTCCAGATCGCGAAGCATCTCCTCAGCGATGCGGGAGAGACGGGCTTCCGTGTAGCGCATAGCCGCCGGCGAATCACCGTCAACCGAGCCGAAGTTCCCCTGCCCATCCACAAGCGGATACCGCATGGAGAAGTCCTGAGCCATGCGGACCATCGTGTCGTACACTGCGGTGTCCCCGTGCGGGTGGTATTTACCGAGCACTTCACCGACGATGCGGGCGCTTTTCTTGTACGGCCGATTGCTTGCCAGTCCAAGCTCCTGCATGCCGAAGAGAACGCGACGATGCACGGGCTTGAGTCCATCCCGCACATCCGGTAGCGCTCGCGCAACAATGACCGACATCGAATAATCGATGTACGATCCTTTCATTTCTTCTTCGATATCAACAGGGATGATTTTTTCGTTGAGCTGGGGCATAGTGTGCTAGTTCTCTTTGCTTAGCCGGATCCGCGTTTCGATTTCGTTGAATATTGTTACAGGTTCTCCGTGGAGAGTTTTTTCAAACTTCGTTAACTATTTCCGTCTGTATTTCTTGTTTGCACTTCTTGCATCTTCGATCTCTAACGCCCTGCCGGCGACAACGCGTTCATCGAAAGAGCATGGTCGAGGATTTCATCCAGCAAATTGAATTCCTCTTGATCACACGTCCAAGTTCCTCACATACTTCGCATTCTTCTCGATGAACTCCCGCCGCGGCTCGACCTCATCACCCATGAGAATCGAAAACGTCCGGTCTGCGTCGGCAGCGTTTTCAATTGTGACCTGAAGAATTGTCCGCGTCTCGGGATTCATCGTCGTTCCCCACAACTGCTCGGGATTCATCTCACCAAGTCCTTTAAATCGTGAAATGACGATGCCGTCTGAGCTGATAACCGCACCCTCCTCGGTCACTACCGCTTCTTCTTCCTCCTTTTCGCTTTTTGCCTTGGTCTTCTTGTCACTCTTCAGTCGTTTGATGATCTCGTCCCGCTCTTCATCGTCGTACGCGTAAAACTCCTGCTTTCCTTTCTTCAGCTTATAGAGGGGCGGCTGGGCAATATAGACATGTCCGAGCTCAATGAGCTGCTTCATGTGTCGGAAGAAGAGCGTTAACAACAGCGTGCGAATATGCGAGCCGTCGACATCGGCGTCGCACATAAGGATAATCTTGCCGTAACGGATCTTTGCCGGGTCGAAATCCTCACCAACGCCTGCGCCAATCGCAGTGAAAATTGCGCGAATCTCCTCGTTCTCCAGAATCTTATGCATCCGGGCTTTCTCAACGTTGAGGATCTTCCCTTTGATCGGCAGAATGGCCTGAAAGCGTCTATCGCGTCCCTGTTTCGCGCTACCACCGGCTGAATCACCCTCGACGATGTAGAGCTCGCATTGCTCAGGATCGCTTAGCGAGCAATCCGCAAGCTTGCCGGGCAAGCCGCCGGAATCCAGTGCATTTTTACGCCGTGTGAGATCTCGAGCTTTCCGGGCTGCCTCGCGGGCCTCTGCCGCTCTAAGACATTTGTCGATAATCCGGCGCCCGTCGGGAGAGTTCTGCTCCAACCAATCGGCAAGCTGTGGACCAACAACAGACTCCACAATGCTCTTGACTTCACTATTGCCAAGCTTCGTTTTCGTCTGGCCTTCAAACTGTGGCTCCGGCACTTTGACGCTCAGGACAGCAGTGAGGCCTTCGCGGAAGTCGTCACCAATGAGCTGGATGCCGCCTTCTTTGATCTGTCCGGTCTTTGCCGCAAAGTTGTTCAATGTTCGTGTAAGTGCCGTCCGGAAGCCAACGAGGTGCGTCCCTCCTTCATGGGTGTTGATGTTGTTGACGTATGTAAAGACATTTTCTGTGTACTGGTCGTTGTACTGGAACGCCACTTCCACCTCAACTGTGCGTCCGCTTTCATCCTTGTCCTCCCCTTTTGCGTAGAAAACTTTCTTCGTGATTGCCGGTCGCGTCGCATCGATGTACTTCACAAACTCAACCAACCCTCCCTTGAAGTGGAATACTTCCTCCTCTTTCGATTTTCCTCTCTCATCTTTGATTGAGAGGGTAACATCGGGATTCAAGAACGCGAGCTCGCGAAGACGCTCTGCGAGTGTGTCGAACTTGAATGTTCGGTTCTTGAAAATCGAGCCGTCGGGCATGAAGGTCACTTTCGTTCCTGTCTTTCCCTTCTCGGCTTTGCCGGTTACTTTGACGGGGGCAACCGGGTCCCCTTTTTTATATTTCTGGTAAAAGACCTTCCCGTCTCGGTACACCTCAGCCTCAAGCCACTCGCTGAGTGCGTTCACAACAGAAACACCGACACCATGGAGGCCCCCGGAAACTTTGTAGGTGTTTTTGTCGAACTTGCCCCCTGCATGGAGAACCGTCATCACCACTTCGAGCGCTGATCGCTTCTCCTCTGGATGAATATCGGTAGGGATTCCACGGCCGTCATCCTCGACGGTTACACTCCCATCGGCATTGAGCGTAACGTTGATGTTGCGACAATAACCGGCTAATGCCTCGTCAATGGAGTTATCTACGACTTCGTACACGAGGTGATGCAGTCCCCTCGCGGCGACGTCGCCAATATACATCGCAGGCCGACGCCGAACGGCCTCGAGACCCTTCAAGACCGTGATATCGTCTGCAGTATAGCTGCGATTTGTCTCGCCGTTATTCGGCTGAGCGCTCTTTGTGGCTTTTGCCGCCTTCTCTTTTGTCTTCGTTGTTGGCATATGCTCCTGCGTTCCCTTACTGAAACCGAATGTCCTTTATTGTCCCATCGCCAATCACCGCGTTAAGCTTCTGAATGATCTCTTTTTTGCGCAATGTTAACTCGTTTCGCCACGTGCTAACTCTCACACGAACGACCAACACACCCTGTGCAATCCGCACGGGGCTGCTGACTTTTGCAATGTGTTCTCCAACGATTTCCTCCCACTCGGTGACGGCTCTGTACTCCTGCAGCCGCCTGTCAATCCCAAGACTCGAAACGAGGTCCTGAAGTGCTTGTCCTATCGGTTTAGTTGACGAGCGCTTTCGCATTGGACGCAAACACCCTTCCTTCTTTCACGACAAATCTCCTATAGCCCATGCTTGCCTCGTATCCGGGTCCGAACACACGGTCATCCACTGTCGTGATAAATGTCTGACCGATCTCTTGAATCAGCTCCAAAACCCGCTTCGATCGCTCCTCATCAAGCTCGCTGAAAACATCATCGAGCAGGAGGATCGGCGATTCGTTTGCTCGTTCCATCAGGAATCGATGCTCGGCAATTTTCATGGCTACGAGAAATGTCTTATGCTGACCCTGGGACGCATACGCGCGGACTTCAAGCCCGCTGAGCGTCAACACAATCTCGTCTCTGTGAGGACCCACAAGCGTCGACGCTACGCGACGTTCCTCTTGGGCCTTTTCTTCCAGCGCCTGTCTGAGCTTTTCCTCGATAGAGGCTGCTGTGTCTCCCTTCTCAATATCAACAGACGGATGATAGTGCAACGCGGGAAGCTCTTGATCGCCCGCGAACTGCGCATAGGCGCTTCTGATGTACGGTTCAAACTCACACAAAAAGGCGCTGCGCCGCTCAACGATTCGCGCCCCCGTTTGAATCAACGAGTTATCCCAGGGCTCTAACGGGTCACCACCACTACCGAATTTTCGGTCGAGCAGAAGTTTATTCCGATGGCGGAGGATGCGACGATACTCGAGGAGCGTCTCGAGATAGGACCGATTGGCTTGAGAAATAACGCCGTCGACAAACTTCCTTCGCTCGGCCGGCGGCCCCATTGTGATAGCCCCATGCTCAGGTGAAAGCGCGACGAGCGGGAACCTCCCGACGATGTCGGTCAAACGATCAAGCTTTGTCTTGTTCACCGTTGTTTGCTTCCGCGGGATCGTTTTGTTGAACTCCACGCGGATATCAAACGCAACATCCTTTCCCGAGAGAAGTTGTCCGTCAAGCGTGAAACCTTCTTTCCCAATCTGAACAGCCGATGAATCTGTGCTGTTATAGAGCCCCTTTGTCAAACACAAGAACGATATAGCTTCGAGAATGTTTGTCTTCCCTTCACCGTTGAGGCCGACGAAAACATTGACGGACCCGCCCGCTTCGAAGAACGAATCGCTGTGATTTCGAAAATTCCTGAGATGAATCGCCTTGAGAACCATTCACGCTTTCCCTACTCAACAACACGATAGCCCCAATCCGCAGCGAGCGAACGGGGCTATCCGATTTTGAATCCTTCCTTTCCTGCTCTTCACGTGTTAAGTCGAACCGGCATGACGAGCATTAGCAGTTCTTCTCCTTCTTTTTGTGTTGCCGGTGCAACGATCGCTGCCCGAACGGGACTGCTGAGCTTGAAGACAACCTCCTCGCTGTCAAGATGAGAGAGAATATCAACGATATACGTGGAGTTGAAACCGATCTCCATCTCCTCGCCATCATATTCACATTTTATCTTCTCTTTCGCCTCGCCACCAAAATCGATATCTTCAGCTGCAATTCGCATCTCGCTCTTCTTCAGGGAAAACCGCACCTGGTGTGTCGTCGAGCTGGAATACAAGGCCACGCGACGAACGGAAGCAAGCAGGACTTCGCGGCTCACAACAAGTTTCTTGTCATTATCCAATGGAATTACTGATTCATAATTGGGGTATGTCTCCTCGATAAGGCGGGATGTGAGCGTCGTGTTTCCGAACGAGAACTGAACATGACCGGTATCGAGAGCTACCGTGTGCACACCCTCTTCACCCGAGCGGGCTACGAGGTTCAGCGCTTTTGCAGGGATAATCACATCTTTGCTGATATTGGGCTGTTTCACGCCGGAGTAGTTAATTCTTACGAGTCTGTGACCGTCTGTCGCAACGGCTCGAAATTCCCCTTTCTTTAGCTGAAGAAGAACACCTGTCATAGCAGGCCGTAGTTCATCATTGCTTACAGAAAAGACTGTTCGCGTGATCATACGTTTCAGCATGTTGCCTTCGAGCGAGAACTGATTCTCTCCCTTGAACTGCGGGATCGTTGGGAATTCCTCGCTCGACTCCCCCATAAGCGTATACTCACCCGTATCTGTGATCATCTTCACTTTGTTTGATGACAAGTCGGCATTAAAGATGAGCTGTACGTCGGGCAACGAACGGATTGTTTCCATCAGACGTTTCGCCGGGACAGTTATCGACCCATCCTCGCTTCCTTTTACGTCAACTTCCGCTGACATAGAGACTTCAAGGTCGGTCGCTGCAAGACGGAGGGTGTTCTTCTTAAGCTCGAATAGGATGTTTTCGAGAATTGGGAGTGTCGATTTTGATGGGACAACACCCGTAATCTTCGCAAGAGCTTTTTGCAGCTCGTTACTCTGAACAATGAACTTCATGAACACTCCTTTTGCGCTGATAGCGGTGGTAGGGTGATGACAAGTTACGAAAATATAGCCCCAGAAACAAGGAATTTTGAGCCTTGGAATTCCCCTAAGATATTTCTTTACACACAGTTAGAGAAGTAAGTTTGAAGAGAATATCTATAGTTATAGTGATGTTAATATTGTTAATAAAAAGAGAATCTTGCACAGAAAAAGAGTAGAAAGAGAAGACTATTCACGTCTATATGTGTATTTGAAGATCGATGATCTTAGTGTGAGCAAGCGGTTGAGAAGAGTGAACATGTGAACACGTAGGGCAAGAAGGGAGATTCCGAGCCACGAAACCCTTAGATCTCAACAGCTGATGAAATGACAGGCGTTTGTTATTGACGAGTTGTTCACAAAGGAAGGGTAATGAGACGTCCAGAGTTTAGCGACTCTGGAGTTCAATCCTTCGTCGAAGCTGTTCGACATTCTGACGGAAAACAGCGTCGACCTTTAGTCGATCATCCACAGATTGACAAGCATGAATCACTGTGCTATGATCTCTCCCGCCAAAGTGTAACCCGATGGTCTTCAGAGATGAGTTTGTCAGCTCCTTGGAGAGGTACATCGCAACCTGACGCGCCAGAACAATTTCTTGTTTTCGTGTCTTGGCCCGCAGGAGGTCCTCGGGGAGATCGAAGAACTCACAAACGACGCGCTGAATCTGATCTATAGAGAGAGGTGCCTTGAGCTCGTGCGCAACAACACGGAGGACATCCTTAGCAAGATTGATGTTGATCTCCCGGTCTTCCAGAGAGGCTCTGGCAAGAAGGCTTATGAGACACCCCTCGAGCTCGCGGATATTATCCGTGACATTTGTTGCTATAAATTCGATGACATCTTGGGGCATCTCGAGACCGTTCTCTTCGCTTTTCTTGCGAAGGATAGCGATACGGGTTTCGAGATCCGGCGGTTGGATATCGGCCGTGAGACCGCTCTGGAAGCGAGAGATAAGCCGCTCGTCGAGGCCCTTCAGCTCCTTTGGAGGAACATCAGACGAGAGAACAATTTGCCGGCCGAGTTGATACAGCGTGTTGAACGTGTGGAAGAAGTTGTCCTGAGTTTTCTCTTTCCCCGAGAAAAACTGGATGTCGTCGACAATAAGGAGATCGACGCTTCGATAGAATTGCGAGAACTCATGAACTTTATCTGCCTGAATTGCCTCAACGAATTCCACCGTAAACTTCTCGCTGGAGACATAGACGACACGCTTGGCTTTTCCAAGCTCAAGCGCATAGTTACCAAGGGCGTGCATCAGGTGTGTTTTCCCTAGACCCGTGCCGCCATAGATTACCAAGGGGTTGAATGATGTCCCCCCGGGGTTATTCCCAACAGCCAATGCAGCAGCCCGAGCAAGCTGGTTGCTGTCACCTTTAATGAAGTTCTCAAAGGTGTAGCGTGGATTGAGGTTGCTCTGCACATTCGGTGGCAGTTCTGTTGACCGTACGAAAACGTGCGGGGAGAATGGAAATGAGCCCTGGTTTTGAGTCAGCTCAGAGGTTGTCACTGCCGGAGGAGCCGGCTCTGTGGGAAGTGCCGCCTCTTCCGAGGCAATGGAGTAAAAAAGCCTGGCGTTTGAGCCCAGGACTGATGTAATCGTCTTCCGGATCAGATCATTGTAATGTTCCTCAACCCAATCGTAAAAGAATTGACTGGGAACTTCCACTGTAAGCTCATCACCGTTCAGCCGAAGCGGGACAATCGGCTGAAACCATGTTTTGTAACTAAGGCTGCTGACCTGCTCTTGTATTTTCTGCAGGCACTGACCCCAGACATCTTGAGCAGTTTTGGGAGCTGATGTTGTCGTTGGTTGATCAATGGTTGCCCGAAGGGATTCCATTTGAGTCATCCTTACAGTTCAGAATAAATTCGAGAGATCTAACGAGAACAGCGACATCGGTTATGCACAAAGTTATTCACATCGGTGTAAAACGAGAGGACAATGGAAAATCGATATCCTTAAAGAATTCACAAGAGGAAATTCGTGTAATTCGTTTGATTGCAAAGGAAGAAAGCAGAAATTCACAATGTTGTCCACAGATGTAGGAATCTCAAAAGTGAGCGGAAAACGGCTAAGCGAAGGGTGTCTACAACACCGAAGAAATTATCCACAAGTTGTTCACTACAAATGTGCCTCCGCAAAGGCCGTGAATAATACAATCGTCTAGTTCAGATTGCAAGAAGAAAAATTACAAAATTTGTTAAAGATGGTGACAGATCCTTTGAGCGGAAGAAGGTAACAAGTTAGGAAAAGAAGTGTAAACAACAGCAGAAGGTGGCGGCACACGAATTCTTGTAATTCGAGGCTTTTTTCATTACATTGCTTGGCCAAGTGCGAAAATTAAGGAGAAAATAATGAAGCGTACGTACCAACCGCATCGCAGAAAGCGGAAAAACACGCATGGATTTAGGGCTCGAATGGCCTCAAAAAACGGCCGAAAAGTGCTCAGCCGTCGTCGTGCCAAAGGCCGCCACCGACTCACGGTAAGCAGCGAGCGGTAACTAACACGCCATTGAGATTCTCTCTTCGTAAAGCGGAGATTCTGCGCGGATACAAATCATTTTCAGAGGTTCTCTCCAAGGGCAAGTCCATCTCTCAGGGTCCCATAAAGAGCTTCATTGTTATTAAGCCGGCTCCCGTAGGAACACTCAAAGTTGGGTTTTCTGTTTCCCGGAGGTTCAAAAGAGCTGTTGATCGAAACAGGTTCAAACGGCAAATGCGTGAGGCGTTTCGAGTGAACCGGAGAATCCTGAGAACGGAAAAAATGACAAACAAAGATGTAACGGTGGTATTCCTGATGGCAGGATCGTTCCTCCAAACAACAAAGCGCTTGACGGGAGAAGAGATTCGTAAACACGTCAAGATAGTAATAGACCGGATCAACAGTGAGTTAGGATGATGAAGACAATCCTCATTTTCGTGATTCGGCTCTACCGGTTGGCGATCTCTCCAATCCTTCCATTTAACCATTGCCGGTTCTACCCATCGTGTTCGGAGTATGCTCTCGAGGCGATCACAAAACATGGATCGCTTCGTGGAGGCTGGCTTGCAATAACGCGAATCGGGCGCTGCCACCCGTTTCATAAAGCTGGCGGATTCGATCCGGTTCCTTAACAACTGAGAAAGTGCTATGGGTCGTCAAGAGACTCTTGGTTTTATCCTGATTTTTGTCGTTCTCATGGCGTGGATGTGGATGAATACCCCCACGCCACCGCCACCCCAACCGCAGCCGACGGAAGCGATTGCAGATACGGTTCAAAAAGTCGTTCCAGGGAAAAAGGAGGCAACCATACCCGAGGTCGATAATGTCGGAGAGTTCTTCTCGCGGCGAGCACAGGGCGTGGAGAAGATCCTCATTATTGACACAGACCTCTTCACAGCAGAGATCTCCAGCAAGGGCGGACGAATTCGGAAGTGGGAGCTCAAGAAGTTCAAGACATGGCGCGGCGATCCGGTTCAGCTTGTGGACTTCGATTCGGGTGGTGACTATAGCTTGCTCTTTACAACAAGCGATGGGAAGTTCGTTAATACCCGTCATCTCTATTTTGATTCAGACTATCGCCCGTGGCAGAGAGTCCGGCTTTCCGGAGACGAGACGTTTGAAGTTCAACTTACACTTCCCAGCGCCAACAACGGAAGGCTCGTTAAGACATTTCGCTTCAAGAACGGAGAGTATGGGTTCGAGTCGGAATATACGTTTGCCGGACTCGCAAATGTCATTGCAAATTATGAATATCAGGTTGTGTGGGAGAATGGGCTTCGCTATGCCGAAGAGAACAGTGTGGACGAGTCCGCTTTTGCCGCGGCTTATGTCCACGCCGGAGGCGAACTTACCAGCCTCGATGCAACACACGCAGGTCAACCTGTCGAACGGAATATGGCGGGATCAATCGACTGGGTGGCAACAAGGAACAAGTACTTCGGTTTGGCGATAATGCCGCAGCCGGGTATGAGTGAAGGGGCATTTCTCGGAGGGGAACAGAGGCCGATGCCGGACAGGGGAGTCTATGAACAATACAACGTTGCTGTGAAGATGCCTTTCAGGGCAACCCTTGAAGAAAAGGCCAGTTTTAGGGTCTTTCTTGGCCCACTCGAGTATGGACTTCTTGCGTCGTATGACAATAACCTTGAAAGCATCATGGATCTGGGATGGGTTTGGATTGTTCGCCCGATCTCCGTCTATGTCATGCTTCCTTTGCTCTCCTTCCTTCACTGGTTTATCCCGAACTGGGGCATTGTTATCATCGTCTTTTCTATCATCATCAAGATTGTCCTCCATCCTTTAACCAAGAGCAGCATGAAGTCCATGAAGAAGATGCAGGCACTCCAGCCGATGATGAACGAAATTCGCGAGAAGCACAAAGACGATCCGGCGAAGATGAACCAGGCCATCATGAACCTTTATAAGGAATACGGAGTCAATCCCGCCGGCGGCTGTCTCCCGCTGCTTCTGCAGTTTCCGATTTTGATTGCATTGTACAATGTCTTTCGCGCTGCTATCGAGTTGCGCCAGTCGAGCTTCGTTTGGTGGATTACAGACCTCTCGACACCGGACACCATTGTCTCGCTTCCGTTTGAGCTTCCGCTTGTCGGGATGAAGAACGTTAGCGGTCTGGCGTTGCTTATGGGCATAACAATGTACATCCAGCAGAAAATGACCATAAAGGATCCCCGCCAAAAAATGATGGTTTGGATGATGCCCATTCTAATGACTCTGTTGTTTAATGCTTTTCCGTCGGGGCTCAACCTCTACTATTTTGTGTTTAACCTTCTCTCCATTGGCCAGCAGATGCTCATGAGCAAACAAGACAACGAACCCCTCCGAAAGGTCGACCCGAAGAAACGCCAACAAGGAATTTTCGGGCGAGTGACAAGAGATCTTCCGCGATTCAAGCGGTAGGCCGAGGTCTTCGAAACTCTTAAAGCCCCTTTTCCCGATGCGGGAGAGGGGCTTTTGGTTTTCTAGGGGCGACGTGCCCTGCTTGGAAATCGTTCCCGCAATTCGTACATTATTCCCCCAATTTTCCCCAGGAGAGAAGACCGTGGTGTTGGCCGACAACCTTGATACCATTGCTGCGATTGCAACCCCAATTGGTGAAGGAGGTATCTCCGTTATTCGTATCAGCGGCCCTTCGGCATTTGCCACCGCGGATGCGTGCTTTCGCGGCAGAGTGAAGCTTGCCGAGGCAGCATCCCATACAGCTCACTTCGGTTATATCGCCGACGCGACTGGCCAACGCCTTGATGAGGTCGTCGCAACAGTTTTCAAATCACCACACTCGTACACGGGTGAGGATGTCGTCGAAGTAAGTTGTCACGGTGGAGCATATGTAACTCAAGCGATCCTTTCGACTTTTCTGTCGCTGGGTGCAAGACTCGCAGAACCTGGCGAATTTACTAAGCGAGCGTTTCTGAATGGGAAGATGGATCTTTCCCAAGCGGAGGCGGTCGCCGATCTCATTCATGCAAGAAGCGGGCTTTCTCTCCGCTCGTCGTTATCCCAGCTCCAGGGCAGGCTTTCAGAGCAGATCAATGCTGTGAGAGAAAAACTGATCGGCACGATTGGACTACTTGAGCTTGAGCTGGACTTTGCTGAAGATGGATATGAGTTTGTTGAGAAGCAGAAAGCGATGAGTGATCTGGATGAGATCATCGGGCGGATCAACAAACTGCTCGACACGTACAAAAGCGGGAAGATCCATCGCGATGGTGTAAAGGTTGTCCTTGCGGGCGCTCCAAATGTCGGAAAATCGAGTCTTCTCAACCAACTACTTAATGAAAACCGGGCTATTGTTACTGATATTCCCGGAACAACCCGGGATGTGATCGAAGAGAATCTTACAATCAACGGCATCTTATTCCGGGTTATCGACACGGCTGGACTCAGAAAGACTGCAGACGTTGTGGAACAAGAAGGTGTTGCCCGGACAAGAGCAAAGGTCGAAGAAAGCGATCTGGTGCTTCTAGTCCTCGATGCATCCAGGCCGGCGGAAGCTCCCGATATTGAGCCTTTGAGCCAGGTAGCCAAGGTAATTAAGGAAGGAATGAAAGCGTGTGTTGTCGCGGTAAACAAGGTTGATCTCAACCCGACGATCAATGGCAAGTTGCTGCAATCAATGAGTTTTTTGAAAGGTCTCCCCATCGTCCGCGTTTCGGCATTGACCGGACATGGTATTGATGAACTCAAGCAGACAATGGTAAGCTCCACGCTCGGCGGCGGTAAACAAGCCCCGGAGTCCAGCGTTCTGGTGACAAACCTTCGGCACTTTCAGGCCATCAAGAGGGCTAAGGAGGCGTTACTGTTAGCCAAAGAATCGCTCGGGCGGGGCGAAAGCAGCGAGTTTGTGGCGGTTGACCTCCGGTCTGCATTGGATAGTCTCGGCGAAATCACCGGCGTGGTTACAACAGAGGAAATCCTCAATAGCATATTTTCAAAATTCTGCATCGGCAAGTAATGTTTCACGTGGAACAGTATGGCCTTTAGAAACAAATACGACGTTGTGGTAGCGGGTGGAGGGCACGCCGGAATTGAAGCGGCCCTGGCTGCGAGCCGAATGGGATCCAGTGTCCTTATGGTAACGATGGATAAGACGGCCATTGGGAGAATGTCCTGCAATCCGGCTATAGGAGGGACCGCCAAAGGTCACCTTGTTCGGGAAATCGATGCTTTGGGGGGAGAAATGGGCAAAATAGCGGATACTACGGGGATACAGTTCAGAATGCTGAATAGATCAAAGGGCCCAGCTGTCTGGTCGCCGCGATGTCAGAACGACCGAGAGTGGTATTCCCGGGAAGCCCGGAGAAGGATCGAATCGGCGGAGGGGATCGACATTCTTGAGGATTCAATTCTTGAGGTTGTTACCGAACCTCTTCCACACACGGAGGCCAGGTTGCTTAAGGGTGTCGTTATGGCCACAGGAAAGCGTATAGAGTGCACCTCTCTTGTTCTCTGTGCAGGGACATTCCTGCGGGGGCTGATGCATACCGGCCTTCAAAGCCGGGTGGGGGGAAGGTTCGGCGAAAAGGCGTCGACGGGTCTGACTGAGAACCTCGAGAGACTTGGCTTCGTGAGCGGAAGGCTTAAGACTGGAACCCCGCCCCGAGTTGATATCCGAAGCATCGATTTCTCCAAAGTGGAAGAACAACATAGCGATAACCCACCACAACCCTTTTCGTTTGAGACGGAGAGTATTACCAACAGGCTGGTTCCGATGTATCTTACACATACGAACAGGGCAACGCATGATACCCTTCGAAAAGGGTTTGATCAATCTCCCATGTTTACCGGGAAAATAAAGGGATTGGGTCCTCGGTACTGTCCCTCAATAGAAGACAAGATCGTTCGGTTTGAGGAGAAGGAGAGCCATCAGATCTTCCTCGAGCCGGAGGGGTATGACACCGATGTTGTTTACGTGAACGGGTTTTCGACCAGCCTTCCGGCAGAGATTCAGCTTGCGGGGCTCCGAACGATCCCGGGGCTTGAGTCGGCTGTCATGATTCGCCCGGGCTATGCTGTGGAGTACGATTTCTTTCCGCCACACCAGGTAAAGCTGACGCTTGAGACGAAGTTGGTTGAGGGGTTGTTCTTTGCAGGACAGATCAACGGAACGTCCGGCTATGAAGAGGCGGCAGCGCAAGGCCTCATTGCCGGCATCAATGCAGCCCTTCGCGTGAAGAACGGAGAGCCGTTTGTTCTCAAGCGATCGGAGGCGTACATCGGCGTGCTGATAGACGACCTTGTCAACAAGAGCACGGATGAGCCTTATCGGATGTTCACTTCGCGTGCGGAACACCGGTTGCTCCTGAGACAGGACAATGCGGATCGTCGACTGATGCCGCGCGGTGCAAAGCTTGGACTTGCAAAGCAGGAGATGATGGAGAGGTTGCGATACAAAGAGGAACTCATACAAGAGGGCATTAACCTTGCCAATAACCTCGCGTTATCTCCGGCCGAGCTCAAAGCAGTACTGAACGGAGAAGCGGACTCCATAATCGAAAAGGAAAAACTCTCGAAGCTCCTCAAAAGACCGAATATCCGACTGCGTCAGCTTTTGCAAATTGAGTCGATCCGCTCAACACCGTTTCTCAGAAGATTACTCGACCTGAAAAGCGAGCGACTTCGTGACGAGATCGTCGAGCAGGTTGAGATCGAACTCAAGTACGAAGGATACATCGATCGACAGGAGGAGCAGATCGAGAGGTTTGAGCGGTACGAGTCCCAGGTCATTCCAGAGGATCTCGACTTCTCGAAAATCAAAGCCCTCTCCACAGAGGGGAGAGAAAAGCTCAAGAGAGTTCGCCCGAGCTCGATTGGTCAAGCCTCCCGCATTAGTGGAGTCACGCCGTCAGACATCTCTGTGCTTATGGTCTACCTGAAGCGGTAGTTTCACGTGAAACAAGCCACAAACTCAATAAAAACAACAACTTATTAATTGCAAGACCTTCCACCGCCACACCGCCGATTCTTTTCAATCTGCCGCCGAAACAGCATCTCTCTTTCAGACTCACAACTTACGGCATTTCAGAAATACGCCGATCTCCTGCTTGAGTGGAACAAAAAGATCAATCTCATTTCTCGTCGAGACGAAGAGCATCTTTGGGAACGGCACATTCTCCATTCGGTTTCGCTCGCATTCCATGTCAACCTCCCGCCGTCTGCAGATCTTCTCGATCTCGGTAGTGGAGGAGGATTGCCGGGAATTCCACTGAAGATCCTCTATCCTCATTTGCGTATCACCCTCCTCGATTCGATCCAGAAAAAAGTGTTGGCGCTTCAAGATATCATTCGACAACTTTCTCTCGAGGAGACGACCGCTGTCTGGGCGCGAGTGGAGGATTTCGCGAAGCAGGTGCCGAACAAGCATTCGTTTGACATTGTCGTGGCTCGCGGTGTGGCGCCGCTCTACCAGCTTATACAGTGGTCTCGACCGCTACTCAGACAACAAGGAGAGATTACCCGAATAGCTTCGAGGAACGACCGAATCGAGCTTCACCCCCCAGTCCTGATTGCCTACAAGGGGGGGGACGTCGAATCAGAAATCCGCAAAGCCAGGCAACTCGTGGACGCGGAATCAATCTCAACAATCAAGCTTCGTTTCAATGGAGAAGAGGACCTTCCCCTAGTCGACAAGCGAATCGTGATTGTTTCATTTTAGGAGGTACTGTGTCTGAGAGGAAAGAACTCTTCGAACAACTGGGCAGATTAACTACCGAGCTCAGAAATCCCAGGACAATGCAGATTGACAATCTCTCCATTGAGCAGATTCTCAACCTCATTAACTCAGAGGATCAGAAAGTTGCGGCTGCGGTCGCGAAGGAGATTCCTTACATTGCGAAAGCAGTTGAACTGGTTGTTGAGGGTTTGCGGAACGGCGGAAGACTTATCTATGTGGGAGCCGGAACGAGTGGCCGTTTAGGAGTTCTGGATGCGGTGGAGTGCCCTCCAACATTCGGTACAAGTCCGGAGACGATCCAGGGGGTCATTGCAGGGGGAAGGGAGGCGATGTTTCGGGCACAGGAGGGAGCGGAGGACAAAGAGGAAAATGGAGAAAAAGACATAGACGACAAAAATGTCGTATCCGCCGATGTTGTTTGCGGGATTGCTGCAAGCCTGCGCACACCGTACGTCATAGGGGCGCTGAAACGCTCACGGGAGCGTGCTGCGCGGACAATTCTTGTCACAACAAATCCAAGATCGCTCTTGCAACAAGCGGAGTTTGCCCACGTAGCAAATGCAGTTGACGTGGCGATTTGTCCCGAGGTCGGGCCTGAAGTTATTATGGGTTCAACACGGATGAAATCCGGTACCGCTCAGAAACTTGTTCTGAACATGATCACAACAACGGCAATGATCCGGCTTGGTAAAGTTTACGAGAACATGATGGTGGATCTTCAAATGAACAGCGAGAAGCTAAAAGAACGAGCTAAACGCGTTCTGATGATTATCACAAATGTCTCTTATGAAGAGGCAGAACGGTTTCTTGAGGAAGCAGGAGGCCATGTAAAGACTGCGCTTGTGATGATAAAGGCAAATGTTTCGAAATCGGAGGCAGAAGCACGACTCAAGAAGGCCCAAGGGTTTGTACGTGCAGCCATAGCTGGGCCGTAACTCCTTATAAATCAACAGGATAAAGCAATGGCGCTACCGGATTTCGACGTAGAATTCTTTCCACCGTTCGAAGGATTTCCGAAAGAAGGTATTCGATTCCTCAAGCGGTTGAAGAGAAACAACAACAGACCCTGGTTTGCCAAACACAAGCATGAGTACGAGACACATGTGAAACTGCCGATGCAGTCGCTTATTGCATCAATGCAACCACATTTTGTGAACTTCGCACCGGAATATGAGTTCCACCCCAGGAAATCTCTCTTCAGGATCTATCGGGACACGCGGTTCAGCAAGGATAAGACGCCGTACAAGACCCACGTTGCAGCCCATGCTGTGTTGAAGGGTGATAAGAAAGGCTTGGGTGCATCAGGGTACTACATGCACATTGAGCCCGGCATGGTCTATGCCGGCGCCGGCATCTACATGCCCGAAAGCGAACAGCTTAAGAAGATCCGGCGTGCAATTGCTGATCGTTCGGATGAATTCCTGTCAATTGTGGAGGCAAAACCGTTTACGAGGCTCTTTAGGGAGCTTGAGACAAAAGATGAAAGGCTCAAGCGAGTGCCGCAAGGGTTCTCGCCGGACCACCCGATGGCAGAGTGGTTACGCTACAAACACTATTTTGTCGGAGTGACGTGGCCCGAATCTGTTTGCTACAAAGCCGATTTGATGAAGGAACTCCTGAAGGTCTTTCAGACAGCGACGCCGTTGGTAAGGTTTCTCAACGGTGCCCTGTGGGGGAAATGAGATGTGTCCGATCCAGTGGTTTCACTTCTACGCCGAGTCTCTCGAGTTCCTGCCTCACAGCTGAGGCTATCTGCAAGGAGTTTGGCGTGTCGCTGTGAATGCAAAGCGTTGCTGCGCTGATTCTCACCTCCGATCCATCATGTGCGATAACGACGCCGTGTGAAGCGATCCTGGCCGCTTGACGTGCAGCCTCCGATGGATCAGAAATAAGGGCGTCGGAAAACTTCCGCGATCGCAACGAGCCGTCAGACTCGTATCGCCTGTCGGCGAATCCCTCCGCCGCTACCTTGAATCCTAAATCCTCCCAAACAGTGAGCATGGCTGATCCCGACAACCCCATAAGGATCAACGACTTATCCAGCTTTTCGACTCCAGCCGCAATCGCATGAGCAATCTTGAAATTCTTGGCGGCCATGTTGTAAAGCGCACCATGCGGCTTCACGTGGGTGATTCGGGCACGATTCTTCTTCGCAACAGTTGAGAGCGCTCGGACCTGCTCAAAGACAGCTTGCTTGATTTCATCGAACGTGAGGGTCATCTCGGTTCGTCCGAAGTTTTGACGGTCAGGGAAACTCGGATGAGCACCGATGTTAACGGAATACCTTTTGGCAAGCTTGACGATTGCATCCATCGAGTGCTCGTCGCCGGCATGTCCTCCGCAGGCAACGTTAGCGGAGGTGATGAGTCGAATCAGGGATTCTTCTGTTCCGTCTGCGAGAGCACTCGGCTTTTCGCCGATGTCGGAATTCAAATCTATGGTGAGCTTCTTCGTTGTCATCCGGCGTTCAATTCCTTTCCCCTTGTCTCCGGCAAGAGAAAGATCAATCCCGCCCCCGCCAGGAAGAATGCCGAGGTTAGTCCTAATGCGCTTCCAATGCCGTACTGATCAGCGAGGGCCCCAATTGTATATGGGGCGAGAGCACTGAGTGCCCGTCCGGCATTGTAGGCAAAGCCCTGCGCTGATGCACGGATGGAAGTCGGAAACAACTCCGCAAGCATTGCACCGAAGACGCTGAAGTATCCGTGACCGAAGAATCCAATCAAAGGTCCAAGCACAAGAAGCAGAGTCTCCTGGTGACCCAGTTGACCGTAGATTGGTACAAGAATCGCAGCAGAGGCTAAAAAGGTGACAAACACAGGTCTGCGACCGAACCGGTCGGCAAGAAAACCAAATGAAGTATAGCCAAAGAACGCACCAATCTGCATCGGGACGATCCATGTGGAGGTACGCACAAGCGTCATTCCGGCTCCTCCTTGGCTCACCGGTGTCGAAAGGAATGTCGGCATCCAGGTGAAGAGCCCCCAATAAGCGAACAAGACACTGGTGGTGATGACCGATGCGGTAAGGGTTTTAGAAAGCAGTGGAGGATGGAAGATCTGTTTTAGGGCGTTAAGTGGTGAAGGATGGGCCGAAGCTTTTCCTTCGCGCCAGACGACAGGTTCTTCCACGCTGCGACGAATCCAAGCCGCCAACAAAGCAGGAAGAAGCCCAAAGACAAACAAAACCCGCCAGCCAAAATCAGGCAAAACAAGAGCCGCAAGGATTGCCGCAAGGATGTAGCCAATGGCCCAGCCGGCCTGCATCAGTCCGATGGCTTTTCCTCGATGCGCTGCGGGCCAGCTTTCTGAGACCAGCACAGAGCCCGCAGACCACTCCCCGCCCATGCCGATTCCGACGAGCATTCGCCAGATGAGAAGCTCGGCCATACTTCCGGAGGTCGCTGTAAGGGCGGTGAACACTGAGTATGTAAGGATAGAGTACATCAATGCCCGTGCGCGGCCGATTCGGTCTGCAAGAACGCCAAACAACGCACCTCCAACAGCCGATGAGACCAACGTGATGGAAGCAAGGGCTCCAGCTTCGGCAGACGTCAATCCAAATTCCGATCGGATGGCCGTCAGCGCAAAGGCATACAGCATCACATCCATTGCGTCCAACATCCATCCCAACTGTGCCGCCGCTAGTGTCTTCCATTGCTGGGGAGTGATAGTGCGATACCAATGCATGGTTATCTAAGGTCCTCCAGGTGTTTGCGGAGAGCGGCTTCTTGGTCTAGGTGGATTCGTCGGGCTTGCTCAAATGTAACAAGTGCAAATTGCACCTTGTCGCGCGGCCTCAGTTGGCCGACACGATGAATATCGGCAGCGATGACATTTGCGATTTTTGGGTAACCACCGGTGGTCTGATGTTCAACAAACAGGATAATCGGTTGACCATCTTGAGGAATCTGGATTGCTCCGAGGGGTGTGCCTTCCGTAATCATTTCGCTAGATCTTCTTTGGATCACGGGTCCGTGCAATCGCAAACCCATCCTGTTCGAGTTCTCGAGCACATGGAATTTCGATGAAAGAAAGAGCTTCTGAGCTTCTTCCGGAAAGAAGTCCCTTTGGGGCCCCCACGTGACCCTCAGCGGTTCCGATGCGTAAAGCCTCCTGATGAAGTCAAAGGAAACAGCTCGGTTGACGGGTTCTGTCCTTGTGTTTGTACCGATCACCAACTCATCACCTTTCTTGAGAGGGCGACCCTCATATCCACCGAGACCCGTAAAGAGATGTGTCGATGCGCTTCCAAGGAATTTGGGTACATCGAATCCACCCCGTACGCAGAGATAACAGCGGGCACCGGAGTGGGTTGGGCCAACCTTGAGAGTACTTCCAGCCTTCAGGTGGTAGGCTCTCCATGGCTCTAGGGAAATTCCCTCAACAGCTGCTTCGAAAGAAGAGCCGGTGAGAGAGACAATCACCTCTGCATCGAACTCAAATGTTCCCCCGACCAATGTCATCTCCAGCGCAGCAGCATTCTCGGCGTTGCCAACGAGCCAATTGCCAATTCGCAATGCAACGCCGTCGGCTGCGCCCGAGGCTGAAATGCCAAGATGCGCTTGTCCGGGTCTTCCCGCGTCTTGAACTGTGGTAAGAAAACCTGGATTGTGAACAAGGAGGCGAGACATTTGAGGAAACGATTGCAATGGACAGGAACTTACGAGAAACTTTGGTTGGCCGCAAGCTGCGACGGAGAAGTGGGCTTTTCTACTGGATCCGGAACTCGTCTGGTCCAATAGGGCGAAACCGCACGATGTCTCCCATGTGCAGAAGCGCTGGAGGATGTTCTGTCGGATCAAAGAGTCGGGCAGGTGTCCGGCCGATGATTCTCCAACCGCCCGGAGATTGCACAGGATAAATGCCCGTCTGGTTTCCTCCAATGGCCACACTTCCTGCAGGAACAGCGGTGCGCGGTGTGGCGAGTCGTGGTGTGGCAATTGTGGAGGGCATTCCGCCCAAATACGGGAAGCCGGGCGAGAAACCGAGGAAAAAGACCCGATACTCAGCGCCGGAGTGAATTCGTACGACCTCATCGGTTGCAAGGTTGTTATGCTTTGCGACCGCCTCGAGGTCGGGACCGAATTCTCCGCCGTATGCTACGGGAATCTCAATCGTACGCTCGCGAGGGAGGGAAACGGATTCGCTTGCCACAAGAGCGCTTTCGATATGCCGACGTACTTCATCTGCTTCACAGAGAAGAGGGTCAAAAGCAACGAGAACGGATGCGTAGGCGGGATGAATGTTTCGAATTGCCGGATGCGTGACTGATGAAAGAGCGGTAACAAGTCGGCGAACGATGACGTGATGCTCGAAGGATATCTCATTTCCGACGAGGATCAAAAGGGAAGAATCACTAGCGGGAAGAATCTGGTAGGTCGTTCTCATGTTCAGTGCATCGGAGAATCAAGCGTACGAAGTAGCATCTCTGTGGTATAAGGTTTCTGCGAGAACGTGACATTTGCAGATGCCCTTTTCGCCGATGAGTTAAGGCGATGAAGTACTCGCCTCCGGAAGATGAAGAACCTCCTCCTTTATGCTCACTGCAGGGATCAGGGAATCCAATCGACCCCGGGAAAGCGTTTTGAGCACAAGCCTAATACCTGGTTCGTTGTCTTGGAGGTAGAGGATTTTCAGTTGAGCCATATCCCTCCAGCTTGGATGGGACAGTGATCGACCCTCCTGAGGGCAGAGGCGGGAAGCGTTTAGGGGTTGGGAGTAATCTCCGTAAAAAACGACGCGCTGGCAAGTCCCCACTTCTCCTGGTGTCGGGCACAAGTCAGGGCTCGCGAGAACACTCCTTCCAACGCAAGGAGTCTCCCCTGAGTGGAGATTTGTCAGCGCAATTGCAAAAATAGCTGCGATTGCGCAAAAAGCAATCCTCCACTTGTATGATAATTGTTTGTCCTACATTTGTATGACATGATCCTGTCTTTTTCTCTCTTACATCTGCCAAGACACGATCCCAGGAACCCTATTGGTAGTCCGCCTCTCGCTGCAACGCATATTTGATCAGTCCAGCGGCACTGTGGATGCCGAGCTTTTTCATGATACGCTGTCTGTGGGTTCGAATCGTGGTGACGCTAACAAACAGTTTATCGGCAATCTGTTGGTTTGTCAATCCTTGTGCAATCAAGGAGAGAACTTCTTTCTCCCGTGTGGAGAAATGGGCTGATCCGTCAACTTTCCTCTTGCTGCCAGTCCTCGCCTCTTCGAGAAGAACTTTGGAAACAGCCGGACTGAAAAACGCTTCGCCGCGGTGAACTGCACGTATTGCCTGAACCAGCTCGCTTGGAGTTGCGTCCTTCAGAATGTACCCGTCAGCTCCAACTTGCAGAACGCGACGGATGTACTCCTTGCTGTTATGGATGGTGAGGATAAGGATACGGCTCGTAGGGGATTTCTTTTTGAGGAGGGGGATGGTTTCCATGCCGCCAGGACCGGGCATGCTCAGATCCAACAGGATCACATTGGGTTTCAGCTGGCTTACCATTTGTACGGCGCTTGCCCCGTCGGCGGCTTCGCCGACGACCTTTACTGAGGGTTCATGAAGAAGTGAAGACCGAATTCCTTCCCGTACAATTGCATGATCGTCCGCGAGGAAAACGGTGATCCGCCTCATCTATGATGCCCTCCTCTCGCGGAGCGACGGAACCGGAAGGCGAATCCTGATTTCGGTTCCTCGCTGCGGTTTAGTGAAGAGGTCGAATGAACCGCCCATGAGTGCAACGCGCTCCCTCATACCAATCAAACCGAACGTTTTTTGTTTTTTCCCCTCCGGTATCTTCGGCAGATCGAATCCCTTGCCATTGTCTTTCAACCTGACGGTCAATGTCGAATCGCCGATGGAGAGGGAGAGATCGACACGCGTTGCCTCCGAGTGCTTCTCGACATTATGGAGGCCTTCCTGAATGATGCGATAGAGCGCCAGGTTCATTTCGCCGGGGAGCTCGCGGAGCGACTTCGGCATAGAGAGATTAAGCTGAATTCGTGTTCGCTCGCAGAAGTCATCGCATACGCGGTTCAAGGCGGCGATTAAGCCGAGGTCGTCGAGCTCACTCGGGCGTAGATTCTGAGAGATACGACGAACCTCCTCTATGCCCCGCTGAAGAAGATTCCCCGCCTGGTCAAGATTAGTCGGAATATCTCGCCGAAGCATCTTGAGCGATGCTGCAGCTGTATGGATTCGCATTTTCGCAGCAGAAAGAAGCTGACCGATGCTATCGTGCAGCTCCCGTGCAATGCGTTTGCGTTCCGATTCTTGCGCCTCGAGGATGAGGTGGGGGACTTTGCGAAGTTCGGCTTCGGCCATTTTCCGGTGGGTGATATCTTCAACGGTTCCCTCGTAGTAGAGAATTGTTCCCGACTCATCTCTCACGACGCGAGCATTGCCGGAAATCCAGATGATGGACCGGTCTTTCCTGTACGCTTGATATTCAAATCCATGAACTTCACCGTCGCGTTCTAACAAGTGCATGAATTCTTCCCGACGTTTCGGATCGACGTAGAGTTGTTGCCCTATGTTTTTAATGTCTGCCAGCATTTCCGCAGGGGATGAATAGCCGTAGATTTGCGCAAGCGCCGGATTGATGTTGATGTAGCGTCCGTCGGGAGTGCTCTGGTAAATGCCCTCGATGGCATGATTGAAAAGGTCTTTATACTTCTTCTCGCTTTTTTCCAACGTCTTGAGCATTCGTTGTTGCAGACCGATGACACGCCGTTGGCTGAAATAAATGGTAAGGATCAGTCCGACACTCAAGATTACCAGTAAGAGCGACGCAATGACGATCCCCCACATAAGATTCATCTCTAACGGAGACATAGGAAGGCGTGGGCGTAGAGGGTATTGAGAACGATGTGGAGGATCGGTTGAGTAATTGACCGGGCGACACGAAGCGGTTCCATCAGTACCGTAGCAAGCTCGGCTTTGAGAGGGCTTGCCCCCGCTTGATGACGAAAGTTGTTCGTAAGAACACTTTCTTGTAAAAGGAGAATACGCTGAGATGTTGTTTGCGGACGTGATCCCATGATTGGGCTCTCAGGTCAATGCGTCTATGATGGGATGACGGATGGGAATGGGTTTGCCTCCCTGAAAGCAAAAACCATTTGAACGAATGTCGAAAGGTGCCTGTCAGTGTTATGGTACAGAACTCCACCTTGAAAAGCAAGAAATCTCGAATGTTAGAGTAATTCTTCGGTTGATGGGCTCCGGTTGATTCTCCCTTCATTTAACGGTATATTTATCCTGCACGTCTTTCCGGGTGAGGCACATCTCGCCCATTTTTTTTCTCTATCCCTGACTACGATAATCGAATTCTCGAAAGCCATGTCTGAAAACGTTGATCAAAAAACTGAGAAAGCTGTCGAAACGGTTGAGAGCATCCCCAAGATTCTTCCGGTGCTGCCCCTCCGGGACGTTGTGGTCTTTCCCTTCATGATTTATCCCGTTCTTGTCGGAAGGGAAAGCTCTCTTCGGGCAGCGAATGAGGCGCTGGAGCGTGGGAAATACATCTTTCTTGCTGCACAAAAGAATCCCTCGGTTGATGAGCCATCTCCCGAAGACGTTTATCACGATGGAACAGTTGCTCGCATCGTGCAGATGCTCAAACTCCCGAACGGGTTAATGAAAATCCTCGTTGATGGGGTTGTGCAGGCAAGCGCCAAGCGGTTCCTGCCGAATCCGATGTTCCTCGAGGCGGAAATCGTTCTCAATCGTACGGAACTCCCGACCGGTCATGAACTCGATGCGCTCATTCGTCGCACCTCTTCGCTGTTCAATGAGTATGTGCGCTTAAGCCGAAATGTTCCTCCCGAGGTAGTTGTCTCCTACGAGGGAATCAAAGAACCACAGCGAAAGCTCTTCTACGTCGCTTCGAACATCATCCAAAGCGTGGATGTGAAACAGCGAATTCTCCAGATTTACAACCTGCGGGATCAGTTCTACGAACTTTCGAAGATCCTGGCCACCGAAGTGGATATTCTCAAGATCGAGCGCGATATCGATTCGAAGGTGCAGGACAATATTCAGAAGTCGCAGCGGAAGTTCTTCATTCAAGAGCAAATTCGAATTCTTCAGGAAGAGTTAGGGGAAGATGAGGCTTCACCGGAGTTGGCAAAGCTCAAGGATGAAATTCTGAAGGCAAAGATGCCAAAAGAGGCACAGGAAAAAGCAATCGAGGAATTTAACAAGCTCAAGAAAACTCCGCCGATGTCTCCGGAATTCACGGTCATTCGAAATTACCTCGATTGGTTGATTGCCGTCCCCTGGAGCAAGCGAACGAAAGATAATCTCGATATCCGCCATGTGCAGAAGATTCTCGATGATGATCACTTTGGTTTGGAGAAGCCAAAGGAGCGCATTCTCGAGCACATCGCGGTGCTGAATCTTGTCAAAGAAATGCGGGGGCAAATCCTCTGCTTTGTCGGCCCACCGGGCGTGGGGAAAACCTCCCTTGCAAAATCCATTGCGCGCGCGCTTGGCCGGAAGTTTGTGAGAATCTCGCTTGGCGGCGTTCGGGACGAGGCGGAAATCCGTGGTCACCGACGCACGTACATCGGTTCAATGCCCGGCAAGATTATCCAGTCGATGAAACGAGCCGGCGTCGTCAACCCAGTCATGCTGCTTGACGAAATCGACAAAATGAGCATGGATTTTCGTGGCGATCCGTCGGCAGCGATGCTGGAGGTGTTGGATCCCGAGCAGAATCACGCCTTTAACGACCATTATCTCGATGTCGACTACGATCTCTCGAGCGTGATGTTTATTACAACTGCGAACGTCAGGTATAACATCCCGTTACCACTTCAAGATCGCATGGAGATCATCGAGCTGCCGGGCTATCTCGATCATGACAAAAAAGAGATTGCACGTCGACACATCATCCCGAAGCAATTCAAGGAACATGGTTTGGATGGGAAGAGTATTGAGATCGAAGACGGTGCAATCATGAAAGTGATTCGGGAATACACTCGGGAAGCGGGAGTTCGGAATCTTGAGCGAGAAATCGCCTCCATTTGCCGCAAACTGGCAAAGGAAACGGTTCTGCTCAAAAGGAAAAACGGAACGCTAGCGAAACGCAAGAAGGTTGTGGTTACAGAATCGAAGGTCGAAGAATATCTCGGTGTTCCCAAGTTCCGGCAGAAATCGGCAGAGCGAGAGCGACGCGTTGGATCGGTAACAGGTCTGGCCTGGACAAGCGTTGGCGGGGATATCCTGAATGTGGATGTGACCATCATGCGCGGCGCTGAGCGATTGACGCTGACGGGTCAATTGGGAGATGTGATGAAGGAATCGGCACAGGCAGCACTCAGCTATATCCGATCGAATGCAAAGAAGCTTGGCGTGGACCCGGACTTCTACAAGGGGAAAGAGATTCACATTCACCTGCCCGAGGGGTCGATCCCAAAAGATGGTCCGTCTGCAGGATTGACCATGGCGATGGCAATTGTCTCTGCGGCAAGCGGTCGCCCAGCGAGAAACGATGTCGCCCTCACTGGAGAAATCACTCTGCGTGGTAATGTGCTTCCGATCGGTGGACTGAACGAGAAGCTTCTTGCAGCGCAACGAAGCGGTATCAAGACAGTGTTGATTCCGAAGGAGAATATGAAGGACCTGGCCGAGATACCCGATAAGGTCAAAGAGGGGCTCAACATTCTCCCTGTTGACAGCATCGAAGAGGCCATGAAGCATGTCTTCGACACGAAAAAGAAAAAATAGCCGTCAAACTTATTATTCATCACACCGCTGGCAAACAACCTTGCTTTTTGATTTTTAATCAGTAACTTCCTCTTCATGTCCTACCAAGTTACGGCACGCAAATGGCGACCGATGGTTTTCGAAGAGGTCGTCGGCCAGACCCATGTTACTGAAACTCTTCGGAATGCCATTAAGACCCAGCGAGTTGCTCACGCGTATCTCTTTAGCGGGCCTCGTGGCTGCGGGAAGACGACAACAGCTCGCATTCTGGCAAAGGTCCTGAACTGCAAATCCCCTTCCAACTTCAATCCTGACAATAGCTGTGACTCCTGCACGGAAATCAATGGTGGCCGGAGCCTTGATGTGATCGAGATCGACGGCGCGTCGAATCGAGGTGTAGAGGAAATTCGAAATTTGCGGGAAGCGGTTCGCTACACACCGTCACGCGGCAAATTCAAGATCTACATTATCGACGAAGTCCATATGCTGACGAAGGAGGCGTTTAACGCCCTCCTCAAGACACTGGAAGAGCCGCCTTCGCATGTGATTTTCATTTTCGCGACGACAGAAGTTCATAAGGTTCCCTTGACGATCATCTCTCGATGTCAACGGTTTGACTTTCGGCGAATCTCGGTGGCGGAGATGGTGGAGCGGCTTAGACTCATAGCGAAGAGCGAGAAGATCGAGGTTGATGATGAAACGCTGACGATTATTGCCAAGAAAGGGGATGGTTCGCTGCGGGATTCACAAAGCATTTTCGATCAGGTGGTGGCATTTTGCGGCACACCCATCGTGGCAGCCGATGTGTTGAGAGCGCTCAATATGGTTGACGAGGAGATGTATTTCCGCGTCACGGATTTGATACGATCCAAAGATACCAAGGGAGCGCTCGGGTTGGTCGAAGAACTTTCCCATCGGGGTTATGAGTTGCGAGAGTTTATCGGGGGCTTGGCCGAGCATTTCCGGAATATGTTGGTGGTTTTGACCACCGGCTCAGCAGAGTTGATAGAGACCTCCGAGCCTTACAAAAAGCGCTATCAAATCGAATCCCAGCTCTTCAGCGAGAACGATCTCCTGAGACTCGTGAAGATGACCCATGATCTCGAGCAGGCAATTCGGTGGTCGGCTCAACCTCGTTACAAGCTGGAAATTGGCCTGCTTCAGATGGTAAAGATGGAATCTTCTGTACGGATTGAGGACCTCCTCCAGCAGTTGGAGGAGTTGAAGAAAAGATGGGACGGAACACGTTCGGGCACACCGGCGTCGCCTCCGGCAACACGGGCAGCCGACTCCACACCGTCCGGATCGGAGATGAAGGTGGTAGGAACGGTAAGCGCCGGAAGGCTCAAGTCGGCCGCTGCAGTATCGGTTTATCCGCCCCAACCATCATCCGGCCAAATGCGACCCTCCCCGCCGGTGGACCACAGACCTCTGAACGAGGCACCACAGCAGGCCTCCACGCTGTTAGCGACACCGTCAGTTGCTTCAACGCCACCGTTGCAGTCCGTCTCTGCGCTGGATGCATATGCGCAGTGGCAGAAGTGGGTTGATGAGGTGCGAAGGACAAAGATTTCGGTGGGTACGGTTCTGAGCGAAACACAAATCCTTGACGTGAGGAACGGTTCGCTCCGGATCGCATGTCCGGATGACTACCATTACTCGACGCTGAAACGGAGCAAAGATTTCCTTGTGGATTCCTTTGCTAAAGTCACCGGGATCAAGATGCACATTGAGCCCGTGGTCGATCGCAAATCGGCAAGTAAACCGCCCCCATCGACCTCGGCAGAAGCGCCACCTGTAGACACCCATTCCTCGAAGAATGATGAAAATGATGACGATCATCCGGTGATCGCTGCGTTGAAGCGAGAGTTGGGCGCAGAGCGCGTGGAGTAAGTTGGCGTGAAGTGCTCGATCCTGCTGTTATTTCTCCTCCCCGTTGTTTCCCTTCAATCTCAAACAGTGGCAAAATATGCCGGCGAGTTCATGGCTATTGGAGTAGGTGGGCGCGCACTCGGATTGGGTGGAGCTTACGTCGCACTTGCGAATGATGCTTCTTCTGGATACTGGAATCCTGCCTCTCTTGCTCGATTAGCCTATCCCGAGATCATGGTGATGCACGACGAGCGGTTTGGTGAGCTGATCAACTATGATTTCGCATCGGTTGCCGTCCCCTACGGCAGCGATGTGAGCTTTGGGTTGAGCATTCTCCGCTTGGGGGTTGATGGAATCCTCGATACTCGAAATGCCTGGGTGGATGCGAACGGGAATGGTCTCTTCGATGATAACAACAGGCCGGACTACGATAAGATCAGCTCCTTCAATGCAGCAGATTGGGCATTCTATCTGACCTACGCAAAGCAATCCAGCGGCAACCTCTTTTACGGTGCAAATCTCAAGTTCATCCATCGCGGAATTGCAGAGCACTCGGCAACCGGTATCGGATTCGATGTCGGTTTGCTCTATTCGCCGTTTACGGGTTTCTTTGTTGGGCTGAATGCACAGGATATCACGACGACTGTCGTCGCATGGAGCACGGGTCGCAACGAGCTCGTCACGCCGACAGTCAAACTTGGGTCGACGTATTTCATCGAGCTGTTCGGTGGCCGATTTGCGCCGACGATTGATCTCGATCTCCGGTTTGAAAACAGACGATTCGCGTCCGTAGCAAGTGTGGGTCCTGTGAGCATTGACCCGCATGTGGGACTGGAGTTCGATTTTCAAAATACGGTGGCGCTCAGGGTCGGGTATAACGACATCAAACAACCTACCGTTGGGGCGGGGGTCCACTTGCGAAAGCTTGACATCGATTACTCGTTTGCCCGTTTCGGCGCTCTAGAGAATCTGGGCAATACCCACCGCATTTCTCTTCGACTGATCCTTCAGGAAGATCGCTTCGCCCGCTCGGCGAGCGACTACTAAACGACACGCAGAAAAGAAACAAAGCCGAATCCCGTAACCCGAGATTCGGCTTTCTTGTTTCTACAAGGCAAATTCTATTTCGTCATCATGACAAAGACACCATTCCAATCTTCTGGAGGCGGGTTGATCTGGTAGAGTTGTGCCCGCTCTGCGTAAATGTGTGCGACGTGACAGTTGGGGTCGAGTTGGTAGGCCTGATTGAAGTACGCGATTGCCTCTTCCCACTTGCGATCGCGGTAAAGCTTCAACCCTTCGTGGTAAATCTCATTGGCCTGTTTCTGGTTCTCTGTCATCTCCATATCGGTTGGGCCAAGGAGCTCGAACACCTTGACCGGCTCGGTCTTGCCCTTCACTTGAATCAAATCCAGTTCGCGCACGAGCATCTTCGATTTCACATGATTGTACGTGAACTCGCTGATCATGATGTGTGAGCCGTACTGCTTGTTTGCCCCTTCGAGGCGCGAGGCAAGGTTCACGCTGTCTCCGATTACGGTATAGTCGAAACGATCTTTCCCCCCCATATTCCCTACGATCATGATCCCCGTGTTGATTCCGCACCGGACATCGAGCTCCGGTTTGCCGGCCTTCTTCCATTTCGGGCGTAGCTCTGCGAGTCGCCGTTGCATGTCGAGAGCAGCCAGACAGGTTCTCAGCGCATGATCTTTTTGTGGAATGGGCGCTCCCCAAAACGCCATGATCGCGTCTCCCTCGTATTTATCGAGCGTGCCGCCGAACTTCAGTACGATAGCCGTCATCTCGTCGAGATACTCGTTCAGTAATTCTACCAGTCCCTCCGGATGATTATGAAAACGCTCCGAGATCGACGTGAAACCTGCGATGTCGGAGAAGAACACTGAGAGTTCACGCCGATCGCCGCCAAGCTTTGCTTTGTCGGGATTTGCCACGAGCTCATTGACCACTGCGGCGCTGATGTAATGACTGAACACATTCTTGATAAGCGCTTTTTGCTGCCGCTCGGTGAGGTACTGATACACCGCCGTCCCAAAATAGGAAAGCACAATCGCAACGCCGGGATTGATGAAATTGAGCAGAACGTTTGCGCTGGAGAAAGCGAGAAGGGCAACTTCTGCCACCGCGATGACAAACAGAAGCACGATGATGACAGCCCCAATTTCAGTGATGAATGTGTAGCGTAACTTGATTTGCTTGAACCAAAGGACCACAAAGAAGATCAAAATGGACAGACCAATGATCAGAGAGACCTCGATTGTTGGATCTGCTCGGTAGACGAACGCATTGTCCAAAATCATCTGTGCTGCAGTGGCGTGGATCTCAACTCCATGCATGATAGTACTTCCATCAGCCGGGTTGGCGACCGAGACAGAGTGGTAATCCCGCTCTTCCGCCATCGTCGATCCGATGAACACAATCTTGCCCTTAAAGAGCTTCATCATGTTCTCGTCGAACGTGTTAATTTCTTCTTGAAGCTCAAGCTCGTCTTTCGTCCAGAACCTCTCGTCGTCAACCACCTGAGAGAATGGAACGTAGCGGAATGTCTGCACTGGCCCGTAGTAGTTGAGCATGAAGGTGCGTTCGTCAAACTTTGGAATAGCGCGATCTTTCAGGAGAAAAGCTTCGTCTGTGACTTCAACGCGACTCATTGGCGCTAGCCCAAAGCGCCGCGCGACGGCAGCGACGCCGAGCGTGGGAACGAGATTATCCTGAATCTTGAACAACGGTGTGTAGCGTCGGACAACATCATCACGATCTTTCAGGACGTTTACGACCCCGATGTTCTTGTTCACGTCGAAAAAGACATTGTTGAAGTTTTGATCGAGCGAACGGATCTCGTAGAGGCCACGGGAAACATCCTCTTCTGCCTTGACAGCAAGGACAACATTGTTGTATTTCTGAAGTACAGCGCGAAGCGTGTCATCCCCCTCGCGGGGTGTCGTGAAGGTAATATCGATTGCGATGACGGCTGCGCCGGCGCGGTTAAGGTTTTCGATAATATGAGCGTAATAGGAACGAGGGAAAGGGAAAGGAACGGGAAGCGCTTTCCCGTCTTCATCGGAGATTGACACGATGACAACATCCCCCGCGCGCATCAGGTCTTTCAATGGACCATCGGTCTCATAGCGGGATTGGAACCGATAGTCGACGGTGAGGAGATCGATCTTGCTGAGGAAATCGATTTCAAAGAAATGAGTAAAAAGGACAACAAAGAGACCAATGCCCGTACTGATACCGAGCTTGATAAGAACAGGAAAATACTTCTTCTTAAAGTCGTAGAGGGTCATCGGTGGCGTCAGAAATTGAACCGATAGAACAAACTGGTGATCATATCGTTCTTGAGCGGACTCTTATTCTGAATGTAACTCAGCGAGAATTCGAACGTGTGATTTACCGCCACAGCATACTCAACACCAAATTGGATCGTCGTTCGGGTAAGGTCGCCGAATGTTGGAGAGACCGCCGCCGCAATTCTCATTCTGTCGTTGAGGACTCTGTACTGACCTCCGACAACGACAGACGTGAAGTCAAACGTCGTCTGAGTCAGTGTGCTGTCGGCGCCGTTGGCCCTAAAAAGTTGGTTGAAGCTCTCGTTTTGGTTGATACCGAATCCAACTGTGGTCTGAAGCGGAATTCTGAATGTTGAAGCAAGAGCAGTCTGAACAGCAAGATTTGTCTGGTCGCGTCGGTAGAATGTCCTGTCCTCGCGTGAGGAGGAGTTAATACTGAGTGTGAACGTATGCCGGACACCCAGATTGAAGTCGTACGATGATCCAAAGAAGATTCTTGTTGTAACATCATCTGCAGATTTCCGTCTCTCTGTCGACGCGGAATCAGGAATTCCTATGTCGAGCTTACGGACATCCAGATCGCTCAGCCGCCCGAATGACCCGTACCCTATGCTGAAGGTGGGCCATCCCTGTCCGGGGTTGATACTCGCGGAGGTGTTGAGGTTCGAGAAGGTTGTTGTTGCCGTCTTCGTGTCTGCAGTGTTGTCCGCCTTCTGTTCGTAAGCGATGCTCAAGAGCACACGATTGTTAAAGAGCCGAATGCGGTCCGACACCGAGAATCCCTGAATATCCGTCTGAACGAACTCGTTGCCGTACGATTTGTACGATGCCCCCCGGCGGAAGAACTGCGCCAGAATGTAATTGTTGATATAATTGAGCGTGAGATTGGCTTCCAGCGCAACCCCGGGGAGCCCGGTTCCCACAGGATTCGTGGGGAAAAGGTTTTCGTTGACCGTGATGAAGTTCTCCGCTAACTTTGCGGCATCCCTTCCTGCCTGATTATCCTGGAACAGCGAGTCGTAGTCTGACTCTGAAAAATTCCCCCCGGAAATATCCTTGTTTTCCAACGCCAATGAAGCCTGAGTTTCAAACTTAAAACGCTGATCATCGAAGGCAAACATCAAGTCGGTGCCAACGACAAGGTTTTCTGTGGGGAGTATTCCGTACTTGATTGAGCCGACATCATCCTTTGACTTCATGTAGGTGAAACCGAGCTGAAAGTTGTCGCCGCTCCCGAAGCTCGGCCGCACCGCCACGATATTCTGGCGATACGTTCCCTGACTGAAGAGAGTGTACTCGAAAAAGCTTGGGCCTTTAAAGACGCTCGTCTTTGGCCGAGCATTAACGGCGGAACTGTCTGCAAAAACCGTGTCCCTCAAAATAATTCCTTCGATTGCCCGTTTTGTTTCTCCGAACGAAACATCGAGATTGAAA
Source organism: Bacteroidota bacterium (assembly GCA_035559595.1). Lineage (GTDB taxonomy): Bacteria > Bacteroidota > Ignavibacteria > UBA10030 > UBA10030 > DATMBF01. The sequence goes on along the minus strand of DATMBF010000013.1, from coordinate 18,358 downwards.
AAGCCCAAGGCAAGATTGGCCGAGAGACCCCGAACCCGTTTTCCGCTCACAATCAAGCTCGGGAACCTCGGGTAAGCATCGCCGTACTGAAGGCGCAGAAAACTTGTTTCTCCGTAAATGAGATAGCGGTTCTGCGGCTGGCGTTCCGGCTTATCCTGATTGTCGAGGTGGATTGTTGTACCGAAGTTCAATGCGCCCCAGGTTCCCGTTCCACGCAGGTCGCCGCGCGCATAGGTGACCGTTGGGAGTCCCCCAACATCCTCGTTGCGATACTCCAGCTGGCCGTTGAGCCCCAATTGAACTCGTGCCTGCGCTTCAGCAATAGCTAAAGTCGTCGAGAGGTTAAAGCTCCGTTCGACTGTATGGTAGAGTGCACCGGTGGTATCGCGAAGCTCCACTCGAATGAAATGAGCGCCAAGGTTGAGGGGGCGGGGAAAGTTTCTCGGAGAGTAGAGAAGGATGTCCTCCGAGAGCACTGCTTCTGCAGTCACGTCTACACCGTCAAGATAGAGCCGTGTCGCTTCTCGATTCACGGCATCGCTTGTGTAGAATAGCGAGACCGCGATAACGAGATCTTCAAGCGCAACTGTTTCCCCCGTTTGTGGGCTCAGCATCCGGACTTCAAGATCTTTGGGATTGATCCCGCGAACCGGAATTCGCTCGGGGTTCCCGTCGGCATTCTGAAGTGGGTAGGTTTCTGTGCGGTTCCCCTCAAGTTCCACGCGTACGTAATACTCCAAGTGTGGCGGGGCAACAGTCTCGCCAGGAATTGTCACGGTGGCGGTTCGACCTGCAAGGAGCATCTCCTGTTCTGTAAATTCACTCTGTCCAAACCTGCGATAGGCAATGACCACACGGAGAATACCGGTGTTTTGGGTGAGATCGACACTGATGGCAAGGGGACGGCTCTCGAGCGCCGCGGGGATATTCACACGGGAGATGATCGACTGTGTTTGGGCTTGAGAAAGGGAGAATCCTGTCAAAAATAATACGGTGTGGAGGAATAACGGGAAACGGTTCATACACACTCCCTACATAAGGTCTGATGATGAGCTATCGGTTGCGAGGAAACAAAAGAGCGACGGAGGGTCTGATTCTTCCGTCGCTCAATGTAGAAAAAGTCTCAAAGGGAAGCAAGGTAAGGGTTGAGACAACTCCGGCGTTACTGCTCCCACTCGATGATGATGGTCTTTCGGTTGCCGTCCTTGTCCTCACCGGGTATTCGCAAGGTTTTCTTTACCTTTTGTTGAGTCTGCTGTTGTCCTTGTTGACCCTGTTGTCCTTGCCCTTCATCGCTACTCTCGGATGCCTGGGTTTGTTCATCCGGCGTCGATTGTCGTACGTTCAGATTCCCCTGGCCGTCAGATTGCCCCGTCTGCCCCGTGCCGACATCCTGGGATTGGTTCGAGATAAGGTTCGTTAGCGTCGCAAGCCCCTCGAGGATAATAAGAATATCAACGCTATCTTCTCCTGCGATGAATGCGCCATCGGTCCCACGAATTGATGCAACGGAGATCGGTGAAGTAAACCGGAACTGTTCGCTCTCCTGCTTCTTCACGTTGAACTGGATATTTCCACGGTCAATGTGAACATTGCGATCGAGGATCTGCTTCCCTTCAACATTTCCCCGAATCTCGACGATGGATTTCTGACGCACCACCAGGCGAGTCTGATCGGCGAACATAATCATGGCAAGCGAGCCTTCCTGTGTTCGCACCTGATATCCTGAGCGGAGCCGGTCGGCCGGAATTGCTTTCTGCCATCCCGTCGCCGGTGTTTTTTTGGTCACATCGCGCACGACTTTCAGCAGAACGGCTTGAATGTCACGCTTGTCCTGTGGCGCTCGCCAGCCGACATTTGCCCCTAGGAGCACAATGCCGACAAGAATAACAGTCATTAAACGATAGCGATTCATGATCTTCTCCTTAAGTTCTCTCTAAGCGGTTCGCCTCGACTACTCAACCCTGACAGTGACGGGTGTGTTGCTCTGAACTAATGAGCCGATCAACGCAATAAACTCCTCTCGCGTTAATGTGCGCCCATCCAGCAGTACTTGACCTGTTGGGAGCCAGCCAATGTTTTGCATCGTTGCAAAGGTCCCTGCAGCATTTCCCCCCATGTTTGCAAAGACCTGTTCCAGTGCCCGCTCCCACTGATTCTCCAACTTAATCCGGAAGAAACGAATCTCACTCTGCCGCTTCTCGATCCCTCTGTTCGTGGAGACTGATGTCTCTACGTACCAATAGTAACCCTTATTTGGCTCCAGTCGACGGGGTGCATCCGGAGGATAAACAAACGTGGACATTCCCGTGAGATCAATCTTGAGGTGGGGAATACCCGTGATCGCCTCTTGGGGAGATTGATGAATTGGCAGCTTCTCATAAATATAGAGCGTAACGTTCGGTTTTTCGGAATTCCATGAAAAGGCCGGAAGGGTTGTCGGAATGACCGCGCCTTCTTGAGGCTCAATCAGTGTCACCTGCACTTCGCTCACCGATGCATTCTTGATTTCAATCGTTCGAGCGACTCGGCCAATGGGTGGATTGGATGTGGAGGAATATGCTTCCATTTCGACCCGGTAGGTTCCAACCGGCGCGGTCGGGAAACGCTTTGCGTAGTCTTCAAGCTCATCGCGCAGATTTTTGTTCTCATAATAGCCGGGCTTTACTTTTACGTCACTCGTCGATCCACCGGCAAAATCTCTCGAAGAGATGGTCCGCGATCCTGCAAGTCTGAACACCTCTGTCTCGGCATCAACGAGAAGCTCCTCAACTTTTCCTTTGAGCTGGACATAGGCCCGAACCCTCATAAAGATGTCGATTGTGCTGTTGGGCGGATTGGTCGTCATCTCGAGGTAGACGTTAGGGATGTTGGGAGAGAGCTTTCGCGTCGAGACGTCAACGAAGTCGCTCAAAAAAACTACGTCGTAGTTCTCAAAATTCAGCGACAGATTGACAGTCACCTGGGCGGTTCCGATAGCCGGAAGGAGCAGACAGAACAGAGCGCCCAAGAAAATCGTGCGCATCAAAAAAGTCTTCATCATCGATATTCCTCCATAGGAATGATTCACACTTTATAGTACGCCCCGCGCGGTTAGAGTAAGGTGACAATTGTCACAAGCAAATGCTCAGAAATTCATGATGTCATTATACAATACGAAGGCCATAAACACAAGCAAGGCGACAAAACCGACTTGTTGAATCATGAGTTTCACTTTGTTCGGGATTTCACGGCGAAACACAGTTTCAATTGCTAAAAACATTAAATGACCGCCATCTAAAGCGGGAAAGGGCAACAAGTTAAGTATTGCCAGACTGATGCTGAGCCAGCCCATAATCGTCAGAAAACTTGCGATTCCGATTTCGGCGGATCGCGTTGCGATCCGGGCAATTGCGATTGGACCGCCAACCGATTTCTCGAATTCCACGCGGCCGGCAATAATCTCATAGATGTTTTTCATAAAGAGTCCCACCATCACGACAATGTCTTTGACACTCTCGCCGAGAGCGGCAAAGATCCCAAACTTCATTCGTTCAACAGGTCCGGCGTAAATCGCCTGCAGGGCCACTCCGATTCGCCCTTCAGCATTCGGCACAACACGGGCTTCAAACGGTTCACCGTTTCGTGTCCATCCCAACACAACTTCTTTTGAAGCATTCTCGCTGATGACTTTCGGTAAAGAGTGGTAATTGACCTGCCGGCCGTTGACCGTCCGAATGACATCACCGACCTTCAGTGGAATCGAAGCAGCCGGCATCCCCTCCTCAATGCGAGATATTGACGCAAGCAACCCTGCCGGCAAAAGTCCGAACCGTTCATCCGAAATATCCGGGATCTCGCTCCGTGGAATCGAGAACTGAAGCTGGCTTCCCCCCCTATCGACCGTCATGTGAATATCGCTCCCCATTTCGCTGCCGTAGATCATCGCCTCGATCTCATCCCAATGCTTCACGGGCGTTCCATTGATGCTGAGGATTCTGTCACCTTTTTGCACGCCCGCTTTTGCTGCGGCGCTTTCCGGGATTACGTAACCGATCTCCGTAACGGGTCGTACTACTTTTCCCTGAACGTAGATGATTCCCCAGAAAATCCCTACCGCCAGCAGAAGGTTCATGATTACCCCGGCAGCCAGAACGACCATCCGCTGCCAGACTGGTTTTGCGCGGAACTCCCACGGCTCAGGAGAGCGCTTGAGAAACTCTGTGTCGAAGCTCTCATCAATCATACCGGCAATTTTCACGTATCCGCCAATGGGAATCCAGGAGACACAATAGTCTGTCTCGCCGATCTGCTTGCCGAATGCTCGAGGTGGAAAGCCGATGCTGAAACGCTCGACTCTCATTCCGAAGAGCTTGGCGGCGGCAAAGTGGCCGAACTCATGCACAAGAACAAGAACGCCGATCGTCAGAACGAAATAGAAAATGGTGTTGAGAATTTCCATAGGTTCAGTTGATGATATGCGGAAATGCCTTTAGAGGTGACTGGAGACAAACTCGCGGGTTTCCCTATCGGCTTCGATAATTTGGTTAAGAGAAGGGGAGGTTTTTACTGAATGATCTCCAAGAGCCTCTTCGATGAGAGTCGGAATCCGACCGAATCCGATCCTACGATCGAGGAATGCCTGCACGGCGACTTCGTTTGCAGCATTCAAAACGGCCGGGGCAGTTCCCCCCATCTTTAATGCGGAATAGGCAAGCCGAAGGGCGGGAAATCGCTCATGATCGGGTTCGAGGAACGTTATTGAACCCAGCTTGGGGAAATCCACTCTTGCGCCGTTCATCGGGGAGCGGTCGGGATAGGTCAGCGCGTACTGAATCGGGATCTTCATATCAGGAAGCCCAAGCTGTGCCTTCAGCGAGCCATCCACGAATTCAACCATTGAATGGATAATGGATTGGGGATGGATCAGGACTTCGATCCGTTCCGGAGGGAGGTCGAAGAGCCAGTGGGCTTCAATAACCTCGAGTCCTTTATTCATCAAGGTCGCGGAATCGATGGTGATCTTCCTTCCCATTTTCCAGTTGGGATGGCAGAGAGCTTGCTCGACGGTGATTTCGTTGAACCGTTCCTTCGGTGTGTTGAGAAAAGGACCGCCGGAAGCGGTAAGGATCAACTTTGCGACCTTCTTTCGATCCTCACCAACGAGGCACTGAAGAATTGCGCTGTGCTCGCTGTCGATAGGAATAAGGGGGACCTGATGCTCTTTGAGAAGTCGGGTGATGATCTCTCCGGCCACGACAAGAGTCTCTTTGTTGGCAAGTGCAACCCGCTTCTTTTGTTTGATTGCCGAAATCGTGGGTTTGAGACCGGCAAATCCGACCAACGAGCTGATCACCACATCGACATCGGGGCGTGTAACGATCTCTTCGAGTCCCTCCGGGCCGTGAAACACTTCGACGCTCCCGTCGACCGCATATTTCAGCTCTTTTGCATGGTGCGGATCGAGAACGACAACGCCTTTGGGGTTGAATTCAGCAATTTGCTGGCGCAGCAGGTCGATGTTTCTGTGTGCTGTGAGGTAGGTGACGCGGAACCGGTCGGGGAAGTTCTTGATGACATTAAGGCTATTCTGACCGATTGATCCGGTCGAGCCGAGAATGGCAATATTTGTTGCATCTTTTTGCGGCATTGAGATGTCAAAAAGGTAATCAAATTCGCGGGGGGAGTCAAGGTAGGTACATTTGAACCAACACCCTTTTTTGGTATATTGCCCCAAATGGTCATGATGCAGTGATGAAAAAAACTCTCCTCCTCCTCACAGTTCTCTTTCCCGCCACACTTATTGCTCAGGAACAAAACACGATGCGCCTGCGGCTTGCGCAAAGTTTCGAGCAGGGTGGAGATTGGGAACGAGCAGCAGCTCTCTACGAAACTCTCTATCAATCCGATCCCGTGAACTACGTTTACTTCGACGGCCTCCGTCGTTGCTACATCAACCTGAAACAGTACGATCAAGCCATCGCGCTGATCGAAGAACGAATGCGCCTCCAGTCATACGACCCGACCTTGATGAGCTCGCTGGCAAGCATACGATATCATAAAGGAGAGGAGGCAGCAGCCGATTCGATATGGCAATCCGTGCTCAGGCGCGACCCGAAGAATGCCAGCATCTACCGGCTTGTCGCATCGAATATGATCGAAGTGCGCCTGTATGACAAAGCCATAACGACGTACCTCAAAGCCCGATCAGAAACAGGAAACCAACGCCTCTTTGCCGAAGATCTTGCCGCCCTCTACGGAGCGCTCCAGCAGTACGATCTTGCCACAAAGGAATACTGCAACATTCTGCAGGTCACTCCCCAACAGCTTTCCTACATTCAGTCACGCATTTCTTCCTACACTATTCGGGATGAAGGAATCCAGGCCGCGTTGCGGGTCGTTCGAGAAGAGGTGCGACGAGCACAAGAGAATACGGCGCTCAGGACTCTGTTAGGCTGGCTTTACATGGAGCGAAAGGATTTCGAGTCGGCGTACGAGGAATACCGAACGCTCGACCGGCTGACCAAAATGAATGGCGCGGAGATATTTAACTTTGCCAATCGCGCTTTCCACGAGGGTGCCTATGCCGTTGCCGCAAAAGCGTTTAGGGAGGTCATCGATCGGTATCCGGTTGAGGGGAGACTTCCGTTTGCGAGACTCGGCTACGCGCGGGCAATCGAGGAACTGAGCGAGGAGTCCGACACGACAAAGGCGCCTTCCGCAATTCCCCAGACGGAAACGAGGCCAAGCTACAGAGGCGCGATTGTGTTGTATGAAAAAGTTATTGCAGATTACCCGAACTCTGAAGTAGCTTCGCAAGCCCATTATCGCATCGGGGTCATCAAACGCTCTCGATTTGGAGATCTCGATGGTGCGTTGAAGTCTTTTGAAGCGGTAAGAGTGCTGGCGATCAATCTCCATCATGTCGTGGAGGCGACCTTTGGTATGGGAGAGATCTTCATCGAGCAGAACAACCTCGCGAAGGCGCGACAAGAATTCGAGTCGCTCTTCCGACAGGCACCGTTGATCAGGCGCCTTCCTGGCCAGCAAGCGTTTGCCACGTTTCCGGATCAGGCAAAAGAGCGAGCGTTGTTTGCTCTTGCGGAGCTTGAGTATTTTGAGGGGAAGACGGATTCAGCCCTTTCAAAACTCGAGAAGCTTACGGCCAACATCGGAACGGATCTCGCCAATGACGCGCTGCAGCTCCAGTACTTTATCCAGGAAAACCGATCGACGGTTCCGGCCGCTCTTGTTGAGTTCTCTCGAGCGGATTTGTTGATGCGTCAGCGGAAGTTCTCCGAAGCGCTTAAGCGCTTTCAGGAAATCGTCAAGATGTATCCTACGGCCCTGCTCGTTGACGACGCGCTTCTTCGCATCGGCGAGCTGCAGGTGAATTTGCGTCAATACCAGGATGCACTGACGACCTTCCGAAGGCTTGCTGACGATATGCCATTAAGTATCTTTCGTGACCGTGCACACATGCGTATCGGCGAAATCCATGAGCAGCATCTGAAGGATCCGCAGAGAGCTATTGAGGCGTACGAGCAACTTCTTGTGCGTTATCCGAATTCCCTCTTTGCCGAGGAGGCGCGGAAGAGAATTCGACAACTGAGAGGGGATGCGATCTAGCGGAGCGGGGGAACGAGGAGGAAGTACGGAGGAGGAAGGATAACGGGAGAATTCATATCCAAAGAAAGGTAATGTATGAAATACGCACGCTTGTTGTTTATTCTTCTGCCCACGTCGCTTCTTCTCTCTCAGAAGGTGGATGTGCAGGAGTACATGCTGAAGAACGGGATGAAAATCCTCCTGGTCGAAGACCACACTGTTCCGAGCATTTGCTACTACGTGTACTTCAAAGTCGGAAACCGGCACGAAAAGTTGGGCACAACCGGCATTTCTCACCTCTTTGAGCACATGATGTTCAACGGCTCAAAGAAGTACAAACCGGGGGACTTCGACAGAATTTTGGAAGCGGGGGGAGGATATTCGAACGGATCGACGTGGAATGATTTCACGAACTATTGGGAGGAATTCAACAGCGACCTGTTGGAGAAGGTGCTCGACCTGGAAGCTGACCGGATGCGTTCGCTGAAAATTGATTCAGCGAATCTCGAACAAGAGCGCGGAATTGTGAAAGAGGAGCGAAGAGTGAGTGTTGATAATAACGTTCGCAGCAAAATGTATGAAGAGCTCTACGCGGCAGCATTTACGGCTCATCCCTATCAAAATCCCGTCGTCGGCTGGATGGGAGATCTGGATAATATCAACCTTAATGACTGCAAGGAATTCTTCCGCATCTACTATGCACCAAATAATGCCGTGGTTATTCTCACGGGCGACTTTCGATCGGATGATGCCGTCAGGAACATTCGCTCCTCGTTCGAGCGGATTCCGGCGCAGCGACCACCCCGTCAGCCGAACAATCCCGAGCCGGAGCAACGCGGCGAGCGGAGAATCCAATTTCATAAAGCTGCTCAATTGCCGGCGGTGATGATCGGCTACAAAGGAGTGGCGGTGTCAGATTCCGATTACTACGCGACGGAGGTGTTGTCGCTTATTCTCTCCCGCGGCCAGAGCTCGCGACTGTACAAACAGCTTGTCTATGAAAAACAGATGTGCGCAACGGTTTCGGCGTGGACGGACGATTATGTTGATCCGGGACTCTTCGGGTTCTACGCGCAGATGAAGCAAGGATTCGCGACAGAGCAGGCGGAGAAAGAGATTTATGAGATCATCGAAACAGTGAAGAAGGATGGGGTTACCGAGCAAGAGCTTCAGAAGGCGAAGAACACGGCGCAGGCGGATTTCGTCCGCAGGTTCAAAACAAACCAGGGCACGGGATTCATTCTTGGCTACTACGAGGTCATCCATGGAGACTACAAGAAAGCATTCACCGTTACGGAGGCTTATGCCAGAGTCACTAAGGAGGACATCCGTCGTGTTGCCAACCGGCTGTTTGATCCGATGCGGCGGACTGTTGTCACGCTCGTGCCCGAGAAAACCGAAACCACTTCACACCAACTCGAAGATCAGCCATGAAAACTTTTCGTGCAGCAGTTCTTGTTCTTATTTTTGCACTTGTTCATTCAGGTGTGGCCTTTGCCCAGTCCCAGCCGGCGGCAACGGGAGGAAAGATCCAGATCCCGCCATTCTCCAAGCATGTTCTTGACAACGGCCTTACTGTTGTTTTGATGGAGTACCATCGTCTGCCGCTCGTTGAGCTTCAACTCACAGTTCGTGGAGGATCGTCGGTCGATCCGGACACGCTCGTGGGCCTGGCGAGCATGACAGCCGGTCTCTTGAAAAAAGGAACGACTGCACGGAGTGCCACGAAGATTGCCGAGGATATCGACTTCATCGGCGGAACATTAAACGCCGGTGCCGGAGTCGATAGGTTCGGTGTGAGCAGCGAGTTCCTCAAAAAGGATCTCGATGCCGGTCTCACATTGTTTGCCGAGGTTGTTCTCTCCCCCACATTTCCTCAGGAGGAACTCGACCGGGAACGCTCCCAGCGCCTGGCCACTATCGAGCAATACAAAGAGGAGCCAAGCTCGGTCGCAGGCCTCTACTTTGCACGACGTGTTTATGGAAACCATCCTTACGGCAACCCCGCAATCGGTACCGCCGCATCGCTCAAGAAAATGACACGCGATGCCGTGAGCAGATTCTACAAGGAAACGTTTCTTCCCAATAACGCGATCCTCGTTGTTGTCGGAGATTTCCATGCCAATGAAATGCTGGAGAAGGTGAAGCAGGTCTTCGGCGGATGGCAGAAAGGGACTCCGCGAATAGCCTCCGCTAGTGCCCCCACAGCGATGAAAGGTCGAAAGGTTGTCGTCGTCAGCAAGCCCGATGTTACGCAGACACAGATTCGCATTGGGAATGTGGGAATTGATGTGAGAAATCCGGACTGGTTTGCGGTTCAGGTTGCGAACAGCATTCTCGGAAACGGATTCACCTCACGCCTCGTTGAGGAGATTCGCGTCAAGCGCAGTCTCAGCTACGGTGCGCGAAGCGCTTTTCCTGCTTACGAACGAGGGGGCATGTATTTGATCTCCACCTTCACCAAAAATCCTACGACGAGGGAAACGATTGACGTCGCCCTGGAGGAAGTGCGAAAGTATCGCGAGAAGGGGGCCACAAAAGAGGAGCTGCTGAAAGCGCAAAACTACCTTGCCGGCGACTTCGCCCGCGATCTTCAGGCGCCGGAGAACCTTGCGTCGAACCTGAGCGAGATGATCTTTTACGGATTCCCAAACGACCACCTTGAAACATACGTGCAGCGGCTGAAGAACGTTACCCTCGACGACGTCAAAAGGGTTGTGCAGAAGTACTTCCTGCTGGACGATGTTATCATTATGGTGGTGACGAATCCGAAGGAAACACAGGATTCGCTTGCGGGACTTGGTCCAATCGAGGTCGTTCCACTTGAACAGGCGGTTCAGTAAATGACGAAGCGTCTTCTTCTGAACGTCGGATTGTTTCTCCTCTTTGTCGCCGGCACCGCGCTTGGCCAATCGAAACTGCTCATCCCGATGGATTTGAGTCAGACGAACCATCTCAAGGCATACGGTGTCGCTTTTTGGCTCTTGAAGCGCGGCGGGGAAGTTGACTGGCTGTTGAATTACCGCGGCGGGTCCTTTCTCGCGGACTACCATGAGATCCTGGCGCGAGAGTGTCGCATTCGCGGCGTATCATTCGAGCCGTTGAGCGCATCGCAGGCGGCAAGTCTCTACGCCGATGTTCAACGAGATGACGCCAACACCGATGTCATTCGACTGGAGAAAGCTCCCCGGATTGCGGTTTACGTGCCACCCAACTTCAAGCCGTGGGACGATGCTGTGACGCTTGCGCTGGAGTTCGCCGAGATCGAATACACCAAAGTGTGGGATGAAGAAGTCCTTTCCGGCAAGCTCTCGGAGTACGACTGGCTGCATCTCCATCATGAGGACTTCACCGGACAGTATGGGAAATTCTATGCCAACTTCAGGCACGCACAATGGTACGTGGAGCAGCAGTTGATGTACGAGAAAGAGGCGCGGCGGCTGGGATTTAAAAAGGTTTCCGATGCGAAAAAGGCGGTGGCGCGAGCGATCAAAGACTACATTGGGAGCGGGGGATTCATGTTTGCGATGTGTTCGGCGACGGACAGCTATGATATTGCTCTTGCGGCCGAGAGTGTGGATATTTGCGACGTGATGTTTGATGGCGATCCGCCGGATCCGAATCCGCAACAAAGATTGGATTTTACGAAGACACTGGCATTTGAGAACTTCACGCTTGATATGAACCCGCTTCGTTATGAGTACTCGGACATCGATGTTCCCACAAGCGATCCGCCTCCGTACCGTGACCAGAACACAGACTACTTTACGCTGTTCGAGTTTTCGGCGAAGTACGATCCTGTCCCGACAATGTTGACCCAAAACCATGTGAATATCGTAAAGGGGTTTATGGGACAGACAACGGCCTTCAAGAAGAGTCTGATCAAGCGAACCGTTGTCATTCTTGCGGAACGAGAAGGGACGGAGGAGGTTCGCTACCTCCACGGCAACTTCGGCCGAGGGACGTTCACCTGGTACGGCGGACACGACCCTGAGGATTATCAACATGCTGTTGGGGACCCCCCGACGGATCTTTCACTCCACAAAAACTCCCCCGGTTACCGGCTCATCCTCAACAACGTTCTTTTCCCCGCCGCAAAGAAGAAGCAACAGAAGACGTAGTTCAGCGATTTGAAAAACGTTGTAGGTTTATTCCATGCCCGCTTAAATCCCTGTCTGCGGTGGGGTGGCGCTGGGACGACGGTGTGTTTTTGAGAGAGTTTCTCAGCGAAACGGAGATTCCTTCGCCGGGATACTTTTTAACTCTTTACCTCTTGATAGAATCGTTTTTTTTTGCGTATCTTCGTGGCGTAAGGTCTAACTTCCTCCTGGGGCTGGTGTGGGAGATTTTTTCGAGATAGATTTCTTCACTGTGATTCCCGGTTTCAGAAAGTGCGTATCACCGCTGGATTTGACTACGCGTTTCTGAGGTCGGGATTTTTTGTTTCCACGTAAGAGTCGCAGTTTTTTGACAAGATGCGCGCAAAGCTCTTCTTGAACGATAAAGGAGTTGCGATGAGATATGGTATTCCTGCGGTGGCAGCGATAGTAATGGTCGCAACGGTTTCCCAGTTCGCGTGTAAGGATAAGAGTGTTGATCCTCCAATCAAAAATCCGCGGGAGTACACCTGGCGGGCGGATACAATTGAGTTTCCAGATTACCCACCGCAGTTTCAGATACTTCTCTCGACAATATGGGGGAGCTCATCGACGAATGTGTATGCAACAGGATTTACCTCATTTGGAGCAATTATGTTTCGCTTCGATGGCCAGCGTTGGGACCAGGTGTTCTTTCCCGACCCTCCAACATTCGGACAGAGTTGGTATGACAACAATCATATGCTGGGCTTCGCACCGAACAACATCTACGTGGTCGGAGCGGAATGGTACAGAAATCCCACGCCTCCGCCGTATGCGCTTGACAGCAGTTCTGTGCTTCACTTTGACGGAAACCAGTGGCGGCCAGTACAGCTCCCAGAACGAAGCGGTTGGGTTTTGAAGATCTGGGCAGACTCCCCAACGAATATCTATATCGGTGGAAAAGATGCAATCTGGCATTTTAACGGTGTCGCCTGGAAAAAGTACCCGATACCAATCAATGATGCGGGGAACAGAATAGGGGTTACGGGGTTGACGGGCAATCAATCTGGGACAGTGTATATCAGCTATGAGACCCATGAGCCTGCGTTTGCTCGCACACGACACTATTTTCTCTCTTTCCGCAATAGCCAGTGGACGAAGCTCGATTCGGCGGTTGTAGAATCAGGAAACATTCAGAAGAAATGGGGGTATGCAGCATTCTGGACCAGCCCGTCAGGGACGATGTACTCGGTCGATGCCGAGGTGTGGCGCTGGAACGGATCGTCTTGGTCGGTGATCAATCCGTCCGTGGGAGCAGCTCTGTCTAGTATCACAGGGACGAGCGATTCGAACATATTCGTGACCGGCCACTTCGGCACGTTTCTCCACTACAATGGTCAAGACTGGTTCCGCTACGAAAATATTCGGTACACCAACGTCACATACGTGAGATCGTGGAAGGATGGAAAGGAAGTTTTTCTCGTGGGTTGGATAGGGAATAATACCATCCTTCTCCACGGCAAATAAGGAGGGCAAGAAGGCAAGAACAAAACGGTAACAAAAAAGCGTACGCCGGTGTTTCGGGCACCGCCGCACGTTGCTGTGCAAATTGGCAAAAACTCTGGCTATGAATCCAAAACTTGGAGAAGAGAATGACGTGGTTCAGACCTGTTGCGTTGATACTGACAGCAATTCCGTTGCTCTTGTTGCAAACCTGCATAGACAAGGGGGTTGATCCACAACCCCCAAAAGACATGCGCAAGCTGATATGGAGAGTGGATACTCTCTACACTCCAGGTGCGCAGACGATCTTGACAGACGTGTGGGGAAGTTCACCACAAAATGTTCTTGCCATAGGATGGATGAGTGGGAGATCAATCCTGTATCGCTTCAATGGATCCAACTGGTCTGTAGAGCCATTGCCCCCGCCGGATCAACCATTCAACTTTGTGGGTCTTAACGCGATTACCGGCTTTGCACACAACGATATTTACGTTGTGGGGGAGGAAATTGGTACGAGGAATAACTATCGCACTGATACGAGTCTCATTTTGCATTTCAACGGTTGGATATGGAGAAAGCTCGACTTCCTGAAAGGGAGAACCTTGCACTCTGTAACTGGAAGCTCATCAGGGAATATCTGGTCGGGAGGTTGGAACCTTGTACTTCACTGGGATGGGGTAGAATGGAAAAACGTTCAAGTTCCGCTCTTTCCGCAAGGTGTGCGATTTTTGAGTGCTGCCGCTCTGGCTTCCAACGATATCTATATGACGGGATTTCGAATAGATGTTGTTCAACCGCATGATACAACAGCATATTTCCTCTATCGATATGACGGAACGACCTGGAGTATTACCGACTCCGTGATTCAGACAGCAGCATCTCCAGATCAGAAATTCGGTGGTCTATTAAAAGAAATAGGGGGTACACTCTTTTCATCGGGCAGTGGAGTTTTTCGCAAAAATGGCCAGCAATGGGTAAGGTTATTAGATGATCCTGCTATCTACTTCTTGGGCGGAACAAGGCCCGACAATCTCTTTGCAAGCGGAGGTCGGGGAAAGGCATACCATTACAACGGAAGGGACTGGTACCAATTGAAGGAATTACAAAACCCCGATGCTGAACTCCGCCGGATTTGGACTGACGGAAATGAAGTCTTTATTGTTGGCTTTATCGAAGGTGGCCTGAAAGGTATTGCTTGGCACGGAAAGTAAACTCGAAAGGAGGTGATCCTTATGAGAGCATAGAAAACCACGGGCGAAGTTAGGCCCTTCACCCGTGGCATAAATGGCAACAAAGAGGGTCATGGAATCCACAACTGGAGAAATCATCATATGATATGGTCTAGAAATCTCTCGTGCGCTCTCTGTGCGCTGCTTTTTCTCCAAACGTGTAATGACAGGGGAGTCGATCCACAACCACCCAAAGACATGCGCAAGCTGACGTGGAGGGTAGACACGCTCTACACTGCTGGTGCCCAGACGATTTTGACAGATGTGTGGGGCAGTTCTTCCGCCAACGTAATCGCTCTCGGATGGATGAGCGGCAGGCATATTGTCTACCGATACAATAGCACCACCTGGACTCAAGAACCGATTCCTCCTCCGCCCGCTCCAGAGGATAGGCAAACAGTGAGTCCCAATGCAATTCTTGGTTTTTCTCCAAATGATATTTGGATCGTGGGAATCGTGGGCGGGTGGAGTGGTGATACAGCCACAAATGGAACTTATCTTGCACGCTACAACGGCTCGCAATGGCAGAGGTGGCCGTCTCCACCCGGTATGATAAAATGGCCGCCGGGTTTTGGCTTTCAATCAATTGGCGGAACTTCGGGCTCAGATATCTGGGCTGCCGGGATGAACATCGTCGCTCACTGGAATGGGATTGAATGGAGAGAAGTCCAAGTACCGCTATATCCCGAAGGGATGCAGTTTTTGAGCATTGCTGCACTAGCGTCCAACAATGTTTATATGACTGGATTTCGGAATGATGTTACGCAACCCCACGACACGACGGCTTACTTTCTGTACCACTACAATGGAGTGTCGTGGACTGTCGAAGATTCTGTGATTCTAACTGTATTTTCATCAACTCAGTCATTTGGCTCCCAACTCAAGGGGATAGGAACCAGCCTGTTTAGTGCCAACAATGGCCTCTGGAGAAAAGCAGGGAATAGCTGGGTCAAGCTCCGCGACCGGGAAGTATTTCGCGTTGCAGGGACCAGTGAAGAAAATATCTTGTCAATAGATAGTGGGGGGAAAGTTTACCATTACAACGGAATCGACTGGTATCAACTCAGACAATTTGAAAACCCCGATTCCGAACTGCGGGGGATTTGGACCGACGGAAATGAAGTCTTTATTGTTGGCTTCATCCAAGGTGGTCTCAAAGGGATCGTCTGGCATGGAAAATAAACCCTAAAGGAGGTGATCGCTATGAGAGCATAAAAAACCACGGGCG
Source organism: Bacteroidota bacterium (assembly GCA_035559595.1). Classification (GTDB taxonomy): domain Bacteria; phylum Bacteroidota; class Ignavibacteria; order UBA10030; family UBA10030; genus DATMBF01. Next base: position 2,732 of record DATMBF010000013.1, on the reverse strand, counting down.
AAGTTAGGCCCTTCACCCGTGGCACACATGGCAACAAAGAGGGTCCTCGCTCGCTCTTCCGAAAGCAAGGAAGAGAAGCGCCTTGTTATTGCCGGTCTAAGATACGAACAGTTTACGGAAACAACAATTCCGCACTTATTGAGAAAGGAGTTTTTACGATGAAAACGCGAATTGGCTGTCTGACCGGATTGCTTTTTGCAATCCTCTTTCACCCGGCTTACACGCAGCAATACTCTGCCTTTCCGGCTCCGCCTTATCAAAATCTGTACAAGTACTACAACTCGAATCTGACTGTTGTGACGTATCAAACAATCTCCCTTGTTCCGCTTGATCCCAACGCTTATGTGGGCAGAAATGATACTTACACGCCAGACGACTTTCGAAGACGGGAAAGTTTCCGTATGGTCTATCGCTGGGATATCAGCAGCATTCCGGATTATGCTGTCATCGATAATGCAAAATTGACTGTTGATTGGTACGCCCTTTCAAACAAATCTGGAGCTTCAACGGTGAAGTTCTACATCAAGAAATTTCCAGCGGATAAGTGGTCAGCCTCACACGAAGAAAAATGGAATGCGGTGGCATCGGCAGCAAAATATGATTCCATCTCAGCTCCATTAAGTATTCCCCGGAATGCGACTGACAGAACTTTCTCAGGAGGAAGCACATTCTGCATAGACATCAAAAACAATCTCGCCGGCAATTACTTCTATCTATCTCTTCAAACAGATGATGACGAATCCTGGGGAACAGGGTTGGGATCGATCCATCAGGTGGATATAGAACGCGGCCAAGATCACATTGATCAAGGGATCGAGTTGATTATCAACTATCATATTCCCAATTACAACGTGACGGTGAAGAACAACTATCCTGGCGGTTCTGTGTACATTGATGAAGTCCGTCACGATAACGTTCCATCAGAAGGAGTCGTCAACTCTTGGCTCGGCGGCACAAATCACTCGGTCCGTGCAATCGATGGGCAAGTTGTTGATGGCTATACATGGAATTACGGAAATTGGAAGAACAAAGATGGTCAAACCGTCGCATCGACGCCGAACACGAGCTACTCTTTCCAGGTGACAAGAGACGAAATCTTGACTGCTAGTTACACGCGGCAGTTTGTTGTCTCGGGCACGTTTACCGTGGGAAGCGGGGAGACTCGTACTTTCAGCCCGGGCGATCAGATCTTTTTCCAACCCGGCGCTAAGTTGCTGGTGTATGGTCGTCTCGTTGCAAACGGCACATCGAGTCAACGAATTGCCTTCACACGAGTAGGCTCCAGCGGGGATTACCAAGGCATCGAGTTCTCGGGCTCCAACAACTCCTCGCTCCAGTACTGCGACATTACCTACGCCACGACACCCATCAAAGCCACCAACACGAGCAATCTCACCATCGCAGATTGCACGATCGGGAATTCTGCTTTTGGGTTCGATGCTGCAATTGCTCTCTATGGCTCCACAGCGACTATTTCCAATACCACCATCACCGGCATCGGCTGGGGATACTCAACCGGTTTCTGGAACGGCATCCGGTTTGCCCAGGGATCCGGCGGCTCTGTTACAAACTGTCTCATCCAGAATGTTGGCTACGGCAACGGGATTGTCATTCAGGGCGGCTCCAGCCCGACAATCCTCAACACCACGATCCGGAATGTTTACTATCATGGCTTTTCCATCGACGGCAATGGTTCAGGTCTACCTTCTCTTGAAGGCAACATCATCGATGGCGCAAGACAATACACCGCCGTGCGTCTGCGAAACTCTCAAGCCGTGCTTGCTCGTAACCAGCTAACAAACAAAGGCTACGCCATGTATGCAGAGTACTTCTCCTCCCCGCGTACACCCGACAACATCCCCGGTGGAAATTCCTTCTCCCAGAATGATCACGGACTCGTCGCCTATTATTATAGCAATCCCAACATCGGTCTCACACGCACCAACACCAACGATCCCTGTTTTACCTATCTGTTTGGAGCCTGCAATTATTTCAGCGGGAATCTCTACAGCGATGCCAATGCCGCGACCGGATGCTACGTAACCGTGCAGGCTAACTATTGGCCGAGTTATCCGCCCGATCCGGCACGGTTCCCTGTGTCGGATGGTTCCTACATTGACTATTCCCTCCCGCGCGACCCTGCCGTTGACCCGGACTGCTGGAACTACATCTGCGGGGGAGGCGGGGGTGGACCGCTGATGATCGACCCCAATACCACAAGCATTGCCCGCGTGATTCCCGATAGCTTCGATGTCAAAAAGCTGCTTCGTCAAGCTTCCAGAGCACGCCTTGCAAAGGATTTTATAACCGCAGCTACGATCTATCGAACACTCCTTCTGCGAGCAAAACAAGAGACTGACCGAGCAATTGCCTTAGTGGGCTTTTTGGATCTCTTTCGCGCTTCAAAGGATCAGAGCTTTATTGGCGAGATCGAGCAGTATCGCACCGCTCCCGGGAAACTTGGGGTAGTTGCATCTGAGCTCCTGATGAGCGCTTATGCTTCTACAGGCCGATATGGCGAGGCCAAAGCTCTCGCCTACACTCACAAAGCAGCGCACGCAGGCACAGAGCACGAAAAATATGCCCTCTTGGAACTGGTATCCTTAGCGGGTTATACCGAATCAGAACGAGCCACTGCTCAGGCAGCTTACCGAGAACTGATCCAGAAGTTTCCCGATACCGACAAGGGTCTTCTTGTGGCAATCAATCCGGGGGTCAGCGAGGTTGAGGGA
>DATMBF010000012.1:0-46267 GCA_035559595.1 Bacteroidota bacterium | reverse complement strand
CGCATAACTACCAGGTAAATTATTTCATTAGTATAAGTCTGAACCATGTGTTGGGTGAAGCGTTCGGATATGGAGATCATGTGCGACATTCGTTTAGAGTGCCAAAGTTCGTGGGTAAACGGCGGTGGTCATCGGTCTTGCCCGTCCTTTGTCGAAAGATCCAACGGACTCACAATCCTGCTCAAAGCACGCCGGCTTACATGTGTGTAAATCTCCGTGGTCTTGATGCTCTTATGACCTAAAAGCTGCTGAATGTATCGCAAGTCCGTTCCACTCTCTAATAAATGCGTCGCAAATGAATGCCGTAGGGAATGCACCGTCACTGGCTTCTGAATTCCTGCCTTCACCTTTGCCCGCTCGAAAACATGCTGAACACTTCTTTCCGAAATATACTTTCGCCCAATACCACCCCCGAAAAGAAAAAATTTCGGTTTGTAAATCGCACAGTATTCTTTGATCTCCTGCAACGCCACCTGCGACAAAACCGTTACTCGCTCCCGCATCCCTTTCGTGTCCCGCACGTGAATCAACCCGCGCTCGGTGTCGATGTCCGCTACGCGCAAGCGAACAACCTCCCCCACCCGCAGCCCCGCCGAATACATCAGCATGAGAATCGTTCGATGCTTCGGGTTTTCAACATGACTCAGCAGCGTGTGGATCTCACCACGATTCAAGACATTCGGCAGCTTGCGCTTTCGCTTCGGTCGAGGAATCGCAGCGATCCGCAACGGCTTCTTATATAACTCCACATATAAAAAACGAAGGGCATTGACCGCCTGATTCACCGACGCAGCTGAGAGTTCCTTATGATCCAATAAGAAAAGAAGATACCGCTCAATGTCCTGTTCGGTGGCCTCCCGCGGGTGCCGCGGTGAAAGGTATTTGACAAACGAACGAACACAACTCCGATACGCCTTGATGGTTTTAGGACTGTAGTTCCTAATCCTCAGCTCGTTCGTCAAAACCTCAAATAACCCCGGCTGCTTTTTCTCCTCCATGATTTTCCCCCATTCCATCTACAACCATGAAATTGAATTCTGATGCGTGCACAAATCAAGACCGATTGTCGTTGACTGTTGTGACCAAGGTAGGTGTTTTCGTGCGGGTTGATCCCCAGTTGTTAGCCGTGGCGCTGTAAGCCCTGCCTTCCGCGAGTCTCCCTGATTGGCAGGAAGGGGTAAGCCCGGATGCGTGGAATTTAGCGAGCCGCAAGGCAATTGTCAAGTGAGGTAGGGCTGAAAAGACTGTCGAGTGAAGATTGGCGATGAAAGAATTGTCGCTTTTGTTGTTCGAAACAGACAGTCAGGAACAGCAGCTTTGAGGGGGCTTAGCTCTATATGAACGGCAATGAGCGGTATTCGCACGTGTGGCGTTGATTTCCCCTCAATGACACCCCCAATCACCATTTATAGGTGCGTTATCGAATACACTCTCAGCTCTTTCAGCCCACTCTTTTCTTTGGCTTTGAAGCTCATTCCGATTTTTTCCAAAACCTCCCAGGAAGGAGTGTTCGCCGGATTTGCGGAAGCGACAATACGGTGGATTTCTAGAATGTCAAATGCGTATCGAATCACAGCTCGGACCTCAGTCTCATTCGAGATCTGAAGAAAATTGAGGAAGGTCGTCTTGGAGGAAAGGGCTAAGAAGAAGTCGATGTGTCTTGAAGGTGATGGCGAACATTTGAAATCGCTGTGCAAGCCAAAGGTTGAAACAGAGACTTCCGTTCTGTTCCCTCCGCTCTTGGGGGAGAGCAGCGGATCTCCCTGCTCTTCTGAGCATCGGCGATCCGCTTTATGCTCCACGACTTTTTCTCACATTCTTTGAGGGATGATGTCCCACCGGCTTTTCATGGGCCGGACAGAGAGGTTCGCTTCTACTGCGATCAACGAACTTATTCCCTTTACTCCAACCGCCCCGTCCCGCCTTGCGGCGGGACACCCCTCCTTAAAAAGGTGGGGAAAAAGATTGCTTCAATCTTTCGCTCCACGATTTTTTCTCCCTTGAGTCGGACAGAGGGGTTTAACAAGTCATCCTCTCGCTTGATCAGGCTGCTCCATTTACTTTTTCTCCCCTTTTTTAAGGGGAGATGTCGCACCGGCTTTTCATAAGCCGGACAGAGGGGTTGAACAAGCCGACCTCTCGCTCGACCAGGCTGCTCCACAACTTTTTCTCCCCTTCTTTAAGGGGAGATGTCCCCTCGGCTTTTCATGAGCCGGACAGAGGGGTCGACTCAAAAAAACCGATTGATCAAAATCGGGATGATGAAATACGCCCAGGCCATACCGCCAAAGGTGAGCCCCCCTAATCCTGCCACACCCCAAAGTACCATCTGGATTTCCCCGTCAGGTTTCTTCGCCGCACGGAACGCGAAGTAAAGGGAGAGTCCGCCGAAGGCAAAGGCGATTGTGGAAAGAACTCCAAAGATAAGAAGAAGGATGTTGTCCGGCATTCTGACCTATCACTTCAGAATCGCCACAATCCGATATCATCAACCTTCACACGATCCGGCTGACGCAGGACGAAGAGAACCGTCTGTGCGAGATCTTCAACCTGAAGCACATCATCCCGCACCTGCGCCTCCTTTGCCGGGGACGGTACCTGAACAAGAGCTGGCAACACGTTCGTTACTTTAATGCCGTATTCCCTTACCTCTTCTTGCACCGATTGTCCGAATCCGATCAGTCCGAACTTCGAAGCGCAATACGCACTCGCATTCGGATAGCCTCGTCTGCCCGCCTGCGAGGCGATGTTGATGATGTGTCCTGATTTCTGTTTGATCATGTACGGAAGGACTGCCTGTGTGACAAAGAAAGCGCCTTTGAGATTCGTATCGAGCACGCGATCCCATTCATCTTCGGACAAATCCACCGCTAACGCCGACGTACCGACTCCGGAGTTGTTGACCAACACATCGATTGCACCGAATTCATTGATCGCTGCGGCGACTCCCGATTGCACACTCTTCTTCGATCGGACATCAATGCCGATGCCGAGCGCTCTGATTCTCTTCGAAGCTCGCAGCTCCTCTGCTTTTGCGGCAACGAACTCAAGCCGTCGAGAAGCCAGAACGAGATTCATCCCTTCGCGGGCGAGCGCTTGTGCAATCGCGAAACCAATCCCGCTTCCGCCGCCCGTGATGAGCGCGGTCTTATTCTTCAGTTCCATCTTCTAAACCCTTTTCTCCCTCCACTCCAAACACATCCCAGGCGAATTCCTTTCTCATCATCAATCCGATTCCCCATGTCTCGCTTAGCTCGAACGCCGTAGCGAAGTCTCTGTGATTCCCCATCAGCCGAACGCTGCCGAACAGATTCCATTCAACGCCAAGAATTGCTGTTCCGATTCCTGCTCGGAATACGACCTTCTCATCATTATCCTGGTAACCGGTGATGCCCGCAACTTCGATGAAGCTTTGTGTGCCCTCGGCCATAGCAATGATTGTTGCAAAGGCCAACGTGTACACATCATCTTGATTATTGACAACGCGCGGATCGCCGAGAATGCCGAAACCAAGGTTTGTTCTTGCTTCCACCGCTCCCCATCGTTTTGAGATGAGCAGATGGGTGAAGTAGTCCATTTCATTGCTTCCCAATCTTCCTGGCTCGTACTTTGTGTTCGGGAGCTTGATGCTTGTGCGGAGTCCGAATGCCGGAGTTGCTCTGCCTTCCGGAAGGAAGGTGAACTTTGTGGAGACGGTCAGATCGCCCCAATCGGTTACCGACGCCCCATCGGCTCGATAGCCGATGAGTCTGCCGCGCCAATCCGTGTTCACATCGACATTCGCCGCAATGCCGGAATGGAGGGCAACGACGAAGAGTCGAGAAAGTGATTTTGGAGATTGAGGGGATGGAGCTGAGGATTTCGAGAGATACTCGAATGCGAGTCCCGCCGCATAGCGCTGTCTTCCAAGCGTGGCGGCGCTTTCGGTAAGAATCATGGGTCTCTGGGCGAATACCAGGGAAAGCGGGATTGTGAGGAGACCGAGAAGGAATTTGTGTAAGAAGGAAGATTTCAAGATGGGAAAAATGTGGTGAAATGATTCTCGCGAAGCAAGCGTGGATGCCGATGCCTGAACCAGAGACGGGGCGCGCCGGAAAATCCCTTTGCCGATTTGCAGTTTTTTGATTCGATGAGCCCGAGGCGTCAATTCAACGACGCTTCCAACCTCCCCTGTGGGAAAAGGGGCCGGGGGATTCTTAAACCGCAATGTGCATTCTCTGAGTGTGCGTCAACCTTTTTGCATACCAGAATCCCCATTGCGACAAGGGGGTTGTTTTTGTGAGTCGCTGAGCGCGGCACTTTTCATTCAAAGGATCCCCCGTTTCTCTCGCTTTGGAAAAGCGACGGGGGAGATTCTCAAACGGCAGGGTGTGCTGACGGAATGCGTGTTGGATCTTCGAATCCCCCCCAACCTCTACAACGCTGGTGAGACTTCCTTCACGCGCTCGAGGAATTGCGCAGGAGGGAGGTAACCGATAACGCGGGCAGATTGTACTTCTTCTCCATCCCCATTCAAAAAAACAATCGTCGGAACGCCGGCTATGTTGAACTGCTTTCTCAGTTCTTCCGACTCGGGAGAGTCGAAGGAGGTGAGATCAACCTTCAAGCGCACGAAATTTTTCGTGGCATCGATCACCTGCGCATCCGTGAAGGTTTTCCTATCCAGCTCGACACACGGAATGCACCAATCGGCATAAAAGTCGAGCATGACTGGCTGACCAGAGGCTCTGGCAGCGGTGAGCTTCTCGGGCGAATATGGTTCCCACACGACTCCCGGTTGACGAAGGGCATCAAATGAAACGAGTCCGAACGCAACGGCCGTAATCCCGAATACCCACTTGATCCTGCGAATCGAGATGCGTTCCCTTCCGGAAGGTTCGAGGAATCCCAGATAGACTCCCCCTGCGAACAATGCAAGGGGCACAACCCATGCGCTGTACGACGGCGCAAACGCGAGCGCGAGATAAAAAAGAGCTGCAGCGGTGAGAACAACACCGAAAATCCTCTCCACCCACACCAACCATGGACCCGAACGGGGGATCTTTTTGAGAAGTCCGGAGAACGTTCCGAGAATGAGATAGGGAAGTCCGAGTCCCAGTGACAACACAAAGAAGGTCCAGAATCCGAACATTGGATCGCCCTTGGCTGCAACGAGAGCAAGCAAAGCGATGATCGGCGGACCCACGCACGGGGCCGCAAAAACTCCTACGACGAGACCGGAGATGTAGAGACTCACGATTCCTGTTCCCGTTGTGCCACCAAGTTTTTCGGTCAGCCAGTACGGTGCACGGATCTCATAGAGACCAAACATGCTTAAGGCAAGGGCAAAGAGAAGAGCGGCAATTCCGGCAAGGACCCAGGAGCTTTGCAGCCAGCTTCCGAATAATCCGCCCCCAAGCGCTGCCGTCACGCCAAGCACACTGTACATTGTGGCGATGCCAAGGACATAGACGAGCGCCTTCGAGAAAATGCGCACCGTGTGCGTGTCGGACTGTGCGCCGAAAATGGAGACTGTCACGGAGAGCATGGGGTAAACGCACGGTGTGAGGTTCAACGCAAGTCCGACGAGAAAGATCGCAGCGAATGCCGTCAGAGCATTCTCTTCGAATTGCCGTGCGATCTCATTGTCGAACAGTGCGGATTTCTCATCGCCGGGAGCGAATCGAGTAAACATTGCGCTGTTGATATCGGCAACCGTTTCGCCGGAGGGAACAATGTGTACGGGAATCCGAAGGGGGATCGTCGATTGTACGAGACACACTTTGCTGTCACATGCCTGAACCGTCAGCGATCCATGCAAAACACGTTCGCCGGTCGCGGCTTTCTCGGAAACTTTCATCGTTACAACAATGCCGACCGTATCCTGATACACAAGAAGCGGCTCATCCGTGAAGAGCTGCTCCTTGTGCCCCTGTGGATATCTGGTGTCGGAGACGATGATTCCTTCGGAAGGCTGAAACTCAACCGCCGTGCCGATGAGATAATCGAACGAAGGGATATGGGCGTTCAGATGCCAGCCGGGCTCAATGGCGAGAACGATCAAAACGTCGAACGTCGAACCGGCACGGATTCGATCGTGCGAAACATAGGTTTCCACCTTCACCTTTTGCGCACTACCGGAAAGGCCATCTTGCGCAAACGTTGCGAAACCAATGATCGATTGAGTAAAGAGAAGGAGAGGAAGGCCGAGGAGCCGCTGGCGTCGGTTCATCCGATGGTCAGAGGAGTTGTTGGATTTTCTTTTCGAGCGCTTGTTTGGAAAGATACCCGATGTGATGATCGACGATATTGCCATTCTTGTCAACGATAACCGAAACCGGAATCGCATCGATGCCGCCGTAATCGCGTGCGACTTTTCCATCACCGATAACAACGGGGTACGTGATCTTGTAGCGGTTGACGAACGGTGTTACCACCTGCCAGCCTTCTTCGTCGAGCGATATGCCGACGATTTCCAGACCCTTGGATTTGTACTTCTCATAGACCTCAAGAAAACCGGGGATCTCGGCTCGACATGGTCCACACCAGGTCGCCCAAAAGTTGACGACAACGACTTTTCCTTTGAGTTTGGAAAGCTGGATTTTCTTTCCATCAACTGTCGAGTAGGTGAAATCCGGCGCTTTCTGCATTCTTTGAGCAAATCCGGTTAAGGGAAGGAGAAGTACAAGGAGAAAGAGAAAAACGTTCTTCATCATGGCCTCAGAAATGAGCAATGATAGGTTCAGTGAATGTCAATATAACAAGAAAGGTGGAAAAATGAATCCCGAGGAAAAGAAAAAAATACGAGTTCGGGAGTCGGAAGTCAGCCTGTTCGCCCAAGTTGTTTTGCTGCGCAAGCGGACTTCTTGCATTTCCATCCATTTCTCAATACTTTGGCGCGCGAACGAATGAAGAAAGAAATTTTTGTCGTTGGAATCGACGGGGGTGGAACGAAGACGGAGGCAGAGCTTTGCAACGCTCGGGGGAAGGTGCTGGCAAGGGGGAACGCTGGTCCCTCGAACTTTCAAATCATCGGTGTCGAGGAGGCGTCCGAAACGATTGTCCGGCTGATTCAGTCGGTCTGCAGGAAAGCCGGAATTCCGACAAGTGCGCTCTCGCTTGTCGTAGCAGGGTTGACGGGGGCAGGGAGGGGTTCCGATCAGAAACGAATGGTTCGTGGGATTCGAAAGAATGCCTCAGCAAAACGGGTCCGGTTACCTCGCGTGGTTGTCGAAGGGGATGCAACGACCGCTCTGGAGGGGGCTTTTGGCGGAGAGGTAGGGGTAATCGTGATTGTGGGAACGGGCTCGATTGTTTTTGGAAAAGATGAGCGAGGAAAGATCTTCCGCGCCGGTGGATGGGGAAGAATTATCGAAGATGAAGGAAGCGGGTATGCGATCGGTAGGGCTGCGTTACAGGCCGTCGCACGATCACTTGATCGAGGGGAGCATTCGACGACATTATCGCGGATGATCGCGAGTCGTTTTGGTCTGAAGGATCAGCCAAGCATTATTCGTGCGATATACGGCAAAGGCTTCGATGTGGCTGCTCTGGCGCCGCATGTTATCGAGGCCGCGGAGAAGCATGATTCAACCGCATTTCGAATCCTTCAAACATCCTGCAAAAATCTTACCGAAACAATTCACGGAATGCTCAATCGTATGAAAAAAGAGGGGAAATTGCCGGATGATGTTCCTCTGGCATTTGTCGGAAGTTTAGGGAGTACCGAAAGCATCTATCTCCGAATCCTCAAGAGAGCCATCTCCAGTCGGTTTCCACACATTCACATCCGGCAGCCCAAATTTCCGCCGGTACATGGTGCCTCGCTTCTTGCTCTCTCGATACTCAATCGTTAAAACTATGAAGATTCTTGTTCTCGTCTTTGCTGTTGTAGTTCTTACTCCCGCATTGCTCCAGTCTAACGACGCTCCCCTCGAGCAGCGGCAGAAACCTGATCAGTGGGTTGAACGCACGCTCAAGCGGATGACTCTCGAAGAGAAAGTGGCACAGATGATCTTCGCTCGTGCAGAAGGAGGTTACCTCAGTCGCGACGACGAGCGGTGGGTGTATCTTGAACGCCTTGTAAAAGAGCGGAAGATTGGCGGTTTTGTTTTCTTCGCCGGGGATGTATACGAATATGCCGTGCAGGCGAACAAGCTCCAGTCCATTTCCAAAGTGCCGTTGTTGATTGCGGCAGATTTCGAATTTGGAGCGGCGATGCGGGTTCGGCGGGCAACATTGTTTCCGCGCGCAATGCTTGTCGGGGCGACACGGAATCCGGATTATGCGTATCTGATCGGCAAGATTACAGCACGGGAGGCGAAGGCGCTTGGTGTGCGGCAAGTTTATGCACCGGTCGTCGATGTGAACAACAATCCGATGAACCCTGTGATCAACACGCGTTCATTCGGCGAAGATCCCGCGCTTGTTGCCGAGATGAGCGCCGCGTTTATCCGGGGGATGCAGGAAGAACGGGTCATCGCAACCGCGAAACACTTTCCAGGGCATGGCGATACCGACATCGATTCGCATCTTGATCTTCCCGTTCTCCCCTATACGTCGGAGCGGCTCGATTCGCTCGAGCTCATTGGGTTTCGCAGGGCAATCGACGCCGGCGTTCGCTCTATTATGGTTGCGCATCTTGATGTGCCGCTCATCGATAGTCTGCGGGGAATACCCGCTACGCTTTCGTATCCGATCAGCACGACGTTGCTGCAGAATCGGATGGGATTTTCCGGTCTGATCGTAACGGACGCGATGGATATGCGGGGCGTGACGAAGGCATTCTCGACCGCCGAGGCGGCGGTTCGTGCGGTGAAAGCGGGGACCGATCTCGTTCTCCTTCCGCCCGACGTCGATGTTGCGATCGATGCACTTGCGAAAGCTGTCCGAAGGAAAGAAATTCCCCTCCAGCGCATCGAGCAATCTGTACGAAAGATCCTTGCCGCGAAGAAGTTTGCGGAGCTCGACAAGCGCAAGCTCATCAGTATTGATCAGGTCGCAAAGATTGTCGGCGCACGCGAGCATAAGCTGATCGCGAAACAGATTGCACGGGAGGGCGTGACCATCGTCAAGAACGATTCCAATCTCATCCCCTTACAAAAAAACAATCTGAAGAAGATTGTGAGCATTGCGATGGGCGATCTCGAGGATCCTTCGACAGGAAATTCCTTTCGCCTTCTCGTTCGTCAGCGAGGGGTAACGCCGCAAGAATTCCGGCTCGACCAGCGCAGCAACAAGATTGAGTACGACACGGCTCTTGCGCGCGCTGCGCTTGCCGACGTCGTTATCTTGCATCTTTACGTCAGAACCCGCTCCGCGCAAATGACCGGCTTTTTACAGCAGCAGCAAATCGATTTTCTGAACGCAATCGGAAAACTCGGCAAACCCACCGTCATGCTCTCGTTCGGCAATCCCTACTTGCTGAATGCTCTACCATCGGTCCATGCGTACGTTGTGGGCTTCAGTGAGGCCGATGTTGTTGTTGAATCCGCTGTAGAGATTCTGTTTGGCGAAGTGCCGTCGAAAGGGAAGCTGCCGATCTCCATGCCGGGCGTCTTTACGGCCGGGCAGGGTGTGGAGCTCCCGAAGGTGGCGCTGCGATTCGATGATGCCGAGTTTGCCGGCTTCGATCCGAAGAAGCTCAAAGAGGTCGACGATGTCATTCTCAAAGCGATTGCCGATAGCGCATTTCCCAGTGCCGTTGTTCTTGCTGCGAGAGATGGTGTGGTGGGATATCACAAGGCCTTTGGGACTTACGAGTACGATCCTTATTCACGACAGGTGGAAACGAACACGATCTACGATCTGGCCTCCGTCACGAAGGTCATCGCCACGACAAGCACAGTGATGCGATTGATTGACGAAGGGAGGATGAAGTTAGACGATCGCGTATCGAAATACATTCCGCAATTTGCTCAGAACGGAAAAGACAGTATCACGATTTACCATTTGTTGGTTCACAACAGCGGATTGCCGGCATGGCGAAAGTTTTATGAGTTCTGTTCGACGCCCCAGTGCGTTTATGATTCTGTGTATGCCTCTCCTCTCGTTTACAGGACAGGCGACACTGCGATCTACAGCGATCTCGGTTTGATCACGATGGGGAAAGTCATTGAGGTCGTTGCAGGAGTGCCGCTCAACCGGTATGCCGATTCTGTTTTCTTCAAGCCGTTAGGGATGAACAGCACAATGTTCAATCCCCCTTCCTGGCTTCATCCGCGGATTGCGCCGACGGAAGTGGACAATCATTGGAAGAAGACCGGCCGGCCCGTGCGGGGAAGAGTGCATGATGAGAATGCAGCAGTGCTTGGCGGAGTGTCGGGACATGCTGGATTGTTTAGCACTGCCTCCGATCTGGCCGTCATAATGCAGATGTTGATGAATGGTGGAACGTATGGGGGAGTGCAGTACATCAAGGAGGAGACGGTGAAGAGATTCACCACGCGTCAATCCGAGAAGAGCAGTCGCGCCATCGGTTGGGATACGAAGATTTCCGACAAGTCCTTTTCCGGCACGCTGACCTCGCTGCGAACCTACTTGCACACGGGATTCACCGGAACATCGGTGGTAGCCGATCCGGAGAAAAATGTTTTTGTGATTTTCCTGACCAATCGGGTTTACCCGACGAGGGAGAATACGAAGATTTCTGAGGTAAGGCCGAAGTTGCATGATGCAGTGATGAAGGCTCTCGCCATCCGAAACAGGGAGTAACGAAAGAATGGAAGATTTGATGGGGAGTGCGTTGCTCCAAGGTATCTTTTCCGTCCCATCCTACCAATTCCATCATTCTACTCCCCCGCTCATTTTTCCCTCCTTCATTTCCTAAAATCTTCGTATATTTTCTTCCCCTTGTTCCACGAAAATCCGATTCATTTATTCAGAGGATATCTCAATGCCTATCAAGCCATTCAAGAACGAGCCGTTGACCGATTTCTCGAAACCCGCCAACCGGAAAGGCATGGAGAAGGCGCTTGCCAAGGTGCGGTCCGAATTTGGCAAGGAGTACCCCATTGTCATCGGTGGAGAAGAGATTCGAACCAACGACAAGCTGAATTCCTATAATCCCTCGAAGCCAAGTGAAGTCGTCGGGGTTTTCCAGAAAGCAGATCAATCCCTTGCGAACAAAGCCATCGAAGCCGCGACACAAGCGTTCGAGACGTGGCAGTGGGTCGAGCCGAAGAAGCGAGCGGATTATCTGTTCAAAGCTGCTGCGTTGATGCGAAAACGCAAACATGAGTTTAGCGCAACGATGGTCTACGAAGTCGGTAAAACCTGGCCCGAGGCAGATGCCGACACGGCAGAGGCCATCGACTTTCTTGAGTTTTACGGAAGGGAGATGCTCCGCCTTGCTGCTCCCCAGCCGCTGACGAAGATTCCCTCAGAGAAAAACGAGCTCTGGTATATCCCGCTGGGTGTCGGCGTGATTGTGCCGCCGTGGAATTTCGCTCTGGCGATTCTCACCGGTATGTCCTCCGCAGCCGTGGTGTGCGGAAACACGATTGTATTAAAACCTTCCAGCGATTCGCCCTTGACAGGCTGGAAGTTCTTCGAGCTGATGCGGGAAGTCGGATTGCCGAAAGGAGTGATCAATTTCATCACGGGTCCGGGCGGTTCCGTGGGCGATACGCTTGTGGCTCATCCGAAAACGCGCTTCGTTTCTTTCACCGGCTCGCGCGAAGTCGGCACGCATATCTACGAGCTTGCATCGAAAGTCCAGCCGGGCCAAAAGTGGCTCAAGCGAGTTGTGGCTGAAATGGGTGGGAAGGATTCGATTGTCATCGATGATGAGACCGATCTCGAAGCTGCTGTGCAGGCGACGGTGGTCTCGGCGTTCGGTTTTCAGGGACAGAAATGCTCAGCGGCTTCTCGGGCGATTGTCGTGGAGAAGGTGTACGACAAGTTTCTGAAATTGATTGAAGAGAAGACGAAAGCAATCAAAGTCGGACCGTCGGACGATCCATCGAATTTCATGGGACCCGTCATCAACAAGGGTGCAGAGGAGAAGATTCTTCGTTACATCGAAACGGGCAAACGGGAAGGTGGGCGCTTGATTACCGGCGGTGAAAAGGCTCCCGGTGAAGGGCATTTCATTCGCCCGACCATCATTGCCGATGTCGATCCGAAGGCGACGATTGCGCAAGAGGAGATCTTCGGTCCCGTGCTGGCCGTGATCAAAGCGCGCGACTTCGATCACGCACTGGAAATCGCCAATAACACGGAGTACGGACTCACCGGCGGCGTGTGGACGAAGAGCAGAAAGAAGATTGAGAAAGCAAAGAAGGTTTTCCACGTCGGAAACTTTTATATCAATCGAAAGATCACCGGCGCGTTAGTTGGAGTTCATCCTTTCGGCGGATTCAACATGTCGGGGACCGATTCAAAAGCTGGAGGACGCGACTACCTGCTTCTGTTCACACAAGCCAAGTCGATTGCTGAAAAAGTGAAGTGAGGGGAAGAGGCTAAAGAGAGAGGTGAGAAGTCGACTTCTAATCTCCGACCTCTCTTCAACGACTAATCCACTGGAGTGTTCTGATGAAAATCCATGAATACCAAGGCAAAGAGATTCTCAAGCAGTACGGCGTAGCGGTTCCAAAAGGGAAAGTTGCGTTCAGCGTTGATGAGGCGGTGAAGGCTGCGCAGGAAATCGGCGGGAGCGTTTGGGTGGTGAAAGCGCAAATCCATGCAGGCGGTCGGGGCAAGGGAGGTGGTGTCAAGCTCGCTCGTTCGATCGATGAGGTTCGGCAACGAGCGTCGGAAATTCTCGGAATGCGCCTCGTAACTCACCAGACGGGTCCCGAAGGGAGGATTGTCAAACGCTTGTTGATCGAAGAGGGGATGAACATCGAGAAAGAACTGTACGTCGGAATCACGCTCGATCGGTCGCGATCTCAGAATGTTGTCATGGCTTCCACGGAGGGTGGAGTTGAGATTGAAAAGGTTGCGGAGGAGGCGCCGGAGAAGATTCTCAAGGAATACGTGCATCCGGGAGTCGGGCTACAACAGTTTCAGGCGCGGAAGCTCTGTTTCGGACTCGGCCTGACCGGCGATGCGTTCAAGAATGGCGTGAAATTCCTCCTCGCGCTCTACAACGCCTACGAAACTTCTGACGCATCGTTGGCGGAAATCAATCCGCTTGTTCTGACGAAAGAGGGAGATGTTCTTGCTCTTGACGCGAAGATCAACTTCGACGACAATGCACTGTATCGGCATCCCGGTTATGCGGCTCTGCGAGATCTTGACGAAGAGGATCCACTCGAAGTTGAGGCCTCAGCTTCAAATCTGAATTATATCAAGCTCGATGGGAACGTGGGATGCATGGTGAACGGAGCGGGACTTGCGATGGCGACGATGGATATCATCAAGCTTGCCGGCGGAATGCCTGCCAATTTTCTCGATGTCGGTGGAGGAGCGAGCGCGAAGACCGTGGAGGCCGGATTCCGGATTATTCTGAAAGATCCTCATGTGAAGGCTGTGCTCATTAATATCTTTGGCGGTATCGTCCGATGCGACCGTGTAGCGACCGGTGTCGTTGAGGCGGTGAAGAATGTGCACGTCAAGGTGCCCATTGTCATCCGGCTCGCAGGAACAAATGCCGAGCTGGCAGCGGAGATCCTGAAGAACTCCGGTTTGAGTTTCCTCGTTGCGAAAGATTTGAAAGACGCGGCAGAAAAAGTGACGAAAGCGATCGCAGCATAGATGTCCACGTACGACCGATACGAGGCTGTGATCGGACTTGAAGTCCACGCACAGCTTAAAACGAAATCCAAAGCATTCTGCAGTTGCTCCACGCGCTTCGGCGATCAGCCGAATTCCAATGTTTGTCCCGTCTGTCTCGGTATGCCCGGCGTTCTTCCCGTGTTAAACAAACAGATGGTCGAGTTTACGATTCGCATGGGATTGGCAACGCATTCGACGATTGCGCCGCGGTCAATCTTTGCCCGGAAGAATTATTTTTATCCCGATCTCCCGAAAGGATATCAGATCTCTCAGTATGAGGAACCGATTTGCACCGGCGGATGGGTGGAGATCGAACTTGAAAATGAAACGAAGAAGAAAGTCGGCATTACGAGGATTCATATGGAAGAGGATGCAGGGAAATCGATCCATGACCTTGATATCGACACACTTGTTGACCTCAATCGCGCCGGTGTTCCCTTGATCGAGATCGTCAGCGAGCCGGATCTCCGCTCTCCACGTGAAGCGTCACTCTACATGCAGAAGATTCGCCAGATCGTAACGTACCTTGGCATCTGCGACGGAAACATGGAAGAGGGAAGTCTACGATGCGATGCAAACGTTTCCGTTCGGCCGAAGGGAGAAACGAAACTCGGCACAAAGACGGAAGTGAAGAATATGAACTCCTTCCGCTTCGTTGAGAAGGCGCTGGAGTTCGAAATCCAGAGGCAAATCGACTCCATCGAAAACGGAGAGAAGGTCGTTCAGCAGACGATGCTTTGGGATTCAGCTCAAGGAATCGTTGTGCCGATGCGGACCAAAGAAGAGGCACACGACTATCGCTACTTTCCGGAGCCGGATCTTTTGCCGGTCATCGTAACGCAACAGTGGATAGAACAGGTGAGGAAATCCTTGCCGGAATTCCCGACGGAACGGCGAGAGAGGTACATGCGCGAGTTTCAGCTGCCAAAATACGATGCCGAGATTCTGACTTCCGAGAAGGAGCTTGCAGATTACTACGAGCAGGTTGTCGGCAACCTCCGCTCAAAGAGCAAAGAGACCTACAAGCTCGCCAGCAACTGGACGATGACCGATGTGTTGCGCGTTCTGAACGATCAGCACATCGCGGTGTCGGATTTCCCGATTCGCCCTCATCATCTCTCGGAGCTGATTGACCTGATCGTCGATGGCACAATCAGCGGCAAGATCGCCAAGGAAGTATTCGAGGAAATGCTGACGCACAAAGAATCGCCGAAGACGATTGTAGAGAAGAAGGGACTTGCGCAGATCAGTGACACTGGAGCAATTGAAAAGGCCATTGATGAGATCTTGTCGCAGAATAGCGAGCAAGTGAAGAAGTATCTCGATGGCAAGAACCAGGTGTTCGGGTTTTTCGTCGGAGAGACAATGAAGGCCATGAAGGGGAAAGCGAATCCGAAGATCGTGAATGACATCCTGAGGCGGAAGCTCGACTCAATGAAGAAAGGCTGACGTGCCGACCGGTTATTTCACCCACCATCTACTAACCACCGAGGCATCCCTTGCGCCCCAAAATCATCGCCGGTAACTGGAAGATGTACAACGATGTGCAGGAAAGCATCGATCTGGTCAACGGTCTAAAAGCCAAACTTTCTTCGATTCCTCACGGTATAGAAGTTGTTCTCTGTCCCCCCTTCACGTCGCTTGCCACAGTGCAGGCCCTTGTTCAAGGTACTCCGATTCGCCTTGGTGCGCAGAACATGTACTTCGAATCGGAAGGTGCATATACCGGAGAGGTATCAGCAAAGATGCTGAAATCTGTGGGATGCTCGCACGTGATTCTCGGTCACTCCGAACGCCGGCAGTATTTCGGAGAGACCAACGACATTATCAACAAGAAAGCACGAAAGGCGCTGGATGAGGGACTGACTCCGATCATCTGCGTTGGAGAAACGCTTGATGAACGTGAAAAGGGGATTACCGACCAGATTGTCTCCGTTCAAGTGAAAGCCGTTCTCAACGATATTGCTTCGAACGACGTAACACGATGCATCATTGCCTATGAGCCGGTGTGGGCTATCGGCACCGGGAAACATGCCACTCCTGAACAGGCCGAGGAAGTTCACAAGCTCATCCGAAAGATCATCGGTCAACTCCACAGCTGGGCAATTGCCGAGCGCGTCGTCATCCAGTATGGCGGCAGCGTCAAACCCGACAACGCAGAGTCGCTGCTCCGGCAACCGAACATCGACGGAGCACTTGTCGGCGGTGCCAGCCTTAAAGCCGATTCGTTCGCTCAAATTGTTCAATCTGCCAGAATGTCTTGATTCTTGTATGCTTGGCAATATCTGCTTCTGACAGTGTTAACTCCAACCCTGCTTTAAGAGATTCAAGCAACAATTTGATTTCCTTGTAGTTACGGGGATATCCCTCCATTTTTTCCATTGCTTTCGCTCACTTTTCGTGTTATATTTCCCTCGTCCCCAAAAGTCGGGACCGTAATCCCGATTTCTCAAACTGGTCCTTTCTAAGAATTGACACAACAACCCAAACCCATCCCCGTCCTTCGCTTCCTTTTTCTCTGTTACCTGTTCCTCACCCCGCTCTACGGATTTCAACTTAAGGTTTTCGAACTCGGTCCGTCCGGAAACAAATCCGGCGAGGATCCCCTCCATCTCACTTCACCGTTGCGACAGAAGATCGATCTCAACGGACCATGGAGTTATTCTCTTGACGGCGAGCAATGGTTTGACGTCAATATTCCGGCGTCCTTTGACTACGAAGGCAGCATCATCTTTCAGCGGAAGTTCAGCGTTGAAAGGTCGGTTCTGGATGGCTCGCGCTTCAAAATCGTTGCATTGGGAATCAATCATGAGGCGGAGATTTTTATTAATGATGTCTTTGTTGGAAGACACACAGGCGGTTATACCTCCTTCCAGTTGGAGATTCCAGAGAATACGCTTCAGTTTGGGGCTGAAAACATCATCAAAGTTGTCGTCAACAACGCCTTGACTTCTTCCTCGACGATTCCCGTACGGAAGCAGATCTGGGGATGGCGCAACTACGGCGGGATCGTGAGGGAAATGTACATTCTGGTTACACCCACTATTCACATCAGTAAGCTGGGGGTCCAAACGACACTCCAGGCGGAACCGAGGCAAGGTTCGATCAATCTTTCCGTGGTCATTTCCACAGGTGCAGGCGTGGTGATCGACACTGTCGACCGAATGGGGAAATCGCCGACCTATGGGCTGGAATTCGAGCTTCTGGATTTTCTCAGCGACGCGCTCATCGGTTCCTCTCCACCTCAACCAGTTACGCTGAAAGAGAATCAAGACATCGAAGTCAGGTCGATTCTCACCGTAAACAATCCGAAACTCTGGAGTCCCGAAACTCCCGAATTATACCGGCTTAAGGCGAGCATCGTTCGGATCGAAGGCAGAACGAGGACGCCGATTGACGTGGTTCAGCAGCTTGTTGGGTTTCGAACGCTTGAGCTATCATCCGATCGAATCCTGCTCAACAGGAAGCCAGTAACCCTGAAGGGGGTTGTCTGGCACGAAGACTCTCCAGAGAATGGCGCTTCTCTTTCGTACGCGGAAATGGAACGGGATGTTGTGCTGATCAAGACTCTCGGCGCAAATGCGATCCGATTTGCTTTTCATCCTCCACACCCCTACATGCTGAATCTCTGCAGTCGCTATGGTCTTCTGGCGTTTGTGGAGATTCCGGTATGGAATGTTCCGGCTCACGTCATTGCGTCGGAGACATTTCAGACATTGGCCGATGGGTTGGCGCGTGAGATGGTTGAGCGCGATCGGCATCACCCCTCGATTATCGCCTGGGGCATCGGCAGTCAGTTTGATTCTTCCGATTTGCGGGCATGTTCCTATGTGCAGCGCCTCGCAGGTTCAATGCGGTTATTCGATGAGAGGCCGATCTACTACGGCTCGCGAATGATCGAACTCGAACAGTGCGGCGATCTGGCCGATGTTGTTGCGCTCATTCCGGATGCTGAGGATCTCAAAGCATTCAAGCTTCAACTGGCCGATTGGAAGAAACGGAATCCTCGCAAACCGCTCGTGGTTCTGCAGTACGGCAAGCCCGTCGAACATCACAATCGCAGCGGCTACAGCGATCCGATGTCGCAAGAGGCACAGGGGCGATTCTTCCTTCAGCATTATGATGCTCTGAAGCAGGCAGGCGCTGCAGGGAGCTTCATCAATGCATTTGCGGATTGGCGAGGAGACCGTCCGATTCTGACGGTCAACACCGGTGAGCCGTACATTCATCCGTTGGGTCTTGTGAGTCGCGCTCGCGAGAAGCGTCTCGCGTTTGAAGTCGTCAAGAATCTCTTTGCCGATCAGAAAGTTGCAGCGTTACCGGTGGGGAGCTATCGTCCATCGCTGCCCGTGGCGCATGTTGTGTCGGGATTCATCATCATCTTCGTCGTTGCATACCAATACAACTACAACAGAAGATTTCGTGAGGCGTTGAAGCGATCGTTGCTGCGGCCATACAATTTCTTTGCTGACCTCCGCGATCTTCGCGCGGTTGCGGTGTCGCACACCGTTCTGCTCGCTGTCGGCATTTCGATGACGCTCGCAGTAGTTCTCTCGAGTTTGCTCTACCACTATCGACACAGTCAGTTCGCCGATCTGCTCCTCACGCAATTCGTGGTTTCCGATCTGGTCAAAGAACAGCTCATCAAGATCACGTGGCATCCCGTAGGGGGAATTGTGGCATTGACCGGCGTGTTCTTCGGACTGTATCTTGTCGTCTCCGTTCTTGTCAAAGCGTTTTCGGTTTTTGTCAAGACAAGGATCTTCTGGTTCCATGCGTTTTCCGTCACCGTGTGGGGGGCATCGCCGTTCCTCTTCTTGAGTCCGTTTGGGATGAGTTTGTTCAAGATTCTTGAGAATCCGATTTATGTCATTCCATCCTTCATTCTTCTGGCCCTGTTTGGTGTCTGGGTTGCGCTTCGTTTGTTCCGCGGTATCTCGGTCATTTACGATATCAGTGCAACGCGAACATACGTCGGCGGTGTTTTGGTCTCCGCAGCAATACTCGCCGGGATATTCCTTTACTACGATTCCGAATATGCCGTGCTCGCATACGTCGAATTCATCTTGAATATCCTGCGGGCAACTGGATAATGTATCTCTCCAAGCTCGAAATATTTGGCTTCAAATCGTTCGCTCAGAAAGTCAGTCTGACATTTGACAAAGGATTGACCGCCATCGTCGGTCCGAACGGATGTGGAAAGACGAATGTCGTTGATGCGATTCGATGGGCGCTTGGTGAACAACGCCCGACAACGCTGCGCAGCGACAAGATGGAAGATGTGATCTTCAACGGAACGAAATCCCGTAAACCCCTCAGCATGGCCGAGGTTTCCTTGACCATCGAGAACACAAAACAGATTCTCCCGACAGAGTTTGCCGAGGTCGTTATCACACGCCGCGTCTATCGATCGGGCGAGAGCGAGTACTTCCTGAATAAGACTCTCTGTCGCCTCAAGGATATTCGCGATCTCTTCATGGACACGGGAATGGGTGCCGATGCCTATTCCGTCATCGAGTTGAAGATGGTGGAAACTATTCTCAGCGATAAAGCGGATGAACGCCGGCGTTTGTTTGAAGAGGCGGCTGGAGTGACGAAATATAAGCACCGGCGAAAAGAAGCCTATCGGAAACTCGAAGGAGTGCAGCATGATCTCACTCGTGTGAACGACATTGTTCGTGAAGTTCAAAAGGCAGTCAATTCATTGGAACGACAGGCCCAGAAAGCGCAACGGTACAATGAGTTCGCGAAACAGTTGCAGGAAATGGAGATCGAGCTTCTCGTGCGGGAGTATGCAAGTGTTGTCTCGAAAATCGTTCCGCTCCGCGAGCAGCTTGACGTTACAGTCACGGAAAAAAATCGCATTGATGTGGAGCTTGCTCAGGAAGAAGCTCTTCTCGATGTGCTGCGGACCGAGCTGAGAGAACTCGAGGACAAAAGTGCTGCTGCCCAGAACGATCTTTCGAACCAGCAGACAATCATCCACGGCCTTGAGCAGGCCATTGCGACGGCAATGGAAAGGAAGAAGTCCCTCGCCAGCAACATCGAGCGGTTTGAGCGGGAGAAGATCGAGTTGCGCGAACAGCGGGACAGGCTTGAACGAAAACAGGAAGAGCTCCTCTCGAAACTCGAGCGTGTGAGAGAGATGATCGAACGTGCCGAGCAGGTGTATCTGGCTAAAAAAGAGGAACTCGATGCACTCAGCCGGCAGCTCGATGCACGGAAGCACCATCTGAAAGAGAAGCAGGACGGGGTCATCAGCCTGCTGCATGAAATCGCTGAGCTGAAGAATCGCGAGAACCAGATCAAGGCGCGCATCGAGAATATTCATGGTCGGATTGAGTATATCGCTGAAGAAAACCTCACCTACGGGCGCGAAATCAAGCAAAACGAAGAACTCGTTGCCAATCTCACCGCCGACGATCGTGAGCTTCGACGTCAGTTTGCAGAAGCCGAGGTGCGCGTCCACCAGGTCGAGAATGTCAAACTGAAGCTGCAAGGCGAGATCGAGAGCCTGCGCACGAAGGAACTTGAGCTCCGAACCGAGCTTGAGGGAAAGAAGGCAAAGGCAGACTTTTTGAAAGGGCTTGTGGAGAGCTTCGATGGGTACTCGGAAGGTGCGCGGTACTTAATGACCAGCAGTGAATGGAAAGACAAGGTCGAAGGAACCGTCGGCGAGGTTGTGCAAGTGCGACCGGAGCACCGGGTTGCGCTCGAAGCAGCATTAGGTGAGGCGACAGGCTATGTTATTGTTCAGAGCGTCGATCATGCATACGCGGCAATTGATGCCCTCCGGAAGAATGAGAAGGGCAAAGCGACATTCATCTGCCTCGATCGCGTGCAACCCCGGTCGGATCGTCGTCCGGCTCTTTCGAACCCAGGCGTTGTTGGCTGGGGAAGCTCGCTGATCTCTATCGAACCACGATTCCGGCCGATACTCGACTTTCTCCTCGATGGATGTCTTGTTGTTGAGAACCTCGATGTTGCGCGCTCACTTCTTTCGATGGATTCGTCGCTTCGCTGCGTCACTCTCGATGGAGAGGTGATCACAGGCCGGGGACTTTTGCGAGGGGGGAGCCGTCGCCAGGATGAGGGTGGTCATATCGGCAAGCGATCTCAGCTTGAAGAACTCGCCCGCGAAGTGGTGACGCTCGACGCCGAACTGAGGAACGTTCGGCAGCGCATTGCAGAACATACCGCAGAACTCAATGCGATTGATGTGAAGAAGTTGATGGAGGAGGCGAAAGGGATTGAGCAGCAGACAACCTCCGTGGAAGTTCGCATAGCGACCGTCGAGTTCGAGAAGAAGCGTGCGCAGGAGACCATCGAGCGCAACAAGTCCGAGTCCGAGCGGTTGCGTCAGGAGATTGAATCGCTAAAGAGAGAGCTGTCAGAAAACGCGCCGGCGCTTCAGAACCTCGAGTCTCGAAAAGCCGAGATGGAGGCTGCTGTGCAGACAGCAACGGCCGATGTGAAGAGGATGGAAGAAGAATGGAATGAGCGCTCTCGCATTGCCAATGAAGCGAATGTTCAGGTTCTTACGCTGCGATCTGAGGAACGATCGTTCCAGCAAGAGATCGAACATGCAACGTCGACGATCGAATCACTCTCCAATTCGTTTGACCAGCGGACGGCGGATATCGCGGCGGCAAGAAAGGAAATCGAGACCATTACCGAGGAAATGAAGGAGTCGGAGTCTGCCGTAGCAGCGGCGAGGATGGAGTATGATGCGATCCGCGAGCGAAAACAGATTGTCGATCAGGAATTCTCCGCCAAACGGAGTCAGGTGCACACGATTGAGCTCAAGCTGAAAGATGAGCGTTTGCGGCATGACGGAACGCTCAAGGCGGCCCACGACCTCGAGATCAAGATTCAAGAGTTGACGATGAAAGCCGAGGCACTGAAGGCGAGGGCAACAGAGGAATTCCAGATTGATCTTGAAATACGAAAGCCATCGGAAGACGTTGAATTTGATTTGAATGCGAAGCGGGAAGAGGCACGCCAGATCAAAGAGAAGCTCCGTGCCATGGGACCGGTGAACTTTGCCGCATTCGACGAATACAAGAGCGAGAAGGAACGACTTGACAACGTTGTGATGCAACGGGATGATCTGATTCAGGCGGAAAAGAACCTCCTCGACCTCATCGAAGAGATCAATACCACAGCGCAGCGGAAGTTCCTCGAGACCTTTGAGAAGATCCGACAGAATTTCATTGCGACATTTAAGGGATTATTTGATGAAGGAGACGAGTGCGATCTGACGCTTGAGGAGGGGGTCGATCCCCTCGAAGCGCGCATCGAGATCACCGCCAAACCGCGTGGCAAACGGCCGACGTCGATCGACCTGCTTTCCGGTGGCGAGAAAACCCTGACCGCCATTGCGTTGCTGTTTGCGATCTATCTCGTGAAGCCCAGTCCATTCTGCATTCTGGATGAGGTCGACGCGCCCCTTGACGATTCGAATATCGATCGCTTCACACGAATCCTGAAGCGCTTCGCCGACAACACACAGTTCATTGTCGTCACGCACAACAAGCGAACGATGGAGGCGGCAAGCGCCCTTTACGGCGTGACGATGGAGGAAGAAGGAGTCTCGAAACTGGTGTCCGTCCGCTTCCACGAGCCTGCAACCGTGTAGCATATGATTCGAGTATACTGTGATTTTGACGGGACGATTACAACTCAGGATATTGGCAACGCACTGTTCCGCCGGTATGCGGGAGACCGAGCGGTCCAGATTGTTCAGCGTTACCTCTCGGGTGAAATCACGGCGCCGGAGTGCTTTGTGGCTGAATGTGACGCAGTCGAGAATCTCACGCGGGCAGAGTTGGAGTCGTTTGTCGATCATTTCGTTCCTGATCCATCATTTCATTCGTTTGTTCAGTTCTGTGCAGCAAACCAAATCCCGCTAACGATCGTGAGCGACGGCTTCGATGTGTATGTCGAGCGGTTTCTGAAGAACCATGGGTTGGATCAGCTTCCGTTCTATTCGAATCAATTGGAATTTTTGGAGGAGGGGCGGAGAACTCGGATCCGGCCGGTGTTTCCGTACACCGATTCCGAGTGTCCGCGGTGCGCTAACTGCAAGCGTAACCACCTCCTCAGATTGTCCGGCGACGATGATCTCATCGTCTATATTGGCGACGGCTATTCCGATCGCTGTCCGGCACGCTATGCTGATGTCGTGTTTGCGAAGCAAGAACTCATCCCGTACTGCCAGTCCCAAAATATCACTTACCATGAGTTTCGCACGTTTGCCGATGTGCAATCGCTTCTTGAAGAACTTGTGAAGAAGAAGGGGGTGAAGCAGCGGCGGGAGGCGAAGATGGCACGACGAGATGTTTTTCTGCAGGGATAAGTTTGAGGAGTTGATTTGAACGATCTACGTGCGACGTTATTCCGGTTCCGGAGTTACACACCGATTCCATTTTTGATTCTCATGGTGCTCTTTGCCCAGCCGACAACGCAGACCATGATAAGCGGTGGACTTGTTGCAATCTTCGGTGAGCTCCTTCGCTTTTGGGGGGTCGCGTATGCCGGAGCATTGACGCGAGTAACAGGAAACGTCGGCGCTCCACAGCTTGTGGTTGCCGGTCCTTTTGCATACATGCGCAATCCGTTATATGTCGGAAACATGCTTCTCTACATCGGTGTCGGTGTCATGTCGAACGCGCTCGTTCCCTGGCTCGTGCTTGCGGCGGCGATCTTTTTCTTTATCCAGTATCGAATGATTGTGTCGCTTGAGGAGGAGTTTCTCGCGAAGACATTCCCGAAAGAATTTGCATCGTATGTCCGGAATGTTCCTCGCTTCGTGCCGCGAATGATCCCGTATTGGTCCGAGGCACAAGCCGAGCAGAAACCGGATTGGAACGCTGCATTGAAATCGGAACGACGCACGCTGCAAGCGATTGCGCTCGTCACGATCATCCTCGTTGTTCTTTGGCTTTGGACATAACGATGCCTCCCCGGGTAATGATCATTGCCGGTGAGGCCTCAGGAGACCTTCATGGTTCCGGTGTTGTGCGCCAGCTGAAGCGCCTCCAGCCGCCGGTTGAGGTCTTCGGCGTCGGCGGCGACAAAATGCGACAGCAAGGCATGGAGCTCGTGTACCACATTAAAGAGCTTTCGTTTATGGGCTTCATCGAGGTTGTGAAGCACCTGCCGGTGATCCGATCTGTCGAACGAACCCTGAGTCAACTTCTGTCGCTCAAGCGCCCCGATGTGGTCGTTTTGATTGACTACCCCGGATTCAATCTTCGCTTTGCGAAGAAGGCAAAGCAGGCGGGCGTCAAAGTTCTTTACTATATCAGCCCCCAAGTGTGGGCCTGGCATCGTTCGCGAATGAAGTCTATGAAGTCGGTGGTGGACAAGATGCTCGTCATTTTCCCCTTCGAGGAAGAACTTTATCGGGAAGCGGGAATCGATGCCGAGTTTGTCGGTCATCCCCTGCTCGAGGTGCTGGAAACCGGGCTTGATCGAAAGGGATTCTTCAAGCGGTATGAACTGACGACCGGAAAGAAATTGCTGGCGCTTATCCCGGGTAGCCGTGTGCAGGAGATTACCATGATTCTCCCGGTCATGCTCGACGCCGCCAAACGCATCGCGAGGCAAGCGGACATGGAAGTGGCGATCAGTGTCGCGCCGACACTTGATGAAACATTCTTTCGAACGTTCTTTGACCTCGACGGCTTCCGACTTGTGAAAGGTGCAACGTATGAGCTGATGCAACATGCCGACTTTGCTCTTGTTACGTCGGGCACAGCAACGCTTGAGACGGCGTGTTTCGGAACACCGATGTTTGTGCTGTATCGGACATCCTGGTTAACGTATCTTATCGGACGGTTACTTGTGCGTGTGAACAACATCGGACTTGTCAATATTGTTGGCGGCAAAAAGATTGTGCCGGAGTTTATTCAGCATGAAGCAACCCCCGAGCGCATTGCAAACGAAGCACTGAACCTGCTTGCCGACGAGGGGCGGATCCGGACAATGCGCGAGGAGCTCGCGGCCGTGAAAAGCAAGCTTGGATCGGTCGGCGCCTCGCGACGCGTGGCCGAACACATTCTCCAGATGGCGAAAACGTGAAGCCACATCCATTGCTTGCCCCACTTTCGCCGTTTTACCGGACCGGTGTTGCGCTACGAAACTGGTTGTTTGATGCCGGGATCCTTAGCGCCGCACGCGTTTCGTGCAAAGTCATATCGGTGGGGAACATCTCTGCCGGCGGGACAGGCAAAACGCCGTTTGTCATCTGGCTTGCCGATTGGTTCAAGCGAAAACGATATCGCGTGGGGGTGCTGGGTCGCGGATACAAACGCTCGTCGGAGGGCTACCTCCTCGTAAGCGACGGCAAGAAGCTTCTCGTGTCAGCTCGGGAGGCGGGTGATGAACCGACGGAGGTTGCTGAAACCTTGAGCGGGGTAGTGGTCGCAGTCGATGAAGATCGAGTGCATGGGGCAAATCGGCTTCTGCAAAACCACCGAATCGAAGTTCTTCTTCTCGATGACGGATTTCAACATCGTGCAATTCATCGCGATTTGAACATTGTCATCTTTCCGGCGGATGAGCTTGAGGGACCGAATTTGCTCCTGCCCGCAGGCTTCTATCGCGAGCCACTTTCGAACTTGAAGCGGGCGAACTTGATCGTTCTCTCGCGCTGCAACGATGGAACTGCACTTGATGAGGCAAAGCGATTGTTCGGAATCGAAAAACCGATTGTCGGAGTGAAAACTGTCATCACAGGGTTAAGAGCATTGAGCGGACGGATGAGAAACACCGTTCGTAACGTTCGTGGGAGGAAGGTTCTTGCATTATCCGGCATTGGTAATCCTGTTTCGTTTCAGCGGACGCTTCTCGACGCTGGTGTTCAGGTTCTGGCACACGAGGTATTCCCAGACCATCATTGGTATTCGTTAGATGAGATCGAGGCCATTGCAAGCAAAGCTGAAGTTGCAGGTGCTGATATGATCATTACCACATCAAAAGATGCTGTACGGCTAAAAGGATTGCCGATCATCAAGAAGAAGATGAGGCCCGAGATTTTTGTCACAGAAACCCGGCAAGAGATTGTTGCCGGCAAGAGACTCCTGGAGCGGATGTTAATGTCACTTGTTCACTGAGGAGAAGATGCCTTTACCGTTTATTGGTTCGAAGCGAATGTCGCTGGGCGTTGAGATGGAATTGCAGATCATCGACGCCAAGACGAAGGATCTTTTTCCGGGATCCCCGAAGATCTTTGAGAAACTCGGCGGCGAACAGACACATATCAAGCCGGAGTTGGTGCAATCGATGATTGAGATCAATACAGGCATCTGCAATACGATCGACGAGGTGAGAAGAGACCTTGACCAGCAGATTTCCACCATCCAGAGTGTTTGTCGTGAACTCGGCCTGGAACTGGCCTCCAGCGGTTCACATCCTTTTGCGCGTTACACCGACCGCATCATCTATCCTGCCGACCGATACAAGTATCTTATTGATCGCAATCGATGGATGGCGCGGCGACTGATGGTGTTTGGACTTCATGTTCATGTGGGGATGCGCAATGGTGATCATGCGATAGCAATGAATAACGCGATGCTGCATTACGTGCCTCACGTTTTGGCACTCTCGGCCAGCTCACCGTTCTGGCAGGGAATGGATACCGGCCTTGCTTCCTGTCGCGTAACAGTCTTTGAAGCTTTGCCCACGGCGGGGCATCCATGCACCTTCAACAGTTGGCGTGAGTTTGAGCAGTTCTACGATTCGATGATTGCTTCCCGCTCGATCTCCTCGATCAAGGACATTTGGTGGGACATTCGTCCGCATCCCGACTACGGAACGATCGAGCTACGCGTGTGCGACTCTCTCCCGAATCTGAATGAAACGGTGGCGCTCGTGGCCTTCATTCAGGCGCTCTATCACTGGTTTGATGAACAGCATGCTGCCGGCACAACCTTTGCGCCCCCTCCATACTGGATTCTCAGAGAGAACAAATGGAAGGCGTCGCGATACGGCGTCGAGGCAGAAATTATTCTCGATGACAGCGGAAGAACAGCTCGTCTTGCCGATGAGATTTTACATCTCTTGAATACCCTTGAGCCGCACAGTCGGCGACTTGGTGTTACCGAAGAACTCGCGAGTATCCCTCAGATGATCATGCGTGGAAACAGCTATGCACGCCAACGAAAGATTTATGAGAAAGAGGGAACGTTCCTTGCAGTGACCGAATCGCTGGTGAAAGAGTTCCAATCTCGCTCACCCCTTTACCCGGATTAAGGAGGATATGTGCGGATCGGCATCACGGACAATCATCGCCCAAAACAGTATTTCGATAATTATCTCACCTGGATTCATCGCATCAAACCGAATGTCGAGTTCGTCAAGCTTGGTTACACGCTCGAGAATGCCGACGAGGTGGCGAAGATTGATGGCCTCATCCTCACCGGTGGCGGGGATGTCCATCCGAAGTTCTATGAGCGACCGGAAGCTATTCCCTTGACCACAGAGGTCAATGAGCTCCGTGATGCATTTGAGTGCGACGTGATCGAGCGAGCGCTGGAGGAGGCGATCCCCATTCTCGGTATCTGCCGAGGGATGCAGATCATGAATGTTTTCTTAGGAGGAACGCTTGTTCCCGACCTTGTGACTGCAGGATTCCTCGATCACGCAACGAACGATGGGATTGAAAACAGGCATGCGATCACCCCCGTCTCCGGAAGTCTCCTCGAAGCGATTGTTGGTTTGGAGGAGCAGACGGTGAATTCCGTCCATCATCAGGCGGTCGAGCATCTTGGTCGTGGCTTGATCGCATCGGCGATCTCGCCAGATGGTGTGATTGAGGCGGCGGAGTGGGTGTTGAAAGACCGGATGCCGTTCCTTCTCCTCATTCAATGGCATCCCGAACGGATGAAGGACGTCGATAATCCGACCGTCAAACAAGTTGCGGCACATTTTCTTCATGAAGTCACCATATCCATCAATGACAAAGCTCTTCGCTAAAGCGTAAGAACGAAACGGAGTGAGTACAATGGCTAAGAAACAGAAATACGTCTACTTCTTCGGCAACGGCAAGGCCGAAGGAACCGCCGAGATGAAAGGTCTCCTTGGCGGAAAAGGCGCCAATCTTGCCGAAATGACTAATCTTCATCTTCCTGTTCCGCCCGGGTTCACAATTTCCACTGAAGTCTGCACCTACTACTATAAGAACAATCGAACATATCCACCCACGTTGAAAAAGGAGGTCGAGGCTGCGCTCCATCGAGTCGAAAAGGCTCTTGGTGCGAAATTCGGCGATCCATCGAACCCCCTCCTCGTGTCCGTTCGTTCAGGTGCTCGCGCGTCGATGCCGGGGATGATGGATACCATTCTGAACCTCGGTCTGAATGACCGGACGGTTGAGGGATTGTTGAAGAAGACCCAAAACCCAAGGTTCGTTTGGGATTCTTACCGCCGATTCGTTCAGATGTACGGAGACGTTGTGTTGGGACTCAAGCCTCAGCATAAAGATGAGATCGATCCGTTCGAGGCAATCATCGAGCAAAAGAAGAAAGAGCGGGGGGCTCGCCAGGACACCGATTTAAATGCGGACGATCTCAAAGATCTCGTCACGCGCTTCAAACGAGCGATCAAGGAGAAGACCGGACATGATTTTCCGGAGAATCCGGTCGATCAATTATGGGGAGCGATTGGGGCCGTGTTTGGGTCATGGATGAATGAGCGTGCGATCGCGTATCGCAAGCTTTACGATATCCCCGAAAGCTGGGGCACGGCGGTGAACGTCCAGTCGATGGTATTTGGAAACATGGGAAATGATTCGGGAACCGGTGTGGCATTCACGCGCGATCCTGCCACAGGAGAGAATGTCTTCTACGGAGAGTACTTGATGAATGCGCAGGGGGAGGATGTTGTAGCCGGGATCCGAACGCCGCTCCCCATTGCTCAGCTCAAAAATGATCAGCCGGCAATTTACAAGCAGCTTGAGCGTGTTCGTGCCATTCTTGAGAGGCACTATCGGGACGTCATGGATATTGAGTTCACGATTCAGCAAGGCAAGCTGTACATGCTGCAGTGCAGAGTTGGCAAGCGGACGGCATTTGCGGCAATCAGGATCGCTGTCGATATGGTGAAAGAGAAGCTTATCACCGACCGTGAAGCCCTGCAGAGAATCGAGCCCGACCAACTCAACCAGTTGCTGAGGCCGATCTTCGATACGGCTGAGAAGAACGCAGCAGTGAAGAACGGCAAAATGCTGGCGAAGGGATTGAATGCGGGTCCGGGGGCAGCAACCGGTCGTGTCGTGTTCAACGCGCAGGATGCCGAGGAGTGGGCAAAGCGAGGCGAGTCCGTGATTCTGACACGCATCGAAACTTCACCTGAGGACATCAAAGGCATGAGCGCTGCGGAAGGAATCCTTACGGCACGCGGGGGCATGACGTCACACGCGGCCCTCGTTGCGCGCCAAATGGGGAAAGTCTGCGTCGCGGGTTGTAGCGCTCTGGGCATCGACTATGGCTCACATACAATGCGAGTGAACGGTCAGGTGATCAACGAGGGGGATTGGCTGTCGATTGACGGCTCGACGGGAGAGGTTATTCTTGGAAAAGTCAACACGCGGCCTTCGGAAGTTCTCCAGGTGTTGATCGACAAGACGATGGATCCGAACGATGCACCAACATATCAGACCTTTGCAACAATCATGAAGTGGGCGGATAAGTATCGCCGGCTAAAGGTTCGCACGAATGCCGACCAGCCCGATCAATCGGCGAATGCTCTTGCTTTCGGCGCCGAGGGAATCGGCCTGTGTCGCACGGAGCACATGTTTTTTGGGGAAGGAAAGATCGGGCCGATGCGCGAGATGATTCTGGCCGATTCACGGGAGGCACGCAAAGCGGCTCTGGCGAAGCTTCTGCCACTCCAGCGAAAAGACTTCGAGGGGATCTTCGAAGTCATGAACGGCAGACCGGTCACCATTCGCACTATCGACCCGCCGCTCCATGAGTTCCTGCCGCATGAGGAAACTGCTCAGCGGGAGCTGGCAGCACAGATGGGAATTTCCTACGAGAAGGTGAAGCACCGGGTGGAGTCCTTGCATGAGTTTAATCCCATGCTCGGTTTCCGCGGCTGTCGGTTAGGGATTGTCTTCCCTGAAATCACGGAGATGCAAGCGCGTGCGATCTTCGAAGCCGCTGCAAACGTGAAGAAGCGTGGTATTCCGGTTGAGCCGGAGGTCATGATTCCGCTTGTCGGTCATGCAAAGGAGCTTCAGAATCAAGCCGCGATTGTCCGAGGCGTTGCCGAACAGGTGATGAAGGAGCGGGGGGTGAAGTTTCCGTACCTCGTTGGCACAATGATCGAAGTGCCTCGAGGCGCGCTGACGGCCGATGAGATTGCCAAGGAGGCCGAGTTCTTCAGCTTCGGAACAAACGACCTGACGCAAACAACGCTCGGCATTAGTCGAGACGATGCGGGGCGATTCCTCCTTCCTTATCTGGAAAAGGAGATCTACACGAAGGATCCGTTTGAAGTACTCGACCGGTCGGGAGTTGGGTCGTTGATGAAAATGGCCGTCGAGAAGGGGCGAAGTGTTTCTCCGAAGCTCAAGCTGGGGATTTGCGGCGAACACGGTGGGGAGCCGTCCAGTGTGGAATTCTGCCATATGATCGGACTGGATTATGTGAGCTGTTCTCCGTTTAGAGTCCCCATAGCAAAGCTTGCCGCTGCTCGCGCAGCATTGAACGATCGAAATGGAAAGGCCCGGCCAGCGAAGGGCCGGTTGGGAAAGAAGCGGAAGAAGTAATTCTCTCCGCAGCGTCATCGTTGACAACTCACACTACGTGAAAGGATTGTGCACACTATGAAGCTTTCAGACTTCAAGTATCCCCTCCCCAGAAATCTGATAGCGAAGTTTCCGGTTACCCCTCGGGACCGTTCCCGCCTTATGGTACTCAATCGGGCTGATGAGTCCATTGAAGAGCGAAGGTTTTCGGAAATCGTCGACTTTTTCCACAAGGGCGACTGCCTCGTGGTGAATGAAACGAAGGTATTTCAAGCACGACTGTTCGGCAAGAAAGAGAAGACGAACGCAAAGATCGAAGTCTTCTTGCTTCGGGAGTTGAACGCAGAAGAGAATATCTGGGATGTGATCGTGGACCCCGCCCGTAAAGTGCGAATCGGCAACAAGATCTTTTTCGACAACGGGAAGCTCTGGTGTGAAGTCATCGACAACACCACCTCCCGCGGCCGGACAGTTCGGTTCAATCATAAAGGCGATTTCTTTAAGATCATCGAGCGGATCGGGACCACGCCACTTCCGTATTACATCAAGCGGGATGCGACGGAACGAGATAAGGAGGCATACCAGACAGTCTATGCACGGGTCATTGGAGCCGTCGCCGCTCCAACGGCGGGTCTCCACTTCACAAAGCGGCTGCTCACGAAGATCGAATCGAAGGGAGTCAAAATCGTTCCGATTGTCCTGCATCTCGGACTCGGTTCGTTCAGGCCGGTGGAGGTGGAGGATCTCACGAAGCACAAGATGGATTCGGAGTATTATGAGATTTCTGAAGAAGCTGCAAACCTCGTGAACAAGACCATCGATTCCAAGAACAATGTCTTTGTCGTTGGGACAAGTACATGTCGAGCACTTGAATCGAGCGTTACGGCGGATGGTCATCTGAAGCCGTCAAAGGGATGGACAGATAAGTTTATCTTTCCTCCGTACGATTTCAAGATCACGGATCGGCTCATCACGAATTTCCATCTTCCTGAATCGACCTTGCTCATGCTCGTCAGTGCGTTTGCGGGACACGAATTTCTGATGCGCGCGTATAAAAAAGCCATCAAAGAAGGGTTCCGATTTTACAGTTACGGCGACGCCATGTTGATTTTATAGGATGAGTGCCAAGCGACCAAAAGTCTTTGCCGTTTTGCCAGCCGCAGGCTCCGGGACAAGGCTTGGAGGTGTGCGGAAGCAGTTTCTCGAACTGAAGGGGAAGCCGGTCATTGTGCACACCCTTCTGCAGTTTGAGAATACCCCTGAAGTTGATGAGATTGCCATTGCCGTTCCGGAGTCCGACATCGTCACGACTGAGCAACTGATTTCGCGCTACCGGATTCTGAAGGTTCGGGTTGTTGTTGCGGGTGGGGAAAGGCGGCAGGACTCGGTGTACAATGCCTTCAAGAATCTCAACGCGAAACCGACCGACATTGTTCTGGTTCATGACGGCGTCCGACCATTTGTCCATCCCAAGCAGATCAGCAACATCATTTCGATTTGTGAAGAGCATGAGGCAGCGGTCATGGCTGTCCAGCCAAAGGATACGGTCAGGCGCTCCAACGGTGGAGGATTTTTTGATGCGACCCTGGATCGAAATGCTCTGTGGCTCATTCAAACTCCGCAGGCATTCAAGGCCGACGTGCTGCAGAGAGCTTTTGATCAGGCGCGTAAGGAGAAATTCTTCGCAACCGACGAAGCAGCGCTCGTGGAACGGCTTGGAATCAAGATCAGAATCGTTGAAGGGAGTTACGACAACATCAAGATCACGACGCAAGAAGATCTGGAACTCGGATCGTTGATTCTTGAGCGCTGGAGATAATAGAAGAGCCAAACGCGGAAACCTGCCTGCTCAGACAGGAGACGCAGAGGAATCAGTGATCGCAACTCTGCGAACTCTGCTCGCAACACTTCGCTGAAAGCTCTTCACGTTGGAACAGATGGCTTGGTGAAATTCATCGAAGCCTTCTTGCTTTTGGCGAAGGGACTTCCTATTTTTACACACTCCCTCTTCCTGGATAGCTTCGGAGCTCCGGAACTATGATCAATCTTGCCATTGTCATCCTCCTCAGTTACATCGTCGGTTCCATTCCGACCAGCATCATCATCTCGAAGTGGAAGCACGGATTTGACATCCGGACGAAGGGGAGCGGCAATGCCGGCGGAACGAATGCCTTTCGCGTGCTCGGGTGGAAGTCCGGCCTTTTCGTTATGGTTGTTGATTTATCGAAAGGGATCATCGCCACGGTGCTCATTGCGCGCCTGTTTTGGGATCCGACGCTTCCATTCTACAACCGTACGCCGTTTGACGATTTCACCGTCATCCAAATCATCTGTGGCGGTGCAGCCATCGTCGGGCACATCTGGACGGTCTTTGCCGGATTTAAGGGGGGCAAGGGCATTGCGACCGGCGCAGGAATGCTTATCGGAATCGCTCCTACAGAGTTTGCGGTTTCCGTTGCCATCTTTGTCATTGTGTTTTACTCGTGGCGGTACGTTTCCCTCGCATCCATCAGCGCCGCTGTCGCTTTCCCGACATCCCTCTTTGTCAGGCACAACATTTTCGCCGAAGACATCACCAGCTACCGAACGCTGATCGTTTTTGCACTCCTCGTTGCTATTCTCCTCATTTTTTCCCACCGTCATAATATCAAGCGCCTGATCGAGGGTACCGAGAACAGGATTACGTCTGCCTCGAGCAAGCGCCGTGCGCAAGAAACCCAAGAAGCACAAGAAATCACCTGATCTCCTCTCACAAACCTGGTTGAGAGACGGTCTCAAATGCGTATGAACGTTACCGTTTTGGGGGCCGGCAGTTGGGGTACCACGCTTGCTCTCGTCCTCTTTGACAAAGGACATGATGTTACATTGTGGACCTACAAGCCCCAGCAAGCGGAGCTGATCCGTGAGAAGCATGAGAACCCCGCCTTTCTTCCGGGAATTCCTATCCCGCCCGGTCTCAAAGTCAGTTCCGATATCGAGTCCGCTTGCATAAAGAAAGATATGATTGTTGCTGCAGTGCCTTCGCAGTTCCTGCGATCGGTCATTGAACGCATCGCTGATCTGGATCTCGAGGAGACGGTCATTTGTAACGTGGCGAAGGGGATTGAAAACAACACGTTGATGACGATGTCCGAAGTTCTCCTGGATGTGCTCAAACACGAGCGCAAAGAGAACATCGCCATTCTCTCCGGACCCAGTCACGCCGAGGAGGTCTGCCGGAAAGTTCCAACTGCGGTCGTGTCGGCTTCATTCAAGATGAAAACGGCGAAACTGGTTCAGGAAGCGTTCTTGATGCCGTATTTTCGTGTCTATGTGAATGAAGACATCCGCGGCGTGGAACTTGGCGGAGCGATCAAGAACGTCATTGCCGTCGGGGCGGGCATCAGCGATGGAGCGGGATTCGGTGACAACACCAAAGCTGCCATTATGACGAGGGGAGTCTACGAAATTACGCGTCTTGGTGTGAAAATGGGTGCACAACCCCGGACGTTTGCGGGACTTTCAGGAATTGGAGATTTGATTGTGACATGCATGAGTCGCCACAGCCGAAACCGATATGTGGGGGAGCAGATCGGCAAGGGAAGGAAGTTGGAGGATGTTTTAAAAGAAATGGTGATGGTGGCGGAAGGAGTTGCAACAACCCGCTCGGTATACGACCTCGCGCGCAAGCATCATGTGGATATGCCCATCGTGACGGCGGTGTATGAGATGCTGTTTGAAGGAAAGGACCCGTACAAAGCGACGCAAGAGTTAATGACGAGAGATGCGAAGGGGGAGTGACGATGGAAAGAAAGGCGATGCCCACCTGTTAAGCGGAAGAACTCCATCATAGCGTTTTCATCGCTGTTCACTATAAGGGAGGAATTATGCAAAAGTTTGTCCAATCCGGAAACCTTTTCTTTGCAACTGCACTCATGTTTGCCATTGTTGCTCTGCTCACCGGTCGCATAGCGGTTTACCTCAGCGTAGCGGTAGTCTTCTTCATTCTTGGACTGGCCGCGAAAAAAAAGAGTGCGCAGAAGGCTTCAGCAGACCCCCCAAGGAAATAGAGTCCCGTTCAACAAGCGGTAGAATCACATTGCCCCATGCGATTTGCGGGGACAGGCAGACACCCACAGCATCACCACTTCAGCGCCTTTAGTTTTCCGAGAATCTCCTTCGATCCCGGTACGCCTCCGCGATAGATGCGGCAGGCGGCTTCGTATGTTGAGGGAACGGGGGCTCCGAAGAGGTCTTTCCCATTGACGAGAACTGTTGGTGAGCCGTAACCTGCACGAAGGTCTTTCTTTCTCTGAAAGCTCGATAACGTCGAGGGAGTCAAGGGAGATATCGGACTTGAACTCGCGTAGAGCTTCTTGGAGTGAGTTCCACATTTTGGGTGTGTTTGGACAACCATCTTTCATACCGAGGAACTCAATTCTCATATTCTTGTCCTGAGGGAGCGAATACAAAAGAATGGCACAAAGGAAGACGGTAAGCAAGGGAGGGGTTGTGGATATCATAAGATCTTCTTTCAATGGTTTCCTCTTTGAATAAGCATTCCGAAGCGATGCGAAGAATATCTCGGTTACGGGAGTGAGAATCAAGATGCCTCGTGTGATTGCGAGTCCGCCAGCGGCGGACGGAGCAATCTCCTTCAGGTGCGGTAGAATCCCGTTCGTAATGAGATGATCACATCCAAGAACCCGTTTGCGAATCGGACTCTATGTTCCGTTTTTGTATGGAGCTCACCTCTCGTGAAGAGCTTTGGTAGCGGACTCCATCTTCTCTAAAACCCAAAGACACAGCGGGGTTTTCCGGTTATTCTCATCATTCTTGTTGGTGTGAATCTCTGAGAATCCGTTCAATCCGCCTCAATGGTGTTTCCTTGCTTCTCCTTCACCTTTTCCGTACCTTTTTTCAGTCCAAGTCCGTTAATTTCAACCTCTTGCGGTTAACCTGACCTTGCCGCTCGTCCTTAGCTTTCTGGGTGGGTATCTCCTTGGTTCCATTCCATTTGGATATCTGATCGTCAAATATCAGACAAATCAGGACATCCGAAGCACAGGCAGCGGTAATGTGGGCGGATTCAACGCCTTTCGTGTTACCAATTCGCTCTTTGTCGGTTGGATGGTTGGGCTTCTGGACGGCGCGAAGGGGATTACCACTGTCTGGCTGGCAACAAAGTTTTTCGGCGGGGAATTCTGGCCAATGGCCATCGGGCTGTCTGGCGCGGTGGTGGGACACATGTTTCCAGTCTGGCTCCGATTCAAAGGGGGACGCGGGTTGGCAACAGCGTGTGGTGGACTCTTTCTTATCGGCATGATCTACACTATTGTCTGGTGCACGATTTGGATCGCAGCGAAAGCACGGTACAAAGAGATTCTCATGGCAAACATCCTCGCTACAATTCTTGCCCCGATTGCATTACTGGTGTTTCCGCCGGATTGGATCTCCGCACTCTTGGTTGCCAATTCAACTCCGAATGAGTTTCTTGCACTGATTGGAATTCTTACCTGTCTTTTTCTCATCAGTCATCGTGATGGGTTTCAACTTTTTTGGCAGGAGGGTCGTGCATCATGAAAAGCCAATTCACCAAAGCCTTTTTGATCTTCCTCTTCCCGATGCTGGTCGGGTTTGGCTTGGGGTACGCCGTGAAGTCCAGTTCGGCGCAGTCGACAAGCGATTCTGTCTTCCTTGAAGATGAGATCCCTGCATCCTCAGCAACACCGGTTCGGCAATCGCAAAGTTCGCAGGACCTCGCTGTCTCGCGGCAGAACGCGATCACTCGAGCCGTCGCAAAGGTGAGTCCTGCGGTTGTCGGCATCAACGTTATTGAAGTGCGGGAGTATGTTCTGCGCGATCCGTTCTATCAGTTCTTCGGCGACGACCCCTTCTTTCGCCGGTTCTTTGGGGACCGGACCTTCAGGCAGCAGGTGAAGGGGCTCGGCTCCGGCTTCGTTATCTCGCCGGATGGCTACATCATCACAAACGATCACGTGGCGGGAAACGCCAAAGAGATTACCGTGACAATGACGAACGGACAACGCATGCGTGCGGAGATTGTCGGCACGGACCCGCTTTCCGATATCTGTCTGCTGAAAGTCGACGGGAACAATCTTCCCTACATCCCTCTCGGCAACTCGGATGACGTCATTGTGGGTGAGTGGGCAATTGCACTGGGAAATCCCTTCGGACTCTTCGAGATCAACGACAAACCCACGGTGACCGTTGGAGTGATCAGCTCAACCGGAATGAATCTGGGGAGAGTCGAAAACCGTGTGTATCGCGATATGATCGAAACCGACGCCGCCATCAATGGTGGAAACAGCGGTGGCCCGCTGGTGAATAGTCTCGGTGAGGTCATCGGTGTGAACACGCTCATCTACACGGGCGGGAGAACCGACACGTACGTTGGATACGGATTTGCCATTCCCATCAACAAAGTCAAAAAGATCGTTGCCGATCTGCGGAAATCCGGAAAGGTTGATCGGGACGTGTGGGCTGGATTCGAAGCGCAACAGGTTGATGGAAGAATCGCGCGATATTTTGGTTTATCAAGAGCTGAAGGAATCATCGTAAGCGAAATCCAGCGGAATAGTCCCGCCGAGAAAGCAGATCTGCGCGTCGGTGACATCATTCTCGAAGCCAATGGACAAAAGATTACGGCTGAGGGGGACTTTATTGCGGTGATATCTGATCTGAAGGCGGGAGATTCGGTCAACCTGAAAATCTACCGTGAGCGTCGGACAATGAATCTCACTCTCAAACTGGAGCGCCGTCCCGCTTAGGAGCAGCACGTGATAGCACGGTACACACGGTCGGAGATGGGAAAGATCTGGGAGGATGAGAACAAGTTTCGCATCTGGCTGGAGATTGAGTTGCTGGCGTGCGAAGCGCAAGCGGAGCTGGGCATTATCCCGAAAGCGGCGGTCAACACCATCCGCAAGAAGGCGGCGTTTGATGTGAAACGGATTCTCGAGATCGAGCAGGAAGTAAAGCATGATGTCATAGCCTTCCTGACGAACGTCGGTGAGCATGTCGGACCCGAATCGCGGTTCATTCATCTTGGCATGACCTCGTCCGATGTTCTCGATAGTGCATTGGCCGTCCAGATGAAACAATCCGCCGAACTCCTGTTGAAGGATTTGCACAACCTCTCAGATGTTCTGGCAAGGCGAGCGAAGGAATTCAAATACACGGTGATGGTCGGAAGGACGCATGGCGTTCACGCTGAGCCAATGACCTTCGGCATGAAGCTGGCTCTGTGGTATGCCGAAACGCAGCGAAATATCGAACGGCTAGAACAGGCAAAAGCGGTTATCTCGGTGGGGCAAGTCTCCGGTGCGGTTGGAACGTATGCCCACCTCGACCCTTTTGTCGAGCGTTACGTGTGCGAAAAACTGGGACTCCAGCCCGCGCCCGTTTCGACGCAGGTATTGCAGCGAGATCGTCATGCGGAGTTCATGAATACGCTTGCGTTGATCGGCTCGTCTCTCGAGAAGTTCGCGACGGAGATTCGTCATCTTCAAAAGACTGAAGTGCTGGAGGCCGAGGAGAGTTTCTCCAAAGGGCAAAAGGGCTCATCGGCTATGCCCCACAAGCGTAATCCGATTACGTGCGAGCGCATTGCGGGCCTTTCGCGGGTGCTCCGTGGCAACGCGCTGGCGGCGATGGAGAACATCGCCCTCTGGCACGAGCGGGATATCACGCATTCGTCGGTCGAACGGATCATTCTGCCGGATAGCTGTATCCTGCTTGACTACATGCTGGCGGAGTTCACCAAGGTTGTCGACAATCTCTTAGTCTATCCGGATCACATGAAGCAAAATCTGAACGCAACAAGGGGACTCATTTATTCGCAAGCTGTTTTGCTTGCTTTGACGCAGAAAGGGATGCAGAGAGAAGAGGCGTATCGGATCGTGCAGGAGCAGGCGATGAAGGTCTGGCAGAACGGTAGCGACTTCCGAGAGCTTTTAAGGAGGAATGCGGCGATCCAGCAGGCACTCTCTGAGCACGAACTGGAGGAGTTGTTTGACGAGAAAAAGAGTCTGAAACATATTGATGACATCTTTGAACGCGTTGGATTATAAAGGAATCGGCTATGACACAGAAATTTCAGAATTTTATTAATGGAAAGTGGGTGGATGCAAAATCGGGAAAGACGTTCGAGAATCGAAATCCGGCCAACTGGGACGAAGTGATCGGAACCTTCCCGAAGTCCGGCAAAGAGGATGTCGACGAGGCGGTGAAGGCCGCTCGAGCTGCTTTCGAGAAATGGAGACTTGTTCCTGCCCCCCAACGAGGCAACATCATGCGCAGGGTCGGCGATCTTCTCGCAGCTCGCAAGGAAGAGCTTGCCAAGCTCATGACGCGGGAGATGGGAAAAATTCTGCTGGAGGCACGGGGCGATGTTCAGGAGGGTATCGATACCGCCTACTACGCTGCGACGGAGGGTCGCCGCTTGTTTGGACATACGGTTCCGTCGGAGCTGCCAAGCAAATTCAATATGGCGATTCGTGTTCCCATTGGAGTCGCTGCGGTGGTGACCCCATGGAATTTTCCGATGGCAATTCCGACATGGAAGATCTTTCCCGCTCTTGTCTCCGGCAACACTGTTGTCTTCAAACCGGCGTCCGATACCCCGGCAACGGCGACGAAACTGGTGGAACTTCTTGTTGAAGCGGGAGTTCCCGAAGGGGTGGTCAATATTGTCCACGGTGGTGGATCGGAAGTCGGAATGGCACTCGTCGAGCATTCAGAGATCGATCTCGTCAGCTTTACGGGGTCGACAAGTGTCGGAAAGAAGATTTCCGAGGTCGCTGCGCGTTCGCTGAAAAGAGTTTCCCTTGAACTTGGTGGCAAGAATGCGCAGATCGTGATGGAAGATGCAAACCTCGATCTTGCCCTCGATGGTGTTCTCTGGGGCGCGTTTGGAACAACCGGTCAGCGTTGCACGGCGACGAGTCGCCTCATCATTCATGACAAAGTGTATGACAAATTCCTTTCTATGCTGCTCGATCGGACAAAGAGACTGAGACTTGGAGATGGGCTGAAACCGGAGACGGAAGTCGGCCCGCTTGTGAACGAAGGTCAACGCCAGACAGTTGACGAGTATGTTCGCATCGGTCAAAAAGAGGGTGCGAAACTCGTGACGGGAGGAAAGATCCCGTCGGCAAATGGTCTCGGCAAAGGTTGGTTCTACGAGCCGACGATTCTGGGTGAGGTTACTCCTGACATGCGTGTTGCGAAGGAGGAAATCTTCGGTCCCGTCCTTTCAGTGCTCCGAATCAAATCGATTGACGAGGCAATAAACGTTGCAAACAACACAAAATACGGCCTTTCTTCTTCCATCTACACCAACAACATCATCTACGCCTACAGGGCCATACAAGATATTCGGGCAGGAATTACCTACATTAATGCACCGACGATTGGTGCGGAAGCGCATATGCCGTTTGGCGGTGTGAAAGAGACCGGTAACGGTCACCGTGAGGGTGGTTGGACGGTGTACGATTTTTACACAGAATGGAAGACCGTCTATATCGATTACAGCGGCAAACTTCAACGGGCACAAATCGACAATGTC
Organism: Bacteroidota bacterium; assembly: GCA_035559595.1. Taxonomy (GTDB): domain Bacteria; phylum Bacteroidota; class Ignavibacteria; order UBA10030; family UBA10030; genus DATMBF01. The sequence goes on along the minus strand of DATMBF010000012.1, from coordinate 6,245 downwards.
CAAAGCTAAGTTCCATACAGGCCGGCTGTTTTTGATTTCTTTCTATGAACACCAGGAGTTTTTCTGAGGGAGTGAGACCCTTCTTCCTTATGCTTACAAACCAGAAAAACTCAAAGGTGAACCATGTCAACCAAAACTATCGATACCAAGAAGGATGAAAAGCCAATTAAACGCGATGGACAAGGCACGGCCTCCGGCAAGTCCCTCGAGAAACCAACGACGAAGTCCCCGATTCGCATTCTTCCTACCGAAGTTCATTCCACACTTTCCCGCCATATGCTGGTGGATGGGTTCGACCTTGTTGTCGACCTGAAACGCAGCCAGGGCGCCTACATCTACGATTCGCGATATAACAAGCGGTACCTCGATTTCTTTACATTCTTTGCCTCCGGGTCGGTTGGCATTAATCACCCCAAGATGACGACTCCAGACTTTCTTGAGCGATTGGCAACGGTTGCCGTAAACAAGCCCTCCAACTCTGACGCGTACACCGTTGAGATGGCGGAATTCGTCGAAACATTCTCCCACATAGCGCAGCCGGAATACATGCCGTACGCCTTTTTTGTCGATGGGGGTGCGTTGGCGGTGGAAAATGCCATCAAGACGGCATTCGATTGGAAGGTGAGAAAGAACTTCGTGAAGGGATATACTGAAGAACGTGGCCGGCAGGTGATCCACTTCCGGCATGCTTTTCACGGTCGGAGCGGCTACACGCTTTCGCTGACGAACACCGACCCGGTGAAGACAAACTACTTTCCGAAGTTCAAATGGCCAAGAATCCATAACCCGGCAATCCGTTTTCCGCTCAATGAGCAGAACCTCGAGCGTGTCAAGAAGGAAGAGGAGCTGGCGATCCAACAGATCAAGCAGGCTATCATCAATAATCCCGATGATATTGCCGCGTTGATTATCGAGCCGATCCAGGCAGAAGGCGGGGATCACCATTTTCGAAAGGAGTTTTTTATTGAGCTCCGAACGATCTGCGATGAGAGCGATATTCTGTTGATTTTTGATGAAGTACAGACCGGAGTTGGCTTAACAGGCAAGATGTGGGCGCATGAATATTTTGTGAGGCCTGACTTGATGTCGTTCGGGAAGAAGACACACATTTGCGGCTTCGTCAGTAGCACGCGTATTGACGACGTGTTGGAGAATGTCTTCCATAAGCCGAGCCGGATTAATTCGACGTTTGGAGGGAATCTGGTCGATATGGTTCGTTTCACCCGTATTCTCGAAATCATCAACGAAGAGAACCTGGTCGAGAATGCGCGCATCGTTGGGGAGTATCTGCTTTCAAAGCTCGAGGCACTGATGGAGGAGTATCCTGACCTTGTTTCAAACGCGCGGGGACGCGGACTATTCTGTGCGATCGACCTTGATACGGCGCAGAATCGGGATCAACTCAGAATGAAGGCGTATGAAGAGGGGCTAATTCTCATCGGTTGCGGCGATCGGTCAATCCGCTTCCGTCCGCCGCTGAATCTGAAGAAGCAAGAGGTGGATGAAGGAATTGGAATCATTCGCCAGGCATTAAAGGAAATCCAGGCTGGAGAATAACTATGGAAGCGCCGAGTAAGGATCACCAGGATCTGCTTCGCATAAACGCGAAGACTGTGCGTAATCTGCTGGTACAGTTTCTCAAAGACGAGACGGCAGCGGCCGGTTTTAGCAAGGGAATCGTCGGACTCTCCGGGGGCGTGGATTCCGCCGTTGTTGCATATCTGACAGCTGAAGCGTTGGGGAAGAAGAACGTGCTGGCCGTCATTATGCCCGCTCGAACATCCAGCAAAGAATCTGTCGAGGATGCACAGCTCGTTGCTAAGGAGTTGGGTATTCACTCTGAACTTGTTGACATCAGTCCGATGGTTGATGCGTATTGTGAGCCGAGGAAGATCAGCGATCGCGTGCGAGTGGGGAACGTCATGGCCCGAATGCGAATGATCGTGCTGTACGATGTTTCGGCACGGGAGAAAGCGCTGGTCATCGGTACAAGCAACAAAACCGAATTGATGGTGGGGTACGGGACACAGTTTGGAGATATGGCGTGCGCGTTGAATCCGATTGGCGATCTCTACAAGACCCAGGTGTGGCAGTTGGCAAAAGAGCTGGGCGTGCCGGAAAAGATCATCGCCAAAAAACCGACGGCTGACTTGTGGCCCGGTCAGACCGATGAGGGAGAACTCGGGATTCTCTACAAGGATCTCGATGCTCTTTTGTACGCGATGATCGACGAGCGGCGGACGGGCGAAGAGCTAGAGAAGTTGGGTTTCCGGCCGAAGACCATCGACAAGGTCCGGGAGATGGTCCGAAGAAGCCAGTTCAAGCGCCGGCCTCCAATTCTCGCTAAGGTCTCGTACCGAACGGCGAATGTCGACTTCCGCTACGCAAGGGATTGGGGAGTGTGACGAGTGCGGAGAGCAGAATGCGAAGTGCGGAATCGGAGTTGTGATGATTCATCTGTCGAGAGCTGCTTCTCATGAAAAGTCGCGTCTTCTTGCCATCTCAAGAAGATACTGTGATCAATGCTCAACTGTGGAGTATGTTGCTCCTCCCAAAGGAGAAGTGCTAGATCTCGCTGGTATGGGGAAAGCTATATCTTGAAGATCTTGCTCCGTTTGGCATTCTGGATTCTGAATTTCGGTCTTTACTCATGCCTACCGGTACACTGTATCTCGTTGCAACACCGATCGGAAATCTTGAGGATATCACCTACCGTGCCGTTCGGGTTCTTTCGTCGGTTGATCTCATAGCCGCAGAGGACACTCGCACGACCAAAGTGTTGCTGGATCATTACGGCATTCGCAAGCCAATGGTCAGTTACTTCGCCCGCAACGAGCGCTTCCGGTCGGAACAGCTCGTCGAGCGATTGCTTCAGGGGCAGTCAGTTGCTGTTGTTTCCGATGCAGGCACGCCGGGGATCTCCGACCCTGCCCACGCAATTGTCCGAAAGGCCATTGAAAACAGCATCCCCATCATCCCCATTCCGGGTCCTACGGCATTCGTCTCCGCCTTGATCGCCAGCGGACTACCGACGGACAGCTTTGTCTTCGAAGGTTTTCTCCCGGTAAAGAAGGGTCGCAAAACAAAGCTTGAGTCCCTCAGCCGCGAAACCCGGACGATCATTCTTTATGAATCCCCGCACAGAATCTTAAAGACTCTGGATGAGATTGCCGCTCTTTTTGGGGAGAGGCAGGTGGTTATCGCCCGTGAAATCACAAAGAAATTTGAAGAAATCGTTAGGGGGCCGATTTCCGCCGTTCTCAGAGAGATCCGCTCCAAGCCCACACGGGGAGAGTATGTCCTTATCGTTGAGGGCTGGAAAGGCTCTTGACAAATCAGACCTTTCCCTGTATATTAACCTTATTAGCACTCTCCACAGAAGAGTGCTAATCTAACAAGCCATCCTTTAACTCTTTTAACTTCAATCATTTACAAAGGAGGTTCAATATGACTCTGAAGCCATTGGCAGACCGAGTTATCGTCAAGCCCGCTCCGGCTGAAGAGAAGACAAAGGGCGGAATCATCGTACCCGACACGGCGAAGGAGAAGCCGGTTTGGGGCGAGGTGATTGCAGCCGGCCCCGGACGCGTGACGGAAGAAGGAAAACACATCCCGATGGAAGTGAAGAAAGGTGACCGGGTTCTCTACGGAAAGTATTCCGGCACAGAAGTGACGTTCGAGGGTGAGGAGTACCTCATCATGCGGGAAAGCGACATTTTCGCAATTATGCCAAACGGAAAGTAAACTGAAAGGAGTGGAGTGATATGGCAGCAAAGCAGATTCATTTTGACGCAGAAGCACGTGCGGCATTAAAGCGAGGTGTTGACCAACTCGCCGATGCCGTAAAGGTGACCCTTGGACCCAAAGGTCGGAACGTTGTGATCGACAAGAAGTTCGGCGCACCGACTGTGACGAAAGACGGTGTGACGGTTGCCAAAGAAATCGAGCTCACTGATCCCATTGAGAACATGGGTGCTCAGATGGTTCGTGAGGTTGCTTCGAAGACCTCCGATGTTGCCGGTGATGGAACAACCACGGCGACGATTCTTGCCCAGGCGATCGTTCGTGAGGGCTTGAAGAACGTAACAGCCGGTGCCAACCCGATGGATCTCAAGCGGGGTATCGACCTTGCCGTGAAAAAGGTTGTCGAAGGCCTGAAGGAGATCAGCAAGCAGGTCGGCGACGACAAAGAGAAGATCGCTCAGGTCGGTTCGATTTCCGCCAATAATGACCGCAGCATCGGCGAGCTGATTGCCAATGCGATGGAGAAAGTTGGAAAAGACGGCGTTATCACAGTGGAGGAAGCCAAGGGGACGGAGACAACCTTAGAGGTTGTCGAAGGGATGCAGTTCGACCGGGGTTATCTCTCACCCTACTTTGTGACGGATGCTGAGGCGATGGAGGCTGTTTTGGAGGATCCCTACATCCTGATCCACGACAAGAAGATCAGCGCGATGAAGGATCTTCTGCCTGTGCTCGAGAAGGTTGCGCAGGCCGGCCGCTCGATTCTCATCATTGCAGAAGAGGTCGAGGGTGAGGCTCTTGCGACGCTCGTTGTCAACAAGCTGCGTGGCACGCTGCGTGTTTGTGCTGTGAAGGCTCCGGGCTTCGGCGATCGTCGAAAAGCCATGTTGGAGGATATCGCCATCCTCACCGGCGGCACAGTGATCTCCGAGGAGAAGGGCTTCAAGCTTGAGAACGCCCAGCTCTCTTACCTCGGCACAGCCAAGCGCGTCACGGTCGACAAAGACAACACCACCATTGTCGAAGGTGCCGGCAAGAAAGACGACATCAAGAAGAGAATCAATGAAATCAAGCAGCAGATTGACAAGACCACATCCGATTACGACCGCGAGAAGCTGCAGGAGCGTCTGGCGAAGCTCTCCGGAGGTGTCGCGGTGATCAAGATCGGAGCTTCGACCGAGGTGGAGATGAAGGAGAAGAAAGCTCGTGTTGAGGATGCTCTTCATGCCACCCGCGCTGCGGTCGAAGAGGGCATTATCCCCGGTGGCGGCGTGGCGTATCTGCGTTGTCTGAAGAAGCTCGATGATGTCAAGGTCGAGAATGAGGATCAGCGGACCGGCGTGGAGATCATCCGTCGGTCACTCGAAGAGCCGATCCGGCAGATCGTTGAGAACGCCGGCCTCGAAGGCTCCGTGGTTGTCAACAAAGTCAAGGAGGGCAAAGACGACTTCGGCTTCAACGCGCAAACCGAGCAGTATGAGAACCTGATCAAGTCGGGCGTCATCGATCCGACCAAGGTTGCCCGGATTGCGTTGGAGAACGCAGCGAGCGTTGCCAGCCTGCTCCTGACAACAGAGGCGACCATCGTTGAGAAGCCGGAAAAGGAAAAGGCACCCCCAATGCCACACGGCGGCGGAATGGGTGACATGTACTAAACGCTAGGGCCGAATCAGCAGTACCGATTCGGATGGCTTCAGAAGAACCCCTTCTTCCAGCAGTTTTGGGAGAAGGGGTTCTGTGTTTTTTTGGGGATATGTTGGACTTGACAATTATCGCAACTTTTCTCATACTCCCGCTGAAATCCACTTCATGGAGAAAACCACTTTCAAGGGAGCTTCAAAGCTATGGGGTTGGGGAACCGTTCTGGCCGAGGAGTCTGTGCTGGACTCGGCACACTTGTCGTTCTTCTTGGGTATTCCTCCAGTGCACAGGTCATAATTCGTGACACGGTTCGGATAGAACCGAAGGCGATTCAAGAGTCCCCAGCGTTTTCGACGGTGGGAGCGACGCTCCGCCGTGAGATCGATGTCATGGGAGAGCTCGAGCCTTCAGCGATTCATTTCATCAGTTTGGCAAACTGTGGTCAATCGGTCAGCGCAAGTGTTTCTGTAGGGAGGACGACACTGAGTCTTTCGGTCAAGAGTGGGACAGTCCAGCAAGGGACGTTCCTCCGGCTGAAAGGGGCCAGCGTTAGCTTACGCTACCGGTATTATTTAGATGAGGTATTGATCGATCAATCGGAGGGGGAACTGAATTGCACCAATGGCTGCAGTATCAGTGGATACAGCAATTTCACGCTGTATAGTTCATTTCGCTTGGGATGGAGGGGTTTTGATTCTCCGAGTGTGGAGGTGAACCGATGGGGTTCAACGGAGTTTTTCGAGCTCAAGGACTATGAGGCGGCCCCCTGCAGTGGGACGGTCTGGCACCCGAACTATCCGACGGTGCTACGGATCATCCAGGGGGGAGCATTAGGCCAGTTGGTGAATGAACGGGGGGAG
>DATMBF010000011.1:0-109274 GCA_035559595.1 Bacteroidota bacterium | reverse complement strand
ATCCTTGACACCTCTCACGAGCGCTTTACCGTGGACGCTTTCGTTGAACTCTTGCGCGATTTCCCCATGACACTGGCCGCACGTCTCCGGAATATGCATCTTGTTCACCGTCGCCGCAGGGTCTAAGCTTCTCTTCATTTCATGTGCGCCGTGACAATCAATGCAATTCGCCGCCTTCCCACTGCCCTTGAGGAGAGCCTGACCGTGGATGCTCTTTTCGTACGCGGCGATGAAACCAGCCGACGGGGCCGTGCGGGATCGTACATCCGGGTCGTCAAGGTGACAGCTCAGACACTTCTTCTCCTGGGCAATCTTCACCTTCGCCGTGTCGCCACCAGCGTGCGTTGTCGGCATCCCGTTCGTGTGGCACGTCAAGCAGGTGGGCGCGCCGGCGGCATTCTCCGCCAATGCCTTGGCATGCGCCGACGTGGCAAATGTCTGCTTCACATCCGCGTGGCAGGTTCCGCACGACTCGATGAGTTTGGACGTGTGAAATTTCGAGCCGGGCACGCGTGGCGAAACGACATCATGCGTGCCGTGGCACTTCTTGCATGAAGCATCCGGCGCAGACTCTTTCCCGCTTGCTTTCACAATCTGCGGATGAAATGCGTGTTTGGCGCGATCGGCGCTGTGGCAGGTGATGCAGTTAAGCGGTTGGATATTCTCTTTATGAGGAACATTTTCTGGATCAAATCCGGTATGGCAGGCAACGCAGGAAAGTCTCGCATGCGGGGAGCGCTTGAGAACAGCCTCGTTGACTGACAGGGAAATCGACTTCCCATTCTTCTCCATGCTCAAATCGGGATCGCTGTGACAGGCCAGACAGTCGTTGTTTGTCTGCGCAAGCGCATCCCCGACACTGATGATGGCCGCAACTCCGAGCAGCAATGCTAAACGCTTCGCTGGAGACCTAAGGCGATGAACCATTTCCCGTGGTGCCCTCCGACGACAAGGCTTTGAGTATTTCGGGGTATAACTCATTGTCTTCTTTGAGAATGTGGTGCTGGAGGAGTTTCGCCACATGATCAGAGGCATTAACAAGATCGAGGAGCGTCGATCCCCGCAATGTTCCCTCTTCAACGTCTCGCACTGCCTCCATCAGTTGTGTAAAGGCACTCCGCAGTTCACTATGTTGGGCTCGCAGTTCCTCAATGAGCTTCTTCCGCTTTTCGTACAACAGAGGGAAGAAGTACTGCTCCTCGGCGGCCATGTGTCGCCGCACATCGGTGTTGATCCACCGAATGGAATGTGCGATCTCTTCGAACGCTCCGGGCTCGAACCCACGGTCACGAATCGAACGCGTGGCGTTGGCAAGTGTCGCGATGTGCTTCATCCCTTCGAAATGTTCGCGCCTCAGCATGGTCACAAGTGTTTGCCTGTGCCGGTGCATCGAGTTGCGCGCTTCTTCTCTGGTCATATGGTTTTCGAAAAGACCGGCCTTTCCCGGTCGGTACGTTTCAAGTGAGCATCAAAACACATTGCAATGTTCCGTAAGAGCAAGCGGCCGTTAGGTTCGACGGTGATCCGATCACCGTCGTGACTCACGAGCCCCAGTTGCTCGAACTCGACGAGCTGCGAGAGGGCTTCTGAAAAATATTCGTCGAAGGAAATTCGATAAAAGGTTTCAACCTCTTTCTTGTTGACCTCCAAATCGCACATCAATCGCATAATGACGTATTTGCGGATGTGATCATCGGGGGTCATGCGATAACCGGCAATGGTTGGGAATCGCTTCGCGGCGACGCGTTCCATGTACTCCTTAAGCGTTTTTGCATTCTGCGCATAAATCCCGCCGAAGTGAGAAATCGACGACATTCCGAATCCGTAGAGATCCGCCCCTGCATGTGTTGAGTATCCCTGAAAATTCCGATGCAGGGTTCGCGTCTTCCGCGCGAGCACAAGCTCGTCATCAGGCTTCGCGAAATGATCCATGCCGATATACTCATAGCCGGCGGCCGTGAGCGTCTCGATGGCAACTTTCAGCAACAACAGTTTCTCCTGAGGAGAAGGGAGATCCTCCTGGTGAAGCAACATTTGATGCGGCTTCAGCCATGGGACATAAGCAAAACTGAAAACAGCAATTCGGCTTGGCGAGAGCTCTACAACCTTCTCAAGCGTCTTCTGAAATGAAGACAACGTCTGGAGCGGCAGGCCGTACATCAAATCAACGTTGATATTGTTGATTCCCAACTCACGTGCCCAAGTGACTGATTGGCGCGTGATCTCTTCCGGCTGTATTCGGTGCACCGCACGCTGCACGCGCTCGTCAAAGTCCTGCACACCAAGACTGATCCGATTCACGCCCGCGGCTCGAAATGCTTTCATGTGACCCAACGTCAGGCCGCGCGGATCGATTTCAACGCTCACCTCGGCATCCCGACGGAATCGATATTCCCTCCAAATCTTTTCGTGAAGTTCCTCGATTTCCCCGGGTTCGAGATACGACGGCGTACCACCGCCCCAATGAAGCTGTACAACCTCACGATCATCATTGACATAAGCTGTCGTTCGGGTAATCTCCTTCTCAAGCGCGTGAAGATATGCTCGAATACGCTCCCGATCTTTTGTGATCACCGTCGTACAGCCACAGAAGTAGCAAAGCGTATCGCAAAAAGGAATATGAAGATAGAGTGAAAGCGGACTTTCGTTATTGTGATTGTTGGTGATCAGATCAATCTCGAATCTCTTATCGTCGTATGCAGAAGAGAAGATGGGAGCCGTGGGATAACTTGTGTAGCGTGGCCCCGGCGTACTGTAAGCCTGCAAGATATCCAGCAACTCTTGATCAATGCTGATCATATGTTCTCCTTTCGTCCCGAACTCACCGGGCACAATGTTTCATACAAACAGCCCTGACAGGTCACGTCAATCTTCGGCAGAATAAAAAAACAACGGGGACAACGCTCAACAAACGGACTCTGGATCTCCAGCGAACATTGGGGGCACGACCGGAGTTCTCTCGAGCGTATCTCCTGAAACTGCTGATCATGAATGAGTATCGATTTCATCTCGTTACAGAACAGTTTGCGAGACAATGCCGCCGACGGCAAAGGCAACAATCCACGTACCTATCCAGATGGCAATGCCCTGACGAACACCCCGCTCTTTCATCATTACGATCAAAGCGGTAATGCATGGTACGAAGAGGGTAATCACGATGAGCGCGACCGTCGTTTGCAACGGGTCTAACGCCAGTGAGTACAATCCCGCGGCACCAAAGTCCCGACGAACGACCCCCATGATGAACGAGGTCGCCGCTTCTGCCGGAAGTTGAAGCCATACTGTGGTTAATGGAGAAAGTACGGTGATTGCCGCTTGCAGGGCACCGGTCAAATTGGCAATTCCAACGGCGAGCGTTCCGACAAAGAACCAGCTGCTCGCTTCCTTCATGAATTGCCACGTACGCAAGCCGGTTTTGCGCAGAACATTGCTCGCTCTGGGCCAGCGCATCGGTGGAAGATCAAGCAAAAGGGGGGCAGACATGCCCGGAAGAGTTTTGTGGAGAACGGTTCCGACAGCGATAAAAACCGTTGTCATGACGCCAACGTAGAGGAGGATGGGAACAAACCCCGCCCCTGCAAGAAGCGAAGCGATCACGGCAAGTTGCGCGGAGCAGGGAATCGCAAACTGGAGAATCGCCGTAGCAATGGTTTTCTCTCGTTCTGTGCCAAGAAGGCGAGTGGTGATCGTTGCAGAAGTGACGCACCCAAAGCCCAGCACAAGGGGAATAACCGCACGCCCATTGAGTCCGAGTCCGGTGAGCGAGCGATCGAGCAGTGTGGCGAGGCGAGGCAAATATCCGCTGTCTTCCAGAAGAGAGAGGGCAAAATAAAACGCTGCAACCAGAGGGAGCAAGAGAAAGATGAGATACGTCGTCGTCATTGTGACGACACCGAATTCCCCAACAATCAGCTCACCGATCCAGGACGAGGGGAGAACTATGGTACCGATCATCTCACGAATCCAGGGCTCCCAGAGGTTCTTGCCGATTTCCACTTCTGTCAATCCGACCAAATCCTGAGCAATGATCTTGCCCACGAAGATGTACAACAGGTAGAGGACACCAATGAGGGTGAGAAAGCCGGGAAGGGGCTTCAGGAGGATCCGGCCAAGCCAGTCGCCGAACGACCACTGTGCATGATGATCGGAGAGGACATGATTGATGATATAATTGACGCGATTCCTCCGGTCGATGTACAGTTCTTCCTGCCGCACTTCCGGAGGAACACCGTGTCGATTCGCAATTTCGACATCTTCCTCAAGAACAAGCAATGCTTCCGCCTGTGACCCAACACGGTTTAACATGCCATGAAGCAATCGATGCAGTCCCTCGCGCTGGACCCCTTCTCGTGCTCCCTTCAGAGCTGCATCCAAAACCTCTCGTGGAACACCCTTTGTGGCGCTGATCGGGATAACTTCGACTCCCAGAAAGGTCGAGAGCTTTGGCACGTCAACCTTGATGTTCTTCTTCTCCATTTCGTCGGAGAAATTGAGAAAGACGGTCACGCGCTTCCCCATATCGATCAACTGCTGCGTGAGAAAGAGATCTCGCTCGAGATGCGTCCCATCAACAACGTTGAGAACGATATCCGCCTCCAGAATCATGTCCCGCGCCACACGCTCTTCATCGGTAAAAGATGAGACACTGTAGATACCGGGAGTATCGTAGACTTCGTACAACCCGTAGAATCCTCGATTGATCTCTACTGTCGTTCCGGGGAAATTCGAGACATCCGCGTAGAGACCGCTCATGGCATTGAAGAGGAGCGACTTTCCCACGTTGGGATTCCCCGCAAGAACGACCTTCGTCCGATCGAGGTCCTGCTGGAGGAATGCCAACTCGCGATGCTTGTGCTTTGATTGATGTTTTGTTTGTCGGTCAATCATCAGTGGTATAATCCTCCACCGACACACGAATGCTCTCTGCCAGCAATCGCCCGATGCTGATCTGGCTTCGGCCCCTTCGTACAACCATCGTTCCGCCCGGCAGCCTCTCAAAACATTCGATCAATAAACCCTCGTAAATTCCCAGGCGAATTAGTTGGGTTCGAAATACTCCGTTGGGAAGCTCCCGTACGCGCACGGTTTGACCCGGGCTGATATCACTGAGAAGTTTGGTCATTGTTTTTGTGGTAACCATGGGGGCTCTCTCGTTGGAGCGGTTTCCCGAAGAACTCATGTGTAGATCGCTCCCACAGTGGTTGCAGGTTATTTCGCCAAACGCTGGTACAGGTCCCATCGCTTCTGAATGTCGCGTTGAGCAAGCTCAAGGAATTCTTTTGCTCGCTCGGCGTGACTCTTCTTCAACATCGTGAAGCGTCCCTCCCGCGAGGCAAATTGCTCGAAAGGAATTTTCGGTGGCTTTGAGTCGAGGATGAACGGATTCTTTCCCTCGACAGCCAGCATCGGATTATAGCGAAACAGAAGCCAGTACCCCGAATCCACCGCAAGCTTCTGGTTCTCCAAGCCTTTGGAAATCTCAATATTGTGTGCTATGCAATGCGAGTAAGCGATGATGAGCGAAGGCCCATCGTATCGTTCTGCCTCAAGAATTGCGCGAACGGTCTGAGCATCGTTCGCACCCAGTGCCACGCGGGCGACGTACACATTGCCGTACGTCAAGGCCATCAGAGCAAGATCCTTCTTTCCCGTCGGCTTGCCACCCGCAGCAAACTTTGCCACGGCTCCACGAGGCGTTGCTTTCGACATCTGGCCGCCGGTATTGGAATAAACTTCAGTATCGAGAACCAGAATATTGACGTTCCTTCCCGACGCCAGCACATGGTCCAATCCGCCGTAACCGATGTCGTACGCCCACCCGTCGCCACCCATGATCCAGATGCTTCTCTTCACGAGATTATCCGCAATATCGAAGAGACGAGCTGCGCGTTCATCCTTCATGACACTGAGTTTTTCCTTGAGAAGCTTTACACGCTCACGCTGTTCGTAAATCCCCGCCTCATTCGATTGATCGGCGTTGACGATTTGTGTCACCAACTCATCACCGATTTCCGTCGATAGCTCATAAAGGAGCTCGCATGCCATTTCTCTATGTTTGTCGACGGTCAATCGCATTCCCAGTCCGAATTCAGCATTATCTTCGAACAGCGAATTTGACCATGCCGGGCCACGACCATCACGATTTTTTGCCCACGGCGTTGTCGGCAAATTGCCCCCATAAATAGAAGAGCAACCGGTAGCATTAGCCACGATAAGGCGATCGCCGAAGAGCTGGCTGACGAGCTTCACGTACGGTGTTTCGCCGCAGCCCGAGCACGCGCCCGAAAATTCAAAGAGTGGCTGTAAGAATTGCGAACCTTTGACAGTGTCAACCTTGAGAGCGGTACGATCGGCTTCGGGAAGGCGCACGAAAAAATTCCAGTTTTTGCTTTCGGGCTCCCGAAGATTAGCCTGCGGCTCCATGCGAAGTGATTTGAGATCCGGCTGTGTTTTGCTGCGGCCCGGACAGATTTCAACACATAACTGACAGCCCGTGCAATCCTCAGGGGACACCTGCACGGTGTATTTCATTCCTTCGAACTCCTTGCCCTTGAAATCCATCGACTTGAATGTCGGTGGTGCATTCTCCAACAACACAGGATCGTACGCCTTCACGCGGATCGCGGCATGCGGGCAGACCATCGCACACTTGTTGCACTGAATGCAGAGCTCCTCGGTCCACACAGGTATCTCAAGTGCAATGTTCCGCTTTTCATATTGCGCTGTGCCGGTCGGGAATGTTCCATCCTCCGGCATCGCGCTCACAGGAAGAAGATCTCCTTCTCCCGCAATCACTTTGGAAAGAACCTGCCTCACGAACTCGGGGGCGTCATCGGCAACAGGCGGACGAAGCATGAGTTCACTCGTCGCCTCCGCCGGTACCTGCACCTCAAACAGGTTTTCCAGCGTCTTATCGACCGCATCGAAATTCTGCTGAACTATTGCCTCGCCTTTCTTTCCGTAAGTCTTCTTAATGGATTCTTTGATTGCAGCAATCGCTTGATCCTTCGGCAGCACACCCGAGACGGCAAAGAAGCAGGTCTGCATGATCGTGTTGATCCGGCCACCCATTCCGGTCTCACGCGCTACCTTGTAAGCATCAATAACGTAGAACTTCAGCTTCTTCCGAATGATCTCTTCTTGAATTGGGCGAGGAAGATGATCCCACACCGTATCCGCAGGATATAAACTGTTCAGCAAGAATGTTCCACCCTCTTTTGCTTTTTCGACAACGTTCATTCGCTCGAGGAACGACCACTGGTGACAAGCAACGAAATCGGCTTTTTCAATAAGATAGGTGGACTGAATCGGTCTCGGCCCGAATCGAAGGTGGGAGACCGTCGTTGATCCGGACTTCTTTGAATCGATGACAAAGTATCCTTGGGCGTAGAGATCCGTCGCCTCTCCAATGATCTTGATGGAGTTCTTGTTTGCACCCACCGTTCCATCAGAACCGAGGCCGTAGAACAGACACTGCACTATTCCATTGGTTGGGAGGGAGAACAATGGATCGATTGGAAGGCTGGTAAATGTTACATCATCCTCAATCCCGACGGTGAAGTGATTTTGGGGCACCCGTTCCTTAAGATTCTCGAAAACCGCATTGACCATCGCCGGCGTAAATTCTTTCGAGGAGAGTCCATATCGCCCTCCGACCACCGTGGGGAAGTTTTTCAGCGGCAACTGATAGATTTCATCCATTTCAGTCAGTGCAGTGACAACGTCCATGTAAAGCGGCTCGCCCGCTGCGCCGGGCTCTTTCGTGCGATCGAGAACGGCTATCGCCTTCGTCGTCAACGGAAGGGCTTGGACGAATCGTTCTGCCGAGAACGGCCGGAACAGTCGAACTTTGATGAGCCCAACCCTCTCCCCTTTGGCGTTGAGGTAATCGACCGTTTCTTGAACGGCTTCCGCACCGGAACCCATAATAACGATAACACGCTCTGCTTCAGGATCGCCATGGTATTGATAGAGCTGATATTTCCTTCCCACGCGTGTCGCAAACCGATCCATCACACGCTGAACGATGTTCGGACACGCAGCATAAAAGGCGTTCACCCGCTCACGCGATTGAAAGAAGACGTCAGGATTTTGCGCTGAGCCGCGCAAGACGGGGTGATCCGGTGAAAGCGCCCGCTCACGATGCTGCCGGATGAATTCCTCATTGATCATGAATCGAAGGTCGTCGTCGGTAAGTTGTTCGACTTTCACAATCTCATGAGAGGTTCGAAATCCATCAAAGAAATGCACGAACGGAATTCGCGCCTCAAGCGAGGCAGCCTGGGCAATCAATGCAAAGTCCATCGCCTCCTGCACGGAGTTCGAGGCGAGCATTCCCCACCCCGTCATTCGTACGGCCATCACATCACTGTGATCGCCAAAAATGGAAAGTGCGTGCGTTGCAACCGAGCGAGCAGCCACATGAAACACAGCAGGCGTAAGCTCACCGGCAATCTTGAACATATTGGGAATCATCAGGAGGAGACCTTGCGACGCGGTAAATGTCGTTGCGAGGGCGCCTGTCTGCAGTGCGCCGTGAACGGCACCGGCCGCTCCGGCCTCGCTCTGCATTTCAACCACCACCGGAATGGTCCCCCAGAGATTCTTCTTGCCCTGGGCGGACCACTCATCCGCCCATTCTCCCATTGCCGAGGAGGGAGTGATGGGGTAAATGGCAATAACCTCGTTCAGCTTATGGGCGACAAAGGCGGCAGCCTCGTTGGCATCGATCATGACAGTACGACGTGTCTTCGATGGACGATTAACCCGGCTACTCTTGTCGATATCTACGGCGGTTGTTTGCAAGGAAGTTTGGGTAGTGGTTGGTATCATGATGATGGGTTTGGATGATTTCTTAAGTGAAAGGAGAGATCTTCAATAATCTCGATAACGAGAGGAAAATACCGATCGAGCGCACACTCGAGTGAGTCCCTCTTCGAGCATCGGTCACCGGGAAGGTGGAAATCGCATTTGGCGCAAATTCTCGCACGCAGAGCATTAACGTAGTCGTCATAGGAAGAGCTTTGGACGGCCAAAATCGTTTCGACAAGCTCCGGAAAGAATTCCTTGAGTGCGCACGTTTCCCCCATCGGCAGCCGGCAATTGCCTTTCCCGTCTCCGTCGATGCAGTTGCGGCAAATTTTCAGACTCAATGCTTCCCAGCGAGGATCCATGGCGACCTCCTTGAGATGGTTAGTGACGGACCTTTAAGGAACGAGGCTCATTCTTCGCCCCACCACAGTTATTGACGAACCGCTTGCTCAGACAAATCCGCTTGATCCTGAGATCGAACTCCGAACAAATCGAAATGGACAACAAGTTTATCGTCTGCTTTAATGATGCCGAAGAAGGCCGAGGGGGGCTCAATCCCAAAATCGTGCATTGACAACGGCAGACGGCCGAGGATCCGGTAGCGTCCATCTCTGAGCGCTTTTGCTTTCACAATCAGCTCTATCTCCCGTTGCACACCAGCAATCGTCAGCTTGCCCGACACCCGAACATCCATCCACAGACTGATGTTCGAAGGTTTGTCCAAGACTTCCGCCCGCTCGAGCTCGAACGTAATCAGCGGATGCTGGCTTTCTTTCATAGCCGCGTACATATCGCGATTCATCAATCCATTGCCACAATCAAGCGTGCGGACGAGGATCATCACGCGCCCGAAAATCCGATTCTCGTTCCCCACCATAGCAACACTCGGGGATTGCGTGAACCCGTCAACCTTGAAGGTCAGACAAGTGAAGTTATTCAGGGTTGAAGTTCCTTCAATCCACAGTCGACTCCCCTTGTCTGCTCGGTATCGTTCGCCCTCACTATCGTTCGGGAGAAGACCGACTGGAAGGAGTGCAACCGCGAGAACGAATGTGAATCTGACAAAGATCATTGTGCGGCCTGGCTTGAGCTTGCGACGATATTGAACTTCACGGTTACTTCATCCCCTGTTCTGATGGTGCCGAACATCATCGTGGGAGGCTTCACACCGAAGTCTGTCATGAGAAGTTTTGTACTCCCTTCAAGCAGAAGCTCTCCACCTTCGCTCAGTGTTCCTGAAACCGTCATAGCGATTTCTTTTGTCACACCCGCGATTGTTAATCTTCCCACGGTCTTGAATAGAAGAACATTCGCCGAAACGCGATCCAACTCAGCCGAAGTCAAAGTATAGTTGATGGTCGGGTGATCTTCGGCCTTCAAGGCTTCCCACATCTTCTCGTTCATTGACGAATTACCGCTTTCGAGACTCGTGGTGGGAATAGTTGCCGTCGCGAACGTTATGGCGGTCTTTCCCCCGTCTCCTTTTCCCGTTCGGTCCTCGAGAACAACCACCCCTTCCAGCTTCTTCGCTTCTACGGTAAAGTTGTGAAGGGTCGAGGTCCCGTCGAACGAGAGTTTACTCTTCGGTGAAAAGAACAATGTCGCCCGCTCGGTCTGAGCGTAGCCGACAGTGGTAACGATTCCGAAAATGACCGCAAACCGCAGTATCTGTTTCATCTTCAACTTCCTCCTTTTGAAAAGCGCTATCGGTTGCTTTCTCTTCCGCAATTCCCGTACCGCCTGAAATAGCTGAAAACGATGAGCGATTCCGTTGCGCTTTCCGAAAAGTTGGAAAAGAGCATCGAAATTCTTATTTCCAAGAATCGATGAGCTTATGAACGATGAATTCTTGAGCAGTAACGACAAAAGTCTGTTGGCATTAGAGTTGACGTTGGTAAGGGCAAGCGGTAGAAAACTTTCATCCTCACATCACACTCACAAGGAGTTGTACCATGAAACGCATCATTGCTCTGTCAATTCTTTTGACACTGCTCGCCACAACGGCAATTCTGGCTTCAGACGATGAGCAGACAAAGAATTCGTCTCAGCCCCTGAAACCGGTCTTCGGCGAGGGCTTTTCGCTTTACGGACGACTGCAGACACAAGGATACCTGCAGGCGCTACGAGATGATTTCGGCGACAACAACCGCGTGTACCTCTTTATGAAACAGGCACGGTTGGGTCTTGCGGGAACGTATGAAGACATCCGCATCAACTTCCAACTGGCGTTCGGCGGAGAAGAGGAGATCAAGGCGCCATCTCCGGGGATTTCCCTTTCCTTGTTGGACTTGAGCGCCGATATTCCTCTTACCGAAGCGGTCCACGTGAAGGTCGGACAATTCAAGGTCCCATACGGCCGCGAAGGTCTCACCAATACAGGCTCTATGCAGTTCAGCGAGCGGTCCGTTCAGTATCTCGGCTTCAAAATGGGTCGTGATGTTGGTATTGCGATTGTCGGATCAAGCGGCGACTTCGTCGCGACCGCAGGTGTCTTCACTGGCGGTGGGAGGAACGTTCCTATTCGTATGATTCCGCAAGAATTAGGTTTGCCACTCGTAGCGGTTCGTGCCGGTATCAATAAAGGATACGATAACGATCTGTACGATCTGAAGCAGACCAATGGTTCACATGAGTCGGGCTATGCAATCTTTGCCAATGCTTTTTATACGAAGGACTCCAAGATTGGGCACTCCACGGCACTCAACGTCAAGACAGCGGATAAGTCGCTCCTCCTCAACAGCAACTGGAATCCATTCATCGGAAAGCGGCCGTTTGACAAAGGAATCTTCTGGCAGGCCGGTGCGGATGCAGCGTTTCGCTCCGCAACCGAAAACTCCTCGATCTCCGGCGAGGTCGAATTGAACTACGGATCCTACAAGAACGATTTCGGCAGCATCGAACTTTTTGCAGGCCGAACGCAGCTTGCGTACTCCAGCAACCCCTTTGAGGTTGCTCTACGCTACTCTTTTCTCCAGCCGGATGACAAGTTCGCTTTCGTTTCGCAGGGAAAGAGCTATCCGTTACTTGACAACAGCCTCATCCAGGAAGCCACACTCGGTCTTTCCTACTTCATCAAAAACGGTCGCGTGAAAGTGACTGCGGATCTTCCGGTCATGTTCGGTGCGCCGGTCATTATCGAGCCGAATATCGGAGCCTATGTGCTGACCGAGCAACCCGATCAGGCAGCGTATATTGCAGCGCCGACGAATGGCAAAATTGAGCGACAGACGGTCGTATCACCGCGGTTGCAGCTTCAGGTGATCTTCTAAGACACCAAACCCACAGAACAGGAGCTCTTCTTTAGTACAAAGGCTCCTGTTCTGCAAGGGAATGTTGAACACCAGTTGGAGGCCTGGGGATTCGCGCTTCCACTTTCGAATATGGCGATTCATCCGTACCTTAGCCAGACAGAGAATCTTCCCCCGATGCCTGTCCCTCTTTCCAAATACGGACGAGTCTTCGACCTCATGCCGGAGATGATCTTCATCGTCGATTCGACGCGGAAGATCATCGATCACAACAAAGCGGCAGCCGAGCTCACCAGATTCTCAGCAGAAGAGCTTCAGAGCATGACCATTGATCGATTGGTGGATGATGACCATAAGTCGGCTCTCCTCGAACTCCTCAACAAGAATCATGACCCTCGCATTCTGGAGGCAAGGATGGTTCGTGTCGATGGGACCGTGCTCGATGCCTCGATCGAGATCAAACGCTTGTATGCGTCGGACACTACATACGAGGTTGTGATCGCTACGGACGTTACGGAGCAACGGAAGATGGAGCTCGATCTCCTCCGGTTTTCGAACGTTATCCAGCATACGGTCAATCCCATACAGATCACTGATGCACGCGGCATCATGGTGTATGTGAATCCTGCCTTTGAGAGGACGAGCGGTTACAAGAAAGAAGAATTGATTGGGAAAAACCCAAACATTCTCAGCAGTGGGAAACACAAGAAGGAATTTTGGAAATCGGTTTGGGAGCAGATTCTCTCGGGAAAAGTTTGGGTTGGAGAAGTCGTGAACAAACGCAAGGATGGCACGTTGTTCCACACGGAGCTTGTGATTTCTCCGATCATCGATGGAGAGAAAAAGGTCGTTGGCTTCCTTGGTGCTCATCGTGATATTACGGAGCAGAAGCTCCTCGAACAGCAGCTGATTCGGTCGCAAAAGATGGAAGCCATCGGCACGCTTGCCGCCGGCATCGCTCATGAAGTCGGTAACCCGTTAACGTCAATCGCGTCGCTTGTGCAGGTCTTGCAGAGGACAAGCCAAGACCAGTTTGCCATCGAGAAACTCGAACTGATTAAGAATCAAATCAACCGCATTGCACGGATCATCCGCGATCTTGTGGATTTCTCGCGCCCGTCAAACTACATCATCAAACCGACGGATGTGAATCAGGTTCTTCAGGATGCCCTGAACATCGTTCGTTACGGGAAGAAGGTCAAACACATTGAGTTTCAGGTTGAACTGGCGGACCATCTTCCCCGACTGCAAGTCGTGCCGGATCAGCTCGTTCAAGTGTTCATCAACATTCTGATGAATGCCGTCGATGCGATCGGCGAGAAGAGCGGGAAGATCCAGGTGAAATCGAGAAAGGTGAAAAGCCAGGTTGTTGTGGAATGCAGTGACTCGGGAAAAGGAATTAATCCTGAGGACCGCGACAAGATTTTCGAACCGTTTTATACCACGAAGGAAGTAGGTCAGGGGACCGGCCTCGGCTTGTGGGTGAGTTACGGCATTGTGAAGAACTTCGGCGGAGAAATCATTGTCGAAAGTCAGCCCGGCCATGGAAGCACATTTACCGTTACACTTCCTATTCTAGGAGAATAAATGGCGACACGGATTTTGATTGTCGACGACGAGACGATTATTCGGGAATCGCTGAGCTTCGTGCTGCAGAAGGAAGGCTATGAAGTCAGCGAGGCCTCGAATGGCGCCGAAGCCCTTCGCATGCATGAAAAACATCCCTTCGATGTCGTCATCAGCGATATCGAAATGCCCGAGATGCGCGGAATCGAACTGCTCGAACAGATCACACAGCGTACACCGGAGACATTCGTGCTCATGATCACCGCCTTCGGCTCGATCGAAACGGCGGTGCAAGCGCTTCGCAAGGGAGCCTATGACTACATTCTGAAGCCGATCGATTTCGATGACCTCCTCCATCGAGTCAAGAAACTGCTCGACCATCGTGCTCTTGCGCTCGATAACTCGCTGCTGCGGCAGGAGCTGAATCGTTCGTACGATTTCCACAATATCATCGGCCAGAGCATGGAGATGAAGCGTGTGTTCGAGATGATCAAGCGTGTTTCGCAAAGCGACGCAACCGTGCTCATCAGTGGCAAAAGCGGAACAGGCAAAGAGCTCGTCGCACGAGCAATTCATTACAATGGTGTCCGTAAGCTCCGCCGCTTCGTGGCCGTCAACTGTGGGGCAATCGTGGACACGCTCTTTGAAAGCGAACTCTTCGGTCACAAGAAAGGGTCATTCACGGGTGCCACGACGGACAAAGAGGGACTGATTGCTGTCGCGAACGGAGGAACGATTTTCCTCGACGAAGTCGGAGAGCTTCCGCTCGCCATGCAGGTCAAACTCCTCCGAGCCATTGAACAGAAAGAGATCACTCCGGTCGGAAAAACAGAACCCGTAGCCATCGATGTCCGCGTTATCGCCGCCACGAACAAGAATCTTAAAGAAGAGGTCGAAAAGGGGCGTTTTCGTGAAGATCTCTACTATCGCCTCAATGTCGTGGAAATCCACCTCCCCTCACTGAGCGAGCGACCGATGGATATTCCACTCCTGGCCAACCACTTCCTGGATATCTATCGCAAGCAAATGAACAAGCCGGTGAAAGGATTCACGAATGAAGCTATGGCCGCGCTGGTCAGTTACAAGTGGAAGGGAGAAGTGCGGGAACTTGAAAATGTTATCGAGCGGGCGATTATCTTCTGCGATCAGGAGATGATTTCCGTCGAGCACCTACCCGAGTCTTTCCGCGCTCTCAGCGGAGTCACGACAACCCTTGTGAACGGAGAGTCGCTGAAGGACGCTGTGAAGCAGTTCGAGAGGGACTTTATTCAGCGCACGCTTGCCAAACACGACGCAAACAAAGAGGAGACGGCAAAGGCTCTAGGCATCAGCCTCTCTTCGCTCTATCGCAAGATGGAAGAGCTGGGAATTCCGCGGTAGCACGCCGGTGTATGCATTCACAGAGGATGGTCATTCTCTCGCTCAGTTAGCCACTCCCGCCAAACGGCCTCGCACACCCTAAACTTTCAGCGAGGCTGGAGCATCGACACACTGCATCGCCGACTTTCTCGCTTTTAGTAAGAATCTCTCCTGGTTTCCCACACTTAGTAATTCTCAATTCTTCAGTCCGACTGTCGCTTGAATTCTGTCTGATCCCGCATGTTCTACGAACCAAGACGCATTTGTTGTTGGCACGCCACTTGAAATCCTCATCAAAGGAAGCCTTGAAGAAGAAAATCCGACATATGCAACGGTCCGAGAAAAAAACGATCGTCGTGTTCAGCCCCGACGTCGATGTCGCAAGAAACCTCTCGCTCTTCCTGGAGAACGACTTTGATGTGGTCTGTGAATCTCGGTTGAAACGACTTGCTGAAACAATCGTTCAGACTGCACCGGCGTTGGTGTTGGCGGACGTGTATCCGATGCCGAGCGACATCCGCAAGCTGCTGGCGGTTTTGGAACAACGATCGTCCGGCGTTCTCCTCGTTCTGTTGCATGTCTATCGCAACTGGGCTCCGGAGGTCGAAGAGGCCATCCACAAAGCGGCCGACCATGTGTTCTACAAGCCGGTGAATGTTGAATTGCTGTCAACGCGCATTGCAGAGTTTGTCAATCAACACGAATCCGTGATGGAGCTCACCGCAAGCAAGAAAGTGCGAGCCGCCAACCAAGAGAGCCGAGACTGCTCGGGAGGATCGATATGAAGTCTATTCGATCTGAAATGCTTGCGCTGATGTTGTTGAAACAAACCGACGTTCTTTTTAAACGACATTTCCATCAGAACGTGAGGGAGATTATGAGCGATCTCCAGATTCGCTCCGTCCCGATGGTAGAAGATGATCCACGTGAAGCATTGCGGCTTCTTGTCGAGGCCGGAATACTCCACATGCATGCCGAGTTCATGCCGATCCGGCAGGCCATGAAACGACTTGATGAAGGAAAGCTTGCGGTGTGCGATTCCTGCGGAACAGAAATTCCGATTCATGAGCTTGCGGAGCATCCGTTCGAGAACATTTGTTCGAAATGTCAAACCATCAGGTCTCAGCCGTTACACTCCCACCAGCTGAATGTGTATGATTCTTGACAGAACTCGATACGGCTTTTTAAGTAGAATGCGAAGAGCGGAGGGATTGGCTCCCAAGATCAGGCAGAACGCACAAATCCGGCTCGGGATGCGACCGCGGGCTGTTTTCGAACTCTCGCTGAGCGCCTCGCTCATCATAATCATTCTTCTCTTCAAGTTCTTCCCGAACGTCGAGTCGAAGGTGGAAATCCCGACCGTGCAAAAAGAGTACGTGCGATTCGATGATGTTGATCTGACGCGGCAGGTCAATCGACCGCCTCCGCCACCTCGCCCGGCAATTCCGATCGAGACCACGAGCGACGTACCACTGGACGACATCCCGCTTCAGGACTCCGAGATCAATCTCACAGAGGATGTTCCTCCCCCTCCTCCGGCAAACACTGATGACGAAGAGAGTTACTTCGTGGCCGTTGAGGAAATGCCTCAGCTCATTGGGGGAATCGAGAAACTGCGTCAAACCATCGTGTATCCTGAACTTGCCGTCCGCGCCGGAATTCAGGGGAAGGTGTTCGTGATGGCGTACGTCAATTCAGAGGGAATAGTGGTGAGAGCCGAAGTCGTCAAAGGCATCGGCGGGGGCTGCGACGAAGCGGCTGTCGCTGCCGTTATGAAAGCGAAATTTATTCCCGGAAAACAAAGGGGAAGACCGGTGAAGGTCAAAGTCGTTATTCCGATTTTGTTCCGACTGAAAACTTCGTAGGAAAGCGTTCCTATGCTCACCATTCGAAAAGTGCTGTTCCCAACGGACTTCTCGAAATGTTCTGAACAGGCTCTTCTCCATGGAGTTGCACTCGCCGAACAAAACGGTGCGGAGTTGCATGTGGTTCATGTCCTCGTCCCTTTCGAGTACAATCCCGAAACGATGTCGAAAATGAGGCCGACCATGGATCATGTGCAGGAAGAGCTTGAGCGTCACGCTGCAGAGCAGCTGCAGGGTCAAGTGGGCAGAGTCTCCGTGCGTTTGGCCGTGGAGCAACACGTACTCCGCGGGATCTCCGTCGCCCCCGTGCTCATCGAATATGCAGCCGAACACGATATGGATCTTATTGTCATGGGAACGCACGGTCGACGCAGCGTTGCACGACTGTTCCTTGGAAGTGTGGCGGAAGAGATTGTCAGGCACTCCCCGTGCCCCGTGCTCACCGTTCGGGAGGATCACACGGCAACGCCTCCGGGATCAGTGAAGACAATCCTTCTCCCCATCGATTTCTCTGAACACTCGAAGAATGCCGTTTCTCATGCAAAGCATTTGGCCGCCGCGTACGGGGCAAGGTTGCTGTTGTTCCATGTCGTTGAAGAGACCATTCACCCGTCGTTTTACGTCACGGGTCAAACAACGATGGCGGCCTGGTTTTCAGAGATTCGCGAGGTCTGTCAAAGAGAAATGATGAAGATTCTCGAGGCTTCCCCCGGACCGACAGTTGCAGCAGAGCTACACATTGTTGAAGGGGGTGCAGCATATCAGATTATCGAGTTCGCAGAAGCACAATCGGTAGACCTGATCGTTATCCCAACACATGGTCTCACGGGCATCGAGCGATATCTCCTGGGTAGTGTTGCAGAGAAAGTCATTCGTGGAGTGCGTTGCCCTGTTTTTACGCTAAAATCCTTTGGCAAGTCCCTGATCCCACGACCCGCGTCGGAATCGACCGGGAGTGTTCTGGTCTTTTGAAGAAAGGAATACCATGATGAGTCCGGTGAAACGTATCCTCATCCCAACCGACATGTCTGCATATTCTCTCGAAGCGCTCCGGTACGGCCAGGAGATTTCCTCGCTGTTTGACGCCGAAATCATTGTCCTTTATGTTGTTGAAGGGAAAACCAAAACGCCAAAGGAGAATCCGGAGAAGACACCAGACCATGAGGAGCTCAAAACGCGAAAGCATTTGGTGCATTTCCTTATCGATCATAATGCCGTTTTGCAGAACCTTCGATTGGAAATTCGCCATGGTTCGCCAGCCACCGAAATCGTGAGGGCGTCAAAAGACTTTCAGTGCGACCTGATCGTGCTCTCGACGCACGGAAGAACGGGCCTGGGGCATATTCTCCTCGGAAGCGTGGCCGAAAAAGTGGTTCGGTATTCAGGAGTGCCTGTCCTTACGGTGAAGCCACTGGATTTTGTGGACCTCGTCGATATTACTAAGAAGGATATCGAGGAAGATCTCCATTTGAATTAGAGTCCTAATCCACCCACTCCTCTTCCCGCGTTCACCCAAACCACCCCTCTGGCTCTTCAGCCAATTCTGTGTTACATTCGATACCCAATACCATTCTTCTTCGTGGAACCACGATGATCATTCGCATTTTTGTCACTGGCGGTACATTCGACAAGGAGTATAACGAACTCGACGGAAGGCTTTTCTTCAAGGAGACCCATCTTCCCGAAATGTTGAACCTCGGCCGTTGCAAAGTCCCGGTCGTAATCCAGACCCTGATGATGATCGACAGCCTCGAAATGACAGACTCTCAACGATCATTAATTGTCGAGCACTGCCGGAAGGCTCCGGAGAACCGCATTATCATTACGCACGGCACGGATACGATGGAGCAAACGGCTCAGGTTCTTGGCAAGGCGATCAAGGATAAGACTGTGGTCTTGACGGGTGCGATGGTCCCCTACAAATTCGGGAGTTCGGATGGAATGTTCAATCTTGGAAGCGCCCTCGCGTTCGCTCAAACGCTCAATCCCGGCGTCTACATTGCGATGAATGGTCGCTACTTCTTGTGGAACAATGTTCGCAAGAACAAATCGACTGGAGAATTTGAAGAGATAACATAGCACGTTGGAAATCCGGTCACCTTTTCGTATGTTTGAAACAGCAAACATTCACTCATAACGCTTTGGAGAATTTAGGGATTTGATCCATTTCGAGCGGAGTGGTTGGGACATTTTCCGACTGCTGTACTCCCCTCCCTTCTGTTCATCCCTCACACTTCTTATCCTCTTCTTTGGGGGAACAGCTTGTAATGTCGCGGAGCCTGAACCGGAACCGGTTCGCTTTCACACGGTCACGATCATTGACTCCACACTCACCTCCGCTGCACGCTTCACCGCAAATAGCGGTCACCCTGAGCTTCGCCTTCAAGTGAGTTTGACGTTGCGGATTGACGCCGATTCCGGGCGGATTATCCAATACTCCGTCAGAGCCGGGGAAGCGGAGCGGCAGTATTTGCCTCCGCCGAACACGATTCCCAACGGCTCGCAATATGTCCTGACAGTGAACGAGACGTTTCAGAACCTCTCACCATGGACCTCACGACCAAGTATTCGCGTTATTGTTCAACTCAAAACCTGGGTTGGTGCAAGGGACTCCACACGAACCATCGAGATCGTTTCACAACGACCGGTCGTTTGGGAAAATACGGCCGAACCGGGACTCCGCAGCATCGGCATGAAGAGCGGCTACGACCTCATTGGTGGAATTGTTTGGACGGGCGACAACCATGGGTTCTACTTCCATTCCCGCTGGACGCAGAATCAGAACGAGGTAATTCAGTATTTCAAACTGGCGGATTCCTCGATCACAGATTTCTCCCCGACTTCAGCATCCTTCCGCATGCTGGATATCTCGCATGATCAGCAATCGCTTTTGTTGGCCGACGGGGGAGTGAGAGCTTCGAACCTCTATCTCTATAATAGAGCGGGGAATCTCCAGCGCCTTCTCGTCGAAGCAAGGGATAGCTTGATTGTCACCTCCGGTCGGTTTTCTTTCTCCGATTACCGCGTCGCGTTTTCCACGGTGCGAGGTGCAAATCGCACGGAGCCTTCGGTTCGGCTATTCGACGCAAGGGATTCGACGCTGGTTCGCTTCGATGCGCTGTCGACATTTCCGGCGCATACTCTTCTCTGCTGGTTGCCCTTCAGCAATGACCGGTTTGTGTTTCACTCTGGTGGATCCGACTTCCGCGTGTTTTCGGTAAGCTCCGGAACGGTGACGAGGTTCAGCTTTACTACACCTTTCGTGCCGCGCGTATTGCTGGCAGATGGTTTTACCGTGTTAGGTTGGAGGGTTGAGACAGCAGACGAACATCACGTTTGGATCTACACCATCAATTCGGAACCGGTGAGACAACTGACCTTCTTACCGCAAACAGTTACTGAAGCGAGTATCTCACCCAATGGAAGGACGTTAGCGTTTGTTGCAAAGCGCGGATCGACAACACGACTGTTCATTCTTCCCCTGAACAGCATTCTTGATAAGCGGTAGGGTTCATCTTGCATCGCTAGAATGGGCCTTAACGCCGTTTCACGTTACGAATCAAGTCGTATGCTCTTCGTCCCCTTTCTTCCGATTAAGATAAGTTTCTTTGCTTAGCATAGCCCTCATGTGACCTTGATAGAACAGCTACATCTATCGGACCACCGACTGCTTCTAAATCCATCCAAAACCTGATTGAACGCACTAAACACTTCTCATTTGCTGTCACTCGTGGGTCTCCATAGATTTGTGTCGCAACTTTGGTGTTGAATTCCGTTTTCCGGCGTGTTTGCTATTTTCAAGCGACCGTAGGGCAGAAATAATTCGATCAAGTCGCGCAGGCCTCGGAAAATTTCTCGCTAAATAATACCTTTTCAAATACATCATAGAAATTCCCGTTGCTTCTGAGAGCCATTTAAGGTCTCTCTCGAATCGGGAAAGATAATATCTCATCAAATTCGACAACTCATCGTACCTTTGGTGCCGTGGTCTTTGCCTAGATTCACGTCCGCTCAACATCCTCGCAAGCATCCCTGTGGGGTAAAAAACCCTAAGGGCCCTTAGTAATCGCCTAAGCTTTGAAGGCTTTGGAAAACTATATCCAGCCGCATAATCGGCAATGACACTCCTGCTGATACCTGCTCTTTGCGCAACTGAGCGAATCGTCAAACCGTTTTCGGCCATTCCTCGCCGAATTAATCTCGCAAGTTCTTTGTAAGCCGGATTTTGTGATCGAATGAGTTTGAGCTTCCTCTGATACTGAGTCGCAGATCTAAGGCCGCCTTTCCTTGCAAGAAACTGTTGATACTCGCTCTCTGACTTAAAACCAGAGGCTAGTCGCTTGAGTCTTGTGTACTGACGATAAGAATCGTATCCGTGCGCCCGGGCCCAATCGTTCGACTTTTCTGTTGCAATTGATTTATCTTCTTCAGAATCGACTTGTCTTTTCATTTTCCACTCGAAACTGGTCCTAGAGGCAACATCAAATTTGATCGTTAAGCTTCTTAACCTTATGTTCTGTTGTTGCGTTCGCTACCTACTGGACAACGAAGGTATCATTTAAAAACGGACTCAATGCATCCTTCCCGGTTCAGATACACAGTGCAAAGAGAGCGCTCGAAGGTCGTCTCGCGTTTCATATTCTCTGTATAACATAGTGTAACGTTGCTTTTGATCGAATTGAAAAGAACCCACTGTTCCTAGCATCTCGAATCGCAGCACTCGTTCTAAGAAGGCGAGAGCTTAAAGTGATCATCTTTATGACGTTCGCACGGAAAAACATTCGAAAGGCCTCATCGCTGAGCTCTTCCTTCTGGTGCTTCCCATTGTCGTTGAAGATCTTCTTGAAAGCATATAGCTCGCGGGAGGGCGATCCAACTATCCCCTACTTCTTCTCATAGGCTCCGCTTTTCCTTTCACCACACCGGATCTCCAACTTATCAAAGCCACTCAATTTGACTTTACGAATTCAGTCCCTCCGCAAGCGGAAGTTCTGCAACCACCGTCGTCCCCTTTCCGTAGGCACTCTTGATCTCAAACTTCCCGCCGTGGAGTTCGACCAGCCGTCGCGCCACGGTGAGTCCCAATCCTGAGCCCTGTTGCTCGTACACCTTTCTCTCAAACTGCACGTACGCGCCAATGTGCGAAAGCTGTTCCGGCGTCATTCCGCGACCCTGATCACTGATTTCAAGCCGAAGGTGTGAATTCTGTATTTGAGATGCGACACTGATCTTTGTTCCTTTCGACGAGAACTTGAAGGCGTTATCGACAAGCTCATCGACAATCTTCGTGAAGAATTCGGGTGTGATATTGACGGAGGCGCCGGTCGAACGGACTTCGACATCATCCGCCCTCCCAAAATCCTCTGCTTTTTGCTCCACTACCATACGGAGAATGCGGTCTGTTCCTAACGTCTGCATGCTCATCGGCACTTTTGTCGCATGGAGATGGAGAAGCTGTAGCTCTGTCTGCGCATAGATAATGTAATTCTCCACCAGCTTGCCGAGTCGCTTACCATTTTTGTGGATTCTTTCGGCCATCCTTTTGATTTCGGATGGCTCCAGGTCATCGGCCTGTTTTCGTAGAATGTCGGCATAGCCAAGAATGCCGTTGAGAGGAGTGCGCAGCTCATGGGGAATCGTGACGCTCATCGCCGCCCGTAGCTCATCCAGCTTCTGATTGGCTTGGCGGATGAGCACCTGGTATTTCTCCAATCGTGCATTGACGGCAGTGATCAGCTCATCGCTGGTGAACGGCTTCGGCAGGAAGTCATCCGCACCGAGTCCCATCCCCTGCCTGAGTGCCTCACGATCGGCATGCGCCGTCATGAAAATAAACGGCACGGTGGCAAGCGTCGGCTCTTTTCGAATTTCGGCAAGCAAATCGTACCCGTCGAGTCCGCCTAAGTGGATATCGCAAAGAATGAGGTCAGGTCGTTCTGTTTTGGCAAGGCGTAAACCATCGGTCCCGTTGTCGGCGCTGGTCGTTTCAAACCCCTGGCGGCGGAGAAGAGTCAGAACCAGTTGTCGCTCCGCTTTGTCGTCTTCGATAACAAGGATCTTATGCGTTGTCGTTGTCGTCTGTTGATTCATAGTGTTCAAAGATAGGAAGCGAAAGGTTTGCAAACAACTGTGAAACTCACGTTGGATTTTTCCGAAGCCTTCTGTATCTTGTATCCGATTTTTTCAGAACGCTTCCAACAGAAAGGAGAACGCTCCTGCCCCCTTCGCCGCTCGACCAACTCTGTATTAACACCATCCGCACATTGTCCATTGACGCAGTCCAGAAAGCGAAATCCGGCCATCCCGGAATGCCGATGGGAGCGGCTCCGATGGCGTACGTGTTGTGGACGCGCTACCTGAAGCACAATCCCGCAAATCCAAAGTGGCACAATCGAGACCGATTTGTTCTGTCGGCAGGACACGGTTGCATGTTGCTTTACAGCCTCCTGCATCTCACTGGCTACGATCTTTCTCTTGATGAAATTAAGAACTTTCGCCAATGGGGAAGCAAAACACCTGGGCATCCGGAGTCGCATCTCACTCCGGGCGTTGAGACAACGACGGGCCCCCTCGGACAGGGATTTGCGAACGGCGTCGGAATGGCCATTGCACAAAAGTATCTTGCTGCGCGATACAACAAACCGGGATTCAATGTCGTTGACTACCGGATCTATGCCATTGTGAGTGATGGTGATTTAATGGAGGGAGTCGCCTCCGAAGCGGCTTCGCTGGCCGGACATCTGAAACTGGACAACCTTATTTACTTGTATGATGACAACAAGATCAGCATCGACGGGAGCACCGATCTCGCCTTTACAGAAGATCGAGGAAAACGATTCGAGGCCTACGGGTGGCACGTTCAAAAAGTCGAGGATGGAAATGATATTGATGCAATCGACAAGGCAATCGAGCAAGCGATTAGCACCCCCGGAAAGCCACATTTGATTCAGGTACGAACACACATTGGCTATGGAAGTCCGAACAAACAAGATACTGCCGATGCCCACGGCTCACCGTTGGGAGAAGAAGAGGTGAAACTGACCAAGAACAATTTGGGGTGGGACCCCGAGAAACACTTTTACATTCCTGAAGATGTTTTGAAGCATTTCCGGACTGCAATAGAAAAAGGAAAGATGGCAGAATCGAAATGGAATTCCCTCTTCGCTGAGTATAAGAAAGAGCTTCCGGATCTGGCAGCCGAGTTGGAACGCGCAAGACATGGAGATTTTGGAGAAGAATGGAAGAGAGCCCTGCCATCTTTTGGGGCTGAAACCGGAGCAATGGCGACGCGCGAGGCGTCTGGAAAGGTGTTAGCGGCAATCGTCCCTCATCTTCCAACTCTCATTGGCGGGTCAGCTGACCTCACCCCATCGAACAACACCTTCGTCAAAGGAATGGGTGAGTTCCAACCGGGAAACTACGGTGGCCGATATCTCCGCTTCGGAGTGAGGGAACACGCTATGGGTTCCATCATGAACGGCATCGCACTGACGGACGGGATGATTCCCTATGGCGGGACGTTCCTTCTCTTTTCCGAGTACATGCGTCCCCCCATCCGCCTCGCTTCCATCATGCATGTCAGGCCAATTTTCGTCTACACGCATGACAGCATCGGTCTCGGTGAGGATGGCCCGACACATCAGCCGATTGAACAATTAGCTGCTCTTCGTACTATTCCGAATATCACAGTCATTCGTCCTGCGGACGCCAATGAGGTTTCGATTGCCTGGAAAGTCGCCATTGAGCATCGCGGCGGACCGGTTTTGCTCGCACTCACCAGACAGAAGGTACCGACGATTGATCGGACCCGATATGCAAAGGCCGATGGACTCGAAAAAGGTGCATACGTCCTTGCGGAGAACTCAACTCAGCCTGAGATTATCCTGATCGGCACCGGCTCGGAAGTCCAACACGTCATAGCGGCTTACGAGCAACTCACAAAAGAGAATGTCAAAGCACGCGTTGTGAGCATGCCGTCGTGGGAGTTATTCGAGCGGCAACCGAAAGAATACCGTGAACACGTATTCCAACCGTCGGTTAAGAAACGACTCGCGGTTGAAGCCGCAGTTCCCATGGGTTGGTGCAAATATGTTGGAGACTATGGCGAGGTTATCGGGATAACGAAGTTCGGGGCATCAGCCCCCTTCGAAATTTTAATGAAAGAGTACGGTTTCACCACCCAAAACATTCTTACAAAAGCGAGAGAATTGCTGGCCAGATGAACTCCAGGTCAGCGCTGCCTCGCGTTGTCCCACCCATTCCAACATTCCATCCTTTCCTCTTCCTCCTTTTCTCTTTCGCACTCCCCACCCCCGATTCCATCCCCTCTTTCCTTTCTCATCCTCTTTTCCTACATTCACGGAGTCCTTCCTTCCCATGAAAACCATCGGACTCATTGGCGGTCTCAGCTGGGAGTCCTCGGCCGAATACTACCGGCTCCTCAATCAGGAATTCCAGCGCCGACTTGGTGGCTATCATTCCGCTCCGCTCCTGATGTACAGTTTCAATCTCGCCGAGATGGAGCCGCTCCAACGCACAGGACAATGGGACAAGGCCGCAGCACGCATGGTAAAGGCCGCCCAGCAGCTCGAGCAAGCAGGTGCGGATTTCCTCTTGATCTCATCCAACACCATGCACATTACTGCTCCCGAGGTTGAACGCAACGTCTCTCTCCCTCTTCTCCATATTGCCGATGCAACTGCTGAGGCTATCGGAAAAGCCGGACTGAAGCGTGTAGGATTGCTCGGTACGGCGTATACGATGGAGAAGGATTTTTACAAAGCGAGACTGACACGATCAAACGGTTTGAGCCTTCTTGTTCCGCAGAAAACCGACCGAGAAATCGTTCACCGAATCATCTACGATGAGTTGTGCTTCGGGAAGATTCTGCAGACTTCGAAAGAAGAATACCTTCGCGTTATGCGTGATCTGGTTCGTCAGGGTGCCGAGGGAATCATCCTCGGGTGCACAGAGATCTCCCTCTTGATCAAAGAAGGAGACTTCGACACACCGCTCTTTGATACGACCGCAATTCACGTTTCCAAGGCAGTTGAGTTCGCCCTACAAGATTAGGAATTCTGATTCTTCAACGTTGTGAAAGGAGATCCCTATGCCTTCCATCTCCCTTACCGTCAATAAGCAGAAACACACCGTCGACGTCGATCCCGACATGCCGTTACTCTGGATGCTGCGTGATGTGCTCGGCCTCACCGGTACGAAGTACGGATGCGGCATCGCCCAATGTGGCTCGTGCACAGTCCACCTCGACGGGGAGACCGTTCGGTCCTGCATTACTCCAATCGCTCTTTGTGAAGGGAAATCGGTCACCACCATTGAGGGCTTATCGGTCAATCGCTCTCATCCCCTTCAACGAGCGTGGATGGCCGAGGATGTCCCTCAGTGCGGCTACTGCCAATCTGGACAGATCATGTCCGCCGCCGCACTACTACAAGAGAAACCACGACCGTCTGACAAGGATATCGACGATTGGATGTCCGGCCACATTTGCCGATGTGGAACATACAACCGCATCCGCCGGGCCATCCATATCGCTGCTGGAAATGCAAAGCCGATGGACAAAGCCGGCTCGAATGGAAAGGGGGGTGAATAACCATGAACGCCACATTAACTCGACGCGATTTCATTAAGGTAGCAACAGCAGGCGGAACCGGACTTGTCCTGAGCTTTTATCTCCCCGGTCGCGAGGCTGGAGCAGCCGACATCGCCTCGTTTGCTCCTAATGCTTTCTTGAGAATCGATCCTGATGGAACCGTAACCATCACCGTGCACAAATCAGAGATGGGCCAGGGTGTTCTCACTGCTCTTCCGATGATCGTGGCAGAGGAACTGGATGCCGACTGGGCGAAAGTGAAGTTCGTTCAAGCTGATGCGCATCCGACAAAATACGGAAGCCAGGGAACGGGCGGAAGCGCAAGCGTGCGGACATCATGGATGAATCTTCGCACTGTCGGAGCCACAGCAAGAGATATGCTCCTTACCGCAGCTGCGCAAGTGTGGAATGTGAACAAGTCGACATGTCGCACCGAAAAAAGCACCGTGGTTCACTCATCCGGGAAGAAACTCAGCTATGGCGAACTCGCATCAGCGGCATCGAAACTTGCCGTCCCCTCCGATGTAAAGCTTAAAGATCCGAAAGACTTCAAACTTCTCGGGAAGCGGACACTCCGCATCGACACGCCGCAGAAGGTGGATGGAAGTGCAAAGTTCGGTCTCGATGTGCGTGTACCCGGAATGCTCTTTGCTACAATCGCGCGGTCGCCAGTTTTTGGTGGGAAAGTGAAGAGCTTTGACGCAACCAAAGCCAAAGCCGTTGCAGGCGTGAAAGACGTCGTGCAGGTCGAAAATGGTGTTGCTGTCGTAGCGACAAACACGTGGGCGGCGATTCGCGGCCGTGAAGCCCTTTCCGTAAGCTGGGACGAAGGACAATGGAAGAATCAGTCGAGCGCTTCTATCAAGCAATTGTTCATCGAGACTGCAAAATCGCCGGGCACTGTTGAGGATTATGACGGCAACGTCGAATCGGCGCTTGCAAGCGCTGCACTGAAACTCGAAGCGACGTACGAGATTCCCTTTGCGGCCCACGCAACAATGGAGCCGATGAACTGTACAGCATGGGTCAAAGACGGAACCTGCGAGATCTGGGCGCCGACACAGACTCCCCAGCGCGCTCATGATGAAGCGGCGAGAATCCTCGGCCTCCCGCTGGACAAAGTGACCGTGCACGTAACACTCCTTGGCGGTGGTTTCGGCAGGCGATTACAAGCCGATTACGTTGCCGATGCGGTGAGGGTGTCAAAGGCCGTCAAAGCGCCTGTGCAGGTCGTTTGGACACGAGAAGATGATATGCGCAACGACTTCTATCGACCCGCGACGTACAATGTCCTTGTTGGCGGCCTCGACAGCAACGGATGGCCTATCGCCTGGTTCCATCGCATTGTTGGTGCCTCGTCGCGCGGACTTGTTGTCGGTGGATCGACACCACCCTATGCGATCCCCAACATGGCTGTTGAATCCCATATTAAAGAAACCGGCGTCCCAATCGGTGCATGGCGCGCCGTGGGTCACTCGCAGAATGCGTTTGTCGTCGAGAGCTTTATCGATGAGCTTGCCCACGCAGCAAAAAGGGATCCATTTGAATTCCGCCGCCAGTTGCTGAGAAAATCACCCCGAATGAAACGCGTGCTTGAGCTTGCCGCGGAGAAATCTGGCTGGGGGAAGCCGTCACCAAACGGAGTCGGTCGCGGCATCGCTGTCGTTGAAGCATTCGGAAGCTATACGGCCCAAGTTGCTGAGGTTGCTGTTGACAAGAACGGCTCATTGAAGATTCGACGCATTGTGTGTGCGGTTGATTGCGGACCGGTGGTCAATCCCGACACCATTGAGGCACAGATCGAAGGTGCAGTTGCTTACGGCCTGAGTGCAGCCGTAAAGGATGAGATCACCATCGACAAAGGCGGCGTTGTCCAAGGGAACTTTGACACCTATCAGATGCCCCGAATCGACGAAATGCCGAAGGTCGAGGTGCATATCGCGCAGAGCAACGAATCGATCGGCGGAATCGGAGAACCGGGCTTGCCGCCGGTTGCTCCTGCTGTAGCAAACGCAATCTTTGCCGCCACGGGAAAACGCCTGCGTAGACTGCCGATTCGGCCGGAAGATTTGAAAGCCTAAGGAGGATGGTGTCCCCCCGTACCGAGGTTTCCACGAGCGCGGGGGCACCATCGTCAATGCTCCAAAGCTCTTTGAGATGGACACCACTGCATAGAGAAGAGACCTGAAGGTGGCGCCCATCATCATCCACCAACACAGGAGGGCGCCATGCAACCAAAGCTCAACTATCCCGCCATTTTTGTTAGTGCAATTGCCAAATTCATTATCGGCGCAATTTGGTACTCACCGTTGCTCTTCGCTGCGCAATGGATGCAGCTTACGGGCATTACTGAGGAGATGGCTGGGCAGACGAACATGGGATTGATTTTTGGCGCCGCGCTGATTGCTTACATCGTTCAGGCATACGTGCTCGCCCATTTCGTCCACTACACGAATTCCACCACAGCAAAAGGCGGAGCTCAGACTGGATTCTGGCTCTGGCTCGGATTCGTGGCCGTTCTCCTGCTTCAGAATGTTCTGTTTGAGCGAAAAGCAATGTCTCTCTGGGCAATCAACGCAGGATATGAGCTCGTTTCTTTGGTGGTGATGGCCATCATCCTCGCAGTATGGAAGAAGAAGGAAGCTACCGAATAACATTTGACTGGTGAGCTTGGAGAGAATGAAGGAACTCAAAGACATCCTTGCCCGATTCTCCAGTGCGCGCAGTCGCGCCGTTCTTGCCACTGTTGTGAAGACACAGGGATCAACCTATCGTCGGCCGGGAGCGCGAATGCTTATCGAGGAGGATGGGCAAACGGTCGGACTCGTTAGCGGAGGCTGCCTCGATTCCGATCTGCTCGAACATGCGCGTGATGTGCTGAAAACAAATACTGCAAAGATCGTGGGCTACGATTCGACAAGCGATGTGGATTCAATCTGGGGATTGGGACTTGGTTGTCCAGGACGAGTACTGGTTCTTCTCGAGCCCAGCGACTCCACGGAATGTCAGAGAGTCATGGATTTCATTGAGTCACGCTTGAACAGCCACTCTGTGGGCGTTATTGCCACAGTAATCCGCTCCGAATCCATGCATCTTGCCAAGGTTCCCTCCAGAGCTCTCATCACCGCTTCGGATATTCTCGCAAACGAGATTTCCCACGAGCAGCTTAAAGACGACATTATTCGAGATGCAAGGTCTGCCTTGACAGCCGGTCAGTCCACCAACCGAATCTATGAACATGCCGATGCGTCGGTCGAACTCTTTTTTGAGGTAATTCACCCGCCGACGTCTTTAATGATTTTTGGAGCAGGACCTGATGCCGTGCCGGTATGCCGGTTGGCTTCCGAACTCGGATGGGACATCACCGTGATCGATCATCGATCGGCCTTTGCCAGGAAGGAGCACTTTCCGGATGCTGCTGCCGTTGTCTTGACCGAAGTTGGGAGAATGCCGGAGAGAGTTTTTCCGACTCCGGAAACTGTAGCTCTGATCATGACTCACAATTATTCACACGACGCGTTTTATTTGAAGCACCTTCTTCAATCACCGATTCGGTATATCGGTTTGCTCGGTCCAACCACGAAATCCAACATGATATTTCAGAAGTTACGTCAGGAGGGTTTTTCATTGACGGAGGAGCAGATTGCGAGAGTTTATACACCGGTTGGACTGGACATCGGCGCTGAGACACCCGAAGAAATCGCCCTGGCCATCATTTCGGAAATCCAGTCAGTGATGAGTAATCGCCGGGGAGGATTCTTGAGGGAGCGGAAAGGACCAATTCACTAGGACCATGAGGGGCTCTGCAAGAAGCCTTTTCACGTAGTCTTTGTCACCTCATTCTTGCGTTTGCGTGCGCAACAACAGTCTGGAAATTTCAGCAAAATCCTTCTACTTTTGTTCGTCTTTTTACCTTAGCACATCCCCCATTCAACAAAGGAGTGAACATGCCTGTACGAACTGCAAGCGCTGTCTGGGAAGGAAATCTTCAGCAAGGAAAAGGAACCATGAAAATGAGCTCGGGAGCTTATGAGGGCAAATACTCATTTGCATCCCGCTTCGAGGAAGGCGTCGGCACAAACCCGGAAGAACTCATCGCTGCAGCTCACGCCGGGTGTTTTTCCATGGCATTCTCCAACGGCCTTGCCAAAGCGGGATTCACGCCGACGCGCGTCAGCACAACGGCAAAAGTGCACCTGAATAAAGTCGAGACGGCGTTCAAGATCACCACGGTCGAATTGGAAACCGAAGGCGTTGTGCCCGGCATCGATGAGTCCAAGTTCAAGGAGCTGGCCGAAACAGCAAAGAAGAACTGCCCCGTATCTCAACTGCTCACTGGAGCCGAGATCACACTCAAAGCAAAACTCGTGAAGTAGCTCTCCACCAGCGGGCGACAACCATCGCCCGCTTTTCCTTTCTCACTGGGCGCCGGTGAACTCTCCACCGCATATCGCCATCCTCATTCTTGCTGCCGGCAACTCTTCGCGATTTGGTACACCCAAGCAACTCCTTGCATTCAACGGAAGATCTCTCCTTCGATTTGTCACAGAGACAGCCCTCTCATCAAAAGCCGATTCGGTTACTGTGGTTGTCGGATACGAAGCAGAGCGAATGCAGGCGGAACTCCAGGGACTTTCCGTAACGATCATCACGAATCGGAATTGGGAAAAAGGAATGGGGAGCTCATTGTTCGCCGGCATTCACATGATTGCACGTTTTGCCGATGCTGCACTCATTATGCTGGCCGACCAGCCTCTGATTTCCGCCGATACTCTCAATGCCATCATCGATCCTTATCGAACGGGTGGAAGGAAGATCGTTGCATCTGAGTACTCCGGCACAATCGGTGTCCCGGCACTGTTCGACAAGCAATTCTTCCCTGAGCTGACGAACGTTACCGGTGATAGCGGAGCGAAATTGGTGTTACAGAAACACCGTGATCTTGTAACGTGCATCCCCTTTCCTCTCGGCGCGGTCGATGTCGACACTCCCGCCGATTACGAGAAACTAACTCGCTCATCATCTTGAGTACTCCGAAAAACCGGCCTATCGCTGTTATCGGTTGCGGCGTTATTGGGTTAAGTACCGGCATCAGGTTGTTGGAGCAAAGATTCCGGGTAACAATTATTGCCAGGGAACTTCCACCCCACACGACCTCCGACACTGCTGCTGCAGTTTGGTATCCCTACAAAACCGGGCCGCTGGAGAAGGTTCTACGGTGGGCTCGAACGAGTCTCGACGAGTTCTACAAACTGTCAAACGACTCACAAACGGGCGTCTCGATCATTGAATTGACAGAACTCTTCCCAACGCAGAGAGAAATACCCTGGTGGAAGGATGGTGTCCGCACCTACGCAAAGATCCAACCCTCAATATACGGACCGGACTATCCATCGGCGTTTTCGATGGAAACACCATTGATCGAAACGCCAGTGTATATGCAATGGCTGATGAACCGGTTTCAGGGGCTTGGGGGAACGATTCAACAGCGATCTGTGAGTTCAATTGCCGATCTTTTGCACGAGCATCCCCTTCTTGTAAATTGTGCGGGTATCGGTGCGCGGGAGTTGGTTCATGACAAATCCCTTTACCCAATTCGCGGTCAGACCGTCATCGTGAGCGCCCCACACGTACGACGGTGTGTTGTTGATGTTGAAGGACCACGATCGCTTCTGTATATTGTCCCACGCAGCAAGGATTGCGTTTTGGGTGGGACGGCTGAAGAGAATGATTGGAGTCTGGAAGTTAGGCCGGAAACGGCTTCAACGATCATCAAGAAGTGCAGTGAAATCGACGACCGACTGCGGACCGCAAAAGTGCTGAGCCACAAGGTTGGGCTTCGACCGGGGCGCCCGACAGTTCGGCTGGAGCTTGAACGTGTCTCACCTTCAAGCTTCATTATCCACAACTACGGTCACGGCGGGGCAGGATTTACCCTTTCTTGGGGATGTGCTGACAACGTAGCGCTGATTGCCAATGAACTCAGACAGAAGAATCAAAGTTAGTTTGGAGCAAACCTTATGCTGAAATCCCGTCGCGCCTTCATCAAGTCATCTGCCCTCGCCGCTGGAGCTCTTGCCTTACCGGCATTCCGTCTTCACGTACGCCCTTCCTTCGACATCGTTCTTCAAGGAGGCACCTTTCTCGATGGGACAGGGGGACCGGCGTGGAAGGGAGACATTGGCATTCAGGGTGAAGTGATAACAGGGCTTGGATCGATTTCGTCTGAGCAAGCAAAGCGAGTTGTGGATATCTCAGGTTTTCACGTCGCGCCTGGATTCATCGACATTCATTCCCACTCAGATGGGAACATCCTCGCCTATTCGACAGCCGACAGTCGCGTTCGACAAGGCGTTACAACCGAGCTGACGGGAAATTGCGGGTCCTCTGCTGCACCATTTGTCGAGAACGAAGAAGGCAGACGAAGAAAAGAACGCTACAAAGAGGAAGGAATTGAGCTGGATTGGAACTCTGTCTCTTCGTATTGTTCACGGCTGGAAAGGGACAGGCTCTCTATCAATCAAGCGCTGCTCATAGGACAGGGCACACTGCGCTCGAATGTTGTGGGAAATGTTGATCGCGAGCTGAATCAGGATGAGCTTCGGGCCGTTCTCGCTTCGGTCGAAGCAGGAATGGATGAAGGAGCGTTCGGCGTTTCAACGGGGCTTGAATATATTCCTGGCCAGTTCACAAAGACAGACGAGATTGTAGAACTTGTCCGCATTGTGGCACGATACGGTGGACTTTATGCTTCGCACATCCGCGACGAAGAAGCGATGTTGCTCGAAGCTGTTGCTGAGGCAATTGAGATCGGACGCCGCACGGGAGCTCGCGTTGAAATCTCCCACTTAAAAGCTGCCGGTCGCCCCTATTGGAAAAAGCAACGCGCCGCCCTCGACCTCATTGAATCGGCGCGTGAAGGCGGCGTCAACGTCTTGGCCGATGCCTATCCGTACACGGCATTCTCCACCAGCCTTACCGTTTTTCTCCCCGGCTGGGCGTTGGAAGGCGGGACATCGGCCATGCTCAAGCGATTGGCCGACAAGCAACAACGCACCACAATTCGGCGAGAAGCAGATCGCAAAGTGTCGGAAAGTCCGGGTGCATACGATCTCGTCGCGATCAGTCGCGTGAGCACTGCCAAGAATCAATCGGTTGTCGGCAAACATCTTCACGCAATTGCCGCTGAGTGGAAAGTAGAACCGGTCGATGCTTTGTTGCGGCTGATTCAGGAGGAAGAAGGGGCGGTGGGATTTGTCGGTCACGGCATCAGTGCGGAGAACGTTGACATGGTTCTTTCCCATCCACTCGTGATGGTGGGCTCGGACGGCTCGAG
This sequence comes from Bacteroidota bacterium, assembly GCA_035559595.1. Classification (GTDB taxonomy): domain Bacteria; phylum Bacteroidota; class Ignavibacteria; order UBA10030; family UBA10030; genus DATMBF01. The sequence goes on along the minus strand of DATMBF010000011.1, from coordinate 75,479 downwards.
CATGAGTCCTGTCGGACGGGCCGGACAATCGAGACCTCACCCTCGCTCGTATGGAGCCTTCCCTCGCGTGCTGGGCCATTACTGCCGGGAGCGAAAGCTGTTCGATCTTCCCACAGCGATCAAGAAGATGACCAGCATGCCTGCCGACCAGATCGGGATTCGCGACCGCGGGCGAATTGCCAGGAATCTTAAGGCTGACCTCGTGGTCTTTGATGCGGCAACGATCCGCGATGAAGCGACGTTCGATGATCCTCACCGGTATCCGGTTGGCATTCACCATGTTCTGGTGAATGGGCAGTTTGTTGTCGAAAACGGATCCCATACCGGAGCCAAACCCGGACGTGCACTTCGGAGGATGTAACTTCAATTCTCAACCCAATGCTCCGTGATGGCCTCAGTCCGAAGGTTTCGGCTTGCTCTGATGAGGGGTTCTTTCCAATTACGTCTTTACAAACGCAAAGGAGGGGCATCATATGCTCATTCGAATTCCTCTTTTAGCCTTCTTGTTGCTCACCCTCGCCTCGGTCTCAACTCCACAAGCTACTGCTATCAAAGCGGGTCGTTTGCTTGATCCGAAATCCGGTAATCTCCTCCCCAATCAAACGATCGTCATTGAAGGTGGGCGGATCATAAGCATCGGTTCTCACATCACAATCCCCTCCGACGTGACGGTTATCGACCTCTCGAACTTGACTGTGTTGCCGGGTCTTATAGATTGCCACACGCATGTGTTGCTTCAACCCGAGGATGAGCGGGGAATTCCTCCAAACGTCGGAAAGACCCAGGCATTCAGAACAGTGCAGGGAGTTGCAGCCGCAAAGAAGAATCTCGAAGCAGGCTTCACGACATTGAGGGATGTTGACAGCGAGGGGGCCGAGTTTGCCGATGTTGCTATTCGCGACGGCATCAACAAAGGGATCATCCCCGGGCCGCGCATGCTCGTTTCGACACTGGCGCTCTCGATTACCGGTGGGCACATGAATGTCTATCTCAATCCCGCTCTGCACATCCCCAACCTTGCTGCCATGGCCGACTCGAAAGAAGCGATGGTTGCGGAAGTGCGCCGTCAAATCAAGTACGGCGCGGATTGGATTAAGCTCTATGCGACCGGCACGTTACGCCACATCAATCCGCAAACGCTTGAGCCTATGAGTCAGGTCTCCATCGAAGAGGTTCAGGCCGTTGTGAACGAGGCAAAGCGGTTTGGGAAAGACGTCGCCGCTCATGCCTACGGCGGTGAAGGGGCAAAGAATGCCATTCTCGGTGGCGCGCGGTCGATCGAGCATGGAATGCTGATGGACGATGAGATTCTGAGACTTATGGTGCAGAAAGGAACATACTGGTGTCCTACACTTGGCGTTTACATTCCCGAGCATCCGGAAGACGATACTGAGTTTCGTCGCAGAATCGTTGCGCGACACAGAGAGGTGTTTCAAAAAGCCATGAAGATGGGGGTAAAGATTGCTTTTGGAACGGATGTCGGGGCATACGCGCATGGAACCTCCGTTCGGGAGTTTATCCTGATGGTAGATTATGGAATGAAACCGCTCGATGCGATTCGATCTGCAACATTGACCGCATCAGAGCTCCTTCGCATGGAGAGGGAGATCGGCACTCTCGAGCCGGGTAAGTATGCCGATATTATTGCGGTTGAGGGCAACCCTCTCGAGAACATCCGGGCCCTCGAGCGGGTGAAGTTTGTGATGAAGGAAGGAAAAACCTACAAAATGGAATGATGAGGGAGTGGAATATTGGATTGACGCAACGGTATCGCTGAGATACGAATAATGAAACCATGAAACACATCGCGCTTGCTGTAGTTCTCGTTACACTCGCCCACGCACAAACGGTCCGAGTCAACACTCAGCGGATCGAGGAGCGCATCGTGAAGCTTGCGGAATTCGGCAAGACCGACGCAGGCAATATGCGCGTAGCATACAGCGAAGCTGATGTGCAGGGACGCGAGTATATCATGCAGCTCATGCGAGAGGCTGGACTGACTGTCCGTATTGATGCAGCGGGGAACATCATCGGTCGGCGAGAAGGATCAGATCCGAAGCTTCCCGTCATTCTCTTCGGCTCGCACATCGATGCAGTGCCGCGCGGAGGTAACTATGACGGCGATGTCGGCGTCATTAGTGCCATCGAGTGCGTACAGACTCTGCACGAAAGCCGTATCCAGACCCGCCACCCACTCGAAGTAGTTGTTTTTTCCAACGAAGAAGGCGGACTCGTCGGAAGCCGGGCCATGATCGGCACCTTGCCGAAGGAGGCGCTTGATGTCGTAAGCCATAGCGGCAAAACCATTCGCGATGGCCTTCGAACCATCGGCGGGAACTATGATCGCCTCTCCGATGCCGCAAGAAAGAAGGGCGAAATCAAGGCATTTATCGAGCTACATATTGAACAGGGAGCGACGCTGTACGAAGAAAAGATCGATATCGGCGTCGTTGAGGGGATCGTCGGTATCAAATGGTGGAACGTGACAATTGAGGGATTTGCCAATCACGCCGGCACAACACCGATGAACCGGCGGAAAGACGCCCTCCTCGCCGCTGCTCATCTCATCATCGGAGTAAACAGCGTTGTCACGAGTGAACCCGGTCGGCAGGTTGGAACCGTAGGACGCATCTTTGCCGAGCCAGGAGCACCAAATGTCATTGCCGGAAAAGTCGTCATGAGTCTTGAGCTCCGTGACTTGTCGGCCGAGAAGATTGATCGTCTCTTCGAACAAATCAGGAAGGAGGCAAAGACCATCGAGCAACAAACCGGAACACGAATCTCCTTTGCTCTTCTCGAACCGTCGTCCATTCCCGCCCCCACCGATGAGCGGATTCGATCCATCATCGTTGAGTCGGCAAAGGCGCTTGGACTAACAATCAAGCTCATGCCAAGCGGTGCTGGACACGATACCCAGAACATTGCAACGATTGCGCCGTCGGGAATGATCTTTGTTCCAAGTGTGGAGGGTATCAGTCACTCACCTAAAGAGTTCACACATCCTCACGACATGGCTAACGGCGCGAACGTCCTTCTCCAAACAATTCTTCGCATCGATGCGAGCGCGCTTGATTCGAAATACTGATGAATTTCTGCTTAGAATGTCGTACATTATCCCCCCCCATCGGTGATCGTCAGACTCACAAGCACAAGGAGAAGTTGATATGTTGAGTAAGTCCATGCAAGATGCTCTCAATAACCAAATCAATCACGAATTCTATGCCTCGTATCTTTATTTGGCTATGTCCGCCTATTTGGACGATGCCAACTATCCCGGCTTTGCACAATGGATGCGCGTTCAGAGCCAAGAAGAGTACGGACATGCGATGAAGATTTTCAATTATATTAATGACCGAGATGGGAAAGTCGTCTTGAAGGCAATCCAGCAGCCGCAAACCGAGTTCAAGTCACCGTTGGAAGTCTTCTCCATGGCACTCGAACATGAGAGAAAAGTGACGGGAATGATCAACGACCTTTACTCGATGGCCATGAAGGAGAATGATTATCCGACTCAGGTCATGCTGCAGTGGTTTATCAACGAACAGGTGGAGGAGGAAAAAACGGCCCTTGGCATTGTCGATCAGCTCAAAATGATCGGTGACTCGCCTACCGCCATGATCATGCTCGATCGGCAGCTTGGGGCGCGGTCGAAGGAGTAAATCACATCACTGAAACAAAACGAAGGCCGCTTCGTCCAATCAACGAGGCGGCTTTTTCATTCACCTTAACTCTCGGGAGACTTTATGCTGATCACAACAACACCAACGGTGGAAGGCAAGCGGATCACGAAATACATAGGACTAGTGACGGGCGAGGCAATTCTTGGCGCCAACATTTTTAAAGACCTCTTTGCAGGAATTCGCGACATCGTCGGCGGACGATCTGCAAGTTACGAAAAGGAGTTGAAGAAGGCCAAAGAGATTGCCCTGGAAGAACTTCAGGAACAGGCGCGAGGTCTGGGCGCCAATGCGGTTGTGGGGGTTGACCTTGACTACGAAACCCTTGGGGCCGCCAACGGCATGCTCATGGTCAGCGCGAGCGGCACAGCCGTCGTTCTCGATTGAGAAAAATTTTTTCCGATCCGGATCTCATCGTCGTCTTTGCGGCCGATCCCGTTGAAGCCAATCTGATGCGGAATTTTCTTGAGAACAACGGCATACCCGCGGTACTGAACAATGAAGTGATGGGGACGCTGGCACCATGGCAAATCAGCCCGGGCGGGGCCGGCGCAGTGAGAGTTCTGGTTTCCAAGGAACGGGCGGACGAGGCAAAAGCCCTCATCCGAAGTCTTTCCAAATCTTGACTCTCCCATGCCGGAACTCCCCGACTTGACTCTATACATCGAGAAACTCCAGGAACGCATCCTCAACGCCCGCATCGAAAAGATCAACCTTACTGCACCGTTCTTCTTGCGCAGTGTCGATCCGCCATTGCGAGAAGCAGAAGGAAAACTCATCCGCGGCTTTGAGAGGATTGGAAAGAGAATTGTATGGAAACTCGAAGACGATCTTGCTCTGGTCTTCCATCTGATGATCGCCGGAAGGTTTCATTGGAAGAAACGGGGAACGAAACCTCCGGGGAAGGTCGGACTTGCAGCATTCGATTTCGACGTCGGGACTTTGTTGGTGACCGAGGCAAGTGTCAAGAAACGCGCCTCTTTGCATCTCATTCGAGGGGAGGATTCCCTTGCGCAATTCGACAGAGGCGGGATCGAGATGTTCTCTGTGCGATTTGAGGAGTTCCGCAGCGCCCTCACGCGAGAAAATCACACACTCAAACGATGCTTAACCGATCCCCGTCTTTTCAGTGCTATCGGGAATGCGTACTCAGACGAGATCCTTCACGCTGCACGGCTTTCTCCGTTACAACAATCGAAGAACCTCTCCGACCAAGAGATTCGTCGTTTGTTTGAGGCGACACAAAACACTCTGAAATTCTGGATTGACCGACTCCGCAAGCAGGTAGGCAATGGCTTTCCCGAAAAGGTGACGGCATTTCATGAGGAGATGGCCGTGCACGGGCGATATCGGAGACCGTGTCCTGTCTGCCGCACTCCTGTTCAGCGAATCGTGTATGCAGAAAACGAGTGCAATTACTGTCCAAGATGTCAAACCAACGGGAAGATTCTCGCCGACCGCTCACTCTCACGCCTGCTGAAAGACGACTGGCCGAGAACGGTTGAAGAACTTGAAGAGATGTACTGAACTCTTGCTTCTCCACCTTCACCTTTTTACCTTCTCATCCCAACACATCCCCGGAGGGTTTATGAGACATCTGACCAACGTTCTGCTGTTCACGCTTTTTGTTCTTTCACTCGGATTCGCCCAATCCGATGTCATTCTGCCGAGTGACAATCTGGTTGTCGACGGAATCCCGCCGATCCCAAAGGCAATAGCCGATGCAGTCGGTCGTTACACAGAATTCCGTTCGGCGGGCTTTCAGAGCTGGCATCCAACAAAGCGCGAGATGCTCATCAGCACGCGTTTTGGTGATACACCTCAAATCCATCACGTGAAAATGCCCGGCGGCGCCCGAACACAGCTCACGTTTTTTGTCGACCGGGTCGGCGGTGCCCGCTTCAACCCAAAGCGTGATGACTACATCATTCTGAGCAAAGACGTCGGCGGCGGCGAGTGGTTTCAGCTTTACCGCTACGATGTCGCAACAGGAGCTATCTCGCTGCTGACCGACGGTGGACGATCGCAGAATAGCCTCGGTACCTGGTCTTCAGCCGGTGATCGCATTGCCTATGCATCTACGCGAAGAAACGGGAAAGATCGGGATATTTACGTCATGGATCCAACGAATCCCGGCACGAACAAACTCGTTCTCCAAGTTGAAGGCGGGGGTTGGGGCGCGATCGACTGGTCGCCGGATGACAAGTCCCTCCTCGTCGGCGAATACGTTTCCATCAATGAAAGCTATCTCCACCTTGTTGACCTTGCAACGGGATCGAAGACACTCCTCACACCAAAAGGAAAAGAACAAGTTGCCTACGGCGGGGCAGAGTTTAGTCCGGATGGAAAGGGGATCTACCTCACGACTGATCTGAACTCTGAATTCCAACGTCTTGCGTACTTCGATCTGGCGACAAAGAAGTACAAGTTTCTTACAGAGCACATCCAATGGGACGTGGACAATTTCGAGGTCTCGCCGGATGGAACGATGATCGCCTTTGTGACAAACGAGGATGGCATCGGCGTGCTGCGCATTCTCGACACACAAACCGGCAAAGAGCTCCCAGCGCCGAAGTTGCCGAACGGTGTTATCGGCGGGATTTCCTGGCATCCGCAAATCGTCGAACTGGCGTTCACACTCAGCACAGCTAAATCACCGTCGGATGTCTATTCCTACAATCCAAAGACTGGAACTGTGGAGCGGTGGACGTTCAGCGAGACAGGCGGAATTCTCACCGACAACTTCCCTGAAGCTCAGCTCATCAAATGGAAGTCCTTCGACGGGAAGATGATCTCCGGTTTCCTCTATCGCCCGCCTTCGCGGTTCACCGGCAAACGCCCGGTGATTGTGAACATCCACGGCGGACCGGAAAGTCAGGCCCGACCCGGATTCCTTGCACGCAATAATTATTATCTCAACGAGATGGGCATCGCTATGATCTTTCCAAATATCCGTGGATCGTCAGGTTATGGTAAAACGTTTCTGAAGCTCGACAATGGATTCTTACGAGAAGATTCTTACAAAGACCTTGCTGCACTGTTGGATTGGATCAAACAGCAACCCGATCTCGACGGCGACCGCATCTTAGTGACCGGTGGAAGCTACGGTGGCCACGCCACGCTGGCCGTTGCAACATTTTACAGTGACAAAATCCGCTGTGCCGTGGATGTCGTGGGCATGTCCAACCTCGTCACCTTCCTGCAGAACACTGAAAGCTACCGACGCGACCTGCGTCGTGTCGAGTATGGCGATGAGCGTGACCCCAAGATGAAAGCATACCTCGAGAAGATTGCGCCTTTGAACAATGTTGAGAAGGTCAAGAAACCGCTGTTTGTGATTCAGGGGAAGAACGATCCGCGCGTTCCATGGACCGAGTCAGAGCAAATCGTCAAGTCGCTCAAAGCACGTAGCGTCCCGGTCTGGTATCTGCTTGCCAACGATGAAGGGCACGGGTTTGCCAAGAAGAAGAATCAGGACTACCAGTTCTATACCACGGTGATGTTTATTCAGAAGTTCTTGCTGGATACGGCATCGTAACCCTCATTCTCATCGATGAAGTCCGGCTCGTCTCGAGGCGGGCCGGGCTTTGTCCTTGATTCTCCCCCTCCAACCCCATAGCTTTTTAGTAAACGTCTCCGTTGCAACCATTTTACTTCTCTTGTCATCATACTGGGTGAGCTCACTTCCCGGCCACGGAGGCATCCTCTGCAAAGTCAGTCATCGAGACTGAGCGAAGTATCGGAACTTGTGGTAAAGGCCCAGAACGGCAGTCATGATGCATTCGAGGAGCTTTATCGAATCCATGTCGGGCGTGTCTATGCCCTTTGCCTCCGTCTCAGTCGAGAGACCTCTCGAGCAGAGGAGCTGACGCAGGATGTCTTCGTTCGAGCCTGGCAGATGCTCCACACCTTTCGGGGAGAGAGTGCTTTTTCCTCATGGCTTCATCGGCTTGCTGTCAACGTTGTGCTCACCGATATTCGGTCGGCACGACGAAGAACAACGCGAGTTTCCCTTGCTGATGATGAGACATTGGAGGACTTCGAGCTGTCCGTTACACCACCGGGCACAGGAGTGGATTTGGAGCGAGCCATTGGGGAATTGCCAACGCAAGCCCGTGCGGTTTTCGTCTTACACGATATCGAGGGATACCGGCACGAGGAGATCGGGAAGTTAATGAGCATTGCTGTAGGAACATCAAAAGCCCAGCTTCATCGAGCACGAAAGCTTTTGAAGGAGATGTTGAGATGATGAACCACGCAGAAACGTTCCCGCTGCTCAATGATTATGTTGATGGAGACCTCACGCTTCAACAACAGGTTGAGGTCGAGAAGCATATTCGATCATGCCGGGAGTGCCAAGAGGAGGTCCGGCAGCTCAGATCCCTCTTGTTCGAAGCAGCAAAGCTTTCTCGCATCATCGAACCAGAGCGAGATCTTTGGTTTGAAGTAAAAAACCGAATTACTCATCGGACTCCAGTTCTCCCTCTCGATCTCCACCACGGAATGCATGTCAGGGCCTGGACTAAAAGGTTCGCGGCAGCTGCAGCTGCTGTTCTTCTTGCGATCGGTAGTTTCTATCTCGCCTCTGAGTTTAAGGAGGGATGGGAAGTTCATGCATTGCATGGCAAACCAAAAGTCGGTGACGTTGAAATCAGGGGAAAAAGTACGTTCTATACCGGGCAGATCCTTGTGACAGACGCAGACTCCCGGGCACGCATCGACATTGGCCTGATCGGTCGCGTCGAGGTCGAACCACGTTCCCGCGTAAAACTCCTCGATGCGCGCAGGAAAATTCACCGACTTGCTCTTGATGCAGGAACAATTCATGCGGTCATCAATGCTCCACCGAGGATTTTCGTGGTGGAAACACCATCGGCAACGGCGATCGACCTTGGTTGTGAGTACACTTTGTTAGTGGCGGAAGATGGAAGCGGAATTCTACGTGTGACCTCCGGATGGGTCTCGCTCGAATTCGCTGAAAGACGCTCGATCATTCCTGCCGGAGCATATTGTGAGACACGGCCGGGGATCGGCCCCGGCACACCCATCCGCGAAAACGCCAACGAGGCATTCCGAAGTGCTGTCCGAGCGTACGATTTTGAATCGGGCGGTGAGATCTCCCTGAGGCGAATCCTTGCCACAGCGGGGCCAACAGATGCGTTGAGCCTCTGGCACCTCATTCCACGTGTTACTGGATGGGAACGTGAACAGGTCGTAAACGCCCTCTGGAGATTCATTCCACCTCCTCCCTCTGTGACAAAAGAGGGACTACTCCAGGTCGACGAACAGATGATGCGCGAATGGTTCGATGCTTTCGGACTGCGTGGGCCCTGGTGGAACACCGTACCATAAAGATCATTATGGTGATTCTTTTGCTCTTGATATTGTTTTTCTGTCCCACAGCGGTCACAAATGCCCATCCGGGTTCAGGGATCGTTGTCGACCGATTCGGTAATATCTATTTTGTCGATACCGGCTCTGGCATCTGGAAGATCGATACAAAAGGAAACTTATCACGCCTAGCTGGAAATGCATTCCATTGGCTGGCCCTCGACCAGCAGAACAAACTCACGAACGTATCACTACCGGCATTTGTTCGCGGGGGTGCAGTTGTTAACCGGATCGAAAACAATCCGCCTCTCATCATTTCCAGCGATTTTCCGATTGCAACATCAACAGATGGAAGTCTTTTCTTTCCGTGGATAGACAAGGAGGGGATATTAGCAATGTACCGCCTCGCACCATCGGGGACGACGGTCGCACTTGCAGAATTGCCACCGGATTCAAAAGGGAAACCGCTCCAGTGGCTGAACGGAATTGCCGCCGCGCCAGACGGTTCTGTTTACTACACGGAGAACAGTGCTGTTAGGAAGGTAACACCGCAAGGTCGCATCCTCACGATCGCTCAGGATGTTCATCCGGCCGCGTGCAAGCCATTTCCATGGGCGGAACATCTCGGAGCCTATCTCCGAGGCATCGATGTTGACAGCAACGGGAATGTCTACGTGGCAGCATCAGGGTGCAGAAGTGTCCTCAGAATCGCGCAGGACGGCAGCATCTCGACAGTCCTGACAAGTGAGGGTTTATGGTCGCCCACCGCCGTGGCAGTCTTTGGCCGTGACATCCTGGTGCTGGAATACCGTCATACCGATGGAGATGACAGGCAGGAATGGGTTCCTCGCGTGCGCAGGTTGCTCAAAGACGGCAGCGTGACAACTCTGACGACCATCACACGTAAATAATGGTGTAAGATTGATTTTCCTCCTCACTCCTTTTCTTGACGCAAATCATTGGCATTTCTGTACTTTATCACCTACATTTTCGCTTCATGGATTGTGGCGCCCGCAAATAAATCACGCACGACAGAACGACCAATGCCTAAGAACAATTCCACTTCCAATCTTCTCCTTATCCTCTTCTTCCTTTCCGGCGCTGCTGGACTTATCTATGAAATCGTCTGGACGCGGCAATTGCTTCTTGTTTTCGGAAACACGACCCAATCGATTGTTGCCGTGATTTCGACATTCTTAGGGGGACTCGCAATTGGCAACTACCTCTTTGGAAACAGAACCGACAAACTCTCAGCGCCCGATCTGGTACGGCTCTATGCGAAGCTGGAGTTTGGTGTTGCCGCGACAGCATCCCTTTCGCTCCCAATCCTCAAGTATATTGTTCCCGTTTACGCGCTTCTGACCGATGCACCAAGTCCAACCGCGGGTCTGATCCTTCTGAAATTTCTGCTCACCGCCTTAACGCTTCTCGGCCCGACGATCCTTATGGGAGGCACACTCCCGGCTCTGGTGAGTTTTGCCAAACACCATAAGCAGGTTGGCGGTGAAGGAATAAGTCTTCTCTACGCCGTCAACACCGCGGGAGCTATCGTAGGTGTTCTTGCGGCCAGTCTGGTGTTGATCGAGCTTCTGGGCCTTACGGGCACGTTTCTTACAGGGGTCGCAATCAACATTGCCGTTGGCGCTGTTGCTCTAACACTGGTCAAGGAATCTCGGCGCGACCCATCGGCAAAACGTCAGGGCGCCTCTTCCTTCAAACTCGATCCCACTGGAAAAATCATCTTGGCCCTTTACCTTGTTTCGGGTCTGACCGCAATAGCGTATCAAGTGTTATGGACAAGGCTCCTCACTCCGAAGACGGGCACGTACGTCTATGCCTTTTCCGCCATCCTCGCCATTTACCTGTTCGGAATAGCCTTTGGTAGTTGGTTGTTCCACCGTTATCTTGATGCGCCGCGCAACCGTGGGTTTCTCTTCGCTGTTTCCCAGCTGGGTATTGGCATCTGTTCGCTGTTGTCCATCCTTTTTGTTCGGTTTGATGTCGGCGGCAGTTTCTTGACCATGATTCTCGTCGTCGTACCGGCAACGATTCTGATGGGAATCTCTTTTCCGCTCGTTGTTCTCCTGGTCGGCGGAGAAAAGAACCCGGGAAAGAGCATCGGCTTTGTATATTCTTCAAATACGCTGGGATCCATTATCGGTGCATTTGCTGCAAGCTTCGTGTTCATTCCGCTACTGGGCACGGTGAGCAGTCTGTTTGTGCTTGGCCTTGTCAATCTCGTGCTGGCCATCGTCGTGTTCCAGCTCTTTAGAACAAGCTTGCTGAAGAATCAGCGACCGTTTCGAACTCTGGCGGCGGTATCGGCCGCCGTGGTCGTTGCATTGATTGCCACGGGACAATGGAATCATTTCAAAGCAGGGGCAATGCAATCACTTCTCAACAATGTCAGGGCTGCTGGTCTCGAACACAGATTCTTTGAAGATGAGGTGGCCTCCGTCCTTGCTTTTACAGATTCAACCAAGCGAACGCCATCGCTTCTTATTGACGGCGTCGCGACCACCCTAAAGGTCACGGAAACAAAACTCATGGCGCACCTTCCAATTGCCATCCACCCCCAACCAAAGGATATGCTCATTATTGCCTTTGGGATGGGCAGTACCTTCCGCTCCGCACTACGCCATGACATTGCTGTTGATGTTGTCGAACTTTGTCCATCCGTTCCGAAGATGTTCGACCTGTTTCATCTTGACGCCGACGAAGTTCTGAACAATGCTCGAGGAAGGATTATCATTAACGACGGAAGAAATTATGTCCTTCTGACAAAGAAAGCATACGACATCGTAACGATTGATCCACCCCCGCCGTTCAACGCAGCCGGGACAACGGTGCTGTATTCAAAAGGGTTCTATGAACAAATTAAGGCAAAGCTAAACAATCAAGGCATTGTTTGCCAATGGATGTACTTTGGCTCTCGTCAGGATGATATTGCGATGGCGACAAGGTCTTTCTTTGATGTCTTCCCACATGTTACCGTCTTTCGCCCTCTCTCCGTTGGGGGAGCTTTTCTCATTGGATCACTCCAGCCGGTCAACGTGAACGAGAATCGCTTCTCTGCAATCTTTGATGCGCCTTATGTTCGGAACGACCTCGCGGAGACCGGCGCACCCTTGGGAACACAAGAGGTGCTGAACCTGTATGTTGGAACCGAAGTTGACCTCAAGGGGGCTTACGAAAACGTACCACCGGTGACGGATGACCACCCGCGTACCGAATACCATCTTTTGCGCCACGCGTTCACAAGCGTCTCTCCGGCAATGACAAATCGATGGTTCCCGTGGCTTCAGCAGAGGATTGGCGAAGGACCGGCCTCCAGTGAGTGAAACCTTTGCCATCGGACTCCCGAAGTCACATGTCTGAGCCCCAGTACACCAATCCGTTGCTCATCCTGATCGGCGTTCTCGTTGTCTTGGCCGTGGGGATCGTCCTCCATGAGATGCAGTCGATCCTCCTCCCCTTCGTCATTTCTGTTTTCCTCTCAATCATTTTTGGGCCACTGGTTGTTTCGCTGAAATCACGAAACGTTCCCATGGTGATTTCACTCGGATTGGTTTTGCTTTCAATGGCTTTGGTTCTCTTGCTTTTTTCCCTCATCCTCTATTCCAGTACAGAGTCGTTCCTGAGGGAATTCCCCAAGTACGAACGGCGTCTCAATCTGCTCGTCACGGGGATTTTTGAAAAGCTTGCAAACACCGCAACTGACATTGGTTTTAATGTCGAAGAGATTCGCTGGCACGAAGCGCTCCAGCTTTCATCGATCACCTCGGCAATCACGTCCGGCGTGGGTACACTCATCAACATTTTTTCCAACATTACGCTCATTCTCCTCTTTATGATGTTTATGCTCGCAGGCAGCGGAGAGCTCGGAGCCAAGGTGAAATCGGCATTCCCAGCTCGGCAGGCAAATCAGTTTTCCACTATCATCTCGAACATCGAGACCCAGGTGCGACAGTATCTCGTAACAAAAACGCTGGTCAGCGCAGGGACAGGAGCGATGGCCTTCCTCATTCTTTGGATTACCGGCGTCGATTTTGCTCTGGTGTGGGGCTTCCTCTCGTTCCTCCTGAATTTCATCCCGAATATCGGTTCAATCTTTGCCATCGCCATGCCGGTCACCGTCTCATTCCTTCAGTTCGATACCATGACCCGCCCGATTCTCGTTCTCATCCTCCTTGCTGTTATGCAAACACTGATGGGTAATGTGCTCGAACCCAAGCTCATGGCATTCCGTCTCAATATGAGCCCCCTTGTCGTTCTCGTTTCTCTGATTTTCTGGGGATGGCTCTGGGGCGTTTGGGGAATGATCCTTGCCGTTCCCATTATGGCAACCATGAAGATCGTTTTCGAGAATATTACAGCGTTGAAACCGCTTGCGATCCTCATGAGCTCTAAACCTCCCTCCGCGAGCTGAGCGAGTAAACCTTCCTCCCTCTTCCGACATCTTACTTTGGAAAGCGAGGAGGTCATAATGATTCATTTCATTCTTCTGGTCTCAGCAACTTCTTGGTTTTTCGGAGTGTTTCAGGCGGAGGTCCCGTTTCCCGATTTACCACCCGATGTGACCGAGACAGCCATGCTGGCCCCCGCAAACGAACCCGGCGAACGAGTGATCATCACAGGGACTATGTTTCGGGCAGACGGCAAAACACCCTATGCCGGTTTAGTGATGTATCTTTACCAAACGGATGCAAGGGGGCTTTATCATAACGCCGATCGGAACCAGCAACGCCCGCGATTACGTGGCTGGGTAAAGACAAACACAAGGGGCAGATACACGATCCATACGATCAAGCCCGGTTCATATCCGGGGAGCCGAAACCCTGCTCACATTCATGCTATCGTCCGCCCTCCCGGCGAACAAGGGAAGTGGATCGACGATTTCCTATTTGATGGCGATCCATATCTGCGCGAGCAGGATGTGCGCCGATATGCCAACAAAGGAAGCTTCTCGTGCATCGTCAAGATGACAAAAGAACAAGACGGGACGCTTCGAGGCGAACGAGATATCGTCGTTCCATAGACCTCCCGAACCCTTCCGGGTACCAACAGCGTACGGGTGAGAAAGATTGACAAAGAGGGAAAAACCACCATCTTTTGAGATAAACCGATAGAGTTCCACCCTGTATGGCTAGACTCAGTGTAATTCTCTTCATCATCGCCGTTCCTCTCCTCTCCGTATCGCATGTTCCGTTTACAAAAGAGCTTCTTTCAACCAATGCTGGTGAGCCTCCCCGGTCGGAGCGTCTCCACCATATCGCCGAGCGCTACGCACCGTTCATCTATCATGCAACCGATAAGACCGGGGGCCGTCAGGACATCATTTCAAATATCGACTTCGACGGCGATCTTGTTGGAAACAATAACTGGGAAAACTTCGACCGCTTCGAGTTAAAACCGACGGTCTACTATGCCGTCCTCGAAACGGAGACCCATTATTTCCTCTCCTTCCATCTCTTTCATCCGCGCGACTGGAATCATTTCACCTTGTATCTTCACGACACTCATGAGAATGACGGAGAGAACTTCCAGGTTGTCGTGCGGAAGTCGGACGGACGGGTGGTACTTCTATGGACTCAGGCACACTATGGAAGCGATGTCTATTCAAATCTTGGCTCCGGCATCTCATCAGGAAAGACAAAGATCACAGGGCGTTTTCAGCTGGTGGATTCAACAGGGGCACCGAACGAAACCGGACGCCATACGACAGTGTTCGTCGAAGCCCAGGGGCACGGAATTTACGGCACGCTCGATTCCAGCAGCGAGGTGGTCATCGGACAGGATGGACGTTTCACTTTCGAAGATGGGAGTGGAATCCTTTTTCGGCCAGCGCGACAAGGTGAGGCAGTTGAGGAACCCAAAACTTGGACGTCAGGAGAAGTTGCCTATCAGCTCGACTCGATCACTGAGAAACTGTGGCCGTTGCTGGTAAGCGGGGAACTTCTCGGAGATGGAAAACTGCTTGACGGAGCGTGGAGGTATCGCGATGAGTTGGTCGATGTTCTGGTGCCGCGTTACTATGATGCCGATCGATTTAGCGGACCTCTTGGTCCTGACCGCGGGATCGCACCATTTGCGCTCGACTTCTCGTTCGACAAAGGCACTCTCGGCTCGCTCTTTTTCAATCCCGCACAACGATACACCGAACGACTGACAATTGCAGGGCCGTGGTCTAAAGAGTACATCAGTTATCCCTTCAAGTAACGCGGAGAGAAGTGGAGTCGACGTGGGCAGAGAGTGATTGTGGGTTCTCACGACGTCCGCACAAAGCCAACGCGGACTGAGATACGAGGCGAACGGTTCTCCTCTGATCGCGTTGAACGGGAAATTCAAGACTATCTATTCATTCTCCGCGACGGACTCGAAGTCGAGTTGCCGTACGGGCTTTGAAAAGTGTTTTCCGTGGAAAACGAATACAGTCCGATCTCAAGCTCGAACCTCACGCCTGGCGAGAGTCTCATAGGGATTGGCTGGTGGAAAATTTGTGTGAAAACTTGTGCCAGTATATCTAATGCTGTTCAGGATTGTCTGTGACATCCTGATGTCATTGTTTTCAACAATTCAGCAGATGTTCCTGACATTCTAGCCCACAGTAGGAAAACTAACCATGGAAAAGGCATTTCAGGATTTCTACCCGGATGAATTCAGCCATTGTTACGGATGCGGGCGACTCAACAAAGACGGGCTTCACATCAAGAGCTATTGGGAGGGGGAGGAAACGGTGTGCCGGTTTACACCATGGCCTTCACACACAGCCATGCCGGGATATGTGTACGGCGGATTGATTGCATCCCTGATCGATTGTCACGGAACCGGATCGGCGGCCGCAGCGGCTTATCGCATCGAGAATCGGGAATTGGGAAGTCATCCCCCCCATCGCTTTGTTACTGCTTCATTACGGGTAGAGTATCTTCAACCCACACCGATGGGTGTTGAGCTCGAGGTGCGAGGGAAGGTGAAGGAAATCAAAGGGCGAAAGGTGATTATTGAAGCAATACTCCTTGCTCGCGGAGAAGTTTGCGCCAAGGGTGAGGTTGTTGCCGTTGAAATGCCGGAGCGAATGGGGAGGGGAGGTCGATAAGAGGTTTGGTGTTCGTAGTGTGAGGCTTGTGTTCGAGGTTCCAGCGCTCGGCTGGCAAAAGACAAAAAATATCCCTACAATTTCCACACTGGTTAATACGGTGAAGGAGAAACGAGAATGAAAAAGATCCTGCGATGGGTTGGCATTGGATTTCTCGGGTTGTTCCTGCTGGCGCAATTCTATCGACCGGAAAGAACGAATCCGCCGGTGGATCCGGCAATGACGATTCAGGCGAAGCTTCGCGTCCCGGAAAATGTCGACAAGATTCTTCGGCGATCCTGCTACGATTGCCACTCTCACGAAACACGCTGGCCTTGGTATAGTCATCTTGCTCCCGCAATGTGGCTTGTGGCCCACGACGTCGAAGAGGGGCGGAGCAAGCTGAATTTCTCAAACTGGACCTACAAGTATTTCCGTGCAGTTGGTCGTATCGATCAAATGGCCCAGGAGATCAATGACGGTGAAATGCCCCTTCCCCCCTATCTGCTGATGCATCCATCCGCACGGCTATCAGAAGAAGAGAAGAATATTCTGTACGACTGGATTGAAAGCGAACGGGAGAGAATCTTGGAAGAAGGGTCTGAGGAGGGAGATGGGAAGAATTGATGGTTAATAGTTATTGGCCAATAGATCATCGTTCTGAACCTTTCAGACAGGAGCGAATCACTGATCCGTATGAGTCGCGCGTCATGGCAGAAGACGATTCGAGAATGAAAAGACAAATCTTCTCACTTCAAACCCCTTGAAGAACTTCCATCGCCTTATCTAAATCTCTCACATCAAGGATCACCGCCGCAGACTTCTGGTTTTTCCCCACAGTAGCATAGCAGTACTCGATATTAAGTCCGGCATTGCCAAGTCGCGAGGCGACAAATGCGAACGAGCCAGGTTTGTTGTCCAGCTCAAGTCGCAACACCTCACGCTCCTCGACGGCATACCCTTGTTTGATGAGAACCTTCTTCGCCTTGTCGATATCAGAAACGGACAACTTCGCAACATCCTGAAATAGGCCGATCGCTTCGATGTTGATTCGCTCTCTTCCGAGCGTTCCGAGCAGGTTCCCCAGTGCCCCCGGTCGATTCTCCACGACGACAAACAGCTCTTGAATCTTCTCCATATCACCCTCCTTTCGTGCTACACGAATTTGAAGAGAAACGCAACCAAGAATCCGGCAATCGTTGCAAGTCCGACATCCGGTCCACCGTGCTCGTAGGCCTCCGGCATCATGACGGAGGAGACCATGGCAAGAATGCCACCGCCGGCGATTGCCTCAACTAATGTCAGCACCGTGGGAGGAGCTTCCGTGAGGAACATATTGCCAAGAGCGGCTGCAATTGCACCGGCGACGACGAGCGTCCCCCACAGCATAAAGACGCGACTTTGGGCAAAGCCGGCCTCTTTCATTCCCGCTGCACTCGCCATTGCCTCCGGCAGGTTAGAAACAAACACTGCCGCGAGAAACGTGAACTGGTAGGTTGCCAGCGAAACAAAACTCGACCCGATAACGATCGACTCGGGAATGCCATCCAACATTGCTCCAAGGAAGATCGCAAGAGGCGCACCGGCAGAAACATGCTTTTGCATCAGAGCAAGCTCTTCGTTCCTCGTGAGGCGCTGGATATTTGCTACGGCAACTTTCTGCCAATGTACCGCATCGATTTTTCCCCTCGTCTTTTCGACATTCTGTAAGAGACGTTGTGAGTTGAGTTCCTCAACAGCCCTGCGAAGATTGGGTGAATTCTTCATCAACTCATCAAAGTTCTTCTTTTTGATTCTCAGTAATGCTGTGTCTTTGACCGCAACCGCCGTTCCCGATCGCGGTTCACCCGTCAACAGAGCCATTTCACCGAACGATTGACCCGTCTCGAGTCGCGCAATCACAGAGGTCTCTTCGCCATTGGTGGAGACGATGTCGATCTGACCGTCATCGATGAAGTACAGCGCATCGCCAACATCTCCCATTCGAAAGACCTTCTCCCCCGCTTTTACCTCTACGGGTTCGATGCAATCAAGAACATCCTCCATTTCTTCGGGTGGAAGGGAGCGAACAAGGTCAATCTTCGAGAGACGGGAAAGGACTGCAGCGGATTCTTCTCGTTTCTTTTCTAACAGAAAGAGCTTGGCAAGCGCGGGATGACGGAGAGCTCCTCCCATTTGATCGATAATGCGATTGCCGATGTAATAGATACTTCCACCGGCCGCGAAACCACCGGCAACCCAGAGCCAGCTCATCACTCCGTTAAGGTGTGCCTGATGCACAAGTCGCTCGGCCCCCTCAAATGCAAGTTCGACCGCAAGGGCCTGAATCAGTGCACCCGTCCCGAAGGCCATAATAATGGCATTGACTTTGTGAGAGGGCCTGAAGAATAATCCAACGGAAGCGCCAATGAGGAGGGAAATCATTGCAGCGACAGCCATTGCCGCAGCAATGAGAACGCGGGTCGGTTCGGTGGCGTCCAGCATAGTGTGTCTCAGAGGCTAAAGATACAAAAGCTCAACCTTAATGCAAGTGAGATGGCAAACAACAGAGGCCTTTTTCAATGATCAATCAACTGTTCGACATACCGCGCAATTGCGGGAGAGGCAGTTAGACCGGGTGACTCAATACCGATCAAATTCACAAATCCCTCGAGTCCCCGCTCCTTTTCATGTACAATGACAAAATCCTTTGGTAGCTCTCCCTTTCGTTGAAGCTTTGGACGGATTCCACTCATGTCGGGTGTGATATCATCATCCTGGATTGCCGGAACGATCCTGCGTATGGACTCGCCGAACGCGCCGCGTTTCGCCTCGTCGACCGAATAGTCAATAACACCATTCGGGAGATACTCAACGTCCGGCCCGAACTTCAATCGCCCACCCCAATCGAGTAGTGCATGAACTCCCAAACTCTCTCCTCCCGGAACAGGATAGACAAGCCGGGAAACAAGTCGGGATTTGGAGGAGGCGACAGCAAAATACGAGCCTTTCGCATAGCTCAGTCGATATCCGGCGGCGTCTATATCAATCCCAACCATCGCAGCCACCTTATCGGCGTGAAGACCTGCTGCATTGATAATGCTTTCGGTTGTAAACACGGAGGATTGCCCACCTTCGTTGATTTTGACTTTGTAGCCATCGGTGACCTTCTCAATGCCGGTGACCTCGCAGCGGTGCTGGATAGTCCCGTTGTGCTCGACAATCTCATGGTAGAAGTAATCCATCAGCTCGTGTGCGCTGAGAATTCCTGTTCGAGGCGAAAAAATCGAGGCAACGGCATTGATGTTTGGCTCCAAAGCAAGAGTTTGTTGTTTATCCAATAGTTGGAGCTCAACACCGTTCTTCCTTCCATTCTCAAAAATCTGTTCAAGCTTGGGGAGTTCAGCTTGAGAGACCGCGGTTATGATCTTCGTAATCTTGCGATGTGTAATACCGTGCTTCTCGCACAATCTGTACAGCTCGTCGCGACCTTCGACGCAGAGGCGTGCTTTCAGTGAACCCGGAGAATAGTAGATGCCGGCGTGAATGACTTCGCTGTTCCGGCTGGAAGTCTCCATGCCGTACCTTTCGTTTTTTTCAAGAACGAGGAGGCCGGGATGTTTCGGTGCAAGCCGTGCTCCGATGGCAAGTCCGACAACACCTGCACCGATGATGGTTAGTTCAACGTCAGGCACTTAAGGTTGGATTGGTGAATGTGGTATCACACAATGAATGTACAAAAGGAAAACACACCATGCCACCGGTGGAGATCACTAACGAATATTTCTTGCTTCCATTCTTCCCCTTCCGTATGTTTTAGCACTTCAGTCTTATTCCCACAAGTATCCTCAAGGAGTTGTCATGACTCTTCGGCTCATTCGTTTCTTCATTCTCTCATGCGTTTTGTCCTTCACCTCGATTGCCCAGACACCAAAAGCGGATGCCCCAAACGATACCGTCAAAAAATCCGACAAATGGGATGTTACGGCAGCACACGGACCGACCACCGTCGTCGAATTCGAAACCGATGAAGGCACATGGATGGCGGTTGATGTCAGTCCTGATGGAAAGTGGATTGTCTTCGATCTGCTTGGCGACATCTACAAGATGCCAATCGAAGGAGGCGATGCGATGTTGCTCGCCGGCGGACCTGCCTACGAAAGCCAACCACGATTCAGTCCTGATGGTAAGAAGATCTCCTTCACCAGCGACCGCGATGGCATCGACAACATCTGGATTATGAATGCTGACGGCTCGAAACCGCAACAGGTGACAAAAGAAAAAGAACGCCAGGTAAACAACGCCGTCTGGACTCCCGATGGCCAATATTTGGTTGGGCGCAAACATTACCGGAACACGCGGTCGCTCGGCGCAGGGGAAATGTGGCTCTATCATATCACCGGCGGAACCGGATTGCAGATGACCAAGCGACGCAACTGGGAACAGGATGCGGGAGAGCCTGCACTTTTTCCGAACGGACGATACCTGTATTACAGCGAAGATGTCTCACCGGGCGGAGGATTTCAATACAACAAGGATCCCTACGGGATCATCTACATCATCCAGCGACTGGATCGGCAGACAGGGAAAACCGAGCAATACATTCGCCGTGCAGGTGGAGCCGCACGACCACAGCCTTCCCCTGACGGAAAGACAATCGCCTTCGTCAGACGTGTCGGTCTGAATTCCGTTCTCTATCTTTACGATATCGAAAGTGGTCGGGAAACTCCGATCTACGATCAACTCGATCATGATCAGCAGGAGGCATGGGCGATTTTTGGTGTTTATCCCGGATTCTCCTGGACACCCGACAGCCGTAACATCATCATCTGGGCAAAAGGAAAACTCTGGAGGATCGACGTACGAACGAAGCAAGCCAGGCAGATTCCTTTCAAAGTGAAGGCAAAACACGCGATTACCGAGGCCGTGAAATTCCCGCAAGAGGTTGCTCCTGAGAAATTCAACGTCAAAATGTTACGCTGGGTGACCGTCTCGCCCGATGAGAAATCGGTCGTTTACTCTGCGCTCGGAAAGCTCTGGATTCGCCCCCTTCCCAGCGGCACACCAAAACGACTTACGCGAGACGAAACGAATCTCGAACTCTATCCCTCCTTCTCACCTGATGGTCGATGGATTATCTACGCGACGTGGAACGATACGGAAATGGGTGCGATTCAAAAGATCCGGGCAACCGGAAGTAACCAAACGAAACTCACTTCGGCGAAAGGAACGTACGTTGAGCCCACTTTTTCGCCAGACGGGAAACGGATTGTCTATAGAAAAGTCGGCGGAAATGACCTCCGGGGCAATCTCTACGCCAGCGAAACCGGCATCTATTGGATGTCATCAGATGGTGGGAAGCCAATGCTGATTACCGAGGAGGGATCTCGACCTCGCTTCACGAAATCAGGCGATCGAGTCTTCTTGCTTTCGCGCGAGGCTGAAAAGGTCGCTCTCGTAAGCATCGGATTGAGCGGAGAGCAGCGCCGCGTTCATCTCACCTCCGACAATGCGCAGGAGATTGTTCCTTCGCCGGACGAACAGTGGATCGGGCTCGTTGAGCGCTATCAGGGTTACCTTGCACCATTCCCGGTAACGGGACAGGCGGTGAACATCGGACCGGGCACTACGGACTATCCGATCAAGAAAATTACGAGAGATGCCGCCACCTTTCTGAGTTGGAACGCGACAAGCAAGCGCCTGTATTGGTCTCTGGGTCCCGAGCTTTTCTCGCGCGATCTGACAAACACGTTCACGTTTGTGCCGGGGGCAAACGATAGCGTCCAGGAAAAGCCGGACACAACGGGACTCTTCATCAGTTTCCAGACGAACTCGGATGTCCCTCCCGGAACAATTGCCCTCGTCGGTGCAACAGTAATCTCGATGAAAGGAGATGAAGTCCTTCAGAATGCAACAATCCTTGTCGAGCGAAATCGGATCAAGGCTATCGGACCATACTCTGCAATCACCCTCCCCGCCAATGCCAAACGTGTGGATGTCTCGGGAAAATACATCATGCCGGGAATCATCGACGTCCACGCCCATGCAAACTTCGGGGATTGGTCTCCCTACACGAATTGGCGGTATTATGCGAATCTCGCGTACGGCGTAACAACGATGCACGATCCCTCGGCCAGCACAGATTTCGTCTTCACAAATGCTGAGATGATCAAGGCGGGAATGATGGTGGGGCCGCGCGTTTATTCTACGGGGACAATTCTGTACGGTGCCGAAGGCTCGTTCAAAGCAATTGTCAACAGCTATGACGATGCTCTTTCCCACCTTCGTCGATTGAAAGCGGTTGGCGCTTTTAGTGTTAAGAGTTACAATCAGCCACGCCGAGATCAACGACAGCAAATCATCGAGGCCGCGCGACAGTTGAAGATGCTGGTGGTTCCTGAGGGTGGCTCAACCTTCTTCTGGAATATGACAATGGTGCTCGACGGCCATACGGGTATCGAGCACAACATCCCCATCGCTCCGGTCTACAAAGATGTTGTTGAGCTCGTCTCCAAGTCGAAGACTGGCCTCACTCCGACGCTCATTGTGAACTACGGCGGACTCTCGGGCGAGTTCTATTGGTACCAAACGACAAAAGTGTGGGAGAATAAACGTCTTCTCACGTACACGCCGCGGGAGATTATCGATTCGCGTTCACGACGCCGGCAAATGGCAAACGAAGATGATTACCAGTACATCGAAACTTCCAGGGCGCTCAAAAAGATTCTTGATGCGGGTGGAAAGGTTCAACTTGGAGCGCACGGGCAGCTTCAGGGTCTCGGCGCACATTGGGAGCTCTGGATGCTCCAGCAAGGCGGGATGAGCAACATGGAGGCCATCCGGTGTGCGACACTCTACGGTGCAGAGTACCTCGGCATGGAGCGTGATCTCGGCTCTATCGAGCCCGGAAAGCTCGCTGATGTGATCGTGATGGAGAAGAATCCACTGGAAAACATCCGCAATTCTGAATTCATCACTCATGTGATGAAGAATGGGAGATTGTATGATGCCGAAACGATGGATGAAGTTGGGACAGAACTGAGGAAGCGACCGAAGTTTTGGTGGGAAGAATAATGATTGGAATATTGGCATCGCGCACACTTGCTCGCTGACAAGATGACCACCTGACTCGCTGACATGCTGAGAAACTAATGTGTCTAAGGAGAACCTTCCATGCCTGACCATATCTATAAGCACATTGAGCTGACTGGAACATCATCCAAGAGTATCGAAGAAGCAATCCAGAACGCCGTGGCGAGAGCAGCAAAAACCGTGCGGAATATGCGCTGGCTTGAAGTCATCGATACTCGCGCCCATCTCGAGAACGGAAAAGTCTCCACCTGGCAAGTGACGATCAAAATCGGATTCACGCTCGAGGACTGATCTTGATCTCACGAAGGGGGAGTGTGATACTTGTCATTCTTTGGAGTTTATCGTCAAACTGGAGCCGAAAGGGCGTTTGAAGAAGTAAGAGGGGTCCATCGCACAGAGCATCGACACCTTGATTCGCTTTTGCCACACAGACATTCATCGATGCACATTGTTCCGCTGACGCTTGAGGGGAATTCCGTCCGACTCGAACCACTTTCGCTCGCGCATGTTGACCCTTTGTGTGAAGTCGGACTCGATCCCGACTTGTGGAAATTCACCACCGCAAATATCCAAACCAAAGACGAAATGCGCTCCTACATCGAAACTGCGCTCGAATGGCAGCGCGAGGGGACGGCTCTCCCATTTGCTCTCATCGAGAGAGCTTCGGGCAAAGCTGTGGGCAGCACCCGATATGCCAACATCGAGAGGGAACATCGCCGCCTGGAAATCGGCTGGACGTGGGTCGCGCGCCCCTGGCAACGAACCGCCATCAACACAGAAGCGAAGTATCTCCTCCTTCGACACGCTTTCGAAACCCTCGGCTGCATCCGGGTCGAGTTCAAGACGGATTCACTCAATCAGCAATCGCGCAACGCTCTACTGAGAATCGGAGCCAAAGAAGAGGGTATGTTCCGAAACCATATGATTACTCAGGCTGGACGTTACCGCCATTCGGTCTACTTCAGCATCATCGAAAGCGAATGGCCTGAGGTGAAGAAGAGACTTGAGAGTATGTTAGCCACACCGAAATCGGCAAGCTGACACGCTCACTTTGCTGATCTGCTGAACCGCTACAACAAGGAGGGGACCTATGAAAACCGTGTTTCTTCCATTCGCAATCCTTCTGACGCTATGTTCATCGGGCTTGTCCCAAACAGTCGAAATGCGAATACCCGATACAAAGAAGATCGTGGAAGGCAAACTTTCGGTCTTGTTCAAGGACACCGTTTCCGAGGAACACGCCACGAGGGCGATCATAGGGCTTGGATATTCAATCGCAGAATCGAGATTCAAGCCTGTTGTAGTCATAGCCCATTCGAACGACTCACTATCGGCTGAATCGCTGAAAAGACTGAGAGAACACCCGGCTTTTGTCAGAATCATTCATACCGATATGGGACGTGTCCGTGAAATCAGCTTGCAAAAGATGAAGGAGTTGTACCCTGAGCAGGCAAAAGCGTTTCCAGACACGATCTCGTTTCCACGATTTATGCACTCGATTCATTTCTCCAGCTCGGCAAAGAAAGAAGAGATCCTTGATTTCATCAACGCAATCGTTGAACTCAAGGATGTTCAAATTAAGAAATCTCCAAACCAGCTTGTCATCAATGTGCCGAAAGGAAAAGATGAACAGGCGGTTCGTCAGCTTCGGAAGAACCGTATGGTCGAGGAAGTTTCGTATATTGTGGCTGAGTAGCACGACACGCTGTTTCGCTGATCAGCCGACGTGCTCAAATAACGGAGGACTCCCAATGGGCACCAAAGACCCGCGCGTTGATGCATATATTGCCAAATCGGCCGACTTTGCAAAGCCTATTCTGAATCACCTTCGCTCCCTTGTCCACAAAGCGGTGCCGGATGTTGAGGAGACGATGAAGTGGAGCTTCCCGCACTTCGACTGCAAGGGTATGCTCTGCAGTATGGCATCGTTCAAGCAGCACTGTGCTTTCGGATTCTGGAAGGAGAGACTCCTCCTCGGCACTGATCCCGGTTCCAAAGGGGCAATGGGAAGCTTTGGGAGGATTACTTCACTGAAGGACTTGCCGAGCGATTCCAGGCTTATCAAGCTCATTCAGAAAGCGGCAGAACTCAACGATGCCGGGGTGAAGGTTGCACGCACTCGTCCCGCCGAAAAAAAACCGTTGAGAATCCCTTCTTACTTCAAAGCTGCGTTGCAGAAGAACAAAACAGCACTTGCGACGTTCAACAATTTCAGCTACAGCAACAAGAAAGACTATGTTGAGTGGGTCACTGAGACAAAAAGCGAGGAGACAAGATCAAGACGCCTTGCGACGGCAATCGAATGGCTGGCAGAAGGCAAACCGAGGAATTGGAAATACATGAAGTAACCAACTGCCCTCGTCTTCAACAAAGAAGACTTGCTCTTCAAATAGTGGTTATTAACAATAACCATGGTGAGCCGTTTTCTGCAACTCTTGAGGTTGCAGAGCCGTATAGATTTCACCCCTTATTCATCCAGGAGACTCAGTGACACTTCTACTGCAACGATTCCTCGGCATTATTGTTCTCACGGTATTCACTCTTAACACTGCACTGGCAATTGACCCACTCAAGCCAAGAAGAGTCTCATCCCCTCCCGTGATCGACGGTCGGCTCGATGATCCAATCTGGGAAACGGCCCCCTCAGTCACCTCCTTTCGCACATTCGCGCCGGATTTCGGCAAGGTTATGCCCGAATCGACTGTCGTCTATACCGCATACGACGAAGAGAACATCTACTTCGCATTCCGCTGCTTCGATCCCGACCCCAAGACGATCAAAGCCGAAATCACCGCACGCGATAATTATCGCGCACATGATTGGATATGCATCAATCTCGATTCCTTCAACGACCAACAAGCTCTCTATGGATTCTATGTGAATCCTCTCGGCGTGCAAGGAGATAGCCGTTTCGCGGCGGGAAGCGAAGATCACAGTTTCGATATGGTCTGGTACAGTGCCGGACAAATCGATGAGGAGGGGTATATCGTGGAAGTGCAAATTCCCCTCAAAAGCATTCGCTATGCCGACACCAACCCGGTAACGATGGGAGTAATTTTCGAACGTCGCGTCAGTCGCCGTTCCGAACAGGGAACGTATCCACCTCTCGACCCCAAAAAAGGATACCAGTTCCTCATTCAGATGTTGCCGATGGAATTTTACGATGTGAAACACTATACCGTGTTCGAAGTCCTTCCCGCCGTTACGTATGGACAAAAGTATCGTCTGCAGGAAAACAGTCTCCTCCGTGAAGAAGGAAGGGGGGAATTCGGCCTCACGTTGAAGTATGGTATCACCTCCAACCTCATCCTCGATGGGACCTATAACCCAGATTTCAGTCAGGTCGAGGCCGATGCGGGACAAGTCGACGTAAACTTGAGATTTGGACTCTTCTTTCCGGAGAAGCGACCCTTCTTTTTGGAGGGAAGCGAGATCTTCAATCTCGCAGCAACAGGGGGGAATCAGGTCGTTCACACAAGGACAATTGTGAATCCTCTGATTGGTCTAAAACTTTCGGGGAAGTTAGATAAGCGAAGCACCCTTGCTTCCATCTATGCCGTTGATGAGCTCCTCGATGCTCAATCAAAGCCGATCGGTGCGAAGGCCCACTTCCCCATCCTTCGCTACAAATATGCTCTTGATGATGATAGCTATTTCGGCGCAATCGGAACGGCGCGCGAATTGAGTGACCACTCTAATCGTGTGATTGGCACCGATGGCTTCGTCCGTCTCGATCAATCAAGCTACGTTGAGTATCAAGGACTTTTCTCCGAAACCAAGAGTTCGGGCATGCCAGCTCTCGACGGACACTCCGTTTCGGCTGGCTATCGCTATGGAACTCGCGACCTCGACGTGCACGTGGATCTCGACAAGCTCTCCAGGAATTTCAATGCTGAGGCCGGTTATGTCACACGGACGGGAATCCTTGCGTTTAGCGGACTCATCAGACCGAAATTCTATCCATCCTCTTCATTCTTCCGGAGGATCACGATTTCCCTCTCATCCTCTCAAACTCGCGATGAGCCGAGCTCGCTCTGGGAAACATCGAACTCGCTTGCTCTCAACGTCACTCTTCCGGGCGCGCTCAGCGCCGGCGGAACCTACAGCTATTCGACGGAAATCTTCCTCGGCCAACGGTTCAAGACCGACGGCTTCACAATTTCCGGAGGAGGACAGTTTCTTCGCCAACTCAACGCCAGCATCTCCTATCGACGGGCAAATGCCATCTTCTTCTCCTCCAATCCCTACCAGGGTCGAAGCAGCAGGATAACGGGATCGATTGTCTATCAACCCTGGAATCAACTCGAGGCAAATGCGAGTGTAACGTATGTCGACTTCTACCGTGAATCGGATGGAGAGAAGCTTTACGAGTATCCCATCATGCGGGGCAGATTGACTTACCAGTTCAACCATTACCTCTTCTTCCGCGCCATCGCCGAATACAACAAGTTTCGCCGAACGCTGTTGACCGATTTTCTTGCATCATTCACATATATTCCCGGCACCGTGCTTCACGCGGGTTACGGCTCGCTCTACCAGCGCATCGCATGGGAGAATGGTGCATACGTCAACGCTGATCGGTTCCTGGAAAGCCGGCGGGGATTTTTCTTCAAAATGTCGTATCTTTGGCGGTTGTAGAGAGCCCCCGTCACTTACGGAAGGAGATCAGCCATGACCGCTCTTCAGCGACTCGGAGGGTACGCAGCACTTACGCAGGCCGTTCTGCTCGTTGTTCTGCTCCTTTGTTTCTTCTTCATCTTCCCGTCCATCGGCGCAGTCGTTCCCAATGAGATGCAGGAGCCCTCAGAGATACTTGAAGGTATAAAGGGGAATCGAATCGGGATTGCGGTGACCTCCGCATCAGCAATCATCTCTTGTATCGTCATCCTCCTGATTGCGATGGGATTGCGCGATCGGTTCGGAGAAGCGGCAGCCAATCATATTCGGCTGGCAATTCCTGCGGCGTCTATCGCCAGCGCGTGTTTCCTGATCAACGCCATTCTTGCGTTCACCGCCTACCCTCAGCTTGCCAATCTCTATGCAGCAGACAGACCCGACGTTGTGACCAGCTACCGCGCGATTCTTTTCATCGACTATGCCACCTTCTATGCTTATCTCTTCTCATCGGGTATCTTCACGCTACTGATCGGCTCGGCCGGCCTGAAAACAAACGGTCTGCCCAGAGGACTCTCCTACCTGCTCATGATCGCTGGTCTCATCGGGATGATGACGTTTGTCATTCCGGTGCTTCAGTTTGTCGGGATCTTCTTTGCGATCGCGTGGGGAGTCTGGTTGGGGGTCGTGATGATTCGACACTCCTAAGAATTGCCTTTGGAGCTCTGTTATTCGATTTTTACGGCAATCCGACGGCAAAGGTTCTCCTCTGATTTCGATCACTTGCCGGTTATGCACTTTCTCTTTACTTTCACGCCACGATACATTCCCCGGCTCTTACTCTATGACGGATCGTGAACTTCTCAACGAGCTTTTTGCCGGAGGAGAACGCACGAAAACGGCGTGGCGTGAGTTCCTTCGGCAGTACTCTAACCTCTTTCTGAAGATCATTTGGACTTTCGAACGAGATCATGACAATGTCATGGACAAGTATCTTTTTGTTTGTTCCAAGCTTGCCGACAACGATTTCGCCTCACTGAGAACGTTCGACCCTCACCACAAGCATCGCGCACCCAAGCTTTCAACATGGCTAACGGTAGTTGTACAGAACCTCTGCGTGGAAGCGTACCGCGCCTCACACGGCCGGAAACGCTATCCGCAAGCACTTCTCAGGATGTCGGCTTTCGATCGAGAAGTCTTCAATCTCTGGTATTGGAAAGGCTTCGCGCTGGATGAGATCGAATCTCATGTGAGGCTCAGGCGAAATGGCTTTTCTTCCTCTGTCGCAGCCTCACTGAGGAGAATCCATACGGCGCTGACGAGATCAAGCCGACAGAAGTTGCTTCAATCCTCCCCGGTCGAGATTTCTTTTGACGACACTCGCTTGATAGAGGGAATCCATACTCCTGATGAACAGGGGGAACTTGAGGCATGGCTTGAGAATTCTCTGGAGAAACTTTCCGTAAGAGAGCGAGTCGCCATCCGGCTTCGCTTCTACGAAGATCTGACTGCCGCGGAGATTGCTGCCATTATGAAGATTCAACCAGTCAGGAGGGTCTACACGTTACTGGAGAATGCACTTCGAAAACTCAGGTTGCTTGCAACGTCGGACCTGAGCAAGTAATTCGATCCACCTTGGCCGTACCATAGGATAACATAAAGGAATCCTCATTTGCATCTCACCGACTACGAAATAGCATCGTATCTTGACCATACGCTTTCTTCTGCTGCTCGCGGTAGGGTTGAAAAACACCTTGCAGCCTGTTCTGATTGCTCAAGGACACTGGCCGTCTCATTCAAAACGTTGCACCGAACGAACTCACTGCCGATTCCGGAGAAGACTTTGAAACGTGCAGAAAACATTATCGAACAAAGAACTTCTCCTTTTTTTAGTCTACCGCTTCGCCTCGCCGCAACAATTCTTCTTTTTGTCGGCGCCGGAATCTGGCTCGTGTCAACATGGCCCGGCGAATCGTCTCAATACCGAACATCGGATCAGTCGTCACCGCTGCGGCTTCTGTCGCCCGGAGATAACGAGATGGTAACTTCTCCTCCTCGCCTGCGATGGAGTGCTGTAGAGGGTGCCACATATTACCAGATAACTGTCTACAAAAATGATGGTACAGTAATCTTCAGGGAGCGTGTTCCCGGAGTTGAGCTTTCACTTTCTCCATCGGTAGTGTTTGAAGCGGGAAATCTCTATCTTTGGAACATTCAAGCACTGTTCCCTGATGGCTCAAGCGTCAGTTCAGAACTTCACACCTTCAAGTACGCCAGCCGGTAAACTGCTCGCTGGCTCTATTCTCGCTCTCCTCCTTACCGTTGCCGTCATGCGAATCGCAAACTCCCGTGGGGAGTCATCACGACTCGAGGTCGTTGAGAGGCTGATGAAGTCATGGCACCTCGTCCAGGCCGAGCGTGAGCTCGAATTCCTCTACCGAAGGCCGGGCCGTTCGGTTGACGTTGAGCGGCGATACGCAGAACTCCTCCTCCTCCGGGGCAAACTGAGAGAGGCGCGGGACATCTTTCAGAAGCTCATCGCCTCCGATTCAACGAGAACGAGCGACATCATGTACCGCATGGGGATAACGCAGTTCTTCTTGGGGCAGTTAGACTCTGCGGAAATCTCCTCGCGGAATCTTCTCGCATGCAACGATGATCTCTCTCTTGCGCGCGGCTCTCACTTGCTTGGACGGATCTGCTTCAACCGCGCCAGCTACGATTCGGCGATGCAATGGCAGGAGCGGGGTTTGCGGGCAGCACAGCGCGCCCGATCGAGGCAACTCGAGGCCGACGCCCTGCGGCAAATTGGGGTCCTCACCTGGTATCGCGGGAAGCCCGACGCAGCTCTGAATTCCTATTATGAACCGGCGTTGGAAATCTATCGTAGCATCAGTGATAAGATTGGTGAAGCAACAACGTTAAGCAACATCGGCTTGATTCATGCATCCCGTAACGATCGCCAGAATCAGTTAAAGTACGAATTGCAGGCGTACGATATCAGGAAACGAATCGGCGACCAGATCGGATTGGTCGACAGCTATTACTTTCTCCATTACGTTGGTGGAACCGGCAAGAGCAGTCGGACGTACGCCTACAAGTCGCTTCGTCGAAGCTATGATCTTGCGACGAACATTGGATACTCATGGGGAGCAGAAGTGGCTCTTCGCGCTTTGATGCAGTTCATCTCGAAATCCTTCAATGATCCCATGCTCTTCTCAGACTGGATCGATTCCAGTCTCACAAATCTTAGCGGCGAGGGAAGGATTCTCCTCACGGAAGCCCGGGCCAAGAAATTTGAAACCATGGGAGACTATGCGAGGGCCTCAGCGTTGTATTGGGAGGCCGTCAAGCAGGCAGAGGCCGCTCAGCTACCAAGTGAACGAATGGCAGCCCTGGTGTACTATGGAAATACGCTGAAGCGACTCGGTCGGTACGAGGCCGCAAGAAAGGCCTATCATGAGGCACGCAGGGAACCGGCCAACCAAGTTTGGAAGGAGGAATGGGTCGACGCAGCACTGGCAGATCTCGAATTCCGCAGCGGGAATTTCCACGAGGCGAAGAAGTCGTTCAAGAAGTTGGTAGCGCGATATGATGATCTTTCCGTGCAAGAGCTTCATGGAGCATCGCCTGAGATTGGATTTGAAGAAACCATCTCAACGTTGAATCAGGCTCGTTCAGCGTATTACAGAGCCCTCGTCCGTCTGCTTGTTCAAACAGGTGACAAAGAGCTCTTTGAGTATTTTGAGCGGGAGCGATTGCTTCCGTTCTGGGGGACCTTTGGAACGGCGAACGAAGACGTCTCGAATCAACCCGCTGTCCAGTTCGTGAGAATGTTGGAGGCCTTTGAGCAGTCCGGGTCGGAAGCTTCCTTACAGGCCCTCCTGGAGAAGGCTGGTGAACTGATGCAAGAAGCGGCGGCGCAACGAAGGCTGATATCGGAAATCACCTCAATGATGAAAATTCCACAGCCCCCAAGTGTTCGGGAAGTACAGGACCGGTTGGAGGAAGACGAGCTCCTCCTTGAGTATTCCATCGACGCAGAGCAAACGCTTGTGTATTGCGTCAAAAGAGGAAGAACTCAGCTTCTCAGGATACCGCTTGAAGAGCAGTATCTTCAACAACTCGTTCAGCTCTATCGCTCCTCCATTCTTCGCGGTCGAGGAGATCATCAAGATTCCGTTTGGGTTGGTATTTCCGCCCGACTGTTTGATCTTCTCATGCGTCCAGCCTTCGATCATCGTCTTGTGAAAGATGGCGATCGGCTGATCATTGCGCCGAGAGGGGTCCTTTACCTCCTTCCATTTCATACTCTTGTGATCGATGGAAAAGGAGAGACTGTTCTCGAGCGACACACGGTATCATACATCCCATCGGCAACGTTTCTGGTTGAACGCCGGAAATCTGCTGGCAGGAAACCGGAATCTCTTTTAGCCGCCGCTCCACAGCCACGAACACTTCGATTCTCGGAGGCGGAAGTGCAGTCGATTTCGGCAAACTTTCGAAACACGAGTATTCTTGTCGGTTCCGATGCAACAGCGCAAACAATTCTGGAAGGAATCAAGTCCTTCGACGTCATTCACATTGCTGCGCATGGAAGGCTGAATTCTCGGTTTCCTCTCTTCTCCACACTTCAATGTGCCGATCGGAGCATTGAACTCCATGAGCTTCTTCGCCAGCGGATGGGGGCTGGCCTGGTTGTTCTCAGTGCATGCGAGAGCGGACTTAGCACCGGAATCGCCTCCGATATACCGCACGGAGAAGACCTTGTCAGTTTCCCCCGAGCGTTTCTTCATGCGGGAGCCGCAAACATCATCGGCTCGATGTGGCTTGTGGAAGATGAAACCACAGCATCGCTGATGGGAAAGTTCTATAAACACCTCTCCCTCCAACTAAAGAACTCCGCGTTAACCCGCATTTCTGAGTCCCTCGCGATGGCCCAACGGGAGTTTATCACAGAGCGCAGGCAAAATGGCTTAAAAAGCCACCCTTTTTACTGGGCCCCATTCTACTTGACGGGAAGTAACTGATCCCTTCAATCTCCCCTCAGGAATTTCCCACTTCTTGGCCATACCATAAGATACAAGCACACGTCGATCCTTCAGCGGAATTGGACGGTAACGAATTACTGCTTACAAGGAGACATCCCATGAGGAATGCCAATGGTTTACTTGTCCTTCGCCTCAGTCTCGCCGCAGTGTTAATGTTCTCCCTCCCGCTTTTCGGTCAATCCACGAAACCACTCGAAGGAATCCTTCGATCGGACGGATCCCTGGATCTCTCTGGCCACACGAACGGAAGCTTTGATCCGCAGGGTTACAGGATGGTTCTTACGCCGTCGGGACAGCCGCGATTCATTCCTGCAACGCAATCTTCTTCTCACCCTGACGATCAGTACTGGGTCGATGAGTGGTATGCACCGGGCGGGGGGCCAAGAACACAGGTCATTGCGAAGTCAGGTTCCAATATGTATATCGGAGGATATTTTGGATATACGGGCAATGTTCCCGCAAACGGCTTCGCCAGGTTCGACGGAATACGGTGGAGCACAGTTGGTGGATCGATTACGCCCTTCACTGACGTAAAAGCTATTGCCGTCTATAACGGAGACATCTACATGGGCGGGAGCTTCACTGATGTGGCGGGAGACACAAGTATCAAATACCTTGCGCGTTGGAATGGTTCGTCGTGGGTAAACGCTGGGGCCGGAATCCGAGGAGGATATGTCTATGCCTTGGCAGTCTGGAACAACGAGCTCTATGTCGGGGGTGATTTTGTATCAGCAGGAGGACTGCCGATAAAAAAACTTGCCA
Source organism: Bacteroidota bacterium (assembly GCA_035559595.1). Lineage (GTDB taxonomy): Bacteria > Bacteroidota > Ignavibacteria > UBA10030 > UBA10030 > DATMBF01. Next base: position 41,898 of record DATMBF010000011.1, on the reverse strand, counting down.
AATGGAATGGCTCTGCGTGGGATAGTCTTGCAACGTTGACGAGTGGATCTTCAACAACACTTCCCTATGTCATGGCATTGCACGTCGCCAACAACAAGCTTTACATTGGCGGGCGCTTTGAGAAGATCGGCGGTAAACTTATGAATAATATTGCTGTGTTCAACGGAACATCGTTCGATTCGCTCGGCGTCAAACCTAACGTCGGTATCATTGGTCTCAGCGTGCGAGCCATTGCAACGATCGGCACCGATGTCTATGTTGGTGGTGATTTTACACAGGCCGGACCGCTGGCCGTCAACAGCATTGCCAAATGGACAGGGAGTGCATGGGATTCGCTAAGTAATGGGCTGACGTACTACTGGAATGGTAGTTTTGTCCGAGGTTGGTGCCACGCACTCGCCACAATTGGATCTGATCTCTATGTTGCAGGAATATTCGGCAGAGCCGGCCACAATGCCCCCGCCGCTTCTCTTGCAAAATGGAACGGATCAAATTGGTCAACTGTCGGCGCCGTTACCTCAACAAATTATAACGCAGGTGAGACACTCCACGCCCTTTATGCTGATGGAACAGATCTTTACGTCGGCGGTGACTACAGGGAGTTAGCAGGAGTTGGTCTCCCCGGCATCGGCAGATGGGACGGCAACCGGTGGTACACATTGGGCAACGGTGCTCCTCTCTTTACAAACTCTAACGGTGCCCCCAATGCCATCGTAATTGATGGAAACGACGTGATCATTGGAGGTGCCTTTGGAAGCATCGGTGGTGTCGGCGGCAGTATTGCCCGCTGGGATGGGGCAAAGTGGAACGGATACGGAACTCCAGTGAATTACACTCTCATTCATGCCGTGGCACTATCGAACGGTAAGCTTTATGTTGCTGGGGAATTCAGCAGCATCGGTGGCATATCCGCGAACAATATCGCTGTGTGGAACGGAAGCTCATGGTCGGCCTTGGGCAGTGGCTTGAATTCCGCCGTCCGGGCCATCGCTGTCAAAAACGATACGGTGTATGCGGGCGGGTATTTCACCGAGGCCGGAGGCAATTCCACCAACTTCATTGCACGATGGGACGGCTCTGCATGGAATGCTCTGGGGAGTGGAGTGAATAATTACGTCCTGGCTCTCGCTTTCATGGGAAGTGATCTGTACGCAGGCGGGTTCTTCACTCGGGCTGGCGGTTCGATTGTAAACTATATCGCAAGATGGGATGGTACGAATTGGTCGGCGTTAACGGTCGGAACCTCTACGGGACTGACGACCGCTCCGAACAGTTTATTTTCAAGAGCAGGCATGCTCTATGTAGGGGGATCTTTCAGCACGGTCGCAGGTGTCACAGCCAACGGTATTGTCGGATGGGATGGCACAAATTGGGTGTATTTCGCCGACGGACTCAAGTACTTGACATTCGGTGCCGGAACCATCTACGCCATTGGTCTGCGCGGAAGTGATCTCATCGCCGGCGGTTCGTTTGCACACATTCTTCCATCTGGGGACACCTTGCGCAATGTTGCGATCTGGAATGGCGCGGCGTGGACAGGGCTGGGAAGCGGGATTGACGGAACGTGGGGTATCTATGGTCTGGCCGTCAAGAACAACGACCTATGGTTTGTCGGCCCGTTCACCATGGCTGGCGGCAAATACTCTAACGGAATTGCTGTCTGGAATAAGCCGGTCACGGCTCCATTAGCTCCCACACTTGTCTTTCCACCAAACGATTCGACCGGTCTCTACATCACAACGACGTTCCGCTGGCAACCCTCGGGTGATGCAACACTCTACGAACTCCAGGTCTCCACGGATTCTCTCTTTGCAACAACGATCATTCATGACTCATCAATTGTTGGGGTTAGCCGGAGACTCCAGAATCTTACAGCCTCAACAAGACTTTTCTGGCGGGTGCGGGGTGTCAACAGTGCAGGAGTTGGCCCATGGTCTGCTGTTCGGCGATTTACAACAACTGTGGCACCTCCAGCGGCTCCCATCCTCCAGTCTCCTTCTCACAACAGTACAAACCATACCACGCGAACGACATTTCAGTGGACTTTCCCCGCAGGAGCTTCGTTTTTCCATCTTCAAGTCTCAACGGACTCCACATTCCTGCAATCGTTCTCCATCTCCACAAACGACTCGACGCTTACGACAACCTCAAAGGACGTTTCCCTCAACACGAGCACGAGGTATTTCTGGCGTGTGAGGGCTAAGAATGCGGGTGGATGGAGCGGGTGGTCCGCGGTCTTTGTCCTCACCACAGCAAATCTCCAGGCTCCTTTCCCTCCCACACTCATCTCCCCCGCCGACGCAGCGACAGGCCAGCCAACAACAATCACGTTTAGTTGGGGTTCTTCCTCGAACACCACATTCTACAGGCTACAGGTTTCCGTCGATTCCCTTTTTGCCACAACATTCACCAACGACTCCGTCACGACAACGGCAAAGCAAGTGGCAGGGCTTTCCGGCGGAACACAGTACTTCTGGCGAGTCAATGCAAACAACAGCGGAGGTGCAAGTTTCTGGTCAACCGTACGATCGTTTACGACACAGGCAACAACCGGTATAGTCGCTGAGGAAGGTATCCCAACGGAATTCGCCCTCCAACAGAATTTTCCAAATCCCTTCAATCCTGCAACCACAATTCGTTACGATCTCCCACAATCCACCAACGTCAAGCTGGCGATATACAATCTCTTAGGACAAGCTGTAGCAGAGCTTGTCAACGAGGAACAAGGGGCGGGGAGATATCGGATTGAGTGGCGCCCCAATAACCACCCGAGTGGCGTTTACTTTTACCGGTTGGAGGCCGGGAGCTTTGTTGCGATTCGGAAGCTGGTGTTTGTGAAGTAGTTCTGGAGAGCGGAAGTGGGATTAGCGCGTTCCCAACGTCTCTACCAGCCAAAGACTTAACTCGGGCACATAGGTGATGATCATCAGGACGATGAGCATCAGTCCGATAAAGACCAGTACGGACTTGGCGATGTGGAGAATGGGCTTTTCGAAACGGAGACTGGAGAGGAAGAGATTTAAACCGACCGGCGGCGTAAGGTAGCCGATCTCGAGATTGGTCAGAAAGATCATGGCAAGATGAAGGGGATGAATTTCAAACTGCGTCGCAATGGGGACAATCAGCGGTACGACAACAACGATCGCAGAGAAGATGTCCATCATCATTCCGACCACAAGTAAGAACGCATTGAGGATGATGAGAAACGTTGTGCGACTGGAGATATGCTCGCGAACGAGCTCAAAGAGTTTTTGAGGAATCTCTTCATCGATGAGATAGTTCGTTAATCCAAACGCCGTGCCCAGAATCGCCAGAACTGCCCCTACCAACATCATACTCTCGATCATCACGCGCGGCACATCGCGTGTGAAGTGGAGGTCGCGGTAGATGAACACTTCCACTACCAGCACGTAGAATGCCGTAACTGCCGCGGCCTCGGTCGCTGTAAAAAGCCCACCGTAGATTCCGCCGATAACCAGAATCGGCAGGGGAATTTCCCATGCAGCTTCTCGCGCCGCCGATCCCAATGCATGCCAGGAGAATGACTGTCTGGGGACATTCGCGCGAGCGCCGACACGAATGCTGTACAACCCGAGCGTTCCCACCAGCAAAAGACCCGGCAGTGCGCCGGCAACAAAGAGTTGGTCAATGCTCACCTGCGCAATCAGCCCATAGAGAATTATGGCAAGACTCGGCGGGAAGAGAAGTCCGATACTGCCTGAGCTTGTAACAAGTCCGAGAGAGAATTGTTCCGGAAAATTTTCCTTCACGAGAATCGGATAGAGTAATCCTCCAAGCGCAACGATCGTCACACCCGACGCGCCGGTAAAGGCCGTAAAGATGGCGCATGTAACAAGCACCACCAGCGCCAGCCCACCCGGAAGCCACCCGAACATCGCTTGTGCGAGATTGACCAGGCGCCTCGGCGACTTGCTCTCGGCAAGCAAGTAGCCGGCAAAGGTAAATAGCGGAATAGCAATGAGCGTGGGCGTGGTCGCGATCTTATACAATTCAATAATGACGGCGGTTGTCTCGATATCGGCGAGATAGAAGGCAATTAAGGCGGCCGCGCCGATGATCGTGAAAAGCGGAGCCCCAAGAAGCGCAAGGAGGATGAGGAGAACGACGATGATGGTCGTCATCTCTTTTCTCCTCTGACAAGCGCATTCATCGCCAATGCTACGCGGATGAGGAAATGAATCGCGAGGAGCGCGTATCCGCCGGGAATAATGGCTGCGGCATACCAGGACGGGATCTCCTCGTACACCGTAGAATCCAGGTCAACCTCAAGGCGAATATAAGCGAGGGAGGCATCAAACAAGAGGATACAGATCGCCGCAGCAAAGAGGTACGTGAGAACTTTCGCGCTTGATCTGACTCTTCCGGTGAGAAAGCGCGTAAGGGCATCAATATTAATGTGCCGATCGTGGCTGGTGGCAATCGCGGCGCCAAGAAAACCGATCCACAGAACGAGATGCCGGAGGAGGATATCTGCCCAGAGGATTCCTTCAGAAAAGGCATTCCGCAGAACCACCTGCAGGAATGCAAGGAGAATCATGACGGTAAGAAAGAAGACGAGAAGAGCGCTTTCAAACTTGTTCAGAAAGGAATCGAGGCGCTGGAGAAGGCTCATTGGGCCGCTTTGTTTCTCTTCCGGAAGTCATCGACGGCTTTCTCGACACGTTCGAGGAACTCCTCGGTGAACAATTTTCCCACAAGATTGCGTCGCGCTTTTCGTCCAACTTCGGTGTAGTATGCCACATCCTTCGGATCGGCCTTAATCAACGTCAACCCCCTCTTCAGCATCTCTTCCATCGCTTGCTTATTATCACGGCGACTGATCTGTGTGAGCTTTGCCATATACTGCTTTCCGTTGCGGAGAAGTATCTCCTGCAAATCTTTTGGGAGTTTGTCGAAGAACGATTTCGAAATCAGAACAGCCCCGGCTGCATCCGCAAGAGGAACATCCACAACGTATTTGACTCGCGTGTACCACTGCAAGACAATAGCGGCCAAGGGGGAAGTGTAGAAGGCATCGATAAGACCTGTTTGGAGAGACGTCATCACATCAGTAATCGAAAGCGGAATCGGATTGATTCCCAATGCTCGGAAGGCTGTTTCGGCAATTGGATCGCCTTCCCACGTCCACATTTTAAGAGATTTCAGATCATCCGGCTTGCGGATCATGCTGCTTGTGAAGACATGCACAAATCCGACTTCTGCCCAGCCAAGGAGCACGTATCCCCCTTCTTCAAAAGCCTTACGAAACTCTGCGTCAAAAACCTCATACAGGTGATCCACTTCCTCATAATTTCCTACCAAGAACGGGGCATCGAGAATGCGGACTTTCGGTGCAATCTCGCCCATGCCGACACCGGTGAATCCGCCGCCATGCAATTGACCGATTCTGATCTTGCGAAGCACCGTTTTTTCATCACCCTGTACCATTTGCGCGTAGATCTTGAATCCCACACGACCGCCGCTCTCTTTTCGGACGGCAGCATCAAATTCCTTCATCACTTCCATCCACGCACTCCCCTCAGGGGCAACAGTCGCAAATTTGATGGTATACTCCTGCGCCACAGCAACCGATGTCAGTGCAATCCAAACAATGAGATGTATGATGAGTTTCACGGTTTCTCCGGCGTTGTCGTCGTTCAGAAAAGTTCGTTCACGCGTGCACGCAACGCTAGAGCTTTCTTCTTGGCTACCGCGTTCGGCAGGCGCGCCTCGGGGAGGATGTCGATGGATGCTGAGTCGACCTTTGCCAGGAGCGACTCAAAAAGCTCCTGATCCTGGGTCTGTACTGCATACGATCGCGCATAATAGACGTAGGTCATGAGAAACTTCCCCCCCGTCAGCTCCAGAGCTTTCTGGAAATGCTCTTTTGCCGCCTCCGGCTTGCCGCCGAGCAATACAGGCGTACTGCCGAGCAACGTCCCAAAATAAACATGGGCGCCCGCATAGTAGTACGCAGGATCGTGCTGAAGGACAAATTCCATCATGGCATTGACCTTCGGTATATCCGCCAGCGCTGCAGTTTCGGTTCGGGAGAGATTCACATAGCTTCCCCAGGCAAAGGCCGTCCAGAACACGGCGGGGATATCATCCTTGGAAAATGTCTGCAAGGCCTTCGTGAAATTCTGCAGGTCTCCGTCGCGCGACGCGCGGAATTTGGTGTTCTCGTCCAAAATGCGCATCCCATACGCTTTTGCCCGCAGATACATCAGCCGTGCGCGCGCCGGGTCTTCATCCTCGGCAAACGCAAGCCCATAGGCGCTGTATCCCTGTGAAGCGATAAAGAGCAACCGCTCATTCTCCGGATCGGCTTTGATGAGCGCTTCGATGAGTTTGAGATTCGATGCCAACCCACTCTCTGCAAGCTCAAGATCCGATTCCTCCTGGAACGCCTCGAGGCCATGTTCGAGAACACCCCCCATGGTTCGGACAGCAAAGAGCTGAATACAGCCATGCCAAAGGAGACTGAAGACGAGAAGAAATGACGTGGTTCGCATGCGACAAAAATATAGGGAAAAAAGTGCCAGATTCCAATGGAACCCTCAGCGTGGGTCATTTGAAACTCACGCAAGATTCAGGTACCTTTAATCACCTCAATCACTGCGTTTCACAAGGTTAGACTCCCCTATGCGAATTCTCTTGGTTGAAGATGAACAAAAAGTCGCTCGCTTCATTCAGCAAGGATTGGAAGCTGAAGGCTACAAGGTTGATATCGCGCCGGATGGAAAGATCGGTGAGGAAAAAGGGAAAACAAATTCCTACGACCTCATCATCCTCGATGTCTTGCTGCCGAAAAAGGATGGTTTTGATGTTCTCGCCTCGCTGCGTGCTGATTCTGTTGACATTCCCGTGTTGATGCTCACAGCACGGAGCGCAACATCCGATATCGTGCATGGACTCGACCGCGGTGCCGATGACTATCTGACGAAACCTTTTGCCTTCGACGAGCTGCTTGCGCGGATCAGATCGTTGCTCAGACGAAGTGTGAAGAAGAACCTTCTTAAAGTGGCCGATCTGCAGATCGACGCCATCGCTCACAAAGCAACGCGCGGCGGAAAATCTATCGACCTCACAGCACGAGAATTCGCTCTCCTCAACCTTTTTATCGCCAATCAACAGCAGGTTCTCTCTCGCGAGCGGATTGCAAAAGAAGTGTGGGGATACGATTTCGATCCCGGAACGAACATCGTTGACGTCTACGTGAACCACCTTCGGAAGAAGATCGACTCCGGATTCTCGCCGAAGCTCATCCACACCGTGCGTGGGAAGGGGTACGTCCTCTCCGAAAAGATGCCCAGGCCATGACCCGGCTTTTTCCCTCGATACGAACCAAGCTTACCCTCTGGTACACTGCGCTTGTGGCCGTAACGTTGTTGCTCTTCGGAACAATGGCGTACTGGTTTACGCGCTCGACGCTGAGGGAGAATCTCGATCTCTCCCTGCGCAACGAAGTGACTTGGCTGAATGAATTCATCGAGCCCAAAGCCAAGCGAATCAAGCTTAAGCGGTCGGCTCTCAGAGAGCTGCAGGAGCTGAGACGGTCTGCTCCACAGGAGCAACCCGACAGCGCGGATCAGGAGCAGGCGGCCGTCGACGAAATCTGGTACCAGATCTATCAGCACACGCTCTTGAGTCCACGGAAGCAGTTGATCCAGATTCTCGACCGGAACAACGATCTCCTCTATCATTCACCCAACCTTGGCAAGCAACGTCTCCACTATGAGGAAATCCCCTACCGGTCGATTAAAGTCGTGACGACAACGTCCGATGATGGGAAGGAAATCCGGCTCGCCGTCTCGCAAAACGACTTTGTAAAGATTTTTGTTGCTTATCCTCTTGAAGATTTGAATGAGGTTCTTGGAAACCTTTTCTCAATCTTCCTTATCCTCGCGCCGATCGCGCTCGCGATTTCGGTCGTCGGTGGCTGGTTCCTCGCGCATACCTCGCTGAAACCCGTCGACCAACTGACGCGGGCAGTTCGAGAGATTACCGCACAGAATCTGAATCAACGCTTGCCTGCTCATAACGTGAACGACGAGATCGGTCGCTTGACAGCGACGTTCAACGATATGATCGGGAGACTCCAGGCCTCATTTGCCCAGATCCAGCAGTTCTCCGCTGACGCATCCCACGAGCTCCGCACACCGCTGACGATCATTCGTGGCGAAGTCGAAGTGGCGCTGCGCAACAAGCAACTCTCGCAACCAATCCGGGAACTTCTGGAGAGCGTCCATGCCGAGGTCGTTCGCCTCTCCTCGATCGTTGAAGGGTTGATGTCTCTCGTCAAGTCTGACGCCGGCCCTCTCGTCTTCCAATTCTCCCCGGTTTCTCTGGACCGCATCTTGAAGGAATTGGTGCAGGATTCGCTTGTGCTCGCGGAAACAAAGGAGATCAGCGTCGAAGTGGAACGGCTCGATCCCGTTGTCATCACCGGCGATCAGACACGTCTCCGTCAACTCTTTCTGAACATTCTCGACAACGCCGTTAAGTACACTCCTCCCAAAGGGCGTGTCAGCCTCGCTCTCGAACGTCAGAACGGCAACGCTGTCGTTACGATTGCCGACACCGGGATCGGCATTCCGAGCAAGGAGATTCCAAAGATCTTCGATCGGTTCTATCGAGTCCCGCAAAAACAGAACAACGAAACGAGCGGAAGCGGACTTGGCCTCTCGATCGCACGATGGGTTGCCGAAGCACATCACGGATCTATTGACGTCAAGAGCAAACTTCACAAGGGGAGCACTTTCATCATTACACTTCCTCTCCAAGGAGAGTCCGCCGAAGAGTGATACCCTCCTTGCTTCTCCATCATTTTTTTCGCTTAATTCTAAGTCATAGAACAAACTGAGCAACAGCACCATTCATGCTCCCACGCTCGTTAAATGTGCGCAAGAGGAGGAACGCGTCCCCGGCTCATTCGTCAAAAACAGCCGGCGGAAAGATCTACTTTTTTTCGGATGCACATCTTGGACTTGGCTCAAAGAACGATGAGCTTGCTAAAGAGCGAACGATTGTGAGGTTCCTCAATCACATCGGAAGGGGTGCCGCTGAACTGTTTATTGTGGGTGATCTTTTTGATTTCTGGTTTGAGTACCGAACCGTCGTACCGAAAGGATATTTTCGACTCTTCTCCGCCCTCGCTGGGCTGACAGAAAAAGGAGTTCGGGTTTCCTATCTGGCCGGCAACCATGATTTTTGGCTCCGGAGTTATTTTCGAGAGGAGCTGGGGATTAACGTCTTTCTCGATCCCATCGAACGAACGTTTCGCGGAAAACGTTTCTATATTCACCACGGTGACGGATTGCTGAAGAACGACACAGGATATCGCATTCTGAAAAAAGTTCTCCGGAATAAGGTAAATATCTTCCTCTTCTCCCTTCTTCATCCCGATATCACCGGGAAGATTGCCGAATGGTCGTCACGGACAAGCAGGAAACACACATCGAAACAGCATTACGAAGAGAATGATATGGTGGAGTTTGCACGATCGAGGATCAACGAAGGCTTTGATTACGTGGTCATGGGCCACAACCATAAACCGCTTTACAAGAAATTCGGACAGGGGGTGTACGTGAATCTTGGGGATTGGATCGACGCCCGGACGTATGCTGTTTTCGACGGAAAGCGACTTCTGCTGAAGCAATGGAAGGATACGTAGGAAGCATGGGCAATCAGGGTTACAGCTCCAAGGAAATGGAGCGATATTTCAACGATCCGAATTATCGACGTTCCCTCCTCGAACGAGGAAAAGGCGTTTTCCGGCGATACTCGGCCTGGTTCGTTGGTGGAGGCGTCGTCTTCCTCCTGCTGATGATTTGGTACGGCTTCTATGTCATTGAAGGCCTTCCCTCTCTTGAAAAACTCGAAAACCCACGCCCCGAGCTCGCAACGAAAATCTACTCTGCGGACGGCGAAGTGCTGGATCAGTTCTTCGTGAAGAACCGGAGTCATGTTTCTTTAGATGTCCTTCCGCAGGGGCTGGTCGAGGCCTTGATCGCCACAGAAGACAAAGAATTCTACAATCATTGGGGTGTTCACCTCGTCCGCGTGGCAAAGGCGATGGTCAAAAACATCATCGCGCTGGACATCCGCGAAGGGGCGAGCACCATTACGCAGCAGCTTTCCCGCAATCTTTATCTCAAACCCGACCGCCACATCTTTGATGCGATTACGCGAAAATTTCGCGAGCTCATAAGCTCAATTCAAATCGAACGAAACTTCACAAAGAGAGAAATCCTCGAGCTGTACTTGAATGTCTCCTATTTCGGTCGCGGAGCGTACGGGATCGAGTCGGCTGCACAAACCTACTTCGGAAAACCGGCGCGCGAACTGACAATGCCAGAATTCACACTCCTCATCGGCATGCTGAAGGGTCCGATCTACTACGATCCGATTAACCATCCCGAGCGAGCTTTCGGGCGACGCGACATCGTCATCGGGCAAATGGTCAAAGACGGCATCCTTACGCCGGAGCAGGGTGAAAAGATTCGGGCAGATTCGCTGACCTTCAAAGTAACAGAAGGAGAGTTCCATGCCGGGATCGCTCCACACTTTGTTGAGTGGGTTCGGCAGCAGCTCGTCCGAAAATCGGAAAAGTACGGCTTCGACATTCTGCGTGATGGCCTTCGGGTCTATACAACCCTCGATGCCCGAATGCAGCGACACGCAAACAGGGCCGTGGAGGAACACCTTGCCGAATTCCAACCGAAATTCGATTCGACGTGGGACTGGCGACTCTATCCCGACATCCTCAATGAGAATGTCGAAAAGCGAATCCGCGAGCTCGATGCTTACAAGAAGGCGAAAACAGATTTCCAGCGAGACAGCATTGCCCATGTTCTGCGCACCGACCAGAAGTTCATCGACTCCGTTAAAGTTCTGACAAAGACCATCGAAGTCGGCTTCGTCGTTATCGACCCTCATACAGGACACATCGTAGCCATGGTCGGTGGCAGCAATTTCAAATCGTTCCGATACGGTCTCAATCACGTTACACAGATCCGACGGCAACCGGGTTCTGCATTTAAACCGTTCGTTTATACGGTTGCCATTGACAACGGCTATCCGGTGAGTTACGAGCTCCTTAACCAGCCCGTGACGATTCCCATGCCTGATGGTACGCGGTGGACTCCTCAGAATTTCGACCGCAGCGTAGGGGGAAAAATGACCCTCCGCGAGGGGTTCAAGCATTCAATCAACTTGATTGCAGTTCGTGCGATTCTGGAAATAGCTCCGGTAAAGCAGGTTGTGTCCTATGCAAAACGTATGGGCATCCGGTCACCGATACCGCCGTACGAATCGATCGCTCTCGGCACCGGTGTGGTAACGCCGCTCGAACTGACAGCGGCTTATGGTGTCTATCCGAACGAAGGAGTGTACGTGGAACCGCTGGCCATTCTGAAGATCGAAGATAAAGATGGAAACGTGATCGAAGAGAATACGCCGGCCAAGCAAGAGGTGTTGAGTAAAGAAACTGCTTTCTTGATGACAAGTTTGATGGAAGACAATGTTAACGGCGGAACCGGAGCACGCGTGCGCCGGTACTTCAATCTTCCTGCAGCCGGAAAAACGGGAACGACGCAGGATTATGCCGATGCCTGGTTTGTGGGATTCACTCCGCATTTGGCTGCCGGAGTCTGGGTGGGCTTTGACGACAACAGGATCAAATTCGGCAGCTCGGACGGGCAAGGCGGACGAGCCGCCGCCCCCATCTTCGGACGTTTCATGCAGTACGTTTATGACGATCCTGCGATCGGAATGGCGCTCGAGTACTTTCGCCAGCCGGACAATATTGTCGTCGACACGATCTGCGTCGACACGAAGAAGAAGGTGAGGGAGTGGTGTCCGAACAGAATGACGGAATTCTTCAATTCGAAGTATCCCATCAGCCAGTGTGATCTCCATACAAGCCTACACTGGAACGAGGGAAAAGAAAGTCCGAGTAAGATTAGTTGGTAAAAATCGGGGGAGCGCACAATCTTATCGAAGAACGACCATCTTCTTCACGTCGACGAACGATCCGGCAACAAGCTTGTAAAAATAGACCCCTGTCGTGAGTCTCCCGGCATCGAGCGTCGCCTGATGTGTGCCGGCTGAGCGAATTCCCTCAGCGACAACAAAGAGTTCCTGGCCAAGGATGTTCAGGACGGAGAGGCGGATAGGGCGTTCTTCCGGCAGGGTGAAAGAGATGGTGGTTGTCGGATTGAACGGGTTGGGATAATTTTGGGAGAGGGAGAAACGCTCCGGAATCCGATTCGTCGGCTCTTCAACGGAGACCAACGGTGAAAGCGTGATATTCACTGTGTCGGTTTGACCGTCGCGAACAGTGATGAGTTCCTCGCGGCCAAAGTATCCTTGCCGTTCGATCTTAACCTTAAATGTCCCCGGTGCATAGCCGAAGAGATATTTTCCATCGCTTCCAGTCCAACGTGTAATCACGGGCTCAATGAAGTGAAGGAGAACGTCAGAGAGGGCCTGATTGGTAAGCGCATCGCGGATCGTTCCAACGACCTTCCCACGTTTATCGCCCGTGTAGCGCACGACATACAAGCCCGTTTGCATGTCGGAGATGATGACTTTCCCCGAAGGGAAATAAGGGTCAGCTCCCCATGCCCCCACGTAGCTGAAGACACTTTCCGGATATGTATCATAGTACGCCACCTCAACCGGCTGAGTTGGATCAGTGATATCCAGAACGCGAAGACCATCGCCATACCAAGCAACATAAGCCAGATTCCCTTTGACGAAAACGTTGTGAACAATTGCAGTAGGACGAAATACTTCTGTCACAAAAGTCGGGTTCTGGATGTCACTAATGTTCCAGATTTTAAGCGATGGTGCCGTCGAGCCGATTTCGTCGGTCGTGAGAACATAACGTCGGTCTGTTGTCGTCCAGGCATTGTGAGTCCCTGCACCAGGATATTGGATTCGTTTCACAAGCGATGGGCTCGATTTAACGCGTGCATCAACAATGTCCAATCCTTCTCCATTGATTGCAGCGGCAAAGATGGTATCGTTCCTAATAAAACTATCATGCACATAGGGCCCGACATACTGTCCGACCTGGCGTGGGTTAACCGGATCAGAAATATCGAGGATACGAACTCCCGAGAAGTTTCCACCGTTGAGATAGAGGTAATTGCCCGAAACACTGATGGTATGCACACTTGGGAATCTTTGTCCGGTCGTTGGATGTGTCCAAATGAAGGTCTTCACCAATTGTGCAGAGGTCGGCAGATTTGAAAGATCGACAATTTGAACACCAGCCCCACTAAGCGTATCGGAACTCTCCGAAACAATATAAGCATAGTGTTTGTACGTCTTCATTTCTCGCCAACCATTCGAGGGGCCAGAGATAAAAGCACGTTCAACGAGATTGAGCGAGTCTGTGAGTTCAATAATCGACGTCCCCAAAGTTGTCCCTAGAAGAGCGTACTCCCGGCCATCTGCAGCAACGTAGCCCCAGCATGCCGAGTATGCTCTACCGAACACTGTTGGTGAGGACCGCCCGTTCCAGTTACCGAAGAATTCCATGTTTAATGTCTGTCCAAATAAAGGCAGATCAATCAGGAATATCACCAACAATGACAGAGATCTCATGTTAATCCTCCTTTTCAGTTTCAACACATCCGATTTCGCCGTCAAACATCATGGTCGTACTCGTCTAGCGCTCGAGAATCAGCTCAAGTGACTTCTGAATCAGATTCTCATCCACTCCTTCCACCGCCTTTACCTCCCCAATACGTGTGGGCAGCATGAAGCGCTTCTTGCCGCTTAATGATTTCTTATCGTACGCCATCGCCTTGAGAATTGCTGGCAGCTTGAGAGAACGATATCTTGCCTTAATGGGAATTCGCCGAACCAGTCCGGCAATCCGTTCAAAGATATCCGAGGAAATCATTCCCAGCCTGTTGGCGATGAAGCTTTCCGCCATCATACCCAAGAGAACCGCTTCCCCGTGCTTGAGAATCCTGTAAGCCCCTGCCGCTTCAAGAGCATGTCCCACCGTATGACCAAAGTTTAAGATCATTCGAAGACCGCTCTCTCGTTCATCTTCGGACGTTACCCAAGCTTTGATCGAGCAACACGTATTCTGAACATAAGCGACAGCTTCATGATCCAGTTTGAGGACGTGGTCCACGTTTCGCTCGAGAAACGCAAACAGCTGTTCATCGCGAATGACCCCGTACTTAACGATCTCTCCCAATCCGCAAACGATTTCTCGTTCGGGAAGCGTTTGGAGGTACTCCATATCCACCCAAACGAGTCGGGGTTGATAGAACGCGCCGATCATGTTTTTGCCCAACGGATGGTTCACCGCAGTTTTTCCGCCGATGGAGCTATCGACCTGCGAGAGGAGCGTTGTCGGGACTTGAACGAGTCCGACTCCACGATGATATGTTGCCGCGACGAATCCCGCGAGGTCGCCAATCACTCCTCCTCCTAATGCTACTATGGTCGAGCGTTTTCCGACCTTCGCTTTCAAAAGGTCCGTGTAAATGGTATTTGCCATGGCGAGACTCTTTTGCTCTTCACCCGCAGGCACAACAATCGATGTTCCTTGCCAACCAAAGTGAGCAAAGTGCTTCTCCAACGGTTTGAGATACAGGCGCGCAACATGTTTATCGGTGATAATCGCAAGCTGCTTATCGAGTCCGGTTTTCTCCATTGTCGGTGCAAGGAGAGAAAGCATCGACCGACCGACATAGATCCGGTAACTGCGCTCTCCGAGATTGACGTCGATTTCTTTTTGAATCATAGGGAAGAGATTGGAAGGGATACGCGCTTTACCGCCGCTCCGAGAGTGGATGCTCCAGAAAAGGCCGCAGATGTTTAACAATCTCATCGACGGTTTTTCCTACCGAGAGGAGGTCTGCCGAGACGATGATATCAGCCTGGTTGTAATACTGTTCACGATGCTGAAGCAGGGAAAGGACACGTCGTTTCAACTCGTCCGGTGGGAGAACTCTTCCTTGCTCGTCTTTCAGCATGGGACGGTCGTTCCGATGGGAGACTCTGCGGAGAACTTCCTCCGGCGAAAGCTTGAGATAGACCAGAGCACCATGTTCTTTGATCAGGCGAACATTCTCCTCGTTTGCGATTGTTCCCCCTCCAAGCGAGATGACGAAATCAGAAGCACTCGCGACTTCAGCAAGAAGTTGGCGTTCCAGCTCGCGGAAATGCTTCTCTCCTTTGGTCTCAAAAATCTCCACGATGCGCTGGCCTGCTCGTTCTTCAATGAGCTTATCAAGGTCAACGAATTGAAATCCAAGCGTGTTCGCGAGAATCGGCCCGATCGTGCTCTTGCCGCTCCCCATGAAGCCGGTGAGGAAGATCAACTTGCTATCCTGTTTGTTCTCGGCGGACATTGTTGAAGAATATACGACATGGAAAACAAAAAAGCGGAATGATCTCACTCCGCCCATGGGATTTCCGAGAGTTTTCGCAGATCAGGGGATGCTGAGAATCACACCCAGACCGAAGTTCAGCCCATCAAGGTTCACTTTCGTCGCGATGTCCCCTTTCGGCAAGAGGACGATGGATCCCTCGTGCACAGTCGTTTCGCGGTCGAACCTGTTGACCGTCCGGATTTCAGGATCTCGAAAACGCATCTCAAGGTTGATCCGTACTGCGGGATGCAGTTGGTACTCCAGCCCGCTTTCGACGTGGATACCGTATCCGACCGAACTTCTCTGCGGCTTTGCGTCGGCGTCCACCACCCGGAGCACTCGCTCAGCGAAATACATTCCGATTCCGCCCCCCATGAACAGGTGAAAGTTTTCCGAGCCGAGCGGAACATAGGTCCTGAGACTAAGCTCCACAGGGATACTTCGGATGCCCTCCATCACGGGCAAAAACCGTGGAGGATTTGTTAACGCAATGAACTGATCCTGATTGAGGGACTTCGAGAGGAAATCAACCGTGATGGCAAGAAAGTAGGAGTCCTCTGGCCGTTGGATCCGCAGTTCAAATCCGTACCCATAGATGTCTTCGAGCGGCAGGTGTTGGGCTCGAAGAGTGGGGGAGGGTGAATCGGGATTATAGAAAACTTTGGAAGTTGTCGTGTAACTTCCGCGAAGGACCAGGGAGAGCTTTAGAGTCTCCCATTGTGCGAGCGTGCGTTCTCCGACACAAACCCCAAGGGCAATGATCCAAACCCACCGCATCGCATCACCTTCTTATCGGTAGAACTTGTCTCGATTGTCCGCAATCTCCGCGCTCTCACGAAGCCGGGTCAGCCAATCGGAGGTAAATCGGTTTCGCTTTTCACTGAGAATCTGATCGTGAAGAGTTTTCCATTCGGAGGCATAACGAGTAGAATCGAACGGGGATTTTGAAAGCACCTTAACGATGTAGTAGCCACGCTGACCCTGGAACGGCTTCGAAATCTCGCCGGGGTTCAACGAAAGCGCAAGCCCTGTAAACGCAGGATCGCGACCAAGCATTGCAACAGACTCGCCTGCCTTAAAGGGTCCAGTTCTTTGTGCCGTTACCCCATGCAAGCCGCTTGCCGCCGCAATTAAGTCACTCCCCGGCTTCAGTGAGGCGTAAAATTCGTCGACACGAGGTTTGATCAAACTCATCTTCTTCTTTCGCACAACCTGTGCTCGGACGATTCCCTTCACATCATCCAACGGCCGGAAGCCTTCATGGCGGATCGATGAGACCATAAAGACGGCAATGCCACCCGGCACTCCAAGGGGGTCACTGATGCTGCCGACATTGTTCTTGAACGCAAAGTTCGAAACGGCGTCATTGACGCCAATCCCCGGAACGGGACTTCCTTTTGTGAAATCCGGCGTCTCCCTTACTTCGTACTTGCTGAACTCCGCGGCTTTTTCAAATCCCTCTTCCTTTGCCAGGTACGCAAAATCCTCCGCGAGCTGATACATTCGATCAATAGCGCTTGAGCTTGCTTTGATTCTCATTGCAAGATCGGCAATCTTGAGCTCGCGGTTATCTCGCCCCGTCACTTTGATAATGTGCCAACCAAATTGCGACCGGACAGGACCAACAATTTGTCCAACGCGAGCACCAAACGCCGCATCGGCAAAGGGTTTTACCCATCCCTCGCGCGCCGTCCATCCAAGATCCCCACCCTGACTCGCCGATCCTGGATCCTCGCTATGCTGCCGCGCAAGCTCGGCAAAATTCGCTCCTGAACGCGCCTGACGAAGGATGTCCCTTGCCTTCTGTATTTGTTTTACACTATCCGGACCCGTTACATTCCCCAGAAGGATATGACTCGCGCGGACGTATTCTTTTGTCCCCCTTCTCTCGTCCAGAATTTTAATCAGATGCACCCCATCGAAATCGACAATCGGGCCAACGACATCCCCTTTTTTGGCTGAAAATACGGCGTTTTCCTTAACCCGGCTCAACTCCCCGTGCTTGAAGTACGCATCAGTTGCAGGAATTTCCGAGTAGGTCTTTGCAAGCTCAAGAAAGTCACCGCCGGCCTTCACCTGTTCAAGCAGACGGTTCATCTCGCTCAGCACATCAAGTGTATCTTCAGCCGTGGGTGATTGACTGAAATAGACGTATTTCAATCTGCGGGCAGCCCGAATCCTAAACTCCTCTTGAGTTTCCTCATAATGCTTTCGTACCTCATCATCGGTTACCGTGACGAGCGAATCATCCACGAGGCGATTCGGATCGAAGAGAACGTATTCCGCTTCCAGCGTCACATTCTGATCGATAAACCGTTGTCTGATTTCACCTTCCGTTACACGAATGGAGGCAAGCAACAAGCTCGTGAGTTTCTCGCTCCTTCTCTGTCTGCGAATGATCTCCTCCACCTGGAGCCATGCGGCTCGGTTTTGGGGGTCTGCGAGAGCCGCTTCATAAGCCGCACGGTTGAACACACCGTTCGAGTCCCGAAACTGGCTTGCCACAAATTCCGGCGGATTCGGACCATGGGCGATTTCAACGATCTCTTCGTCGGTTACGGTAATACCCAGGCGATCGATTTCCTGCTCGATGAGCGTTTGACCAACGATCTCGTTCCAGACCTGCTGCCGAATCTGCCGTTCGGTTTCTTCGTCCGGGTCTCTGCCGGTTTGTGACTTGTATGTCTGGATCATTTGCCGAAGGAGTTCTGCAAATTCCCGATACTTAATCTCTTTCCCATTAATCACTCCAACCACGTCGGTCTTGCCCCCCGGATTCAACGCGGGCAGGTCCATCCCCCAATCGAGCATGATATAGAGGATGAAAACCACCGCGAACACCGCGAAGACCTTGGAAAGGTTATCACGAATTCTTGTCATTAACGCCATGATGCCGCAAGCTCCTTACAGGCTAATCTCGTTTCAAGCTTCTCTGCTGCCGATGAAGGTCGTGTCCTTCAATATATTCTCGGATTGCCTGAATTGCAACGACTTTTTTATTGATTTTGAACGCACATTGGCATATATTGCTTTTCGTTTTTGCCTCACGTTCACCCACTGCAAGTCGTCTTCACCATCGTTTCGTCCTCCCGTAAGGACATGGTTCAGAATGGAGTCTGAGTTGTGAAAGGTCAATGGTCGAAAGTCATTCTCATTGTTGCGGCAATCAGTTTGTCGCTCGTCTACCTCTATCCAACCTATCAGGATTACCAATTCCGTCAACAGCTCGCAACGTTACGCGGTGCCGATAGCATTGCGTTCCTTGAAGCGAATCAAGATCAGATCCTCCAAGCAAAAGCAAAGCGTATCAAGCTTGGCCTCGATCTCCAGGGCGGAATGCGAGTTGTGCTTGAAGTCGATCTCATTCAGTTACTGGACGATTTAGCGAAGAACAAAGACGACAATTTCCGCGCGATCCTCGACGAAGTTCGGCGAGAGGCCACAGCCGAAGATATGAACATCATCTCCATCTTTGGGGCAAAATTTCAGGAACGTGGGATTCGGCTCAGCCGCTATTATTACAACATCCGCGACACGGACGACCGAATTCTCTCCATGCTTGAAGACGAGGCAACCAAAGCCATCGACCGAGCCATCGAGATCGTGCGAAACAGAGTAGACCAATACCGCGTTTCCGAGCCGAATATCCAGAAACAGGGGGCTCGGCGCATCATTGTCGAGCTTCCGGGCGTCAAGGATGAGCGGGAGGTTCGCCAGTTGCTTCAAGGCACGGCAAAGCTGGAGTTCCGTATGCTTCGTGACCCGGAGATTTCCTACAGAGTCATGGAGTCCATCGACAAGTACCTTGTCGGAAATGTTACGGATACCGTGAGCGGACAGCGAAAAGCCGCCCAGACGCAGCCCTCAAAGGATGCACTCTCAGAACTGCTTGAAACAAGCACGCCAGCCCAGACCGATACTTCTGCTGAAGCGCAATTCGTTCGGGAGCATCCGTTCTTTTCATACGTTATTCCGGACCAAAGGGGATCAGGGGAAGCCTACGTTGCGGAGAAGAACCGCGATCGGGTGATTCGCCTCCTTGCCCGCCCTGAAGTCCAGAGACTTCTCCCGCCGGATGTCGAATTCCTCTGGTCTGCAAAAACGTTTACTGCCGGCGATGGGACGAATTATTACACGCTGTTCTTAGTACGCAAGACTCCAGAACTTACCGGCGGAGTCATTGTCGATGCTCGAGTCAGCGTAAACCCGGAAGACAATCGCCCGGTAGTCAACATGGAAATGAACAGCGAAGGGGCTCGCGAGTGGGCGAGAATTACCGGAGCAAATGTCGGAAAACGGTTGGCCATTGCGCTCGATAACGCGGTCTTCTCGGCACCCGTCATCCAGAACAAGATCCTTGGCGGGCGGTCGCAGATTACAGGACTTGACAGTCCAAATGAAGCGCGCCTTCTGGAAATTGTTCTGCGCGCAGGTGCACTGCCGGCGCCGGTCGCCATTATCGAGCAGCGGTCTGTCGGCCCCTCGCTTGGTGAGGACTCGATCCGATCGGGCCTCACGGCAACGGCACTTGCGTTCATCTTTACCGTTCTGTTCATGGTGGTGTACTACAGCATGGGCGGCGCAATTGCAGATGTCGCGTTGTTCTTCAACATCATGTTTATTCTCGGTGTGCTTGCGGCATTCGGCGGAACATTGACACTCCCCGGCATTGCGGGCATCATCCTCACCATCGGTATGGCGGTGGATGCGAATGTGCTGATCTACGAGCGCGTCCGCGAAGAGCTCCAGGGCGGAAAGACCGTCCGCGCCGCGATCGATGCGGGATATTCGAAGGCGTTCTCCGCCATCATCGACTCAAACATTACAACATTCCTTACGGGAATTATTCTCTATCAGTTCGGGACAGGACCGGTTCAGGGTTTTGCTTTAACATTGATGATCGGCATTGTCGCAAGTTTGTTCAGCGCCATTCTGGTCACGCGCGTGATCTTTCATTTTCTAACGGAAAAAGGATACACGCCGAGTGTCGGATAACACGGTGACGATGCGCTCTATCGACAAGGAGTTCTAACGAACCTATGCAGTTATTTCATAAAACCAATATCAATTTCATGGGAGTTCGCCGGACGATGTATGCCCTCTCCGGCGCAGTCATTCTTGCAGGTTTGATCTCTCTCTTCATCAAGGGAATCGATTACGGGATTGATTTCCGCGGAGGCACAGAATTGGTGCTGTCGTTTGATGATCCGCCGGCCATCGGTGAAATTCGAGAAGCGCTCCGCAGTATCGGTCTTGAACGAAGCGAAATCAAGTACTTCGGGACAGCGGGCGATGTGCTGATCCGGACTACCGAACAGGCCGAGGGGATTAGCGATCGCATTAAAGGGGCCGTTCAAACCGCCTTCCCAGCCAAGAGCTTTGAAGTGCTCAAGGAATACAGAATCTTCCCCAGAATCAGCGAAGAATTACGACGCGACGCTCTTTACGCCGTGGTTGCTTCATTGATTGTTATTCTTGTGTATATTGCATTCCGTTTTAAGTTCATTTACGGCGTCGGAGCGGTCGTTGCTCTCTTCCACGATGTCCTTGTTGCCCTTGGCGTTCTCTCGTTGATCGACGGCGTGTTTCCGTTTCTGAATGTCGAGATTACTCAGGAGGTCGTGGCCGCGTTCTTGACGCTTGTCGGTATTTCGGTCAACGATACAGTCGTCGTGTTCGACCGAATCCGCGAAAACCTCAAAATCTATCGAAGTCTCTCGTTGACGGAAGTGATCAACCGAAGCCTGAACGATACGCTGAGCCGAACCATCATTACGCAGGGCACCGTTCTTCTCGTTTTATTGATTCTCCTGCTCTTTGGTGGAGAGGTCACGCGAGGGTTTGCCTTTACACTTTTCATCGGAACTATTGCCGGAACGCACTCATCCATCTACATCGCGAGCGCCGTTGTGCTCGACTGGAACATCAGAAAAAAGAGCCCAGCGTGAGTCTTCGCCCCGGGCGGCGATGAACAACCAGAAAGGAGCTTGCCATGAAGTTTAAGACAAAGGAAGTTAAAGGTGTGACAGTTATCGAGCTGAAGGGAAACGTGATGGGCGGACCGGACGCCACGATGCTCAACAACGAGCTGCACAACCTCATCGAGGCTGGAAAAGTAAAGATTGTCGTCGACCTCGGGGACGTGAAATTCATGAACAGCTCCGGACTTGGCATGCTCATTGGAGGCCTTACTACGATGCGAAACGCCGGCGGGGACCTGAAGATAGCCCGCGCGTCCGAAAAGATCGAGAGCCTCCTCATCGTAACGAAATTGATCACGGTGTTCGATCACCACGAAACCGTTGAGAAGGCAATTAAGGCTTTCGGCTAAACCTCCGCTCCCAGTTGTTTCACATCCGATCACATGATCGGATTAACGTCCTTCCTCATGCCGTTTCAGGCCTATCGTGTTCTCGTCCTTTTCCTGCTCTTCTGTTTTTCCTGTTCTCCTCGCAAAGAATCAACCGAGCTTCTCTCCCAATCCATCGTTGACGATCTTGGCAATCCGGTAGCTCTCAAAAGCGTTCCTCACCGCATCGTCTCACTTGCTCCAAGCATTACCGAGACGCTTTTTGCGCTCGGTCTCCACAATGCTGTTGTAGGAGTAACGGATTACTGTGATTTTCCAGCCGAGGCAAAAACCAAAACTCGCGTGGGAGGAATTGCGAATCCCAACCTCGAAGCCATAGTCGCATTGAACCCCGACCTTGTAGTCATGTCGGTCGCCGGCAACATACGTGGGGATTGTGAGCGACTGAAGAACCTGGGGATTAGCGTTTTCGTCACAAATCCGCAGTCGGTGGAAAGCGTCTTCAAGTCGATTCGCGACCTTGGGTCGTTGACAGGGAGGAAAGCGTTGGCAGACTCCATTGTGGAAGACCTCGAGCAGGAGCGAGATTCCCTTGTCCTCTTAGCCGGGGGAAAACCTGTGACATCGGCCCTCCTCCTTCTTTCGCTACAGCCCATCATCGCGGCGGGGCCTGGGACATTCCTCGACGAGCTGATAAGACTCGCTCATGCCAGCAATGTGGTCCAAACTGCGGTGACGGCATATCCGATACTCAGTAGAGAAGAGATCCTTCGCCGGCAGCCGGAAGTTATCCTGTTGACCAACGACATCGGCGTGAATGTTTCGAGAATCACAGAACAGTATCCTGAGTGGAAGAATCTTCCTGCATTCAGAAACAGGCGTGTTCATCTTGTTGACGCAAACTTGATCAGCCGGCCGGGACCCCGGATAGTGAAGGGATTAGCGGAACTCGTGAACGCAATCCACTAAAGGTTCACGTTGCTGACGCACACGAGAGACAGGAGTTCGCTCGCATTTGCTTCTGGGGAGATGACAGAATATATTCACACGCCCTCCCTACACAGGGAAAAGACTTTGAACATTCCCGAATCTCAGGCTGAAAGCTGATACCATGCAAAAGAAAGCATACTTCGTTGCCGTCGCAGGAAACATCGGCGCCGGCAAATCCTCTCTGACGCGAATGTTAGGCGAACACTTCGGCTGGGAGGCCTATTACGAGTCAGTCGACGATAATCCTTACCTCTCGGACTTTTACGCCGACATGAAACGCTGGTCGTTTCATCTGCAGATCTACTTCCTTTCCAAGCGATTCCGAGACCATAAGCGGATTGTGGACTCCGGAAAGTCCGTGATCCAAGATCGGTCGATTTACGAAGATGCTGAAATCTTCGCGCGCAATCTGTATGAGATCGGCAAGATGGATCAGCGGGATTACGACAACTACGTTGCGCTCTTTCACGTGATGATGGAGTTCCTCAAACCGCCCGATCTCATGATCTATCTCAAAGCCTCTGTGGATATGTTGGTGGAAAAGATTCGCCGGCGCGGACGATCGTACGAACAATCGATTCCGCGAGAGTACTTAGAGCAGTTGAACCGGCATTACGAGGATTGGATCGGAAGGTACAAGATCGGTCCCCTCCTTGTTGTCGAAAGCGATCTCGTGGACTACGTAAACAAGAAGGACGACTTTGCAAGAATGATTATGTTGATCGAAGGAAAATTGGGAGGATAGGATTCCGGATTGGAAAGCGTACAACAGTCATTGCGAGAAAATTGCAGTTACATGGACATGCCGCCCCTCCGGAGCTGCAATGAGTGTTTGGTTGGCGCCAGAAACATCCAGCTCCTGCGAAGGCGTGCCTTTGAACACACGGCCTCTACTTCATCTTCCCGCTCAGGATCTGCTCGTACTTCACCCGGCTTTTCACGAGGTTCACCGCTACGGCAAGCTGGGTGTCGTCGGCAAAGCTTGCCTCAATGCGCTGCTTCTCTCCTTTGACCCGGCCGAGAATCTCCATCGCAAGAAGCGATTTCACTTCCTTTTTATACCGTTCGAATACCCTCGCTTTCTCCTGCTTCACGAGTCCCGACAGCTTCTCCACCCCTTCATGGAATTCCTTGGCATATCTCCCTTTTGAGGCAAGCTCCCGAAGTTCCGTGAGCTTCACTTCGGTCTCTTCCTGATACTCGAAGTTCTTCTCTTTCAAGAATGCCTCAAAGTCCTTGAGGATCTCATCCGTCACGACAAACTTGTCGGGAATGACTTTTTTCTGTGCCGCAAACCTGTTGGCATATTTGAAGAACATGGCTTTCCGTAGCAGCTCCTCAACAAATCGGCTTGGCGGCGGTTCTTCAACGGTAGTATCGGGGAGAATCCCGCCGGCCTCATAGACTTTTCGATTGTGGGAAGTCCGATACTCTTTGCGCAAACTATCCGGAATCGGTACCACAGCCCCGCTCGTTGTCCGGTGTGTGTAATCGAGCTCCTGAATGCATCGACCACTCGGAGTGTAGTACCGTGCTGTGGTGATCTTGAGCGACGACGATTCCGAGATCCGGCTGATGGTCTGTACTAACCCTTTCCCGAAGGTGCGCGTTCCGACAATAATGCCACGATCAAGGTCCTGTATCGCTCCGGCAACAATCTCGCTCGCGCTGGCACTATTGCGATTGACGAGCACTGCGAGAGGGAGATCCGGCGCCATCGGTTTCTCATCGGAGAAGTATTTCCGTTCTGAATCGGGACGCCGCCCCCGCGTTGAGACCACCAGACTGCTCTCCGGTAGAAACTTCTCGGCCACGTCAACGGCTATATCAAGCAACCCACCCGGGTTATCGCGCAAATCGAGAATGAGCGCTTTGAGCTGGCCGCGGGATCGAAGATCTTTGAGGGCATTCCGTACATCGTCCCCCGCCGTCCGTGAAAATCGTTCGAGCCGGACGTATCCGATACCCTGGTCTACATACCCTGTATAACTCACGTTGCGGACGGAGATTTCTTCCCGAACCAGCACAAACTCAATCGGCTGTACCTCCCCTTCTCGTTCAATTTTCACTCGCACCTCTGTTCCCGGCGCGCCGCGAACCATGTTCCTCACTTGCTCCAGCGTCGCTCCCTTCACCTCTTTTCCATCAATCTCCACAATCCGATCGCCGGTCTGGATTCCCTGCTTCGCCGCTGAAAACCCTTCAATCAAATTCACGACGGTAATCATTCCATCCCGAAGACCAATCGTAACCCCAATCCCGCCATACTTGCCTGTTGTAACAAGATCGATCTCATCGCTCTCGCGCTCATCGAGATAGTTCGTGTACGGATCGAGCGTTTTGAGCATCCCATCGATGCCGGCCCGCATGAACCGCTCGGGATCAACGTCATCCACATAATTCAGCGCAATCTCTTTATAGACCTTGCCGAACACATCAATGCCGCGATTGATCTTCAAGAAGAGATCGGCGTCGGGCAGAACGAAGAACCCGAATCCCAGCATTGCAGTGATAACAACAATGACGAGACCGATAATCGGTCTCCCTGCATTGCTTTTCGAGCGAATCATATTCACGCAATCCTCCTTAGGCTTTTGCTTTCTGAAGAAGTTCAACTTCAACGAGTTTCCAGATCTCTTCGTGAATGGCGTCGATTTCTCCTGTGGCGTCGATAATGCGGAACCGCCGCTCTTCCTTTGCAATGGAGAGATATCCCTCGCGGACTCGCTCAAAAAAATCCCTCCCGACCGATTCCATGCGGTCCTTCCCATCGCGCATTCGCTGGAGGCGACGTTCGACTTCGGCAAGCGGAATGTCGAGGAAGATCGTCAGATGGGGAACGAGTCCACCCGTCGCACACCGATTGATTGTTTTCACGGCATCGAGGGGGAGCCGGCGCCCCCATCCTTGATACGCAGTCGAGGAATCGTAGAACCGATCGCAAATAACCACCATGCCCCCTTCAAGGGCGGGCTTGATGACTTCCTCAACGAGTTGTGATCGGCTGGCAGAGAAGAGAAGGAATTCGCTGATATCGGTCATCCCCTCGGTCTTGTTGTCGAGCAGGATCTTCCGAATCTTTTCGCCGATATCCGTTCCCCCGGGTTCTCTCAAAACAAGAACATTGTGGTTTTCGTGCGAGAGGCGGTCAGCAAGAAGCTTGACTTGGGTTGTTTTCCCTGAACCGTCGAGACCTTCAAGTGTGATGAACATAGAGCCGTTGATATCTGCTTGGGCAAAGTAAGGATAATCGCCTTCTTTTGCAACCACGACACAAAGCATCGAATCACCATCAGTCAATCCCTAATCACGATGCCAACCTCATTTCAGCCTCATCATGGCATTTGAGAGAAAATCATGACAATCATGGTTCCGTTTGCGGCACGCCGATTTTTTCCGTATTATGATTCAGCGAAGAATGTCAACACATCGTACCGACTGAGATCTCACCCGCCAGCACAGTGCATCAACGATCCTCTCCCCGACGCGGTTCAAGTCGCGCACAGAAGCCCAAGAAAAGACGAGACACTGCAAAGCACACCGCTCCTGCCCCCACCATCGTCAAATTCGATCAGAAACGGATTGATTCCCGCAACGAAGACTCGGAACTCATTCGCAGCGCACTCAATGGCGACCAGAATGCGTTCGGCCGACTTCGCCAGAAGTATCACGAAGCGATTTACAATCTGATCTACCGGATGATCCGGGACAAAGATGAAGTTGAAGACCTGACGCAGGAGGCCTTCATCAAAGCCTTCACCTCGCTCTCCAGTTTCAACGACGAGTATGCGTTCTCGACCTGGCTCTACAAGATTGCGACCAACAACTGTATCGACTATCTGCGACGAAAGAAATTGCAGACGATGTCGATCAACAAACCGATGGAATCGACTGATGGCGATATGTCCTTCGAGCTGCCTGACACAAGTTTCATTCCCGATAACGAGATGATCTTGACACAGCGGAGAAAGTTCCTCGAAGAAGCCATTAACTCCCTTCCGCCAAAATACCGTCAGGTCATCATTCTACGCCATCGGGAAGAGAAAGAATACCAGGAGATCGCCGATCTCCTGAAGTTACCCCTTGGAACCGTTAAAGCTCATATCTTCCGGGCTCGGGAAATGCTCAATAAATACCTGCGAGACAAGCTGCGGAACTACTAAACGCTGCGATGAAGAGCTGGGAAAGTCCAAAAATGATGAAAAAAGGGGGGGGGAAGTCGTTAGGAGCATGCTGTTTCAATTCCCGCAACTCCCTCGTTCTTTTTCCGTAAGATCAAGCAGCATCATACCTTAGCGATGGCCTTGAAATCAATTCATATCGCTCTCTTCGTTTTGGTTGTTCTGTCGGTCGCAGCCGCTGATCCTTTGCAGGACTTATCCCGCCGCGAAATCTCGAGTTCAGGTGAGCGCGAAGTTGCCGTCACCATTGACGTAAGTTTTGGGACGCTCCACATCAGCAAGGGTGTTAAAGAGAAAATTGCCATCGTCGAGTATGAAGAGGACTTTGAAGACGATGAGCGCCTCGATTTCTCCTATCGGGTGAATGAAGGAAAAGGGAAGCTGCGAATCGAATCGAAAGACCGACGCCGTTCGAAGAAACGTGATGGTCACGGGCGGGACAGCGACCGCCGCGATGCCGGGAAGAAATGGTACATGCAGTTTACCCCTTCGATTCCGCTTTCGTTCAATATCGAACTCGGCGCGGGAAAAGGGATCATCGACCTTACCGGTATGCACGTGCAGGCTTTGACGCTTTCGTCAGGCGCAAGCTCGGCAGAGTTGATTTGCGAGAAACCGAATCCGATCCCGCTTGAGAAATTCGTTATCGAGTCAGGCGTCAGCAAGTTTTCCGGTCAAAACCTCTGTAACACGAACTTCCGCAAACTGAAATTTGAGGGAGGGGTTGGAGCATACAAACTTGACTTTGGGGGGAAACTACAGCAAAGCGCAGAGGTCGATATCGAGGTCGGATTAGGAGCAGTCACGATCATTATCCCGGACGAAGTTCCGGCCCGTGTCGTTTACGACGACAGCTGGCTTTCCTCCTTTGATATCGATGATGGGTTTGTGAAGACAAAGAAGGGTGTGTACGAAACCCCTTCATACGCGGATTCAGACAAGAGACTTACTGTCAAGGTCGAGTCAGGACTCGGTAGCGTCAAAGTCCGCCGCCGCGATTTCTAACCCCCTCCCTGCGTCTTACGACCCCCTCCCACTACCCCACTCCGTAGTGAAAGAACTGTCCCCACGAACGTGGATGGTTCACTTCTCTTGTCTTGATGAGACTCAAGAGTGCCTGTCGATAAGCGTCGCCCGGCGCAAGTCCGTTCGAGAGATACGTGTAAAAGTACTCACTGAAGAACTTTCCTGCTTTTCGGTCTGCCGACCACGCATTGAAAAAAACATCCGACGTACCGTTCATCCTGAGCAGAAGGGCATGGATTGCCGAGAGTCCCATCCCCGAGCCTGATTGATTGGAGAGATAGACAACAGGAAAGGCAGCAACTTCTGAAAGTCTTTCGAAAGGAACAAGGGAGGATCGCTCGGGCGTTTGTCCGTCGGAGAGAAGTATCGATCCCCACGGTCTTTGAGATTCATCTGTCATAAATTCCGTCGCAAGCTGCAGCACATCTCCCCGCATCTTCCGAAGCGTTTCCCAGGAAGCTTCAAGCCCGATAACGATATTCGCTTCCTTAAAGAAGCTTCGAATATCCCTCAGTTCATAATCGATCGACCATTGCTTGCCGGTCGGATTTCCCACCGCAACAATGTCCCGGATCCTCATCGCCGATAAGGTCTTGTAGCGGAGCGAGGAAAGGGAGGGAAGATAGTCCACACTCGTCATCTGAACCAGGTATTTTACGCCGGCCGCATCCTGTCGCTCAAGCGCATGAAGTGGGAATCCTTCAAACATTTGATCCGCAATGATCACCAGATTTCGATCAAGCAGCGTTTCAACGGGGCGTATGAGGTGGTCGTACAACTCCGTGGAAAGATTGGCAAACCGAGTCATCACGGGGATGCTTTCCTCGCCGGCCGAGCCGGCATACACGCGGGGATCGTGAAGGAGCTGCCGGTATTCGGCCATCAGCGTTCCCAGCACCCGCCTGGTGATAGGGGATGTCTTGACTTCAAAACGGCTTCTTGAAAGTGCGAAGATTGTTAGTTGGCTATCCGTCGGAAGAAACTGCACCAGCAGTGTACCGCGGGGGATGTGACTCTGGAGTTCCACCAAACGACTTCTTCCCGGCTTCAGGAGCGGCTCGTAGTTCGGGTGCAACGAGATGGTTCGCTCACCGATTCTTGTCAGTTCGGTTCTTTTTTGGGCGATCTCCTGCCGCAGGCGGTTGACGCGCTGGGTCGTCGCCGTTCGCTGGCGATAGGCTAACAGCGCCGTCAATTCAACCTCGGCGCGCCGGAGCTCCTTCAAAAGCGTTCGTGCGCGCTCAACATCGTCCTTCAGCTGCGGGTGACGGATAGCTGGGTTCGATCGCTGCAGCATCGCGTGGAAATTTTGCATTGAACCACGGTCCAAAACGGCAAGCGCTTCACCGGGCGATCCGATCTTCACGAAAACCTCGGCTAACTGCCTGTGGAGTCCATTGAACGGAATATTGATCTCGCGTATGATCGGTGCATGAAACTCCTGTGAAGCATAATCATTCTGCCGATCCTCAATCAATGCAAGTGCTTTCAAATACATCTCGCGCGCTGTCGTCAAGAGTCCGGACTGCTCATAGAGCATCGCGGCCTTTACGTAGGTTAAGACTTCTCCCGTTCGATATTGATGTTCGGCGAATCTCGCGGTGAGCTGACGATACGTTCGCGCCACTCTCTCCGCGGCAGATGCTGAGCGATCGGCTTGAGCCAGGCGTTCATTACACTGTATGATGAGAAGGTAGTAGAGGTTTTCGCTAATGCGATCTCCCAATGCGCGGGCTACTGCAGATGCGTCAGTATAGAACCGCTTGGCATTCTCATATTGACCCGAGTGAAAATAGATATTGCCGATTTCAAAAAGGAGGATCGCCTCATACGGCCGACCGATACGCTTCGCTCTGAGTTCATTGACGGCTTCACGAAACTGCTGCAGGGCAGATTGAGGGTTGTTGTTGAGTCGGTACAATCGACCAAGACTCAGTCGAATCTTTGCCGCGATGAGCGGATCGGACCCTTGGGCGGCGGTGCTCGCGGCCTGCCGATAGATGTTCAGCGCCTCGGGATGTTTACCCTGTTGAACAAATACATCTCCCAAAAGCATTAACGACTGAGCCGCTTTATCCACGTTTGGCGCAGTTCGATAATGCGTCACGGCGAGCTCACAGTGTTCTCGCGCCCGTGCAAACTGCTGGTCGTAGAATGCCGTGAGGGCGATGTCATAATCCGTCTCAGCCTTCGTCTCCCCATCATTAAACGCCACGGCTAATGCTTGAACGGTCTTATAGCGCCGAACAGCCTCATCATACTCTCCCATCTCGCGATAGATATTTCCGAGGAAGACCTGCAGTCTCATCTCCTCGCGAAAATCATTCGCTTTTGCTGCATAGCGAACCCCCTGCTCGAGGTGTTCGATCGCGGGTCCGAATTCACCCAACGCCAAACCGATTCTCCCCAAATAACCCGTTGTTACTGCCATTGATGGAAGCGCCCCCGCCTGCTCATACCTCACCAGAGCCTGCGTAAAGAGCATTTCTGCCTGGCGGTAGGATTCTTCTTCAAACAGCGAAACAGCTTTGTCGAACAGCTCGGCGGTGTCGGCCGGCACCTCTTCGGAGTCGCAACCGATGGCAAGAAGAACGATAAGCAGAAAAGGAATGGAGCGAATCAATGGCATAAAAAAATCCCGTAGCCGAGTGAACAGCTACGGGATAATATACGCATCGATGGTGCGGTGTGCAAGAAAACGGGGCGATTATCGAAAAGAGATTCCGACTCCAGCCGTGAGCACCGGATGCGTGGAGAAGGAGTAGTCCGCATGCACATTGACGAAGAGTAACAGCATGCGAGCACCGACATGGAAGCGGCTTTTGTTTTTGCCCTTGACCTCCAGCCCCTTGATTTCGACGGTTGCGTTGGTGGAAAGATCGGTGTAGCGATAGGGTTCAACGGTCCAGGTTGAGCTTTCAATCTGGAACCCGCCGTAGACCGTAATAAACAGGAGCTTTTTGCTGACTTCAGCGCCGAATGCCGTCGCGCTCAGCGACATGATATCCTTGTCGCTGTTGTCCGACATGGTCATTTTCTGCGTGGCAAAATGAACGGCAATATCGAGCGGAAGCAAGGGGATGTATTGATCGATGTCATGCCGCAAGCCAAAGCCCATGACGTTCAACTTCCCCACATCGCCAAGCTTCAGCGTCGGCATGAAGCGACCGGTTACCTCTAGACCGAGAGGTAGTCCGATTGAAGCCTGCGGAACAATCACTGCAACTCCCGAAAGGTCAAACCCTTGTGGCGTCGTGAAGATCGTCTGCCCTCGCAACGCAACCTGCGAGGAAGTCTGTTTGACTTTGACCTCTTTACCCACCTTCGCTCCGACCGCAGTCGGAGCCCCTGTCACAATCTGGTCGTAGTCTGCTCCTGCAGTGAGCGTTGCCGACGGCCCCGTACCACTGCTGTAGCTGATAGTCGATGGAAGGACAAAATCGAAAACCTTGTCTTCGTCCCCCAAGGTGATCAGCGCAGCCTTGACACCGATGTCGAAACCCAGAACGCCGTGGAGCTCGGCCGAATGATAGAACCCACTGTTAAAGCCGGCACCGATCGGCGAAAGGAATGGTGTGAGATATCCTTTGGCGTTCTCTCCTGCAATTTTGCCCAACTGTTTTCCTAAATCATCCTGGCCTGATGCAACGCCGACAGCACAAACAACAGCGAAAGCAATACACAGAGTACAAAAGAGTTTCATAGAATGACCTCCATAATGTTGAGAGAGATTCTCCATTGTGGAAGTCAATATGAGGAAGATCGCTTCAAAAAGCAACCAACGGACCTTTGACTTGGCGCACAACATCATCGGCATTGTCGGACAGAATACCGTCAACCTCCAAGTTCATTATTTTTTGAACATCTTTTGGAGAATTGAGGGTATAGACATAGGATGCGATGTTGTGACGGCGCGCATCTGCAAGCATCGAGCGGGTGAGCTCATGCTTTGCACAAACAAACACCGACGCGTTGCATTGACCGGCAAGCTTCGAAGGCATTTTGCCGAAGTCGCGGTAGATATTGTAAATAACACCGAGGGGGATCGACGTGTCCATCTGACGAAGTGTGACAAGAAGCTCGTGATGAAATGATGAGATGAGAACGTGCGATCGGTATTCCGACCTCTCAACGACATCAAGAACCTTCCGCTCGATCAATCCTCTCGGTTCGCGGAAAAACATATCCGATTTGATTTCGATATTTATCCAGCGCCTCTTGTTCACCACCTGAAGGACTTCAAGAAGAGTTGGAATTCTTTCCGCATTGAATTTCGGATGGAACCATGAGCCGGCATCAAATCGCTTGAGTTCTTCCACGGTGTAGGTTCTTGCCCGACCATTCCCTGTTGTGGTCCGTTGAAGTGTTCGGTCGTGGAGGACGATCACCTCCTCCTCTTTCGACAAGCGGACATCGAGTTCGATCATATCGATGCCGGGTGTTTCTACGGCAAGACGGATTGCAGCAACGGTGTTCTCGGGAGCTTTTCCAGAAATCCCCCGGTGGGCAATAACGTAGGGAGGGCTCCCCGCTGCCGGCTTCGGCTGATAGGGCTGCATGAACTACGAATTGTGGTTCAGAATAATATCGAGGATCGCCTTGTGGACGTACGGTACCTCACGCATGCCGTCAATTTCAACGAACCTGCCTGTGGTTCGATAGAACTCTTTAAGCGGCTCCGTCTCCTGTAAATAGACCTCTAATCGCCGACGAACCGTCTCTGGCTTATCATCATCACGCTGGATTAGCTCTCCTCCGCAGAATTCACACCGAGGTTTATCACCCCCCAACTGCTGCAAATTATAAATCCGACCGCATTTCTTACACATCCGCCGCTCGCTCAATCTTCGAATGATCTCTTCCCGCTCTACAGAAAGACTTATGACACGCTTCAGATCAATCTTCATCTCAGCAAAGAGGGCATCGAGGGCCTTGGCCTGGGCGACAGTCCGTGGAAAGCCGTCGAGGATGAATCCCTTTTGAGCCTTCGGTGAGCAGAGCACTTCACGGATGAGTTCGATCATGATCTCGTCTGGAACGAGATTGCCTCCATCCATATACTCCTTTGCCTTGATACCAAGCGGAGTTTTTTCTGCGACGGCTTTGCGGAGGAGATCGCCGGTCGAGATATGGGGGATGCCAAATTCCTCCGTGAGGAGTTTTGCCTGAGTTCCTTTCCCGACGCCTGGTGGTCCAAAGAGAATGAGACGCATGAGAGAATCGCTTTCTAGGGCATAGTAGTGTTCAGAGATCGGCGGTCAACTCGTCTGCCGGAGTGGAAATAAAGGCGGATCGTCGGAGGTCAGAGGTTTCAGGCGCGGCTTGCGTTCACTGCTCGCTGACCTCCGCCCTCCGAGTTCTGACTTCTGTTTCCCTTTTTCCTCTCGCACGGCCAACTGACCGCACGCAGCATCAATGTCCTCGCCCGCACTGCTTCTAATCATCACCGTAACATGTGCATCGCGGAGGCGCTGGACGAACTCTTCCATGCGGAGTCGTGGAGTCGGCTTGAGGGTTGCCGCAACGCCAGACGGATGCGTAAAGGAGATTGAGTGAAAAGGAATAATATTGACTTTACAGGGAATACGCCGGCATACGGCAATCAGACTCTTGAGATCCGCTTCCGTGTCATTGAAGCCATCGAACAAGATATACTCAATCGTCGGTCGCCGACGGGTTTTGTGATAATAGTATTGAAGAGCATCGAGGAGCACCGGGACGCTGTATTTCTTGGTGATCGGCATGATGAGGTTACGTTTCTCGTTATCCAACGAATGGAGCGAGAGTGCGAGTTTCACCTTCCGATCCTCGTCTGCCATCCGCCGAATCCGGTCGGCATAGCCGGCTGTGGAAACGGTAATGTGTCGCGAGCCGATGGCCGGACCATTCTCTGCATTCAGAATCTCGACCGACTTCATCACGTTCTCATAATTCAGCATCGGCTCTCCCATCCCCATATAGACGATATTCGTAACCCGTCGAGGGCTATGATTTTGGACCTGAAGAACCTGGTCAACGATTTCCCCGGTGGTCAGGTTGCGATAGAAGCCCATCGTACCCGTTGCGCAGAACTTGCAGTCGAGCGGACACCCAACCTGCGTGGAAATGCAAAGCGTGAGGCGTTTCCCTGCACTGGGTGATGCCTCCTCCGCCGGGATCAGAACGCTTTCGATGACTAAACCATCCGCAAGCTTGAAGAGGAACTTGGTTGTTCCATCGAGGGCAGAGACCTGTTTCGTAACAAGCTCAAGATTCTCGATCACAGCGGCCTCGCTGAGGATAGTTCGGAAATGCTTGGAAATATCGGACATTTCGTCGAAAGTCTGAGCGCGCTTGCCGTAGAGCCAGGAAAAGAGCTGTGCAGCCCGGTAGCGCTTTTCACCAAGCGACTCCACGAATTCCTGAAGCTCGTGGAGAGAGAGGCCTTTGAGATTCTTCGGACGCATTGTTGATGAGTCAATTTACGGAATAATGCGGGGGAGAGCAAGGTGAAAGTCGGTAAGCTCCGTCGCATCATCTTATTCCTGCAAGTTGATGGCAGGAATCTGAACCACACTGAAAACAAAAATCCCGCCTAATGCATGCAGGCCCGACTGCATCCATCAGTGGGATGCCGGTCGGCATGAAGACACCAGTGACGAAGATGCAATTCGAAGATTAGCAGCAGCGCTTTGAACTTCGGACTCAGAACTCCCACCTCGAACTATCATCATCCACGAGCTTCAACTCCCGGCTCTTGACATTGCTTCGCCGACTCACTAATTTGCGCCTCATACGTCTGACTCAAAGACGCCGAATCCCTTTTGCCAGCAGACAATCTCACAACAACAACTCTCCACTTTTGGGAGAAAAAGTTGAAACACGCTTTCCGTACCACCGCCGGTGTGTTTTGTGGGTACGTCTTCATGGTGGTCTTGATCACACTGGTTCAGAAAACCTGGCTGGGCGGAGTCGGATGGTATGAATCATCACTTGACGTTCTTGCTCTCGCTGGTTTTCTTACTGCCCCTATCGGGAGCTGTTGGGGGCCGCCGTGGCGAGCGCAATTGCACGATCGGCTGGAAGGTTGCCGGCCTTATCATGAGCTCGCTTGTTGTCATCGACACCACACGCTTTCGATCGCAGGAGGACCCAGCGGACCACTCTGGTTTGACATTCTGGCCGCTACATGCCTGATTGCGGCAATCCTCCTTGGCGCAGAAATGTTTCTGAGAACATTCCGACGAGCTGAGTACCAAACCACGGTCACTTCGGCTCATCCATAGACATCCAACATACCGAAAGGCTCGCCGTGGATTTCCATCTTGATCATGCTATCAATCTCTTGCGTCGCACGCCGCAAGTGCTGCGATCTCTCCTCGAGGGACTTCCAGACCATTGGCTTCGGAGTAATGAGGGAGGTGATACATGGAGCCCATACGACGTCGTGGGGCACCTCATCCATGGAGAACGGACAGATTGGATCCCGCGCGCGAAGATTATTCTTCAGTATGGAGAGTCAAAACCATTCGAGCCGTTTGACCGGTTTGCTCAATTTGAAGCAAGCAGAGGGAAGTCTGTCGAAGAACTCCTCGAAACATTTCAACGATTGAGAGAAGGGAATATCCAAATTCTCGTTGGGATGAAGTTAACGAAGGAAGATCTCCGAAAGACGGGGAGCCATCCGGAGCTTGGCAGAGTGACGCTGGAACAACTCCTCTCCACGTGGGTTGCGCACGATCAGGACCATCTCGTTCAGATTTCGCGGACGTTGGCAAAACAGTATCGAGAAGCCGTTGGCCCATGGAGAGTGTACCTATCGGTAATGAAGGATTAGGTAGGAGGCTTCGTTCTGTCGTCTTCCCCATGCAATCACACCTCAAAAACAAAAAGCCCCTTCGAGCGCAAGCTTGAAGGGGCTGAAATATCTCCTGGCATCGTCCTCTTTATCCCGACGTCTTTCGTCGGGACTCCTCCGTGTGGAGCGCTTCCACCAACATCCTGCCGTTTTCTCGTTGTTTGCCTGCCGCCGTCATTCAGCGGGGCTGGAACCTGCGGATGGCGTACACGCTTGCAGTGCCGTTAACGACGGTTCCGGAAAAAGAAGTCTCCGTCCTGATGATGACGTAACTTCCGTGCGGCGTGGAGCCACGCAGCGTATCGACAACAGACGTACCCGTGACACCAAGTCGAGTATTGCCCGGTTGTATCATCATCCCTGAAATGAGCACGACACAACCACTAATCAATAGTGATTGTGCCGTGTTGACAAACACACTTCTCTTACTCGACATACATTTTACGTCCACCGCCCGTTGCCGGTTTGCTGTCCTGTGTCGCTGTACGTCCACCACTCGCCTGACCCGTTCGCCTGCCAGACAATGCGAAGTGTCAGAACATTTTGCCTGTTGTAGAGCTTGAGCTCACCCGAGCCGTCTGGGTTGTTAATAAGCTCCAGGCGCTCGTCCGGTACGCCATTTTCATAGTCCCTCCAGACACCTGTAAGGACGTTCGATGTGCTCGTCGACCAGGACATTTCCACATCGATTTGCGTCGAATTCTCTTCGTATGCCTTGAAGCTCCCGCTCTTCCCATCGCCACTTGTTGAACCCTCGAGAACAGTCCAATTATTGTATCCACCACCATGTATCGTGTAGCGCCACTGGACACTTCCATCCGCCTGTTTTGTCCCTGTATACGTGTACGTCACACCGCCGGCGGTATATGTCCACTTCCAGCTATTTCCTTCTTTCGTGGCCGGTAACGACCGAAATGCATCCCACTGCGAAGCAATGGCATTGAAGAACTCTGCCATGATCCTTGCCGTCTGCGCGAACTGGTCCTGCGACGTCGTGTTCGGACCTTTGAATCTCACAGCCGGAATCGATGGCGCGTCTTGCGTTGGCTCTGTTGGCGATTCTTCTTCTTTTCCGCAGCCCGCAACGAAGACGGTGAGAGCGAGCACCAGAAGCAGGCTCCAAAAATGCTTGTGCAGTGCTGGAATAATCATGGTACCCTCCTTACGTTGTGAACATCCATTGCGTCAATGGAAACAAAAGATCCGTTGTGTCCAATATTCTGCATTTGGCGGAAATCAACAATCCCCAATTCTGGGGATTTTGAGGGAACGGCTTTGAAGGATTTTCAGGGAGAGAGGTAGGAAGGTACCCCGAATTTACACGAGCCTTTGCCTGAGTGCTTTGGAGACCGCCTCCGTCTTGGAATGCACTTGCAATTTCCCGTAAATCCGTTTGATGTGCGTGTGAACGGTTTCGATGCTGAGGTTCAGTGCGTCTGCAATCATCTTGTAACTCGAGCCGGCAACGAGGTGTTCAAGAATTTCGGTCTCGCGTTTGGTAAGGTTGTGGGACTCTGTCTGGGCGGGAGCAATGGAGCGGAAGAGGCTGAGCACTTTTTTCGCGATGCTTGGCGTCATCGCCGCGCCGCCGCGGTGTACTTCCGTAAGCGCCGCCATGACAACCTCCGGAGAGCTGTTCTTCAGGAGATATCCCGATGCGCCGGAGCAGAGCGATTGAAAGATTCTCTCGTTGTCGTCGTAGACCGTCAACATCACGACATTGAGGTTGGGATACCGTTGCTTCAGCCGGCGAACCCCTTCGATGCCAGACATTCCATCAAAACCGATATCCATCAAGACGATGTCGGGCAACGGCTCCTTGATGCTTTGCAAGGCCTCTTCGCACGATGCATATTTCTGATTGCAGCGAAAGCCCGGCGTGGCGTTGAGCAAACGCGCAATCCCATCCCGGATCGACGCATTGTCTTCGACAATTGCTACAGAAATCGACAAACGATCAGCTCCTGTCTTCGGTCGCTTTCATATTTCCCTGTAGTTATCTGTTCACTGCTTCACCAATTCTACCCTTCGGTTCAGCGCCCTGCCTTCCTCGGAATCGTTCGATGAGACTGGTGGAAGCGGTCCCACACCATGAGCCTTTAGTCGGTCGGCAGCGACCTTGTGCTTTGACACAAGTTCATTGACGACCGCCTCGGCTCGCGCTTTAGAGAGCTTCAGGTTGTAGTCCAGCTCTCCCACATTGTCTGTATGCCCGACGACGTGAAGGCTCAGTGCAGGGTTTTCGGAGAGGAGACGCGCGATTTCCTTGATTGCGGCTTCTGATTCCGGTTTGATATCGGACTTGCCCGTATCAAAGTAAATCCCGTAGAGAGCCGCTTTGCCTGTATGCAGGATGTCGTTCTTCCAGGCATCGGCATTGGCCTCAACCACGTGTTGCATCGGCGCTTCTTCAACGACGACGAGTGTATACCAAGGACCGCCTGTTGCATAGACGTGGGCCCACGATCTCATCTGTGAGGCTCTCTACTTTGTGATGGCGAATGAATGGAGAACCTCCTCGAAGGCTTTTGCGTTTGCCCGAAAATCAGCTTCATTCGGTTCAAAATAGGAAAGAATATAGCGCCGTCCGTTCTTGAAAAAGGCCGTCATACGATTGAAGACTTCGTGCTGCCCCATCGGAGTTGTGTAG
Source organism: Bacteroidota bacterium (assembly GCA_035559595.1). Classification (GTDB taxonomy): domain Bacteria; phylum Bacteroidota; class Ignavibacteria; order UBA10030; family UBA10030; genus DATMBF01. The sequence goes on along the minus strand of DATMBF010000011.1, from coordinate 3,497 downwards.
ACGATATCGCATCCCTCAAGGTTATTCTTGGTGATGATCTTTTTCGCAGAACGAAGCTTCTGCCCGAAGATTTTCATCCACTCCTTTACCTCCGTGGTAAACTGATCACAGCTCTTTGCCGTAGAAGGATGGGCATAGACCTCGATAGTCGGCGGCGGAAGTTCTCCTCCGTCTTGCGTCGGTTTGACCGCATTCAAGCGCACGCCGTTCTCTTCTCCCTGTGATGGCTTCCCCAGACTCCCTTCGAGACCAACCTTGCCGGTCTTAAACGCTTCCGGATCCGGCAACGGATCGGGAAATTGTCCGCGGTCAACAGTCCAATTCTTCGGACAACTGAACGAGAATCCATACTGCTTGTTGGAGACGAGCTGTTTCTTCTCATCCGATGACTGCTGTCCGGTTCCACTGGTGGGAATCAGCCACGCAGTGAGAAGAGTTGCAAGGACCAACGAGCGGTAGTAAAGACCAACACGATTTCCCATAGTAACCTCCTATGAGTGGATCGCGCTCGGAACCGTATATAGGAAACGCAACGCTCGGAATCCATCCCCAATTCAGGGGATTTTGACCGGCACACGAAGGTTTGCGGATGTTCCCTTGCCCGGCTCAGTTGCGATCGTTATGCTTGCGCCGATAGCCGTTGCCCTCTGTTGCATATTCTTCAGACCGTTTCCCCGTGTTGGCACCGCCAGATCAAAACCTGCACCGTTATCCTTCACCGCGATCGACAGCAGGCGCCAACGTCGAGAGTTGTGGTGGGGGAGAAGATGGATCTGGATATCGACTGCGGTACAGGCTGCGTGCTTGGCGATGTTGTTGACCAATTCTTTGAAGATGAGATAGATGTTTCGCCGTACGTCGAGCGGAAGTCGCACGTTGAAACCATTCGCCTCCAGCTCTTTCCGAAAACGAAGTTCGATCGCTTTGGCATCAAGAAGGCGGGTGGAAAACTCCTGCATACGCAGCACGAGATCATCCAGCAGATCATTCTCCGGTTTGATCGTCCAGACGATATCGTTCATTGCGTCTAACAGGCTGCGGGCGGTGCCGGACACACCCTCCAGGAGTTCTCGTGCTTCGGCGGGGTTCTGTTCGATGGTTTGTCGTGCAACATCGCTGGAAATAGCAATACTCGAAAGGCTCGTCCCGATATCGTCATGCAAATCCGTAGCGATGCGCGTCCGCATGCGCTCAATTTCAAGCAGACTCTTCACCCTGTAACGATACAGCCCATAGGTCATCAGAAGGATCACGCCTGTTGCGCCGATCCGGAACCAGCCGGTTTGCCAGAACGGGGGAACGACGGTGATGCGCACGGCAATGCCCTCGTCATTCCATATACCGTCGTTGTTCGACGCTTTCACACGGAAGAGATAGGAACCCGGCTCAACATTGGTGTAGCTCGCAAATCGCCTCGTGCCGCTGGCAATCCAGTCGGCATCGAATCCTTCTAACCGATAGGCGTACTGATTCTTCTCCGGCGTGGTAAAGTCCAGCGCCGCAAATTCGAACGAGAAGAAGTTCTGCTCGTACGAAAGCTGCAGTTCTTCGACTTGCCAGATCGGTGCCGGAAGTTGTACCGGCTCTTCAAACACTTTGAAGCTCGTCAAGACGATGGGTGGAGCGTGAGGATTATCCTCAAGCCTCTCGGGAAAGAACGCTGACACGCCATTAACTCCTCCGAAGTAGAAACGACCGCTGCGGCCTCGATGGAAAGCTCCTAAGTTAAACTCATCATCCTGCAAGCCATCCCGCCGGTCGAAATTTCGGAAGCGACGTGTCGTGGGATCGAATCGCGACAGTCCCCGATTGGTGCTGATCCACAGGAACCCGCGCGCATCTTCGAGAATCCCGTACACGGTGTTGTTCGGCAGACCATCCTTTTCAAAAAACCGCTCGAAGCGATTTGCTGCCCGATCGAATCGGTTCAACCCCATCATCGTTCCAATCCACAAATCTCCTTTCCGGTCTTCGCAAATGGAGACAACATAGCTGCTGGAGAGGGTTGTCGAGTCAGCAGGGTTTGACGTGTAACGATGGAAAATCATGCGTTGCCGATCAAGGCGATTCAATCCCTCCCGCGTTCCCACCCAGAGTACGCCGGAGCGGTCTTCGAGAATCGCACTCACCACGTTGGAGCTGAGACTGGTGGTGTCATCCGGCCGATGGTGATATCGGGTGAATCGCTTTGTTGTTGGATCGAACACATTCAGCCCGCCGCCGTTCGTGCCCACCCAGAGCAATCCGCGCGAATCCTCATACACTGTCCTCACGCCGTTGTGGCTGATGCTGAAAGGATTGGAAGGATCGTTGAGATATCGGATGAAACGACCGGTCCTGGCATCATAGCGATTAAGGCCGCCGTTCAATGTGCCAAACCAAAGAACGCCATTCCTGTCTTCGACTATGGCTCGAACACTGTTCGCACCGAGACTGTACGGATCGGCGGCTTCGTGTATGAAATGCGTAAACCGCCCGCGCAGAGGGTCGTAGGCATTCAAGCCTGCTCCGTCTGTGCCAATCCACACAACGCCCGAGCGATCTTCAACGATAGAGAAGACAAGACGTCCGCTCAAACTGTTTGGGTTCCATGGCTCATGTCTGATGTGGACAAACGCCGTCCCCCGCAGTCGATTCACGCCTCCACCCAGGGTCCCAATCCAGAGGACACCGGACCGATCTTGAAGAATCGATCGAATGGCATTGCTGCTGAGACTTGTGGGATCGAGTGGATGATGAAGGAGGGATGTGAGTTTTCCGGAGTGTTCGTAGTACCGAAACATGCCAGCATCGTTGGTGCCGATCCAGAAGATGCCGCTACGATCTTCGACAATGCGAAAAACGTTAGGCACCGTTCTCCTCGATCCGTTGCTCATCAAAAGTGGCATCCGGTCGAAGGAATCACGGGTCTCGTCATACAGGTCAAGGCCGGCCCTCGTGCCGACCCAGATTCTGCCTTTTCGATCCTCATAAACATCGCGAACCCGGTCATGGCTGAGACTTTGCCCGTTCGACGGGTCGTGCTTGTATTGGACAAAGCGGTTCTGCCGCGGATCGTAGCGACAGAGTCCACCGATTGTCCCGATCCAAAGACCACCCTTGCGATCGAAGTGCAGTGTGCGGGCATCGTCGTGAACAAGGCTGTTGGTGCGTGCAGGGTCGTGGTAGAAGCGTGTAACGACGCTCGTTGCCGGGTCAAGCCGGTTCAGTCCTTTCTCCGTTGCAAACCAGATGAAACCCTCTTGATCCTCCGCAATGTCATAAACAAAATCGTTGCTTGGTGTTTGAGGGTCGCTGGGATTGTGCTTGAAGTGTTGGAACGTATCTGTTCGGCGGTCGTAGCGATTGAGTCCACCGCCGTAGGTTCCGATCCAGAGAGTCCCCGTGCGATCGATAAATAGACATTCCGCCCAGCTATGGGAGAGTGAAGCTGGATTGAACGGATCATGGCGATAGACCCGGAAAGAATATCCGTCGAAGCGATTCAGCCCATCTTC
>DATMBF010000010.1:0-5237 GCA_035559595.1 Bacteroidota bacterium | reverse complement strand
GGCATTGAGCGCGTGGCAGGTACCGCAGACTTTCGAGATGGACGAAACGCCCGGCGGCGTTGCACCGTGATTGCCGTGGCAGGAATTGCACGCCGGCGCGCCGAGGTCTTTCTTCACCAACAGAGCTTGACCGTGAACGCTAGAGACAAATTGGTCGTACTGGTCTGTCGGGATCTTGTACGGCTTCATATACTCGGCATTGCTGTGGCATGCGGCGCATGTTTGCGGGATGTTCGTGGCATAGACCTTCGATTTCACATCCTTCGCCGCGCGGATGTCGTGACTGCCGTGGCAACTGGCGCATTCGGCAGCCTTGGGATCGCCTTTCGCGTTGCGCTTGCCGTGGACGCTTGTCCGATATTTTTCGAGCTGATCAACCGGTAGCGACGGGTTGTACGTCCGCATAAACGCTGCATTGCTGTGGCACTTGGCGCAGGTTTGGACAACATTGAGCGGGTGCACCGGCGAAGCGGGGTTTTTCACCGACACAATACCATGCGCGTTGTGACAGGTGGTGCATTGCGCAATGTGCTCCTTTGCGGTGACGGAAAGCTTCCCGTGTACGCTGGTTTGCAGCAGTTCCCATTGGTTGGTCGGCAACGACGAGCCGAAACTCCTCATCTTCTCAGCGTTCGCATGGCAGGTTACGCACGTCTCGGAAATGGCATCACCTTTCGGCACTCCTTTGAAACCCTTCGACTTGTCCATCGCCATTTCCATCTCTTCCTTGCTCGGATTACCACCGTGGCAGTCCGCGCAGCTGATTCCTTTCTTGAAGTGGACGTCCTTCTTGAACAGCTCGGAGGGCTTATCGCCTAGCGCCTCATGACACGTGTAGCACTGGTCTTGCGCCAGGGCCGGCAGAGCATACCAGAGCGACAGGGTAAGACAGAGCAGGAGATCGACAAGACGAGGTTTCATGCCAGCCATCCGATAATAGTAAACAGGATAATGTAGAGGACGGCGAACAGGCCGAGGTAATTGACAAAACGGTTCTGCTCACCGCGGGCGCTCTTGCGGTCCCAGAACGGAACCAGCATCCAGAGCACACCGGCTGCGCCAAACAGGAGAATGCCAAGCACTTCGCCATCGATAAACCAGACTTGCGCCGGGATGAACTTCAACGTCTGGAACATAAACATAAAGTACCACTCCGGTTTGATGCCCTCCGGCGCCGGTGCAAACGGATCGGCTTTGCGACCCAATTCCCACGGGAAGAAGACGGCAAGGATTGCGAGCACGTTCAGGACGATAAGCCAGAGCAACAGGTCGCGCAACAGAAAATTCGGGAAGAAAGGCATCGTCTTGCGTTCCGTGGGATGTGCCTTTTCGAATTCGAACGGCTCACTCATGCCCTGTCGCTGCACCAGGATGAGGTGAATGCCCAGAAGCACCGTGAAGATTCCAGGCAACACTGCGACATGGAAGCCGAAAAAGCGAGAAAGTGTAGCGCCGGTCACCTCTTCTCCGCCGCGTAAAAAGATCATGATCGGCTTACCGATTACCGGGATCACTCCCGCAATGTCAGTGCCAACTTTGGTGGCAAAGAACGCGAGTTCATTCCACGGCAACAAGTATCCGCTGAAGCCGAAGCCGAGCGCAAGGAAAAACATCAGCATGCCGGTGAGCCAGGTGATCTCTCGCGGTTTCCGGTAAGCTTTCTCAAAGTAGACGCTGAACATATGGATCATGGCGGCGAGAATGAACAGGTTGGCCGCCCAGCTGTGGATGGATCGGATCAGCCAACCGAACTCGACCTTCGACATGATAAACTGGATGCTCTCGAACGCCAACTCCTCGCTCCCCTTATAATAGAGGAGAAGAAGAATACCCGTCACCACCTGAACGATAAAGAGAAAGAGCGAGACGCCGCCGAAGTAGTACCAAATCGAATGCCGATGGACGGGCACGTACTTCTTGCCCATAAACTCGACGAGATCGCGCAAATCCACGCGCTCATCGACCCACTGATATAGTCGTTTCCAGATGGACATGAGTGTCTTACGAGTTACATCTTTGTTTTATGGAAAAGGTCTTTGCCCACGAATCTTCACTAGAACCTATCTCAATAACCTCTATCTCTCAGTTTACCATCGCTAAGTCTTTTTAGAGATAAGGATGTCATCACCCTGCACAACCACGCGCAACTCGTCCAACGGGCGTGGTGGCGGACCGGCCACGTTGCGGCCGTTCAGGTCGTACTTACCGTTATGACATGCACACCAGATGATGCCCATATCCGCCCGATACTGCACCGTGCAGTCCAGATGGGTACAGGTAGCATTAAACGCCCGGAGCTCACCGTTGGCTGTCCGGATGAGTAGTGCAGGTTTCGTTCCAAATTTTACGATCTTCCCCGAATCCTTGGGTATCTCACTCAATTTCCCCGCTTTGACGCTGGTGACTTCAACTTCACCCTGTTTCGGCGGCCTCATATAGGCGAGAACGGGGTACAGTACGGCGGCAAGCCAGGCAATGAAACTGCCGCCTAACAAGAGCTGGAGAAAATCGCGCTTACTTCGTTGCTCGGGTTGTTCAGGCTGAGTATGCATCCTTATTTTCCAAAGTGACAATCGCTACAGTTCATTTCTTTCCATGCATCACCGATGTCGACGGGGTGACGGTATTCGATGCCCCCGAGCGACAATCGGAGCTTGTCCTTGTCATACTGTTGAGCAAGGATCGTATGGCAAACGTTGCAGTCCCGCGAGAGAACCTTTCCGTCATCGGAGACATGCTTGCCATCATGACAGCGGAAACAGCCGGGGTAGTACATATGGCCGATATTATCGGGGAACCGTTTCCAATCTACGTTCATCTCGGGGAAGTAATTTCGCTCGTAGATCCTTTGCACCTCGGCAACTGTACGGGCAATCGCCGCGGATTTCTCGCTGTAGACAGCAGGGTAATTTCTCTGATAGTATTCCTCAATCACCAGTTTGATGCTATCGAGCCCGACCTTCTTTGTCGTATAAGGTTTCTCCAATCCTTCGACCGCAATACTCTTCACACTGGGTAAGCTGGGGTCAATCCATCCGAGCGCCATCACGTGGTTCACCGAACGCGCCGGCGGATGGTAGATATGCGTCGGGCGATTATGGCAATCGATGCAATCCATCCGTCGCTTGGGGAGCTTCTGGAGCTCTTCTTCGCTCAACGGATTGTCCGTGCTACGGTAAATGCGGTCGACACCGTCCGGATGCCGTACACGTACCCAGGGAATGACCTGCCGCGTGGAGTCTGCCGGAATGTACGTCACCTCATTGCTGATGTTCATGTGCCAGTGAATGCCGGAGGTCGGGCCGGCTTCGATGTTCCCGCCGCCGATTTTCATCAACAGGTTGAGATTCCACCTGGTATTCTGTTCGTCCGAGAGGAAATAGGTATTGACGTGCTGCTTCTCGCTGAAGAAATGTTTCGGCCAGTGGCACTGCTCGCATGTCTCTTGTGCTGGACGAAGGTTCTCGATCGGCGTCGGAATCGGACGTGGATAGAGATTGAACGTCGTTGCGTACACCTGGTACGCGCCGGACAGCTTCGACCGAACGAACCAACCGGCGCCCGGACCAATGTGACACTTGACGCAACCGACACGGGCGTGGGGAGAAAATTGGTATGCGGTGTACTCCGGGTGCATCACGGCATGGCATGTTTCCCCGCAGAATTGATCCGAATCCGTGTACTCATACGCCTTGAAGCTCCCGAAGGCCGAGAAAAGCAACAGCAAAATGGCACCGAGGGAGAAAAACGAGAACGCTGTGCGATGCCGCGGATTATTGAGGTCGATTTGCGGAAGATGCAACCCGACCGGCTTTCCTTCCCGCTGCCGTTTATGCTCGCGCAGGATGCCGATGATGATCAAGACAACGCCGATCATGAGAATCGCCGGCAGAATCACAAAGGCGATAATGCCCATGTACGGCTTCTGTTCCGTGGCAAACAGCTCGAGCACCATCAGAAACAGAATCAGCCCGAAACTGATGGAAGCAATTGCTGTACCGATGAGCGTTAGGAGATTGTAGAACGACGCCGGAAAGATTCTTCGCATGGAAGTTTTGTCGTGATCGATATCGGTAGGAAGGGATAGAGCACTTTCTGAGATTGATAGTCGTAGAAAAATTCAACGCATCAGAAAATCAACACCCTCCCTTCCCAAAGGCAAATTCAACCTTTGTGCCATTTGCTCGCTTTGTTATTGTGCCTATTTTTACCACTTTTCGTTGATTTTCCAACATCTTAGCCGCTTCTCTTCCTATCTCCTGCAGAATGGCTCAACTATCCTTCTGAAATCTGGGAAATACCATTGAGGATTCCCTTTCATTCCCTCATTCCCCACTCCTCTGTTTGTCGAGACTATCTGATCCAACGAAAAACGGAAACCGGCCGAAGCGATCGGGCGTGCAAGTCCGACGTCTGAGTGGTTTATCACCCCCCACGCGGCTATTGTTTTTAGCCCGAAGCACGCCTGGGTGGAGCTGCTCGGAACCGGATATGCTCGTGTGGACATCGACGATTACAAGCTCTGCGACTTGCAGTTGTGTTGCGAGGGATCTCCCTTCGACTGCTGCTGCTCCTCAAAAAGAAGCATTCTGCCGTGGGAACGACGATGTATGACGGCGGCTAGTTGGTGGAGACCCTTGAAGATCTTGTCGGTCGTACGTCGTATTTCGAGATGGTTGTTCGGGTGCTTTCGCTATCGTGATGCGATGAGACCGAGAATATCTTGAAGACTTTTCTGGTCTGTTCTTGATTCTTCTCTTTAAGAACCCCATCTCTCAAAGCTAATAATCCCGTCGGCCTAAATTCCGAGAAAACCCGAGGATTTTGGGCAATTCCGACAGGATGCAAAGGCACGCATCTTGCACCTCGGGGAAGGGGAATTCCGCCCCACGCTACAAAACGCAATGGAAAGGGGACGGGCGTGGGTCTCACTGTCTCCTACGGCATCCCTGAACGGCATGGGGGAACGATTCACGTGATCTCCTGCGCGCATAGCGGGACGACATTCACAATCTCACTCCGCCGTCACCTTGCAGAGCGGCTTCCAGCGTACTCGACAACGACGACAACAGGGGTGTGACCATGCAAGAACAACAGAACAACCATCCGAGCATTCTCATCGTGGACGACGATGCGGTCGTCCGGGATTCGCTTTCCAAATGGTTTCGCCAGGACGGCTACCGTGTGGAAGCGGCGGAGAACGCTGCACACGGCCTCCGACTCATGGAAAAGGGGCC
>DATMBF010000009.1:0-27678 GCA_035559595.1 Bacteroidota bacterium | reverse complement strand
TTTTCTGTCTCCGGCAACAGTGTCGCGGTTGACCGAAAGTAGTTCGGGAGAAGCAGACTGATAATGACCGATGCAACGGTGACTCCGCCGGTGACCATCCCGATCAATTTTCGCGACGACCAGACGACCGAAAGCAGTTCTTCCCAGTCGATTGAGCTTTCGGCTTCTTCATCATGGAGGAATTCCTCCTCGACCGTGGGTGCAACGGCTACCGGATCATTTGCGTTATGTTTTGCTTTTCTAGGCACTGATGATGCAGAAACAACTCCGGATCAGTGATCCGCTACTACGTCCTCGATGCTCTTCCCCCCATTACCCAATAACCATCCTCACTTCGTCACCTGAATTATTCCAATCGTTATCGCTGCAAGACTGGCAAGGATCGTCGCCAGATCGCGGAGGATCGGCAGTGTTTTATCCTCTTTCTCGATCTTTCTTGGGACATAGATAGCACTGCCGGGAAGGATCTCCGGGTCACCAAATAGCCCTCCCGGTTCCCATTTCTTTCCGCTCGGTAAGAAGACGACAACACGATCGATGTCCGCCTCTTCTTTGAAATCCCCCGCCTGGAGAATGTAATACTTCAAACTCGCACCTTTCTTGTACAATACAGGGGAGGGAACGAAGACTTCTCCTCGCACATAGACGAGATCCTCATGCTTCGCGATCGAAATCGAGTCTCCATCCAGGAGCTCAATGTTATCCAGCGATGTCGTATCATCAAGCGCCTCTTCGAAATCAATCGGCACCAGGCCTGCATTATTGGCCTTGCGAAAGAGTCTTGATCCCGCAAGGTAAGCCCCTTCTCTTGGACCGCCTGCACGCTTGAGCAGCTCGGACAATTTCTCTCCCTCATACCGAATCGTATATTTGCCGGGAAACATCACATAGCCGGAAACATCGACAATCTGAGGCGGGGTGATACGAGGATCGGTTGGAACAAGAACATGATCGAGATCGTGCAAGAGAAAACCTCCGCCACCTTTGCCGGTCCAATACTCATGATCGACATCGACCTTAAACACTCGGGTGAACACTCCCACGCTTGTCGTTTCAATCCGGGAAATCTCCCATCCTTTTGTTATTGCTTCTTCTTTTAATCCGCCGGCAAGAACCACAAGATCGGCGACGTTCATCTTCTCATGACGGGGGAAGATTCCGGGCTTTCGCACTGCGCCGGCAATACTCACCACCCGCTGGGGAAAGAACTGGCTTTCCTTATAGATCACCAAACTATCTTCGTTAGCAAGCTGGAGATCGTGCGCTTCGTCCCCTTCAAGAGCCAGTCTGGGATTGAAGGCAAGAATCTCGCGGCGGAGATTCGGGAGCAATCGGAAGAGTGTGCCTCGTTCGCTGAAAGTGTTCCGCTCCAGGCTATCGGCGGCCATAATCAGGTCTTTCACGCGCATGCCGGGTTTGAGCTGATAAGGGCCGGGTTTCTTGACGTTTCCTGTAATGACGACCCGGTTTTCCGGAAGCTCGGTAATCTCCCGCACGGTTATGACATCCCCGTCTTCAAGCGCGAATTTGCTTGAGAGCAGGTCACGCAGCTTCTCAAAGCGCAGATCGATATCTTGAATGGTCTTGCCGATGAGACTCCGTTGATCAAATGGAACAATTCGCTCCACGTGCACTCTGTTCACATAGGCGTCGAAGCGGAGTCCCCCCGCCAATGCAAGAAGGTCGGCCAGCGTTTCATTTTCTTTAAGTTCATAGATGGCCGGACGCACCACACGACCCTGAATTGCCGCTCTTTTCCCTGCAGGCTTGACGAAAACAACATCCCCATCCTGCAATCGAATATCGTTCGTTCGGTTGCCACGCAAGAGATAATCATAGAGATCTGTTGGGGGGAGATTGAAGCCGGGTCGTACGATACGAATCTCCCGAAGCGTTCCGGTTACTGCGGGACCGCCCGCAAGATAGAGAGCGTGGAAGGCTGTCGACATGGAAGAAACTTGATATCCTCCGGGTCGTTCCACATCGCCAAGCACAAAGATCTGGATCGTTCGCAATCTCCCCAACGAAACATCAAGGAACGTGTTGGCTCCCGGACCACCATTGCGTAAACCCGAGTACACGGCCGTCATCCGCCGTACAAGCTTGTCGCGGAACTGCTGGATCGTTGACCCCATAGCGTTCACCGGTCCGACATCCGGAATGAGAATGTTCCCTTCCCGATTGACGACCAGTTGATAATAAAGCTTTGTCTCCCCCCAAACGGAAATCACGATCTCATCCCCGGGTCCAAGCAGATATGACGGGGGTGTAGCGACGTTCAGCACAGGTTCGAAGAGGGAAACGGGATACTGGAAGGCTTCATAGCCGTAGGGCTGGAGATGCAGCTCCACGCTCTCTCTCTGGGAGAAGCCGGGGACCTCAAGAACGCGAAGTCGCTTCTGCGCGGCAATGGCTTTTCTGAGGGAATCTCTCTGCAATATCTGCTGCAACGGATCACGCTGTGTGAGCGCGAGGGTATCCCCACCCATGCCCCGTTGTGGAAGAAAGGGAGCGAGTGCTTCATTTGCCTGTGTGGCCGAAAGCGTGGTAAGATTGATGTACTCTTCGAGGTTCACATTCAGATCGCGCGCGCGGCGGCCTGCTTCCTCAAGGGTGAGACCCATTTCGCGGAGCTTCTGTGTGATCTCCTCCGGTGACATCCGCCTTCCGGATTCAACAGCCGATTGGATCTGCTCGCGTGTTTGAGAAACACCGAGACTACTCAAACCGGAGAGCAGAAGGAGAATCGATATGGAGAATTTGAGTTTCAACATTTCAGCACTACTGCTTCTCTCACGCCGGCATGCCTGCAAAGGCGACCATCTGATTCAGCCGGCTTGGTGTTTTGGTTTTCAACGCGGAGGCGTCGAGATCGCAGGGAGTGAATGATACGGTTTTTGCACAAGCTTTTTTTCTCTGCGTTTCTGTGTACCTCCGCGGCTCTGCGGTTGTCCCATAACCATTAACCATTAACCATCAACCCTCCCCATTTCCCTCTTCAGCTTCCTCCACAACCCCTTCAATTCTTCCGAAATGATTTTCGTATCTGCCAGAACCGGCATGAAATTCGTGTCGCCGTTCCAGCGTGGAACAATGTGGAAGTGCAGATGCTGCTCGATTCCCGCTCCGGCTACTCGGCCAAGATTCGCCCCAAGGTTATATCCATGTGGAGCGCTAATCGCATTCAGTGCTTTCATACAACGGGAAGAAACTCCAAATACCTCTGCAGATTCTTCGTTGGAAAGCTCACCCAGCTCCTTTGTGTGCTTGTACGGGACAACCATGAGATGGCCGCTGTTGTACGGAAAAAGATTCAGCACCACGTAGCAATGCTTTCCCCTCCAGACCACGAAATTCTGCCGATCCTTTTTTTCTTTCTTGATCCGACAGAAGAGGCACGATTTTCGCCCCTTCTCGCTGAATGTCTTGATATAGACCGACCGCCATGGGGAATAGAGTCGTTTCATGGAATTGATGAACAGACATCGGCACACATGGCACACGGCGGGAAATTGGCGGAAAGATGGAAAGAGCCTCCCGACCGATTATGTGTATCAAAACCGGATGATGAATCGGTTTCGATGGATCTGCGAACACGCATGAGGAACAGCCTGGTGACGTCACTGCTGGGGGAGTTGAGAGGAGACCGAACAGAGAAGGCGATTGCTCTTGCAGTTCATGAGAAACTCTCACTATTCTTCACAACATTTTGCTCCGCACACTTTTGAAGATCGACAGAGCAAAAAAAAAGGTTGAAGAAACCTGCAACCCTCTTTCACGCCCCCGCAATGTTTTTGCCAAATATATACACATTTGATTCACTAAACAAGTCTTTTTTCTACAGCGTGTCCGGGCGCAACGATTCAAGTGGAGGATGAGGGAAAATTAAGAATTGCTTAAAAAGAGGAAGGTTGGAGGTTGAACATTGACGGTTGAAGGTTGATTTGAGATTTGAGGTCTGGCGCTGTGGGTTGGAGATCGAAACAAAACGGGAGAAGTGAGAGGTAATAAGGTTTTGCGGAATAGGTATCGACTTTCGTCGATGTGGAGCCAGGGAAAAACAGCAAAAATTCCTCTTCGAGTACGGTACAATCAGAATGTTGAAAAGAACACAAGTCCTGACCACGGAGACGCGGAGTTCGCCGAGATACGCAGAGGTTTCTTTGTATCAATCAGTTCGGGTTCGGCACTCTGCGACCCCCGGCATTCTTAGCGCTTCTTACGATGAGGGGTTCGATTTCCTTTTTTCAAAGACTGCTACATATAGAAGCCGAAGAAGGCGATGTGCGGGGTGAGTCGGATGGCGGGAGATGGAAAATGAATGAACTTAACGACTCTTCGAACAACGGTCCAAAATCCCCCGCTTTCCGGTAGAACCTGTGCGACATCAACATCGAGGGAAAGATAAAGCTGAAATTCTTTGAATTGCTCATCGTCTCTGATTACATCCACGGCATCCCCCGCGCGACCACCGACGGCAATACCGAGCCAGGATGGGATTCTCCACCCCTCTGGCGTAATCGATGCAAGATTCACGACTGCCCAGTAGGTTTGGTTCCCATAGTTATCCATGAACGCAAGCTTCGGATGTTGCTCGATGAGCTGACTCTTCATATCAAAGTACTTCGGCACATGATTCCAGTAACTCACTTTGAAGTTCAGCGTTCGAAGGGAGGGAATTTGATTCTGGAGGTACGGATATGAAGCTCCGAGCAGACCCGCTCCCCAGTCTTTCAAGCTAAACCCGTGTTCAACAGCGTAGCCATCCTTGAACTCCACTGCGGTCGAAATGAGAGCACTGAGAAGCGCTCCGTACAGATACGCCCGATCTTCCGATAATCCCGACCACTGAAATCCACCTGAGAGAAAATCCGACTCCACCACCCCGCCAAAGAAATGCGATGCCTTGTCGAGGTGCAAGGCATAGCGCTCTTTTGAATTGTCAAACTGGAAGGCGGTCTTCTGCTTCGCCCACCAGAAATCCTTCACGTACAAATAACTGCCTGTTATCACGCCCGCCGTCACGCCGCCCATCACTGCCAGCCGTGCGTAATTTATAGACTGAGAGGGAACTGACGTAGCCGGGACACCCTCCGTCGCCGGTAATGATAACAGAGTTGTTGAGCTGTGATTTGCCTGTTCAGTCGGGATGCTGAGAGAGTCAACAGCTTGCGGAAAACTTGTTGCGGGGAAGAAAAAGAACAACCAGAGTAATCGTTTCATTATTGTCCTCCCACACCGTTCATGCTTCGAGAGCATCCTCCCCTAGACAGCCTCGACCTTCGCTTTCTCCGATGCGGCGATGACTTTCTCCGCCTGGTCGCGCGGGAGCTCATCGTAATGTGAGAACTTCCACCGATAGATGCCTCTTCCCTGCGTCATTGAGCGGAGGATCGTGGAATACTTATGAAGCTCCGCCATCGGAACAAGGGCTTTGATCTTCTGGAAGGGACCTTCGGATTCCATGCCAAGGATTTTTCCTCTGCGTCCCGAGAGATCTCCCATCACATCTCCCATGTATTCATCCGGTACCCTGACCTCGACTTCACAAATCGGTTCGAGGAGAACGGGCTTTCCTTCAAGGAACCCCTTTTTAAACGCCATCGAGCCGGCGATCTTGAACGAAAGCTCATCGGAATCCACCGTGTGATGCGAGCCGTCAAAGAGCGTCACACGCACATCAACGACTTCGTAGCCGGCAAGGACTCCCTTGTGCATCGCCTCAAGCACCCCTTTTTCCACGGCCGGGATGAACCGTCCGGGAACGACGCCACCCACAACCGCATCGACAAACTCAAAACCGGCGCCTCGCGGGAGCGGCTCGAGCTTGAGGAACACATGCCCGTACTGACCCCGACCGCCCGTCTGCTTCTTATGCTTATACTCCGATTGCGCAACAACGCTTCGAATCGTTTCTTTGTACGGTATCTTCGGCTCCGTCAGCTCAACATCGACCCCATACTTCTCTTTGAGTCTCTTCGTCACAATCAGCAGATGCAACTCCCCCTGGCCTGAAATCACGGTTTGGCCAAGCTGTCCGTCGACATTCACGACAAATGTCGGATCTTCTTCGTGGAGCGAATGAAGGCCGGTTGCGATCTTGTCTTCATCCCCCTTCGACTTCGAAACAATCGCCATGCGGATCACCGGCTCCGGAAAGACAATGGGTGGAAAGACGACGGGAAATGTTTTACTCGTCAGCGTATTGTTTGTGTGGGTATCACGCAACTTGACGACCGCACCGATATCGCCTGCGGCGAGCTTCCCCACGTCGCGCCGTTCGCGGCCGTTCATGAGGAAGAGCTGACCCAACCGCTCGGTCTTTCCATTGGATTCGTTAATGAGATCCATCCCTGCGCTAATCGTGCCGGAATAGACGCGGAAATACGAAAGTTCCCCCACATGCTGCTCCGAAACGGTCTTAAACACGAACAGCGCCGGCGGACCCGCCGGGTCGGGCGGGACCATGATTTCCTGGTTGGATTTCAGGTCTTTTGCCTTCGCGGGGCCGCGATCTGCAGGGGATGGCGCATACGAGGCAAGAAAATCGAGCAACACATGAACGCCGATATTCGAGGAGGCCGCACAGCAAAGGACGGGGAAGATCTTCCTCGTTCTCAGCGCCGTCCGAAGTCCCGTCTGCAGCTCCTGATCATGCAACGTTCCCTGCTCGAAGAACTTGTTCATCAGTTCTTCATCCGTCTCGGCGATCTTCTCGATCAATTCCTCGTGAAGGGCTTCCGCCTTGGATTTCAGCTCTCCGGGGATCTCTTTTTCGGAGAACTTCCCGCTCCCATCCCGCTCGTATTGATACATCTTCATTCGTAACACATCGACAAACGAATCGAAGGGGAGTCCCTGATTGACCGGAAACTGCACAATCGTCACATCGTGTCCAAACCGGTCTTTTGCCGTTGCGACGGCATGATCGAAATCCGCATTCTCATTATCCAATTTGTTGACGACAAAGAGGGATGGAGTGTTATAGGACTTTGTGTACCCCCAGACGATTTCCGTTCCGACTTCGGTTCCTTCCACAGCCTTGAGCACAACGCACGCCAGGTCGGAAACGGCAAGGGAGCTCATCACCTCGCCGGTGAAGTCCGAGTAGCCGGGGGTATCGAGGATATTCAGCTTATATCCCTGCCATTCGCAATGGAGAAGGGAGGCATTGATGGAAATCCGGCGTTCAATTTCATCGGGATGATAATCGGAAACGGTGGAGCCCTCTTCGACTTTGCCGACGCGATTGATGACACCGCTTGAAAAGAGGATTGTTTCCGCCAGGGTTGTTTTCCCTGCTCCGCCGTGGCCAATCAGGCAGACATTTCGGATCTTATCAATTGAGAATTCTTTTGCGTGTGTCACATTGCTCTCCTTCGAAATCGGGCGTTTCTCGATGACGGACGAAGGACATCACACAACTGCGACTGTCGTTGCCGAACGTAGGCCGATGTTTCAGTCGAGTCGGAGGGTTACCGCCAATGCGGGGGCCTAGTGTTCCTGCCGACGGCCGCGAAAGCGATCGAAGAATCCTGCAAAGCGATCCACCAGTGCGCCGAACACGGATGTAACACGGAGGATCGGTTCCTCAAGTTGCCGCTGGATTTGCTGCTCGAACATGACGACATTGTCGGCAGCTTGCTTCAGCGACTCGAGCGAGCCTTTGACAAGCCCAACCTGTTCGTCGATCTTTGTCGTGATCGATTTCAGCTTTTCGGTCACGGTGACGAGGTTCGCCAGAACAGGTTTTGCGTTCGAGCTCATGTCCGATACATCCTGCTGCAGCTTGATCACCACATCTTTGAGGCGCACGAGCGTGGCAATCAAGTAGAGGCAGAGGGCTGCGACGCTGAGAAGGGCGACGAGTTGAGCTATCTTTAGCAGGGTTTCCAAAGCAGTCTCCGTTAATGATAAAGTGCCGCTTCCGACCGTCACCTCTCCGGTGAGGTCATCGTTTCGTGTCACTATGGACTGGCTGAGAGAACTTCGGAGCGTCGATGTTACGACCTCTCTCCCTCGGAGCCCTTGGTGCGAGCATCGGAGAGAATCCTCTCCGCGTCACCAAGAAGCGACTCAGCCCTCTTCCGCGCATCGCTGATCAACCCTTCGGATTTCTTCTTCCCCTCATTGACGATCTCGACCGCCTTCTTCTTCGCCCGCTCGACATACTCTTCCGCATCTTCGACGAATTCGTCGGTTTTCTTTTTGATGTCGGCACGAAGTTCGCGGCCAGACTTCGGCGCATAGAGAAGCGCTAAGACAGCACCGACGACGCTCCCGGCGATGAATCCGACGATCAGGCCCTTTGCCATCCCGTCATTGTCACTTGCCATATCGACCTCCGTTCATTTGAATATACCTTCAAGAAAAAGTAGAAAATAAGAGAACAAGAAACAAGCAGAACAAAAAGGTATTTACATTCATCGAGGTATGGTGATTCAGCGCAAAGGACGGTGATCGTTGCGATTCGGAAAAAGGCCGCTTACCGCAGTGAAATCTCAGAGAGGTCCGGCTTCCCTGCATCAACCCATGCTGTGTACCAACAACTTGCAACAGCCTTGATTGAGCGTTGCATCTGATTCTCAACCATCCCATTCAACAATTCATGATACTGCTGAAAGTAACGATCGCTCAGTTGATACTCGGTTCTTCCCCGCCGTTGTGTAACCTTGAAGAGCTCCTCCTCCGGAATCCCCTCGCGTGCCTTCAAATCTAAGTTGAGAACCGAATCCACCTTCGCATAGCTTTCCAAAACGACCTCGAAGGCAAAGTTCAGCGGATCGGAAATATATGTTGCAGGTTGGGCTTGAAGATTGAACGTTTTCCCGAACATCTCGGGAATTCGCGATTCCCACCGTGCGTGGAGTCCCTTTTGATTCGTGAGCTGACCATCGTAATTCTCGGTCGTATGGAGGGGAACATGAATATCTGCCACGTAATGACCAATGTTTGAGGCGTAAAAGAGAATGTCGGCTTTGTCCTTTCGTTTCATCGCATCCGTCAGCTTCTTCATGAAATCAGCGATACGCCACGGTGCCGTTCCATTGCTGTCGACCTTTGTTTTCCCGAATTTGGCTACCGCCTCCTCGTATTGGCGGGGAAGCTCACGAAACGGGTACGAACCGTACCGATCGATATCGATGAAGTGGTGGAATTCTTCTGTTGGATCCGAGTTTCTTCGCCGATCCGCCTCGACAGATCGGGCAATGATCGTATCCGCAAACGCGGTGAAGAACGGCTGCATCTCCTCGGGAAGAGACTGGATGGCATATCGATGGATTTCCCGATGCGCCCAAAATCCCCACCCGAGCGCGTCAGTGACAAAGATGAAGAGAAAAACAGCGATACGAGTTAAGGATAAGAGTCGCGACATGCCGACAAACACCGGAGTAAGGGAGACAAAACAGGAAAACAAGAATCTGCCCCGCCGACTCAGACTCGACCGGAACATCAGCAGGGCAGACTGTAATTTAGGATTAACGATGCTTCTTCTTGTGACGCATCTTGCGGAGACGCTTTTTCCGCTTGTGCGTTGCCATCTTGTGGCGCTTACGCTTTTTGCCACTGGGCATAGCATCCTCCTCTAGTTGGTTTGTTGGGTTGTCGGATCGGCGTGCTGGGCAAGGAGAGTTCTCGCCCGCTGAGCCGCTTCGGTGTTCGGAGCCAGATCGATGGCTTTCCGAAACCACTCGTTCGCCTGCTTCACATCCCCTTCCTGCAGAAAGACAATTCCTAAATTGAAATGCGCCAGCTGGTGTTTGGGATTCTTGCGGATCGCCTCCTGCATTTCACGTTTCGCTTCCTCCCTTTTCCCCGTGTCGTTCAGACAAATTCCAAGATCCACCCGCGCATCGGCGTCGTTCGGATTTTTTTCCAGATAGCGACGGTAATTCGTGATGGCTTTTTCGTAGAAGCGATTATCGTGCAGAAGATTGGCAAGCTGAAGCACGAGCGAGAAGTCGTTGGGGTGAGCGGCGACCTTTCGTTCGAGCTCCTCGATCTGCGGCAACGCTTGCATATTTGCGGCTGGCGGGTCGTGACGATGTTCTGCTTCCGGAAGCGGCGTTCTTCCTGTCAGAAGCTCAAGCGCAACAACACCGCCAATCAGAAACACACCGAAGAATGCCAGCGATTTCCACGACAGTGGGGCAGGTTCACGAACCTTTCGATCGCGCGGCTCTTCGTTTTGGGTTGTCTTTTTTCGTTTCTTACGGCCCCCGGCCAACGGTGCTCCGCAGGATTGGCAGAACTCGTTCTCGGCGTCATTCCCCTCTCCACACATCTTACAGCTCAACGTACCCGATGCGTGCGAATCTCGAACGCCGACCTGAATCGGAAGTTCCACCGCCTCTCCACACGAGGCGCAGAATTTGTCGGCCCAGCGAATTTCCTTCTCACATGTTGAACAGATCAGTCGAGGCTGCATCGCCTTTATGCCTGAGCAGTTTTCTTTTTGAGATTCTCATCGACCAGATGTTTTACATCTTTCGACACTTTGAAGAGGGGGACATAATGTTCCCCCACCATCACCTGCTCGCCGGTACGCGGATTTCTCGCAACTCGCCCCTTCCGTTTCTTGACCTTGAAGCTTCCGAAGCCACGGATCTCAATATTCCTCCCCTCTTTCATCGCGTTAATGACCGTTGAGATGAATCCATCCACCACCGCTTCCGTCTCCACTTTTGTCAGTCCCGTGGCTGAAGCGATAACGTCAACGATGTCTGCTTTTGTCAAGGCAGCCTCCTGAGGTTGTTATTGAGGAGCGACAAAACGGTACTGCACAATCGGCTGATCCAGAAACTCGGCACGCATCGATCGCAGTTCCGACGCCGCTTCGCCGAACAACTCCCGCCAGAATCCCTTCCTCTTTCGTTCTTTCACCACCCTCGGCTTCCCCTCTATTCCTCCCAATGCTGCTGCGATAGCAACGGCGTCTTCGAATGTTCCCAGCGTATCGACAAAACCGTATTCGTAGGCTTGGCGACCGGTAAAAATGCGTCCGTCGGCATATTGCAGCACTTTTCGTCGTGCGAGTTTCCTTTCTTCTGCGACTGTGGTGACAAACTGATCGTACACATCCGCAAGAAGTTGATCGAAGAATGCTTTCTCATCACCGCTCGGCCTGCGAAACGGCGAGCCGATGTCCTTGAACCTTCCGGTCTTATACGTCGAGGCATCCACGCCGATCTTTTTCATCAGTTGATCGAAGTGGAGAAACTGGAAGATCACGCCGATGCTCCCCGTGAGCGTACCGGGATTCGCCACGATCGTATTCGCTGCACAGGAAACATAGTATCCTCCACTCGCCGCAATTGATCCCATCGAAACCACAACGGGCTTGCCGCTCTCTCGTGTCTTCTTCACTTCCTCGTAGATTTCCTGACTTGCCGCCACTCCGCCGCCCGGTGAGTCAACGCGGAAGACAATAGCCTTTACCGATCGGTTGTCACGATACTTCTTAAACTGGCGAACAACTTCTTCTGAATTGAGGATGGGCTCTTGCAATTCGATGACCGCCAATTTTTCGCCGGATATTGATGACGACTCATCGACCTCGCCCGAAAGGAACCAGTTGAAGAGCACGATGAGGAAAAGGCCGAAGACCAAGACGAAGATTAGAGCAAGTCCCAGAACCCACTTGGCGGTTTTTGACATGAAGGCCTTTTACAGAGGGTTGTAAGTCATTGAAAGATAGGGAATTATATGAAATAGGGGCTGCAAAGTCAATGAAATCTTCGGGAAAAACAAAAAGCTCTGATTGAATGAATCAACCAGAGCTTCGGTGGGAGATGCTTTGCTTCAGTCAGCCGCAATCTCATGATGCGAGAGGAATCGCTCCGCGTCGATGGCGGCCATGCATCCGGTGCCGGCAGCGCTCACGGCCTGGCGATATGTCGGATCGGCAACATCACCTGCAGCGAACACACCGGGGACATTTGTTGCGGTGGATCGCCCTTTTGTGATGATGTAACCGACAGAATCCATCTCGATTTGTCCGCGGAAGATGCTCGTGTTCGGTTGGTGACCGATTGCGAGAAAAAGTCCGTCGCACGCAAAGTCGGTTGTTTTTCCGGTTTTGAGATTCTTCAGACGAACACCGGTGATCGATTTCCGACCGTTCTCGTTTTTGCCGAGCACCTCCTCGACGACAGAATCCCAAATGAATTCGATCTTGGGATTCTTGAAGGCCCGCTCCTGCATAATTTTGGATGCGCGGAGCTCGTTGCGGCGATGCACGACGGTAACTTTCGAAGCATATTTCGTAAGGAAAGTCGCCTCTTCCATTGCCGTGTCACCACCGCCCACGACGACGACATGCTGATTCTTGAAGAAGAACCCGTCGCACGTAGCACACGCAGAGACACCATAGCCCATGTATTCGGACTCGCTCGGCAGACCAAGAAGCTTCGCTGAGGCGCCGGTTGCGATGATAACCGTTTCCGCCCAATGCGCTTCTCCTTCGACAACCACTTTGAACGGACGTTTTGAGAAATCGACTTCGGTGACTTCCTTGAACAAGGTCTGTGCTCCGAAGCGCTGGGCTTGCTTTCGAAAGAGCTCCATCAACTCGGGTCCCATAATTCCGTCGGGGAAGCCCGGGTAATTCTCGACTTCGGTAGTTATTGTCAATTGCCCGCCGGGCTGGTTTCCCTCGAAGACGACGGGGTTGAGATTTGCGCGGCCTGCGTAGAGCGCAGCAGTAAGACCCGCAGGTCCAGATCCAATGATAACGACTTTGTGATGATTGTGATTCGGCATAATGTTCTTCGTGTAAGGCTTCTGTGATTAGTGCGATTCGACCGTTGAATCAAGGGCTGCCTTGACATTTCGGACAAGACCGCTAAGCTTTGTTCTTTTCACGGGACTCTTCCGGAAACGTCTGCTGAATTCCTCTGGTGATAACGCTTCCAATTCCTTCAACGATGGTGCGATGTTCTCCTGACGCGGCGCAAAAGCTTTCTCGTCAGTGGGTTGCTGAAATCGATTCCATGGACACACATCCTGACAGATATCGCAGCCGTAGATCCAATTCTGAAACCGCGGCTTAAGCTCGTTCGGGATTTCACCTTTGTGCTCGATCGTGAGGTACGAAATGCATTTCGTTGAATCGAGCACATAGGGGTCCACGATTGCGCCTGTTGGACATGCTTCGATGCACGCTGTGCAGCTCCCGCAGTAGTCTGCAATCGGCTCGTCGTAGGTCAGCTCGACATCGAGCAGAATTTCCCCCAGGAAAACCCAGGAGCCGAGTTCGCGAGTGATGACATTCGTATGTTTCCCCAGCCACCCAATCCCCGCCCGCACAGCCCATGCTTTGTCCATAACCGGACCCGTGTCTACATACACTCTCCCACGAACTCCGGGCACCTCCTCAACAATGAACTCCAACAGCCGGTTGAGCCGCTCGGTCATGACGATGTGGTAATCATCCCCCCACGCATAGCGAGAAATCTTGCCAACGGAAGGGTCGCTCGAGTGCTGCTGCTCCACGTAGTAATTCATCGCCACACAGACGATCGACTTCGCTCCCGGAAGTACGTTGGCTGGATCGATCCGCTTCTCCGTGTTTCGCGCCATCCAGTCCATCGTGCCATGATAGCCGCGGTGGAGCCATTCTTGCAATCTTGCCCCCTCTTGGGTCAGGACCTCAACTCTCGCGATCCCCACCTTCGCAAAGCCCAGCTCCCGTGCCTTTGATTTGATGCGCTCCGTGAGCAAAGGATTCACACTCCCTTCCCCTGCTCATTCAACGATCCAGCCTCTATCCAGACCTCTCCTTTATTCACTCCTGTCCGATACCATTTCAGGCGGCCGCTATTATTCACCGAACGGCCCGTTCGCAAATCGAATCGCCATCCGTGCATGGGGCAGGTCACAATTCCCTCGCTCACTTCACCCTCATGGATCTTCGAGAACCGCTGGTGCGGACAGACATTTCCGACGGCAACGATATCGGATCCCACGCGAAAGAGCGCTATCTCTTCGTCTCCAACCTTCACCAGTTTTCCCTGTCGCTCCGAAATCTCCTCCTGGCGGGCAACTCGAATGCATCCTTCCATACTCTAGAACAAATCGAAGTTCCCGAGGTCAGGGAAGCTTCATCTGTTGGTCTACGGCAAACCCTTTTTCCGTGCTCTTGAGCGTAATCGCTTCGACGTTCGGATCGTGTTCCAGAAAGAGCAGCCACTTCTCCTCATACGCACGGCTGAAAATCTTCTTTTTTTCTTCGATCGTGATCAACGGTCTGATATCATAGGCCATAACGTAGGGCAGCGGCACGTGCGAAACTGTGGGGACCAAATCACAACAGAAGAGAAGCGTCTGCTTGCCGTCCGAAATCTTCGGGAGTTGCTGGGCGTTGGTGTGTCCGTTGCAGACCACTAATTCGATTCCCGGAAAGATTTCGAACTCCCCCTCGACAAGCTCCAGCACGCCGTGGTCCATGAGAGGGAGATAATCCTCTGACATGAAACTGGCCCGGTCTTTTTCGGTGGGGGACTGAGCAAGTTCCCAATGCTTCTTTTGCACATAGTATGTTGCATTGGGAAATGTGGGAACGACCTCGCCATTGATTCGCGTGGTCGATCCACCGGCATGGTCGAAATGGAGATGCGTGAGGATAACATCGGTAACATCGTCGGGAGTCAGGCCATGGCGCTTGAGAGATTTCAGGAGATCATCACGCGAATTATCCAGCTTGTAGATATCCTTCAGCTTGTCGCTGAACTTCGAGCCATTCCCATCATCCACAAGAATCACGCGACCGTTTCCACGAATAAGGAGACATCGAGCGGCCAGATCGATGCGGCGGCGATCATCCGGCGGATTCGTCTTGCTCCAGAAGACATAAGGAACAATGCCGAACATCGCTCCCCCATCAAGCGCAAATCGGCCTGTTTCAAGGGGGTGAATTTCGTACGAACCGATCTTCATCGAGAGAGGGATGGTGGATTTTGGAAATCAGGTCGGGAGGAATTTGCACCTCTTCACGCTGGACGGCATTTCGGATTGCCTCCGTGCATCGCCGCATCGTTGAAAGCAATTCTGACACATTCACGCCATGATAGTTCGGCTGATACGGCTCTAACTTCGACATCGCCTTGGCGAATTGACTCCGGCAACCGTTATAGTTTCGGTTTTCGAGGTGATAGTAGCCGACTGCAACTTGAATCAGACCCTGAAGGAAGAGTCGGTCATCTTTACGGTATTCATGCCACAGCTCTTCGAGAACATCGTGCGCCTCGAAGAAGCGGCCTTCGTTGAATTCTCGAATTCCTCGAGTAAATCGTTCGTCATGCACGAAATGATGGTACCGAAAAGATGGTGGAAATTCAAGGAAACATCAGAGGTAGCGATGCTCGACGATCTTCCCGTTTTTGTCGAAGACGTAGAGAAGCGGGACACCGGTGGGAATATTCAACTCAAGCACCTCTTCTTTGGTTAGACCGTCGAGATGCATCACAATGGAGCGGAGACTGTTTCCATGAGCAGCAACGATGATTTCCTTCCCTGCAAGGATTTCGGGATAGATTTTCGATTCCCAATAGGGGAGGGTTCTTGCAGCGGTATCTTTTAAGCTTTCGCTGATGCCGTCGGGATTAAGTTCAGTTTTGTCTTTTGGAGGTGCAACATCATAGCTTCGACGCCAGATCTTCAGTTGCTCTTCGCCGTACTGACGACCGATTTCTGCCTTGTTTTTCCCCTGAAGGGCGCCATAGTGTCGCTCGTTGAGGGCCTTGTCGTATTCAACGGGGATATTCTCCTGGCCAATGACTTTCAGTACGATCTTGAGCGTATCAATGGCTCGTTTCAAAACGGATGTAAACGCCTTGTCGAACTTGTATCCCTTCAGCTTGTGTCCGGCCTGACGCGCCTCTTCCTCTCCTTTTGGGGAAAGGGGAATATCTACCCAGCCGGTGAAGCGGTTTTCGAGATTCCATTGTGATTCGCCGTGTCGGAGAAGGATGAGGTTGGGCATGAGAGAGAGTTCCGAGTTTCGGGTTTCGAGTTCTGCAATTGACTGGAGGTTCACTTCACAGTGAAATACCTTGCCTCGGGATGATGAACGATGATCGCGCTTGTCGATTGCTCCGGCTCGAGTTGATATTCCTCAGAAAGGGAAACGCCAATCCGCTCGGGTTGGAGAAGCTCGAAGAGTTTTGTCTGGTCTTCGAGATTCGGGCAGGCGGGATAGCCGAAGCTGTAACGCGATCCCTGATACTGCTGGGCAAAAAGTTTTCGGATTTCCCTGGCATCCTTGTTTGCAATGCCGAGCTCCTCACGGATTCGCTTGTGCCATAACTCCGCCAGCGCCTCTGCGCTCTCGACGCTCAGTCCGTGAAAATAGAGATACTCTTTGTACCGATTGGATTCGAACAGCATCTTCGAGTATTCAGACGCCTTACGCCCCACGGTCACGAGGTGCGCCGCAAGAACATCGACCCTCCCCGACTCCTTCGGAGCAAAGAAATCGGAAATACATAATCGCCGACCGTGATTCTGTCGCGGAAAGGTGAAGCGGAGTCGCTCCCGTAAATCGGGATTCAGGGTGGAGGATTCAGGATTCACGCTTTCAGGCAGATGATAAACAATGAGGTCGTCCCCGTCGGAATTACAGGGGAAGTAACCGTACACGACCTTCGGCTCCAACAACTTTTCACTTTGAACGTTAAGTTTTAGACGCTCATACTCAGGATAGATTTTCTCCTTGAGCACTTTCTGGTATTCCTGCTCGCTCATTGTTCCGCGAACGACTCGCCACTGCCCTCGGATCAGTGCAACTTCATTCACATACGTGAAGACCTCATTGAGATCGATGGTTTCGACAACCTTCGAACCCCAGAACGGCGGCGTGGGAATATCCACGTTTGCCTTCACATCAGACCGCACCCGGATTTCGGCAACAGCCGCTTCCGAGCGCCCGGGATTCTCCGACGATTTCGACTCGGCTTCTGCCAGGGCAATCTTCGCTTCGGCTCCCGTCAGCACTTCCTCCTCACCGTCAAGATCAACCGCAGACTCCCCATTCTCCCCACCATTTCTCCCTCCCGTTATCAACTCCATGAACTTCAGTCCATCGAAAGCATCGTTAGCGTAGTAGACCTTGCCCCTGTAGATCGACCGCAGATCTTGCTCCACGTATCTCCGCGTGAGTGCAGCCCCACCGAGGATGACCGGAATGCTGATCTTCTGCTCGTTCATGACCTCGAGATTCTCTTTCATGATCAGCGTTGACTTCACCAACAGTCCACTCATACCGATCGCGTGCGCCTTGTGTTCCTCCGCCGCATGAAGCATTGTCTCAACCGGACACTTGATACCGAGGTTGACTACCTTGTAGCCGTTGTTTGTCAGAATGATGTCAACGAGGTTCTTGCCGATATCGTGAACATCTCCCTTCACGGTCGCTATCACCATCGTTCCCTTGTGAGAGCCTTCCGACTTCTCCATAAACGGCTCGAGATACGCGACGGCGGCCTTCATCACTTCGGCGGATTGAAGCACAAACGGGAGTTGCATCTGTCCGGACCCAAACAGCTCTCCCACCACCTTCATTCCATCGAGCAGAATCGTATTGATAATCTCCAACGCCGAATACTTCTTTAACGCCTCGTCGAGGTCCTTCTGTAATCCGACTCGGTCGCCGTCAATAATACGATTCTTGAGCCGCTCTTCCGCCGTTTCACCTTTTACGCCTTGCCTCTTCGTGACCTCAGCTTTTTGTCCCGCATAATATGCCATCAGTTCGGTGAGTGGATCATACACCAGTCGGCGGTTCTCGCCTTCTCCCTCAAACTTCCGCTCGTCGAAGATCAACTGCCGGCAGAGCTCTCGTCCCTTTTCATCAATCTTGTAGAGAGGCATGATCTTCGAGGCATGCACTATCGCCATATCGAGTCCGGCCTCAACCGCGTAATGGAGGAAGACGCTATTGAGCACATGTCGCACCTGTGGCGAAAGACCAAACGATATGTTGCTGACGCCCAATATCGTATGCACGCCCGGGAGCTCTCTCTTGATCAGGCGGATTGCCTCGATGGTCTCAAATCCGGCCTTCCTGAACTCCTCATCTCCCGATCCAAGCGTGAATGTCAGCGTATCGAAGATGAGATCGTGCGGCTTCATCCCATACTTCTTCACAACGAGATCATAGATTCTCTTCGCAATGGCCAGCTTTGCCTCGGCTGTCTTTGCCATTCCCTTCTCGTCAATCGTCAAAGCGATGACCGCTGCGCCGTACTTTTTGCACAACGGAACAACGTTGTCGATCCGCTCCTCCCCATCTTCGAGGTTGATGGAATTCACCACCGCCTTGCCGCCAAGATGCTGCAGGGCAACCTCGATCGCGGGCGCTTCGGTCGAATCAATCACAATCGGTGTCGTGACTTGAGTATTGAAGCGGGACATCACCTGCCGCATATCCTCCACTTCATTGCGGCCCACATACGCTACGCAGACATCTTGCATGTGAGCCATTTCTTTGACTTGCTCACGACCCATCGCGACAATCCCTTCCCAATCCTCTTTTGCCAGAAGATCTCGGAACATCTTACTTCCGTTCGCATTCGTTCGCTCGCCAACCATCACGGGAGGAGGCGTAATGCGGAACGGAGCAACCTGATAGAGGCTGGCGGCACCCGGAGTGAACTCCACGTTCCTGTGTGCGGGCGCTAAGTCGCCCACCGCTTGAACAAGTTGCCGGATATGTTCCGGCGTCGTGCCGCAACATCCTCCGACAACATTCACACCTAAGTCTTTGACGTAGTGAGAGAGGAAGTGGACAAGCTCTTCCGGTGCCAGGTGATAATGGGCTCGACCGCCGATGTTCTCGGGAATTCCGGCATTCGGCATAACGAAGATCGGCTTCGGACTGCTGGATGAGAGGACACGAATGTGCTCCGACATCTCCTTCGGCCCGGTGGCGCAGTTCATGCCGAACACATCGATGTCAAACGGCTCAATCGCTACCATGGCCGCCGAGATTTCCGTCCCAAGGAGCATCGTGCCAACGGTCTCGATCGTCACGGAGACAATGACGGGGACGCGGCGTTTTGCCTCCTCGAAGTATTCGAAGATGCCGTATAGGGCCGCTTTGATTTGCAGGAGATCCTGACACGTTTCGACGGTGAGGAGATCAACGCCCCCTTCGACCAGCCCCTTTGCCTGCTCTTTGTATGCAGAGGCCATTTGTCGAAAAGAGATGTGTCCCAGTGAAGGAAGTTTTGTCGTTGGCCCCATCGATCCGGCAACGAATCGGAGATGATTGTTGCTCGAATATTCCGCAGCAATCCGTTTTGCGATTTGCGCTGACCTGAAGTTAAGCTCGTAGGCGAGATGAGGGATGTTGTACTCGCTCAGCACAATGGAGGTGCTGCCGAACGAGTTGGTTTCGATGACATCACAGCCGGCTTCGAGGTAGTCGCGATGGACCTTCTCAACGGCGCTCGGTTTGGAAATGACGAGGTATTCGTTGCATCCGACAAGCTTCTCACCGCCGAAATCGTCCGGGGTGAGATTCTGGTTTTGCAAATGTGTCCCTGTCGCACCGTCAAAAACGATCGTTTTTTCTTTAAGGAGTTGGAGGAAGGTTTTCGGCATAATCGATACTAAACGAAAAACCCCAGCAGTTCTGCGCGCCGGGGCCTTAAAGGCGACGCTTTAGCTGTTGATTAACGTGGCCGCAAGCTGTCTATCAAATCGCCACAAGTCAAAGGTATCAAACAATTCCCCGAACCGCAAGTTTCCACAAGAACCCGATGGCCGATTCTCTTGCTTCATTCATGAATCCAAACAAATCTTGACTATCTTGGCGAAATTCGCTACTTTGTAATGGTTCTTACAAAGCCCCGTCGCTGACAGCTTCCGCAATCCGCTGGGCCGATTTGCCTGACAATGCTCGGGCGCATTTCAGATGTCATCCCTTAATCAAGCTTAGGGAGAATCAAATGGCTAAATCAAAGTATATGCAGCATTACTGTGCCTATTGCCATCGGGAAACAAAGATGGCGCTTGTCGGGGAAATGCAGGCAGAGGGGAACGAAGGAGAAGCAGCGCGTGTCTGGTATCGCTGCACGCGGTGCAAGCATAGTGCACTGCTTGATCGCCCGGCCCAGAAGAGCAAGAACAGCGGCTTAGCGGAGATTGACCACAGCAGTTTTGTTGAATACTCGAAAGAGAAGGTCTTCACGCTCGGACAGACGATCTTTCACAGCGAGTGGAATGATTACGGAAGAGTAACGGCAAAGCACAAGATCTCGAGCGGAACATCCTCGATAACGGTGACCTTTGAGAAATTAGGCGAGCGAAGATTGCTCGAAAACGTAACCAGCGACGAGGAAAAAGAAGTCGCATAACACCTACAACGAGAAAACCCGAGGGAGGTGAATTTTTCTGGTCGGTATTATTATTGGCGAAAACGAACCCATTGATAAAGCGATCCGGCGTTTCAAGAAGAAGTACGAGCGATCAGGCATTCTGAAGGAGTTCAAAAAGCGAACGTTCTTCACGAAGCCGTCGGTGAAGAAGAGAATGAAGAAGGCCAAAGCGATTCGTCGCGCGCAACGGGCACTGATGGAGGAGCAGTAGAGCAGGAGCGGTTCAGGATGGATGCGGAATGTCATTCAAGATTCAGGATGCAAGCAAAATCCCCTTCCGGGTATTGGAAGGGGATTTGTGTTTAGAGAACGTTCTTCTCGAAAAACTCCGTCTCTGCATTCGTGTCAGCTCGGCGAGAAGCCTTTATGTTAGGCTGGGCGAAAAGGGCTGAATACAGATCAGTGACCGCCGCGACGACGTCGATACAGTCCGATTAGCTATTCATACCGTAGGCGACCTACTCCCTCACGGGCTGATTCCCGATCCCTTTCTTCCTCATGAGTGATTCGATGGCGTTAATTTCACGCGGCGCGTCTCCGGAGAGAAGCTTCGGCTCTCCCTCGGTTACCAGAATCACATCCTCGATTCTCACACCGATGTTGTGGTATTTCGGGTCCACACCCTCCACCTCGCCGATGTAGATTCCCGGTTCGACCGTGTAGATCATTCCGGGTTCCAGTATCGGCTGGCCGACGTCATGAACATTCAAGCCAACCGGATGGCCGAGTCCATGTAAAAAGAATTTACGAAACTCACGCCGATTCTTCTCCCTGATCAATCCAAGCTTAAAGAGCCCATCTTCGATGACCTCTGCCGACTTGTTGGAGATATCGGACCAGGCCACACCCGGTTTCATCATGGCAATTGCGGCGTTCTGGGCATCAAGCACAATTTGATAAATCGCCCGTTGGGCAGGGGTGAATTTGCCGTTGACCGGCCAGGTGCGAGTCACGTCGCTTGAGTATCCATGATACTCAGCGGCACAGTCTGCAAGAACGACCTCTCCATCCTTCATTTGCTTCCGATTGGTGTTGTAATGCAGGATAATCGAGTTTTCTCCCGCACCGACAATGTTAGGATACCCGCCGTATTCGGCTCCCATCTTTCGGAAGACGTACTCATACAGAGCGCTCAATTCATACTCGTACATTCCGGGTTCTGTCGACATCATCGCTTGAGCATGAGCCAGGGCGCTGATTTGTGTTGCCTTCGCGAGAATCTCAATCTCCTCTTTCGTCTTCACAGCCCGCATTTTGTAGATTATCGGCGAAGGATCACGGATTTCGATTGTCAGATGCCGGCTTCTTGATTGGTCGATGAGCGATTGGACGGGCTTCATCAGCTCTGCGATTTCACCGCTGAAATCGGATGCAAAGGGTGGAACATAAATAGACTTGATACCCGATCCAAACAACAAACGACGAAACTGGCTGCTAAATTCGTCGTTGGTCATCGCATGTTCGAGACCCCGCAAGCGCACTGCTCCTTCCGGGCCGTATCGGCGGCCGTCCCATGTCTCGCGAAAAAGATCCCTCGGCTGTGTAAAGAGAATCTCCCTCACTGTGATGCTTTTCGAGGTGTCGGCCATATCCCGAACGGTGATCCCCTTCGGGGCAAGCAACAGAATCGCATTGGGTTCCGGGAAACCGGTGAGATAATAGAGATTGTCATCCTGCCGATACTGATACTCCACATCACCATTCCTTGTGCGCACCGGGGCAGAATAGAGGATCGCAACAGCATCCTGTCCAATTTCTTTCATCACTTTTTCACGTCGATCCTTGTGAAACGAAGGGGGAAGGAGATCTTTGTCATACTCGATATATCGGAGATCCTGCGCAAAGAGCAACAGTGGGAACAAAAGACAAAAAACGAACGACGAGCGGCGGAACAGCGACATACAATTCTCCTTTGAACAATGAAAAAAAAGAATTACCTGAGTAGAAGCATCTTACGTGTTTCTGTAAATCCGGTTGCATCGAGGCGGCAAAAATAGACGCCGGAAGGGAGAGGCGCCCCATCTTCAACGGCATTCCATGGAATTTCGTACGTTCCGCTGTTCTTCTCCTCATTGACCAACGTCGTTATGAGCCGACCCCTGACATCGTATATCCTAAGGCGAACATGACCTTTTGAGGCAACGGTGTAGCGGATCATCGTTGAGGGATTGAAGGGATTCGGAAAGTTTTGCTGTAGGCTGTACGAAGACGGAGCCAATGCAGGTGAACCATCATCAACCGATACCACATCATCGGATGAATAAACGCCATTTCCGTGCGTACCGACGACCACCAAACCGTCGGCCTCGCGCGCCTTGACCATTTCAACCACCACACTACCAATCGAACTCGCCCCTTCTTTTACCCACACCGTCGATGGTCCATTGAGTGAAGTGGTTGAATACAATCCGACGCTTGTGCCGACAAAGTAGTACGTGGTGATTCCCACTTTGATCATTTCGACCCATCTGACAGACGGACCGTTGCCTGTGCCGTCCGGGTTCTGCTCGAGATTGCCACCGATCGGAGTCCATGAAGATCCGCCATCCGTTGTGTAGAAAAGACTTTGGATGTTGTAATTTGAGAACGCAACGATGGCCTTATTGTGATCCGTTGGGTTGACCTCGATGCAGGAAACGTTTGAGCCGGCTGCCGTTGGGAGGTTCGATCCTGTAACATCGGTAGGAATCGGATTTGCACCCGTGGTGACGTTGTCAAGACGAAAGATCCTTGTCGGAGAACCGGTGTAAACGGCAGAGTAATACACTCGATCTGCGGGACTCTTTGAAACACCAATCGCCGTAATTCGTCCGCTGATTCCCACGGCCAGTGTGGCTTCGGTGAGTTCGGACCAATTGACCGAGGTTTGATTCCGGAAATCCGGGTTCGAGACGGTTTCTATATCGCTGTTTCGATAAAGCTTATGTGCTGCGGCAAAGTACATGACTTTGCTGTTGTTCGGGTCAAGAACGAACGGAGTTATGAAAAGATACGTGTTGTTGTTCAGCCCGCTTGCAGGATCGACCCTTGCTTCCAACACAGGCAATCCACTCAAATCATCAAACCGTCCACGGAAGAGTTGCCCAAACTGCGCAGAGACGTAGTATTTGATGCTTCCATCCGAAATCGCGCAGTACGAGCCGTCTCCGCTCAGCAAGTTTGTCCATGCCACACTTGCGCTCGTTGATTGTGTGAGATACGAACTATTATCCTGCATACCACCAATGATTTTGGGATCGCCGGGTGTCACCTGGTCGATCGCAACGGCATAGAACTGCGTCGTGAGGTAGCTGTTGTTGAGATATGTCCAGGAAACGGTTGGGGAGGTAATATCGAGAGTCCTGGAAACACCGCCATCATGCCCAGACAAATAGGTGAGATTACTCCCGGGTCGCCACATGCCTGAGTGGAGATCAGGGTGATGGTTGCTGTAGAGGTCATAGGATGTTGGTCCAGCATATCCTCCGATTCTCTGCCAGGTGATCCCGCCGTCCGTTGAGCGGTAGAGGTTCGTTCCGCCAATCAATACGAAATTCGGATCATTCGGCTTCACGTGGACGAGCATATCATATCCCCCTTGCGAATCAAATTGTCCATTCCCTGGAAGCGTACCCTCATTTGGCAGGCTCGCGCCGAGATTCGCCCAGCTATTGGTGTTCGCCGTATATTTCCAGAACTGATGTCCGTTGATCTGGTTGGTTCCGTTTGTACCGTTAGTCCCTTGGATGAGGAAGTACACAATGTTCTCATTCGAGGGGGCGATTCCGACAACGATTCTGCCATACGCCGTCGGGAATCCTACGCCGGTCGGTGTTATGTTTGTCCACACGACGCCATCTGTTGACCTGTAGATGCCTTGAGAGACCGCTCCACTCCCTAAGTTCATATCCCGCTCACTGAGTGCCGCGTAGAGAGTACCGTTCGACATTATCGCGAGATCAGAGAATCTGGAATTTGAAGTTGCCACGCCACCAAGCACTGTGGTCCAACTCGTTCCAGCATCCGTCGATCGAAGAACCCCGCCGATTGTTGCTGCATAAATCTCATCCTGGGACTGATTCGATGTGTCAATGACGAGATCCCATACGTAATCGAACATCTGGTCATACTGGTGGGGCGTGCCGGTCGTCGTGGAAGGAAGAACATTCCACGTCAATCCGCCATCGGTCGATTTGTAGATCCCATCGCCTATGAGCGGCGCGCTGCGGTTTCGTGCCCCAGCCGAGTTACCCACAAGCTCTCCCGTTCCATAATACCAAATGTTTTGCTTTCCGGGTCGAGTATCTTGCACCAAACATGTTACACTCTGGAGTTGATCGAGAGCTGTGGTCTTTGTCCATGTTGTTCCCCCATTTGTTGTCCGCCACATTCCTCCCGACACACCTCCAGCAAGAATGGTATTGCCGCTCGTGTCGCTCACATCGTATGCCAGAGCGCGTGTTCGGCCACCAATATTCGCCGGCCCACGCGGCACCCATGTACCGACCTGAACGCGCTCTCCTTTCGCCAGCGCGGCTCGGGCGATCTGTTCTTTCGTTGGAAGCTTTGCGGCAAAGGCGAGTTCCTTTTTTCTGATTCCCTCGGGAATCTCGTTGCTCAGAGGATCTCGGAGTCGCATCCATTCATAGACCGCCCGTGCGTGAGGATCTTCCTGGGAATCCGCGCTCATTTTGATTTGGCGTTTGATCCTCTCTTCAAACGCGGCTTGTGAGCCCACAAATCTGTCACCACTGCTGAAATTCAGCACGGTCATTGCGAAAGCAAGTACTGCCACACAGACGAATGCAAGCTTCATCAGGCCTCCTGTTTTGTGCGCCACAAACCTTAGTCTCTGATTACAACATACTCATCAACAACAACGATATACGGCCCGGGGATATCTGCAAAATTCCCGCCCGTCGCCATGACTTCGGCGCGGAATTGGGTCCCCTCTTTCATGCCGGGCAGAGATGGGTGTGTTGACTTCTGAAGTGTGAAGTTGAATCGCGCATTCACCTTGAGTCCTACCGACAGAAATCCGTTAAACGTTCTTCCCGTCCCCAAAACCGAGTCGATGCGAATTGCAGCGTAACATGGGGCGGTCGAACAAGGGTCGCCGGATCGATCCGACCTCTTTGTTTCATCAATCGCCACTACCGTCGCAACAACGCGGCATCGTTCAGGAGGAATCGGTGTGTTATCAATAGTAAAATCTTCTTTTGTATATTGTGATGCGCTTCCGCCACCGCATCCAACGAAAATCAACCAGACAGCAGCAAACATCGTCCAGTCAAGAAGGCTGCTTCTTACCAAAACCGCTCTTCCTTCCATGGGTCGGCATTATTGCTGTAGCCGTTCACTTCCCAGAATCCCGGTTTGTCTTTCGCAAGGAACTCAAGTCCATTGACCCACTTTGCCCCTTTCCATGCGTAACGGCGCGGTGTGAAAACACGCATTGGTCCCCCATGCTCAGGGGCAAGCGGTTCGCCATTGATGGTGTGCGCAAACATCACATCCTCATCGATCATCCATTGCAACGGAAGGTTTGTGGTGTATCCGCCGTACGCGTGCTGGAGGACAAACTTTGCTTCAGGCTTAAGCTTGATCTGCTTGACGAAATCCCGAAACAGTACTCCCTCCCATTCATCATCGAAACGGCTCCAGTGCGTGACGCAGTGAAAATCGGCTTTGAGCTTCGACTGCGGGAGTCGCATGAATTCCTCCCATGTCCACTCGTTGGGCTCTACCAATCCCCACACCTTGAACCGCCATTGCTCTTTTGAAACACTCGGCGTCTCTCCGTACGTCAGGACGGGAAACTTGATCGTCGGTGTTTGTCCCGGCGGAGGCTTCGGCTTCCCGAAATAATTCACACCCTCAACAACCGGTTTCTTATCAAAGAGTCCCACACCTCATTTCCCGCCTTGAAGTTGCTGTAACGCCACCCATTGTTGCATCGTCTCATAATCCGTCGAGCGCTGTGCATGGATGATCTTCCACATTCCATCCTTCTTCTCGAGAATCCATGTTGTGGGGAGGTATTCCTCAAGATAACGTCCAGCGACGATGTAATTTTGTCTGAGAATGAAATACGCATACGCTCCGTCGCCAAAAGACTTCACGGTGAGATTCTCAACACGGTTTTCATACTGTTTGATGGAAGCAGACGCCCTGCGCAAACGGCTCTTTGTCGAGTCGATGGGTTCAGACCATCCCCACGGGGTGACATAGTAGATATCTTTATCGTAATACAGATCGATGAGACTGTCGGTATTTGCCACGCCTCCCTTGTACGCACGCATCAGGCCCTTATGGACGTCGGCGACAAAGGCGCGGATATCCTGCTCATCCTGAGCCCGCATATCGAACGTGGACTCCTCTTTTTTCACGTCGCAGGAGACAAGCAGCAATGCCAGAACCGCGACCCGGTAATTCATGTTAGCCTCCGATTTGCGACATCGTCCGTTCGGGTCGGACGAAGCCGGGTTGGTTGATGAGATGACCTTCTTCCTTCTCCTGCACGGCGCGGATAACTCTTCTCTTCAGTTCTTCATCCCCTGCTCCATCGCGTAAGAGCTTCTTCAGGTCGGTTTCGACAAGCGAGAAGAGGCATGTGCGGAGCTTTCCATCGGACGTGATGCGAATCCTGTCACAATGATCACAGAAAGGCTCGCTGACGGAGCTGATGAACCCGACTTCGCCCAGGCCATCCTCGAACACGTAGCGGTCTGCTGCCTGAGTTCCGTGATACTCGAGAGCAACGAGCTTCTTTCCGATTCCCCGCTCGATTCGACGGATGACCTCTTTCGTTGGAATGACCTTGTCCATGCTCCACCCATCATCCGCCCCAATCGGCATGAACTCGATAAACCGCACGACAAACGGTCTCGTTCTCGTCATCTCCGCAAATGCCACAATTTGGTCATCGTTCACACCGCGAATCAGTACTACGTTGAGCTTAATGGGTCGAATCCCCAGTCTCTCAACAGCTTCAATGCCGGCCCACACCTGATCGAAGTATTTCCGCCGCGTCATGTCGTTGAACGTTTCCGGATCGAGAGAATCGAGACTGATGTTGATTCGGCGGAGTCCGGCCTTGTAAAGATTGTACGCTTGATCTGCAAGGAAGAAGCCGTTCGTGGTGAGAGCGAGATCCTGAATTCCGTTGATGTGCGAAAGGTTCTCGACGAGCACATGAAGCTCTTTGCGCATCAGCGGCTCGCCGCCGGTGAGTCGGAGTTTCGTGATCCCGAGCTCGGCAAACAGGGTAACGAGACGAGCAAGTTCTTCGAACGTGAGAAGCTCGGATTTCTTCAGCCAG
>DATMBF010000008.1:0-153681 GCA_035559595.1 Bacteroidota bacterium | reverse complement strand
CAGCCCAAAACACCTTCAGAGATATCTCACAGAGGCTGACGTTAAGCATAATCTTGGACTAAAGACTGATTTTACGGCTTTAATTCTAGCTCAGCTTATCGCAACAAGAACGGTTTTACCCTCTAAGTGATTCATTGCCTTTCATTTTTCATTGTTGGTTTTTCATTCACAACGTCCCTGCTCCTCGACACAGTTCGGGGGGCCATCATGAACAGTCCAAAGGGAGATATCCTATGCAACAAGGTAAACGCACGTACGAGACCGTTTTTATCGTCAACCCAACGCTCGATGATCCCCAGATCGATGCGATCGTGGAAAAGGTGAAGGATTTCATCGTCAAGCAAGGCGGTGAGATCGTCGATCTGAACAAATGGGGACGAAAGCGGTTGGCCTATGCAATCCAAAAAAAGAACAACGGATTCTATGTGGTGATCGAGTTCCGGGCTCCGGCCGATGCGATCGGAAAGCTGGAGAGATTCTACTTTCTCGAGGAAAACATCATCCGCTATTTGACCGTTTACCTCGATAAAAAAGCTCTTGCGAAGCGGGCTGCTGCGGCAGCGCGACTGGCTTCCGAGGCTGCTGCGAGCGCAGCATCCGCGAAACCTCAGGGCACCGAGGATATCATCGCTTCATCGTAACTGATCCCAACCAATCGTATGCAAAAGAAAAGGAATTCACCCATGGCTGAAATGACACGCACAGAGCGAGGTCGAGGTCCCCAGCGGGGAGGTATGTTTCAAAGAACACAACAAGTTCGGAAGAAACGAACCTGCCGATTCTGTGAAAACAAAGAAGACTACATCGATTACAAGAACGAGAAGCGACTGCAGCGCTTTATCTCCGAACAGGGCCGGATCATTCCCAAACGAATCACCGGGACCTGTGCCAAGCATCAGCGGCAGCTTGTTCAGGCCATCAAGCGGGCCAGACATCTTGCACTCCTGCCGTTCGTTGCGGATGCGGTGAAATAAGGAAGGAGGAACGACAATGAAAGTCATACTCAGACAAGACTTCGAAAAGCTCGGACGAGTCGGTGATGTGAAAGAGGTGAAAGACGGCTACGCCCGAAACTATCTGATCCCCCGGAAGATTGCCTACGAGGCGACCGCCAGCGCTATTCAGATGCTGGAGGAAGAAAAGAAGATGCTCGCCAAACGGCTGGAAAAAGAGAAGAAGTCGGCTGAAACCCTCGCTGTAGAGCTGGAGAAAGTTTCCCTCACGATAAAGATGAAGGTGGGAGAAGACGATAAGCTCTTCGGTTCCGTGACCTCCCAGATGATTAGCGATGCCTTGAAGGAAAAAGGCATCGAGCTCGACAAACGTCAGATTGAGCTTGAAGACACCATCAAATCGCTCGGCATCTACGACGTTCCCGTAAAGTTGCAAGGCGGTGTTACATCAAAAGTGAAAGTGTGGGTTGTGCGGGAGTAACCACGCTCGCTTGAGTGTCCAAGCGCCCATCCGTCCACGTGCGGATGGGCGTTTTTGTTTTCAAACCCAGCGAACACGGATGCATCGTCGGTAATAACTTCGTCGAATCCTCTGTCCCCGCTGGAGATAGCTCTCCGCGTTATGCACTCCACATTCCGCATTCCAAACTCCGCACTTCATTTGACATTTCTCCCAAAAAATGAGTAAATTTCACTCAGCTCAACTCACGATACTCACCGTTCTTCTCTGAAAGTTCTCCCATATGGCTGAAAAAACCACAAAGAATCTCGAGGAGGTCACGATACGGTTTGCTGGCGATTCCGGCGACGGTATGCAGTTGACCGGCACGCAGTTTACCAACACCACGGCCATCCTCGGGAACGACCTAAGCACGCTCCCCGACTATCCCGCTGAGATCCGTGCCCCGGCGGGCACGCTGTTCGGCGTCAGCGGATTCCAGATTCATTTCGGCAGCACGGAAATCAACACACCTGGCGACCAGTGCGATGTGCTTGTCGCCATGAATCCCGCCGCCTTGAAAGTGAATCTCCAGAGCCTCGTGGATGGCGGCTCGATTATTGTCAACACCGACGGCTTTTCCGACAAGAACCTGAAGCTTGCAGGTTATGCGTCAAATCCCTTAAAAGATGGTTCACTTCAAAAGTACCAAGTCTACGAAGTCGACATAACCAAACTCACCGCTCTTGCGCTGCAGGATCTGAATCTCTCCAGCAAACATGTCGATCGTTCCAAGAACTTCTTCGCACTGGGCATGATGTACTGGATGTACAATCGTCCAATGGAGCCAACGATCGATTGGATCACAAAGAAGTTCAAGGATAAACCTGAGATTATGGAGGCAAATCTCCGTGTTCTTAAGGCCGGATGGAACTACGCCGAGACTACGGAAATCTTCAGTGTTCGCTATCAGGTCGGACCTGCAAGACTTGCCCCAGGCAAGTATCGAAACATCACCGGCAACCAGGCAACCGCGTGGGGCTTGATGGCAGCAGCCGCAAAAGCGAAGCTCGATCTCTTCCTTGGTAGCTACCCAATCACACCCGCAAGCGATATTCTGCACGAGCTTTCGTTGTACAAGAACTTCGGCGTCAAGACCTTCCAGGCGGAGGATGAGATTGCAGGCATTACCTCTGCCATAGGCGCATCGTTTGCCGGCGCACTCGGAGTCACCACAACCAGCGGCCCCGGCGTTGCGTTGAAGACCGAAGCGATGGGACTCGCCGTGATGGTGGAACTGCCCCTGGTCATCTGCAACATCCAGCGTGGGGGGCCCAGCACGGGGCTTCCAACAAAAACCGAACAGGCTGATCTGCTTCAGGCTCTCTACGGCCGAAACGGTGAAGCCCCAATACCCGTCCTCGCGGCGGCAACGCCGGCCGATTGCTTCGAGACCGTCTTTGAATCTGCTCGCCTCGCCATCAAGTACATGACACCTGTGATGTTTTTGTCAGATGGCTATCTTGGCAACGGTTCAGAGCCGTGGCTTATTCCAGATTTCGACAAGATGCCGGACATCTCACCGAAGTTCCGCACGAACCCTGAGGGTTTCCTTCCCTATCTCCGCGACGAGAAAACCCTCGCCCGTCCATGGGCTATTCCCGGAACCCCAGGCCTTGAGCATCGCATCGGTGGCCTCGAGAAGCAACACCTCACAGGCAACGTGAATTACGAACCGGCAAACCACGAGCTGATGGTCAAACTCCGGGCGGAGAAGATTGAACGAATAGCAAATGAAATTCCTTTAGCAAAGGTGGATGGAGATGAGAAGGGAGACGTTCTTGTCGTCGGCTGGGGGGGGACCTATGGCGCAATTCGGTCTGCCGTCATGCGACACAGAGAGCGGGGTAACTCCGTTTCCCAACTTCATCTCCGGTACCTCAATCCGTTGCCGAAGAATCTTGGCGAGATCCTCTACAACTTCAAACACGTCCTCATCCCCGAACTCAACCTCGGCCAGTTGCTGAAGGTCCTTCGTGCTAAGTATCTGGTCCCGGCGGTCGGCCTCAACAAGGTTCAGGGCCTCCCGTTCAAAGCCATCGAAATCGAAAAGAAGATTGACGAAATCCTGAAAGGATAGTTATGAATACCCTCGTACAAGAGATTATCGAACAGACAGCCAAAGCTGAGCCACAAAAGTACTCGGCGAAGGACTTCCAGAGCGATCAGGATGTCCGCTGGTGCCCCGGCTGCGGCGACTATTCAATCCTCGCCCAGACCCAACGGGTGATGCCCGACCTTGGCATCCCACGACACAAGATGGTCTTTATTTCCGGTATCGGTTGCTCAAGCCGGTTTCCCTACTACATGAACACCTATGGATTCCACGGCATTCACGGCAGAGCGACGGCAATCGCATCGGGCGTGAAGATGGCAAGGCCCGATCTTTCCGTGTGGGTTGTGACTGGAGATGGGGATGGTTTGAGCATTGGTGGCAATCATTTGATCCACCTCCTCCGCCGCAACCTCGATGTAAAGATTCTCCTCTTCAACAACCAGATTTATGGATTGACGAAAGGTCAATACTCTCCCACGTCGGAGAAGGGCAAGATCACAAAATCCACCCCTTACGGATCGCTTGATTATCCGTTCAATCCTGCCGCTCTCGCACTCGGTTCGAGCGCGACGTTCGTTGCGAGAACAATGGATCGGGATCCAAAACACATGCAAACGATTCTGAAACGAGCTGCCGACCACAAAGGGACTGCGTTCGTCGAAATCTATCAGAATTGCAACGTCTTCAATGACGGCGCATTCTTCCAATTCACGGAAAAAGACACCAAGGATGAGAGCGTCGTGTTCCTCGAGCATGGTAAACCATTGGTCTTTGGGAAAGAACGCGACAAGGGCATTCGATTGAACGGTTTCTCACCCGAGGTTGTGTCGCTGAAGGACGGCAGGTACTCGGTCAATGATTTGCTGGTTCACAACGAACAAGATACCACGCTGTCATTCATTTTGGCCGACATGACGTACAAACCCAACCTCCCGCGACCAATCGGTATCTTCCTCGCCACTCTACGGCCAGTGTATGAAATGGAAATGGAGCGACAGATCGCTTTCGCAAAAGAGAAGCGAGGCGAGGGTGATATGAAGAAACTGTTGCACTCGGGAGACACGTGGGTCGTTCAGTAATTTCGTCGCTTCAACAAGACGGAAAGGTGTGGTCAATCTGATCACACCTTTTTTTGTATCGGCATGGTAGATCATTCACTGAAAGCTCAGTTTGACAGGTTCAAGCATCTCGTCGACCGGTATCACCGGTTTGTGCTGACGACCCACCTCAATCCTGATGGAGACGGGATCGGCAGTGAAGTTGCTCTTGCCGCCTATCTCCGCTCCCGAAACAAGAATGTCACCATTCTGAACCATGACCCGGTTCCTCCCAACTATGCGTTCCTTCAAGCCAGCATTCCCCTCACTCAATTCGAGACCGGGCGCCATTCTTCAATCATCGAAAACGCTGAAGTCATATGTATCCTCGACGCCAATCAACTGAGTCGACTTGCGAGTCTTGAGCCCTTCGTCCGCAACAGCAACGGGAGGATCGTTTGTATTGACCACCATCTGGACAAAGAGCAATTCGCGCATCTGAGTATCATGGACGAGGAATCCGCAGCAACCGGGCAAATCGTGTATCATCTTCTTGTTCATTTCGGTTGGGACAATCTCCCCCCAGAAGCGGCGACGGCACTTTATGTGGCTATTATGACTGACACAGGCTCTTTCCGATTCCCGAAAACGACGGCTGAACTTCACCGAATCGTGGCACATCTCATCGAATGCGGTGCCGACCCCGTCCGTTCTTATCAGCTGGTTCACGAGCAAAGCACGGTCGGTCGGGTACAACTTCTTGGAAAGGTTCTCTCCACACTCCAAACAGCTCACAGCGGCCGCGTTGCGCTGTTGCGTGTCACGCGAGAGATGTTTCAGTCGACCGGCACATCCGAAGCTGATACGGAGAATTTCATCAATTACACATTGAGCATCCGCGGTGTGGAGATCGGCCTTATGATTACCGAACTTGCCGAGGGAATCAAGATTAGTTTCCGTTCCAAAGGCGACATTCCCATCAATTCCCTCGCGAAGGAGTTTGGCGGAAACGGACACAAAAACGCGGCAGGAGCGCGGATCGCCAACGGCACAATCCATGAAACTGCGCAGAAACTCTTCGAACGAGCCAAACATTATCTTCCGACGTGAGGAACCTATGAAGCTGACTTTTCTGCAATCCAGACCGAATGCTGTTCGCACCGACCTTGTGGCGCTCTTTGTTCCCGAGGATCGGGATCAGTTCAGTGAGGTCATGGCATCACACAATAAACTTTTTCACGGCGCTCTCCAGCCTGTTCTTGATGCAGGAGATTTCCGAGGACAACTCAAGGAAACCACGGTGGTTTACCTTGACAAAGCTGCAAAGGCAAAGAGAGTGCTGTTAATCGGACTCGGAGAACGAAAAAAGATCTCCACAGAAACCTACCGTCGTGCTGCAGCTGCAGCGGCAAAGAAGGCCCGTCAATTGAGAGCAAAGTCCATTGCCCTTGCCCTTCCTGAACTGGAGAAGGATCTCCATGACTCCGTGAAAGCCTTTGCCGAGGGTGCCTATCTCAGCCTTTATCGATTCGACAAATATATGAGCAAGAAAGAAGATGAAGGAAAAGTCGAGTCAATCGTCCTCAGCTCAACCGATGCGAAAGTTGGAAAGATTGGGCCACGTGCTGTTGATGAAGCCCAGGTGGTGTCGGAAGCAACCGTAGCCGCGCGAGACCTCGCAAACGCTCCGGGAAACGAGATTTATCCCGAAACACTTGCACGAGCCGCCCAGAAATCCGGCAAGAAGTGGGGATTTCGAGTTGCAGTGTTGAAGGAAAAAGAAATCGCCAGAAGCGGAATGGGCGGAGTCATAGGAGTTTGTCAGGGAAGTGCACGCCCCCCTCGGTTCATCATTATGGAATACGGACCGAAGTCCAAGCCGCCTGTCG
Organism: Bacteroidota bacterium; assembly: GCA_035559595.1. Lineage (GTDB taxonomy): Bacteria > Bacteroidota > Ignavibacteria > UBA10030 > UBA10030 > DATMBF01. The sequence continues at coordinate 147,247 of DATMBF010000008.1, read as the reverse complement.
TTCTGGTTGGAAAGGGAGTGACGTTTGACACCGGCGGGATTTCCATCAAACCATCGGCAAATATGGCAGAGATGAAAATGGATATGTCTGGTGCCGCAGCGGTCATCGGAGCAATGGAGGCCGTTGCGCGATTGAAGTTGGCGGTGCATGTTGTAGGACTTGTTCCTGCCGTGGAGAACATGCCAAGCGGCTCTGCGACCAGACCGGGAGACATCATCCGCCACTTCAATGGCAAGACATCGGAAGTCGACAACACCGATGCCGAAGGTCGGCTCATTCTTGCCGACGCCCTCGGTTATGCAGAACGTTACAAGCCCGCAGCGGTGATCGACCTTGCCACACTGACCGGTGCCTGCGTTGTCGCCCTTGGTCATGTTGCGACCGGAATGATGGGCAACGATGAAGCGCTGATGGCGAAGCTCAAAGCAGCGGGAGAGGCAACGTATGAGCGCGTGTGGGAGCTTCCCCTGTTTGACGAGTATGAGCGATTGATCAAGAGCGATGTTGCAGACGTGAAGAACACAGGAGGACGTTGGGCCGGCGCAATCACCGCGGGATGGTTTCTGAAGAAATTCATCGGCAATTATAAATGGGCCCACCTCGACATCGCTGGAACGGCAATGCTCGAAGAGAACGGTGATTATACACAGAAAGGTGCATCCGGTGTTGGAGTTCGTTTGTTGGCAGAATTCCTGAAACACTGGAAGTAAGAGAACTGAACGGATTTTGCATTTCCCTGCCATTCTCACTATCTTGACTTCGAAAAACGATTTCCTTTCATGCTTCAGACCTACCACTCTGTAGCCACCGAGCTCTCTTCGCTTGTTGACGGAGAGTGTTTCTTTGACGAGAACACTCGTCTAAAATATAGTACAGCGGCCTGCTGGTATCGCATCACTCCCGTTTGCGTTGTCTGGCCAAAACATGCTGAGGATGTGCGGAACGTCGTCCGATTCGCTTCGGAAGCAAACATTGCCGTCATTCCGCGTGGTGGCGGCACGGGACTTGCCGGGCAGGCGGTCGGAATGGGTATCATCCTCGACTTCCTCCCTTTCATGAATTCAATCATCCGTAGGACAGAGCATAGCGTCACGGTTCATCCAGGCATTGTTCTGAACTCCTTGAACAACGTGCTCGCTTCCGATAACCTTCACTTCCCTATTGATCCCGCTAGTGCTGCTCATTGCACCATCGGCGGAATGATTGGAACGAATGCAGCGGGAGCTCACGGACTCAAGTACGGCGCGACGAAAGACCATATTCAGTCCTTACGCGTTGTGCTTTCTAACGGAGATGAGGTGACCATCGGTGAGCCACAGTCAACTGGCAACGTTTCGTCCCCGTTCTTTCGCACCGCCATGGAAGAGGTCGTTTTACGCTTGAAGGAAATGAAAGCTCAAATCGACCGCCGTTGGCCAAAAGTTCAAAAGAACTCTTCAGGGTATAATGTCTACGATGTTGTCAAGACTGACCCACCGGACTTCAGAAAACTGATTGTGGGGTCCGAAGGAACACTCGCTGTCGTCCTTGAGGCAACGCTGAAGGTGCAACCTCGGCCAAAAGCCGAAGGAGGCCTTCTGGTCTACTTCAACGATTACGAAACGACAGTTGACGCTACCGTTGCGGGACTTTCGACCTCACCGGCCGCCATCGAGCTTCTGGATAGAACATACTTCCTCTTCGGTGGTGATAATCCGTTGGTCGATGCGTCTGCTGAAACCATGCTCTATTATGAGTTTGAAGGTGAGTCGGAAGACGAAGTCAAGAGTCGCCTTACCGATCTTCAACAACTCCTTCTCCCCCTTCGGCCAAAGCGGATGACAATGCTCGGAACGGAGAATCAACGATCAAACCTTTGGAACCTCCGCGAAAGCGTCAGCGAATCAATGAATCTCAAACAAGGAACCAACAAAGCGAGTTTTATCGAAGATGTCACCGTCCCTCTTCCCCGCTTTGCCGAATATGTACGAGGATTGCGAAAGATCCTCCAGAATCACGGTATTGAATACTCGCTGTACGGACATGCCGGCGCAGGAAATATCCATTGTGCCCCTTTTGTCGATCTTCACAATCTTGATCACTATCGCGCCATCGACCTTATCGCCAATGAAATCAACGAGCTTGCTGTTCAGCTTGGCGGGACACTTTCGGGCGAGCACGGTGACGGCTTTGTCAGAACGCCGTTTCTGGAGAGACTGTACGGATCGGACATCTATAGCCTTTTCGGAGCAATCAAGAACGCGTTCGATCCACGGAATATTCTCAACCCTGGAAAAATCATTGGACCCCAAAATGTTTCTATTCTTCACGACCTTGCGCTGGCATAGTATTCTGGCAGGAGCTTTTCTTTTGCTCTCAATCGCCGTTCAGGCACAGGAGAGTGATCCGTTACCGCAAGCTCAATCGAGTTTTGTTTTCTTCGAGGCTATCCCGGCGTTCGGCCCGGATACAAGTCTCGCCCTCGTTCATATCCATTATCGGCTCAAGGAATCCTTTTTTGTCTTCGTCAAAGATCCTTCCGCCCGCAATGGGGAGAATTTCGTAGCTCGTGGAGAGCTTCTGGTCGAGCTTCTCGACCAGGACAAGAAGTCTGTGGCGCGGGAAGTCCGCCAGATTCACATCCCCCGCACCGCCCTCCCTCAGCCGGATGAGAATTTGAGCGATATCGTCGGCGTGATTCCGTTCCTCGTTCCCGACGGCCGGTACTCGATTCTTTTTCGCGTAGACGACCGTGAGTCGGGCCGGTCATTCCTCAACCGCGATCGAGAGTTGTCGACCAGACATGCATTTCCACATGCTTTTGAGCTCTCATTCCCATTTCTTGCGGAGATCAGGTATTCAGATGACCAATCTCGGCCGGCCAAGATCATCCCAAAGAATCTTGGCGGAACGGCAATCTTCGGTTCGTCGGGAGGATTTGCGCTTCAAGCACAGCCTCCTTCACCGAATCTCCCTCTCACACTTCGGTGGATCATCACGCGCGAGAGATTACCCGACCGTCAAGCCGTCAATCCCACTGCTCTCCTGACAATCTTTTCAGAAACAGATCTGATCCTCAGCGCGTTCGAGAATCAACCTCTTGAGGGAAGTCAATTCACGCTTCTCGATGGTTACTTGAAACCTAAAATAGAAAGAAATGATTTCTTCTATGAACCGACGGACGGCTCGACGGGATGGAAAGTTCTCTTTATCCCTCTCCCCCTCGAGAAACTTATACCATGGCCTCGATACAAGATTCACCTGACGGTTGTTTCCGGGACATCAAAAAAGGAAGAGACATACTACTTTGGCATAGCATGGCCGAATCGCCCACGTTCGTTGAGTGACCCCAAGACTGCTCTTGAAGCCCTTTCACACATCGCCAGCGATTCCGAAATGACAGCCATACAGTCCGGCTCGTTCGGAAATATGGCAAGGGCTTTTGTCAATTTCTGGCGGAAATACGACCCCGACACGACAAGCGTCTATAATGAAGTAATGGAAGAATACTATCAGCGTGTCGACAAAGCTATCGAAAAGTTTTCATCACTGAAGAATCAAGATGGATTCAAAACCGACCGTGGGCGCATCATGATCCTGTTTGGCCCTCCCTCCCGAACGAATCGAGTGCTGGCTACCGACAACACGCTGCTGGAAATCTGGACCTACGACAACATTGGCCGGCGGTTTACCTTTGCCGATCGAGGCAGAAGCGGGAACTTCATCCTCGTGAAAACCGAGGAGCTATGAAGCCCGTTATTGCGATCACCATCGGCGATTTCAACGGCATTGGCCCCGAGGTTGCCATAAGAGCGGCGCTGCACTCTACCGTCAAGAGGATATGCCAGCCTCTCCTTGTCGGACCCCTTAATGTCTTTGAGCATACGCGTCGGGCTCTGAAGATCCGCGGCACCTTAACGAAATCCGGTTTGCCCGTTCTGACGACAAAAGGAGTTCCGGTCGTTGACGTTGGAGACGGAATTTGGCCGGATGTTCAATTTGGCAAGGTCACCCGGGCAGGTGGAAAGAATGCCGGCATGGCAATCGAAAAGGCCGTTGAGCTGTGTGTGAAACGGCAAGCGCAGGCGATGGTCACCGCACCGGTATCGAAAAAGGCATTGCATCTGGCCGGCTACGATTTTCCTGGTCAGACGGAAATGGTCGCGCTCCTGAGCGGCTCTCAACGCGTTGCGATGATGTTGATCTCGCCGGCAATGCGCGTCGGACTCGTCACAATTCATACACCGCTCAAGAATGTCGCGGGATCACTTTCGAGAGAAAAGATTATCGAGAAGGCCGATATTGTCGTCAACGCACTGAGAAGAACCCTGAAGATTCGATCGCCGCGCCTTGCCGTTCTTGGAGTAAATCCCCACGCAGGCGAAGATGGCCACCTTGGAACCGAAGAACAGGAAATGATCTCGCCTGCGATTACCGAGCTTCAGAGGGGCGGAATACATGCTGAGGGCCCTTTCCCCGCAGATGCGTTCTTTGGTCAGCAGAAACATAAGGAATATGACGCAGTACTAGCGATGTACCACGATCAGGGATTGATCCCGCTGAAGCTCACGTCGATGGGACGGGCAGTGAACTTCTCTGCCGGCCTCCGTATCATCCGAACGTCACCGGATCACGGAACTGCGCACGACATTGCGGGCAAGGGAAAAGCCGATATTTCCAGCATGATTGAAGCCATCAAGCTTGCTGTTCAATTCTCAAAGTCGCACGATGCCTGATATCAGTGAACGCACCGCGATCGAGATCCACGATGTTTCCGTTTCCTTTGACGGTCAGCTCGTGCTGGACAAAGTGAACTTCACGTTGGGGAATGGAGAGTTCGTTTACCTTGTGGGACAGACCGGCGCGGGGAAGAGTTCGTTGCTTCGGTTGCTCTATTTCGATTTGAGACCGAATTCCGGCCAGCTCAAGGTAGCGGGATACGACTCGAAGAACATCACTCCGGCAGATATACCATACCTTCGAAGGAAGCTGGGGATTGTTTTCCAGGATTTCAAATTGTTAGAAGACAGAGATGTTTACGAAAACGTGGCCTTTGCGCTTTACGTAACGAACAGGTCACGCAGCGAAATCAAAAAACGAACCCTGCTTGCCTTGGCCGATGTGGGGTTAAGTCACAAGCGGAACCAGATGCCGCATGAGTTGTCGGGCGGCGAGCAACAGCGAGTTGTTATCGCACGGGCATTAGTGAATTCTCCCCCCATTCTTCTTGCAGACGAACCCACAGGCAACCTCGATCCGGCGTCCTCTGCAGAAATCATGGAATTACTGATGAAGATCAATATGCGCGGAACCGCCGTGTTGATGGCAACACACAATTACGAACTCGTCCGCAAATACCCGGCGAGAATCGTTCAGCTTAAAGATGGGAAATTGATCGAAGTCGAATTGAAGAAGGACCGACGATAGGAGAAAGACGGTGAAGAATGGAATAGTAGTGTTACAGCGAAGCTCCGGCTCTGTCGGCTGTGAGGACACCACCTCGAATGAACTCGGAACCGCGAACTTCTTGACTACCTGACCTGCTCAACACGCTTGATATCCTCGTGGGCAATCATTAATGCCCGTTCGACTCCGGCGCGAAGCGTCATGATCGACATCGGGCAGTTCACACACGCCCCCGTCAGTCTCACCTCCGCGATTCCGTCCTCCGTTACGCGCACGAGTTCCACATCCCCCCCGTCAATCTGCAAATAGGGACGGATTTTCCTGAGAGTTTCCGTAATCGCTTCGGAAGTAACCATCAGCTTTGTGCATTCAGGAGAATTTCCACTTTAGGAATCTGCGGGGCCATGACATTGCGGATGCTGACCTGGGCGGCAAGATTTCGTGCAATCTGACGGATCTGCTTGGCTTGGGCTGAATCGGGCTCGCCTATGACAATCGGCAGCCCTTTGTCTCCGCCAATCCGAATCGACGTGTTAATAGGAATCTCTCCCAAGAACGGAACCCCCAGCTCCTCAGCTGTTCTCCGACCTCCACCCGTATCAAAAATGTTATCCCTCTGGCCGCAATGCGAGCAAACGTAATAGCTCATGTTCTCCACGATCCCGAACACCGGAACATTCACCTTTGTAAACATTACGAGGCCTTTCCGCGCATCGGCCAGCGCCACATCCTGTGGTGTCGTCACAATCACCGCACCCGTTAACGGAATCGTCTGAACCAACGTGAGCTGGATATCTCCGGTCCCTGGCGGTAAATCAAAAACAAGGTAATCGAGTTCGCCCCACCGCACATCAGCCATGAATTGTTTCACCGCTCCACTCGCCATTGGTCCTCGCCAAATTACCGCCTGCATCGGGTCAACAAGGAAGCCAATGGACATGATCTTAACACCATACTTCTCGAGCGGCTCAAGTCGTTGATCGATGACTTTAGGACGGTGATTCACTCCGAACATTAAGGGGATACTCGGTCCGTACACGTCGGCATCCACTAAACCGACTTTCGCACCGTCCATCGCAAGTGCAATCGCGAGGTTCACGGCTACGGTGGATTTGCCGACCCCTCCTTTTCCGCTCGCCACTGCGATCGTGTTCTTTACTCCGTGGATAATGGCGTCCTTTTGTTGACTCGAATGGGCAACGACGTTTGAAGTCATTTGAATGTCGATCATCCCCACCCCTGTGATGTTACTCCGAATTGCTCGCTCTGCATCGGCCTTAAACTGGTCACGGACAGGACAAGCTGGTGTAGTCAACTGCAAGGTGAAGCTTACATCATTACCGTTGATTCGAAGATTTTTGACAAAGTCGAGTGACACAATATCACGATGCAGGTCAGGGTCTTTGACAAGCTTAAGACATTCAAGGACATTCTTTTCAGAGAGAGGAAGCATTTCGTTCTCCGGCTAGGGGTACAGTGAAATTCACATATTTGGTAAAATACCAATAATCACGCCGATATTCAAGAATAAATGCCATTCTGGTCAACAACGTCTCTCCGCAGGCACGCCAGCTGGGCGTAAAGCCCCTTCAGCCTGAGGAGTCCCAGAACCTCACGTTCGGCATCGGAGCCAAACCGATGGAAAACCTCAATCTCACATTCGATTACTATGACATTGCGATTACCGATAGGATCGTCATTAGTAACAGAGTACCGTTCCAGGGTGGTGAGGTGGAGTTCTTTACAAACTCCATTGACACGCGAACGACGGGTGTTGATGTCGTCGTCGACTATAAGAACATCAACATCGGGCCAGGTACCTTGGGGCTCGCCGTAGCAGGCAACGTCAATCTGAAGAACGAGCGGGAAGGAGCTATTCTCCAGGTGCGGGGCATGAACGTCATTGATGAGACCCAAGAAGCACTCTTTTTCACCTCGCGACCCAAGCAGAAGGTTGTCGGAACAGCAACGTATCAGATGGATCGTATGACCGTTGCCCTGAATAATACATACTTCGGACCAACCGAATTCAAACAGACCGGTATTGACCCGAGTCTGAAGACGGTCTTCGAGCCGAAGGTGGTTACTGATATCGGCATCACCTATCAGCTGTTCTCGAACGTCACAATTTCGGCAAATATCCTCAACGCCCTTGATGTTCTGCCAAAATGGAAGTTTGAGGCAGTGGATGCTAATGGTGAGAACATTCTTGCAGGAAGGCCGAATACGCGAAACACCACCGTCAAGCAGCAAACCAACCTGCTCACCTTCAACGGCCGATATTCCATCATGACCTACGACGGCTACCACTTCAGCCAGCTTGGAAGAATTTACAATCTTAGTCTGAACTATTCACTGTAAGTCACCAGGCATTCGGTCCGGAAAACAATGCCCCGCCAAAAGCGGGGCATTGTTTTTACACGCCTCTGTCTTGCTACCCCTTAATGACACCAAGGGGAACGAGTTTAGCAACCTTTTTCGCAATGCCTGCTCCATGAACCACGTCCACGACTTCGCTCACATCTTTGTAGGCATGAGGATTCTCCTCGGTTAATCCACTCTTCGATGCACCACGCACGTGAATTCCCTTCTCCTTTAAATCCTGGATAAGCTTTTCTGCTGTTATCTCCTTCTTTGCAGCGTGGCGACTCTTTGCCCGGCCAGCACCGTGACACGAAGAGCCAAACGTCTCTTCCATCGCTTTCTCCGTTCCTACAAGAACGTACGAGCAAGTTCCCATGCTACCGGGGATCAGTACTGGCTGTCCGACCTCAGCGTACTCAGCGGGGACTTCAGGACGTCCCTTCGGGAATGCGCGTGTGGCTCCCTTACGATGCACGAGGACATCATGCGGCTTCCCATCGACCTTATGAGTTTCTTCTTTCGCAATGTTATGGGCGACATCATACACCAATCGCAGTTCACCCGATCCAAGCACACGTTGAAAAGCCTGGCGCATCCAATGGGTGATCATCTGTCTATTGCAAAACGCAAAATTCGCCGCTGCGGCCATGGCCTTGAGATACTGTTGACCCTCAGGAGATTGAATCGGAACGCATGCAAGCTGCCGATCGACAACACTAATCCTGTACTTCTTCATGGCTTCCTGCATCGTATCAAGGTAATCTGTGCAAACCTGATGCCCCAACCCTCGCGAACCGGTGTGGATTAAGACGACAACCTGCTCCAACGCCAATCCAAATGCCTTCGCTGCCTCTGCGTCATACAGCTCCGCCACGTACTGAACTTCCGCAAAATGATTTCCCGAGCCAAGCGTGCCAAGCTGGTCCTTTCCTCGTTGCTTGGCTCTGTCGCTGACAGCATCCGGGTCGGCGGAGCGGATTCTTCCGGTTTCCTCAATGTACTCAAGATCAGCCTCCCACCCGTACCCGTTTCTCACCGCCCAGTGTGCCCCTTCTCTCAAAACCTCATTGAGCTGTTGGATCTTCAATCCAACGAGTCCTTCCTTTCCCGTTCCACAGGGAATGTCACGGAACATCTGGTTGAGAAGCGCGTCGAGCTTGGGACGCACCTCGTTCAGAGTGAAGGGTGAGCTCAACAACCGGACGCCGCAGTTGATATCAAACCCTACGCCTCCGGCCGACACAACGCCATCCCGAATGTCGGCCGCCGCCACACCGCCAATCGCGAATCCATAGCCCTGATGGGCATCCGGCATAGCCAGCGAGCGACCAACGAGACCCGGCAGGGTGGCAACGTTGGCAACCTGTTGGAGAGTCTGATCCTTTTCGATTGCCTGAAGAAGCTTTGCATTCGCGTAGATTAATCCTTCGACCTTCATTCCCTCGCGAAAGGATTTCGGGATAACGTATCGATATTCATCGAGTCGCTTCAGCATCATTGATCAAATGTCGACAAACACTCGAACCGTAACCTGCAGAGGCCTGCCGGCAGAGGCGGGCGTACGCAGGATGGCAAGTTGATGGTACGTCACTGCTTTAACATCGAGCCGCAGCGGGTGACGATTGGTGTCACATTGCTCCCCATAGACTTTTGCTTTGAGGAAGGTTCGAGAAAGCACTTCGACGTTTGCCCTTCCCGTTAGGAACCGCGATCCGTCATAAAGATAGAGAATCTCTGAAAGCCATCGTACGAGAAGCTGTTCATAGTCTCCGGCTTGAAGTTCTATCTGACGGCCTTCCCGTTCCCGAATCGTCTTTGGGTCTGTTATCAGGCTAACGAGCGCCGTGGCGGCGTTTTCAAAGGCTTCCTCGAGGGTTTTCCCATAGGCTTCAAAACCTACGTCGGCGGGATGTTCGAGGATTTTGAAGTTCTCCATGACAGATCAATCTGTTCCAACGGCATACGGCATCTCGTTCTTCCACTCTCATGTGCCAACCCTCAAACGAGGGTTTTTCCGGTCAATCTCCTCAAAGCCTCCAGGTAGAGTGCGGATGTCTTCAAAATGACCTCTTCCGGCAACGCGGGCGGTGGGGGCTGTTTGTTGAACCCGATCGAGACAAGGTAATCGCGTACAAATTGCTTATCAAAACTCTTTTGTGAACCACCCGGCTTGTAGTCATCCATTGGCCAGAAGCGGGACGAGTCGGGCGTCAGAAGTTCGTCGATGAGAATGAGATTGCCGTTCTCATCAAGACCAAATTCCATCTTCGTATCGGCAATGATGATCCCCGCTTTCTCTGCAAGAGCAGAGGCTTTGCGGAAGATGGCGAGCGAGTACTCCCTCGCTTTCGTCGCGATCGGCTCACCGACGATTTCGCACATCCGCTCAAAAGAGATGTTCAGGTCATGTTTTCCGACCTCTTCTTTCGTGGCCGGCGTGAATATCGGTTCAGGAAGACGATCCGACTCGACGAGTCCCCGGGGGAGCTTGATCCCGCAAACAGTTCCGTTTGTTCTGTATTCTTCCCATCCTGATCCGGCAAGGTATCCGCGAACAACGCATTCAACGGGGAGTGGCTTGGTCTTCTTCACCAGCATCGACCGGTCTTCCAATTCTCTCCAGTACGGTCGACAAGCTTTGGGATAGTCATACACAATCGTGGAGAGTACATGATTGGGGACAAGATCCTGAGTTTGTTCGAACCAGAAATCAGAAATCTTTGTCAACACCTTTCCTTTAAACGGAATCCCCTGCGCCATAATAACATCATAGGCAGAGATCCGATCCGTGGCAACGAGTAGTAATGCTCCTCCGGGAAGATCGGCGGTACCCTCATCCAGCTCATAGATGTCGCGGACCTTCCCACGATGGCGGAGCTTTAGACCGGAGAAGTTCGTTTGTGTGACCACAGGAACGTGTGTGGAAGTCATCATCCTTGCTTAGACAAAAGATGCTTGTTTCAACAGTGCCTTGTTCAGACGTTGGAGATACTCGACCCGGGGAATGTCTTTGGCGCCAAACCGGGCAAGGTGTGGAGTGATGAATTGCGTATCGAGCAGCTCGAACCCTCGTTCTTTCAGGCGCCGCACAAGATACACGAGGGCAACCTTCGACGCATCTCGAACGCGCGAAAACATCGACTCTCCAAAGAATGCACCACGCACGGCAACACCGTAGAGACCTCCGGCCAGCGTTCCCCCCTGCCACGTCTCAACGCTGTGTGCAAATCCTGCTTCGTGAAGCTTACAATATGCCTTGATGATTTCCGGAGAAATCCAAGTTTCATCCCGATCTGCACAGGCACGAATCGTGCTCTCAAAATCACGGTCGATCGTCACTTCGAACTTGTTGCTTTTCACCACCGATTGCAGGCTGCGTGGAATATGGAACTCATCGAGCTCGAAGATTGCTCTGGGGTCGGGCGAGTACCAGTCGATCTCTCCCGTTGTCGAATCAGCCATCGGAAAATACCCGCTGCAGTAAGCAAGCAATAAAAAATCGGGCTGAAGGAGGTTCGATGTTCCTTTCTTCGGTCTCACATCCTTGTTAATCCATTGTTAAGACGACTTTGCCTATGCTTAGACGACTTTGAAGATAAGCATGCGCTTCCACTGCCTTTTCAAAAGGGAATGTAGCTCCTATGACCGGTGTGATGACCTTTCGCTGATACAGCTTCATCAACTTGTCACCGACGTGACGAAAATACTCCTGCTTGTGAAACAAAAAGTAAAGATTAAACCCGAAGAAACCGACGTTTTTAGAGATGAGGCTAGGAGGAAAGAGAAGAGGAGTTGAAGCGAATTCCCGAATAGCTCGAATCTTGTTCACTCGCCGCTTTCCGGTCACGGCGGCAAATCCAAACAAGATGTATCGTCCCATCGGGGCAAGCAGTCTCCACCCCGGTTTAAATATCTTTCCTCCCACAGAATCCATAACGATGTCAACACCGTATCCCTTCGTGTGTTCACGCACAGCCTCGGCAAAGTCTTCCTCTCGATAATTCACGACCTGATCAGCGCCTTGTTTGCGTGCCACCTCGATCTTATGGTTCGCTCCCACTGTCGCATGCACTTTCAACCGCAGATATTTCGCCAGTTGAATGACAGCGGTCCCGACGCCCCCCGCTCCCGCATGGACGAGTATTCTCTCTCCCCGTCGTGCATTTGCCAGAGTTATCAGACCATGGTACGCCGTAAAATACGTGACGCCAAGACTCGCAGCTTCGATGAACGACATGTTCTTTGGCATTTTCATAAGATTGTCGGACGGCAGCAAAACACGTTCGGCATATGCCCCTTGCCTCGTGAATCCAACAACGCGATCCCCCCGGCGAACATTCTTAACGTTTGCACCAACCGACTCAACGATTCCCGCAAGCTCGAGTCCGGGGACAAAAGGTGGATCTGGGATTGAAGGATACACACCAAGACGCGCGAGAACATCAGCGAAATTTAGTCCAATCGCCTTTACGTTCACTGCGACATGGCCGGCCGAAGGTGCCGGGGAAGGCCTCTCAACAAGTTTCAGAACCTCCGGAGGCCCAAAACGGGACACAACAAAAGCCCGCATCATCAGTCTCCAAAGACTGTACCAACGGCTCGTGCGGTGAACACCAGTTGTGAATCGGGGGGTACTGTTCGAAGCTTCATAATCGCATCCTTTACCGGAACTGCGACAACATCTGTCCCCCGAAGACTAACCATATGGCCGAACTTTCCCTCTGACGCGAGTTGCAACGCCATGGAGCCGTATTTCATCGCAAGAATCCTGTCGTACGGGGTAGGGCTGCCTCCACGCTGGAGATGACCAAGCACAGTTACCCGTGTTTCGAGCCCTGTCATCTCCGTGATCCGCTTAGCAACCAACTCTCCGATTCCGCCAAGCCGCAAAGGATCGGTTCGTTTCTTGTCTTTTTCTTTTACAACAATATCACCCCCTGCCGGCTTCGCACCCTCGGCTACACAGACGATGCTGAACCGCTTTCCGCGCTTGCTCCGTTTATCGACGTGTTCAAAAACCTTCTCCCACTTGAAGGGAATTTCGGGGATGAGGATAACATCCGCACCACCTGCGAGTCCGGCGCCGAGCGCAATCCAGCCCGCGTATCTCCCCATCACTTCAACAACCATAACACGGTGGTGAGACGATGCGGTAGTGTGGAGGCGATCAATCGCCTCCGTAGCAACGGTAAGCGCAGAGTCGTAGCCAAACGTCGCATCGGTTGACGAAAGGTCATTATCGATCGTCTTCGGAACACCGATGAGGTTCAACCCAAGCTCGGTAAACTTATCGACGATATGCATCGTCCCGTCACCGCCGATGGCAATAAGCGCATCAAGTCTCCAATTGCGATAATTTTGAATGGCGAGGTCCGAATAATCACGAACCTCAATCCCGTTGGGTGTTTCGACGGGATATCGGAACGGATCACCTTTGTTTGATGTGCCCAGAATTGTACCGCCAAGATTGACAATCCCTGCGACATCGGCGGGCGTCAGCTCTCTCATTCTCCCCTCCACCAACCCCTCGAACCCATCCTCAATCCCGATAACCGTTGCCCCAAAATATTGAATGGCAGGTTTTGCGATACTCCGAATGACAGCGTTGAGACCGGGGCAATCACCGCCGCCGGTCAGAATACCAATGCGTTTTAGAGTAACCATAAAGATTGTTTGGAGGAATGTGGGAAGAAGAACTCTTTCGGTTTCAAGATACGCAAAATCTGAACATCCGGCACATCAAAAGCAGAAAAGCCTCTCCGAACATCGGAAGAGGCTTTCCATGGAAGGGAAATCGTAGACATCAAGCCGTTGAAGGCTTACGTTCGAGACTCATTTGGTAGCGTTCGCCTAGCCATGCGCCAAAGAGTGTCAGCAAGAATCCAAGAACAAGTCCAAAAGCAAGATAGCCACCCTCGACGTGCAACTCAATGCCATACTCGAGGAAGAGCCAATCCAAAGCGACGGCGAACACTCCTGCAAGTGCCGGCTCTTTGAGCGTCACGCCTGGTGATTTCAAGCCGACGACAAAGCCAGTAACCACAAAACTGATGACGAAAAGGACAAATGCGATATCAAGATTGATGTTAAAGATCGGTGCCAGGACGAACACCAGAAGCACGTTCAACGCAAAACCAATAACGACGCCGACAATAACCCATTTCCAGATGAGATCGGTGAATCCCATCCGCTTGGTTTCATGCTCCTCATGCCCCTGACTCCCCTGCAGCTTCTCGCCAACCCATGCGCCCACCCACGACATGGCAATACCCAAAAAAAGGCCGAGGAAATTCTTCGTCTGGTCCTGCACAAGCTCTTCACCAAGAATCAACAGGAGACCAAGCACCAAGAGAATGACGAGAGCCCCTGCGATTGTTGCTTCTCGAATCGTCACACCGGGAGAGAAATACCCAACAACGGCCCCCGTAATGATAAAGCCTGACAGCATGACCAGTGCTTGGATCGGAGCGCTCTTAAACGTCGGCGCAACAAGGAAATACGAGATACCAACGATAACCAGTCCAACAAAAACTCCAACGAGTACCCATTTCCACTGCAAGCTGGTTGTGGAACCATCGGCCATAGGATCCTCCCGAAGATTTAGAGAAAAGAGAATTCACACTCAGAAAGCGTCGGCAGAATATGAAGAAAACATCAAGCAAAATCAAGGGGAAACTCCGCGAGATGCCGCGTCGGAGAATGCATCAAGCTGCTTCGGCGGCTCTGCTTCCGGTGCAGACTGAATAACCATCAGCTTATCGGCGAAACTGCTGAGCTGCTTGTCTGCTTTGTCGTAACTGTTCTTTGCATTCGTGATGTGAACGCCGAGCGTTGCAAACACATCCCCGAATTTCTTGAGCTCGGTGTCCAGACGAGCGAGAGCGTTACGGATCTCCTTCGCGCTCTTCTCGATTTGCAATCCCTTGAAACCGAGATGAAGAACCATTAAGTGTGCATAAAAACTGTTCGGCGAGACCGGTACAACATGCCGTTTGATTGCGTAGGCATGAATGCTTTCATCCTCACCCAGGATGGTATCCTTAATAATGGTCTCATAATAGATGTTTTCAGCGGGGATATACATCAGAGCGAAGTCGAACGTTCCCTCGTCAGGAACAATATACTTCTGCGCAATGTTGTCGATGTGCTTCTTTACATCACTGATAAAAATACGATAGGCGGCCTTCTGCTCCTGCTCAGACTGCGCCTGGATAAACTTCTTGAAGTTTTCAAAGGGAAACTTCGCATCAACGGCAATCTTTCCGCCTGCTGTTTGTATAATGGCGTCCACCTTGTAGCCACTGCGAAATGCGTATTGAGTCTGATACGTTCCCGGAGGAAGAACCTGCTTCATCAAGTCTTCAAGAAGAAGCTCTCCCAAACCGCCTCGGAGCTTTGGGGCTTTCAGGAGGTCTTCCAACTTGGAGACGCTCTGACCTAACTCCTTGATTTCCTGCGTCGCCTTGCTGAGCTCACCCAACTTGTTTTGCACATCCTGAATTACCCTCGCTGCATTGTCCAATCGCGACCCAACCTGACCCGTGTTTGTCTGAAGTTGTTGGGTAACACTCGAAAGCTGCGTGGTGACGATCTGAAGCTGATGGTTGACGATGTCCGTTGTGGCTTTCAGACCCAGAGCCAGAGTGTCCGAGGCATTCTTGAGATTCTGATTCACCTCAGTCCGAAGCGAATCGATCTGCTGCTGAACAAAGAGAGCCGTTTGGCCAATATCGCCCGGGATCCCTGTTGACCGCTTGAGTTGACTGTAGAGAAGAAGACCGAGCACGAGCACCAACAATGCAAGAATTACATATTCCATCGAGACTCCCTGAAACTACGATTCACGAATGAAGAACAGAACAAGCGCAATCAATCCGGTCGCAAGTCCTACGGCTCTGGAAGCTTGAAGCGAGCGTTGCTTCAACCATCCCCACCCCTTCGCAAGGTAAACCATCAACGCCATAAGTGCCAGTGTTGCCAGAAGGCATTCCCAAACATTGAAGGTCTTGCCATAGAGATTCGCCACACTCTTGCCGCTCCAAAAGTCCCCATAGATCACCAGCAGGTGGGCAGCGTAAACAAGTAGCGACTCCCTGCTCGCGTCAAGGACAAAACGGGGAACATAAAAGCCCTTTCCTTCATACAACCGCAAACCTGCCACCAAGAGAAAGACAATCCCGAGGCGCAAAGCAAAGAAGAACGGATCACTCCGGATATCCCCAAACAAAGGGATTGAGTCGGTAACCAGCGGCGCCACCCAGCCTACGAGGAGCAAGCCGGTACCCCACGCTGCGATGAGTCTGGTATATCCTTTTTCTGTTCCGCTTTGACGAGAACGTTGAAACAGAGTTGCGGCATATCCGCCTGCCGTCATGAAACCAAGCCATGGGAAGATCGGAAATTGCGAGTAATGAAGTCCATTGAGATAGGCTGCAAGGGCAGGATGCACAGAAACCGTGAAATCGATCCTCCCAAGAAAGGGCGCGCTAACCACAAGAAGAATCCCGCACCCAAGAAGCCATGCGTTGAACAGCCGGTCCGAGCGAATCACGAGGCGACTGATGAACAAGAGAAGCAACCCGGCCGCAATGCAGTGAAGAATATCGGCCTGAAAGAATTTGAGCCAACCCGCTTCGGTCGTTTCGGAAATCGTTCGAGAATATGAAAAGAACGGTAAATGAAGCGCGTAACCGATGACCCAGATCGTGAAAATCCGACCCATCTGGCGCCAGAACGATGATCCATATTGACGAAACTCCGGCAATTTCCGCTCGCTCGCGATGACGAACACATACCCTGCAACGAACAGAAACGAAGGGGCAACGAGACCGTTAATGAAGTTGAGAACGTCAAACCATGCAGCCTGACGAATCTCCGGACGAATCATCGAATTGAAGACATGAACCTCGATCATCACCAAGGCGGCAATCCCCCGCAGGATGTCAATGAACAGAAGTCGTGCCTTACTCATCGCGGTATCCCCCGGTGATTCTCGCTAGATGACGCCCATCTTCTTCCCCACTTTATGGAAAGAATCAAGCGCACGATCAAGATCAGATTTCCTCAGTGCGGCAGAGATTTGTGCCCGCAGCCTCGCCTCACCCTTGGGAACGACGGGATACCAGAGACCTTTAATGTAGACGCCCGCCTTCAACAAAGCAGCGCTCATATCCTGGGCAATGGCTGCCTCTCCAAGCATCACGGGAACGATCGGGTGATGCCCTTCGAGAATCCTGAAGCCGAGCGCTTTGATCTCCCGCCTGAAATATGCCGTGTTCTCGTGTAATCGCTTGACAATCGAGCGATCTTTTGTGAGAAGGTCGAACGAAGCCATACAGGCGCAGATAATCGCCGGCGGCAGAGAATTGGAAAATGTGTAGGGACGGGATTTCTGGCGCAAGTAAGCAATCATCTCTTTCGATCCGCTAATGTATCCGCCGGCAGCGCCTCCAACCGCCTTGCCAAGAGTGCCCGTTATGACATCCACTTTGCCAAGCACTCCGAAATGCTCGGGCGTTCCCCGTCCAGTCTTGCCACAGACGCCGATGGCGTGTGAGTCATCAACGAAGAGCATTGCTCCGTACTTTCGGGCGAGGTCCACCAGCTTGTCGAGCGGAGCAAGGTCTCCTTCCATGCTGAACACCCCATCCGTCGCGATGATGCGGAAGCGGTAATCTTTGTTCTTGTCCTCCTCCAGCATCTGCTCGAGATGCGTCATATCAGCATGGTTGTAAATCTTTTTGTCCACCGTTTCCGGTCGACAGAGTCGCTGGCCATCGATAATACTGGCATGGTTCAAACGATCGCTGTAGATCACGTCCTTGTACGATTCGAGTCCAAGTTTCTCGTTCGTGAGCGAAGCAAAGAAGCCTTCATTCGCGGCAAAGCACGAGGAAAAGAGGATGGTGTCTTCCGCTCCAACGAATTTGGAGATCTTCTTTTCCAGTTCAAGATGGATCGTCTGGGTGCCGCAAAGGAAACGAACCGAGGCCACTCCGTAGCCGTACTTTCGTATTCCCTCCATCGCAGCTTTCTTGACAACAGGGTGATTGGACATCCCCAGATAGTTGTTCGAAGCCAGCATCACAACTTCCCTCCCCTTCACTTTCACAACACCTGCTTGTGCGGTCTCTAAGGGAGTCTCATATTTGAAAGTTTTCGCTTGTTCAAGTCTCGAGAGTTCTGCGGTTATCAGGTGAAGTACATTCATACGATGTGGAAGATTGGTTTAGGGTTTGAGAAGAACTTTGTACGCATCCCCTTTCCTGATCGCCTCAAACGCCTCCTCGTAGCGATCCAGTGGGAACTGATGTGTTATAAAATTGGTATCCATAAACTGCCTGGCAAGTCCCGATTTGAGAAGTCGCTCCATTTGATCCCACGTCTCAAAAACTTTCCGGCCAATGATGCCGCGAATGACAACACCCGGAAAAATAATGTCTCTCGCGAAGTTGATCTCTGTGCTCCCTGAGGGAATCCCCAGTAAAGCGAATGTCCCGCCCATCCGAACCACGTTGAGGGCATCCTTGTACGCATGGTAGCTGCCGGACATTTCATACGCTGCATCAACGCCGGTTCCATCGGTCTCACGACGAACTGTTTCCACAAAAGCTTCTCGTTCATCAAGCCGGGCGACATCAAAACAGTGATCTGCCCCGTATTTCTTCGCCAGTGCAAACCGGCTCGCAACAAGTTTGTCGTGTGAGGCATCGTCGTGTGATGCATCGGTAACATAAATCCGCTTGGCCCCTCCCCACTTCGCGACGGCAACCGCCATAAGCCCTTGAACACCGCACCCCAGCACCGCCACCGATCTCTCTAAGACAGGAGCTGACATCACGGTGTGTGTTGCATTGCCCAACGCATCCATGAAACTGATGATTTCAGGGGGGATTTCGCCTCCGTAAAATAGACGAACATTCTCTGCCGGGACTTTGACGTAACGCGCCCAGGCTCCATCATCATGGACACCTTTGATGACCGTATTCCTGCAAACATGGTACTCACCAAGCTGACATTGGTAACACGTCCTACAAACAACATGCATTTCTGCCGTGCCGTAGAACTTCTTTTCCAACCCTCGCATGAATTGCCTGTCCCCAGCGAGCGCTGCAGGACTTTTCCTCCCGATGATTCTGCGAAGGTCTTTGTATTCCTTCGCTTTCTTGATCATCAGTCGGGCGAGATGCGTTTTGGCTTTAGGACCGGCATCGACAATCCGACCGCTGAATTCATGGCCGATGGTGATCCAATCCCCCTTGGCCCTCATCATCTGTGTGCGGAGGGATTCTTTTCCGTTGTAGATCCCCACGTCCGTTCCACAAATCGCTCCCGCAAAAACCTCCATGATCACATCGTTTGGCGCTTCAATTTTCGGTTCCGGCCGATCAAGAATCTGGAACCCCTTGGGCCACTCTTTTCCGTCAACCGGTTTTGGCTTGACAATTGCTTTCATGTGTTCAATCTTCGGTTATTGATGAACCACCTCTATTTTTTCTTCGCCTTCCACTCCGAGTAGTTTTTTCTGATTTCCTGAAGAACTTCCTTATCAATCTGATCATCATCCCGGATGCGAACATCGTAGTTCTCCCAGCCCATGAAGTCCTGCAGTGCCTTCTTCGTGGCGGCGTCGAAAGCCCCATGGACCGGGCCCGCATAGAACTCTATGCCTTTGTAGGCTTTGTCTTTCATGATCGTTTGGAGCTCACGGCAGATCGCCGCATCGATCTTGATCAGGTTCTTGGGATCAGTACGGAAGAAATAGAGTTTATGAAGCTGATACAACCGCTCCAGTTCTTTGAGCGGCGTCGGATGATCGTAGACACTGATATCGATGAAGTCGTCCGTTGTTCCATCGTAACCGGCACCCTTGCGTTTTACAACGAGCGCAGCAGATTGCTCGCCGCGGCGGTCTCCTCCGGCCTTTCCACCCGCAACCAGAGCCGCCAGTAGCTTGTCCGCCAATGATCCGGTCGTCTTCTTGAAGGTTTCGGCCATTGTTTCAACCGTCTCGCGACCAACAAGGATATTCCCTTGCGCAGCAAATCCTTTTCCGACGACAACGACTCCTTTACCGCCGAAGTTATCGCCCGCCTTTCCGCCTGCCCAGTCGAAGCATTCATTGCCCGTCCAGCTTGCGGCATTTCCTCGAGCATCAACAATACCAACCTGGCGAACCTCCCGGCCGTTATCCGACGCGATGAGAATCCGTATGGCATCCTCCGCCGTTGCGCCGTTTTTCATCAAAGCCAAGCCGCGCGGGCCGTAAGAAACATTGACAAATGATTGCGTTGCGATAGCACCTACGCCAACCTCCATCCATGGTACCACGGGGCGGACATTGGGGAACTTCGATTGCACGGCAACTCCTACATCACCATTCACCGTGTCAACCGCAGCAATGGAAAACGTCGCTACGAGCGGATTCGAGAGATCCGATTGAGAATCCTGAACAACGAGAGTAAAGGCAACTGAAAACACGCTCAAGCCGAGAAGAAGATTCATGAACGATCTCACCATAGTCTTCTCCTTAAGATTCGTGACAGGGTTGATTGTGAACATGTGGGAAGGTATCAAGACGAACGTGATAAGAGCGAACGTTTCAGGAGTGGACAATATACCACAAAACGCCGACTAAACAAAGAAGAGAGACGAAGTTACATTGCCTTCTTCAGCCGAATGGCAAACGCTCCATCCATTCCGTGTTTGTGTGGATACGTTTGAACGTAACCCTCCTGTACGGTGAGAGCCTCAGGCACGAATTTGCTTGCAGCTTCAATAGCGAACTCAGGATGCTTTGCCAGAAACGATTGCACAAGCATGAAGTTCTCCTCCGGTTCCGTTGTGCAGGTGCTGTAGACAAGGACACCGCCGGGTTTGACCAAGCGTGCCGCGTTGTCGAGAATGGAATACTGGATCTGGACGAGTTTTTCGAGGTCCTCAGGTTCCCGCTTCCATTTGGCATCGGGTTTTTTCGAGAGAACACCGAGTCCGGAGCAGGGTGCATCGACAAGCACGCGATCGGCAGGCTGGGTTTGCAACTCCGCCGCATCTGCCGCGATGAAGTGCGCATTGGCAATACCGGTTCTCTGACAGGCAGCTTTTACCAAATTGAGCCGGGATTCGTACCGGTCAATGGCCACGATTTCACCGACATTCCTCATAAGCTCACCGATGAACGTCGTCTTTCCCCCGGGAGCTGAACAAAGATCGATCACTCGGTCACCGGGCTTGGGATCAAGCAGTAAGACAGCAAGACCCGCACTCTCATCCTGCACAACAAAGAATCCCTGGCGAAACATGTCCGAACTCCCGATGCCAGCCATGTGCTTCACTCGTACGAAATAATCGAGATACGGTGACCGTGAGAATTGAATCTGGTGCTGCTCCAGCTTCGACAGGAAGTAGTTGAAATCGATCTTCAATCGATTCACACGCAGGGTGAGATCGGGTCGCTGGTTGTTTGCACTCAACAACTGCCGTGTCTCGTCATAGCCGAAACGCTCTACCCACCGTTTCGTCAGCCAGTAGGGGTGTGATTCGATGACAGCAAGATGCTGAATGCGATCCTCGTTTGGGTCGGGATAGCGGATATTCTCGATGTTCCGAAGGATGTTTCGCAACACGGCATTAACGAGATCGGCCACCTTCTGGCCCCGCAGACGCTTGATGAACTCGACCGACTCGTTAACAGCGGCAGAATGTGGAACTCTATCCAGAAAAAGAATCTGATACAACGCCACCCTCAATGCGTTCTTGATGTTCGTTTCCGCTTTCGTGAAGTTTCCATGGAAAAACCCGGTCAGGATCCAGTCTAATTTCATCCTCCAGCGGATAACACCAGTCACAATCTCGTTCATCAGCCCCTTGTCCAGCTCGTTCATCTCCACGGAGCGCATTTCACTTTCTAGCAGGCGGTCGAGATACGCATCCGAACGCTCTACGCGATTCAGAATCTTTACGGCGATCCCGCGCGGGCCTGTGTAAAGGCTGTCGAAGGAAACATCGCGCTGCGTTACAGTCCGTTCATCCATACTCATGCTCGTCGATCTCCTCCTCCTATCCCTCTTGCCAGCCGCTCAGCTGACGTACGTTCGAAAATCGTCGTGAGAAGCTTCTCTTCGGCGCGTGAAAGCTGGACATTGCGCCGCGCCATCACCCGGCGGGCCACTTCGACTGCTCGGTTGATATCGTACGTCTGCATTTCGTCCGACCCGCCCCACGAAAACGACGGAACATATTTCGGTGGAAAATCCGAACCGAAGATATTACAGCATACCCCCACAACCGTGCCGGTATTGAACATCGTATTGATGCCACTCTTTGAGTGATCACCCATCGTCAAGCCCACAAACTGAGATTTGCTGTCGATCTTCTCAAATCCCAAATCTACTTTTACTGTTCCATAGCTATTCTTCAAGTCGCTATTATTCGTATCGGCGCCAAGGTTCACCCACTCGCCGAGGTAGGAATGACCAAGAAAACCGGCATGTTGCTTGTTCGCGTAGGCATGCAAAATTGACCCCTCGATCTCTCCACCCACCTTGCACATGGGACCGATTGTCGTCCCGCCATAGATCTGCGCTCCGACTTTCACCAGCGACCGTTCTCCGATGTACGCAGGACCGATGATCGTCGCTTGGGGAAACACCGTCACATTCTCGCCAATCAGAATCGGACCCTCTTCCGCATCGAGTACAGCGCCGGACTTAATGACGCTCTTTCTGCCGACACGGATATTCTTCTTCCCCACAAGATGGACACCCGGATAGATTCTCCCGCTGATGGCAGTTCCACGCTCTCTGCGGGCAATGATCTGGAAATCTCTGACGATCTCCTCACCGTTCTTGTGAAAGAGATCCCAGGGGTAAGAAATCAGGCTGGCATCGATCTCGATTTTCGGGACTTCCTCGAAATGCTCAACGCTCAGAAGGAATCCGTCCGGATTGTCTGTGCTGGAGAGATAAGAACGGAATACTTCGATCCGCTCCCTGCTGATTCTCGCAGCAACAACCACAACACCCTTCAGAAAAACAACTTCTGAGTTCGCTGCGCGGAGGTGCTTGGCGAGACTCGGCTCGGGGAGAAGTCTGCCATTGACGAAAAGATAGTCTGCATCGGCAAACTCGTTAACGCGGGTGCCGGGATTTCTTTCTCGGACAACCTCTTCGAGATATGTGCGGCAGTGCAGCGTAACCGGACTGTCGGCAAAAAGGGTCTGGATCTTCCGACGAAGAGTGAAGACACCACATCGGAGGTCGTACGAAGGGCGAAGATACACCAGCGGCAACAGATGCGTGGTGAACTCGTCTTCAAATATGCAGAGATGAAATTCTCGTGATGCCATGTTTACGCAGCCAATTGACGAAGCTTCGAGCCGGCGGCGCGGTCAATCATCACGTATACCTTGCGATGCGTCTGAAGACTCGAGGCAGGGACCATGGCAGTAATCGGTCCCTCGACAGCAGCCCGAACCGCCTCGGCTTTGGCCTCTCCGCTTGCCAAAAGAAGAATTTCCTCAGCCTCCAGAATTGTTCCGATACCCATGGTAATAGCCGTTTTGGGGACGTCGTCGATTGTTTTAAAGAACCTCGCATTGTCGCGCACGGTTTGCCGAGAAAGGCGGGTCATGCACGTTCGCGAACTCTGGGATGAACCAGGTTCGTTGAACCCGATGTGTCCGTTGGAGCCAATCCCGAGAATCTGAAGATCAATTCCGCCGCGGTGCTTGATTTCTTCTTCATACCACGCACAATGCGCCTGGATATCGGAAGTCATCCCGTCCGGGACGAAAACCGATTGTGGATTGATGTCGATGTGGGAGAAAAACGTCCGCCACATGAACTGATAGAAACTTTGTGGATGGGACTTTGGAAGTCCGATGTATTCATCCAGATTGAATGTCGTGACGTTCGAGAAGCTCAACCCTTCCTGCCTGTGCAGGCGAATCAGTTCCTGATACATCCCCACGGGCGTGCTGCCCGAAGCCAGACCAAGAATGAGATCTGCCTTTCGTCCAATCCGTTCCGCCACAAATCGTGCTGCGGCTTTGCTAAGGGCACCGTAGTCTTCGTGAACCGAAACCAGCATGTGTTCCGCTCACAAACGAAAAAGCGGAATGCATCTCGTCAATACATTCCGCTTGCGAATTCGAACTCTCCTCTGTTAGGCTTTTGCGGTTTCCTTTTCTCGCTTCTTCGCATACTTTTTGTTGAACTTCTCCACGCGACCGGCAGAGTCTACCAGCTTCTGGCGGCCCGTAAAGAATGGATGGCAATTCGAACAGATTTCCACGTGTAAATTTCCGGCTGTTGAGCGTGTCTCAAACGTGTTGCCACACACGCAGGTGACAATCGATTTCTTGTATGCCGGGTGAATTCCCTCTTTCATCAAATCCTCCAGTTCTCAATATCGTGCAAATGTGCCTTGAAGATAGCCAAAAAGTCGCTCATTTGCAAAAGGATTCTCGTACCACCCGCGACCGTGCGTTCATTGAAATTCAGACCATTGTTGGTTAGATTGCCCTTGTGAAATCGATATTGTTTATTGCCCTTCTTGTTGGAGCGGTTGTTCCAACGACTGCCCAGACTCGCGGAACGTACGACTTCCTTCGACTCGATGTGAGCGCCAGAGCTGCTGCGCTGAATGGAAGCTTCGTCTCCATGAGTGACGATCCCAACTCCATTTTCTACAATCCCGCCGCACTCTCGACGATCTCCCGACCACAAGGTTCAGCAAGCTATCTCAGCCACCTTTTAGATGTGAGAGCCGGAAGTCTGGCATTTGCGCAAGAGTGGGAAGGGGTTGGACCGATCGGTGTGGGACTGGTATTCATCGACTACGGGTCGATTGTTGAAACCGACGAGTCAATGAACATTCTTGGTGAACTGCAAGCGCGGGAGCTTGCCCTCGTCGCAGGATGGTCAGCGATAGTTGATGAAGAAACGATGGTAGGGGTGAACATCAAGGGAATTTACTCCGCACTTGCCTCGTTCCGCTCGGCGGCAGTCGCGGCAGATTTCGGGATTCTCTACGCGATTCCTTCCGAAAATCTCACGCTCGGCGCCAGCCTGTTGAACGTTGGAACGCAGATCAATCGCTACAAAGATACACAGGAGTCTCTTCCCATCGATCTTAAGGTCGGCATCACCAAACGCCCGGAACATCTCCCCGTTCTCCTCAACCTCAATTTCCATAAGTTGACAGAATCACAAGAAACATTCCTTCAACGCTTCATGAATTTTACCTTTGGGGCAGAATTCATTATGAGCGACGCGGTCAGACTTCGTGTAGGATACAGCAACGAAAAACGGAAGGAACTGAAACTGGGTTCGAGTCTGGGTCTCGCAGGATTCTCGCTGGGCGGTGGAATTATCTACCAGCAATATCTCATCGACTACTCCTACAATTCGTACGGCGAGATCGGTTCGCTCCACCGATTCTCCTTCGGCGTCATCCTGTAATTCCCATCAACAACCCCTCCAACACCATCTCCGTACAGTAGAAAAGAATCATTCCCGCAAAAACAACCAGCGGTGGAATCCGGTTTTCGGACTTGTTGATTTCCGGAATAAGGTCACTCGCACCGACATACGTCGCAGCTCCCGCTGAAAAAGCAAACGCCATTCCAATAACCTCGCTTCCGACACTCGCAATCATAAACACTGCTGAAACGCCGAGCATTGTCGCACCACCGATGCCGAGTGCGGCGGAGAATACCGTTCGCTTCGAGTAACCTGCCGCAAGCATGATCGAACCGATCGTCAGCCCCTCCGGAACCTTGTGAAGCAGCACCGCCACAAACACCAGAATACCAAGGAAGAAATCGAACTGCAATCCGACGGAGATTGAAAAGCCGTCAAAGAAGGCGTGGACAAAGAGGCCGACAAACGCCGAAAGGCTCGCCGCCTTTGACACCATGACATGAGAGTGCGTCTCCTCTCCAAAGTGAAGATGACCCACAACTGTGTGCTCGAAAAAGTGAATGGCTGCAAAGCCGATCATGACATAGAGCGCTGCCCGTTCGCCGAGCGTCTCGATGCTTGCAGGGATAAGCTTGAGAAAGACCAGCGCCAGAATAAAGCCTGCGCCGAGCGCAAGGAGAATTTCCTGTAAACGCTTCGGCCAATGGTCTCGCGAAACAACGATGAGCCCGCCGAGAATTTCTGCCAGAGCTGCCACAAGACCAAAGAGGAGTATTGTCGTCGTCATTTAATTCCCGTACGGTTTTGTGATATAGAGTCGCGCCTGTGTATGTGAGTTCTCGTACTCTTTCATCCCGAGGACCTTTTGATATTGTTTGATCGCAAGCTGACGTTTCTTCTGCACATCGTAGATCATTCCGATGTGAAGATTTGCCATCGACATAAATCCCGAGGGACCATCCTTGTCGATCTCACGCGAGAGCTCGTCGCACCGAAGAAAGTTCTTGAACGCTTCGTCAAATGCACCGGCGGTGAAGTGAAACTTGCCGATGTAGTAATAAGCTTCCCTGGCGTCATGAGCATCGTAGCCAATCTGCCTGGCGGAATAACGACGCTCGACCTCTTGAAACACCTTATGGGCTTTCGACCACTCGCCGAGACTAATATAACAGCGGCCGACGTATCGGTGGAACAAAGGATTGCGAGGATATCGGGCATGCAGCGTTTGCGCAAGGTTCAGCGCCTGAAAGTAATCCTTCTCGTAGACAAAGAAACTCTGCAGCAGGAAGTACATCGCCTCGGTTCGAGCATACTTGGCGTTTTGTGCTGAGAGTTTGAGCTGTTCAATGCCCTTCTTTTTATCCCCTTTCGGAAAGAAAAGCATGAACGGCTTCACCACGGGATAGTCGTTGGGAATGACCTCAGCGTAGTAGTTGTAAATGCCGATGCCAAGGAGTACATCG
Organism: Bacteroidota bacterium; assembly: GCA_035559595.1. Taxonomy (GTDB): domain Bacteria; phylum Bacteroidota; class Ignavibacteria; order UBA10030; family UBA10030; genus DATMBF01. Next base: position 120,612 of record DATMBF010000008.1, on the reverse strand, counting down.
TAATTATTCGGCTCAAGCTCGTGCGCTCTCTGAACGATCGGTAACGCTACGATACCGTCTTTGGCCGCCGTAAGCCACTTGCCCCTGTTTGCGCGGAGCCTTCCGCGAAACCCAATTGCTCCGCCTTTGAAGAAGAGTGCCGTCACATCATTCGGGTTCTTATCGAGTCTCTCGTCGCACATGTCAATGACAACTTCAAGCATTTCATAAAAACGTTCATCGTGCGATTCATCCGAGAAATTACTCAGGATGCGCCACCATTGTGTCATTGCGCGAAAGAAATAGCCGACTGGATGCTGAGGGCGTGTTGTGATGACAGCATCAAACTCGCGATCGGCCTTATCGAATTCAAGATTGTAAATGAAATCGACGCCGCGTTGAATGCGTTCGTCAATGGCAGGATCGGGCACCCATTGGGAGTGGAGATGAAAAGGAACGATGAGAACGAAAAGCACGGACAATCGCACACTGAGCCCCGCGATGTGATTATCAAAGGGAGGAGAGAACCGACATCGTACTCGGATGGTACCTTATAGCCTTTCTGCCAGGTACGAGCGCAACAAGGAGGCCGCAACCCGCTCCTGCTTCATAGAATCCCTTTCGCGCACTGTGACAGTCTGATCTTCGAGCGTCTGGGAATCGACGGTGATGCAGAAGGGTGTGCCTGCTTCATCCTGACGTCTATACCGCCTGCCAACCGCACCGCTGTCATCGTAGAAAACACGAAAATGTGGCCGAAGGTCCTGCTCGATCTTTCGGGCAAACTCGGGCATACCATCACGATTGACGAGCGGAAAGATTGCGGCTTTAATCGGAGCGAGTTTAGGATGAAGTTTGAGCACAGAACGCATTTCCATTGTACCTTCAGCAGTGGGAGCTTCCTCTTCGGCATACGAATTTACGAGAAACGCCATGAACGATCTGCTTGCCCCGGCCGATGTCTCGATGACATAGGGAATGTACTTTTCCTTCGTTTCCTCGTCGTAATATTTCATCCCTTTGCCGGAAAACTCCTCATGACGCGAAAGGTCGAAGTCCGTGCGGTTGTGAATCCCCTCGATCTCCCCCCAACCAAATGGAAACTGATATTCGATGTCGTACGCATCTTTCGCGTAGTGTGCGAGTTTCTCCTTGGGATGCTGGAACCACCGCAATCGCTCCTTTCGCATACCTAAATCGAAAAACCATTGCATTCGCTCACCTCGCCAATATTCGAACCACTCCTCGTCCGTCCCGGGGCGAACGAAAAACTGCATCTCCATCTGCTCGAACTCCCGCGTACGAAAGAGAAAATTCTTCGTGTTGATCTCGTTCCGGAATGCCTTGCCGATCTGTGCAATCCCGAACGGAATTTTCTGTCGCGAAGAAGATTGAACATTGAGGAAGTTCACGAAAATCCCTTGCGCCGTTTCGGGCCGCAGATAAACAACTGCTGATGAGTCCTCAATCGGACCAATAAAGGTCTTAAACATGAGGTTGAACTTCCGCGCATCGGTGAATGTCCCTTTGTTACCACAGTTTGGGCAGGCCAGCTTTGCCAAAACTAAAGTCGTTCCGTTCGGCGACTCCAGGAGTTTCGTGAACTCGGCTTCGATAACCTCATCCTTTTGCTGACCTTCAAACCTCTTAGGATCCACTTCCCGCAAGACATCTTTCTTGCGTTTTACTGAAAGGTCCTCAAAGAGGATGTCAACACGGTAGCGAGATTTGCACTGCTTGCAGTCCACCATCGGATCGGTGAAGTTCTCCACATGTCCCGATGCCTCCCACACGCGCGGGTGCATCAGAATGCTGGCGTCGAGGCCTTCGACGTTCTCCCGGTACGTCATGTTTTTCCACCACTGCTGCTTGAGATTGTTCAGCATCTCCACGCCTAACGGTCCATAATCCCAACAGCCGTTGAGTCCGCCATAGATCTCGCTCGATTGAAAGACAAATCCGCGTCGCTTGGCTAATGAGACAATCTTCTCCATGAGCTTTGCGGAATCAATGGAATGTGTATTTTTCTGTTCCTTGCTGATCGGAGTATCCTTCTTACTTGTTTCAGAAGAGAGTGGGGAACTGTGAATTCAAGTACTCGAAAACCTTTTCCGGAAGCTTTGTCAGGTCAGCCTCTTTCTTCAAGCAGACTGATATGTGGCCTCCGCGGATTTCTCTGATAAGTTGAAAGAAGTTGCCGTAACCGACAATCAAGAATCGTAATCCGCCACAATCGATGTCGCCTCTGTGACGGGCGAGCGTTAAGAGAGTTGGATTTACGACTAATTCTTCAAATCTATCGGTCTCACTTACCGAAGCGTCCGGGATATGTTCTCGCTGCCGGAACGTCAGTTTTCCATCCTGAAGAATTGCCACATAGCGGATGTCCTGCGAAAACTCGAGCAGCGCACGGACGATTCTCTGATGATCGCTCAAATGTGCCTACTTGTTCTTGAACGACGGTTTTCGTTTCTCTAAGAACGCCTTCGTCCCTTCCTTGAAGTCCTCGGTACCACAGCAGAGAGCGAAGAGGCTCGCCTCTAACGCCTGGCCGTCGGTGAGATTCGTTTCCTGCGACATGTTGACGGCTTTCAGCGCAAGCCGAATTGCGACCTGACCTTTGGAGAGGATCTTGTTCGCGATCTCCTCAGCCGTTTTCATCAGTTCCGGCAGGGGAACGACCTTATTGACCAGACCGATACGCAGCGCCTCTGTTGCATCGATGTGATCTCCTGTGAGAATCATCTCCATGGCCCGACCCTTTCCGATGAGGCGCGCCAACCGTTGTGTACCACCGTAGCCGGGAATGATCCCAAGATTCACCTCAGGCTGCCCAAACTTGGCATTCTCCGACGCAACCCGAATGTGACACGCAAGCGCCAGCTCAGTGCCGCCCCCAAGCGCATAGCCATTGACGGCGGCAATGACCGGCTTTCCAAGATTTTCGATCAGATTGAAAACACCCTGACCGTTATCGGAAAACGTTCTGCCAGTTTCTGTATTCAACTCCGATAGCTCCTTGATGTCCGTTCCCGCCACAAACGCTTTCTCACCTGCGCCGGTAAGAATCACGACATCAACAGAGGCCTCTGATTTGATCTTCTCGAATAACGATCGGAGCTCCGATTTCGCCGTGGCATTCAAAGCATTAAGTTTGTCGGGGCGATTAATCGTGACGTAGCCGATTCGATTCTTTTGCTCGAAGAGAAGAGTCTGGAAATTCATGCGTTCCTCTCAGGCAACCTCAATCCGGCTCTGGTCACCGATCATGAATCGGTGAACCCTCGGTTTGCCGTTTGCTTCGACGATTTCCACATCGTTGCCGAGAATGCTCCCTTCTATCCGCAGCCCGACCCGCACAATCTTGCAGTCGCGCAACACAATGCTGTATTCCACCTCACTGTCCCGCACCTCAGTGCGATCTCCAATAGACGTAAAGGGGCCGATGTAACTGTTCTCAATCACACACTCTTTTCCAATGATTGCCGGCCCGCGCACTTTGCTGTTGATGATCCTTGCGCCCGCCTCAACAATGACCTTTCCAGCAACGTCGGACGATGTATCAACTTCGCCCTCGATGCGAGGAGCGATGTTATCAAGCACTAGGCGGTTTGCTTCAAGCAGATCGACCGGTTTTCCCGTATCCTTCCACCAACCGGTGATCTCGGCGTAACCAATTTTATAGCCCTTGTCGATGAGATACTGATGAGCGTCGGAAATCTCAAGCTCACCACGAGCGCTCGGTTTCAAACTCTTCACAGCTTCGAAGATATGGTGGTCGTACAGGTAAATCCCCGCTACCGCATAATTGCTCTTCGGCTTTTTCGGCTTCTCCTCCACACTGACAATGCGGCCGTTCTTGATTTCCGGCACACCGAACCGCTCGGGGTCCTTCACTTTTGACAGCGTCAGAAAGCAGTTGCATCCACTTCGATCAAACTCTTCGATGAATCGCTTTACACCACCGACAACCATATTGTCGCCAAGGTAGAAGATGAACTTTTCTTTCCCGACGAAATCCTCCGCAAGACCGACGACTTGAGCCAACCCTCCCGGCGTTGCTTGAGGGATGTAGGTGATCTTTACACCCCATTTGGAACCATCGCCGACATAGTCCGGAACCTCACGGCTATCTGCATTGTGCACGATACCGATTTCGCGAATTCCGGCCTCCACTGCCGCTTCGATCGCGTAGTAGAGAATCGGCTTATTAGCAATAGGAATAAGGTGTTTGTTCTGTGTGTGGGTGATTGGGCGTAACCGCGTTCCGCGACCGCCACTGGCAATAAGTGCCTTCACGTGAGTTGCTTCTCCTGATGATAGTCGGGCTGGCGTTGCCTCAGCGCCGTTTCAAGGCGTGCCCGATGGTGAGCATAGTGAGCAAAGGTGTTTTCCACAAGCCAATCACGAATCCCCTGCTCATCGCGATCCCATACGGCATCTTCCATCGCTGTGATGTGCTTGACGAGCTGTGCATGGATGTTCTCGAATTCTCCCTCAACACTCAAAAGCTTCCAGGAACGATGTTGCTCGAAAAATTCCTTATTCCATTGCTCCCGTTGGTCGGCGGTGATAGGTTCAACCGCTTCTCCCCGCTTGATTCTTCCTAAACGCTCCAAAACAACTGTCTCCCACGAACTCAGATGGGCCATGAGATCTTTGACCGACCAGCTCCCTGGAAAGCCGGGGGACTCCCTCTCAGTCGCCGGAACCTTCGCAATCGCGTCAACCAGCCGTTGCCACTCAGCTTGTATCAATTGAAGAAGATCTTCCTTCGTCATGTCACCAGCTTCCTTGAAATCTTCACCTCTTTCCGTTGCCGTTTCTCGAATACCGCGATCCGCCCTTTCCCGTATCGCTCGATGAGTTCCAATGCCGTATCGAAATCACGACCAACATCTTCCGGCTTATGAGCATCAGAACCAAGCGTCAGCGGAATCTTCAAGTCGCGAATCATCTCGAGAATTTGCACGCTTGGATAAATTTCCGCCACCGGCTTTCTCAGTCCAGACGTGTTGATCTCAACGCACAGATCATGATCACGAATCACCTTCAATGTCTCCCAGAGAACTTCTCTCATATCTTTTGAGGGGCGATGACCGAACTTCTTGACAAGATCGAAGTGGGCGATGATATCGAAAAGCCCACTCTGTGCCGCTCGTTTGACGGTGGAGAAGTACTCCTTGTAGACATCGTTCACGTTTTGTTCCTCGTACTTGTGAACGAAGACGATCTGGTCAAATCCCCAATCGCCAAGGAAGTGAACGGAGCCCAGGACGTAATCAAAGTCGTTCTCTTCGACGAATCCCCGTACCCAATCCTGAGTCCCGGCAAAGTAATCGGCCTCGATCCCCCGCTTTACGGTAATTTGTTTTCTGTACTTTTCTCGTGCTTCGGTCACCATCGGCGCGTACATGTCGTAATAGGTCGAGAGCTCCATCCGGTGCTCGCCATCGAATCCATTGGGCATCGGAATGTGCTCTGAGCACCCGATTTCATCGAATCCGAACTCGATCGCCCGTTGGACATAGGCTTCGACGTTACCCTCTGCATGCTTACACAGCGATGTGTGCGTGTGGTAGTCGACAATCATCGGGCACGCTTGAGAATCCGTTGAAGTGTTTCTGCTGCCGTAGGGCTTATTCTTCGCTGCGAGACGGCAAGCTGAAGTGCCTGAAGTCCAAGCTCTTGGTAGATCCGAACAAATCTCTTGTTCTTCTTGCGAAGCTCGCGAATGTGCATTTTTACTACTCTGGAACTCCCCCGTGCAATCGGGCCCGTAAGCGCCAGCGCGGGCGAGCTGAGGAGCGTACGTTCCAAGGCATGCGTTGCAAGCGGGGCAAGAACATCCAGTCTCTTTCGTCCTGCCGAACTTGGAAGAAGTTGCTCCGCAACGCCAAGTACTGCCGTGAGGTAGTTCGCTGCAAAAACGCAAGCGATATGATACTGAATTTTCTGCTCTTTTGGAACTCGAAAGATTGAGCCGCGCAAATCTCTGACAATTCGTTGTGCAATAAGAAACGCTTTGGGAGATCCTTCAAAACCATAACTGATGCCTTTGATCTCAGAGGCATCGGAGTTCAATTTCACGAAAGCGTGGATCGGATGAAGAGAGAACACCGTTGCTCCTTTCGATTGAAGCAGTTTCAACGCTTCGCTTGTCAAAATCCCGGAGGTGTGAAAGGCAATGAGCTTCTTGAAACGGAGGCGGGAGTTTCTCGCGATGCTTCGCGCTACAGTTGCGATCCGCTCATCGGGGAGTGCAAGAACAAGGCATTCGGCGTCGGGCGGGATATCGTTGAGCCTCCTTGAGGCGATTGGAGATTTCACAAGCCGCGAGCATGAGCGGGCGGATTGCACAGAACGACTGATCACGGCAACAATCGGATACCCTTGTCGCTTCAGTCCGACTGCGAGTGCAGTACCAACCTTTCCCGCGCCGATGACGACAACGCGGAGTTTTCGGGAGCCTCGAATCAATCAATGACCCTGCAGGAAGGCAGCAGAAAGGTAACCGACAACTGTGTCCCGATTCCCCGTAACGTCACCGGAATTGCAGTGGTGGAGAATAGCGGGCGTTGTTCCCCCCAGAGCAGCTGACGCAGTCATGACAGCAACCATTGGGCCGCCGCCACAAGCCTCCACGTCGTTAGTCTCAAGTTTTCGCAACAGCTTCTCGGCATCTCCGGATTCAACCATTTCGATAACCTGCCGATCAAGCTTCTTTGCCTCATCGTAAGGGTGATAGTGCGAAAGATCCGAGCTAGCGATCAGCAAGATGTCCCCTCCGGCACATGTTTTTGCAAGTGCCTCAGCAAGGACATGACAATGCCGCCGGCGCTGATCTCCCATAACCACAGGAACAAATTTTGTCTTCGGCATGACATACTGAAGGAAGGGAAGCTGGACTTCAACCGAGTGTTCAAGTCTGTGACCAATGTCGGAAAGCAAGATGCCCCGCACATTCTGGCTGATTGCTTTGCGGAGGTCGCTATCAATTTTGACTTCCCCGAATGGCGTCATGTATGCCTCGCCGGGGTAGACGGAGATTCCGTCGAAGTACTCTCTATGGCTTGGGCCTACGACAATCACGGTGTCAACCGTTTTCCCCTTCAGAAGCTTATAAGCGTGAGCCGCCGTGAATCCGGAATACATGTATCCTGCGTGGGGCGAAATGAGCGCCTTCACTGTCCCTTCAATACGATTCCCCGGCACGCGTTCGATCAGCCGCTCGATTTCATGCTCCAGTTCTCTCGGGTTATCCGGATAAAAGTATCCTGCCACTGCCGCTTTTCGTTTCGCTTCCATAGCTCACCGAAAAGCATGTTGAAGGTGTGCCTCGGAGAAATTCGTCGTAGTGAATGTACTCAGCAAGGCTTGTGGATGCGTCCAAGCCGATTCCGGGAGTCCCGCTTTCAAACACACGTATCGCAGGAAGGTATCTCTGTCCCAACCGTGTTCGACAGCCACCTGTGGCAACAAGAGCCCCCTATGATTCCCCATCTCGATGATCAATCCATGCTTTCCAACTTCAATTTCATTGACATTCGAAATCCTTTTAACCGGCGAGAGAACGGAGATCTCAATATCGGCTTCCCCAAGTTCTTTCTGCGTCATCGGCGGAAAACGCGGGTCGGCAAATGCCGCGCGTTGGGCTACCTCTTTGACGGCTTCAACGAGCGGGAGTCGTGGCTCAATGTAACCGATACAGCCCCGAAGCTCTCCACCGATCTTCAGCGTCACGAAAACACCAGTCGGCTCTTCAAAGGTCTTGCTCTGCACAACTGGTTTCGGCAAGTCTTGTCCGCCTAACGCCGCTTCGATGCTCGCGCGCGCAATGCGGAGAAGCTCTCTCTTTTCCTCATCCGACAGTTCCATACTCCGCCTTTCTTACGCTGCCCGGGCGCAGTCTTGAGTAAGGTACATAAGCCCGTTGTAACATTCAAGCATGTCCGTCAACGCTTCAAGTATTGTATCTCGGGCGGTCGTTTCGTACATTCTCTCGCACAATTTGGAATTGCATCGAATGAGTTTGATGGTCAGCATCTCCGGCATTCGAGGAATTGTAGGAACAAGCCTCACACCGGAAATCGTCGTCAAATACGCTTCTGCCTTTGCAGAATATTGTGGGCGTAAGCCAATCGTCATCGGGCGTGACGGAAGAGTAACGGGAAAAAGCATCGGCCACATTGTCTCGTCCACACTCCTGCAAATGGGATGTGACGTTGCCGCTCTTGGTGTTTGTCCCACTCCTACCATTCAGCTTGCGATTGAGAAACTCCATGCATCGGGCGGAATCTCCATTACTGCCAGCCATAACCCCATCGAATGGAACGGGCTGAAATTCATGAGCTCGACCGGTTTGTTTCTGGATGCAGAGGAGAATAAGAGATTCTGGGGGATCGCAGATCGCCCGGCGCGGGCGTACCAGCCATGGGATAAACAAGGAAAGCATAGAGCAATTCCGGAATTCGTGGATAACCATATCAAGCTTATCCTTCAGCTTCCACACCTCGACGTAGCAAGGATTCGAGAAAGAGGTTTCAAAGTAGCGGTCGACTGTATTAACGGGTCGGGGGGAGTGATTGTGCCAAAGTTGCTACGAGAGTTGGGCTGTTCGGTGGTAGAAATGAATTGTGATGTTTCCGGGATCTTCGCACATACACCGGAGCCCCTTCCGGAGAATTTGACCGATCTCTCCCGTCTCGTGCAAAAAGAGCGGGCAGACCTTGGGATTGCGGTTGATCCCGACGCCGACAGGCTTGTGCTGATCGACGAGCGAGGCATACCAATCGGCGAAGAATATACCATTGCGAACGTGACTAAGTTCGTCTTGCAACGGGAGACAGGTTTGAAAAAGCCAGGGAGATTGACAACCGTTGTCAACCTTTCCACGACTCGTGCCGTCGACGACATTGCGAAGGAATTCGGAGCAACAGTTCTGAGAACTGCCGTCGGTGAGATCAATGTCGCAAAGAAGATGCAGGAAACCGGTGCCGTTATTGGCGGAGAAGGGAGCGGTGGAGTAATTCTGCCAAACCTTCACTTAGGTCGAGATGCGCTTGTGGGAATCGCTCTCACCCTCCAGCACCTTGCCGAGTTCGAAGGAACTCTCTCACAGCTGAAGCAGTCGCTGCCGGAATATCACATTGCAAAAGGAAAAGTGGATGTGGGAACATTGGACCCGGACAAGGCGCTGGAACGTATAAAAATTAAGCTAACGAAGAATGGAGAGGCGACGACCATTGACGGCTTGAAGATTGATTTTGCCGACTCCTGGGTCCATCTCCGGAAATCGAATACCGAACCGATTATTCGAGTCATTGCGGAGGCGCGGTCGAAACAAAAGGCAGAAGAACTTGTCAAGACCTTCACACAGGAGCTTCTTGCATGATTCTCTCAAAGGTCACCGGCACGATCGTTTCGACACAGAAGAACAAGAACCTTAAAGAGTATAAACTGCTGGTCATCCAGCCGATCAACCTCGATGGTAAACCCATTGGGCGCGATATGCTTGCGATTGATCAGGTCGATGCCGGGGTTGGAGATACGGTGCTGGCAATACAGGAAGGGGCCGGCGCTCAGCAAATTCTGGGAAGAAAAGATGTTCCCGTCCACACAGTGGTTGTCGCTGTGGTCGATGGAATTTCTGTAGAGATTACATAAAGGGGAAACAAGACATACGGGGGTCGATGTATGAATGTTCGTGATTTGCTTCGCTTGCTTTCTGTCCCGCGAATCGGTCCACTCAAAGTCCGCGCACTCATCTCTCACTTCCACGATCCTGCCGAAGTTTTCAAGGCATCGCCACACGATCTCATTAAAGTTCCGGGCATCGACAAGAAGATTGCCTCTTCGATTGCTCATCACGAAAGCGGCGAACGATTTGCAGACGATCAGTTGAAGCGAGTCAACAAACACGGTGCGCGGATCATCACCGTCTGGGACAAGGAGTATCCCGAACTCCTGAAGAAGATCTACGATCCACCCCCCATTCTCTATGTGTTCGGCGCATTTACAAAAGCCGACGCCTCGTCGGTGGCGATTGTCGGCACACGGCGTCCCTCCACCTACGGGGAGAATGTCGCTGAGCTCTTCAGTAAGGAGTTGGCAAAGCTTGGGATAACAACAGTCAGTGGACTCGCTCGCGGCATCGACACTGTCGTTCACTCTGCGACACTGAGGTCCGGCGGACGCACCATTGCCGTGATTGGTTCCGGCCTCGATATCCCCTATCCAAGCGAGAACAAGAAGTTGATGGAACGGATTGCAGAGGAGGGAGTCGTCGTTTCTGAATTTCCAATGGGTTCAAAACCAGACGCACCAAACTTCCCACGCCGAAACAGAATCATCAGCGGGCTTTCCCTTGCGACCATCGTGGTAGAATCGCATGTTGACGGAGGAGCGATGATCACCGCAACGACAGCGTTGGATCAAAACCGTGCCGTCTTTGCCATTCCGGGAAACATTACCGAGCCGCGCAGTGTTGGACCTCATACGCTTATCCGTGACGGAAGGGCAGCCTTGGCAGTTTCTGTCCAGGACGTTCTCGAGGAAATCAGACAGCATCTACCCCCGAAGCTCAGGCAGCCTCGCCAACAAGAAGCGCGAGTCGAACTCAACCTGTTTGAACAATGTCTCTATGACCTCATTACGACGGAGCCAATACATATTGATCTTCTCACAGAACGGTCTGAAATGACTACCTCGGATGCTCTCGTTAATCTCTTATCGCTTGAGTTCAAAGGCCTCGTACGCCAACTGCCCGGGAAGTATTTCGTTCGCAGCTGAGAGAAAACCACCATTCACGTTCTCCTCTCAAATTCGGCACGCTGCTACGTTGAAGCTGAACAAAAGTCTCCTTACCTTTTCGCATCCTTTACAATGGAAAAACCTCTTCATGCCTGAGCCTCTCATTTCTGTCAATCAACTGAAGAAAAACCTGAAATCTGGAGGTACCGCTGTTGGGACAATGCTGATCGAGGTTCGACAACCATCGATCATGCAAATCCTTGCGAATGCCGGATTCGAATTCGTTCTCATCGATACCGAGCACGGTCCATTCTCCATCGAAACTGTTGCCGACCTCTGTCGCACTGTACGACTCGTCGATATCACACCAATAGTCCGCGTTCCGGAGATCACCTATGCCCACATCACTCAAGCTCTCGATGCAGGGGCACAGGGAATCATGATCCCGCGTGTCACTGAGGCAACCCAAGTCCATACAGCCTTGGAGATGATGAAATATCCCCCAATGGGCAAACGCGGCAGTGTGCTGATGCGAGGTCACACAGAGTTCAAAGCCGGCGGACTCGCCGAATCTCTCGCAGCGATGAACGCCGAAACAATGTTGATCGTCCAAATCGAAACCAGACAAGCGGCCGAGAACCTGGATTCATTGCTCTCAATTGCCGGAGTCGACGCGGCTCTGATCGGCCCAACTGACCTCACGGTAGCTTTCGGTAAACACGGAAATGTCAGCGATCCTGATATCCAGAATATCATTGACCGAACAATCACAGCCTGCACCAAACACGGGGCCATTCCGGCTATACATTTTAATGACCTCCCATCAGCTCAAACATGGGCTACAAACGGAATGAAGATGATCAGTTATAGCAGCGAAATCGGAATGCTGAATAAAGAAGGTCGGGCCGCGGTTCATGCGCTTCGGGAATCTTTTGCCTCCCGGCAGACAAGGAGGGGGGCTTAGACGGACATTCGTACAAAAAGTTTCTCGATCCTGCGGTATCTCCAACACTTTTCTTTCACCCTGCCGCTTAAACCTTTTCCCCCTACCTGCATCTAAGAAATGTCAACTGACAAGAATCGATACCAGTGACAACCAACAAGGAGATTTGTCATGAAACTCAGCATAGCAATCTTCACTCTCGCTGTCGTCTTCGTCGCAAATCCACTTTCCGCTCAACCCGGCCCAATGCGGGGCGAAGGTCCTGGGCGTATCATGGAGGAGTTGAAATTAACTGAGGAGCAACAGCAGAAGTTCGAGCAGATGCGGTTCGATCTGATGAAACAAATGGCCGCGCACCGTTCGAAAGTCGCAACAGCACACGTTGAACTTCAAGAGCTGGTCGCGAAGGATCCCGTTGACAAGTCGGCCATCGAGAAGAAAATAAAGGAGATTGCCGACCTCCGCTCTCAGGGTACAACGCTTCGTTTGAACCACTGGTTCTCAGTCAACAAACTTCTCACTCCGGAGCAACAAAAGGTTTGGAAGAAAGCTCTGAAGGCTCGTGTCGGCATTGGCGGGATGGGAATGCGTGGAATGGGTGAAGGGATGAGGAAGAGAATGAGGGATCACATGGATAGGCCAATGAGAGGTCCGGGATTTCGAGAGCAGTTCTAACAATACATACAGACAACAAAGGGGCCGGACAAACATCCGGCCTCTTTCATTTTCTAGCCGGTTCTTTCGACCTCGTCAAGATCCAGTCGACGGTTGCATCTGTCAGTTCCTGCATGACATCCTCGTCCGTTCTCCCGCTGGTTTTTTGCACGTTAAAAGAGTGGTTCGCCGCATCAAGAATGTGAAGTGTTGCCTTTTCTCCCAACTTGCGACAGAGCGGCTTAAGAAGCCTGAGATCGGCAAGCGTGTCGCGCGTTCCTTGAAGAAACAGCATTGGAACATCAACTTTTTTCAGATGCTCTCCTCGCTTCGTCCCGGGCTGACCCGGTGGGTGCAACGGAAACCCGAAGAACACAATTCCCCGAAATCCTGGAATCTTCTTTTCCGCTGCAGCTGTCGACGTCATCCTTCCGCCGAATGATTTTCCGCCGCCAAACAACGGCACGTCGGGAAACAATGTCTTCGCATGGTCTAAGGCTGCAACAACAGTCGCTACTGCAATCGTCGGGACATCCGGCCTCTTGTTCCCTCGCTCCATGTATGGAAATTGATAGCGCAGCGTGGCTATTCTTCTTGCTTCAAGCCCTTGCGAGATCTTTTCCATGAACGGATGAGCCATACCCGCTCCGGCACCATGTGCCAGAACAAGAATCGCCTCCGGCTCATTGGGAACAACAAGCAACCCGGAAACATCGCCAATCGTTTTTGAGACCGGAATTACCGTCTTTTTTGTTTTGAGCACGGCCTAATATAACCATGTTTGGGAAACTCCAAAAGTCTGTGGATTTTTGATTCTCCCCCAAAATTTCGATACTCTTACTCAACGGATGGCACGAACAGCCCAACTCGTCAAAGTCGGCAAGCGCACGATCGAACTCTCGAACCTGAAGAAGGTCCTCTTTCCTGACGACAACATTATCAAGGCAGAGCTCGTCCAATATTATCTCAAGCTTGCCCCCACGATCCTCGCCCACAGCAAACGCAGGCCACTCTCCGTTGTTCGTTATCCGGATGGCATTAATGGCGAATCATTCTTTCAGAAGAATCGCCCCGACTGGGCACCGGAATGGATGGAGCATGCTCTCCTGGGCGACAAAGAGAAACAGATCGACTACATGATCGCCACAGAGGAGGCGTCGCTGGTTTTCCTTGCGAATCTCGCCTGCATCGAGCTTCACCAGATGCATTCACGGGGACCTCACTTCGACAAGCCGGATTATTTCGTTATCGACCTCGATCCTCCGGAAGGCTTCAAGTTCGAACGGCTCAAGGAAATTGCATTCAATCTCAAAGAGCATTTGGAGGGCTTCGGTTACCATCCGTTCGTGAAAACATCAGGAAAGAAAGGGCTGCACATTCTTGCCCCCATTGAGCCCGAGTGGAGCTTCGATGAAGTCTTTGAAGCAGCGAAGGATGTGGCACAATCATTCGTCGACCGAAACGGCTCTTCGACAACGCTTCATATCAAGAAAGAATACCGTAAAGGAAAAGTGCTGATCGATATCTATCGTAATCGGACATTTCAAACTATCATCTCCCCCTACAGTGTCCGGGGCACTAAAGGAGCATCGGTTTCATTTCCCCTTCAATGGGAGCAATTGGAAAACGCCAAATCTCCTTCGGAATTCAATCTTGAGACTGTACCCGACCTTGTGTTGAACGACGGTGATGCATGGGATGCGATCAACGCCTACGCAACGCCGATTCACACAAAGCGGAAGGCAACGAAGAAACTCAACGCTGAGGTAAAAGAGCGTGCGAAGGCGTCGCTGAGAAAATATGGCGAGAAGCGAACATTCGAGAAAACACCGGAGCCACCTCCTGCTCTCAAAGGAGCAAAAGGAAATTCGTTTGTCATCCATCGCCATCATGCAAGCCGACTGCATTACGACTTGCGACTTGAAAAAGACGGAACACTGAAGTCATGGGCCGTTCCAAAAGGACTCCCACCACGACCCGGCATCAAACGTCTCGCCGTGCAGGTTGAAGATCATCCGCTGAGTTATCTGACATTTGAAGGGAAGATTCCCAAGGGGGAATATGGGGGTGGAGATGTTTGGATCTATGCCCTCGGTACTTATCAGATTACGAAAGAGAAGAAAGATGGATTCTACTTTCGACTGCAAAGCAGAGAAATCAACGCCGAGTACCGCACGTACCGAACTGACGAGAAGAACTGGTTGATTGAGCGTGTTGATACTCCCCAGATTGATTGGCTTCGTGATCCCGTTGAGCCAATGCTATCTGAAAGTCGAGAGGTGCCACCAGCATCAGGAGAATACCTCTACGAGATCAAGTGGGACGGTATTCGAGCAATGATCAGTATCGATGAGGGGCAAATCAGGATCCGCAGTCGCAATAACAAGGACATAACCAAGCAATTTCCCGAGCTGGTCATCCCAGAACAGGCGTTTCGGGCAACAACAGCACTTTTCGATGCAGAAATTGTCTGTCTCGACGAAGGAGGAAAACCTGTCTTTAAGCATGTCATCCATCGCATGCAGCAAACGACAGATTCCTCAATCGAACGCGCACGTGCAAAATACCCGGCCGTTTGTTATATTTTTGATTGTTTGTATCTGGATGGCAGGGCGATTGTGAATGAGCCGCTGGAGCGACGCCGCATCTGGCTCAAGGATGTTGTGAAATCTGACACTCCATATCGCGTCAGCGAAGTCGTTGAGCATGGTAAAGAGTTGTTCAAGGCCGCTGCGGAGATGGGGCTTGAAGGAATCATGGCAAAGATCAAGGATAGCCCTTATCTCCCCGGAAAGCGCAGCACACAGTGGCTCAAAATCAAAACACGACACACGACAGAATGTTTGATCATCGGTTATACCAAAGGCAAAGGGGGCAGAGAACCTGCCTTCGGAGCCTTACATATTGCATGGAACAATGGCGGGGGGTTGCAATACGCGGGGAAAGTCGGTACCGGCTTTGACGATAAGATGTTGAAATCCATCCACGCCGAACTGAAGAAGCAAAAAGAGATCAAACGACCGATCAAACAAAAACCTACGGACGATGCGTACACGATCTGGATCGAACCCAGGATCTGGTGCGAGGTCCAGTATGCATCAATCACGAAGGATGGAATGCTGAGAGAACCCGTGTTTGTGCGTTTGCGGCCCGATCTCTCATGACCACAAGGAAGAGAGTGTACTCATAACAACTGAGGTGCCCTATGCGAGCTATCTGGAAAGGCCATATTCGGTTCTCGCTCGTGACGATTCCCGTCCGGGTCTATAACGCTGTCGACACGGAGCAAAAAATCAGCTTTAACCAGCTCCATCGCGAATGCAATGGTCCGGTCGGATATGAAAAGAAGTGCAAGAAATGTGGGAAGATCCTGACGAATGAGGAGGTCGTCAAGGGTTATCAGTACGAGCCGGATCAGTATGTCATTGTAGAAAAGGAGGATATCGAGAAGGTCAAGCTCAAGAGCACAAAGATTATCGAGATCGAAGGATTCATCAGTGCAAAGGAGGTCTCGCCTCTTCTCTATGAGTCACCGTATTACGCGGGACCGGACGGCCCTGTCGCCGCAAAAGCCTACTCACTCCTGAGTGAAACACTGAAGGAAACTGGCAAGGTAGGTATTGGAAAAGTTGTTCTTCGAGATCGTGAGGATGTGGTACTCATCGGACCGATGGAGGGCGGGCTGGTTCTCTATAAGCTCCGCTATCCAAAAGAAATCCGCAAGATGAACGAAGTCCCTCAGGTCGATGGGCAGAAAGTTGACAAAGACCAGCTTAAGCTCGCACGTAATCTTGTGGATTCGATGTCCACCTCATACAAGAAGCTCGAGCTAACCGATACATACCACGAAGCCCTTGTCGAGATGATCGAAGCCAAGGTTGCAGGCAAAGAAGTTGTTACGGTTGAAGAGGAGCCCAAACCTGTGGTTGACATCATGTCGGCCCTCAAACAAAGCATTGAGCAGGCAAAGTCCCATCGCAAGCCGATGGAGAAAGCTACCGGAAAGAAAAAGGTGGCAGAGGCAAAAACGACAAAGCTCAGACGGACGAAGACGGGGTAGGGTTGCGAGGTTCGAGTCTCAACCGTGAGCCTCGACCGAACGCCGAGTTTTCCAACCCCGGGATTGCGTTCGCGACAATAATCTATGACGAAGATTCTTCAGTTCGTACCCAAGCCGCCGGCGAAGCTCGACTTCGAGAAAGTCAAGAAAAGCCGGAAAGGGTCTGTAGAAGAGACTAAAGACCAACTCAGCCTCTTTGCACAGGCAATGGGGCGGGTCTATCAGCTTCCCTCCAACCTTTCTCCGTTCGAGCAAGCCCTTCTTCTGGACGAAAAGGACGACCAGCGCGCCGCTGAGGCCTATTGGAAAGCGATCTCAGCCGACGACAGCACTGCAGATGCCTATTGCAACCTTGGCATTCTTGAACACAGAGCAGGTCGCACGACAAAAGCGTTCGACTGCTTCACGCAGGCGCTTAAACTTGATCCACGCCACCCGGAATCTCACTACAATCTGGCCAATCTCTATTTCGAAGCGGGCGACCTTCGGCTTGCAGCGGCACATTATGAAATGGCTCTGGAAGTCGCACCCGAATTCCCCAATGTCTATTTCAATCTCGGACTTGTCCATGCCCTTCAGGAAAACTATCCCCGGGCAATCGAATCACTGGAAAAGTACAAAGAGCTCGTCTCGCCCGAAGAGGGGAAAAAAGCAGTAGAACTCCTCTCCACACTGAAGCGCACGATAAGCGCATCCCAATCACAATGATGGCAATCGCTTCGTGCCCACCCCATCACCCCAACATTCCAGTGTTCGAACATTGCGGCTCACCACTGCTTGATTGCTGAGACGATGAACACTGACCGACCTCGCCAAGAAGGCCACTTCGTGCAAGGACTTGGCCTCACAAGTGCAACATCCATCGTCATGGGCGGCATGATCGGCTCCGGAATCTTCATCGTTTCGGCCGACATCGCGCGTGTCGTTAACTCCCCTGCCCTTTTCATTGGCGCGTGGATCATCACAGGCATCCTGACAATCATTGCTGCTCTCACCTATGGCGAGCTTGCGGCAATGATGCCCCGTGCGGGCGGCCAGTATGTCTATCTGCGCGAGGCAATGGGTCCGTTGTGGGGATTTCTCTATGGATGGACATTATTTCTTGTGATTCAAACGGGAACAGCAGCAGCAGTTTCGGTGGGGTTCGCTAAGTTCCTTGGAATTTTCTTTCCTGACGTCTCCTCAACAAACTGGATCTGGCATATCGGCCGAGTGCCAAGGATTTCGATCGGGACTCTCGAGTTGGGAAACATGGAAATCGGCATCAACACTCAGAATCTTGTTGCCATCGCCGTTGTGACCACGCTGACTGCAGTGAACATCCTGGGGGTCAAAGTCGGTGCCTTTGTTCAAAACATCTTTACGATTACCAAAACCGCTGCCCTGCTTGGACTCGTTGGGCTCGGCCTTGTCCTCGGAGCCAATGCCGAGGCGTTCGTAGCGAATTTTTCGGATTTCTGGCGGAATGCGTCACCGAACGCACAACATGCTGTTCAAGTGGGCATTGGAGGACCAACAGTCCTCGTGGGGACGCTGACGATCCTGGCAATTGCACAGGTTGGATCTCTTTTTTCCTCCGACGCTTGGAATAACGTAACGTTTACAGCCGGTGAAGTCAAAGATCCTAAACGCAATCTTCCTCTTTCCCTCGCACTTGGAACAGGAATTGTCATTCTGCTGTATATTGCATCGAACTTTGTTTACCTGAGTGTGCTACCGCTGGAGGGGGATGCTTCTGCGAACACGGTGATCGGTCGGGGCATCCAGCACGCAGCAGAAGATCGAGTGGGCACGGCCGTGATGCAGGTCATGTTCGGCCAGGCGGGCGAAACGCTGATGGCCATTGCGATTCTGATTTCAACATTCGGATGCGCTAACGGTCTACTGCTGTCTGGCGCTCGAGTGTACTATGCAATGGCAAAGGATGGATTGTTCTTTCAGCGGGTGGGACATCTTCATCCGATTTATAACACTCCTTCAACTTCGTTGATCGTGCAGGGGGTCTGGACCTCGTTCCTTTGTATTTCCGGAACATACGGGCAATTACTCGATTACATCGTCTTTGCCGTGCTCATCTTCTACGTTCTTACCATCGCCTCTGTTTTCATCCTCCGAAAGAAGCAACCTGATGCCCCGCGCCCTTACCGTGCTCTCGGTTACCCTGTACTCCCAGCACTATATATTGTTGCGGCGCTCTTCATCGACTACGTCCTCCTTCTCTACAAACCTCAATACACCTGGCCCGGACTCATTATCGTGCTGATTGGCATACCTGTTTACTTTTTTTGGTCGAGACGCAGCAAGTCTCCCACGTAACATCACCCCCGTCTTCAGGGATCTTTCTTTCCGTCTTCCGCTTTCGCCAGCCATTGGAAGATCGTTCGCGCCGGTTTTTCAGCGCTGGGGGGATCGTAGTTCGTGAGGATGACAACAAGGATATCGGAGCGCGAATCCCACTCCAATGCAGCATTAATTCCCGGTGCACCACCTGCTGTACCTAATCCACCATCTTTCTCAACCCGTGGATGATACAGAACCCCATCCTTCAAAGCCCTCGTGAATTTCCAGAGATCGCCAGCCGTCGAGTAACCGCCACCTGCAGAGCTTCCACGCTCCGGACGTGTTTCATCGTTGCGCACTCGCCTTCCTTTCGTCCCCATGTAACCTGCCGCTAAGTTCGCAACCTTCTGGCTCTTGAAATACCAGTCTGTCTCCCGCATCATCGCCGGCTGAAAAACATTTTTTCGTACATACTCATAGTAATCAATACCAGTACTTGCCTCGATGATTGCACCCAACACGATATAACCCCCGTTTGAGTACCGGCTGCCTTTTCCTGGCTCGAACTCGAGCGGCTTATCGGCGAACAGTGCAAGATAATCCGAAATGGTGCGGAGCGATTCCTTTGGCGTTGCTCGATAGCGGTCCCCAAAGAAGTCACCGATGCCGGACGTCATTGTAAGGAGATGTTGAATCGTAACGTTTTCGGCTGCCTCTTGATTGGGGTAGTCGGGCAGGAATTTCTTGATCGGGTCAGTCAGTTGCATTCTGCCCTGACGCACCAATTGGTGAATCGCAATTTGTGTAAAGACCTTGTTGATGGAACCCAGGTTGAATTTGGTATCGACTCGATTCGGAGTACTGGTCTCTTTTATGGCCATGCCATAGGCCTTCTGGAAAAGAACTTCGCCTTTCTTCGAAACAAGGACAACTCCGGAGAATTCATCTTCTGCGACCAAGCTGTCAACATACGATGAAATCCTCGCGATAGCATATTTGTCATTATCTCCGAACGGATGAGAGAATAACAAACATGAGGAGACGGTTGAGAGAAAAAGGAGAAGAAAGATCCGGGGCTTGCAGCAGAACACGATGACCTCCAACGGTAACAAGGGATTTTCGGATTTAGACGACGAGATCCCTTTTAGGTTCCTGTACGTCGGCGTCATTCACGACGGTGGCGATCACTTTCCTGATAATGGCGCTTAAGGAAGTCTATCCCGAAATCGTTCTCCAGGTCGCGCCAGACGGAGTGAATGTGATTGGCGTCGTTTTGAGTGTTGTCATATTCGATAAGCAGGCTTGGCCCATGAATGCGGTAGTAATGGCCCTTCCTTGGTTCGGCAGAACCGGCCCACGCGAAGTGGATCTTTTCAATACCCTGTTGGCCAAATTTCCGCATGTAAGAATCGGCAATTTCGAGTCGAACATTATTAACAAATTCTTCGACGAGCCGCAGAAGGAGAGCTTTCTGCTCCACGGACATTTCCGCAACAGGAAGTCCATCGGGCTTGCCAATATCTACACGCTCATCAGTAGCGGTGATAATATCCGACGGGGCACGGGTCGAGATCAGCGCCTTGCCCCACTGGGCAGCATCGAGACTCATGAATAGCTCGCGTCCAAGCTCCTCCTCCGCCTTTAGCACGCGCAGACCCTTCTTCGGGCCGTGCGTGACGTGAGCGGGATTTGCCCCATAAAACGATGGTGTCGCAGCCGTGAGCTCATTCGAAATCGATGAAAAGTTGATCGAAAGGTGGTGCCCTTCGAATCGCCAACCCCAGGGCTCAGAGGTTGACGGAGCACCGAAAAAAAGAATACAATACAGATCCGGGTCTCGATAAGATCCCTCCAGGTCGAACAGAACCTTTTCAAGGCAATATCATTATGCCAAACAAAATCTTTCGGCGTGCGTTAATTTATTGATTTACAATGAATTACGGTAAGGCTTTTCGAACGATTTTGTTACCGGAAGAGGCAACTAACTGCTCGCATTCCCGTCTAAACATTCAATTCCGCGTCAAGAAGGAAACCTAACAACAAACAGGAGGAGAGTATGGGCATCAGCTTCGTCATTGTGGCTTTGATGCTTCTACAGTCAGGTGCACAAACACAAAACCCGCCTCAGCAACGGGAGAGGAACAAGCATATCGTGCAACTCGAAGAGTTGATCAAGGGAAAGGAGAATCAGCCGGCAGAGCAAGTTTGGAAGAACATCCAACTCTTTAAGGGGGCGCCCGCGGGAAGAGTTCTGCGCATAATGGAAGGAGCGTACACCCAAGCGTTAGGTGTGAGCTGCGACTATTGTCATGTTGAAGGAAAGTGGGAGAGCGATGAGAACAAACACAAGCAGATTGCGCGAAGAATGGCAGGAATGACCCGAGAACTCAACGAAACGCTGAAGACTATAACAGAAGATAAAGACGCCACAGTCAACTGCACCACCTGCCACCGTGGTGATACAAAGCCGGCCACGAGTCTACCGGGAATGATCAGGAGAGGCGGAGGATAATACTTACGACGGAATCACTCCTGTCGCGGCGGCACAAGAGGTTCGTGGATGGAGTCCACCTTCGATGTCTCAACGAGTGGTGGGCTCCATCTTTCATACTCTTGGAGAAGGACACAACGACACTTTTTAGCAATGGACGAGCCGCCCATCCAAATCGCAGGATCACTCCCCTAATACTTCCAGCTCGTCGTATCTGCACCTGCCGGAGCCGTCTTCCGAATCCTTTCCATCATCTTCGGTGCATGAAGTTGCACATACATCAGCCGCGAAATCCAGATAGGATTCGAGTGATCTCCATTCCAGCAATGCTCGGCCAGACATTCGTAATCCACTTCGGCATCTGCCGGTGGATCCTTTAACTCTCTTAACACCCCTTCAGCCAACCGAACCGCATTGTTCAGATAGTAGTTGTCCATTTCACCGACATACAAATGAATTTTCCCGCGCAACTTTGGACCTAATTTTGCCCAATCGCGTTTGATGATGTGGGTGAGATCGTAATGTTCGCGCCAATATTCTGCCACCTTCTTGTCGATCTTGCCTGTGAGCTTATCCCAGATTGGCTGAGGATATCCATCCTTCCCCACAGGCGAATAGACGGCTTCCCAGATATCCCATTGCTGTCCTGAGCGGCTCTTGTCACCCAGCGCCAGTTCGAAATAATTCATCTCCTGCAACGTTGCCGTCACTTCATTCTTGTAGTTCCTCTTCCCTGCGCGTGGCGTCTTCTTCCATGGCGCGCCGACAGAGTACGCATTCTCATCTTCATAGACATTCACCAACGTATAGGCACGAAAATCGATCGGGTCGGGACATGCCGCCCAGGCTCCGTTGAACTCATCGGGATACAACACTTGGACCGCTAACGCCTCCCACCCACCTGTCGACCCACCATAGGTGAATCTGGCCCATCCCTCTCCTATTCCACGAAACGTCTTCTCCACGTGTGGAATCAATTCATACATAATCGCGTCGCCATATGGACCAAGATTCTGTGAGTTCACTGCGTACGAATCGTCGTAATACGGATTCGCATGCTGTACCTCCATGACGATGAAGCGTGGAAAGTCCGGACTCGTCCAGTCTTTGTAGAGCTTATAAGCATACTCCTGTTGAATCCGATTATATCCGTGAATGCGAAACCGCTCACTGTAATCAGGTTTGAGGGTCGTGTCAGGCGGTTCTTCGCGGAAACCACCAAACGTCGGAGAAAAGTGTCCATGGAACACGGCCAAAGGATATTTCGCATTCGGATGCTCCTCCCAACCGTGCGGCAGGAGAATATTCGCGCCGAGATACATATCCCTCCCCCAGAACTTCGATAACAGTTCACTTTTGATCTTCACGTGCTTGATGTATTTCGAATCTTTGGGCGGTTCGATCGGCGGAATCTCTTGATCAAGGATGATTGTGATCGGCGTACGATTCTTTTGATTGATCCGCACTTTCATCGGCTTGCTGTAAATATTCCCCGGAGCTCGATTCCACTGCTGCCCTTCTCCTCGATCCATCGGCAGTTTCACGGTATGCCCGTCCGAGCGGCGAAAGGTCTCGTACTTATGGAGCAACCCCTGGACCCAGTACTCGCCAGCGGAAAGATCAGAAAGCTTTCGTATCGGATAACCGAATGCTCTATCATCAACGATGACGGCCTGACCGGGCTTCCATGCTTCGACATTCATTCCGTATGTCTGCTGAGTTGTAGGCCCATCGTTGATCTGGAACCTTGGCTCCCTTGTCGAATCCGTCGAGATCATCACGAGTAATCGACCATCGAAAGGACCGTCCTTGAGATAGCTGACTGAAAATCGGGGTTGGGAAGTCAGGGTCGTTGTGAGACCGAGAAACAATACGAAGAAGAAGGGCTTCATGGAACCTCCGGGCTTTGGGTGGATCTCGCGGAAAGGTAATCGAAATAATGAATGTTTGCAAGAAACCGAGAGCGTTTACTTCAGACGACTCTCGAGGAACCAATCGAGAGCAATGGCCATTCCTTTTCGGGATGGAAGGGTAATGATCAGCGCAGAGACATTCAGGAGTCCAGCAAGAATTTGGGCGTCAAGACGATAGGCGAGGTTGGTAAAGACAAGAAGAAAGATGAAGAAACCGGTGATGAGTGCGGTCGAGCCATAGAAAAATGCCCAGAGGTCGCCTTCACGCGATGCGAATTCGCAGCCGCATTCAATGCATCGAGGCTGCATCCTATACCAACTGTCGCCGTAGAGTTTTCCTTTGCCGCATTGGGGACATCGGCGAGACAATCCCCGACATACAGCTTTCCAAAGAAGAGAGGAATTCATCGGAAAAAGATAGAACAAATTCGACTGGGAAACAAAACGTCCGACACCTCATGCTCGAAGTGTCGGACGACGGGAAGCAGGATCAGAACGTATGATACTACGCTCTCAGCACCATGGAATCCACAAACGGGTATCGGTAAACTGCTGTTACGTGCTCAACCAGTAGGTGATCTTCACCATGAAAATATTCTCCGGCTTCACGTTCCAGAGACGCTCCATCGAACGATTGAACCGGAAAAAGCCGAGGTTCTCGTAGTCGGATCGACTTTGCGTCCAGACGAGAAAGAGCGTGGACCCTGGCATGTATTCCCACCGGAAGACGGCATTCCCTCTCAACGACTTGAAATTGAAGTCAGGATTTGAAAATTGAATCGGCGCCGCTGGTCCGTTACCGTCCGGGTCGGCCGTAAAGGTCGACTCATCGAACGTTGAACCCTTCTCGCCATAAATCAAAAAGTCGTAGCTCTTCGGACGTGCCAGCTCTTTAAACTTGAAATAATCGGCTGACGAGATAAGAGATTGCGTGAACAACTGGAAACTGAGTTCCGGCGAGAATGTCCAGTTCAACCGAACGTTTGCTGCAAGTGTTCGCTGATGAAAATCGGAAAACAGATATCGCCGGCCGTAAGTTGCAGTTGCCGTCGGGTCGTCGAAAGCACCAACCCACTGGGACTGCGTTTTATTCACTGAATAACTCGGTCCAACGCGCACCGTCAGATTTGGAGCAGGCTTCCATTCAGCACTGAGCTCGGTATGATAATTGTTACCACTTTTTGACTGGTAGGTGAATCCGAATAACTCGAAGACAACCGACTTTCTACTGTCTGTGCTGATACCCATCACGAATTCGTTCCCCGGCGGGTTGACCGTGAGCGGTCCGCCCCTTGTCCGGCGGGCATTGAGCGTTTCCGGATTGTAGGCCGTATTGAACCATATGAAGTAATAGTTGGGAAGTTCGTAGTTGACACCGATCCACCACCCGGCCCATGTCAGGTTCCCCTCGAAATCAACGCTCGAGAAAAGAGCTGTGTTCAGACCAAGGAATCGGTAATAGTCTGTCGGCTCTGTCCACTTATACCCTGCTGCAATGTGCGCGTTGATGTAGTCCGTCCGCCAGATGAAACCAAGGTCGTTCGTATTGAAGGATGGAGAGATGAAACCGATTGCAGCATTCAGATTCGTTGCCCCCTTCTGTTTGTTCAGCATGAAGCGTCCTGCATATCCGCTGAGTGACGTGGCCGTAGAATCCACACCGATATGCGTCGCATCCGGTCGCTGGAAATAGTGCATGGAGCTTCTCTGGAGGGACACCATGCGATTTGGAGATCCGGATACTCGCGACCCTGCAAGCCAGCCGGTGATAACATAGGTCTTCTCACTATCCAGAAACGTCCAACCATCCAGCCCGCCGACGAGAGCATTCGCATTCATTTCATTTCTGAGCCGTTGATCGTCGAACATCCGGTTTGTGAAGGTGGTGATGACACCGATCCCCTGTTTTCCGTCGTTGAAGTCCCTCTGTGCCCTCGCAATACCATAGTAGGTCATCGGCTCGACTTCAACCTCGGAACGCGTGCCGGCGGATTGAATCCTTGCGTACTCGCGACTGGTGACTGCATTGACTATGCCGATATTCCAATAATCCCACACTTTGCCGGTAACCTTCCCGGCGCCAAGAATATGTGTTCCTACCGGCTTGTCAACGTAATCTGCCGAGGGCACACTTCCGCTCGGGGCCCGACCGATTCTTCGACTGTAAAAGATTGTCGGCTCTGCCCAATTGAAACTCCAGTAATTGGTGGATCCACCCCTGCCGAATCGAAACGTGTTCGCACCTTCGATAAAGAACGGCCGTTTTTCCTGAAAGAAAGTCTCCACATCGCTGAGATTCACCACCGCCGGGTCAACCTCGACCTGACCGAAATCCGGATTCATGGTGGCGTCAAGCGTGAGATTGCTGCCAAGTCCTACCTTCAAATCAGCTCCGACACCGGGAAGATACTTCCTGCCCATATTAAACGGATCTCCTGCGATCGGCTTCTTATACTCTGCTCTCGTATTCAAATACGGTAAGGCCTCCACTCGAGCAGGAGGGGAGATATTCTCAATTCCCACAAGGTTGGCAAAACGTGAAACAAAGCCACTCTCCTTTTTTGGAGTATAGACAAGAAATGCCTCTTCATTTTTGCGACCGATATCACGACGGAAATTGATTCCCCAAACATACTCCTCCTGGTCGTTGAAGCGGAGTTGCGAGAAAGGAATTCGCATTTCGACGGTCCACCCCTCCGAGTCGATGTTCACTTTCCCTTCCCATACGCCGTCCCACGAAAAATCATTCCAATCGTCGTTATAGAGCGTCCCATCCAACAATGTTCCCGCTGCACTAAGGGAGAACATGAATCCCGTTCGCCTATCGAGGTAAGAATCGACAAACACGCTGAACCAATCTGCCGTGACGTAGGCGTCACGACGACCAAGCGTCGTCATGATGGAATCCGGCGCCCTGTCGTGGAGTCTCGCCGCGATATAGAGGGCAGCATCGTCAAAGGCGACCCAGACTTCCGTTTTTTCCGATGCGGGTGCTCCCTCGTCGGGATTTCGCTGCATGAAAGCGGATGTTCCCTGGCCGGTCCACACGGACTCCGAGAGCATGCCGTCTACACTGATGCTCTCCGCCGACCGCACGGCACGCACTACCGGTCGCTGGCTTGCGCCTTGCGCTGTGACGGACGAAGAAAGAAGCATCAGCGCGAATGTGGGAATAGCAATGCGCAGAGTGCTCTTCATGTGTTGCTCCTGTAGTGATGAGAAACGATAACTATTAGACCCAGCAAGCCCGGAATGGTTGTTGGACAGCACAATAGCGTTGCCCTACACTTCCAAGGCAATGAACTGCAGTGGTGGGAACATCAGTTAGACTTCATAACCTAAGAAAAGGTTGACAGACGACTCCTCTGAGTTCGCTTTCTTAAAGGTTAAAGAAAAAAACCCGATGAACTCTCCTTGTGGGAACGTTCATCGGGGAAGGAGGAGATATGAGATTCTCTCATAACTCCGATTCATTAGACTTCGCAAGTATGTTCTTCGTCAACGTTTGGGACAAAGAATTCCTGGTTTAGACGTCCGCACCTCTGCCTTTTGTTCCAATGAAAGCAGCCGAATACAATTGTAGACACTTTACGGTTTCAAGACGAAGACATCACGGTTTACGTGGATCCATGAAATAGGTTGCGCGTGACCCCACGCGGGATTAGTCGTTTGGCATCAGTGGGGTCCCTTCAGGAGGCCTCCATTGTAATCACGAATAGTGGTACAGCTGTTCGTTGCTGATGACCAGACGATCATTTCATCAAACGCGCTAATGGTTGTGGTTCGCATTCGTGTGTTCGAATCTATTTTGACAATATCTATGAAGACAGGGACAGCGACATCACTCGCGGTGAGAATCCGCCGCAGAGCTTTTGTGGCTTCGTTTGTGTGGATGTTTGCAAGCGCGTACGTAGCACTCCCCATAAGCTCCTCGGAATCTTTCAAAGCAAGTTCCGCCAGCATCGGTGCGGATTCATTGACAGTCGATATTCACCGCAGCGTACACCGCAGCTTCCCTTACCTTGCGGTCTGTCTTTGATGTGGTAATCTCGTTGAGAGCCTGAAAAGCGGTTTTTCTCACGTGGATTACTGATTGCGTAAATGGCACTTCTTCGCACGCTGATGCTTTCATCGGCTTGCCCGATGATGATGAGCTTCGCCAACAACTCCTGATTTCTGAACTCTCCGAGGACGTAGACTTAGACAACTGTCAAAGATGCTCGGTTGACAAGAACATCATGCTCTCGAACATTGCCCACCGAGTGTTCAAAAATGAGCCTCCCGGGGCGTCTTTCCTCTCTACAAAATTTTCGCTATACTGATTCAGGTTTGGTGTTTGCAGGGTACGCAAGATGACCGTTATCGATGAAATCGGTGTCGACGAGTCGATTCCCCACACACAATTCGCGTGTGATTTGCAACGCTGTAAGGGTGCCTGCTGCACTATGCCCGGTGGATTAGGGGCACCTCTCCTTGAAAGCGAAATCCAAGAGATCGAGAAGGCCTTCCCGGCCATCCAGAAGTACCTGAGCGAAAAGCACCTCACTGTTCTTGAAGAAACAGGCTTTGCAGAAAAGGTCTATGATGGCTTTGTCACCCCGTGCATCGATAACCGGGCGTGTGCGTTTGTTACGTACGACGGGGATGTGGCAAAATGTTCTTTCGAAAAGGCCTACCTCAACGGCGAAATTCAATGGCGCAAGCCTATTTCATGCCATCTCTTTCCGATTCGTGTGGATCGAGGGCGATGGATCTCTCTTCGCTTCGAGTCGATTGCCGAATGCGAACCCGCCCTCAAACGAGGATCAAGGGAACAGATCGGCCTCGTTCCCTTTCTCAAAGAACCTCTCACCAGAGCGTTCGGCAGTCAATGGTATGAAGAATTGCTCAAGAGTACGATTCGCGGAAACGGCAGCAGGAAGAGCACAACGAGAAGTGAAGCCTCTGAGCGATGATTAACCTTCAGCAACAACTTAAGCTCGGTCTTAAGCTCACCCCGCAGCAGGTTCAATACCTCAAGCTTCTTCAACTCCCCACGCTTGCCCTCGAGCAACGCATCAAAACCGAGCTCGAGTTGAATCCCATGCTTGAGGTCGAAGAAACCTCCGAGCTTTCGCTTGACCAGGTTGAGCCGGAGGACGGGGAAAACACCAACGGCGAGGCTGATGATTACACGCTCGATGATTATATAAAGGATGACCTCGAAGGATACAAGAGCCCTGAACGGATAGCTGCTTCTCAGGAGGAGGAGCAATATGAGCCACCCCTCGCGGCAGCGGTTCCCCTTTCCGAGAGATTACTGGCCCAATTCAAGCTGCTCGAGGTTGATGATCTTGACATACTCCTGGCGGAGGAGATTATCGGCAATGTCGATGAGGATGGATATTTGAGGCGTGAACTTCCTCTCATTGTTCAGGATTTGAATCTCAGCTACGGGTTGGAGATCTCCCTCGAAAAAGCTGAAGCTGTGCTCAAAAGGATCCATCATCTCGATCCACCCGGGATCGCTGCGAGGTCGTTGCAAGAATGCCTTACTGTGCAGCTCCAGAGCCGAACGTGTGATCCTGCCCTCAAGCAGCTTGGATTGAAGATCCTGGAACATCATTTCGAAGACTTCAAAATGAAGCGCTTCGACACCCTCAGGGAACAACTCCAGATTGGAACGGAGACACTTAAGAAAGTCGTTGATCTTATCCAGCATCTGAACCCGAAACCCGGCGAGGGGCAATTTACAACGCAGGAGAATTACATCACGCCCGATTTCATAGTCGAGCGCGAGGATGGAGACTTCATCATCACTCTTAACGATCGAAACATCCCACCCCTACGGATCAATAATGCCTACAAAGAGATGATCGCTCCGAAGGGGAAGAAGGTGCAGAAAGAGGCGAAGGACTTCATTAAGCAGAAATTCGAAGCGGCAAAGTGGTTCATTGCGTCGATCCACCAGCGGCGTGAGACGTTGATGAAAGTCATGCGTGCCATCGTCGAAAAACAACGTCAGTGGTTTGAGGAGGGGGAGATCTTGAAACCGATGATTTACAAAGATGTGGCTGAAGTCGTCGGCGTCGATATCTCGACGATTAGCCGTGTTGTGAACAGCAAATATGTTCAAACGGAGTTCGGCGTCTATTCCCTGAAATATTTCTTCACGTCGGGGCTCGAATCTGAAACGGGGGAAGATGTCTCCAACTTAATGGTGAAACAGCGAGTCAAAGCAATCATCGAGGCAGAGGATCCGCAGGATCCGTTCAACGACGACAAGATTGCCGAAATCCTCCGGAAAGAGGGAATCAGAATTGCCCGCCGAACAGTTGCGAAGTACCGAGAGCAGCTTGGCCTTCCCATTGCCCGTCTGAGAAAAAAGATCTGATTTCTTTCTCACTTAACGACATCGGATAATCGCATGAAGACTGAACGACCGCACGGAACGACTATCATCGGCCTGCGCCGAAACGGCAAGGTGGCAATGGGAGGGGACGGGCAGGTCACGCTCGGCACCACCGTGATGAAACATTCCTCCCGCAAAATTCGAAAACTCTATAACAGCTCTGTCCTTGTCGGATTCGCCGGCTCCACAGCAGATGCCCTGAGTCTTCTTGATCGGTTCGAAGAACAGCTGGAAAAGCATCGCGGCCAACTTCTCCGGGCTGCGGTTGAGCTTGCGAAATTGTGGCGAACGGACAAATATCTCCGTCAGCTCGAAGCCCTGCTGGCGGTGCTCGACAAAGATCACGCGCTGATCATTTCCGGAACAGGTGATGTCATAGAGCCGGATGATGGGATTGTCGCCGTTGGCTCGGGCGCAAGCTATGCCCTTGCAGCGGCAAGAATGCTCCTTAAACACACAAAACTTGATGCAAGACAAATCGTTGAGGAATCTCTTACGGTCGCATCCGAAATCGATATCTACACAAACAAGCAGTTCTACGTTGAGGAGCTGTAAACGTGCAAACGCTTACCAAACAGAAGAAAAGCCCCTTACGGGAGAAAACGAATCCTGACATGAAGGAATTAACACCGCGGCAAATCGTCAAAGAATTGGATAAGTATATCATCGGACAGGACAATGCGAAGAAATCCGTCGCCATCGCCCTGCGCAATCGCTGGCGGCGACTCCAGGTGCCGGAGAATCTCCGTGAGGAGATCATGCCCAACAACATCATTCTCATTGGCCCAACGGGCGTCGGAAAGACAGAGATCGCCCGGCGACTCGCCAAACTTGCCAATGCTCCGTTCATCAAGGTGGAAGCCTCGAAGTTCACTGAAGTCGGCTATGTTGGGCGCGATGTGGAATCGATGATCCGCGACCTCGTTGAAATCTCCGTGAATATGGTAAAAATGGAGAAAACGGCAGAGGTGCAGGAAAAGGCGCGTGACCTGGCCGAAGAGCGGATTCTGGATATTCTCGTCCCTCCGATTCGACGACCAAGGGTAGTGGAGATAGAAGGAGAACCGGTTTCTGCGGAAGAAGAAAACGAGAAAACGAGGACACGTTTTCGACAGATGTTGCGGGCCGGAGAACTGGATCAACGACAAATTGAAATCGACATTCCTACCCCACAAATTCCTCTCATGCAGGTGATGGGGCCGGTGAGCTTGGAGGAGATGGGGATCAACATCCAGGAGATGTTTGGAAACATCCTCCCGAAGAAGAACAAACGACGGAAACTCAGCGTCGGCGAGGCGCGACAGCTCCTCACGCAGGAGGAAGCGCAGAAGCTCATCGACATGGAAAAAGTCCAGCGAGAAGCTCTCCAGCGCGTTGAAAACTCCGGTATCGTGTTCATTGACGAGATTGACAAGATCGCTTCGTCGGGGGGACAACGGTCAGGACCGGATGTTTCGCGCGAAGGCGTCCAGCGCGACCTCCTGCCGATCGTTGAGGGCTCGAATGTCGCAACGAAATACGGAATGGTCAAGACAGACCACATTCTCTTCATCGCATCCGGGGCGTTTCATGTAGCAAAGCCGTCGGACCTCATCCCTGAGTTGCAGGGACGATTTCCGATTCGCGTTGAGCTGAAGAGTCTTACAGAGGAGGATTTCGTCAAGATCCTCACCATGCCTCAAAACGCACTGCTAAAACAGTATGCCGCGTTGTTGGAAACGGAGGGCGTGAAGTTAGAGTTTACGGATGATGCCGTTCGGGAAATCGCCAAGACGGCTTACGAAGTGAATGAGCAGGTGGAGAACATCGGGGCTCGCAGACTTCATACGATTCTGACGACGTTGCTGGAAGAAACTCTTTTTGAGGCACCAGACTCTCTCCCTGCAGCCACTCTGAAGATCACGAAGGAAAAGGTGGAGGCAAAGCTCAGCTCGATTGTGAAGAATCGGGATCTCAGCAGGTATATCTTATGATCTCATCTGAGGCTGCTGCAGAAATTCAAAGCATACAATCCTAAACACGAACTTGAGAATTTCGAATGTCTCGCTGATGAAGGCACTTCTGAAACACTCTCTCCTTTTCTTCGTTCTCTTCTTCGTAGAGTCTTCAGTATTCGCTCAAACAAAGAACCCCGGCGGACCACTTCTTGACCTTCCAGACACGCGTCGTCATCAACGAACTCCGGAAAAACGTGACAGCGTTCACATTGTCATTATCTTCAAACTTTCGGAACCGTGGGGCATTGCACCTGTGCGGCGCCGTGCTGCCGTATTCCCACACGTGAAAGTCGAGGGCCTTGACCGCTCCCCCTTCCCAAAGAATCCGTTCTCGGCGGAATACGCAATAGCCAAAGGGTATTACAAAAAGCTCGGTTTTCCGAAGTGGGATTGCTGGCCGTAGAGGAAAATCATCCCCTAAACCGCAGACCGAACGAAACGGAGAACATCTGGAAGGCACTCGGCGAGAAAAGCATGCCGAAGTTCTCTGTGGCAAGATCAAGACTGATGAAGTGAAAATCTAAGCCGAAACCGGCTCCCCATCGGAACCCATCCCCCCCACCAACCGAAAAGCCCGTGCGAAGCGGCAAGAGCGGAATGATCCTGTACTCCATCCCCATAGACAGGCGAGGCTCTTCGCTGTTCCCGAACATCTCGTTGAAACCCTGATTGTAATCGATTCCCACGACCATCGCACCCGGAAGAAACTCGAGAAACGAGGCTTTGTTTGTAAGCAAAGCGCCAAACCGGACCGTTGTCGGAAGCGGCGTGGTGAATGGCTCAGCCGGTGAGTTCTTCCCACGGATGGCATTGATCAAACTATCCTGACCCGGCGCAGAGAAGGGATCGGCAATAGTAAGATCATAGCTTCCCCGCGTCTCCACGACATTCTTCTTCCATGTTATTCCACCAACATCTGTAACGGCAAAGGAGAGTTGAAGCCCAGAAATGATTTCTGCGGTAAGTCCAAGGTCGACCCCGTATCCTGTTCCCGCGGCACCGGTAAAGGGATTGACGGTTGCCGTCTCTTTTGCAGGGTCGAGAAAGTCCACACCCGAGCGAATATTAAGAAAATCAAAACTTCCCCTGATACGATATTGGTTCGTCCCAACGATTTCATTTGCCAGTCGTGCCGAGTAACGGCTGGTGTGCATGATGCCATACCCGTGCACAAGCTTCAAGCCAAGTCCAACATAGAGATCCTTGAAGGTCTTCGAATTCACCGGCATGCGGCGAGCGTACGAGAAGTTATACTCGCGATACCACCAGGCCGAGAGCTTCGTACCGCTGAAATCATAGCTTGAACCCCCTTGCTGAAATCCGAACAGAAACATCCTGAAGTACTCTTTCGCAAGATCAAGCTTCACACCCATTTTCTCGGTAACTGCAATACCGAATCCGCCGACGTCAGGATGCATGAAGCTCATTCCGAGATACATGGCCTCGACATCCATTCTTGTGGTGGCTTTTCCTTCCGGAAGGAGTGAAAGCAAGCGATTCTTATCGGCCTCGGTCAACAGCTTCGGCTCACGCTCACCATCTCCAGTCGTATCGGGCACGCCGGTAAAAAACTCCTGATAGATGTCGTAGCTGAACAGTTCTGTGCTGACGCGGTACGTAAATGGAAGGACAACAAGCGAAAAATCGCTCCGGTCGGGAATAGCGAGATTTGCCGGATTGATTCCAATTGCATCAATTCCGCGCGATGCCGAGACGAATGTCCGTCCCATACCGACTCCACGAATGGTCGTGCGATCACCCGCCTGGCCAAGTGTATTCACACCGATCGCAAGAATGATATATGTCAGATATCGTCGAAACATCCTTATTTCGGTTTGTTCACCGTATATTGCACATTCATCGAAGCCTTGATTTGCAGGAAGTCGGTACTTCGAAGTTTGATCGGAGTATTTCCACCCCCCGAGGTTTCGATATCGAGTCGGATACCCATGATATTCGCGAGATCGAACTTCGCCAGGTCGTTGCCCGTGAGGGTAACGGAAAATGCGCTTGTGCGTGGGCTCGAAACATACCCGGCACCGTCAACCTGAGCAGCAAGGATTGTCCTTGATGTATCGATCGGAATTCGCAGGATGGTGTCGCGCCGGGCACCGGCAGTGTTGATGAGAAACGACCGGAAGGAAAGCTGGATACCGAGCCCGTTCGTGATTTCAAGAAACATTGTGCCGCTCTTCAGGGAGTTCACAAAATCCTTGGGGAACTTTGCGCTATTGCCGAGATCGATCGTATCGGTGACAACACCGCCGGCAAGACCAAGTCTGGATGGGAACGTCAGTCCCACACTCGGATAAATTTTCGTTGTATCCCAAATGGACTGAATCCCCTCATCTGTCGGAAAGACTTCGGGGGGATTCAAAAGAACATATCCGCGGACGATGAATGTGTCGGGAAGATTCGGGAAAAATCGTCCAAGGAAGTCATCGAAGTTTGAGGATTTGTCGAGGACAAGTTCGGGCGGTGGACCAATCAGAGCGGGCTTGATCCTCCGCCTTCCGAGAACAGAGTTCACCGGCATTCTGATGGAGTCGATGACATTTGGCGTGACTCTGCGGTTTTGTGCAACGAGGTAGAAATCGTAGTCTGTCACAAAGCTGCCGGTAATCGGAAGCTTCAGCGCAATGCGGATGGAATCGAACTTGAATTGACCAGAGAACTTCTTCTGCGCCTCTCCGAGGTCATAGACCCCGCTCGCTCCCGTGTTGATATTCACGTAGGTTGGTTTAATCCTTCCCGTCACCGACTCCACACCGAAAGGTCCCCCGCCGGGAATAAGTTCTGCACGGATAAAATCGCTAGCACGAATGGTAACTTTGTTTGTCGACGAGATCGTATTTATTCCAACGGTATAGCGAAGTCTCGTTCCAAGCTGTTGTGGGGACATTGAGATCCGATAGTCGGATGCATTGATGGTTTGAATGAAGGTGGTAGCCGGGTCAATGGATCGATTGATCTCGAACGGGGCGCCCGTTTGCTTGTTCACAAAATCTGCAAAGCGCAAGAAGACCCCCACAGTGACACCAAGGTTATTGACGATTCTTGTCGTGAGAGTTCCACCCTTGAACGTGGCCGACGTTATCGAGACCGAGTCATCGATTTCTATTTCTGCACTATCGATTGGGACAACAGTCTGGGAGGGAATCTCGGCTGATGCGCTATCGGCGGTGAGCGTTGCGGAGCTAAACTGAAACGAGATCCCGCTGTTTGCGTCGATTGTTACCGACCCGCTCGACTGACGATTGTTAAGACGAAATGGGGCGATCCGTAACCCGGAGCGAAGGAGTTTTCCACTCAAATTCGACGTAGCGGTTCTCGACTGTCCTTGGGCTATAGAGTCCGCAAAGAAAAATGCTGCAACACTATTTGTATCGAGTGGACTAGACGAATCATTCTTGAGCAACAAGGTATCGGGAAGCTCAATGGTGAACGGATAGTTGTTGGTAATTTGAAGTGAAAGTGTTCCCGAAGAGATTGCCACATAATCAAAATTAGAGAATTGAGGCAGACTTGAGGCGGGTACCGTGACACTCCCTGATGGGATAAAAGGAGTATAGGTCCCTTGCGGCAAGGGTTGTAGGGTTTGAGACACAGGCGGCAACGCTCCGATGCTAAATCTCCCCACACTCACTTGCTGACTGCTTGGTCGCGGCGTAACCGTAATTGTGGGCAACGCGATTGGCGTGAAGGTCTCGTTTGCCTCGTACACAAATCCGCCATCGGAACCGATGCGCAACGCTCCACCTTTTTCGACAAGATCTTCGCCGGACCGTGTTCTGTCAACGAGTGGAATGCTGAGCTCAATTGTCGAGGCCGGCGCAACGGGCGCAAGCGGAGCTTCAATACACTGAATTCCCCCCGTCACGACGGCAGTCAGAAGCACCGCAACGGTGAGGGTTGATGCGCGAGTTGAATAGAGGTTTGCCACGCTAGAGAGAGATTCTCCCACTGATGTGGTTGAAGAAGATTCGGGAGGCTTTACAGATATGAGCCGGGTTCCGGATTTCAACCGGATTCCCCTCAATTAATGAAACTTTTCGTCCTTGGGCGGAGGCTGAAACCCCATCATCGGGCCGCCAACGACTTCACCACTGATCTTAATTTCCCCAAACTTCTTTTCATACTTCTCGATGTTATCCTTTAACGCATTCAACAGCATCTTGGTATGCTGGGGAGTCATCACAATGCGCGCGTGAACTTTGGCCTTGGGGACTCCGGGAAGAACGCGAGTGAAATCAATAACAAACTCCGCCGGAGAATGCGTGATAATGGCAAGGTTGCTGTAGATCCCCTCCGCCTCCTTCTCGCCAAGCTCGATATTGATCTGTTGCTGCTGGACTACGTCACCCATCGGTACGCTCCTTCTGAAGACATTGTGCCCATCGCACGAAACCATTCGATGGGCACAGCCTCATTTCGACTCTATTTCGTTTAACGATTACTCCCTTTCCGCAGTTTATCGGCTTCGTCGAACGCCTTCACTGCCTTGTCCTGCAATCCGAGCCGCGCATAGATCGTCCCCAACGTCTCCCAGACTGTCGCATCCTCCTTCTTCATGGTTTGCACTTTCTCCATATAGGGGAGAGCCTTTTCAAACTTCTCCTTAAAGGCTGTTGGTTCTTCGCCTTTATCCTCTGCAGCTCGAATTAACTCGACGCCCCAGTTGTAATAAGTGGCCCCAAGATCGAACAACGCATCTACGTACTCAGGATCGATCTTCAGAGCCTCGCCAAACTGTTCGATCGCGCCGTCGTAATCCCCTTTCGTTCGGAGGAGAACCCCCAGGATATAGCGATTTACCTTGTCGTTGGGGTCGTTGACAATGGCTTGTCGGAATGTCGTGGTTGCCTCATCAAGTCTGTCGGCTTCTACATACGCTCTGAGCAAGAGTCGCAGTGTTTCATTGTCCTTCGGGTCTTCAGCCTTTGCCATCTCTAACGCTTCAATTGCAGCAGTGAACTCCTCCATCGCTTTTTTATGGTTACTCGAGTCGATCTTCGGTGTGTACGGCGCGCTCAAGGTCTTGCTCGTTACACGGTCGTTGTCAATGGTCAGCACGAGGTTGTAGCGTCTGTACGTCCAATCTTCCTTCTTCGTACCGCGCGGACCCTTCTTGATATTGTCCGGTGCACCAAGGATTCTCATGACATCGGATTTCCGTGTATTCTGCTTGACTTCGGCGAGGTTCCGGGCTCCCTTGAGCGCATCGGCATTTTCCTGCTCAAACTTCAACTTGTGCTCAGAACCTTGGTGGATATGGAGATTGGCCGCACGTTTGAGGGCTTCAACATCTTTCCCCATCTCCCACGCCTTCTTGTAATAAGCGATTGCTTCCTTGAAGTCCCCCTTGTTGTTGTACGCGTAACCAATATACTTATAAGTCAACGCTGTATCTGGCCACGCTGCGGCAGCTTTTTTCAATGCCTCGACGGATTTCTCGTAGTAGTGGGCAGAGTCGGCGCTTGCCTGTTCCAGGTAGTTCACCCCCTGATTCAAATGCTGTCCCCACCGATTAAATCGAACATTCTTGATATCCTGCTGATACCTTGGCGATATCTTGAGCGCCGCCTCAAACGCCACATTCATCCCTTCATAATCTTCCTCATCCGCCTTCAAATTACCGAGCAGAAACCATGCTTCTTCATTGCCGGGATTCTTCGCAACCTCGATTTCGAGTAATCGGATAGCTTCTTTGTAGTTTTTCTGCTGCATCTGGAGCTTAGCGCCCGTGAACTCCGGCGATCCGCATTGAAACGCCTGAAGCATCAGCGCTCCAATCAGCAGCACAAAGAGAAACTTCACGTTGTACAGAGTCATGTGCTTTACCTTACCCTTGTGGTGGAAAATGTGCTTGGCAATATACCAAATCAGTGCAGGAGAATCAAGGCAGGTTCTTTGACTTTCGAGCGTTTTTTTAGTAGGTTTTCTCAGTTAACGTCCCGCTGAAGATTCCTTTCATAAGCTTCCGCGCCTCCATTCCATGAATGCTTGTGTTTTCTGCAAGATTGTCAATCGGACTCTCGATGCTGAAATCCTTTTCGAAAACGAGCAGGCCCTTGCTATTCTCGATATTAACCCCATCCACCATGGTCATGCCCTCGTGCTTCCGAAAGTGCATTGCAGCGACTTCCTCGCATTGCCGCCCGTCACATTTCAGAAGATGATGGAAGCTGTCCAAGTCGTTGCGAAGGCGATGACCCGCGCGTTGAAACTTGAGGGGTTCAACATCTTTTCCAACAACGGCCGGATTGCCGGACAATCGGTATTCCATTTCCATTTTCATATCACACCGCGGTACAAGAACGACAACATTCGATTTGTTTTGGAACTCAAGAAGTACGCAAACGGAGAGATGAGGAAATACGGAGATCTCATCCGACAAAACATTACGACAATTTCTTCCAAGGACTACTAGACCCATGCCAACATACGCGAAACTCACCCCTCCAACGACAGGGAAAAAGATCACCGCCGCAAACGGCAAACTCAACGTTCCCGATAACCCCATCGTCCCCTTTATCGAGGGGGATGGAACAGGTCCGGATATTTGGAAGGCTTCCCAGAAGGTCTTTGACGCGGCCGTCAAGAAAGCTTACGGCGGCAAACGATCGATTATCTGGTTTGAAGTCTATGCCGGAGAGAAAGCCAACGCAGTGTATGGTCCGAACACCTGGCTACACGATGACACGCTCGAAGCAATCAAGGAATATACGATAGCAATCAAAGGCCCACTGACAACACCGGTCGGCACAGGCATCCGTTCCATCAACGTCGCCTTAAGGCAAATGATGGACCTCTATGTGTGTCTTCGGCCTGTCCGTTATTTTGAGGGTGTCCCTTCGCCGGTTCGCCATCCAGAGCTGATCGATATGGTGATCTTCCGCGAGAATACCGAAGATATTTATGCGGGAATTGAATGGAAAGCTGGAACGCCCGAAGCCAAGAAGGTTGTGGACTGGCTTATCAAGGAAATGGGTGTGAAGAAGATTCGCTTTCCGGAGAGCTCGAGCATCGGCGTGAAGCCGGTTTCTGTCGAAGGCTCCGAACGACTGATCCGCGCAGCCATTCAATATGCCATCGATAACAAGAGAAAGTCGGTGACACTTGTTCACAAAGGGAACATCATGAAGTTTACAGAAGGAGGTTTTCGCGATTGGGGATACGAGCTTGCCAAACGGGAGTTCGGCGGCAAGCTGCTGGATGGTGGTCCCTGGGTAAAGCTCCCAAACGGCATCATCATCAAGGACATGATTGCCGACAACTTCCTCCAGCAAATCCTTACGCGGCCCGCTGAATACGACGTGATCGCAACGTTGAATCTAAACGGCGACTATATCTCGGATGCTCTTGCCGCACAAGTTGGCGGAATCGGCATCGCGCCGGGCGGAAACATCAACTTCCAGAACGGCTACGCAGTCTTCGAAGCAACGCACGGAACAGCCCCCAAGTACGCAGGGCAAGACAAGGTGAATCCGGGCTCGGTGATTCTCTCTGGAGAGATGATGCTTCGCTACATGGGTTGGAATGAAGCCGCCGACCTGATTATCAAGGCACTCGAGAAGACAATCAAATCGAAGGTCGTCACCTACGACTTCGCCCGATTGATGGAGGGAGCAAAGGAGGTGCGATGTTCGGAGTTCGGCGAGGCAATAATTTCAAACATGTGAACAGGAATCAGATTGTCTGCAGAAGCGTCGCGGTTGCGGCGCTTTTTTTGTTCTCTCCGCTTAGAGACCGGTACATTGTTGAAAGAGACCCTAGTTTTGAGTATTTTTCTTTACCAGAAGCATGAATGAAGTTTTCCTTTTCTCTGAAACAATTCAACAAAGGCCTGCTCCTGAGCGCGAGGAGGAGACGGATGTCCTCCTCGACGAGCCTGCCAAAGTGATTCTCTTCAACGACGAAGTCCATACGTTCGACGAAGTCATTAATCAAATTATCAAGGCCATTCGCTGCGACACGACAAAGGCCGAGGCGCTCACGTGGGAAGTGCATACGAGGGGGAAAGCGGTCATTTTTGAAGGACCGATGAATGAGTGCATTCAGGTCTCGGGTGTTCTTGAGGAGATCGCCCTGCACACCCAGATTGAGGTGTAGCGAGCCTTGAACCGTTGAAGCGAAATTATCCCAACCGTAGCATGACGTCTGCCGAAATACGCCAAAGCTTCCTGAAGTTTTTTGAGGAACGCGGACACACGATCGTGCCCAGCTCTCCGGTCGTGCCGTACGACGATCCCACTCTTCTTTTCACCAATGCCGGCATGAACCAGTTCAAGGATGTCTTTTTGGGAACCGGACGGCGCCCATACAAGCGCGCTGCCGACACCCAGAAGTGCATTCGTGTGAGCGGCAAACACAACGACCTCGAAGAGGTCGGGCGGGACACCTACCATCACACATTCTTCGAGATGCTCGGCAACTGGTCTTTCGGTGACTATTACAAGAAAGAGGCTATCGAATGGGGGTGGGAGTTGTTAACAAAGGTATGGGGTCTCCCGAAAAGCCGCCTCTGGGCAACCGTCTACAAAGACGATGATGAAGCGGAAGAGCTCTGGAAGAAAGTCACGGACATCAATCCCGGCCATGTTCTAAGATTTGGTGAAAAGGACAATTTTTGGGAGATGGGAGAGACGGGGCCGTGCGGACCCTGCTCTGAGATTCATATTGACCTGACACCAAATGGCAACGCAACAGCCGATCTTGTTAACGCGGGCCGTCCGGACCTCATGGAGATTTGGAATCTCGTCTTCATTCAATACGACAGAGATGCTTCCGGCAAGCTCACTCCCCTTCCCGCCAAACACGTTGATACGGGAATGGGCTTTGAACGTATGTGCGCTGTTCTCCAGCGGAAGAAATCCAACTACGACACCGATGTTTTCACACCGCTCTTGAACGCCATCTCAGAAATCGCCAATCGCCAATACACCGGCAAACTCGAAAGCGAGACCGATGTTGCTTTCCGTGTCATTGCCGATCATGTGCGGGCATTGACCTTCGCCATTGCCGACGGTGCCCTGCCTTCCAACGAGGGTCGAGGATACGTTCTTCGCAGACTTCTCCGCCGAGCGGCCCGGTTCGCCCGATCTCTCGATCTGCACGAACCGTGCATCTACAGGCTTGTTCCGACTATTGTCGAGACGATGGGCCAGGTCTTCCCGGAGGTGAAGGAAAAACAGGAGCATATTCAGAAGGTCATCAAAGGTGAAGAAGAAGGATTCAACGCCACACTCGACCGAGGATTGGAGATTTTCGAACAGGTCGCGGCAAAAGCCCAAAAGAGCGGGTCAAAGAGGATTAGTGGGGAGGATTCTTTTAAGCTTTATGATACTTACGGCTTTCCGCTTGACCTGACGCAGTTGTTAGCGCGAGAAAAGGGGTTGTCGGTTGATGAAGCCGGCTTCAACAACCTTCTCGAAGCGCAGCGAGAGCGCTCTCGAGAAGCCGGAAAAGGCACGGGCACACAGGTTGGCTCCAAAGTTGTGGCAAAAGGAGCACAAGTTTCCCACTCTGAATTCACCGGCTACGATACGCTTGAGGACGAAGGAACGATTGTTCAACTTGTCGACGAGTATTTGATTCTCGACCGTACCCCGTTCTACGGTGAATCCGGGGGACAAGTTGGAGATACCGGCATCCTCAAGGTCGTTCAAAAGCTTGTCAGGATTACCGACACACAGAGAGATGGAACTCTGATCATTCACAAGGCTGACCACGT
Source organism: Bacteroidota bacterium (assembly GCA_035559595.1). Lineage (GTDB taxonomy): Bacteria > Bacteroidota > Ignavibacteria > UBA10030 > UBA10030 > DATMBF01. The sequence continues at coordinate 79,419 of DATMBF010000008.1, read as the reverse complement.
GTCCGAAGATTTCCTCGGCCAAAAAGCAATCGCACAAGTAGAAAAAGAGCGTCGGCTCGCGATCATGCGGAACCACACCGCAACGCACCTCGTGCATGCCGCTCTTCGAAAGATTCTCGGCACACACGTTCATCAGGCGGGCTCGCTCGTTGCGCCGGACCACCTCAGGTTTGATTTCGCCCACTTCTCGAAAGTCTCTGAAGAAGAGCTCAGAGACATCGAGGCGCTGGTCAACGAAAAGATCAACGAAAGGATCACGCTTACCCATTATCGTGATATCCCGTTCGAAGAGGCAAAGAAGATGGGGGCACTGATGTTTTTCGGGGATAAGTATGGCGAGCGTGTCAATGTTGTCGAGTTTGGAGACTTCAGCAGAGAGTTTTGCGGCGGGACACACGTTACGTCAACCGCGGAAATTGGCTACTTTAAGCTCCGATCAGAAGGAAGCGTCGCGAGCGGTGTGCGACGAATCGAAGCCGTAACCGATCAGTTTGCGCTTGAGCTTCTTAAGCTCCAGGAGAAGTCTTTTCTGGATCGGCTGGATTTTGCAGTGGTCCTCCTCGAAGACCTGACGAAGCTGAACGATGAGCTGCGTTCGATCAGCAAAGGATCTTCCGTGAGGATCACTCCATCCTTTACTCCCTACGAAAAGCGCCTCGATGAGCTGAAGAGCTCAAAGCAATCTTCGCTTCTTGATTCGAAAAATCTACGAGAGAGATTTGAGAACCGGTCGGTTCAGGCGCGGAGGCTTGAAGACCTCATCTTGGAACTGACCGAACTGCGGAAGGGATTGGAGAAGGAGCTCACGAAATTCCGTGTAAGCATGGCGGCACTCAAACTCGATGAGCTCATCAATCATGCCATCCGCCTGAACGGAATCCGCCTCGTGGCAGCCAAGGTCCAGGCCGGCACGATGGACGAGCTCAAATCTCTGGGCGATACGCTACGCACAAAATTAGGCAGTGGCGTTGGCGTTTTGGGCGCCATTGTCGACGACAAAGTGGCTTTAGTGTGCGTCGTAACAGATGATTTGTTATCTTCCCAGAAGCTCAACGCAGGGCAGGTTGTCGGCTCGGTCGCAAAGCTTGTCGGTGGCGGTGGCGGCGGTCGACCCCACATGGCAACCGCCGGCGGAAAGGATGTTCAGAAGCTTGATGAGGCATTGCAGCAAACGGAATCCATTGTGAAATCTCTTCTCCATCATTAGGGGACGTATGCAAACACTCGAGAGGCTGTTAACGATCAGGAGGGAGCGAGGGGCGGGGTACCTCATTCTTATCGATCCCGACAAGATCGACGAAGCGACGTTACCGACGTTCGTACGCGACGCAACCGAAGCCGGCGCCGACGGCTTCCTCGTTGGTGGAAGTCTCCTTGTCACGGACCAATTCGAACATGTTCTCAAAGTCATCAAACGGAACACAACACTTCCCGTTGTGATCTTCCCGGGAAGTCTGTTTCAGGTCTCCGCATCGGCCGACGCAATCCTGTTCCTTGTCTTGATCAGCGGACGCAATCCCGAGCATCTCATCGGCAATCAAGTGATTGCCGCTCCCATTATCAAAAAGATGGGATTGGAGGCAATTTCTACAGGATACATGTTGGTCGAAGCAGGCGCGACAACTTCGGCAGAGTTCATCAGTAATACCAAACCGATTCCTCATCACAAGCCGGATATTGCTATTGCACATGCCATTGCCGCTGAAACGATCGGTATGAAACTTCTCTACATGGATTGCGGAAGCGGCGCAGACGCCCCGGTCTCCGAAATGATGATCAAAGCCGTCGCATCTCACTGCTCGCTTCCCATCATCATCGGTGGCGGCATTACGAATCCCGAACAGGCACGCGATCGTGTTCGCGCAGGAGCCTCGTTTGTCGTCACCGGAACGGTGATCGAAGAACGGAATCATCGATCTGTCATCAAAGACTTTGCTGACGCCATCCACTCTGCCGTACAGGTGAGGTCTTAACCACCGGAATGACCCGCGATCAGTTTATCCAGACATCTCTGGCTGAATCCGCTGAGACCAAGCAGAAAATTGCCAAGCAATGTCAGACGGAGATTTCGAAAGCTATTGATCTGCTTGTTGCTGCCCTTAAACAAGGAAAGAAGATTCTCCTCTGTGGCAACGGTGGAAGTGCAGCGGATGCCCAGCATCTGGCAACGGAGTTCGTCATCCGGCTGAATCCAGCCCTCAAGAGACCCGGCCTCCCCGCCATTGCACTGACCACCGATACCTCCTTACTCACCGCTGGCGCTAACGATATCGGCTATGATAATGTCTTTGCCCGGTCGGTAGAAGCCATCGGCAATGGAGGGGATGTGTTGATCGGCATCAGCACGAGTGGAAATTCCGAGAGTGTCAATCGCGCTTTCATCAAGGCGCGCGAGAAGAAGATGTGCACCATCGGATTTTTGGGCAAAAACGGTGGCAAGTCCAAAGAGCTTGTCGATCTGGCGATCATCGTTCCAGCCGATGATACGCAACGCATTCAAGAGGGGCACATTACGATTGGACATATCATTTTTCAACAAGTCGAACAAGAGCTCTTCGGATGATTGACTCCTGAGCCCTGCCGCTTCCATGTCCCGGCCACCGCGTAAAGACCTCGTTGTCCCCCTCGTTACTGTCATTTCCGATATCGTGGCCATTGAAGGGGCGTTTCTCTTCTCCTACTGGCTTCGTTTTTACTCTCCACTCACTTCCATCATTCCCGTTACGCTTGGGATTCCGGAACTGATCGCCTACGTAGAAGGTTCTCTCGTCGTTATTCCTGCCTGGCTGCTTCTCTTCAAAATGCGCGGTATGTATCAACCGCGACGGAACGTCTATTTCTCTGACGAGTTCTTTGCCATCGTTCGGGTCGTCTTCATAGGGATGCTTCTGGTCATGGCTGCGGCCTTTTTCTATCGTGAGTTCTCCTATTCTCGGCTGGTCTTTGGCATGCTTGGTGTTTTCGGCATTGTCTTCATTTCGCTTGGACGATTTGGGGCAATGAAATTCGAGCAATGGTGGTATGCGAGCGGCCGCGACACAAAGCATGTGGTCATCGTCGGCGTCAACGAGACTGCGAGGAGAGTCTATGAGAACATCGCCGATCATCCATCGCTCGGCTATGAGGTAATCGGCTATTTCTCGCCGGGGTCGAGCAAGGGACTGATGGGCAGAACAAAACTCCCATACCTTGGGCGTATCGCAAATATTCCTGCGTATATCAAGTCTCATCAGATCGAAGTCCTCCTCGTTGCGCTTACCTATAAAGAGCATCCACAGCTTTATGAGCTGGTTCGGGATTGTGAGGGACTGAACACGGAGATCATGATGGTGCCGGATATGGTCGAGTTGATGACAAGCCGCGTTCGCATCAAGGAGTTGGAAGGAATTCCTTTCATCAAGATCAAAGATGTTCCCTTGTCTGCCTGGAATCAGGTTATCAAACGCGGGTTCGATGTTGTGTTCTCCACGGTCATCCTCATTCTCACAAGTCCACTCTTTCTGATCATCCCTCTCCTGATCAAGCTCGACTCTCAAGGCCCGGTCTTCTACTCACAGGAACGGGTCGGGCTGGACGGCGTATCGTTTCGCGTGCTAAAATTCCGCACGATGAGAATCGATGCCGAACAAAAGACCGGTCCTGTTTGGGCAAGGAAGGATGACCCGCGGGTAACACGTGTAGGAAAATTTCTCCGGCGATTTAGTCTCGACGAGCTTCCCCAACTGCTCAACGTCCTGAAAGGAGACATGAGCATTGTTGGGCCGCGACCCGAGCGACCCCATTTTGTTCAGCAGTTTAGGAAAGCGGTACCCAAATATCTGGATCGCCACCGCGTCAAGACAGGAATGACCGGATGGGCGCAGGTGAATGGACTGCGGGGGAATGCTTCAATCGAAGAACGGACCAGATACGATGTTTATTACGTCGAGAACTGGTCACTTGTGTTCGACCTCAAGATCATCTTCAAGACAATCCGGGCTGTGTTGTTTGGCAAGGATGCATATTAGATGGTTTCAGCGACGATATTTGCCCTTCACGGGATCGCGTGTGTCTACGCCTTCTTCCGTTGGAAGAAGCTCGGTAACACGAAGGATGGCATCCTTGCCGTGGCGTTCATTGTCATTATATTCACAGTCGGATGGACAATCTCGACAATGGTAACCAGGGTTGTTTTCCCGGAAGAGGGATTGGCTGAATGGTTGGATGCAGACGCTATTGCTCTGGTTCTGCTAACCGTCGCGGAGATTGTCTTCTATTGGCTGTTTCTGGGTGGGGATCGTTTTAAGACTGGAGAGCCGCCGACAACCTGATGGCGATTACTTCAGCTTAAACAGAAAGGTAACAGTGCAGGTCTGTTCGACCTGCGGCTGGGATTGCCGGAGAGGCTCGAACCTCCAGAACCGCAACTCCTTCATTGCTGCCTCCTCGAGCCTGGTGTTCCCTTTTTGAAGCGGCTGAACGGCTTTCACACTCCCGTCCGGCATCACGATCGTTTGGATCTTGATTTGCGCCTCGACGTTGACTCCCTTGGGGTATTGAGGCAAATCTCCTGAAATCTTCTTTCGCGTCCCTCCCTCCATCCATTGAATCGAGAACGAAACACCCTCATCGATGCCACCACCAGCACCTGACGTTCCCGTGGGCGAAAGGCCATCCGAGGCACCACGACCCGGGTTCGGCAATGTTCTCTCTCCTTCACCCCTCTCCATCGCCGCCTTGTCGACCTCGCGATCTCCCACTGACTGTCGCGGCGATCGGTCTGCTCGAAGAGGAGCCTGTTGAAAAGCCTCCTGCTTGTCGGATCGCGGAAGTGAAAGAAGATCATCTGTCGGATCGGGGAGTCTCCGTTCAGGAACACTTACCGGTTGTTGGGGCCGCGCAACGGTCTTGGAATGAACTTTCGGGGGAGCTTCTGGAGAAGCTGTTGGGGACGGTGCGGATGGGGTTGTCTTCTCCTCCAGCGCTGCCCCCCAGGATACCTCGACGAACTCCTGGGATTGCATGATCTGCGGGAAGTCAGTGAGGAAAAGGAACAAAAGGAGAAGGAGGTGCACAACGATCGAAACAACCCATCCCTTCACCATCTCTTTCCGATATTTCATTATTCCAGTGCTGGTTGTGTGGCGATCAGGAATCGTGTCGCACCGACGGCTTTAGCGATATCCATCACCTGCACCGCACTCTGGAGGCTTACGGCGCGGTCAGCGTTAATGATGATAGACTTCTCCTTCGAAGCTTCCAGAAGCGAAGAGAGTCTGGCTCCCAGCGTTTCAACGGTCACACGATCATTATTGAGAAAAAGTAACCCTTGGTCCGTGAGGGTGAGAATAATGTCACGACGATCGTCTGCTTCAGCCGCGGCAGCCTTCGGAAGCTGAACCTTAATGCCGGGTTGAATGACAAAAGAGGAGGAGAGGAGAAAGAAGATCAGGAGGAGCAGAACGATATCTGTAAGAGAAGAAAAAGAGAAAATCGTTAGCAGCTTGTGCTCGGTTTTGAGTTTCATCTTCGACTATGGTTTTTTCTGGAAGTACTCGTCCGCTACCGCCCGACGGCCCTTACCACCTGTGCTCACGGCCTCCTCAACGCCTTCTTCAAGCTTTCCGGAACGAACAAGATCCAGAAACTCTTCTGATGCGCTTTCCATCTCAAACACAAATCGATTGACGCGCGTAACAAAGTAATTGTAGAAGCCGTACGCGAGAATCCCCACGATCAATCCAAACGCTGTCGTTAAAAGAGCTTCCCAGATTCCGCCTGCCAGGTCAGACGGGTTGACGCTGCCACTGAGTTGTTCAATAGTCCGAAACGCTCCGATCATGCCGGTGACGGTCCCCAAAAAGCCCAAGAGAGGTGCTATTCCGGCAATCGTAGCGAGGATGCCAAGCCGATGTTCTAACTTATACGTCTCTTCTTTCCCCGCATTCTCTATTGCTGTGCGGACGTGCTCATCCCCTTCTGGGTACTTTGTCAGTCCACGCTTCATGATCTGCGCAAGCGGGGCCGCGTTCTTCGAGCAGAAGTTGATCGCTGCCATCAGATCGCCACGCTGCAATACGCTTCGCAGCTTCAACATGAACTGGCCCGGATCAATCCGCGCTTTTCGCAACACCAGCCACCGCTCCACGATAACAACAATAGTAAGGATGGAGCACAACAAGATGGGATACATAAGGATCCCACCTTTGGTAAAAAGGGTAAGAAGGTTCGAAGTATCCATAGACCCTACAATCTCCCGGTTGACATGAACCAGACTTATCTGGTGCGAACGCGATCGATCCAGTAGCTCGAGCGAAGCTCAAGCGCAAACGCCTCGACAGCCTTTTTGGCCTCTCTCGGCGAGGCATAACGACCAATGCGAACGGTATACCACGTTCCATCCTTGTGATCGCGGCGTTCAACATATGCGGGATATCCGGCCTCTTCAAGACGCTTCACCATGAGGTCGGCCGTTCCTTTGTCACGCCACGCAGAAACCTGAATCGTGTAGTTTCCCGTCATCTGGGCAAGCTTCGCTTTTCCGTCTGCTGTCATGCCCGAGGGCTTCATGGCGACTGGTTCATCCATCTTCTTTTCGGGCGTATCGATCGGTGGCGTTTCAAGGAGCTCCGCCATCGAGGTATCCTCCGCCGTCGCCATCTGCTCAGGCGGCAGATCGGTCGGAAATGCCTCTTCCTGCACCTGCGTGACCGCCGGTGGCGCCTTCTTGCCCCACAGCTTGATGATGCCGAACTTGTTCAAGAGAAAGACGCCACCTCCAAGAACCACCACAGCGATGACAATGATTAGAACTTTCGCCGTTCCGCCGCCACCGGACTTTGGTGCGGCCGTTGTTGGCGTCCCTTCCATTCCCTCATCATCGATCAAATTGAGATCTGGCATGAATAATCCTCCTGTGTTATTGGAGTGTGATGAATATCGGACATCATGTGGCGTCTACCATGTGTAGCCCAACCCGAAAAAGAACTTCTGAGGCTCAGCGTCATATCCTCTCCACACCTGGTACCTGGTATTCGTGATGTTGTCGGCCTTGAGGAACACAACCAGCGATTTCAACGGCGAATAGGTGACTCGAAATCCCAGCACGCCGTATGACGGTAGCGACTGTGTTGCTGCAAGATTCGCTTTTCGCTCTCCTACAACGTGAAACTCCGGCGAAACTTCCACCCCGAAAGCCAACAGGCGCCGATACGACGCCACAAGCTCAACTGAGGGAATGTAGGGAACTTCACTTCCTCTCGTCGATATCTCGCTTGTGCGCGCTGTCAAGGCGAGTGCAAAATAATCATTTGGGGTGACGTTTGCAAATGCTTCCGCTTTCAGAGTCCAGTACTCTGCTTCACCGGTGTATTGATAGAACCAGATTCCTTTCGACGCTTCCTCGAGAATCGGTTCGTTGACCACAACGTTGTACCTCACAGTTCCTTTCGTTCGCAGCCAGCCTGACCAGTCCGATTCGACGCCGCCGGAATAGTCAGTTTTCACGTTTCTGTTGCGAAGCACAGCTTCAGTAGAAAGATACATCGCTTGTCGAATGTCCCCAAGCAATGATCGGAAAGAAACAGCCGGCTCAACACCGACAAAGGCAACGTGTTGCTCACCCAAACGGTATCCGGCCATTATCTGCGGATAAAGTGCATACAACCACCCCCCTGACATGTTCTTGGAGTAGTAAAGATGCAGTGAACCTTCGGCAAAATAGTCGTGCCACCATTGGCGAGGAACTCCCGCAAACACATCAACCAGATGAGCCGTCCGAGAGGTCAATCCGACCACGGTTGAGGTCTGATAGTGAAACCCTGTGGTAAGTGGAAACCACAAAAGCGGGATACGAGCCTGCACAAAAATACTCGTGGCTCGCTCCGACGTTTTGAAACTCGAATCCCGAATCTCGGTCTCGTGCTGCGAAAGAGCAATTGAGGCGGTCCATGGTCTTCCCGACGGAAGTTCAGCCCTTAGACTGCCCTCTAATGCCGAAATAGATCGCGTAGTGAATGGACTCAACGAGCCATAAAACTTGTAATCATCGCTTCCATAACTCAATCCCGCCCGAATACGCATCCCATTGATGATTTCAGAGCTGCTGCGGAGTGTAAACGCTGCATCTCCCCCGATACGTCCTTGCGATCTGTCTGTCGCATCTGCGAAACCCATGGTGCGGTAGTAGTCTCCTACGACACGATATCGAAAGAGTTGCCACTCCTGTCCGAAGCCCAGATAGACCGAGGGAGTGAAATACGTCCCGAGGCTCGCCTCGATCTTTCCGATCGTTTGCTCCTTTAACGAGGAAACCGAGTTCCGCTTTGGGTCGAGAAACTCGGAAATCTCTTTTTCCGAATTCGAGGAAAGTTGGGTGAGAAGAAGCGGCCGAGTCATGGCGTCATCGACCTCCTCTTTCTGAAATGAGGGGACATCGACCGTTGCAACACCGGTGATGACATATTCTGGAAGTTCGATCTTCGGAAGCGGCATGGTTGGTGTCTGGAGAGTGTCAGCAGGTCGCGCAACATCAGGCCGGCGAGGATCGGGCTCCCTTTTCGCTTGTGCAGCAGCTGGAAGCGAGTAGAAGAGAAGAAGAACCAGCAGTATACCTCGCGGCCTCATTACATCCGCTCCAACTGCCTCAGTCGTTTCTGGGCCTCGCTCATTGCCTCACCTTCTTTCTCCAGCTTCAGCACACTCTCATAGGCTTCTTTGGCTCGACGGAAATCCTTCAGTTGTTCATAGGCATTCCCCAAGGCGAGATACGACTTGATGACCCACTGTTGCTGAGCCGGGAAGACATAACGCACGCGGAGAAATGCCTTTACGGCTGCATCCCAATCTCCCTGCTCCGCATGAGCAACACCGATGAGATACTGCGCCTCTGCCCCAAGTTCGTCTGTCCTTGTCGTTGCCACTGTTTGCGCGCGTTGCATGGCCTGCGTGTAACGGTGATCTCGGAGGTGTAGTCGGACCAGCGCAAGATTTGCCTTCGCACCGGCCAACGTCGATCCAAATCGACTCGCCACAAACTCGAACTGATTTCTCGCCTCTTCCATATCCCCATTCTCAAAGAAGATTGCCGCCTTCAGGAAGGATGCATCCGGACGAAGATTCGAATTCGGATATTCATTTTCGATACGCTGGAACTGCTTCAGTGCGAGATCATATCGTTTTTGCTGAAAGTATTCATTTCCCGCTTCAAAGAGGGATTGCGTTACCACTTGGTCAGAAGCCTTTTCGAAATCCGCAGCCCGGTCGAAGTATTCTATCGATCGGCTGTCACCTTGCGCCTGGAGAGCCTTCCCGATGGAGTACAACGCTGTCGGAACGAGATCCGAGGTTGGATAGCGATCGATAAACGATTGATACTCCGTCACTGCACCAGGGTAATCTTTTTGGCTGAGCAGAAGATCCCCTTTACGAAGATAGAGATTTTGGGCGGCAACACTCCCGGGGTTCTGCTTCACATAGTCATCGATGACCTTAAGCGCATCTTGGGATCTTCCTTGAGCGACCAGACAAAACTGGACTCCCGATATCGCATCAACCACAAACGGACTGTCGGGATACTTTTGCAGAACATTACGATACGCCCGCTCGGCCTGCGCGTATTGGTTCAGATTATAGTAGGCGTCACCAATGCTATAAGACGCTCGTGCAACGAGTTCACTTGAGGGATAAGCGCTGATCACTTTCTCGAACTCTTTGATTGCCTCGCGATACTCCTTGCTCTGGAACCAGATCCACCCCAGCATATACTGCGCGTCGTCGGCGTACGTCGATTTCGGGAATGCCTTGATCAGTGAGCGGAATTGTTCCATCGCCTGATCCTTATCCCCAGCACGATACAGCGTCTGCCCAAGCTGATAATTGACATAGTCGAGCATCTCGTGCTTCGGGTGCATTCGGATCAATGTGCGATACGAACTCGCAGCCTGGCGGTATTCTTTTAAGAAGAAAGCACAATCTGCAATTCGGAGGCGGGCTTCAAAGGCAAAACGGCCATTCGGAAAGATGCTGAGGAGGCGTTCAAACGCGGTGATCGCCTTGCCAAACTCATCCATTTTGTAAAGCGACCATGCAGCTCCATAGAGGGCCTCTTCTCGCTTTTCATGCCGCGGCAACGCTGCGACCTTCTCGTAGTTGGCACGGGCGGCTGCATACCGACCGAGGTGATACTCCGATTCCGCAAGCCAGAATGTTGCCTCGGACGCATAAGGGTGCTCCGGGTAATTCTCGACAAAATCGGCAAACGAGGCGGCGGCTTGTTCAAGGTGCCGCTGCTTGTAGTAGATCCAGGCAATTTTGAAAGCGGAGCCAACTTTTGTATCGAACGATGGATTCGGAGACGTCAGGGCCCTTTCGAACGCTTGCCGGGCTTCATCAAACTGAGATTCGGCAAGCAGGCATTCGCCGTACATTCGGAATCCGTCTGCCACCACATCGCTGTTTGGATAGTTTGAGATGAGTTGATGGAAGAGAACCTTTGCCTCTCCGGGTCGTTTCTGGTCAAAGAAGATGAGACCCGCATCAAACAAGGCATTGTCGGCAAACTCGCCAGCAGGATTCTTCTTCTGAACATCGAGGAAAGTGGCGCGCGCGGAATCTACTCTCCCCATCATCTGAAGGGTGACCGCTGCCCGATAAAGCGCGGCATGTGCCACGTGATCATCGTTATCGGCAAGGCGGGTGAAGGCCTCCAGAGCCTGACCGAAATTCTTTTCCTTAAGAAAAGTCCATGCAAGAGAGTATTCGACATCTCTCTTGAGTCTATGATCGGGGAACGTGGAAAGAAACTCACTGTACCGTTTCCTTGCCGTATCGTACTCTTGAAGATGATAGTACGATTCAGCAATCAAATACTCTACCTCCCCGCGTTCTTCCTTCTGCGTTGTCAGGTCCTTGACGTTCTGCAGTTCATCAATGGTCTTCCGATATTCCTTTTGCGTGAAGTGACATTCCGCGATGCGAATCCCCGCCAATGCTCTCAGGCCACTTTGAGGAAACTCCCGGATAACACGACGATACCATTCAATTGCGGACGAGAATATCCCCTTCTTCTGATATGCCCACCCGGTTGAGTAGGCAGCATAGTCACGCAACCGGCCTGTCGGGTATCCCTCGAACGAGAGTGCGTAATACTTGATCGCGTTATCCCAATCCCCCATTCTCGAATACGCCTCTCCAATCCAATACCCAGCCTCTCCCGCAAGTTCGGATGCACCGAACCGGTCAAGCACAGTTTTGAATTGCTCGATCGCGTCGGCGCTCTTTCTGAGCTTGAGATACGTCTCACCCAATCGAACATGAGCGTCGTCAGAGAGCCGGCCCCGCGGATACTCACTCAGGAATACCTCAAACTCACGTGCGGCGCGATCATGCAGACCTTGGTGAAAATAACACTCGCCTCTCAGATAGAGAACATCCATCCGCCTCGCACTGCCGGGGTAAGTCTCGAGAAACTTCGACAGTTGCTCTTCCGCAAGCGGAAAGAGTCCATCTTTGAACAAGCCGTAAGCGAAGGCGTAGTCCTGCTCCTCAACAAGCGCAGCCGGTTTCCCCTGTTGCAAGACCTGAGAATCAGCTAAGGAGGGAAGGAAGAGGAAAAATGCCAAATGCGCTAAGCTCACAGAAAACAGTATGCCGTATAGAGGTTGAGCACTTTTCATTTAAAGTAGAGTATTAGATACTCTTGCTAAGAGCTTAATTTAATGAGAGCAGCAGTAGAAGTCAAGAAAACTCGTATCGAGTGTGACTCAGACTAAGCGAACGTGGAAAAGTGCCCGATAGGGCAGAAATGGAGAAACGGAAGAAGTTCACAAGTTCAGGGGAGAACGAAGATATGAGAGGTGGTTCAAGAGATCCTTCCTTCACGTTCCGCCACCAGGGTGACCACTCTCTTACCTCATTTCTTCGTGGTATTCCTGCAGGGGCTTCACAGTCAGGGAATCGGAGCGCTGTCGTTCGATACCTTTAACGGCAGTTGCTGCGGCAGAGAGCGTCGTGAAGAAAGCAATTTTGTTCTCGATGGCTGCCCAACCGATGGCGAATTCGTCGTAGCGGGACTCCTCACCAAGCGGCGTGTTAATAACAAGTTGGATCTTTCCATCCTTAATGAGATCGACCACATTGGGGCGACCTTCGTTGACCTTATACACGAATCCACTCTTGATGCCATGCTCGTTCAGAAAGCGTGCAGTTCCTTCGGTGGCAATGATGGAAAAACCGAGACGGACATATTCACGCACAATCGAAAGCGTGATCTCATTCTTGTCACTCTCATTGACGCTTACGAAAACCGTTCCTTCATTCGGTAAGGTGTTGCCTGCGCTGGTTTGGGCCTTCGCGACTGCTCCGCCAAATGCCGTGGAAATACCCATGACCTCTCCCGTTGAGCGCATCTCGGGTCCGAGGAAAACAGGAACCTTCGGGAATTTCGCAAATGGAAAGACAGCCTCCTTTACTGAAATGTGCTTGAGTTTTGTGAAATCGAACTCGCTCATGCCAAGCTCTTGAAGAGTCTTTCCAACCATAACCTTTGCCGCAATCTTGGCAAGCGGAATTCCAATCGCTTTGCTCACGAACGGCACTGTCCTCGACGCTCGGGGGTTGACTTCAAGAACATAGACGGTCTCGTCCTTCATTGCGAACTGAACATTGATCAAGCCGACGACTCTCAGCGCTTTCGCAAGCTTTACCGTATAGTTCTTGATGATCTCCAAATTCTTCGGAGAAATCATATATGGTGGAATCACACACGAGCTGTCGCCAGAATGAATCCCGGCCTCTTCGATATGTTCCATCACACCACCAATCATCACATCTGTACCATCGGCAACAGCATCGACGTCGAACTCGAACGCGTCCTCGAGGAATCGGTCGATGAGAACGGGGTGTTCGGGCGAAACATCGACCGCCTTCTTCATGTACTCTTTCACCGCTTCACCGTTGTAACAGATTTCCATCGCCCGGCCGCCAAGAACGTACGAAGGCCGCACGAGTACAGGGTAACCGATTTGCTCAGCAACGAGAATGGCGTTGTTCACAGAGTACGCGGTCCCGTACTTCGGATGCGGAACTTTGAGTTTTCGAAGCAGAGCCCCGAACCTCTCCCGATCTTCCGCCAGGTCGATTCCCTCGGGAGACGTGCCGAGAATCTTCAAGCCATTTTCTTCGAGTGCTTTTGCAAGCTTGAGTGGCGTTTGCCCACCGAAACTGACGATAATTCCATCGGGACGTTCCAACTCGCAGATGTTCAAGACATCTTCAAGCGTAAGCGGCTCGAAGTAGAGTTTGTCGGCCAGATCGTAATCTGTGGAAACGGTCTCGGGATTGCAGTTCACCATGATCGCCTCGTACCCCTCTTCCTTTAACGCCATCACCCCATGGACGCAGCAGTAATCGAATTCTATTCCCTGCCCGATACGGTTGGGACCCCCGCCAAGGATAATAACTTTGCGGCGATCGGTGCGGATAGACTCGTTCTCTTCATCGTACGTGGAATAGTGGTAGGGAGTCTTTGCCGCGAATTCCGCAGCACATGTATCGACTGTCTTGAAGGAGGGTATCACGTCGAGCGACATTCGGAGCTTACGGACTGCCTTTTCGGTAGTTCCCCAGATGGTGGCAAGTTGACGGTCAGAGAAACCGTACTGCTTTGCCTTAAGGAGAATTCCCCGCTCGACCCGCTCCGGTATTCTTGTTCGCTTAGTTTTCATGAGCTCGTAAACTCTTGTAGAGCTCAATCTGCGGGGGGTTCAGAATGTGCTTCATTCGTACGTGTGCCTTCAAATGGACGGCGCGCAACTCGCCGCGCAATTTGCCAATCTTGGTCGACATTTCCTGGACCTTTTTCTCGTTAATGTTCCCCGCCTTAAAAGCATTGTACAACTCCTGCTCCGCCTCAATGATCTCTTCACCTTTTGCCCTCGCCGAGAGCTTCGTCCCCTCCATAAGTGCTTGTGTTTTCTTCAGTTGGTCCGGAGTGAGACCGAGTTTATCCTTGAGCTCCAGAACATGTTTGGGCCCAGGATAACCGTTCTGCTCCGCGTACATTGCCAATCCCATTCCTTCCCCCTCCGCCAAACCGATTGAATCTGAAGGAACCGTCATTTGTGCATTGGCGAGGGAAAGAATAACGCTCATTACAACTACGACGAAAAAGGAATGCTTCATTGTTGCTCCTTATGATACTCCGTAGCTATATAATTCCTCTTCAAGATCAACAATCTGCTTGATGTTATGAATGAACCATGGATCAATCTTCGAGACTTGATGCAGGTCTTGGATGGACACGCCAAGCTGAAGCGCATAGCGGATGTAGAAGACATTGTCCGGCTTGGGGATTTTTAGCCGATCCATGATCTTCTTCCTCCACTCACCCCTTTTTGTCTCCGGCAAGGAACGGACATCAATCACATCCTTTCCATCGGCTCCCAGGCCGAAGCGGCCCTGCTCGAGTGAACGCAGCGCCTTCTGGAAAGCCTCCTTGAACGTCCGACCAATGGCCATCGCCTCGCCCACAGACTTCATTTGTACTCCCAACGTGTCATCCACACCTTTGAATTTTTCGAAATCCCAACGCGGAATCTTCACCACACAATAATCGATGGTTGGTTCGAACGAAGACGGTGTCTCTTTCGTGATGTCATTCGGGATCTCATCCAACGTGTATCCAACGGCCAGCTTGGCGGCAATCTTTGCGATGGGGAACCCTGTTGCTTTCGACGCAAGCGCCGATGAGCGCGAAACACGAGGATTCATTTCGATGACCAGCATACGGCCGTCGCGCGGATTGACAGCAAACTGGATATTCGATCCACCTGTTTCGACGCCAATTTCGCGGATAATCTTCTTGGCGGCATCCCGCATGATTTGATACTCTTTGTCGGTCAATGTCTGAGCTGGGGCTACGGTAATCGAATCGCCGGTATGGACCCCCATCGGATCGAAGTTCTCGATCGAGCAGATGATGACAACATTGTCCTTGAGGTCGCGCATCACTTCGAGCTCGTATTCTTTCCATCCGATCACCGACTCTTCGATGAGGACCTGATGGATCGGACTGCTCGACAATCCGTGCTCAACTTTCTCTTTGAATTCCTCGAAGTTATATGCCGTTCCGCCGCCCGTGCCGCCAAGCGTAAAGGATGGTCGGATAATAATCGGAAAGCCTATCGATTCGGCAACCCTGATTGCTTCATCAAGCGAATGCACGAATCCGCCACGGGCAGTCTCGAGACCAATGTTTTTCATCGCGATCTGAAAGAGCTCGCGATCCTCCGCTTTCTTAATTGCCTCCAACCTGGCACCGATGAGCTCCACGCCATACTTCTTCAGGACTCCACTCTCTGCCAAAGCAACCGCGGTGTTGAGTGCCGTTTGTCCGCCCATCGTCGGCAGAATAACATCGGGTCGCTCTCTCTCGATGATCTTTTCGACAAAGTCCGGCGTAATCGGTTCGATGTAGGTTGCATCGGCGAGATCGGGATCCGTCATGATGGTGGCCGGATTGCTATTGATGAGGATTGTGCGGAACCCCTCCTCGCGCAGTACTTTGCACGCCTGCGTTCCCGAATAATCAAACTCGCAGGCCTGACCGATAACAATCGGTCCGGAACCGATGATGAGAATCGACTTGATGTCGGTACGTTTGGGCATCGTTCGCTATCGTGTTGGGTGACCTTCTCCCCGCATCATTTTTAAGGCGTGTTTCACCGCCGGAAACAGAACATCAAGCCCCTCTTGCACACCTTTGGGCGACCCTGGCAAGTTCACAATCAGTGTTGTTCCCCGCACACCCGCCATTCCGCGTGATAGCATGGAGAAGGGAGTACGCTCCTGACCATACGATCGAAGGGTTTCGGAAATGCCGGGCAATTCTCTTTCGATGAGAGCCTTCGTCACCTCAGGCGTGTTATCCCTCGGTCCCAAACCTGTTCCGCCGGTTGTGAGAACAATATCCACCGCTCCGCTGTCACTCAATTCCCTAAGAACACTCTCGATGGCTTTCGGATCGTCCGAGACGACCTTATCGATAACCTCACCAACGTTCTCTTCACGAAGCCTCTGCTTGATGAGAATTCCCGAGCGGTCTTCCCTCTTCCCCTGGGAAACAGAATCTGAAATCACCACGACGGCAGCCCGAATCGGCAGATCAGTTATCCGAAAATCTGATTTTCCCCCCTCTTTCTTCGTCAATCGTATACTCGCAATCTCCATACCGTCGTCAATCGGTTTGAGAACATCATACAGTGTCAACGCTGCGGCACCCGCTGCCGTCAGAGCCTCCATCTCCACGCCTGTTTTGTGAACCGCCTTGACCTGGGTATGTATCCGGATTTCTCCTATCTTATCGTCGAGTTCGAACTCGCAGGAAGCCCACTCGATCGGAATCGGGTGGCAGTACGGAATAATGTTGCTTGTTTGCTTGGCCGCTTGAATCGCCGCGACACGAGCAACGGGAAGTGGGTCCCCCTTCGGGACAGTCTGATCATGGATACGCTTTAGTGTCTGTTTGGCAACCCTAAGAATGGCTGTTGCGGAGGCAATTCGAAGTGTTGGTTGTTTGGAGGAAACATCTCTCATGAGCTGGCGTTTTTCTCGTTCAGGCCATCGCTTCCCGCAAGCACAGAGGCAACGGTTTGGAGAAGGTCGTCAGACCGATACGGTTTTGCCACGAATCCGCATGCTCCCTGGTTCAGAATCCCCTGCACGGAGGAATCCTGCGAGAAGCCGCTTGAGATTAGGACGCGCACGTTCGGATCGATCTGTGCGAGTTGCGCAAATGTCGTCGGCCCGTCCATTTCCGGCATGATCATATCGAGGAGAACGAGCTTGATCTTCTCCCGCTCGCGCTGAAAGATCTCCACGGCCTCTTTTCCATTGGCTGCCGGCAAGACGACATAACCATGTTCGAACAGAATCTCCGATACGAGTTCGCGCAGGATCGCTTCATCATCGACCACAAGAATTGTCTCGCCTGATCCCCGTTTTACCTCTCCTTCGGACACAGTGGGTTCCTCCGAAATTCGTTCCCGCCTTGCAACAGGGAAATATACCTTAAAAGTTGTCCCTTTACCAACTTCGCTATAGACATCGACAAAGCCGTTGTGATTTCGAACGATTCCATAAACAAGCGAGAGACCGAGTCCCGTTCCCCTTCCTTTTTCCTTTGTCGTGTAGAAGGGCTCGAAAATCCGTTGCTGAACATCACGCGGCATGCCGATCCCTGTATCGCCGACCGCAAGGCAAACGTAGTTTCCGGGATGTGCGGACAGATGTGTTTCGATAAACCCTTTGCCCGCATGAATCGTTGTCGTACTGATGGTGATCTCCCCTGTGGCCTTTGTATCCTTCCGATCGAGCACGGCGTCACGCGCGTTGATACAGAGATTCATGATGACCTGGGCTATCTGATTCGGGTCAGCCAGAATCTCTGGCAGATTTGGATCGAGGAGACGCGTGATGGTAATACTTTTGGGAAAAGAACTTGTCAGAATGTCCACAGTCTCTTTGACGGTTTCATTGAGATTTGTGGGCCTCACCTCGGATGGGGCATTGTGAGCAAAGCTCAACAGCTGCTTCGCCAACGCTGCGGCTCGCTGTGCAGATTTCTCAATCGCCTCCAGATGACGCCACGCCTGATGCTCGGTCGGGAGATGCTTACGCATCAATGATGCATACCCAAGAATAGCTGCCAGAATATTGTTGAAGTCATGAGCAATACCGCCGGCGAGGGTGCCAAGGCTCTCCATCTTCTGCGATTGAATGAGTTGTGCCGAGAGCTGCTCCTCTCGCTGGCGCTGGCGCATCATCTCAAGCTCGGACGAAATACGCTGCGCGATAACACCGACGAGCTTCTTTTCATGATCGGTGAACTTGTGCGGATGCTCGTCGTACACAGAAATCATCCCGACGACCTTCTTGTTGCTATCGAAGAGGGGAACTCCAAGGAATGATTCGATCGACTTCTCCGTCAGACGTGTGTCGTTGGGAAACAGTTTGGAGACACCGGATTCAAATTCGCAGATCGTTTTTCGATTGACGATGTCTTCGCATGGCGTGCCGGCTAGAGGAACCACGCCACCACGCTGCAAAGTCTCTTTCTCGAAGAGAACATGGATGGTGACAGTGTTTGCTGCCTCGTTGAGCTCGCCGATGCCTACAAAATTCATCCCGATAAGTTGCGCGATTGCCCGGACGGCATTCTCAAACAATTCGGTCCCATGCGAGGTCGATGCCACCGTGTAGATATGATTCAGTTCTTCTGCGGCTCGTTTCTTCTCTGTGATGTCGCGGACGATGGACTGGAGAAGTCCGTTGCCAAGGAGAACGGCGCTCATTTCATACGGGAATCGCGTTCCGTCCTTTCTCCGCATCTGCTCATCCGAAACAAGCACTGTTCCCTCTCCCAGCAACCGTTGATACAGTCCTCGATACCGCTTCATCGCTTCTTCCTTGGGAGGATCAAGAAGATCTGCTGCATTGAGGATCATCAACTCATCGCGCGTGTAGCCGAGGAGCGTGCAGGCTTTTTCATTCGCTTCGACGAAGTTCCCATCTTTATCGGAAACCAGAATTGCCTCTCCAGCTTCGTGAATAAGTCTCCGGTAGTTCTCTTCTGAGCGGGCTAATTCCTCCTGCGCAAGCAACTGACCTGTAATATCACGGATTTGCGCCTGAATGAGCTGTTCACCCTGAAGCTCCATTTTGTTGAGTCGAATCTCTGCCTCAAAGTGTGTCCCGTCGCGTCGGATATGTCGCCACGCGAACTGTTGCGGCACTCCGGCAAGAACGGCCTTGATGTACTTCTCCGCCAATACCTTCGATTCCGCTCCACTAACCTGATACGGTGGCGAGAAGGTGTAGAAAGTCTGACCGAGAAGCTCATTCCGTGAACAGTCAAACATTTCCAAGGCCTTGGGATTGCAGTCAATGAGGACGTCTCCCTTCATGAGCACCACGGCGTCGTTCGCATGTTCGAAGAGAAGCCGATGCTTCAGCTCTGAGCTTCTGACCCGTTCCTCGAGCTTTCGTTGTTCGTCAACATCCTGCATCATCCCCAGCATCTTCTCTGCCTTACCCCCGGCACCCGGAATGAAGAAACCTCGGTCATGCATCCAGATGTAGCTTCCGTCTTTCTTCCTGAACCGATACTCTACGTCGTATGGTAAGAGAGATCGCTCTGCCTTTTCAAGAAGCCGCACGACTTCATCACGGTCGTCGGGATGGACCAGTTGAGCCCACTGGTTGATTCCACCTCGCATTTCTTCGACTGAGTAGCCCAAAACATCCTTTACACTGCCGCTCCACAGAATGGCTCCGGTGCGCACATCATACTCGTATGCCATCTGACCGGAGGATGCAACGATGAGATCATATCGCTGTCGCCAGGCGGCGATCTCTTCCTGTGCTTTTTTCTGTTTGGTAATATCGCGGAGAATCCCCTGATACCCGATGACGGTTCCGTCTGGCGCCCGTAAGGTAATACCTGTTTCGAGAACGACGATCGGCTCACCAGACTTCTTTTTCAATCTCAGCTCAAAGTCTTTGATATACCCTTCTTGCTCAATGCGGCTTCTGATTACCTCGCGGTCGGCAGCATTGACATAGAGATCCCGCGCAATCTCGACTTTAAGAATCTCTTCCTTAGAGGCGTATCCGAATAACTCCACGCCCGCCTCATTGATGTCAACGAGCTTCCCTTCAGGTGTGCTGATGAAGATGGCGTCTCGCGATCGCTCAAAAAGCGTGCGGTACTTCTTTTCGGACTCAAACAGAGCTCGCTCGATCCGCTTGAGCTCGGTAATATCGGTCTGCGCCCCCCACATGCCGACCAGTTTTCCATCAACGACCTCGCCTAAGTAGGAATTCAAGAAATGCTTCGCCTCTCCTCGGATATCACGCTCGATAGACTCCCAGTTTGAAATCCGATATCCCTGCCGGATGAACCGACGCACACCCTCATCATGCTTTTCCCAGTCCATAATGAGGTGTCGGCGGCTTCTGCCCATCAACTGATCGGCGCTGTTGAATCCATACATCTCATACGTTGCGCGATTCATTTCCACGAGATGGGCCCGCTCATTGTACTGTCGGACAATCTCATCCTCCGGTTGGTTAATGTCGATCGGCGGTTGGAACTCCACGCGCCAAATTCCTTCACTCGTATTCTGGATGAACGTCGCATACCGGCTTTCGGTCTCGCGGAGTTTCCGTTCCAGTTCAACCTGTTCCGTGATGTCACGGGCAATACCGAGGATACCTTTAATCGCTCTCCCTTCGCGCAGAAGTCGCCCGTTATAGTCGATAAGCCTCCTCCCGCCATCCTTCCGAAGAATCGTGAATCGCATTCGGGAAGAATTCGCCTCTCCGCTCAAGCTGTCGCTGAACCACTGGCGGACGCGGCCAATATCTTCCATCGCAAGGATCATCTCAAACCTTTTTCCCACGACCTCAGCGGCTGAGTAACCGGTGGTAGCGACGAATCGGCGGTTAACGAACTCGAACATCCCTTGTGTATTCAGGAGTACGACCGCATCATTAGCATACTCGACCAACGTGCGATATTTCTTCTCTGAGCGAGCAAGAGCATCAAGTAAACGTGTCTCTTCAAATACACCGGCAATCTCCGAGGCCACGGCCTGCATTGTCTGAACATCCGTCTCCGAGAATCCGTAGAGCTTGTCGCTTTCAATGTTCAACACACCAAGCAGTTCGTGGTGAGCCTTCAGGATGGGAACGCACAACTCTGACTGCGTTGGCATTGTGAAACGCTTGACGTAGTAAGAATCTTTCGAGACATCCTGGGCAAGGCGGTATTTCTTGTTTCGAGCCACCCAGCCTAAGAGACCAACATCCGTCGGTTGTTCATAGTCTTCCGGAATCTCCTTGGCATATTGACCATGAATCGCCGCCAACTGCAACACGGCGCGGTCGGCGTGGTGCAAGAGAATACTCACATGGTGATAGCCAAACGCGTCGGCAATCATCTGGACAACAGCGGTGAGAACTTTCTGCGGACTCTCTCCCTGACGAACGAGCGACTTAATGTCGTTGAGAAGTTGAATCTTCTTCACCTCTCGTTGTGCCGTTTCGTGCAGCTTTGCATTGGTGATCGCGAGGGAAGCACTCAGGGCAAAGAGCTCGAGCTTCGACAGATCTTTTTGTGTGAATGCTTTGGTGCGACTAAGATTATCCAGCGAGAGAACGCCGATCGCCCGACCCTTCAACAACAATGGCACGGCTATCACCGATCGCAAGCTCACCACCGGCGTATCGATTCCAAAATCAACCATCAACGGACTGTGCACTGCATCATCGACAATAGTGCCTTTCTTTACCCTGGCAACGTATCCGGCTAACCCTCTTCCCCATCGTAACCGAACATGTTTATCGATCTCATCGCCGTAGCCAAAGGTCTTGCCGATGTACAACTCGCGGCTCATTTCGTCGATCAAGAAAATGCTCCCCCGCTCGGCGGCGGGCGTGAGCCTTATCGCTTCCCGAACGATCATCGAAAGAACCGTGTCCAGATCCAAACTCTGTCCGATCGTGTTACTGCTCAGCTGGAGAGCCTGCAACTCTCGCTCACGTTCTTTCTCTTCGTTGAGAAGCAGAGCATTTTCGATAGCCAATGCCGATTTCTCAGCGAGGCTTTGCGCAATTTCCAGATCTGCTTTCCCGAAGCGTTCATTGGTGAAACGAGCAATTGCCAACACGCCCAGGAGCTTCCCCTTTGCCCGCAAGGGAACAACAATGAGGTGCTCCCGTTCGGGTCGCGCCTTTGGCGGATAAATCGAGCGAGGGTCGCGATGCGCGTCATTTATAACTTCTGCAAGAGCCTTTTCCGCAATTGAGCCAATAACTCCTTTGCCCAGAGGCACTGTCATCGTTCGCACGTTTTTGCTGAACGTGGTTTCCCGGGAAAATACACTCGGAGTAAGGAGCTGGTCTTTCGGATCAAACAAATAGATCCCCGCCATTTCGCATGGAACGACGCGATGGACATTTTGGACGATCATGCGAAGTACTCTCGTCTGATCTTTCTGTGAGAGAATATCCCGATCGACCTCCTCTAAAAGCCGGTAGCGTTCTGCAAGTCTGCGGTTCTCGGCGATGAGGATGATTTGTTGCACGGCGAGGGCAGCGTGTTGAGTTACCGCTGTCAGGAGGTTAATCTCTGATTCTGAAAACTTCTTTTCCGTTGTGCCGACGATAATCGATCCGACCATTTGCCCGCCGGCCATGAGGGGAGAGTTGAAAATGCCTTTCGTTCCCACAAGTTTTTGAATCAGACGGGCAACGGCAGGTGGAAAGACGGGTTTGAGAACTTCTGCAAAATCAGTCCCAATCCATCGCTTTCCTTCGCTCAGCTCCCGATGAAGTCGCGAGCGATCCGGCGCAAATGGAAAGAGATAATTGCTGAGTTGAACTTTGAGGATCTTTGAGGCAAGCTGGATGACCTTGCGTCGAGGGGAGATTCCGAGAACGGTAAAGCCCTCTTTTTCTCGATCAAACCGGGTCACAAGAGCGCTCTTGAACCCAAACGAATGCACAAGCTCGTCGGCCAATCGCTGCATGACCGCGTGCACTTTTTGTTGGGAAAGCATCTCCCGCGCGAGCTCTTCGATCAGCTTCAGCTCACGGGAAGCCAGAATGGTATCAGAGGGTGGGGGGAACTTTGTTTTTTTTGATCGAGCCACGGTTCATTGTTATCGCTTAGGCCCCGTTGAGGCATAAATATAGTTAGAAAATCGTAAAGAAAAAGAAAAATATGGGCCCCTTCTGTTCAAAAGCGGTCGTGGTTCTCTTCCGACTTTTTCTTATATTGACCCACCACAGGACTTCACCATACCGAGGTACCCATGACACTGTTAGATAGCTACAACATCAAATCAACCCTTAAGGTCGGTTCAAAGAATTACTCCTATCTTTCCCTTCGCAAATTGGAACAGTCTACAGGACAAAGTTTAGCGAAATTACCCATCTCTCTCAAGATCCTGCTCGAAAACCTCCTGCGTCAGGAGGACGGTCGCGTGGTGAGCAAAAATGACATCGATGCGCTTATCCGATGGAATCCCAAGGTTCAATCGGAAAAAGAAATTGCCTTCATGCCTGCCCGGGTGCTCTTGCAGGATTTTACCGGCGTCCCTTGTGTTGTGGATCTTGCAGTGATGAGAGATGCTGTGGTGAAAATGAGGGGTGACGCAAAGCGCATCAATCCTCTCCAACCGGTCGACCTCGTGATCGATCACTCCATCCAAGTTGATGAATTCGGAACCCCAAATGCTTTCGTGGTGAACGCCCGGAAGGAATTCGAACGAAATCGAGAACGCTACGCTTTCCTGCGTTGGGGACAGCAGGCATTCAAGAACTTCCGCGTTGTTCCACCGAACACCGGCATAGTCCACCAGGTTAATCTCGAGTATTTGGCTAACGTTGTGTTCAGCAGCGATATCAACGGTGAAACATTCGCGTATCCGGACACGCTCGTCGGAACAGATTCGCATACTCCAATGATTAACGGACTCGGCGTGTTGGGGTGGGGAGTTGGAGGTATTGAAGCAGAGGCCGCTATGCTGGGTCAACCCATCTCAATGCTCATCCCCGAAGTCGTTGGTTTCCGGCTTCACGGAAAGCTTCCACCGGGGGCGACGGCAACAGATTTGGTCCTTACGGTCACACAGATGCTGAGGAAGAAGGGGGTGGTTGGAAAATTTGTAGAGTTCTTCGGACCCGGACTCTCCTCCCTTTCGCTTGCAGATCGGGCCACAATTGGCAACATGGCTCCAGAATACGGCGCCACGGTAGGATACTTTCCGGTTGATGCAGAAACGTTGAAATACTTGAGATTCACAGGAAGAAGTGATGAGCTGATTTCGCTGGTAGAATCGTATTGCAAAGAACAAGGACTCTTCCACAGCGAAAGTAGTCCGGAGCCAGAGTATTCAGATACCATTGAGCTTAATCTTTCCAGCGTGGAACCGAGCCTTGCAGGACCAAAGCGGCCGCAAGATCGAGTACCGCTTTCGCTTGCGCGGCGCTCCTTCAGAAACAGCCTGGTCGATACGTATCGCGGGAAGGGTGCCACCATTGCGCCCGAAGAGGTCCAACTCTGGATCGAAGAGGGAGGAAACACCGACACCGCGAACAAACATGTGAAGCTGCCGGATCATTTGAAAGACCTTCTCAAGTCGGTCGATGTGAGAAAAAATGGGACACAGTTCAAGCTGGGGCATGGAAGTGTAGTGATTTCTGCAATCACAAGCTGTACAAATACTTCGAATCCGTCCGTGATGGTGGCGGCGGGACTCCTTGCAAAGAAAGCTGTTGAGCGCGGGCTGCAAACGAAACCCTGGGTGAAGACAAGCCTCGCGCCCGGATCGAAGGTTGTAACGGACTACCTGCAAGAAGCCGGACTCATGAAACCCCTCGAACAACTTGGCTTCCATCTCGTGGGTTACGGTTGCACGACGTGCATTGGAAACAGCGGCCCTTTGCCTGAGCCAATTGCCAAGGCGATTGAGGAGAACGACCTCGTTGCTGCTGCCGTGCTCTCTGGCAACCGAAATTTTGAAGGACGGATCAATTCGCACGTCCGAGCGAATTACCTCGCCTCTCCCCCGCTCGTCGTCGCGTATGCCCTCGCAGGAACCATGGACATCAATCTCCAAACTGAACCACTGGGTTTTGACGGAAACCAAAAGCCTGTGTACCTCAAAGACATCTGGCCCTCGCCGGAAGAAGTGGCTGAGACCGTGAGGAAGGCGGTACGATCGGAGATGTTTCGCAGGCAATACTCCAATGTTTTTGAAGGAGACAAAGAGTGGCGAGAATTGCCGATCCCGAAGGGGGACCTGTTTGAATGGGAAGAATCCTCGACCTACATCAAAGCAGCCCCATATTTTGAGGATATGCCGCCGAATCCCGCTCCATTAAGAGACATTACGGGCGCTCGCGTCCTCGCTTTGCTTGGTGATTCAGTAACAACCGATCACATCTCGCCTGCAGGATCGATCTCGGCGAAGAGTCCGGCCGGCCAGTATTTGATTGCAAAGGGAGTGGAGCCAAAAGATTTCAACTCGTACGGATCGCGGCGCGGTAACCATGAGGTCATGATGCGAGGCACCTTCGCCAACATCCGCCTCCGCAATCTCCTTGCTCCCGGCACCGAAGGCGGCTGGACCATCCACCCATCCTCCAAGGAGCCCATGTGGATTTACGATGCAGCGATGAAATACAAAGCAGAAGGTGTTCCGCTCATCATCATCGCCGGCAAAGAATACGGATCCGGCTCATCGCGTGACTGGGCTGCGAAAGGTCCCCGACTTCTTGGCGTTCGGGCTGTGATTGCAGAAAGCTACGAACGAATTCACCGAAGTAACTTGATCGGCATGGGTGTGCTGCCGTTACAATTCGAGGCGGGACAAAATGCGAAGTCGCTCGGCTTGAGTGGATTCGAAACATATGCGATTTCCGGTATCGCCGAGGGTATCACTCCTGCCAAGAAGCTGACGGTAACGGCACGATCGGCCGATGGATCGGAGAAAAAGTTTACTGCGGTGGCACGACTAGACACGCCGAATGAAGTTGACTATTACAAACACGATGGGATTCTGCAATTTGTTCTGAGATCGTTGCTGAAACAATCGTAAGTACAGGCTGGTGAAAAAAAGAATGCCTCAGCGCAGAGTGCCAAAGCCAAACTGGATTGATGGCAGAAACCACTACGGTTTCTCTGCGAACACTACGCCTCTGCATTGAGGATTTGCCTTTTCAACACGATATTCAGGAGAGCTGTCCATATGCCTATCTACGATTATCTCTGCAATACCTGTGGCACGCACTATGATGTGTTCCACAAAGTCCGTGAGCAGAGGGAAGATATTTCATGCCCCACATGTCATTCAAATGATTTTTGTAAGCTGATGTCCATCCCGGCCGCTGTCGGGTCAATGATAAGCCAGGGGAATGAAAACTGTCGCTCGCAGATGAGCGGTGGAGAATGCTGTGGCGGAATGTGCAGGACGCATTAGAGACGTGCGACAACTTTGAACGTGAAACTTAGAACGTTGACCTTGTAACGATATGCTTTTTTCTTCTCTCATTCTTATGATCACCTTACAAAACCCTTCAGTGCCCACCATTGATGTTCGGGAAGCATTTCAGCAAATGCAGAAGCGCGATGTTCTGATGCTGGATGTACGGACGCTTGCCGAGTGGAACGGCGAGTTGGGACATGTTGAGAATGCCGTTTTAATTCCGGTTCAAGAGTTGGCTGCGCGGCTGGATGAGCTTGAGAAATACAAAGGCAAAACGATCCTCGCCATCTGCCGATCCGGCAACAGGAGCGGGCGTGCTGCGGCGTTGTTGAATCAAAGGGGATTCAAAGCCTTCAACGTCGCCGGCGGGATGATCAAATGGAATGCAGAGAAGCTGCCTGTCGTGCGGGAGGATAACCAGTGATTTGGGGCTGAGAACGACCTGCCGAGGAGTCTGCCGTGGCTGCCTTTTTCTTCAAGTTCTCAAAAACAATGTGGGTTTGCCTGTGGTGCCTTTGCGGTCAGTCTGAGAAGCTATATCGTCACCATTCAGTCGGCAACGAAAGACCGTACAAGTCAGGAAGAGGGCACTTCGGTTTCAAAAAGCTTATAGCGACGTCGGGCCATAGTGCAATCTTTGCATCAGGGAAGTGAGAACCGCCGCTGAACTTCTTGATAGCCCGATCCTCCTTAGAGAAGGTGCGTCTATTTCACCTTTGCGAGCTCGACTTCAGCCGCAATGTATCCAAATGCCGCCCAATGCTTCCCCGCAACAACCTTCCGAAATATCTCTTTCGCTTTTTCTGTCTCTCCATTGTAGAGATACCAGTTCCCCACCCCATACCCTTGCGTAGCAATCGCCACATCGTCAGTTTCGGATGGAGCGAGCAATTCATCAGGAGATTTCTCGCCCTTGTACATCAGCAGCCGGTTATGGTAGGAATGGTTCTCCAGGATCCTCATATCGCTTCGTATCCGCTTCAAGACCTCATCAGCTTCTGACTTCCTCCCAAGTCTCCTGAGGGTCATGTACAACCAATCGCTCGTCGCGCAAAGCATGTCGTCGTTGATGGAGAACTTCATACATTCGCGGTAGGCTCGGAGCGCATTCTCAAAATCTCCTTTGAGATAATACGCCAGCCCAAGATGGTACCAAATGTTCGAGTTCGTTGTACTTGTCGGCATATTGTACTTATTTGGCGCTCCATCCGGCTCAATCTCATCGGGCACACCTTCGATCAACGATGCAGCTTTCTCCAGATCTGCGATGGCTTTGTCAAACTCCCGAACGGTAATGTACCGATGACCTCGATGCCGGTACAGTTTGGCGTTGCGTGGATGCAGCTCGATGCCCTTCGAAAAAACTTGAATTGCATCCTGATATCGCCACACATAGGCGAGTCTGCGGCCATACCAGATGATCCGCTCAGCCTCTTTCGGATTCTCGCGATACTCCGACTCTGCACGGGCAAGGTTGGCTTCCAATGTCCTTCGCTGCTCGGTGGAGAGTTCGATCCTGTAGAGAGGTTTGCCATCGACGGATCTGGCCTCGGGAAGGTGCTCCATTTGTTGAGCTCCTAACGAGGAAGAAACAACAAACCAAAGGACAAGGAAAGTACGCATCGAGTATCCTCCAATTTCGTCGTGGGTTGCTCGGGAGAGGGTCGGCCTCATGATCGATCTCTCACACGTGGCGGTACGCAGATGTTTACGGTGTCGTCTCCTTGATTTCCTGTTGTAGAAGATGAGACGATTTCGTTTTCAGGGAAGTAAGCTTGGACGCAAGAGAATACCAAAGTCGATAGCCGAGGAGAACGGCGAAGATTGCCCCATAGGTCAGAGGTCTCTGAATATCGGCCTTAACAAGCCAGAGATAATGAATGGTGCCTCCGATCGCTGTCAGGTAGACGAGTCTGTGAAGCTTGGTCCACCGCTTTCCCCCTAACCACTTTGCCATGCGATTCGTCGATGTCAGGGCAAGCGGAACCATTGTCATCAGGGTCGCAAAACCGACGAGAATGAAGGGTCTTTTTGGTAGGTCAATAAGAATCTCTTCCCACTCAAAGAACTTGTCGAAATACAGGTAAGTAAGAAAGTGCAAACAACCATAGAAGAAAGCAAATAACCCGAACATTCGTCTGAGTTGCGTGAACTCTATCCATCCTGTGAGCCGTCGGAGTGGCGTCATGCAAAGCGTCACCACAATGAGGCGGAGCGTCCACGTCCCCGTCTCATCAGTGATGTCGTCGAGCGGATTCGCGCTGAGGTTATCTGTGAGAAAGTTGACAACGAGAATGACGAGTGGACCAAGAGAAGCGAGGAAAAGAATCGGTTTGATGATCCACTTTGTACGTTGGGCTCTCGTCATGAGTTCATTCTCCACAGATCTTTCGAACTCGCAATCTCCTCGGCTTTTGGATAGGTGCGCGCGCTTGAACCGGTGAGGAGATACCGAAGATCGTAATAGATATGAAAAAGAACAGTCGAAAGCGCGTGCTGTTCTAGACGCCGTGTCGAAACCCGAGCACGGGCACGGTATTCTGTTTTACACAGGCCGAGCCGAGAAATGCGCCTGCTTAAATCAAGATCTTCCGATATCCCGAAGTCCTCACGAAACCCTCCGACGGCCTCGAATGCCTTTCGACGATAGGCAACGCAGAGACCCGGAAACAACGGCAATCCGAACCAGCGGAAGATCCGTGTCAGTTCGTACGTGCCAAAATAGACAAATCTTTGAAACACTCCCCCGTCTGAAGGCCACGCTCGTCCTGTCACGCCAACGACGCAGGCGTTCTTGAATGAGTCAGCGATGATCCTCAGAAAATCCGCCTCAAGTTCCACGTCAGCATCGACAAAGACCAGAATCTCTCCCCCCGCCGCCTTGGCACCCTGGTTTCGGCCATGGGCAATCCCCCGCCGCTCACTCACGATGACTTTGTCGGCAAGCGACCGAGCCTTCTCCACGGTCCCATCAGTTGACGATGCATCAGAGACGATAACTTCAAATTCATTTCGAGGAAAATCCTGCCCAAGAACAGAGGTAAGACAACGATCGGTGTACTGAACCTCGTTGTAGGTGGGAATAATGACGGAGAAAACGGGATTCATCGATTCAAGGAACAGGTGGCAGGAAGCTGTGCGTGAAGTGTCAATCGAAAGTCCGTTCCGCTCCTAAGGGATTCTGCCGATATGCAACGCGAAACTCTTCAGCGAGTGAAGGCAGAGTTTGCTCACCATCCAAGGATGACCAATCTGGAGACGTTGCTAAATTGCTTTGCTGGTCAGTCGGCTCCTCCAACCTCTAATAGTACTTCTTCAGGTCCATTCCCGCGTAAAGGCTGGCAACCTGGTCTGCATATCCGTTAAAAATGAGCGTCTTTCGTTTAAAGAACTCCCCGATGCGCCGTTCGGTTTTCTGGCTCCACCTCGGGTGGTCGACCTCCGGATTCACATTCGAGTAGAATCCGTATTCATGTGGCGCAGCGATGTTCCAGGTTGTCGGCGGCTCGTTCTCGACAAACTTGATCTTGACAATCGACTTGATCCCCTTGAAGCCATACTTCCACGGCACAACCAATCGCAATGGCGCTCCATTCTGATTCGGCAACGGTTTTCCATACACTCCAACCGCGAGAATCGTTAACGGATGGACTGCCTCATCCATTCGTAAGCCCTCGACATACGGCCAATCGAGCACGGGTCGACTCAGACCGGGCATTTCTGCAGGGCGATAGACTGTCTCAAAGGCAACATACTTCGCTTTCGACGTCGGCTGAAGACGTTTTATCAAATTCCCGAGAGGAAATCCAAGCCACGGAATCACCATCGACCATCCCTCCACACACCTCATTCTGTAAATTCTATCCTCCATCGTCTCCCCTTTGAGAATGTCATCGAGAGCCATTACCCCTTTTTTCTTCACTTCCCCTTCAATGGTGACAGTCCACGGTAACGGCTTGAACTTGCTTGAATTCTTATGGGGGTCGTCCTTATCTGTTCCAAACTCATAGTAGTTGTTGTAGGTTGTGATGTCCTTATAGGAGGTGAGATCTTCATCGGTGTCGTAAGGACCTTTCTTGGGACGTTTCCACTCCTTCTCCTGCGAAATCAGTCCTTCAAAAGGGAGCAGCGATCCGGCGACAACGGCTCCGGCAAAAACCGCCCCCGACGATTTCAAAAACTTTCGACGATTCCGATACAGTGATTCTGGAGTAATTTCGGACGACGCGATGTCGTCGGCGCGCTTGATAACCATTCTTCCTCCTTCGTTTCTTCAACCGACAATTCTCTTCTCCTGTTTCATCACAACACCATCTCAACGTTCCTGCTTCCACCATCGTTCCACAACATCACCGATGCTGGTTTTCGTATCAGATTGTTTCCATTTGTCGAAGAACCGGATATCGCTGCTGTCTGGCTCTGGTGATGGATAATCGATCTGCACGCGCATAGGCATTGGAATAGAATCACCGACGACAAGTGCCTCACCCTGGCGAAGCGAAGGGAGAACATCGACAAGTCCGGCAAACGTATCGGGCACCAAGCGCCGGACATAGTTTTGGTCAACGGGGTTCGTCAAACGCAGAATGACAAAGTTATTGCATTGCGAAAGGATCGTCTCGGAAATCTCTGCCGGCCGCTGACTGACGATCATGCAGCTCACGCCATATTTTCTTCCCTCCTTTGCGATGCGCTCGACAGTACGTCGCGCTGCCCGGCTTTCCCCCTGACTCGGCAGGTAGTTATGGGCTTCTTCGAAAACCAGGAGGATCGGAAAATCCCTCCTATTCATGTTCCAAAAGTTGAAATCGAACGCGATTCGGGCAAGCAAAGAGACGATGGTGTTCACCACGTCAAAGGGAACCCCGCTCAGGTCCATAATCGTCACCTTGGCACTCCCCTCCGCTCCAAAAATCTTCGCCAAAAACTCTTTCATCGTCGCCGACGACGTGTAAAACTTCGGCTTAAACATGAAGGCGTATCGGGCATCGTTGAGTTTGCTGTCGAGCCGCACAAGAAAGCGAGTAAATTTCCCGTAGAACGGTCCCTCCTTTGTTCCCGCGGCACCCATCGTAATCTTCTCGGTATCGTAAAACTGCATCTTCGATCGGACTTCCTGGAGGTCAAAATAGACCGGCGTGTCGATCGTAATAAAATCGGCCATCTGCGGATTCTTGCCCCGCTTGGAGGCAATGATCAGGTCCTTCAGCACTGTGATCTGGCTGGAGGCATGTTCGTCACGCTCATCAACAAACATCTCCTGAATCTCTTCGAAGTTCATGAGCCAGTACGGCAGCTCGAACTGAGCGATATCGATATGGTGACTCACCTGAGGAAAGGCGTTGCGGTACTCGTTGTGTATATCGAGGATAATGACATTCGTTTCCGGAAACTGGGCCACTTTTTGGAGGATCGAGGAGACCGTGCATGATTTCCCGGAGCCGCTGGATCCAACGATAGCGATATGTTTGCCGAAGTATTTGTTCGGATCGAGAAACGCCCGTTCCTTTTCGAAGAGGGATAGCGTCCCAACCGAAAACCCGTACTTCTGATATGTTGAAAAGACGGCGACAAGATCCGAGTCCTCAGCAAGATACACCGGCGAATCCACGGGGGGGAGAACGGAAACGCCTCGCTCGTAGCGGCCACCTTTCACCGTTCCGGCCAGGTTCACCTCCATAACGAAGCGTTGCGTCATCTTGCCATTCTCCGAGACATCGATCTTCTTCAGTTCCGAGACCATCGCAACAATGAGCAGCTTTCCTACAGGAATCAGCACATAGGTGCCAATCTGACCGATGATGTACACTTTGCCGTTGAGTTCTTTGCGAAGAGAAGTGATGGAGGGATCAAGGACAATGGAGAGGGATCCGGAGTTGACCGAGCGTACGACCCCAATCAGTTTTTGTTCAAACATAGAAGCCTCCGGTATTCGGGTTCTAGTGGACTCGTTTGACCACAACAAGTGTTTTGTCGTCGCTGACCCCCGACCCGATCGAGAATTTCATCACATCGTCAAACACGGCCTCACAGATTTCTCGAGCACTCAAGCGGTGTACTTCTTCAAGTTTCTCCTCCAATCGCTTTTCCCCGTATCCTCGATCATTGATGTCTCTCGCCTCAGAGATTCCATCGCTATACATCAGCATCACATCACCCGGTTTCAAGGTGGTATTTTCGACGCGGAACTTTGCATCGGGGAAGGGTCCAAGAATTTGACCCGTCGGTTCGAGAACCTCGATGCTTCGTTCGTGAGCGTGGTAGAGGATGGGACTGTTATGCCCCGCGTTCGAATAGAGCACCAGACCCTTCTGATCATCCGACAGCTCGCAATAAAACATTGAGACGAACTGTTCTTCAGCAAAGGTCTTATTGATAATACTGTTGATGCGGGACATGAGGATGCTGATCTTCGTGTGAAACAGCGTTCCCATCCTCAATGCACCCACCACGTACATCGCTTGTGCCGCCGCTTGCAACCCCTTGCTGGCGGCATCGCCAACAACGATACTCAATCTATCTTTTTCGCCGTCCGGTAGAAGATAATCGAAAAAATCTCCACCAACAATTTGCTCCGCCCGGGAATTTCCATAAATCTCAAAATGATGAAATCTGAGATAGGGAGTCGGAAGAATGCTTTGCTGGATTTCTCGGGCCTTGTCGAGGTCCTTCTCCAGCAAACGCGCCTTCTGCTCGATATTCCTCCCGCGCAAAAGAGAGCTGACAGCCAAACTAATAATATTCAGTTCCGGGAGGAGCGCCTCGTCTGTCGCGTCCGAGTTGAATGCAAGCACATATGGGTAGAGAAAGCCCTTCTTGAACGGAATCTTCTCCCCCACACCCGTCGCAAAGAATTTGAGAATACCCTTCTTTTGAAGAACTTTGTCCGTCTCCTTAGCCAGTACGGAACGATGTTCCGCCAGGCGGAGAAAGATTGGATATCGCGCAACCGGAATCACGTAGCCCGGTTCAAGCCGCTGCATCATCCCGATTTGGTGGATGAGGCGGTACGATTCCGTCGATGGATCATACAGCCAGATGCGGCCTCCTTTGATGGCGATATCCTCGTTCTTGACGATTTCATTAACAACATGCTTGAGAAGCTCTCTGTCTGTTTTGAAATGCTTGGAAGCAAAGCTTTCGATCGTTCGATAAAGGCGACGTTGGTTCATACTCATAATATATTCTGATGCTCTTCATTCGTTCAGTAACAACTTTACCGCGTGTGCGTTGACGACACTGCAGGGTCTCGTTGCTCGGCAGAGCTCGTCCGTCGGCGCACGTCGTACACTTTGACCGGGTCCTGCTTTCCCTTCACCATAAGAGGTTCGAGAGGATGAAGCTCGAACTCCGGATGATCGCGGACGAAGGAAGCCGAGGACTCCGATAACAGGATTTGACCCTCCCTCGCCAGACTGCAGAGTCGCGCACCAAGATTCACATTGTCCCCAATCACCGTGTAATCCATTCGTTCATCGCTTCCCATCGCTCCCATCACCATTTCACCTGTGTTGATTCCGATACCTAAACCGATCAAGTCTTCCGTTCGGTTCCGTTGGATGTCCTCTTGCACTTCGAGCGCTGCCCGAACCGCTTTCTCCACCATTCCTTCACCCTCGAACACGGCAACAAGCTCGTCGCCAACATACTTGTCGATGTCGCCGCCATTCTTTCGGACGATAGACGATTGACGTGAGAGGCAATGATTGAGCATTGTAACGACGCGCTCCGGCTCAACACGCTCAGAGTACGCAGTGAATCCTCGGATGTCGGAAAAAAACACAGTGGCAACCTTCCGCTCTCCGCCAAGTTTCACCCCCTGGAAGTCCGATTTCTTGATCGCCTCCACAGTCTGTTGCGAGACAAACTTTTGAAGCTGGAACCGCTCGCGCAGGCCTTGAATCATTTCGTTGATCCGTCGAGCCAGATTCCCAATCTCGTCACGCGATGCCACTGTTGCTTGCACGGAAAAATCCCCCTCCCCAACGCGTGTCGCTACACGCTCGATGATTTGAACGGGCTTCACGACAACAGATTGCATGAAAAGTCGAATCACACCCCATACCAAGAACAGCGTGATAAGGCCGATGAGCAGCGAACGTCGCTTATTCGTTGCAATCGTTTCGTTGATCATGTTCATGGAGGCGGCAACTTCCACAACGCCGCGAATCTCATGATTCTTCCCATGACAGGAGTAGCAACGAACTTCATTGGGAAGTGGTGAGAGCCGGACCATCATCTCCTCACCATTGACACTCTCGACAAACTCGAGGGTCTTCTTGTCGTTAACGACAGTCTGAATCTCGGGTC
Organism: Bacteroidota bacterium; assembly: GCA_035559595.1. Classification (GTDB taxonomy): domain Bacteria; phylum Bacteroidota; class Ignavibacteria; order UBA10030; family UBA10030; genus DATMBF01. The sequence goes on along the minus strand of DATMBF010000008.1, from coordinate 45,079 downwards.
GTTTCCGGGGTGGGGGATTCAAGAACCGCTCATTTGCGTCGCTATCAAAAACACGGAGCGTGTGGAAAATCGGAAGCGAGCGTAGCTCATCCATGAAGTACCGAGCCGATGTCGCTCGCCCCACCAGCATGATGCTCTTGAACCCTTCGAAAACCGTAGCTTGCAAAGCCCAGGTGAACAACCGGTCCGGATCCTGAAGATAACTTCGTAGTTCCGGAATGCGGAAATCGATGACAATGACACCCCGCATCGGAAAATTTGAGCCATGACAGACCTGGCAGCGGTCTTGATTGGAGAGCGGCACATAGAGCCGCATGAGATTTCCCATTCGCTCGTAGTGATAGGCCCTGTCACGGTTATGCGTCTGAAGAATTTCAAGAATCTTCTCTTCGGAAAGCTCGGGCTCCTCTGGGCCGAAAGCGAGGTATCCCAGTCGGCTATAGACCTGAACCTGTTCGATGGCCGGCATGGATCGTGCCTGAGCGGTCAGCGTATCCATCATTTCGCCCTGGCCGCCAAGCATGATCGTCCGAAATGCGATAGCAATGGTCTCCCCCATAAGCGAGGCCATTTGTTGAAGGGCCTTGTCTGCCTCGGTCGTTCGAATCGTCTCGGGGCGAAGAGCCACATTCAGGATGCCGCGGATGGGTTGTTTGGGATCGTGGCAACGCCAGCACTCTTGCGTATTCTTGAGAACTTCATAGCGTGCGTAGATTACATCCTTATGATCCCGAACCATCGCCCAGCGGGAATCACCGATCCTCAGCGTTTGACGCAGCACACTATCTGGGACGCCGTAGACAATTCCCTCCCCTTCTCGCAGGAAGACTTCACGACCAAAGCGGTCATAGATGGTGAGGTCCGCAAACCGGAGGTTTTGCCGGGCATCATTCACAAATTCGTGCGTCAGCGGTGCCTTGCCCGTTAACATGACATTCCTCACCCCGGCCGCTATTGTCTCCGAGAAGAGCTCCAACTTTTCGTGATGCTGCTGGAGAAGGACTTCCGACTCTTTCTGGATCGTGATAATAACATACGTCCCGAAGCCGGCAAGCAGAACGGCAATGATCAGCAGAAGGATTTTAACTTCGAGGCGCGTCTGGATGGCCCGGAGGAGGCCAGGAATGTTCCCATTATCGGAAGGCAAGAGTTACTCCACGCAATGAAATCGTCGTTGATGGTACCGCATTTTTGCTAGAGAATCAATGAATTGATGTGGCCTTTCGGAAGACGGAATGGTCTTCGCATAATCAGAGGTACCCTCGAAGTTTCGTTGCACGCGCAACCCGATCCACCGCGCTCAACAGAGCGGCGATGCGCATCGGCACATTGTGCTCGCTACTCTTCTTCAGCACTTCGTTAAATGCTCGAACCATCACCTTCTCAAGTTCCATATTGACTCGATCGAGATCCCACCTGAACTGCTGGAGATTCTGCGCCCACTCGAAGTACGAAACCGTAACACCACCGGCGTTGGCAAGAATATCAGGAATGACCTTCACTCCCTTCGATTCGAGAATCTCGTCGGCTTCGTAGGTGAGCGGCTCATTCGCCCCCTCGACGATCATCCTCGCTTTCACACTTCCCGCGTTCCCCTTGTGCACTTGACCACCGAGGGCGGCGGGGATCAGCACATCGCATGGGCATTCAAGCAATTCTTCGTTTGTGATAGAATCTGCACCCTTCAATCCTCGCACTGTTCCATTCTCTCGTGTGTGGGCAAGCAAATCGGCAACATGCAATCCTTTGCCATTGTAAATCCCACCCTCTACATCGCTCACGGCGACAAGAGTGCCCCCCATTTCCGCCAGAACTCGAGCCGTGTTCGAACCAACGTTTCCGAATCCCTGAATCGCAACGCGCGCCTTTTTGAAGTCAATGCCAAAGGCCCTAGCGGCTTCACGATACACAATGACGACACCACGACCTGTCGCCTCTTCTCTACCATACGAACCGAGCAAGTCAACTGGTTTTCCTGTCACACACGCTGGCAAGAACCCGTGGCGTTTGCTGTACTCATCGAGGAACCAGGACATCACCTGCGCATTGGTATTGACATCCGGCGCCGGAATATCCTGATGCGGACCGATGATTGGATCAATTTTTGAAGTAAAGACTCTCGTGAGATTCTCAAGCTCTCCCGGTGACATCGTCTTGGGGTCGCAAGTGATTCCTCCTTTTGCCCCGCCAAACGGGATATCGACGACGGCCGTCTTCCACGTCATCAACGCAGCAAGGGCACGAACTTCATCAAGATCAACCTCTGGATGATAGCGGATGCCACCTTTGAAGGGTCCACGCGAATTGTTGTGTTGCACGCGATAGCCAGTGAAGACCTCGACTTTGCCGTTGTCGCGAACGATGGGCAGCTCAACTTTCAACTCCCGGTCTGGGTTTTTGATGAAACTCCCGATGTCTTCCGGGAGTCCAAGCTTTTTCGCAGCGATATCAAAATTGTGGAGGGCAACTTCAAAGGCAGAGAGTTTACCGCCGGCTGATGAATGCATGATGGCCTCCTTTGGTCTCGGTGGGGTTGAAGAGAGAGCGAAAAGATTCGGGCAGACACAAGGTAAGGAGTTGAGCGGGGAGAAGCAACACTCTCACGAGGAGATGGACTGAACCATCTGACGAAGGGCGTTCAACCCATCCTGACCCAACACGAACTCGAGTTCTTCGCGACAAACCTCCATCGCAGTACTTGAGCCATGCTCAACAATGCTGCAGCAGCAGGGTCGATTCACAAGCCCGGGGTCTTCGATGGTGAGAACTCCTCGCTCCAGAGTAATAGGATATGCAACGCAGAAGAACGGTTTGAGAGCGAATCGTGGCATCCCTTCCGCGGTCGCGGCCTTCTGCAACACGCATTGACCGGCGCTGTTCAGAAATACGCAGCCGTAGTCGCGAACCTGAGTTCCCGTACAACGACCGGAAGGGAAATCTGCATCCTCCTCCTCCCAGTCGTCAAACCAGTGCGCCGGATCATGTTCCTGGTGTGAATCCATGTAACGCCGAATCAGATCGGAATGGTCAAGAATGTTCGCTTTTTCATGAACATCAACCATCACACCATGCCGACAACAAGCAGCGTTGCAGTTTGCCACGGAACAATCCGCGGCAAACAGCGGTTGCAAGAGACGTTCATCGACCGTGAGCTGGGGAAGGTGGCCGAGCTTGTGTTTTGGCAAGACTACTCGGTTCATTGGTGCTGAAGTCGATAGTAATTGATGAGGTCGGTGCTGACGGGCTTGACCCCCAGTTGTCGGAGCATCGTCACGACTTGACCGCGATGGTAGGTCGAATGATTAATGAGGTGCTGAAGTTGCTGCCACAGCGGCTGCGTGTATGCATTGCCCCGAATATCTTTGTAGCTGAGTGGCTCCTGGATTTTCTGCTCCGTGAGGGAAGCCACAAAGGAGTTCATCTCGTTCCTGAGCCGATCCCATTCCTCTTTCAAGGCGGGAAAGGTTGATACATCATCTTCTTTCTTGAGACCCGCGGGACTATTCCCTTTCCACCGCTCCATCCAGACCCAATCTGCTGCGTAAATGTGAACAAGGGTTCCCCGAATTCCCCCGTGACTCGATTTCAAATCCTGTTGATACTGTTCAGGCGAAAGAGTCGCCACGACCTCCAGAATGCGGTTGGTTGCCCAGTGATCGAAAGAAAAGAGGGTGTGGATGTCTTGAAGATTCATGGATCCTCCGTTGTCTAGATCTTGATTTCCTTGGTTGACCTGATGACCATGATGAGACGGCGCAGGAACTCATTTATTGAGTTCAGAGATCGATTTGCGAAACGAGGTGTCCATGCAGGGGAATTTCTTCCATCCTTCAAATCAAGGTCCCGACGACCCTTTCAATCAAGGTAGAGACCTTTTCTTCAACTCCGCAAGCTTCTGCAGTGCCTCGATCGGCGTCATCTTATCAAGGTCAAGTTTCCGCAGTTCTTCTCGCAGTGCGTCATCCTTCATCTCGAACAACGTCATCTGCATCTCTCCTGCGATCCTCCCCTTCTCACCACCGCTTGCACTCAACTCGCTTCTTTCCAAATTCCGCAGAATCTTCTTCGCGCGTTCCGTCACCTCGTCCGGCAATCCGGCCATTTGCGCAACTTGAATCCCGTATGAGTGATCCGCAAATCCCGGAACCACCTTATGGAGGAAGATCACTTTATCGCCGTACTCACGCACATCCACTTTGTAGTTCTTGATTCGCGGATACATTTGTGCAAGCTCGTTCAACTCATGGTAGTGCGTGGCAAAGAGCGTTCGCGCCCCGATGCGTTCATGGAGATATTCTGTGAGCGCCCAGGCGATACTGATACCGTCGAAGGTGCTCGTACCGCGACCGATCTCATCAAGGAGAATAAGGCTTCGTTTCGTGGCGGTGTTTACAATCGTCGCCGCTTCGTGCATTTCGACCAGGAAGGTGCTCTCACCGGAGGCAATGTTGTCGCTTGCACCCACGCGCGTGAAAATCCTGTCGACGATGCCGATATGTGCAGACTCAGCCGGAACGAAGCTGCCGACCTGAGCTAACAGCGTGATGAGTCCAACCTGACGCAGGTAACTCGACTTTCCGCTCATATTTGGTCCGGTAACGATCAGAATCTGGTCAGCGTTTGTCTCCACGAACGTATCATTCGGCGTGTAGTGCTCTCCCGGCGGCAGCAGGCGCTCGATAACGGGATGCCTCCCCTGTTTGATGGCAATTCGTGTAGAGTCGTCAACTGTCGGGCAAACATAGTTGTAATCAACCGCTACATCGGCGAGTGAGACGAAGCAGTCCATCGTAGCAATAACTTGAGCATTGCGCTGGATGACGTCTGCATGCTCGGTTACTCTTTGACGAAGCTCAGCAAACAACTGCCCCTCGAGCTGAATGATCTTTTCTTCAGCGTGAAGGATCTTTTCCTCGTACTCTTTCAGCTCCGGCGTAACAAACCGCTCCGCGTTTGTCAGTGTTTGCTTGCGGATATAGTGAGCCGGAATTCTCTCTTTGTGAGTATGCGTCACCTCGATATAGTAGCCAAAAACGTTGTTGAAACCGACCTTGAGCGAAGAAATTCCCGTTTTCTGACGCTCTTCCTGTTGCAGGCGCGCAATCCACTCCTTCCCGCCAAAGGCAATCTGTCTGAGCTCATCAAGTTTTTTGTCATAGCCCTTCCGGATGACTCCCCCATCGGCAAGATTAACCGGAGGATCGTCCTCGATAGCGGCTGTGATGAAAGCAACTACATCGTGCAATGGGTCGAGCTGTCGAGTCAATTCTTTAAACATTTCAGACTGAAGTTTTTCCGCACTCTGTTTGACTGGAGGGAGCTGTGAGAGAATGGCCTTGAGCTGATGCACGTCGCGTGGATTAGCCCGCCCTGTAGCAATCTTTGCCATGAGACGTTCCAGATCGCCGACGTTCGAGAGTTGCTGGCGAAGCGCACGGCGCACGTTCTCCTTCTGCACCAATTCTTTGACACAATCGAGTCGCTTCGCGATTCGCGCCGCTTCCTTCAGAGGTTGGTGAATCCAGCGCTTCAACAGTCGCCCCCCCATGGGGGTCTGTGTACGGTCAATGATCGAAAACAGCGAGCCTTCCACCTGACCTGCAATCGTTGCAGCAATCTCGAGATTCCGTTTCGTCGAAGGGTCAAGAACCATGAACTCCGATACGTCGCGGGGGACTATCCGGCGAATGTGCTGAAGATTCGTTTTCTGTGTCTCCTGCAAATAATTCAGCACCGCACCCGCGGCGACAATTCCCATCCTCATCCCTTCAATCCCAAATCCCTTGAGCGATTGGGTCTTGAAGTGATTCACAAGGAGCTCGTACCCGTAGTCATAGTTGAAAACCCAATCGTCCACTTTCGTCATGAGCCCGGTCAATCTCTCTTTCATCAAATTGCGGATTGTTTCCACGTCCCGTTTTTGAACGAGAAGCTCGGACGGCTGAATGTTCAATATTTGTTCAGGAAGGGATTTCAGCGGACATTCCAGAACCCCGAATTCCCCGGTGGAGACATCCGCGAAGGAGAGAGCCACGACGTCATCGCTTGTTGCTATCGCACTGGGTAAAGCAACAGAGGCAAGATAGTTGTTTTGTTTCTGCTCGAGGATGCGTTCGGAAAAGGCAACTCCGGGTGTAACGACCTCGATGACATCCCGCTTGACGATTCCTTTGGCGAATTTTGGATCTTCAAGCTGCTCGCAAACGGCAACACGATGCCCGGCCTTCAGAAGTTTGGGGAGGTAGGTTTCGAGCGCATGGTAGGGAAATCCGGCGAGGGGAACCTCCCCTGCAGCGCCGTTGCCCCGTTTGGTAAGAGTGATCCCCAAAACGCGCGCGGTGATCTTGGCGTCTTCCTCAAATGTCTCGTAAAAATCTCCCATCCGAAACAACACTATCGTGTCAGGGTACTTGGCCTTCACCTGCTGATACTGTTTCATGAGAGGGGTAGACATAGCAATGAGAAGTCAAAAGGAAATGAATACAAGCCAAGATACTGAAAGATGGAGTTTGAGACAACCGCGCGGAGAATTAGCTACCACGGTCGAGCGCCATCATCACAATGCGCCGCAGCTCGGGCTTGAAGTCAAGACTCTCGGGACCGACCCTCTTCAGTTCCTCATACTCATCCGGCCCGACATGATTATCCACAATCGCGACGACAGGTTTCCTCGAAGCCATGGCAAAGGAAAGAAAGCTCAACCTGGCAAGCACAAACAGGAAGAACGCTGGTTGCTATTACGGCAAAGTTTGGATAGCTTTTCGTCTGACTTTTTAACTTTTGCGCTTATGGGACTCTATCCCCAACCGAATGACTGGCAATGTGGCCCCTTCGCCCTGAAGCATGCACTCCTGATGCTTGGTAAACTCGTGGACGAAAAGGACATTTCCCGCCACGCCGGTGCCAACTGGTGGTCGGGAAGCGATGAAATCCAACTTGCCAAAGCTGCCCGTTATTATGACACCGAGCTTCTCATGATTCGCCGGCATGATCCCGAGCAAGCCCGGCGCGAAATGACCCATTATCTGCGACGCGGAATCCCCTCTCTCCTCTGTGTGCATGATTGGGAGCATTGGGTCACAGTGGTAAAGTCCGAAAAGGGAAAGTACATCCTCCTTGATAGCAAAGACGAAGCAGTTCTGACGATTCTCACCTGGAGTCAACTCAAAAACACTTGGGTGTACTATGAACAGGATGAGCATGATAAGAAGTTCTATCGGACGATTTACGATTTCCATCCCGTCGTGCCAAAGTTCCGCATCAGGTCCAAGGCGAGCTTTTCTCTCGCGAAAGCAAAGTACCTCCGCCGTCCAGAAAACCGAATGCTCTCGAAGCATTGGGATCATTTCATCGAAGACCTCCTCGCCATCTGCAAGCCTCGTACTCCGCTGAGCGAAAATGTCTTCTCTCTCGGCGAATTTCTCCGCCGCCATGGAGAGATGATCGTCGATCAACTTGCCTACTGGCACGGTTGGATTAACGAACGCCAGGCTTCTAAACTTCTGCGACACATGCGCTTCGTTGCCGATACCTATGGCCTGGTCATTCATGAAGAAGAGGAGAAGCGAGCCATTGCCGGCATTACGGCAATCCTCAGCCTCTGGGCAGCCGCCAAGTTCGGCGTTCAACCCCTTTACGAAACCAACTCCGCCAAGCATCGCCGGCGCCGGTAAGTTCGTTTGAAGAATTGCCGCAGAATTCATTGATTCTCTAATCCTATTTCTTTATAATGACGGCGTTCAAATTCACGCTTACCCTCACTTTTTTCGGAGGTTGTCCATGACGGATAACGGACGAGGCACCTGGGGATCACGTCTCGGCTTCATTCTCGCAGCAGCAGGGTCGGCTATTGGACTCGGAAATATTTGGCGATATCCGTATGTCACGGGCGAGAACGGAGGCGCGGCCTTCGTTCTTCTCTACCTTGGCTGCGTACTTTTCCTCGGTTTGCCAGTCTTGGTCGCTGAACTCTCCTTAGGTCGGCGCACCACACTAAATCCCGTCGGCGCCTTTCGTGCTCTTAGCTCGTCAAAGTACTGGCCGTGGGTGGGTTATCTTGGCGTCGTAACCGGTGTTGGCATTCTTTCCTTCTACCTCGTCATCGCCGGGTGGACACTGGGGTACATTGTTCGTTCATTCATCCCGAGCAGTGAGACCTTCGCCCAATTTGTAGCCAATCCTGTTGAGGAGATCGGGTACTTTACTGCATTCCTCCTGTTGACCTCCTTTGTTGTGGCTAGCGGGGTCGAAAAAGGAATCGAGCGGTGGTCGAAATTCTTGATGCCTGCCCTTTTCGCCCTGCTCGTCGGTTTGATCGTGTACAACTTGACTCTTGATGGTGCATCGAAAGGAGTTGAGTTTTATCTTAAACCGGATTTCAGCAAAATCACAGGCTCCACCGTTCTCGCCGCTATGGGTCAAGCCTTCTTCTCGCTCAGCCTTGGCATGGGTACGATGATTACCTATGGCAGTTACATCTCGAAGAAAGAGAATATTCCCCTCAGTGCCACTGCTGTGGCCCTTTCGGATACGACCGTAGCATTCCTGGCGGGTCTGATGATCTTTCCAGCCCTCTTTTCCGTCGGGATGGAACCCACCCAAGGACCGGCATTGGTTTTCAATGTCCTCCCAAAGGTCTTTGAAACTATGCCAGCCGGAACGATCATCAGTCTGGCCTTCTTTGTTCTTCTTGCCATTGCAGCCCTCACGTCAACCGTTTCTCTCCTCGAAGTCCCAGTTGCGTTCCTTGTCGATCAAAAGAAATGGTCAAGAAGAAAAGCCGTGTGGGTCATTACGGCGGCCACATTCCTATTAGGACTACCGTCGACGCTCTCACAAGGAACTTCCGACTTCTTCACAAACGTCATGTTTCTCGGCCAAACAGGATTCCTCAGTATCATGAATCGCCTGTTTAGCGACCTCTCTCTGCCCATCGGAGGCTTTTTCATCTGTCTCTTCGTGGGATGGGTATGGGGAACCCGCAATGCCATTGAGGAAATCCAGATCGGTGCGGGCGCTTCGGCGGCATGGTTCACCAAGCTCTGGCAGTTCCTCGTTCGGTTTGTTTGTCCGGTCGTTATTCTTCTGGTGCTCTTGAATGCCTTCGGTGTCTTCTAACCAAAATCCGATGTTCAGTAAAGGAGAATATGTATGAACGAGTTTCTCGACAAGCTCCTAGAGATTACAAGCTGGGGGGCTGATAATATCTGGTGGTATGACATCCCCGGCTTTCCGCTGGCGCCAGGCGTAGTAGTCCTTCTGTTCTTCACCGGCCTCTATATGTCGTACAAAACCGGATTCATTCAGGTGCGGCGCTTGAAGCTCGCCGTCAAATTCATGATGATGGGAAGAGACAAGAAAGACATGGCAGGAAGAACGGGCGATGTGACGCCGTTCCAGGCACTCATGACAGCCCTCGCGGCAACGGTCGGAAACGGAAACATCGCCGGGGTTGCCACGGCGATTGCCAGCGGCGGACCCGGAGCATCGTTTTGGATGTGGATGACGGCCGTTTTCGGAATGGCGACAAAATATGCGGAAGGAATGCTGGGACTGAAATATCGAATCAAGACGGCGGACGGAACGTACAGCGGCGGCGCGATGTACTATTTGCGCGATGGTTTAAAGAACAAGACACTTGGCAAATTCCTGGCGGTTTGGTTTTCGATAGCCGTCATCTTCATGGCGACGTTCGGCAGCGGGAATATGGCGCAGTCGAACTCCATTTCACTGGCGCTCTCGAGTGATTTCGGAATTCCGTTCATCGTGACAGGAATCGGGCTGGCCATTCTTACAGGCCTGGTCATCATCGGCGGTATCAAACGGATTGCAGCGGTAGCAGAACGGCTCGTGCCGGGAATGATTGTGCTCTACATGGGCGCCGGCCTCTACGTTATTCTGTCGAACTTCTGGAACATCCCCAGCATCCTCATGATCGTGCTGGAATCTGCCCTGACCGATGAGGCGATCGTCGGCGGTTTCCTCGGACACACTGTCAAAGAAGCAATCCGTTATGGTGTCGCGCGAGGAACGCTCTCGAACGAATCGGGCATCGGTTCCTGCTCCATCCCGGCAGCCGCGGCAAAAGGGAATGAAGCCGCTGCACAAGGAATGGTAGCCATGATGGGAACATTCATCGATACCATCATCGTCTGCAGCATGACAACCTTCGTCATCCTCAACTCTAACCTCCACCCCCACACGACGGGGTTAACCAGTACGGAGTTGACCAAATCAGCATTCGCTGTCGGACTTGGAACCGACCTGGGAGGATGGATTGTCAGTCTCAGCAGTTTCCTCTTCGGCTACACAACTCTCATCGGCTGGTCATACTACGGGGAACAGGGGGCTAAGTACTTGTGGGGTGTGAAGAGCGTAATGCCGTATCGCTATCTCTTTTGCCTCTTCGTCTTCTTTGGAGCTGTCCTGCAAGGCCAGCACCTGAGAATCGTCTGGAATTTAGGTGACATTGGTAATGCAGTTATGGCCATCCCGAATCTCATCGGATTGATCCTGCTTGGTGGGGTCATCAAAGCGGTGACCGACGATTACCTCAAACGGTGGGATGAAGGGAAAATTACGAGTCCGTTCGGAGACTAAGCATCCCCCTGCTGCAGATGTTTCCAGAATCCCGACCCCTTTTGAGGCCGGGATTCTTGTTTTAGGACCTGGGGGCATCCAGACTTATAACAGCCTTATTGCCGATCACCCCGCTGAGTGGACAGCCCCTTTGGCACAATGATCGCGTCACGTCTCTACCTTCAACAACCATCTTAAGCCTCCGGAAAACACTGCATCAGTCTTGTCACTCGTCAGTACAGAAACATCGGCTTGCCAAGCAGGTGAGATACTTTAGGCCGGTACTGGTCGGCATCGTAGAGGGCATCAACATCGACCCGCTTTACTCCCTGAGTGATCACATCGATAGAGACGGTTGTATACTTCCCTTCACGAAGCGCGACCATCTTTCCGAATTCCTTCTTGAGAGCAAGGTCGGTGGCAAGACTCGCGTAGCTGAACGCAACCATCCGATCGAGAGCATCCGGCTCACCACTGCGCATCAAATACGCAATTTGTTGATACACTGTGTGGAGACCGAGCTTTGTCTGTAGGTACTCTTCCGTGAGTGCACCGATTCCACCCAGTTTGCGATGACCATAAGCATCTTCCGGACCTGTTTCAATAATCTTGCCACCGATCAGCGTTGCACCTTCCGAGATTGTCATAATGGCGTAGTTGCTGGGATTGTGCTTCTTGTCCTCAACAAGAAACGCAGCGAGCTTGTCCGGATCGAATGGAACCTCCGAAATAATTGCTCGATCGACTCCAGCCAGATAGGCCGAAATGAGTGACGTTTCTCCGGAGTTCCTTCCAAAGAGTTCCACAATAGCAATGCGTTCGTGCGATCCCGCAACCGTCCGCAGCGCTGTAATGAAATCAACACTCCGCGTAACCGCTGTGGAAAATCCGATGCAGTAGTCGGTCCCATAGACATCATTGTCCATGGTCTTGGGAATGGCAATCACCGGCACTCCCTCTTTGTGCAATCGAACCGCGTAACTCTGCGTGTCGTCTCCGCCGATGGTGATCAACACATCGAGCTTGAGGTTCTCAATCACCCTAAGGATATGAGACGTGAAATCGAACTTTTTCTCTTCGGGGAGACTCGCATAATCGGAGTTCCGAAGGAAAGGAGGAATATCAGCCTTCTTCACTTTGGCGGGATTTGTCCGAGAGGTGTGCAAGAACGTGCCGCCCGTCCGGTCAATCGTTCGCGTGTTGTACTTGTCCAGCGGAATGATGTTCCGGGTATTATCCCTCGCGGCAGGATCGTATTCCAACAATCCTCCCCATCCCCTTCGAATTCCAATAACTTCTGCTCCGGCATCGACGGCGCGATACACGACACCCTTGATGCATGGGTTGAGTCCGGGGACGTCTCCGCCGCCTGTGAGAATTCCGATTCGCATATGTACTCTGTAAGAGCTTCTCTGTTGCTAATGCGCTCCACCTGGTCCATGCACATGGCCATGGCTAAGCTCTTCGGAAGTCGCATCCCGTACATCCACCACACTGACATCGAAGTTCAAGGTCTTTCCGGCAAGCGGATGGTTCGCATCGATCGTTACCTTGTCCCCTTCGATCTTCGCGACGGTCACAACTTGCTCGCCGGCACTACTCTTTGCGCTGAATTGCATTCCGACCTTCAGCTCGTCAACCCCAACGAACTGAGACTTTGGAACTTCGACCAATTTGTTCTTATCCCACTCACCGTAAGCCTGGGCCGGCGGGATCGAAACTTTGAGGTTCTCGCCCGATGATTTGCCTTCAAGGGCGTTTTCGAGTCCTGAGATCAGATTCCCGTTGCCATGGAGATACACCAACGGCTCTTGGCCTTTTGATGTATCGAGCAGAGTGCCAAGCTCGTCGGTGAGCGTATAGTCTATCGTGACAACTTTGTCTTTTTGGATTTTCATGGATGACTTTCCTTCGTGAAATAATGGGAATGAATTAACGAGACCCTTGATCCCGCAGTTGCAGAGAGCTACTTCAGTTTCTCCACGCCCCAGCGCTTCATCTCCTCGAGCATTCTATAGTCGGTGAGGTCGTATTGGATGGGAGTAACAGAGACGTATTTGTTGGCAACGGCAAACTGATCAACATCGAGCTCTTTGTCCACCTCCTCCAGTGACCCGGTAAGCCAGAAATACTCCTTGTTGCCAGGATCGCGACGCACGTCAAACCGGTCATCCCAAACCGATTTCCCCTGCCGGGTAACGATAATGCCTTTGATCTCCTTTGCCTTCACCGGAGGCACATTGACGTTCAATAATGTGCCGCTCGGGAGGCCTTTCTTTGCGACGAGCAGCGCGAGTTTCTTTGCCACATGAGCAGCATAGCGAAAATCGGGTGGACCATACGTTGTCAGGGAAACAGCTATTGAAGGAATGCCCAGGATCGTCCCCTCTGTCGCAGCCGAAACCGTGCCGGAATAGATAATGCTGATCGCTGTATTTGCCCCATGGTTAATTCCGGAAACAAGAAGATCCGGCTTGCGTTTCAGCAGCGCTCGCACGGCCAGTTTGACGCAATCGGCGGGAGTTCCTTCAACCGCGTAGCCAAAGAACGAACCGTTTTTCTGAAACTCATGCACCCGGAGCGGATAATTCATCGTGATAGCATGGCCAACTGCACTTTGCTGCTTATCCGGCGCAACAACGGTAACACGGCCAATCTTCCTGAGTTCTTGCACGAGCGCATGGATCCCCGGCGCATCGATCCCATCATCGTTTGAGACGAGAATGTTGAGAGGGCCTGATCTCCGAGAAGACCGTTTAGCCGTAGAGTTCTTTTTTCGCATGCACAACTAAAATAGGGAAAAAAGAGGGGCTAAACAAATGCGGTGTGGGAATGCGGAGTGTGGGGTGGCAGGAATCGAGAACTTCTGGGCGGCAGTCACCCTCGCCAACGACTCGGCTTACGTCTCAAAGACAACGTCAATGGAAAACGTGAGAGATGGAAAGAGGTTGGAAAAACGGAATGTACGCAGTTCAGTAAAACGCCCACCTTTCCCGGAGCGGGTGTCGTGAACAATTCTCCCTCGATGATTTCGTAACGCTTCCCGTTGTTGAGAAAGGTCAGCTAATCATCGTATGTAACTAGTATTGTGTCTTGATTCCCCAACGCAGAGGACGTCTCTCCGATTCTGGCAAAACCGCTCGCTTTAATAGCTCTCTTCCTTGCTGGGGAATTTCCCACCCCTCACATCCTCAACGTAGGATCGCACAGAGCTCCGAATCGTCTCGGCAAGATTCGCATAGCGGCGCACAAAGCGGGGTCGGAACTCTTCATACAATCCTAACATATCGGAAACAACCAGAATCTGGCCATCACATTTGGGTCCAGCCCCAATGCCGATCGTCGGTACGCTGACCGATTTCGTCACTCTGGCAGCCAGCGCACTCGGGATCTTTTCGAGCACAATGGCAAACACTCCTGCCTCCTCCAGTAATTTGGCATCACGAAGGATCCGTTTCGCTTCATCGGCCGTTCTTCCGCGCGGCTGATAGCCGCCAAAGCGGTGGATCGACTGGGGCGTCAATCCTAAATGACCCATCACGGGAATTCCCGACTCCGTCGTTTTCCGAATCATCTGCACCACATGCTCTCCCCCTTCAACTTTGACTCCACCTGCACCGCTCTCCTTCATGATTCTCCCCGCATTACGAAATCCCTCTTCAAAGTTTGCCTGGTACGACATGAAGGGCATATCAACAATCACCATGGCGCGATCCACTCCACGCACAACGGTTTTTGCGTGATAGATCATCTCGTCCAGCGTCACTGGAATTGTCGTTTCATTACCTTGAAAGACCATCCCGAGCGAATCACCGACAAGAATCAGATCAACTCCAGACTGATCCAACAGTTTTGCGGTGATATAATCATACGCCGTTAGGCAGGCAATGGCCTGCCGTTCACGTTTCATGGAAACAATCGTTCGCGTCGTAACTCTCTTTGCTTCTTTCGTCGCTTGTGGGGTGGGCATAGGAAAGAGTTAGGTGAGTGCTGTGATCGGTTCGGTTTCTGCAAGCTCAAACTGGATTCCCCAAGATGTTTCGAATCCATACCGTACGGCTGACGCGACTTCGTCGAATGATACTTCCCCAAGAACGGACTTGAGGTCGATTGTTTTTGCTTTCAACTCTGACTGTAAAGCGTCTTTCTGCTCACTCGTTAGTCGAAGGAATTCGACAATCCGCTGATGATCTGGTCCGATCAGTATTGATCCGTGTTGCAGAATCACGACTTTTCCGTCGTTTCTTGCAGATCTTCGCTGAGCGCTGCCGACAAGCTTCTTGCCTTCGACCTGAATCTCGCTGCGGGCAGAATTGGAGAAACAAACCGTTGAGGAAGCATTTTTGTAGAGACTGGGGAAATGTGGTTGGACGAAGCTCAACGATGCCGGCACCCCAAGCTGTCGAAGTCCCGCCAGCAACGCGGCATTGATTCGGCCATAGATCACCGGGACCTCATCTCTATCGACCACTGTCACTACACAGTACGTGAGCTCGTCGGAGTGAAGTATTGCCCGTCCACCGGTTGGTCTTCGAACCACGTCGATACCCTCCGCCGCCGCTTTTTCGCGATCGATGGCACCTTCGCTTTGGTGATAGCCGATCGAGATTGCGGGGGGATGCCAGCCGTAGACTCTTATCGTCGAACCATCGACGCCACGGTGAAGCTCATCGGCGAGTGATCGGTCGAGGCGCATATTATAGTCCCCCGGATTTACGCCGGAGTGGAGGAATCGCCACCTCATCGGCGGCTGTATCCCGGAATTATTCCGCGTTTGCTATTTGCGATGAACTGCAGCACTTGTTGGACTTCAGGAATTTGCTCAACTTCCTGGCGGATGCGCTCAACGGCTTGAGAGACATTGAGATTCGAACGATAGAGGATGCGATAGGTTTGCTCGAGGAGGTCGATCGTCTTCTCGGAGAATCCTCGCCGCTGAAGGCCGATGATATTGAGCTTTTCGTAAGCCATCGGACTTCCGCCCGCGAGAACGTACGGCGGAACATCCTTGCTTACGCGGAATGCCCCACCAATCATCGCATGGTCGCCGATCTTGCAAAACTGATGGACGGGCGTAAGTCCGCCGATAATCACATAGTTTCCAAGCTCGACATGACCGGCAAGCGCGACGGAGTTCGCCAGAATAACATGATCTCCGACGCGACAATCATGTGCGAGATGCGTGTACGCCATCAGAAGGCAGTTACTGCCAAGCGAGGTCTTCCCGCTTGCTGCCGTTCCTCGATTGAGCGTAACGAACTCACGGATGACCGACTTATCTCCCACTTCCATCAGCGTCGGTTCCCCTTTGTACTTCAAATCTTGCGGTGGAGCGGAAATGGAGGCGCCTGGAAAGATCTTGCATTCCCGACCAATCCTCGCCCCGTTGAAGATGACGGCGTGCGGGCCGATCCACGTGCCATCACCGATAACGACATCATCCTCGATGACGGCATACGGACCGATCACCACGTTTGAGCCGATTTGAGCTTTCGGACTGACGACAGCCCTCTCATCCACCTGAACGTTCATAAGATTGGGTTAGCGAGAAGTTGACGGGACGGCGGAAGGTTGTTCTTGAAGTTGATCGCGGCCATCCTGGCGCTCAACGATCGCCGCAGTGAATTCCCCCTCAGCAACAAGATTGTTCTCCACAAACGCCCGGCCCCGGATTTGAATCACCTTCGTTCTCCGGCTGACCATTTCGATTTCGAGAATCAACGTGTCGCCGGGAACAACAGGTTTGCGGAACTTCACGTTGTTGATAGCCATGAAATACACCAACTTGTTTCCCGGATTCTCTGAACCGTTCAACAGCAACACGCCACCAGCCTGCGCCATCGCCTCAATAATGAGCACACCCGGCATTACAGGCTGGCCAGGAAAGTGTCCCTGAAAGAAATGCTCGTTGTACGTGACATTCTTGACCCCAACGACACGTTCATCCATCTGGAATTCCGTAATCTTATCGACAAGGAGGAAGGGATAACGATGTGGGAGAATGCGCTGGATGGCATTGACATCGAAGACAATCCCCTCTTTCTTCTCGTGCTGGTATTTTCGAACGAGCTTCTTCTGCTGGTAGAGTTTTCGAACCTTGCGGGCGAATTCGACATTCGCGGCATGTCCCGGCCTTGCCGCGAGGATCTGAGCCTTAAGCGGAACGCCAATGAGCGCAAGGTCACCCATGAGGTCGAGCAGTTTATGGCGTGCGGGTTCATTTCGAAAATGGAGCTGTTTGTTATTGAGAACCCCCGATGTTCCGAGAATCACAGCATGGTCGATGCCGAGTTTGTGAGCCAGTTTCTTGATCTCGTCATCCGAGATTTCGCGATCAACGATGACGATGGCGTTGTCGAGATTTCCGCCTTTGATAAGACCCTGGTCGCGCAGCATTTCAACTTCGTGCAAAAAGCAAAACGTTCGCGCCGGAGCGAATTCGGTTATGAATTCTTTTTCAAGATTGAAGAGTCCCGTATGCTGACTGCCCAGAACAGGATTGTGGTAATCCACCATTACGGTCACGCGATAGTCGTCTGTTGGCAAAGCAACGATGTCAACACCCCGCTGTTCATCCTGATGGCGGATCGTCTGATCGATAATCAAATAGTCTTTCGGAGCGTCCTGTTCTTGGATTTCTGCCTGGAGGATTAAGTCCACAAACGGTTTTGCGCTTCCGTCACCAATCGGCGGCTCGATGTTGTTCAACTCGATGATCATGTTGTCGATCTGAAGGCCGACAATCGCCGCAAGAACGTGTTCGACGGTGTGTACGCGCGCCTCACCGATAGCCAGTGTGGTGCCACGCGCAACATCAACTACATGATCGACCAGTGCGGGGATTTCCGGCTGGCCGCCAAGATCAACACGACGGAACCGAATACCGTAGTTCTCCGGCGCCGGCTTGAATGTCATCGTGGTTTTCACGCCTGTGTGCAAACCGACGCCCGTCATCGTAACAGGTTTCTTAATGGTGTGCTGTTGAACTAACATGATGACCTCGTTGCTTGGCTATGATCCGCTCTTCTCAAATCGTTTGAGAAGCTCTTCCACTTTCTCCTGAAGTTTCCGCACATCAACCATCAGATCGGGCAGTAATCGCAGCGCAGCCTCCATCCTTTGAGCTTTCTTCTGCTCCTTGGCGGGATATCCCATGTAGATGCCGGACTCACGAATAGTTTTTGAGATTCCCGCTTGAGCCAAGAGGACCGCACGATCGGCAATCTCGATATGACCCGCAATCCCCACCTGACCGCCAATCATCACATTGCGGCCGATCTTTGTGCTTCCGGCAATGCCGGTCTGGGCGGCGATGACCGTATTCTCCCCGATCGTTACATTATGGGCAACCTGAACCAGGTTATCCAACTTGACTCCTTTTTTCAACACTGTTTCGCCAAGCGTTGCGCGATCGATGGTGCAATTCGCGCCAATTTCCACGTCATCCTCGATTCTCACAATGCCAACCTGTGGAATCTTCTCATAGGTACCGTCTTTCTTCGGAGCGAAGCCAAATCCGTCACTCCCAATCACCACGCCGGAGTGGAGAATCACCCGGTCGCCGATCTTCGATCCATGATACACAGTAACTCGGGGGTAGAACGAGCAATCTCTCCCGACAGTGACACGGTCACCGATGACGCAATGATGGGAGATCCGAGTGTTTGCCCCAATCGTTGCCCCCTCGCCGATGACGACATGAGCACCGAGACTGACGTTTTTGTCGATGACGGCAGTCGGGTGAACAATTGCCGTCGAGTGGATTCCGGTCGGAAAGGGATCGACAGGGGGAGAGAGCCGCTTGACGACATGAAGGAACGCAACATACGGATCATCAACTTTGATGAAGGTGAGGTCTTTGTGGTGGTTTGCTTTCTCAATGGCGAATTGTTTCGAAACCAGGATAGCCGTGGCTTTTGTGGTGGAGACAAACTTCTCGTATTTCGGGTTCGCCAAAAATGTCAAATCTCCCGGCGTAGCTTCTTCGATCTTTGCCACGCGAGAGATTTGAGCTTTTCCGTCACCGACAAGCTCACCCTGGAGCCATGTGGCGATTTCTTCAACCGTCATGCACAAGATTACCTTGGCTTGGCCGCTGGGACACCGGCCTGCAATTTGGCGAGAACTTTACTTGTGAGATCATACTTCCCGTTGGAGTACATCAAGAGAATCTCACCACTCTTGTCGAAGATGTAGTCATAACCCTCCTCTTCAGCGACCTCTTGAATCGCTTTGAACACGCGATCCTGCACCGGCTTCATCAGTTCGTTCTGCTTGTTAAAGAGTTCACCGTTCTGACCGAATTTCTGGTTGCGGTATTCGGCGATTCTCCGGTCCATCTCCTGCAATTCCTTCTCTGCCTCCGCGCGGCGTTGATCGGTCATGATCAGCTTCCGTTTCTCGTAGTCCTCGAACTTCCTCTGCCACTCCTGCTGCATCTTGCTGAGCTCGCTCTGCCACTCAGCCACAAGAGCGTCGAGCTGGCGCTGCGCATCTTGGGCATCAGGCAGTTGCTTCATGATTGCCTCGGAGCTAATGTGCCCGATCTTCATCTGAGCCCATCCTGCCGACGTTCCTACCGCAATGACCAGAAAGAGAACCCGTTTCATCATGTTGCCTGCATCTTGAGAAGATTATTTCTTTCCTGTCGTGACTGGACCGCGCTTCAAGCGATCGAGGACTTTGTACGTCAGATTGAACTTCGCATCCGCATATAGCAGCACCACATCGTTTGCCTTGTCGAACACAAAGGAAAATCCTTCTTCTTTCGCGACATCTTCAATGGACTTCAGAATCTTGTCCCGTATAGGAGCGAGGCGTTTTTCACGCTCCGTTGCTGCCTCGCCAACACGAGGATCGAACTTCTGATACTGATACTCTCGAGCTTTTTGCTGAAGCTCGGCAAGTCTCCGCTGCTCCTCCTCTTTCTTCTGGGGATTGTAGAGCGCTTCTTTCTTCTGATACTCCTCCAGCTCTTTCTGCAGATTCTGTCCCATTTTCTCCAATTCATCCTGCCAGGTCTTCACAAGCGCCTCGAGATCCTTTTGCGCCTTTTGAGCCTCGGGCAATTCCCGAAGAATGACTTCTGAATCAACAAAGGCAAGCTTCGTTGCCTGAGCAAACGAGAGCCCTGTTATGGCAAGAAGAGCGCAAACGACGAGTCCCATTCTGTTCATTGTATTGTGTCCTTTGAAAGTATGTGTGATGGATGGTTCAAACGTGAGCGTGCAACCTTAGAAGCTGCGACCGAATTGGAAATGGAATTTCCACCCCGATGGCGGCAGACCCGGAAGCGCAGCGTCAAACCCGTACGCATAATCGAATCCGATGAGTCCGATGGGATTGATGAGCAACCGAACACCAATGCCGGCCGCACGTTTCAGATCGAGCGGATCCTGGGTGCGGTGATCCAACCACGTATTTCCGGCCTCCGCAAATGCCAGAGTGTAAATTGGCACAGGATTAATCGTCAACGCAAAGCGCAGTTCCGTAGAATACTTCAAGAGCGCCTTTGCACCGAGTGGACGACCACCGCCACTTTGTGGACCGACACCACGGTCTTCATAACCACGAAGCGGCGTTGTGGAGAATTGGCCGAGTCCTGTTCCACCCATGTAAAAGTATTCCTGCAACGGAATGAAGAAATCCTTTTCGAAGCCGAAGATGTAGCCGAGTGTCGTTGACGAAAGAAGCGTTATTCGAGCGCTTCCCAATATCGGAACATACCAGTCCATACTGAACACGTGCTTATGATACGTGGCGGGTTTTCGCTCAACGACGATTGCCCCGGCGTCGGCAGGAGGATAAGGTGCGTACTGTCCAAACGAGAATTCGGACGATAGTGAAATGCTTGACCCACGCGACGGGAAGATCGGACTATCGGTGCTGTTCCGGGAAATGACCTGGCCGATGCCATATTGCGTCGTCGCACCTTCTTGTGAAATCGACGGATCGCCGTCATCATTGAGTTGTGATCTGTTGAACCTCAGGCTCCAGTCGCCTCGGAAGAAATCGTCCGGCCAGCTCAACCGGCGACCCAATCTGATGCTTCCTCCAAACTGACGAACATCATAGTAGAAAATCTGCCGCGTGTCGAAGACACTAACGCCGAAAAGCGTCGGCGTGTCGAACATCCAGGGCTCCGTGAAGCTAATGGTGAACGTGCGAAATCGATTCCCCTCTCCGAACTGCCAGTCGAAATTGAGAACTTGCCCCGCTCCGCCTTTGAGCGGCTCGGTGATCGAGAAATTGTTGAAGGTTAGCCCTAACGCCCCGTTGAAGCCAAACGCTCCGCTGTATCCCACCGACATGTTGAATGTGTCGCTCGATTTCTCCTCTACGGTATAGATCAAATCCACCGTCTTCTCGTCTACAATTCTCGTATCCGGTTTGATTTTTTCGGGATTGAAGTAGTTCAATTGTGCTAACTGCCGGATGCTTCGAATGATGGCTTGCCGGCTGAAGAAATCTCCGGGGCGGGTATACAGCTCCCGCCGAATTACCTTCTCGTACGTCTTCGTGTTTCCCGTCACCATGACCTGACCGATGCGGAATTGGTTGCCTTCTCGAATCTTGATCACAAAGTCCAGACTGTCTTCGCCCACCTTAATCTCTTCCGGCTCGATCTGGAACATGAGGTACCCATTGTCATAGTACAGGGATGCAACGTCCGATTCCTCTTCATTCCGCTGGAGATTCTGGTCGAATTTCTCCTTGTTATATACATCACCGGTCTTAAACCCAAGACGTTCGTTGAGAAGCGCCGTCGGATAAACGGTGTTCCCCTCCCAACGGATGTTGCGGATCTTGTACTGTGGACCCTCATAAACATAAATGTCCACCGTCAAATAACGCTTCGACTCGTCGTATGAAATCGAATCTTTCAGGATCTCTGCGTCTCGATAGCCGTTCTTCCGGTAGTAGTTGACAATCAGCTCTTTATCTTCCTTGAACTTCTTAGGATCGAACTTGTTGCTGGCCCAGAACTTCCACCAGGCGCGTTCGCTGGTTTCCTTCATTTCCCCCTTCAAATCGCCGTCGTCAAAGGCCTTATTGCCGAAGAACCGAATCCGGTCGACTTTTACTTTCGGACCTTCATCGATGTTGACCTTCAGCACCACGCGTCGGCCGGTGGTATCTTCACCGGGCACAAGCTCCGGCTTGATCTCCGCATTCAGGTACCCATCTTCTTCATAGGCCTTCTTGAGCACACGAACGATATTGGCCAGTTCCTGCCGATTGATGAGTTGTCCTTTCGTCAACGAAATCTTCTTTTGCAAGTCGCTTTCGCTGAGCTCATCGTTTCCGACGAATTCGATCTTTTCGAGTCGTGGGTTCTCGGTCAACCGAATCAGTAAATACACGCCATCCTCGACCCGTCGCTCGATCAGGATCTGGATATCGTCAAAGAGTCGAAGACCGTAGAGACGCTCGATAGCAACCCGGGTCTGTTCGCCGGGCACAGTAATCTCGTCGCCGACTTTCAACCCGGCATTTGCAATAATCGCGGAAGGGTCTGATGAGCGGTGCCCCTCAACAGAAATACCAAGGATCTTGTAGACCTGCGGCCGCTGGGCAAACGCGGAAGAACAAGCGAGAATGACAAGAGCGAGAAAATGAAAGGTCTTAGAGCTTCGCCACACTTTTAAGAAACCTCTCCACATACGTTGCTGTCCCCGTCGGTTTTTCGATTTGCTCGCTTATCATGCCGAAACGACGCTCACGTTTCTGGTAATCCGCAATAGCGGCATAAAGATGTTTTCGGCGGAATGACGGCCAGTATTCTTCAGAAATGTAGAGCTCACTATAGGCCAATTGCCAGAGAAGGAAGTTGCTGATGCGAAATTCGCCGCTGGTTCGAATGAGAAGATCAGGATCGGGGATCGTCCGGGTCGAAAGATATTGGGAAACCACGGCCTCCGAAATATCTTCTTCCTTGAGGACTCCCGACCGAATATCCCGAAGCATCCGCTTAAATCCGTTTGTCAGATCCCACCGCCCGCTATAGCTGAGTGCGAGTATGAGGGTGAGTCCAGTATTGTTCCGCATCATCTCAATCGCATCGAGAAGCTCGTTCTGGACGTCCTGCGGCAGTGCGGCAATTTCACCTATGGCCTTTAACTGCACTTCGTTTTGGTGAAGTCGATCCCGCTCGTCCCGGAGGGCCTTCAAGAGGAGGCGCATGAGCATCGAGACCTCCTCGGTCGGGCGTTTCCAGTTCTCTGTGGAGAAAGCATACAGCGTAAGATACTTCACTCCTAACTGTCCACAGGCTTCGACGATATCCCGAACCGAGTTGACTCCCTCTCGATGACCCGCAATCCGCGGCATGGATCGACGTTTTGCCCATCGTCCGTTGCCATCCATGATAATGGCGATATGTTGCGGGATCGGACCGCCCTCCAGCAGGCGATCTTGAAGCTTTTTATCGTACCCGGTGGCCTTCTCGAGTGCCAAAGAGTCTCCTCAATGCGTTCAATGAGTGTTTTCGGGAAACGGAATGTACTCTTTTTTGAAAATAAAGTCAAAGAAATCTTCCATTTTGCTTGAACCAAGGTGCCGACTTGAGTGAGAATTCAATCTCTTAGACGATTCTCGGTGCGAGATGTTCGTTTCTTGACACCCCCTCCAAATTTGGTTATATTGACTTCGGAACCCTGTGAGCAGCTTGACCGTTCTAACAACGGGCGTCTCACACGCGCACGTCATTTCTTACTTACAACGAGAGGCACATGGAAGGTAATTTTTCAAACCGAGTACAGGATGTCATCAGACTCAGTCGTGAAGAGGCACTTCGGTTGGGACATGATTACATCGGCACAGAGCATCTTCTCCTCGGAATCATTCGAGAGGGGGAGGGAATAGCAGTGAAGATTCTTCGAAATTTGGGGGTTGACCTTTACAGACTGAAGAAAGCAATCGAAGACACCGTTCGTACTTCGGGTGGAACGCTCACGATTGGCAATATCCCGCTGACCAAACAAGCGGAAAAGGTCCTGAAGATCACCTACCTCGAAGCAAAGCTTTACAAATCCGACGTTATCGGCACCGAACACCTCCTGCTCTCGCTCCTTCGAGATGACGATAACATTGCTGCCCAGATCCTTCACCAGTTCAATGTCCATTACGATGTTGTCCGGAACGAGCTTGATAATATCATCTCGGGCAAACCGTCGACTCCCCCCTCCGCTCATGCCGCCGAGAAAAAGCCGGAAAAATCAAAGACCCCTGTCCTCGATAATTTTGGCCGTGATCTCACGAAGCTGGCAATGGAAGACAAACTCGACCCGATCATTGGGAGAGAAAAAGAGATTGAACGTGTAGCTCAGGTTCTTAGCCGCCGGAAAAAGAACAACCCGGTTTTGATTGGCGAGCCAGGCGTTGGGAAGTCCGCCATAGCTGAAGGACTGGCACTCCGGATCGTGCAAAAGAAGGTTTCCAGAGTTTTACATGACAAACGTGTCGTTACGCTCGATTTGGCCGCCCTCGTTGCCGGCACAAAATACCGGGGTCAGTTCGAAGAGCGGATGAAAGCGGTGATGAATGAGCTGGAAAAGGCAAAAGACGTCATTCTGTTTATCGATGAGTTGCACACCATTGTCGGGGCAGGAGGGGCGAGTGGTTCGCTGGATGCCTCCAACATGTTTAAGCCGGCATTGGCGCGTGGCGACTTCCAATGCATCGG
Source organism: Bacteroidota bacterium (assembly GCA_035559595.1). Classification (GTDB taxonomy): domain Bacteria; phylum Bacteroidota; class Ignavibacteria; order UBA10030; family UBA10030; genus DATMBF01. The sequence continues at coordinate 20,817 of DATMBF010000008.1, read as the reverse complement.
TGCCACGACACTCGACGAATACCGACAGTACATCGAAAAAGATGGGGCCCTCGACCGACGATTCCAGAAAATCATGGTTGATCCGACCACGGTCGAAGAGACCATCATGATCCTTCAGAATATCAAGCACAAATACGAAGAGCATCACGGGGTTCGTTATACCAACGAAGCCGTTGAGGCAGCAGTGCGGCTGAGCGATCGCTATATCACCGATCGGTATTTGCCAGACAAGGCAATCGACGTCATGGATGAAGCCGGATCCCGCGTGCATCTTGCCAACATCGTAGTGCCGAAGGAAATCCTGCAGCTTGAAGAAGAGATCGAAAAGATCAAGCAGGCGAAGAATCAGGTCGTGAAGAACCAGAACTTCGAGGAGGCGGCCCGACTGCGTGATTTAGAGAAGAAGCTTCTGAGCGACCTCGAGATTGCCAAGCGAGAGTGGGAATTGAAGGCACAGGATACGATTTACGAAGTGTCCGAAGAGAATTGTGCCGAAGTCGTTTCCATGATGACCGGCATCCCAGTGAACAAGGTTGCCCAGAGTGAATCCGAAAAGCTGCTGAAGATGGAGGACGCACTGAAAGATGTCATCATTGGACAGGATGAGGCCATCCAGAAGCTCACGAAAGCGATCCGACGAACCCGGGCTGGATTGAAGGATCCAAAGCGCCCGATCGGTTCCTTCATTTTCCTTGGCCCCACCGGCGTTGGAAAAACCGAGCTGGCGAAAGCCCTGGCCCGGTACCTCTTTGATTCAGAGGAAGCTCTCATTCGCATCGACATGAGTGAGTACATGGAGAAGTTCTCTGTCTCTCGTCTCGTTGGGGCTCCCCCGGGATACGTGGGATACGAAGAGGGGGGACAACTTACCGAAAAGGTGCGTCGCAAACCCTATTCTGTCGTCTTGCTGGACGAAATCGAGAAGGCTCATCCAGACGTATTCAATATTCTCCTTCAGGTGTTGGATGACGGTATTCTCACCGACAGCCTCGGCCGGAGAGTTGATTTCAAGAATACGATCTTAATCATGACCTCCAACATCGGATCGCGGGATATCAAGGTGACCGGTGGGTTCGGATTCGGTAATCAAACACCGAACGACAAGTATCAGGCGATGAAGGGCAATATCGAGGATGCCGTTAAACGGGTCTTCAACCCCGAATTCCTGAACCGCATTGACGATACGATCGTCTTCCACAATCTGGAGCGTGAGCATATTCTCAAGATTATCGACATCCAGGCCAAGGATCTCGTAACTCGAATGACGGCAATGGGAATTACCGTCGAGCTGACCAAAGGCGCGAAAGAATTCCTCGCCGACAAGGGATTCGATCCGGCATTCGGAGCGCGACCGTTGCGTCGTGCTATCCAGAAATACGTCGAAGACCCGCTGGCAGAGGAGATCCTCAAAGGAACCTTCACCCAAGGGAGTAAAGTTAAAGTCAAATATCTCAAGAAGGCCGAAGAACTACGATTCGTCGATTCGAACAAAGACAAAGGCGGAGACGAGCTGAAGGAGCAGGACGAAGAGGTGGCCGATCTGACGTAGCTGAAGATGATGGAAGCAAATAAAAAACCCCTGAAGGTCATTCAGGGGTTTTTTGTTTTCGGCTGTGAGGAGTATTAGACCTTCACAACTTTAATGGCTTGATAGCCCTTGGGTCCACGCTCAACCTCGAACTCGACGTTGTCGCCTTCGTTGAGGCTCTTGTAGCCATCACCAGCAATCGCCTTGTAGTGGACGAAGACATCTTCGCCACCGGCGCGCTGAATGAAGCCGTAACCCTTAGAATTATTAAACCATTTAACTGTTCCACGTTCCATTGTGGATACTCCTTTTAAAAAGATTCGAAAACGTACAGCCAGCTGGACCCTCAAAAATGAAAAATCGCAAAGCCCTTTTTTCCACACGGTGCCTTGCGATCTCTGTTTGTCAGCTTTCGAATTTGCCGAAAACTTTCTCAAACAATCCCGCCGCAGCGGGACATCCTTCGGGCAACAACGGTGTACTGTTAATTGCACTGATAAGATAGTGCTTTTCCCGATCGGACGCAAGAAGATTTTTGATCAATCTTTCCCGTGTATGCCACCCCACAAAAGGGTCGATAATCCTTCAATTTAAGCCGTTTTGAGAAATGAAAAGAACTCCCAAGCCATTCTCGTATCTTCTCTTCAACAAACCTTACGGAGTCCTCTCTCAATTCACGAGCAGAGAAAAGATTCCAACGCTCGCCAAATTCGGACCCTTTCCCCCTTCTGTCTATCCCGTTGGAAGACTGGATGTCGACAGCGAGGGGTTATTGCTTCTTACAGACGACAATCTTGCAAAGCACAGACTTTCGGATCCAGACTTCGACCATCCCAAAACCTATCTTGTTCAGGTAGAGCGTATTCCGTCGGTCGATGCTATCAATGAACTTCGGAATGGAATCATCCTTCAAGGAGAGAAGACGAAGCCGGCAGAAGTCAGCTTGCTTGAGAAAGAACCAACCTTGCCACCGCGACCGGTGCCGATTCGATTGAGGAAGAATGTCCCAACAGCATGGCTTGAAATCACCCTCCGAGAAGGACGAAATCGTCAAGTTCGTCGAATGACGGCCGCTGTCGGACATCCAACACTAAGGCTCATTCGCGTGAAGATAGGGGATCTCAGTGTATCCGGGTTACAGCCGGGAGAGTCACGACCGCTCAACAAGCAGGAGCTCCGCCGATTGTTCGAACAACTCGATCTGCGGGGACAAAACAAAAACCCCGACGCACTCATCGTGCGCCGGGGCCAGGGAGGCTGTTATGAAACCTGACCGCATAGGGGGTGGACGGCCAGGCTCATGAACTTGAACAGAGAGAGCTCCGGAAATGTTCCCTCATCAGACCGAAAACTTCTAAGCCCTTCACCGACTTACAGTTAACGTTTGTCCGAGTTCTGCTACAATGCACTCAGAACTTCATCCAAATGACCGTCAACGCTGACGCGCGGGAAAATCTTCTGGATAATTCCATGCTCATCAATAATGACCGTCGAGCGGACAATTCCCATAAACGTACGGCCATAGAGTGATTTCTTTTGCCAGACTCCATACCTTTGCAAGACTTCCTTCTTCGTATCACTAAGCAAAGGAAAACTGAGTCCATGGGTTGATGAGAACTTTTGATGAACCTCCGGAGTATCCGCACTCACTCCCAAAACAACAGCTCCTTTCGCTTGAATCTCGCTCATCCCATCGCGGAAGGAGCAGGCTTCCTTCGTACAACCGGGCGTGAAGTCCTTCGGATAGAAGTATAACACGACCTTCTTTCCCCTGTAGTCCGAAAGTGAAATCTCCCGCCCCTCATTGCTGGGCAAGCGAAAGTCCGGCGCCGCCTCACCTTCCCTTACCGCGAGTGAAGTCGTTGCTGCACCAGACTTCTTTCTCGATGCCTTCGCGGCTTTTGGGACGCCACCGCTCTTTTTGCGAGAGGCTCTCCTGCTCGCCGCGGTTTTGCTTGATTTGGCTTTCCGCACGATCGGATATCCCTATGCACCCATCCCGCTACCGCCGGTCCCACCCTCCTCTGGCTTCGGCGACTCTGTTGGCAAAGGGGCAGGGGGTGGTGCCGGCGTTGACATAGGTTGTTGCTCCAACGGGGCAGGAGCCTTCTGCACAACGCGGCGCGCTACCCGTTTGCGTGGCCGTTTGGCCTTTCTGGCCTTCGTTCGCCCGGTACGCTTTGCGACTTTTTTGGCACGACGAGAGGCTTTCTTTCTTCTTGACTTTGCCATGGTAGGTCTCCTTGATTGATTTTGGTCTCCAGTTTTTGACAAAGCGAAGAGGAGAATAAAGTACTATTCGGTAAATTTCAAGACCGAGCGAGGACGTGCAATTCGTTCCCGTTAATGTGAGCCATTTGATGGCTCAGGAAAGCCGAAAATACAAGTGCCCGGGCACTTGTGACAATAGACACGATTCGTTCCTTGCGGGTGATAGAGAACTCCTGCCTGATTCTCTGCGGCCGCCTCAGCCGATTGTCGCCCGATTTCGGTGGAACATTTGGCAAAATTTCGCTTTCTTTGTTTCGCTGTTTGCTGTTCAAAAGCTCACAGACGCTTACACACTTACGAGCACTCTGCCTGCCGCTGTAAGGAGCACTTTATGCCTGATACCCTGACGATAACAGACGATCGAACCGGCAAGAAATACACAATTCCGATTGAACACGGGACAATCCGGGCCATTGACCTCCGGCAAATTAAGGCTAACGATGACGACTTTGGGTTGATGAGCTATGATCCCGCATTCCTCAACACCGCCTCCGTAAAGAGTAGAATCACCTACATTGATGGCGATAAGGGTATTCTCCGATATCGCGGCTATCCCATTGAGGAATTAGCCGAAAAGTCGAACTCTTTCCTGGAGGTCGCGTACCTCCTCCTGCTTGGCGAGCTTCCCACCCAGCCACAGCTCGATCAATGGCGGCGTAATATCCGCGAACATACTTTTGTGCACGAGAACATTAAGAAGCTGATGGAGGCGTTCAGATACGATGCACATCCTATGGGAATGTTTATCAGTACCATAGCCGCCCTTTCGACATTCTATCCCGAGGCAAAGAACATCTTTGATGAAGAGACTCGTTGGAAGCAGATTTATCGACTGATCGGAAAGGTTCCGACCATTGCCGCGTTCGCCTACAGACATTCGAAGGGATTGCCCTACATTTATCCTGAGAATCACCTTACCTACTCGGCAAATTTCTTGACGATGATGTTTAAAATCGGCGATCCGAACTACAAAGTGCATCCATCTCTTGAGCACGCGTTGACCGTTCTCTTTATCCTCCACGCCGACCACGAGCAGAATTGCAGCACGAATGTGATGCGCAGCATCGGAAGTTCTCACGTCGATCCCTACTCAGCCTGCGCGGGAGCAGCGGCGGCACTTTGGGGTCCGCTCCACGGTGGCGCCAACGAAGCTGTCCTCCACATGCTCGACCAGATCGGTTCCATGAAAAACGTTCCCGCTTTCGTCAAGGATGTGAAAGAAGGAAAAGGTCGGTTGATGGGATTCGGCCATCGAGTGTACAAGAACTACGATCCACGAGCAAAGGTAATCAAAAAACTTGCGTACGAAGTGTTTGAGGTGACGGGGAAGAATCCGAAGCTCGATATCGCTCTCGAGCTCGAGCGTATCGCTCTTGAAGATGAGTATTTCGTCAAGCGGAAACTCTACCCGAACGTTGACTTCTACTCCGGTCTGATCTATCAGGCAATGGGATTTCCTTTAGACTTCTTCCCTGTTCTCTTTGCCATCCCTCGAACCGTAGGATGGCTTGCCCAGTGGCAGGAACATCTACTCGACCAGGAACAAAAGATTTCACGTCCGCGACAGGTCTATCTTGGTTCTCAAGAACGCAGGTGGACTCCCATCGACAAGCGGTAATTGAAACGCCTTGACGCAAGGAGACAAACGTCGAGTCCCTCCAAGGAGTGAGGCTCTACTGACCTTCGCGGGTATCACGCCAAGGTGGGGAGAGTGGAACATGGCACAGTCAAGCCTCTTCCGATGAAAGAACTCTTCTTCCTCGTCCTTTCCGCTTCCGGCGGTGCAGGCCACCACCGTGCCGGTGAGGCTCTCAAGCAGTCTGCTTCCAAAACCAAGCTCCCAATTCGGATTGAACATTACGATTGCCTCGATTTCACTTCGAAATTCTTCAAGCGACTCTACTCCGAAACGTACTTGCAGATGGTCAACAAAGCTCCCGAGCTCTGGGGCTATTTGTACAGCAAAGCGGAAGCGAAACCGTATCGGAAGAAAGGACTCCTTGAGGTGTTCGACTACTTCAACTATCGGCAATATATCAAATTCCTCCAGGCGTCGAACGCCGATGCGATACTCTGCACCCATTTCCTTCCTTTCATTTCCATCTCTAACGAGGTCCTTCGGGCAGGTATCCAATCACCCTTCTTCGCCGCGACGACGGACTTCGACGTTCATCAGTATTGGGTTGATCCCATCATCCAGCGCTATTACGTGTACGACAGAGAATCGGCATGGCAGTTGCAAGCAAAAGGAGTTCCGAAGGAGAAAGTCGTCATTACGGGAATTCCCCTGATGCCCGAGTTCGCAACGAAAGCCAACAGCTCATCATTGCGGACACGATTCCGCCTTGAGAAGAAAGCATTCACCGTTCTTCTTGCGTCAGGAGGATTTGGCGTCGGGCGCGTTCACGAAATCGTCCTCTCCGTCGTACAAGCGTTCGAGCACTACCCGAAGAAGACGTTCAATCTTATGATCGTCTGCGGAAATAATGAGGAGCTCAGTCTCAAAGTCAACCAACTCTCCTACCCACCAAATGTTGTGGTAAAGATTTTTGGTTTCGTGAACAACATGCATGAGTTAATGGATGCATCGGATGTGCTGATTTCAAAGGCTGGCGGACTCACTTCAGCGGAAGCAATGGCAAAAGGATTACCAATGATCATTGTTGACCCCATCCCGGGTCAGGAATCCCGCAATGCCGGAATCATCACGGAGCATGGAGCCGGCTGGCAGGCGCTGGACTATCACAACCTCCGCTATAAACTTGAGCGTCTCATCAATGATCCGGACCTCCTTCGCCGGGCACGCGAAGCAACGCAATCGCTCGCCAAACCTAAGGCGGCTGTTGCAATTCTTGAAGATGTCTATTCCTCTCTCCAACCGAAATCGAAAATCGGAGAACGAACATGAAAGTTCCAATCAACAGCGTCACCATCAATTACACAGAGCGCGGACTTCCGCAGGGACTTCCGGTTGTGTTTGTCCATGGTTTCCCGTTTAGCCATCTCATGTGGGAGCCACAGATGAAGGCGCTCCCCAACGAGATTCGGGCCATTACCTACGATGTTCGAGGTCACGGTGAAAGCGATGTGGGCGACGGACAGTATACGATGGAATTCTTCGTTGATGATCTGATGGGACTCTTAGACCACCTTGTCTTGAACGAGGTCGTTATCTGCGGACTCTCGATGGGCGGCTATATTGCACTCCGGGCGATGGAACGACACCCGGAACGATTCAAAGGCTTGATCCTCTGCGACACCCGAAGCGAAGCCGATCCGAACGAGGGAAAGATAAAACGTTCTGCCTCGATGAAAGCGGTGAAGACGAATGGCGTCAAAACATTTGCCGAAGGATTTGTCAAGGCTGTCTTCGCGCCGCAAACCTTTCAGTCGAATCCTGCGGCTATCGAGACGGTAAAGAAGATGATCGAGGCAAATTCGCCTCTTGGCATCTGCGGCACGCTACTCGCCCTCGCAGCACGGACGGACACAACTGCGTCATTATCAGCTATCAAGGTTCCCACGCTTATTCTCGTCGGCGAACACGATACCCTGACTCCCGTTTCGGCATCCCAAGCCATGCATGAGAAGATCGCCGGCTCCGAGCTGGTGGTCATCCCCAACGCTGCACATATGAGTAACATCGAAAACCCTGAAATCTTCAACGCCGCACTTCTCAAATTTCTCAAACGGTTTTGAGTGATTTCATCAGAAGAGGCAGAAGACCTCCGTGAGCCAACCATCGACTCCCTCCTCTCTCGCCCGTGTCATGGGGCAGTGGGACCTTATTGCTCTCACGGTCAACGGGATCATCGGCAGTGCGATCTTCTTTTTACCTTCCACGATTGCAGGCTTAACGGGTGCGTTTAGCCCGTACGCGTACGTTCTCTGTGCAGTCGTAACCCTCACTTTTGTCCTCTCGTTCGCCGAAGTCTCAAGCCGGTTTGACTCAGCCGGCGGACCATATCTCTATGCATACGAGGCATTCGGGAAATTTGTAGGATTTGAAATCGGCTGGTTAGCGTACTTGACTCGACTCTCCGCCACCGGTGCAAACTACAACCTCTTCATCATCTACCTCGGACACTTTTTCCCCGAAATGGCTTCGGGGATTTTGCGTGCCTCGGTTGTCTTCGCCCTTCTTGCAATGTTCACCATCATCAATGTCCGCGGCGTCAAGTACGGAGCCTGGACAGTCGACACGATTACGATCACCAAGCTTCTCCCCTTGCTGATTCTGATCATCGTTGGCCTTGGATACATCGAATCCGAGCACCTCGTCGTGCAGCAGCTTCCGCCAACCGAAGACCTGATGCGAGCGATGTTCTTGCTTACGTTTACCTATGGCGGGTTCGAAGTGGTGACGCTCCCCTCTGGAGAGTCCATCGACCCGAAGCGCCACGTCCCTCGTGCTTTGCTTGCCGCTCTGGCCATCGTGACCACGGTGTATTGCCTTATTCAACTGATTTCCGTCGCCGTCTTGCCGACGCTGGCATCCGAGCAACGCCCCACAGCAGCAGTGGCAACCGCCATCCTCGGTCCACCTGGCGGCGATCTTATTGCATTTGGTGCTCTCGTATCCACTTTTGGCTATTTTAGCGGCTCCATCCTTGCTGTGCCGCGACTGACGTACGCGCTTGCCGAAAAATACCAGCTCCCCCACCTCTTTGCCCGTATCCACACCCGCTTTCGAACGCCATACGTTTCCATCATGTTCTACTCCGTTGTCGTGTATCTCCTCGCCGTATTTTCGGACTTCATCACGCTCGCCGCCGTGAGCGTTGTTTCCCGGTTGAGCTACTACGTCACCACATGCGCGGCCGTCTTGGCATTTCGCAAAAAAGGGCCGGCACCCTTCACCTTGCCGCTTGGGCCGGTCATTCCCGTCTTGGGCATTCTCTTTGCACTCTATCTGCTCAGCTATCCGACGGCGAAGGAGGTCTACTTCACTCTCGGCGGTGTTGCCGTCGGCACCATCCTCTACCTGTTTGTGAAAGAACGTGACACGTATAGACCGTAAATCATTGACTCGACTTCAAGAAAAGATCATTCGCTGCCGACTCTGCCCACGTCTTGTTCGATGGCGTGAACAGATCGCTCGCGAGAAGACACGGCGCTTTGCCGATTGGGACTATTGGGGAAAGCCAAATCCAAGCTTTGGTGATCCAAACGCACAGCTGCTTCTGATCGGACTCGCCCCAGCGGCACACGGAGGAAATCGAACAGGACGAATGTTCACGGGCGACCGGAGTGGCGACTGGCTTTACCGAGCATTGCATAAGGCCGGCTTTGCAAACCAGCCGGTTTCCGTTTCACGAAACGATGGTCTCAGGCTCAGAAACTGCTATATCACCGCCACATGCCGTTGCGCTCCGCCGCAGAACAAGTTGCTTCCAGAAGAGATTCGCAATTGCCGACCTTATCTTCTCGAAGAGCTGCGGCTCCTGAGAAATGTGCGTGTCATTATTGGTTTGGGGAAGGTGGGGTTCGATGCCGCGTGCAGCTCATTTCAAGAGTTAGGATGGTCGAATCTGAAACAGAAACCGACATTTGGCCACGGAGTCAAGGTGCGCCTCAATGACACCGTGACACTCCTGGGGTCTTACCATCCGAGCCAGCAAAATACGTTTACAGGAAAACTCACCGAAGCAATGTTTGATGCTGTGTTTCGTAAGGCGAAGGAGATCCTGGCCCGACAGCAGATATCAACCAATTGAACATCACAATGCGTTGAGCTATATTGGTGAGAACAGAAATTATCGAATTTCACTCGCAGAAGAGGTCCGCAATGGTTTCCCAAAGACAACCTGAAATTTCCGAGAGAGCTCAAAGCTTCGTGCGCCTTCGTCGCCTCCGCATGAAAGAGGACTTCCGGTCGATGGTACGCGAAACGGAGCTCTCCGTCAACGATTTCATCTATCCGCTGTTCGTCGTTCCCGGAATCAAGACGCGAAAAGAGGTCCGTTCCATGCCCGGCGTTTTCCAACTGTCGATTGACGAAATCGTTCGGGAGTGTGTTGACATCAAACGTCTCGGCATTCCGGCAGTCATTCTTTTCGGTATTCCAGAACATAAAGATGAGGTTGGGAGCGAGGCGTATGACGAGGCCGGCATCGTCCAAATGGCTATTCGTGCAATCAAGAAAGAGGTCCCCGAGCTTATCGTCATTACCGATGTCTGTCTCTGCGAGTACACTTCCCACGGTCATTGCGGCATTGTTCGCGGCGACGAAATTGTCAACGATGAATCCGTGGAGCTGCTCGCCAAAGAAGCCCTTACGCACGCTCAGGCTGGGGCCGACATGGTGGCTCCATCGGATATGTTCGACGGTCGGGTTCGCGCCATCCGAGGAATCCTCGACGAAAACGGCTTCCAGAACCTCCCCATCATGTCTTATGCTGCAAAGTATGCCTCGGGTTTCTATGGTCCGTTCCGCGATGCCGCTGAAAGCGCTCCGAAGTTCGGGGACCGACGCTCTCATCAGATGGATCCCGCCAACTCAGACGAAGCCTTGAGGGAAGTCGAGGTTGATCTCGATGAAGGCGCCGATATCGTCATGGTGAAGCCGGCTCTGTCGTATCTGGATATCATTCGCCGCGTTAAAGATCGATTCCGCGTTCCCACCGCAGCATACAATGTCAGCGGCGAGTATTCTATGATCAAAGCTGCCGGGCGTAATGGCTGGATCGACGAACGACGGGTGATGATGGAGGTCCTTCTCAGCATTAAGCGCGCGGGAGCAGATCTGATCCTGACCTATTTTGCAAAAGACGCAGCCGCTCTTTTGAAATAAACCCTGTCGCTTGAACCCCAAGAACTCTCAGTACTGAGGGTTTTCTTCGTGAAACGGTTTTTCAGCGTCTTCGCGCTTGTGCTTCTCACGCACGAACTCCATGCCCAGTGTTCCAGCGTGCGAGTTTGTTCAATCGGCGTTGACCGACTTCAATAAAGCGTCCGCAGAGCTACTTTTTTGAGGCATCGAGCAGATTATCGCACCCCGACAGACGCATGATTCCCGCAAGATGGAGCCCACCGTTCTGCAGAGCTCTGGGGGTGGACTGCATCCAACCCTCTTGATTTCACGGTTAAAGAATAAGATTATTTATCAATGCGGAACATCCTCGTTACCGGCGGCACTGGATTTATCGGCTCGAATCTTGCCATTGCGCTGGTCCGCGAAGGGTATCGCGTCCGAATCCTGCGTCGCGAGCATTCTGACCTTCGCGCCATCGGCGATGCCGATGTTGAACACTTCATCGGCGACGTTCGAGACATCGAAGCGCTTAAACGGGCTATTCACGGCTGCGAAACGGTCTTCCATACGGCTGCCGTTGTCTCGTACTGGCGGCGGGAGCGAAAGATGATGTTCGACGTCAACATCGGTGGAACACGAAATGTTGTCGAAGCCTGCCTCGCAACGGGCGTGGAGCGGCTGATTCACACAAGTTCAGTTGCGGCCATCGGGTTCAATCCGAACGGCCATGCCGATGAGACCAATGAGTTTAACTGGCAGACCTATGATGTAGGCTACAGGATTTCCAAATATCTCGCCGAGCAGGAAATCCGTCGTGGACTCAAGCTGGGTCTCTCCGCAGTGATGGTCAATCCGTCTATTGTCATTGGTCCGAGAGACATCCATTTCCACGGCGGACAGATTATTTGCGACGTGTATAAAAAGAGAATCTTCTACTATCCGGATGGCGGCACGAACATCGTTTACGTTGACGACGTCGTGCGCGGCCACATCGCTGCCTCACGGCAGGGAAGAACAGGCGAACGGTACATCCTCGCCGGAGAAAACATGACGAACAAACAGATGCTTGAAGGTGTAGCCGAAGTCGTTGGCGGAATCAAACCAGTGTTTCGAATCTCTAAAGTTCTTGCCAGCGGCATTGCCGCAACAGCTGAGACAGTAGCCGCCCTGACACGAACCAAACCATGGATCACCCGTGAGCTTACCACAGGCATCGACCTTCACCTCTATTTTTCTGCAGCGAAGGCAATGAGAGAGCTTGCTTTCAAAGCCACACCCTTCCGGGAAGGCGTTCAACAAACATTCAGGTGGTATCGGGAGAACGGTCTGCTCTAAGCACACATGAAGATAGAGCCTGTCTTCCCTCAGGCAGTACCCCTCTTGGAGAATGCATGAGAGGCGGACTTGATTCACCTGACGCTGTTGGCTTTGCGGGAAAAAACATTTACGTTTTCAGTTGGTGAATCTCATTCCATACTCTCAGTGCACTACAATCATGAAAACTCGCCGGTCAAAAACTCTTTACGAAAAAGCAAAGAAGATCCTTCCGGGAGGTGTTAACTCCCCTGTTCGGGCTTTCCGGTCGGTCGGGACTGATCCCATCTTCGTCAAGCGGGCCAAAGGGGCCTACGTTTGGGATGAAGACGGTAATCGCTATATCGATTATATCGGTTCTTGGGGACCGATGATTCTGGGTCACGCCCACCCACGCATTCTCAAGGCGCTCCGGGGCAAGATAAAGGATGGCACAAGTTTCGGCGCTTCAACCGAGCTCGAAGTCAAGATGGCGGAATTGATCACGAAGATCGTTCCCTCGATCGAGATGGTACGGATGGTGAACTCCGGAACTGAGGCGACGATGAGCGCAATTCGGCTCGCCCGCGCATTTACTGGCAAAGAGAAGATCATCAAGTTCGAGGGTTGCTATCATGGTCATGGAGATGCATTCCTGATCAAGGCCGGATCGGGCGCAATGACGCTTGGGGTACCCGACAGCCCAGGCGTACCAGCAGCGGTGGCAAGCGGCACACTGACAGCTCGTTACAACGATCCTCAAAGTGTTGAGCGATTGGTGGCCACACACCGAGGCGAAATTGCGGCAATCATTGTAGAGCCCATCGTCGGCAACATGGGATGCATTCCTCCGAGGCAAGGCTTCTTAGAAGGATTGCGGGCGGTTTGTGACAGGGAAACGATCTTGCTCATCTTTGACGAAGTCATGACCGGATTTCGAGTTGCCCTTGGTGGAGCTCAGGAACTCTACGGGGTGAAACCGGACTTGACCACGCTCGGAAAGATCATAGGAGGGGGACTTCCTGTCGGAGCATATGGGGGTAAAAGAGAGATCATGCAAATGGTGGCCCCGGCAGGACCTGTATACCAAGCTGGCACGCTTTCCGGAAATCCGCTGGCAATGGCGGCCGGATATGAGATGCTTACAATCTTGAGTCGACAACGCCGGATCTACAAGAAATTGGAGGAAATGGGAAAGAGGTTGGAGGAAGGAATTCAAGAAGTGTTGGAGAGATCGGGTCTTCCTTACCAATTCAATCGTGTTGGATCGATGTTTACGCTCTTCTTCACCGACAAGCCGGTTACGGACTACGACTCGGCCAAAAGGTCAGATACGACTCTGTACTCTCGCTACTTTCGCGCGGTGCTGGCAGGCGGGATTCTCCTCCCCCCCTCACAGTTTGAGGCGGCTTTCATCTCAACGAACCATCGGAACGAAGAGATTACCACGACCCTCGCTGCAATACAACACGCAATCTCTTCCATGAGGTTGTAATTCCGGGGATCCATGTCAACAAAAAAGCCACCTCGAACGAAGGTGGCTTTTGGGGTTATTACTCAGCTATGAGTTACTGAACGGTAACCGGCACGTTTGCGCTTGCTGAACCTCGCGGTGTTGTTACTGTAATGGTGAATGTCGCGCTGCCATTGACAGAGGGCGTGGCGGCTACATCTTTGCTGAGAACGAAAGAGAAATAGGTCCAGAATGGAGACATGGTATCCGGCAAGGATGCATCCGGCACCACCTTCGACGCGACTGCTGATGCTCCTCCTTCCTTCGTCACGGTAATTGACGTTCCTTTCGGCATGGGATTCAGCCTGTCATCGTATACGCGGAACGTAACTGTCCTTTGCGTATTTGCGTCGACAACCGCCGTTGGAGCTCCGCCCCAGTAAACGCTGTCGATCCGAGGAAGTCCCGTAAACAGGAACGTAAGGCTGTCCCGAACCTCGACGCCGTTCTCACCAAGTGTCCACGCTCTCACCGTTCCAAATCCGTTGCTCGAGAACTGCACCCCAGAGTGAATTGGTACAGAGACGAATCCGTCAAGATCACTGACCCCACCCTCATCAATTGTCCCTTGTGTTGTTTCAAAGTACACAGCCGAAGGTGTTGCCGGGTTGCCGTACCGGTCGCCAAGCACCGCTGTAATTGTGGAGACTGATTTCGAGATAATTCCATACGCTTGAGCATTGAAGGGGTTAGCTCCAATGGCGAAGTTCACTGGTTTTCCGCCGTGAACAATGATTTGCACGGGCTCCGAAGCAACGACAACTCCATCCACATCCCGTCGCAGCTCCGCAACAAGTTGAAGTGGTCCCGATATCGTTCCGCTATTCACAATCGTCTTGACCCTCCCTGCCTGATTTGAGAGAACTCGTGCCGGCGAAACGTAGGCACCGCCGGTCACCGGCCTTCCGACGAGACGGAAGGAAACGGTATCCTGACGATCAATAGTCACGGGGAATCCCGATGAATCCCGAACTTCGTATTCGATCGTCGTGCTCTCCAGCGCGCCTACACCGTAGACGGAGATCTTGTTTGAAGAAATTGAGGAAAAGGCAATCGACGCAGGGTATCCGCTTGGCGGTGGTCCAACTGGCGGAGGCGGTGTCGTCAGCACATCGAGGGTGATATTACGTACCATTGAACCTTTGGTCAGGGTGATCGACTCGGTTTTCGTCTGATATCCGTTCTTCGTGATTTGAAGGCTTGTGGCCACATTGTCCTGATTGCCGAGATCAAGCGTGAAACTGTAAACACCGTTGGCGTCCGTCGTATCCACAAGCGTCGTGATCGAATTCGTGAGTCGTACAACAGCCGCGTTCAGCGGAGCCGACGTCCTGCTGTCGGTTACCGTCCCGGTGAGGTCGACCGTCGTTATCGGCGGAGGAGCCGATGGTTCCTCCTCAGGCTTGCATCCCTTCATCACAACAAACGCGATCACAATGGCAATCGTCGATAATACTATGTTCATTCTCATGGCCGGCACCCTCGTTGTGGTAAACATATAATCTTTCCTCGGTCAAAGTAGCTATCGTCGATTTCGGAAGAATTGACCAGTATCACCATAGATCCTCAGTTCTTCCTCAATCGTTTGATGGTATCTTCGCGCCCTTCTTTCAGACGTTCCTGCAGGAGGTTACGATCCGCGTCTCGCTTTGAGACACGCTCTTCGATAAACGGGACCATTTCCGCTTTGATCAACACAATCAACTCTTTTCGCGCCGTGCGGACAGCATCCGACCCAAAAAGATATCGCAGTCCAAAGAACCACCACGGCAAGTCCTTCAATATGGGGATCCCCTGCCGCTGTTGAGTCTCTTCATTCACATACAACCCACCGACGTATGCCTCCTCCTTGTCGAGAAGGAGAAGTTTGCTCGACGCCTGCGACTTGTTGATGATCGTTGTCACCGCTCCCGGCACCACACTGCTTCGCTCAACTTTCAGCGTGAGATCGATGAATTCCAAATCTCCAATCCGGATAACGTTCGGCGTAACGTCAAGAATCGTTCCCGTTGCGTAGAACGTTTCGGTAACATCCCCAGAGATGGTCCTCGACCGGAACGAAAAATCCTGACCGATCTGCACCAATCCCTTTTCCCCCGACCGAACCGTAACCTGGGGACGCGCAATCACCTCGCCAAGCGCTTCATCTTCAAAGAATCGTAATGCGGACTCGATATCAAGTGAGAGTTGCTTGGTGGGGGTTTGAACTGCCGTTGCTTCGATGAGCGGACTCCCAACGCGCTCGGCACCCCCGAACTCGAAGCTGAGTGCTGTCCCTCGTTGTTTGAAGATCGAAAAGCTCACCCCCACCTCCCGCGCTTTTGTCCTGTCCACCTCCAGAAAGACTGCGGAGATGGTAACCTCTCGCGACTTTGCAAGCTGTTGTGCTTTTTGCTCTTTCTCTTGCTCGGGAGTTAACTGGCCCGGCGTTGCCGGTAACGTAGTAGTGGTGGTCGGCGTCAGAGGAGTGGTTGTAGTTTGCTGACGCTGTCGAGCTGCGATGTCGGCAGCTGAGGCGATGGCGAAATAATCGGGATATTCTTCATACCACAAGCCATTGGCCCTCAAGATCGTTTCCAGCGCGTCTCTCCAGTACATCGCATCGATCCCGATACCGATCGGTTTATCCTTCGGCGCAGGATCGACAATCGATTTGTTGAGAAATTTTCTGCTCATCTCGCTCAGGGCTTTGATCGCTTCGACGTAGGAGAGGTCGTTCTTGAACGAAACGAGTTCTTCCTGAGCCACACCCTCTTTTCCACGTGCCGCCCGACGCAGCTGCTGCTCCTCCCTGGCCTGTGCAATGAGATCGTCGCTACCGGCGAGGAACATACACAGTAACAGAATGCACCAATGTTTAGTCATGGTTCTCTCCTAACGTTTCTTTGCCTCAAAAACGATCTTCTTTTGAATCTTCTTGATAATTCCCCCTTCGTCGAGGGTAAACTCGACGAGACTCTCGGCAGGACTAATCCGTGTCACCGACCCTCTCCAAACTTTGTCCCCCACGTGCAGAACAATCAATTCATTCCCCAGCAACACAAACGCTTTCCCCGGAAGAACCGCCTTCACGTCAAGCGCCGCAACATCGATCTCATTCGGTGGAGCAGACGTCGCAATGGTGGCAAAAATCAACGGCGTAAACGGATTGAAGGGCGACGGGGGAATTGCAAGTTCTGTAGCCGCAAGCGACGTACTCAACACGTCGATCTTGCTGAAATACGCCCTCAGTTCCATCGCGAAGCTTACATAAGACTTCGTTTCCCCCGTTTCCATATCAACCGATTCCCTCTGATCCACCGTCAGATACTTGATCTTGTACAGGCGGCGACCGTTCTCCAGAAAGTAGACGAACCGATACAACTCGGGGAACGTCGCGGTTCCACCCGTTAGTTCGTACGTGTTGAATCCGTGATCCTCCACAAGTTGCTCGCCAATGAAGCGCATGTTGAATTGCAACGAACCGGCGAGATCGATACCGCGGCTCATGTACGCGTACGTCATCGAAGAAATATCCGACAGCGGAATCTCTTTACTCCGGGAATCGTACCGACGTCGCATATCGTCCCTCTGCACGGTCAGCAGTTGAACCTCGTTAATCAGCGTCGGCATCTCCTGGAGTTCCTTTTCCATCCGGGTGATATCCATTAAGGACGACTCCAACTGCTTCGGCTGGTAAAACATATAGTAGAACAGTCCGCCCCCCGTGATCAAGAGGAACACACCAGCAAGAACTAAAGTATTTCGAACTTTAAAAGACATGGATTTCAGCAATCGTTACTGCGGCACATCTCCTTTATCGACCTTCTCAACGTGGAGTTCAAAATCGTACAACATCTTACCCCGTACTTCTGTGACTCTCACCTCCCGCAGCGTCGCCTTTTCGAAGAGGCTCGCAAGTCTCCAGATTCTCGTCCGGTAGATCGAACGACCTGCTATTCTGAATGATCCCGGCGGATTATCATCCCGTTGGATCCTCAAAATCCAGAGCGAATTCAAGTCCTCAACGCTATTCCCCAGGTAATGCAGGATGCGGCTCCAACGATCGGAGCCGGGAACAAGCTTCTCATACAACGCCGTTGCCGCTGAGTACGTTTGAATCTCATTGGTCAACATGGACTTCTGCGATCGGAGGGCTTCTAAATCCTGCATCTCCGCCTGCCGCTTCTTCAGCAACTCACTGGCTTGCCGGATCTCGATGTTCCGCTGATTGATGGCCGTGAAAAAGAAAACGATAGAGCCAATAATACCGAGGGCGAGCAACCAACCATGCCAGGCTAATTTGAAGACCTTTTGGGCTTCAATGATGGAGGGGGGAATAAGATTGATCTGATAGAACCCGGGCCTCTTCGGCTCTAGGGCTCGCCATGCCGTGGCGATCGGGATGGCGTACTCGGAAATCGCCTCTCCTACCGTTCCCTCGAAGAGGCTCAAATCAAGCTCCGGCGCCTGGATGTACTCCACCTGAGCGCTCGAGAATTGCGGAGCAAGGAGGTCCTTCAGATTCGCTTTGTGACTCTCGCCAGCAAGGAGAATCCGGTCAATTCGGGTGAGAGCAATGTTGTCCTGTTCCAGCAGGATACGGCTGTAGAGCGTGTTTTCAATGTTGGCCGAGTTAAAACCCTCGCTAATGACCGGAGCAAAATGGAGGTAGTTCATCCCCTGCATGAAGAGCATGCGGCTGAACTCATGCCCCACATAAACGACAACCGTAATTTCCTCGTCCTGAAACTGATAACTCGCCCGAATCAGGTTCATCAGCGCCACATCCGAGCTGTCGAGGATGTTCAAATTCGGCGTCCGATTCCCCATCATCGGCTTGATTTCATTCACCAGATCATAGAGGCTGAGCCCATCTTCCCTGATGATCGAAAGGATTCCACCCTGTACCGTCGGGATGACATCGATGGCATCAACGGGAGGCGGGGCGGCTCGAGCGGCAGCAAGTTCATCGCTTATGCGCTTCTTGAGCTTCGAGCCCTTGAGTCCGAAATCGGATTCGAATTCGTGATAGGTTACGGCGGGTTCGCCGATGGCGTAGGAAAGTGTATACTTTGCAGGGGGGAGATCACCAAGAACACTGAGGAGCACCGAGGCATTGCTCGCTCCTTCTCCACCGACTTCGGCAGCAACAGGCGCACCGGCAGTGCCAAAAGCATCGGCACCGCCTTCAAATCCTCCCTCCTCTCCCGCAGCCGGCTTCACTTCTTCGAAACGCTGAGCGAGCGAAACAGTCTTGTATTCCCGAAGCGTTATTGCCTTCCCCTTCTGGGAGAGCTGAACATACTTGAGTTCAAGACCGTCAACGAACAGAGCAACAGCCGTCTTGCCCTGACCAGGCGTATATGGCATTTACGAGGTTATCCTCTTTCGTGACCGGGATAAGATCATCGAGAACGTCGCGCGAGAATTCCTTCCCGTTCTCATTCTCCCCCACCCTGGATCTGCAACAACTGCTGCATACGCCGCTTGTTGTTGGCATAGGCCATCGCATTCTCAAGCGAGATCTTTTTTTGCATGTAGAGACGCTTGAGGTCCTGTTCCATCGTCGTCATTCCCTGCTCCGCCCCTTCGGAAATCATTTGGTAGATTTCGCCTGTGTTGTTATTCTTGATCGCCGCTCGCACAGAGGGCGTCCCTAGCATGATCTCCTTGGCGAGAACACGCTTACCGTCGAGACTGGGCACCAGCTTTTGCGAGATAACGCATCGGATGACATCGCCAAGACGGTTCCGTACACGCTCCTGCTCCACCGGTGGAACTTCACCGATGATACGGTCGATACTCTCGGCCGCTGAGGCGGTGTGAAGCGTTGAAAAGACTTTGTGACCGGAGTCCGTGATTTCCAGCGCCGTCAGAATGGTTTCGGGATCGCGCAACTCCCCGATCATGATGATGTCGGGGTCTTGACGCAGCGCCTGAACAGCCCCTTCCTTAAACGAGAGCACATCACGCCCCACTTCACGGTGTCGTATGATGCAACGGATGGACTTGTGGACGTATTCCACCGGCGATGCGATGATCACAATGTGACCGTCAACGCTCTGGTTATTGGCATCGATAATGGCATCCAGTGTGGAGCTTTTGCCTGATCCCGTAATACCGGTAACAAGGCACAGACCTTCCTTCGTATGGGCAAGGCTCAACGCTTTTGCGACGTTGGGATGAAGCTCCAAATTCTTGAATGGGCGGATGGTGTTGTTGATGGCGCGCATGTTGAGCGCGAGTTGATCGAGATCGAAGTAGGCATCCGCTCGGAAGCGCCGGAACTCACCCCCCTCCATAAAGAGCATGTGAGAGAAGTCCAGATTCCGCTGCTCGTATAAGACCGACCGCTGGCGCTCGCCGATAATGCTCTGGATGAGGATATTCATTTCATCCGGTGTGTACTTGCCAAGGGAAGGATCGGGTTTCTTGTTCCCGAAAATGCGGTACCAGATCTGGCCTTGACTTCCGAAGCCTCCCATATCGATATCGGAGGCATTGACAACAAACATGCGGGAGAGGAAATGATTGATATGGGCACGGAGTTTTTCCTTCTGACCTTCATCCATCCTTGTGATCGCATCGCCGATCAGCATTTGCCGCTCAAGGCCAGTAACGGTCGTCGGAAGCTGCTTGGCAATCTCGAGGAGGATTTTCTTTCCCTCGACGATGACCGGTGGAAGTTCCGGCTGTGAAATAGATGGCGCAGCGGGTTTTGGTGGGGCTGCCGCCGGCGCGGTCGGATTTGATTGAATGGCCATGTTTGGAGTCCTCTCCTGAAGAAGACCAGAGATTGCCAATAATTACGGCAAAATAATAAGGAACTCCAAGTGAAAATGCAACTCTCTTAAAGAACTTTTTCCAGAAAACCCTGCAGCCTCATTACTGGCAGGAGGTTAGCCGTTGCATTCAGTGACCTGCCGCACCGAGTGAGAGAAGACCGGAAATCCTCAGAAGTTGAAGGAGCAACTCGAGTTAGAGGAGGTTAGAGGCTTGGCGTTTGAGCGTGTTGGGAGACCGTACAGGGTGATTGAGAGGCTGGATAGGCACCATCCCTCAACAGTGTCGTGGTGTCGGTCTCGC
Source organism: Bacteroidota bacterium (assembly GCA_035559595.1). GTDB lineage: Bacteria > Bacteroidota > Ignavibacteria > UBA10030 > UBA10030 > DATMBF01. The sequence goes on along the minus strand of DATMBF010000008.1, from coordinate 390 downwards.
AAGGCTCAGAAAATGGAACCCACCGATCGATTAGCCATTGGAGGTGGACTCCATCAGATCAAGGAACGCGGGTCTGGTGACCCGCTCCTACGGCACAACGCACAATCCGTGTCGTTACTTCGCCAGCAACATCTTTTGAATCAGGCTCCGGCCGCCGGAGGTCAGTCGGGAGACATAGACGCCCGTCGGCAATTGTGAAGCATCGAATGTGCGCTGATAGATCTGTCCCGCAACGGCCTCGCCTTCGAAGAGCGTTGCGACCTCCTGACCAAGGAGGTTAAAGACCTTCAGCGTCGCAAAGCCATCCTCCGGAATGGTAAACTCGATACTTGTGGAGGGGTTGAAAGGATTGGGGTAATTCGGATGCAATGTAAAGGCCTTCGGCGCCGC
>DATMBF010000007.1:0-88787 GCA_035559595.1 Bacteroidota bacterium | reverse complement strand
CGAATCTAAAAGTTGAAAATAAACCCGACCTTCGGCTCTATTCTCCTCTGTGTTTTATAGCCGACCACCTGACCCTGTGCGTTCTTCTCTTCCGTGAATGTCCATTGATACACGGTCGAGACAACCATGAACGGATACGGCTTGTAGCCGACCTGGACATACGCAAGAGAATTGTTATCCAGCTTGAAGAGCTTGCCGATGTTTCGCTTGTCATAACCGGCGTTCAAGAGGATTCCCGGGATCACATCACCCGGATCGAACTCGAGGTGCAACACTCCCTGATTCTTCACACCAACTGGCGAGTAGTAACCACCCACGATATTGAAACGACCGAGAATGCCGATTGTTAGCTCGCCGTAGTAACCCTCGCTTGCTTTCGCGAGCCGAAGTTCTTGAGCCTTGCTGATGAAAAGCGTGTCGCGTGGTGTGTAACGCTCGCGCTCGTAAAGAGCATTGAAGTAGGCGGGGATGAACTGATCTCCCGTCCATCGGCGCTCATACTTCGCTCCCAGTGAAAGTATTCCGAGTCCGGAAAGGTTCAGATCGATACCGGCTGCAACACCATTGCCAAAATCGACGATCTTGGCATAATCCAAATAGAGGGTCGATTGAATCGCCGACAGGGAAAGCAGCGGAAGCCCGGCATCGAAGCCCATAATAGAAAGCGCCCCTCCATCTTTCGCCAGCCTGACTCTTCCCAGACCATCTCCCCAGGTTTTGTTGGCATTCTCATGCAAATCCGCTGCATATGTCGCCCCAAGCTCAAATCCGCCAATAATCGGCACTGATGCCAGTTTGGTGAACTTCAGCGGTTTGACATACCCGCGCGCGCCGAGCAGTCCTGCACCGGCAACGTCGCTGTAGACTGTCTCGAATCCGAATCGATCGAAATCCATATCGAACTCAAAGCCGATCCGTCGCAGGTCATAACTTGCACTGTTGCGGTAGTTGTAAACGATAAAGCCGTGACCAAGTCGGGAGTAATCCAACACTCCTACCCGAATATACAACGGATCACGCTTTAATCCCCAGCGCACGTAGCGGATGATACGAAGGAAGTCATATCCTTCATCCCAATCCTCCGTGCGAAGCTTCTGATTTTCCAGATCGTAGCGGAGGTTGATGTCGAGACCAATCCCCAGCTTGCCGAATGCAAGCTCCGGTGCAATATTAAAAAGCAGGTAGGTCGATGTGTCGACTCGCGTAACACCGAGTCCACCCCCAATGGTCTGTTTCTGCTTCTGCATGGGCGATGGGGGCGTTGGCGCTTGAGCGAACAGGGACACCACGCCAAGAATCAGCAGAACAGCGACAAGATGTGCGTGAGATTTCATGGAGCCTCCTTAGAGTGAATGATTTAGATTCCAAACAGCAAGCGGCAAATCAGCACAGCTCCCAGCATCCCAAAAACATCCGCAGTCAAACCGGCAGGAAGAGCATGACGGGTATTTTTGACTTGAACAGACCCAAAGTATAACGCAAGGACATAGAACGTCGTCTCCGTGCTGCCGTACATTGTCGATGCCAGAACTCCAATAAACGAATCCGGACCATGCACTTTCATCAGTTCGGTCATGATACCGAGTGATCCGCTGCCCGAGAGCGGACGCATGAGCGCCATCGGGAGAGTTTCTGCCGGCATTCCGATGAGTGATGTAACTGGTCTAAGAATCGTTGTCAGCACATCCATTGCACCACTCGCCCGGAAGATCCCGATCGCGACGAGCATGGCAACAAGATACGGAATTATTCGGATTGCCACGTTGAAGCCCTCTTTTGCCCCCTCGACGAAAACTTCGTACACACGAACCTTCTTCACTATCCCCCACGTCAAAAAGCCGAAGATCACAAGAGGAATAGTGAGAAGAGAAACGAGATTGACGACAAAACGAAAGAGCTCAGCCACCCGACACCTCGAGATCCTTCTTGAAGCGAGGTAATCGTTCGAGAATCTTGACCATGATGAGACCGGCAATCGTAGCGCAGGTCGCTCCGAAAATGGATGTGCCGATGATGATTCCCGGATTCGCCGATCCCGCTGCGGCACGGACCGCAATTGCCGTCGCAGGAATCAGCACCAGTCCCGACGTGTTGATAACCAGAAACGTGCACATAGCGTTCGTAGCCGTGCCAAGTTTGGGATTCAACTTATTCAGCTCTTCCATCGCCTTCAAGCCAAACGGGGTGGCAGCGTTGCTCAAACCGAGCATGTTGGCCGAGATGTTCATGATCATTGCACCTACCGCGGGATGATTCGGAGGAACATCCGGAAACAACCGCTTCGTTATCGGTGTCAACAGGCGCGTCAGTATCTGGATGGCGCCTGCCTCTTCAGCCACCTTCATCACGCCCAACCAGAGCGCCATGATTCCGATGAGTCCCAACGCGATGTTGACCGCCGTTGCGGCATAATCCAGAGCGGCTTGGGTGACTGCCTTCATCTTCGTGAGGCGAATCGGCTCAAAAAGGATTTGCACTTTTGCTCTCTTCCCCTCTTCCGCAAATCGAATCGAGACAACCTTGCCCGAGAGGCGGTCTTTGTTTATAGCGTACTTCATCTTTTCCCGCCAGATGGTAGGCGTGGAAGCTCCGACCGCCATTTGCAGTGTGCTCTCACCGGATTGTGCAGTGGTGACACTCACTGGCTGTCTGACATCGCTGTCCGCAACAGTGCGACCGTAGAACTCGTTGAGCTGCTCTTTGCTCACCACAAGTACGCCCTCCCACGTTTGTCTGAGGGCTGATGGTGCCCTGTCACTTTCGATCTCTGCCTCGAATGGCACACCGTTGCGGTAGGTGTTTTGCACTTCATCGTTGAGATCGGTTCCGGCGGCAACGAGTATGCCGAGGGCAATAAGCGATATCCAGATATAATTCAGCATGAATTCAGAGTCGGCCGATAGTATAGCGAGAGTTCAGCAGAGCTTTTGTGAGCTTAGCCACAGAAGGTGATTCTTCTATTGTATCCAGCGCATTATTGACGCCCCCGACAACGCACATGCCCAGTTCACCACATCATTCGTGACCCACCGAAGTCCTCCGATGAATTCCGTCGGCTGGTCGTGATGCTCCTTCCGCTCGACAATTGTACCGCACACAACGCATCGATATCGAGCTTGAAGTGTACCGCCAAGGAGAGTGTCAACAATGCTTCCCATAAAGCCGCTGAGAGCGACCAGACCGAGAAGCTTCCAGTTCGATTCCCACAGCAAAGAGACAGCGGCAATAACTAGTGCACCCAGCATCGCTCCAACAATTCCAATCGACGTTACTCCTCCGTTCGTACCGGGAGCGACTGGCTTGAATGACGGCAGTTCAATCGGTCGACCGCTCGAAAGCAATCCGATCTCTGTTCCCCATGTGTCGGCGGTGACTGCAGCAATTGAAGCCAGGTAGAGCGGATAGAACTCTTCCGAACCATGCAAATATGCAAGGAGAACAATGATGCCGGCTACTCCGCCATTTGCAGCCACCTGTGCATGATCTCTTCGACCGGTCTTCTCAAAAACCGAATCGAACTCCCTCTTCCTTTCCCGACCGACCCTCGAGAGGAGACTTGAAAGAACAAAGAACGCGAGCACAGGCACGGTCCACTTCCATCCACCAATACCAAAAATAATCGAGGCAAGGATGAACGTCGCTACCGATCCGCTTGCCGTCAGCAGTCCACCATAGAACGATAATCCTGCAATCCCCAACGCTAATCCGACGCCGGTGGTATATTGCTGAACATCTTTCAACGGAGACGGAAGAAAATAGTAGGCAAGGACAAAGGCAGTAGCTAACGGAACGGCAAGGTTATCCAGTCCGCGTGATGAGATCGCTTCCCATGCCGTGGCCATCATTGCGGCAGCGGCGGCCACAGAGAAAACGAAAAGGAATGGAGCGTCAAAGACTGTCCGGAAATGCACAATGCCCGCCATCAGGGTGAGCGTGGTGACGGCAAACATCGTCCACGACCCTTCGAGAGTTTTCACATCACCGGTGAGTTGATAGGATGTCGGCGAGCGGTGAGTCTGTCCGACAATCGCTGCAGCGGCATCTCCAAATCCAAGAACCAACATAGATAGCGAAATGATCTCCGGTGCACGATACCAAAAGATCAGGACAAGAATGAGGAACGCCAGTGGGTAATACACCGTACCATATGTCTGACGCACCGTTCCATGGATAGCACGAAAAAGGCCCAATCGAATTGCTGTCCAGTTGATCAAAGTGAAGACAAGGGCAAGAATGATTGCGGGGAGCGGAACCGTAAAGATCGTGGGAGCGAAGAAGATGAGGACAGCAACAGAAATGTGAACCAGCTTGCGTGTGAATTCAGCCGGCCAGCGGAAGAGAATACGAACTCCCTCACCTACTGCGATAAAGAGAAGAAGGCCGACAAAAATCCCTGCAAGTCTCCACCATTCTTCCGTCGAGGGGGCTGCGAGGTATTGGAGCTCGAGCATGCGCTACACGGGTGAAAGTTCCGGCCGCTTTGAACCTTTGATCAACGAATAGACCAACAGATCAAGCACAATCTTGGGATCACGCGATGTTGTCTTCAACACGGTGTCGGCCTCGAGTAATGCCTGGAAGCACCGCTCGATCTCCTCCGACGAAAATTTAGAGGAGTACGAAACAAACTGCTTCACGAAATAAGGGTTCACACCAAGCTCCGAGGCAATTTGACCGTCGGACAGGCGTTTGGACTTCAGGTCATGCATTTTCCAGAGCTGGGTGAAAAACCGAGTCAACATAACAATCATGAGCTGCGGACTTTGCCCTGCCTGGATCATTCGCTCGAGAATTCGGCTCGCCGCACGCATATCCTTAGCACCAATTGCATTCTGTAGATCAAAGACCGTATATCCTTTCGAGGCTCCGACAACTGCCGTAACGTCCTCCGCTGTGATCTCCGGCCGGTCCCCGACAAACGTGAGAAGCTTTTCGATTTCACTGTGAATGATCCTGAGCGAATTCCCGACATAAGCATGAAGAAGCCGGCACGCCTCTGGATTGGCCTTCTTTTTATATTTCCGAATTCGATTGGAAATCCAGTGGGGAATCTGACTATCGAAAAGCGACTTACATTCGATGGTTTCGGCAGACTTTTTGAGATCGGTAAATGGCTTTCGCCGAAAGTCCGGCTGAAGGGAAACAAGAATGAGAGATGTGGATTCGAGGGGACGCTCGATATAGGTGGAGATCAGCTCTCTTGCTGGATCCGAGGAAACAAGCTTTTCAAATTCCTTCACCAACACCACCCGCCGGTCGCTCATCATGGGAAATGCCGACGCGTGAGCGACGACCTCCTTCGCATCCGCTTTGCTTCCGTATACCACATCGAAGTTGAAACTCTTCATTGCGGGGTCGACGGCTTTTGCGACAATCATCTCCACCCCCTCGTCAATGAGAAAGTCCTCCGCTCCATAAAAGAAATAGATCGGAGCAAATTGTCGCTTCTCAACAGCCGCCTGAAGCTGCTCGAGCGTCATAAGGGATGCTTATAAACCTTTGGTTCGTTCTTTCTTCAAAGCCGTCAACAGAACAAGAAGGAACCCTCCCCACACCGTTCCAACAACAACAACCATCGTTAAAAGCGTTTCAACCGGCATTGGTTACCTCCGCTGGGCGCATGAATGTTCGTTTGACAATCCATCGATTGAGCGAGATGAAGAGGAGCATGATGATTCCCCACTGGAGCAAGCATGTTCCAACGCTGTACGTGTTGAAGGGATTCCACCAGCCCTCCTTGTCGAAGTCCGTAATCGCCAGGTAAAACCACCAACAAATCAAAACGATGACCTGAATCGGCACAAGCCACGAGATGATCACGTTGTAATACTTCCCCACCTTCACATCACTTCCTTCACCATTCACTGCTTCCTGCCTGAATTTCTCGACCCCTTGCTTGATGACGGCAAACGAAATGAATCCGCCGCTGATCATTAACCCAATACCCCACACCCAGTCCTGATTTTCAAAGAAGCTCATACTCAGGGCTGATGGAACCCCCATCAAAAACCCGACACTGATGACCAACATCAACGCCCGGTTTCGCTGAACCCCCATGTCAACGAACGCTTTGACGGCAAGTTCGATCATAGAAATAAGGGACGTCAACGCGGCAAACGTGAGACCCAAGAAGAAAATGGAGGAAAAGAACGTCTGCACAGCCGTCCCCCCCGGCATCTGTCCGAACAATTGCGGCAGGAAAATAAATGCAAGGCCGGTATTGGTGCTTCCTTGGCCCGAAATCAACTCTTTGACACCGTCAACCGGCGCAAGTGCAAAAACAGTGGAAAAGATCGTGATTCCTGCAAGAAGCGACACAGAGTTGTTGCCGAACGCAGTAAGAGCCGCATTCAGCGCAATATCCTCTTTTTGCCGCGCATAGCACGCGTACGTCAGGATAAGTCCCCACCCGGCGCCGGTGTCCCAAGCGTTTTGCGTGAGGGCCGCGAGCCAGACTTTGTAATCAAGGAGCGTGTCGAGATTCGGTGTGAAGAGATACTGGATTCCTTCCCATGCGCCGGGGAGTGTCACAGCGCGAACGGCCAGTGTGACGAGAATGAGAAGCAGTGCTGGAATGAGGATTCGGTTTGTCCGCTCAATCCCTCCGACCACACCGCGGTAAATCACAATCGCACCGAGACTCATGGCTATCGCATGAAAGAGAATCGGCTCATAGCCCGACGTGAAGGAGGTCCACAGAGCGAGGTGATCTTCCGTTGTGACAATCGAACCGGTAACGGAAGAGGAAAGATACTTGATGCACCAGCCTGTCACCACAGAATAGTAAAACATGATCGCCGTCGACACAAATCCGACAAAGGCACCCATCCAAGCAAACTTCTCGCCGGCGAGTTTTGCGATTCCTCCGACCGTTCCGTAACGCGTGTACTTGCCGATCGCCAGCTCGGCAATGATGAGCGGGACGGACCAAATCAGCAGAAAGATCACCCAGGGAATTAGAAACGATCCGCCGCCGTTCTGAGCGACGATCCGTGAGAATCTCCAGATGTTTCCCGTTCCAACCGCAATGCCAATCACCGAAAGAATCATCCCCCATCGCGACGTGAAGAACTCCTTCTTGTCAGCCATGCTCCCTCATAGGGTTAGTGAAGGTCAATGTGCAGCTTCGAAGTTCTACTTCTTTATCGTTACTTTTTTCATCACGACGTCTTCTACCGGTTTGTCGAACGGCTTTGTCGTTTTTACTTTTCCGATTGCCTGAACAACCTCCATCCCTTTGATCACTCTACCAAACACCGTATGCTTGCCGTCGAGCCAGGGTGTCGCCACAAGCGTGACAAAGAATTGGCTGCCGTTGGTGTTCGGGCCTGCATTCGCCATCGAAAGAATGCCGGGTGCGTTGTGCTTGAGCGTATCGACAATTTCATCTTCAAATGGACGACCGTAGATGCTCTCCCCACCACGACCTGTCCCTGTCGGGTCGCCTCCTTGAATCATGAACTTATCAATGACCCGATGAAATTTCACACCATTATAGTATCCCTTCTCCGTAAGTCCAACAAAATTCTTCACCGTCTTTGGTGTCGCATGGGCAAACAGCTCCAGCTCAAATGTTCCCAGTGTTGTCTCTACAACGACAACGGGGTTGGACTTCGGTTCCGATTTCATGGCACGGGCCTTTTTTGTTTGTGAGAAGAGTACATAGGGCAGCATCAACAAGATTAGCGCAACGCTTAATCTCATAAGCAAGATTCCTCCTTACAAATACACAATGGCTAATGCGCCGACCGTGAGACAATAAAATGAGAATGAACTTAACTTGCCACGTTGAATGATCTTCAGAAGGAGTCGTATCGCCAAGTAACCGGAAGCAAAGGCGGCCAGTGTTCCGAAGAGAAGCTGCACCCACCCATCCGCCGGTCCTCCGTTTTGAAAGAGTTCGAAGGTCTTGAGCAAGGTCGCTCCAGCAATGACAGGCAACGAGAGGAGAAAGGAAAAACGAGCTGCAATAGCCGGCGGATGCTTCAGAAAAAGGGCCATACTGATGGTGGATCCTGAGCGAGAGATTCCGGGAATGATTGCAAACGCCTGCGCTAAGCCAATCAACAACGCCGAGCGCGTACCGATCCTCTTGCCGACACTGGGTCGGGCGAGCTTTGTGAGAAAGAGAATCAAACCGGTGATAACAAGCATCACGGCAACGAGCTTTGGGTCGGTAAACGTTTGTGTGATCTCCTTTTCATAGAGAATGCCAATGATGCCAGCAGGTATCGATCCGACGAAGATTGCAATCCCCAAACGGAAGTATTCATTCTCACGGTAATAGACCTTTCCGATGTTGAACGGGGAAAGTCCCAAAGCGACGGCAACGATGATCCTTTGAATTTCATCTCTGAACGCAACCAACACGCTGAGCAGCGTGCCAAAGTGAACAAAGACCTCGAACGTAACGTCGTTCGACGGAGCAATGTCGAACAGCACCTCGGCAAGAACGAGATGTCCCGAACTACTGACGGGAAGAAACTCAGTGAATCCTTGAACAAGCCCCAGAAGAATGGATTGAAGGATCGTCAAAAAGAAACCCTTTCTTGATGAGTAATGCTACGCACAATCGTTTGTGGAAATGAAATCCGAAATGCGTGCTTTGGATTTTGCTTTGTGAACATATTTTCCCAAAAGGAAATTCGTGCGTTCTAAAACAGGATCATCACGCCGAATTTCAAGCCGGCCGAGAAAAAGCCCATCTTCGGTGAGAAGCCATTATACCTCGCGGCTTTTCCCTCATGATCTTTAAATGAACCGCCGAATACCCACCGCATATCCACTCCGATGCTTCCGTAGAAGCTCTCATCGAACGCCGTGTTTCCGACGGCCTCGACCTTGGCTCCGATTCCCGAGCCGCGATACGTCTCACGCCGATTAACAGATGAGAACGACTCTTCAAACATGTCGTTGTGGTAGCCGAGCCCGCCGCCAAGCTTGAACCAGTACGCTTCGCCGGGCATCAAATAATGGAGTAGTAGCGTCGGGAGATGAACGCGGTGCGTGAACTCAACTCTCCCGAGTCCTGAGGAATTATCGAATCCATACGACTTTAGATGATATCCGTACTCGAGTGCAATCGACCAATCCTCGTTGATCTGAATCTCCGGTGCGACGAAGAACTCTATCGAAGTCGTAAACTCATCGACACGCTGGCTCGGTTGAGCAACCACGTTCACATAGTCAACGATCGAGGGGGCTGAATGAGCTGACACGCCCATACCGGCTGAAACCCCTACAATGTGCCTCTGCCCGTGGTTTTGTCCGTAGGCATCCAGCATCGATACAACCATCAACACGGAAGTCATGAAGAGCTTCATGTCTCGCGGGCAACCTCGAGACGTACTTCAGAGACTTTGAAGTTGTCCTTCAAGAAGTAATACACGCCGACCACCATCACAACGACATACCCCAGCTCATGCGTGAGGATCGTATAACTCAGGGCCGTGACATCATTGACGCCATAGAGTCGCACGAGCGCCAAAGTGAGAAAGGAGTGATACGTACCGAACGCTCCGGGGGCCGGAAGAATAAACGCTAAGGCCGACATGACAAGGAGAACAACCGATGCGCCAAAGCCCAGCCCAAGTTCAGCAATCGGATCAAATGCGAAGAATGCGATGTAGAGCCCTAACGCATACACAATCCACAGAAGGAAACTCGTCGCCGCGAGAGGAGCGAATTTCTCGGGCATTTTCGACACGGCGAAGCCGGAGACAAACGACTGTACAATGCCGTCGATTCTCGACTCGAAGCGGCGTGGGAGCAGAGGATGGATCAGGCCTACGATCTTCCACAGGACGTCGATCTTGAGGAAGAGAGCGACAAAAAGAATCATCGCGACGACAGAACCGATGAGAAACAGCGGTCGGGCCATCGCGGGATCATCCACGAATGGGTCGAGAGAATTCGGGTAAACGAAAAACACAAGACACATGATGAAGAAAAAGGAAACCATATCGATAATTCGTTCGGCGACAACCGAGCCAAACGCGGAGCTCTTCGAAATCCCCTCAAGCTTCCCGATGACATATGGGCGAACCAGTTCTCCAACGCGCGGAAGAATATTGTTGATCATGTAGCCAATCATGACTGCGGAAAAGAGATTCCGCGTGGAGATGTTCGACTTGACGGGAGCGAGCAAATATGCCCATCGTACGGCACGGATCCAGTGTCCGGCAAGACCGACGGGGACAAGTACGAACACCCAGAAAACATTCACGCGAAGCACGGAGTCCAACAGTTCGGCGAACTTGACGTTGCGAAATGCGAGATACAAAAACGCGAGAGCAAGGATTCCCCCCACTACTGCACGAACGATTCTTTTCGTTTTATGAGACATGAAGGAGAGCGATCACTGCCTGAGATCAACAACCTCGGTTTCAGGTGGCGGAATAAAGGAAAACGTCGTGTCGCTGAGGTGGGAGTTGAGCTTCACGTTTTTGATGGTATACGTGGTTTCCGTTTCATTGACGTCAACAATGGAGACTTTGTGGACAACCCAGCGGCCCTCCTCGACCCACACTTTGACGGACTTCACAAACGAGCGGTCGTCCTTAGGGACAAGTTTGAGAGTGTACAGTTTACTTTCACCGACAGTCTCCTGCCCAAGAAGAGAGGCGTAATAGGCGGCAGGGATGTTCAGCACAAACGTTTCGAGAGAAACTGAGTTTTGATTCTCTTTAAATCGATCCACCAGCACCTGGTGGTTCACCGGGGAATATGCCCAGACAGTCTTCCCGTCTGTAACGAGCGTCTGATATTCGGATTCAATCCGATACTTGTTCGGCTTCTTCATCTTGAGCGTTCCCGCAAACGACTGCTCGATCTTCGAAAAGCCAAACTTAACGTGCTGCGTAAACTCCGCCGTCGCATCATCAATCATCTCATAACGCCGCTGCATCTTCTCCGTAATTTCCTGTACCGTAATGCCGGGCTGGATCCAGGCAAGGGCCAAAAGCACCGATATGTGGATTGCATTCAGACTCACGTGTGTAAACTCTTCAGTATTGCCTCAAGTTCTGCTTCCGATTCGACGAGAACCTCGCGTGCCTTGCTCCCGTCAAACGGTCCAACAATGCCAGCAGCTTCGAGCTCATCCACAAGACGCGCAGCTCGCGAATAGCCGACTTTGAGTCGACGTTGTAGCAGTGAAACCGAGCCCTGCTGATGCCGCACGATGATTCTGGCCGCCTCCTCGAACAATTCATCACGCTCTCCTTCGCCACCATTACCCATTGCCCGCTTCTTTTCGAGCACCGAGGGAAGCTGCAGAGGAGAACTGTAGCCTTGTTGTTTAGCGATGTGATTCATAATCCGCTCAACCTCTTCGGTGGAAATGAAGGCATTCTGAATGCGGACCGGTTTCGGGCTTCCCGATGGCAAGTAGAGCATATCGCCATTGCCGAGGAGCTGCTCCGCGCCGTTCATATCGAGAATGGTGCGGGAATCGGTTTTCGACGCAACCTGATAGGCAATGCGAGCCGGAAAATTTGCTTTGATAACTCCCGTGATGACATCAACAGAAGGTCGTTGTGTCGCAAGCACGAGATGGATCCCCACGGCACGCGCAAGCTGCGCAAGGCGCGCAATCGGCTCCTCAACCTCCCGTGCAGCCGTAATCATCAAATCGGCCAATTCATCGATCACCACGATGAGGTACGGAAGCTTGCGATGCTTGATGGCTTCCGTATCATGCAATCGCCCCGCTTTGAAACGTTCATTGTAGTCGGCGATGCTTCGTACGCCTGCCGCCGCCAACCGGTCGTACCGCTTCTCCATTTCGATTTCAACGCTTTTGAGGGCGAGCACAGCGTTGCTGGGAGTAGTAATGATCTCCTCATCGACATCCGGCGAGACGGCAAGATAATGACGTCTCAGTTTGGAATAGAGGGAGAGTTCGATCTTCTTCGGATCGATAATAACGAATTTGACATCACTCGGATGCAATCGATAGATCAGACTTGTAAGGATGGTGTTAATCCCAACGCTCTTTCCGGATCCGGTCGCACCGGCGATAAGAATGTGTGGCATTTTGCTGAGATCATCTACAAAAACTTCGCCGGAGATCGTTTTCCCGAGAGCGAGAGGCAATGCAGCCTTGCTGTCGCGGAATTTGGCAGAGTTGATCACACTGCGAATCGTCACCAGCGCCGGACTATGGTTCGGAATCTCCACGCCGACCGTCCCTTTCCCGGGGATCGGAGCGATGATGCGAATTCCTTTCGCTTTCAGCGCGAGAGCAATATCGTCCTGTAGACTTTCGATCCGGCTGATTTTCACGCCGGTTGCCGGAACCAGCTCGTACAAGGTTACAACCGGACCGGGGGTAACGCTCACACTTTCAATCTCCACTCCGAAATCCGCAAGCTTCGAACGGAGGAGTTCCGCGTTTGACTTCAGCTCATCTTCGTTGACCTCCTCACCTCCACGATGCGGATCGAGCAAATCAACGGAAGGCGGAACATAGTCGATCTCCTCCTCAACATCTATCTCTCTATCGTCAAAATTTACCTCTTCCTCATGAACGCCTTCTTTGATATCCAGCTGAAGGTCGGTCGGCTCCGCTATCCCTTTTATCGGCTCACGAGGCGCAGGAGGCGCCGCTTCATTGTTTGGTGGTTCGATGCGGTCTGCCGGTGGTGGAGCAGACTTCTTCTCGAGAGGTCGCTTTGGAGAAATCAGGGGTTCGTCGGACGCCTTCTTGATCTCGATCTCCTTTTGCCGACCCTGCTCACGTGCTCTCTTCTTTTGTTCAAGCTCCAGCATCCATTTATGCCATCGCGCACGGCTTTTTTCGAAGAGATCGCGCAGTCGCTCGATCGTTTGTTGAACATCAAGATCAACAAGCAGAATGAGAATCGTAACAAAGGCACCGAAAAGTAACAGAAATGTTCCTGTGAGCCCCAGAAGAGACGAAAGCACAACGGCAAGAAAATCCCCAACAGCTCCGCTCCACTCCATGGAAAGGATCGGAATGTCACCCAATCTCCTCACAGCCCCGACAAGGGCGGAGAAGAGAAGAACGAGGACGAGAGTGTGCGATGTTAAAAGCGTGAGCTTCCGAAGAGACTTACGTCGAAGAAACGACCACGACCAGACAATGCCGAAAAAGGGGAGGAGGAGAACAGCATATCCAACTGTTGAATTGATGAGCCAATTCGAGATGAGTGCGCCAAGAAGACCGAGCCAGTTCTTTGTGCGAGCCACTTTTGCCTGAACGATCTCGTCATTCGTGAAGACCTTCCAGAGGTCAGAGAAGTGGATATCTCCACTCGCCTGATCGGTGGGCGAATACGAAACGAGGCTCAATAACAACATGAAAGAGACAAGAATGCCGGCAAACGCCCAGATCTGGCGCCGATTGCTCGGCTTCAACTCCTCTTTCTGATATATCCGAGGTGTGGTCATTCGTTCAATTCTTCAGCTTGATCACCGTACCGCTCAAGGCCGGAAGCACAGGTACAGAATCTATGGCACCGCAAATCTTCAAATCTTCACCAAATCCCAACTCGATAAGATATCGACCGTGATCGGACATCTTCAACATTTTGGGTATCGACTTGCCGAAACTTTTGTAGAGACTCTGGGCGGCACGCGTTGCATCGGTGAGCTCAATGTCGAGACCTTTGTCGGTCAATTTCTGAACGATCATTCCGGCGCAGACTGCGTCTTCAAGACTGAAACTACTCAGTGCGGAATTCTTCCCCGCACAGATGAGCAGAAAATCGTCATTCACCTCTGCAATGAAATCGACAACCATGCTGATATTCACGAAGGCGCCGACAGCCATGTTGCGCGCGTAGCGGCTCTTGGCCATGGCAACCGACCCGTTTGTCGTGCAGTAGATGATCGACTTGCCGCGGACCGTTGCTTCGGTGTATTCCAGGGGAGAATTCCCCAGGTTGAAGCCCTGAATCATCTTCCCATATCGCTCGCCGCCTCGAAGCGTAACATCACCGAAGAGGCTCCCGGAGATCTTCACTGCCGATTCGATGCTGGCCACAGGGATAATCTCCCGCGCGCCGTTCTTCATGGCCACCGCCACCGTCGAGCTCGCACGCAAGACATCAATGACGATGACATTCTTGTCCCGAAGCTGAAGCTCATCGATTTCTGTCGCGCCGAAGCTGAGATCAAGTTTCATAGTGTTGTCTTTTCGACAAGGCGCTTATGAGTGTTTCGGAACAAACGGCATTTGGACAACTGTTGCTTCAACTCGCTTCCCCCGCACCTCGATTTCGACGATGCTGCCGGGTTTCGCGTGCTCCACCGAAACATATCCCATCCCGATTCCCTTTTGAAGAGTAGGAGAGAACGTTCCACTTGTCACTTCACCAACCCTGGACCCAGATGCAAGTATTGGAAAGCCGTGTCGAGCAAGAATCTTGTCGGAGAGAGTGAAGCCGACAAGTCTGCGCTTCAGGCCCCCATTCTTCGCCGCAAGAAGAGCGCTTCTGCCAACAAACTCACCCTTCTCGATCTTGGTAATCCAATCCAACCCTGCCTCCAGTGGAGTCGTTGATTCATCGATGTCATTTCCATAGAGACAGAATCCCATCTCGAGCCGCAACGTGTCTCTCGCACCAAGTCCAACAGGCATAATCCCGAACTTTTTCCCCGCCTCCATCACGGCATTCCACACCTTTGTTCCGATTGCTGGATCGGCATCGAAATAGAGCTCGAATCCAAGTTCTCCAGTGTATCCTGTCCGCGAGATGATCATCGGCACGCCGGCCAGCGTTGTTCTTATGAAGTTGTAGTATTTGATCGTTGAAAGATCTGCATCCGTAAGTCCTTTCAGAACCTCAAGGGAACGTGGACCCTGTACCGCAAGAAGGGAAATCTTGTCACTCACATCACGAAGTTCGACATCGCCTGCCTTGTGTGCTTGAAGAAACCTGAAGTCTTTCTCGACATTCGCCGCGTTGACGACAAGCATGTAGTAGTCGCCGCAGTGATAGACAAGCAAATCATCGACGATACCCCCATGTTCAAGACACATGGCGGAATACTGTGCCTTGCCTTCGGACAACTTTGAGACATCGTTGGTCGTCGTTTTTTGCAGAAATGCTAACGCGTCTTTGCCGCGAACTTCAAACTCCCCCATGTGTGAGACATCGAAAATACCGACAGCCGTTCGTACAGCATGATGCTCTTCAAGGATGCCGCTATACTGTACCGGCATTTCGAAGCCAGCAAATTCAACGAGTTTTGCATTGAACGACCGATGGATATCATAGAACGCTGTCCGCTTCATCCTTTCTGGCCCTTCTTCCAGTCGGCGAGGAATTTCTCAAGTCCGATATCGGTCAACGGATGCCTAATCAACTGATCGATGACTTTGAACGGCATCGTGCAGATGTCCGCCCCCATCATCGCTGCCTCGATGACGTGCAACGGATGACGTACACTTGCAACAAGAACCTGCGTGTCGAAATCGTAATTCCGATAAATCGTGACGATCTGCTGAATCAAGTCCATTCCGCTGTGACTGATATCGTCGAGGCGACCGACAAAGGGACTGATAAAGTATGCTCCCGCCTTTGCAGCAAGGAGTGCCTGATTTGCAGAGAAGCAAAGGGTCACATTGGTGCGAATACCCTCTGCCTTCAAGCTCTTCACCGCTTTCAGTCCTTCTTTGATTAACGGAACCTTGACCACGATGTTCTTGTGAATCATGGCAAGTTCTCTCGCCTCCTTCATGATCCCGCTATACTCTGTCGATACGACTTCGGCACTCACAGGTCCGTCGACAATTGCGCAGATCTCCTCAAGAAGCTTGCGGAACTCCTTCCCCTCCTTCGCTACCAGACTCGGGTTCGTCGTCACACCATCGAGAACCCCAAGACTCGCTGCCTCCTTGATTTCGGCAATATTGGCACTGTCAATAAAGAATTTCATTGAGCTCTCCCTGTTGTTCAGAGCTTATACTCATCGGTGATGTCTTTGTCCAGCTTGACGGAGAAGAATTTGAATTCGTCAATCGGAATAGTAGAATCCGGAACAACTTTGATGCGGACGAAAAACTTAAACATGATCTTTGTTAACCGACTAATGGTACCTTTCGTAAGAAACTCCGCAATCATCGGATTGACACGGAGGATTAATCTGAATTCTTTCGACTCAGATTTGAAGCGCCGGATCCAGCGTTCGATTTCGTTGATCGTCGTCGTCTTGGATTGGACGAGACCGGTTCCACCGCAGGTCGGGCATGATTCCGTGAAACTGAGCTGAACGTTTTGACGAATCCGTTGCCGTGTAATCTGCACCAACCCGAATTCCGTCATCGGCAACACGGTCACTTTCGCGCGGTCCTTCCGAAGCTCTTTCTTCAGCTCGTCATAGATCTTCTTTTTGTTCTTCTCATCCTCAAGGTCGATGAAGTCGATGACAATAATCCCACCGATATCCCGCAACCGGAGCTGGCGGCAGATTTCTCGTGCGGCCTCGAGGTCGGTCCTCAGCGAATTCTGTTCTTGATCTCGATTCGCGGCGTACCGCCCGCTGTTAACGTCGATCACGGTCATCGCTTCCGTTTTCTCGATATAGATGTAACCACCGCTCTTCAACCATACCTTGCGACTCATCATCGCCTGAATGTCTTTTTCCACACCGTACTTGTCGAAGATTGGTTCTTTGTCTTTGTAGTATTCGATCTTATTGAGCATCTCCGGAGACATGGATTGCACGTACGATCGCACTTCCTTAAAGAGCTTCTTGTCATCCATCACTACGCGCTCCACATTTTGCGAGAAGAGGTCGCGGATAACGCTCGATGTGGTATTCATGTCCTTATACAACAGCGTAGGAGGTTTCTCGGTCTTTACAGCCTTCTCGATGTTGCGCCAGATTCGGATGAGTTCTTCAAGATCGTGCTTGATCTGATCTTCCGATCTTCCTTCTGCAACCGTCCGGATGATGGCTCCGAATCCATCGGGGAGAATCGACCGCACCAGCCGACGAAGACGCCGGCGTTCCTTGAAATTCGTGAGCTTCTTGGAAACGCCAATCTTTCCGTCAAACGGCATTAACACAAGGAACCGTCCCGGTAACGCGATCTCGGTGGTCACGCGAACGCCTTTCTTCCCGACGGGCTCCTTCGTGATTTGCACAATGATCTCCTGTCCCTTCTCAAGGTTGATCTCGCGCCGCCGGTCTTGCCGTTTCTCTTTTTGAGGAGGAGCGACAGCAATGGCAACGCCGCCTTCACCGCCGTTGTCGGTGGAAGGAAACCCCACCTGACCGGCCGGCTGCGTCATCGGCTCTTCCTCATCCTCCTCCTCATCCTCGAACATTGCGTTGTACTCCGAAAGTGACGAGCCGATATCGGAAAAGTGCAGGAACGCATCCTGCTGGAGCCCGATGTCGATGAACGCGGCGCGAATTCCGGGCATAACCTTCGCCACACGGCCGAGGTAGATATCACCGACCATCCGCTGCTTTCCGGGTGTTTCAACAAAGAGCTCAGCCAAACGGCCGTCTTCAAGAATGGCGATCCGGTGTTCGTTCGCCGTTGAATTGATAATAATGTCTTTCTTCATAGAACCTCAATTCCACTATATCCTTGCGCACATCTCGAGCTTCAAAACGCCTACACGTTCCTTCTCCCCTTCGAGCTCACCGCGTCAAGGATATCCAGTGTAAAAGGTAAATGTTAATGATTGATCGTCAACCTGTTCTCGCCATCTCCAGTGGCCGGCCACAGGCAAGGCTGGTCGCCCTCAAAAAAAAAGAGGCCAAGCTCCCCTGCGTCACTCAAAACGAAATGCCGACCGTTGCTTCCTTCCGGACCTGGCGGGGTTGAGCAATGCTTTGCTGCGCAGGACTTGACCTCTGAACTTCAGTTGAAACCAAATAAAGACTCCAAAATTCTTGTTGTATCGGACCACATCGTTGCGATCGACCACTTGAGCCGAAACGATGAAGATCCGTGAATGCCACGGCGGTTTCGAACTTCCTTGCCAAGTCGTGGCACATTCAGGAACCCGTTCTCTCCCCTTGTCACTCAATGGACAACCCTCACTTTGTGGAGCTGAGGAGGATCGAACTCCCGACCTCTTCGTTGCGAACGAAGCGCTCTCCCAACTGAGCTACAGCCCCAAATCTGTTTTTGTTCGAGCGACCTTCCCGCCGCTGGGCGAAGATCCCAACTGAGCTACAGCGTGCGTACTAATGCCTTGAAGCGCCCTTTCAAGCCTCAAACAGTTACAAAATAACGATAAACGCTAAGAAAAACAATGACAAAGATTCCGCTAAACTGACTGTTTCGTTGACTCTCCTTGAAGATTTCACTAAGATTTTTCAAATCAGAAAGGAGTCAGCATGACAAAGATCCCCGCCGAACAGCACTTCGCGACATTCGTGCAAATTGTTCGCCGCCTTCGGGCCGAATGCCCCTGGGATCGCGAACAGACACATCAATCCATCCGTCACAGTTTGATCGAAGAAGCGTATGAGGTTGTAGAGGCAATCGACGAGCGAAATATGGAGGAGCTTAAACTTGAGTTGGGCGATCTCTTGCTTCATGTTGCCCTGCATTCCGTGATTGCAGAAGAGGAAAAGGAGTTTACACTCAATGATGTGCTGAAGGCCGTGAATGATAAACTTGTTCGCCGGCATCCGCACGTCTTTGGCTCGGCTAAAGCGGGGAGTACCCGCGACGTTAAGGCGAACTGGGAGAAACTGAAGCTTGCCGAGGGAAGAACGTCAATTATTGACGGAATTCCGAAAGAGCTGCCTGCGCTCTTACGAGCCCACAGAATGCAGGAAAAAGCATCCAAAGTCGGATTTGATTGGACAAACAAGGAAGATGCATGGAAGAAGGTTGAAGAGGAAATTGAGGAACTTCAAGGGGCAGAAAAGACCAAACGACAAAGTGAGGTGGAAGTGGAGTTTGGAGATTTGCTCTTCGCGCTCGTGAACTATGCGCGATTCCTCCATATCAATCCCGAACTCGCCTTAAGAAACTCAACAATGAAGTTTGAAAAGAGATTCAAAGAGGTAGAGAAAGAACTCAAGAGGCGGGGGAAACAGCCTGCAGAATCAACGCTCGAAGAAATGGATGAAATCTGGAATCACGTCAAAGATGGCCCGACACCGCAAAGAAGCTGAACCTACCCGCCGTTCTTCGCCGTCCCATTCTGATTCTCATGGTAGCGATCGTACGCATCGATGATATCCTTGACGAGCTTGTGACGGACAACATCGTTCCTGTCCAAGTACGCAAATGCCACCCCCTGAATCTCTTTGAGAATCTCCTGGATCTGAACTAGCCCGGAAACGGTCTTCTGCGGTAAGTCGATTTGCGTGATGTCCCCCGTGATAATTGCTTTCGAGTGAGCACCCAAACGCGTCAAAAACATTTTCATCTGGATACCCGTGGCGTTTTGTGCTTCATCGAGAATAACAAACGCATTATGCAGCGTTCGTCCGCGCATGTAGGCTAACGGGACGATTTCAATGATGCGCTTCTCCATGTAGCTCTTGAGTCTGTCCGCAGAGAGCATGTCATCGAGCGCATCGTACAGCGGTCGCAAGTAAGGATCGACTTTCTCCCGGAGATCGCCGGGAAGAAATCCCAAACTCTCGCCGGCCTCCACGGCCGGACGCGCAAGGACGATCTTCGTGACGTCGCGGTTCTTCAATGCTGCAACAGCCATTGCAACGGCAAGATAGGTTTTACCTGTGCCGGCAGGACCGATTGCAAACACGATATCATTCTTCCGGATCTGCTGAATATACGCTTTCTGACCGGGAGTGCGTGCTTTGATGATGCCGGACTTTGTATAAAGAATCGCTGCGTCGGCGTCTTCTGTGGGGACTTCGGGTGGGACTTCTGGCTGCGAGCCGTTGACGGAAACAAGATCGATAACGGTGTCAACGTCGGCTGGCGTCAGATTGCCATTCTTGTTCAGAATATAGATAAGTTCTTTGAAAACCTTTTCGATTTTCACGACATCTGTTTGTTGCCCCCGTAGCGTGATTTGGTCTCCCCGAACCGTTATCGTCGCATCGAACCTCTCCTCAATCATTTGGAGATTTGCGTCATTGTACCCCAGGAGCTGAACAGCATCAACGCCTGCGAGAGGGACTTTTCTTTCTACCAAATCGTCTCGTCCTCCTTACAGAATTCCCAAAAAACGAAACGCCCCGTCTCGCGCAATCGCGGGGAGCCAGGGCGTTCCTTTATGATCTTTAACCGACAACAACACTGAAGGTCTCGTGGACTTCTCAACCTCCTCGTTTTATGGCGCGTTCTTCTTCTGCCAATAGGATCGAACCGCCGCCTTCTCTTCGTTTGTCAATGGCGCCTTGGGCGGGATCTTCAACTTCTGCCCGGGATGGATGATGTCGGGGTTCTTGATCTGATCGCGATTCCCTTGCCAAATTTTCGGCCAGAGGAAAGCGTTGTCGTAAATTCTTGGTTTCTTCGCAATATTCCAGAGGCAATCCCGATCGCGCGCCCATGTCCCAACCGTATAGGTCATCCCCATCTGACCGGACTCTGTCAGTTGAGCGATAGTCCTCTTTAAGGCATCGAGACGGTTTTGGGCATTCTGCACACGATTGTAATTATCCGGGACCGCCGAAAGCTTATCCTTCTTGAGTTCGTCGATCAGTTTTTGGATTTCATCGATCTCCCCCTTTCGTGCCCAGAGATCCTGGTTTGAGAGGCGGGAAAGCTCGTTGATCCAGTTCTCAACACGGGCCATCTTGTCACTGTAAGCCTTACGCTGTTCCTCCGTCCCGCCCACCATTGCCATCAGTTCATCCTGGCAATTCTTCAGAACTGCGGCCTTGTCGGCATCTTGTTTCTTCAGATTATCAACTTCAGTCTGAACGGCGGTGAGTTTGTTCCTCAAATCGTTACGTTTGGCGGTCTGCTCGGTCACCTGCTTTTGCCACTCTTCTTTCGAAAGTTCTTGGGCAACTGCACCGGAAGCAACTACCATCATCAGCATTGCTACAAGACTTGTTCGTTTTATCATACCGTAATCTCCTTAGTCTGCGAACTACATTCCCTGAAGACGGCTTTGAGCTGCCCGCTTATCGTCCTGACACTTCTTGATCTGAGCGTCTTTATCCGCGATAGCCTTCGCGAGGCTTGCTTTCTCTGATTCTTTTGCCGAAATCTCTCGCTCGAGGGACGCAACCTCAGCTTTCAGATCCTCAAGTTGTTTCAGCTCATCGTCACTTGGCTTGCTGGAGCACCCGATCAGCGTCGAACCGGCGATCAATCCCGCAACCAGCAGGAGACTGGATGTTTTTTTCATCAGAACTTCTCCTCGTTGTTAAACGTGAATATCTCGCAAAACCGCATTTATGATACGTAATCACATGTAAAAAGTCAAGCAAATCCGGAGGAATTCCACGAGAATCGGTGACTTCGATCAAGACCCTTTTCAGAGAAGTCCGCGCTCGGCAAAGCTCACGTATGTGCCACCTGCCACGATAACGTGATCGTGAACCGGAATGCCCAGAATCTTCCCCGATTCTACTAACTGCTTCGTAACAGCGATATCCTCCTGGCTCGGTTCAGGATTTCCGCTTGGGTGATTGTGTAAAAAGATCACACTCGCCGCTGTTTCTTTCAAAGCATCACGGAAACATTCTCTCGGATGAACGAGAGAAGTATTGAGTGTGCCTGTGGTCACGCGCACAGAACGCACAAGCTGGTTTGCAGAGTTCAAATGCAAGACCCAGAATTCCTCATGCCTCAGGTCGCGAAACTTCGGCAAATAGAGATTCGCAACGTCCCCCGGTGTACGAATGGTAGGCTGAGGTTCATGATCCTTGAACGGAATGCGACGCGAGAGTTCAAACGCAGCAACGAGGGATGCGGCGCGTGCACGTCCAATCTTCAATGCAGCCAGATCCCGGGCGCTCATCGCCCCAAGCTTCTTTAACGATCCTGCTTTCGCCAGGAGAATTCGAGCCAGATCGACGGCGGTGGTCCCTTTCGTTCCCGTTCGAATGAGGATCGCCAGCAATTCGGCATCAGTCAGCGCGCTAGGACCTTGGGTATAGAGCCTTTCACGCGGGCGCTCCCCTTCCGGCCAGTGCTTGATCGTGGTATGATAAACGTGTTCGGCTTTTTTATTGCTTTCGTTCTCCCTCATTGGCTCCCCCGTGTTCGTCCGTCTTCCGAATATCCGTCAGATCGATCTCTCCAATTCTCTGGATTGCCCGATTACGATACTGCAGGATGAAAAGAAATGAGTTCACACGCCGTTCGCTGATGGAAATTTTTGAGTGCAGCCCAGGAAGCTTTCGGACCGTCGGCAACAATGCGGCAATGTGCTGGCGGGTTGAAGCTCCCTTTTCGAGAACGGAAACGAGAAGCTTCATTGCGTCATAGGCATAGAGCGAATTTCTTGTTGGTTTTCGATTGAACGCCCGCTGGTATTTTGCCTCGAAGAGCCGATACGCTGGATCCTGCTGATCTATGTACGTATCCACCGAAAAAATAACGCCCGATGTGTACTGTCGGTTGAGTTCAAGCTCTTCGAGATTCTCCCAATCCCCTGTCCCCAGCATTTGAGCTTGAAAATTGAAGAACTGCAGTTGCGAAGGAAGAATTCCGATTTCCGTCGCCGCCGCGATGGGAAGAAAGATCGCATCGATATTTTGAACGGGAATCAGGAGGCTATCATACTTGACGGGAAGGCGAACCGTCGGGATTTCGAGCGAGTCTGCAACACGCGCACCGTTCTGTCCCAGCAACTGCTCCACGGGAATCTTCCCGCCCACCTCCATCAACGAATCGAGCCGCTTCTGTGGTACGCCAAGCTTCACCATCTTCACCACATCTTGGTATTTGACGCGCACGGAGAAATCAATGATCGTCTCTTCGACCGACTCCAACGCGCGTCGTCTCAGGTTCATCAACTGCTGTCGAAGATCCGTTGCACCTGATTGATACCATTGGACATCCACAACCTCAAGCGAATCCTCCTTGGCTTGTTCCATGAATGCCTCGGCCATCAGCTTCCCGACCGCGTCAATCGGAGCCACAACAGCAAGCCGTTTCGCTTGGAGTACTTCCTGCGCAAACCGTGCCATTGCTCTCCCGCGTACCTCGTAGTCGGGATTCGCCTGAAATACAAAAGGTCCAATATCCGCAATACCATTGGCTGTGGCAGTAGGAGTGACAATGGGAACTCCACGGGCATTAGCAATTCCGGCTGCCGCGAGCGCCTCGTTGCTGAAAATCGGTCCGATGATCGCCACAACCTTGTCGTCTGTGCAGAGTTCCGTAACATGCTTTGCCGCAAGCGCCGGGTCACGCTCGGAATCACGAAAGTCCAACATAATCTTCGGAATGCCCGATTGATTGTGCTCATCAGCAGCCAGTTTCATCGCATCCATCATGTCCGTGCCAAGGTCTCTCGCACCCGGCTGGAACGACTTTAACATCAAAGGCAGGACAATTCCGAGTTTCACGACGCCCCCCTTTTCGATGCTGTCCGCAAGAGCAATCGCAGCATCGACGTACTGAACAGCCGGGGGAAGGCTGGTGATCGGTTGTAAGATCTGCTGGGCTCCTTTCGGATCACCAGCCCGGAAAACCTTTTCCGCCAGGCGAACCGCGAGCAGCGCCCTCATCTCGTCTATCGTTGCTTCCGCAAGGAGAAGCTGGAGTTGACCAATGCTTAAATGATCCTTAACGACATCATCGAGAAGAGACTCGGCACGTCGTTTCAGAAGCGCGTCACTCGTTTGCTGACGCGCAGTCAAGAATTCGAGCGCCGCGTCCTCATACCGAAGCATCCGATAGTAACTCAGGCCCAACGTGTAATGGGCATCGTCCAGGTAGGATGACTGAGGATAAAGGTCAATGAGGTTCTTCAGGAGACGAACAGCCTCGCGGTAGTTTCCGGCGCGATGGAACGCCTTACCTGCCATGACATAAGCGCCGGTTGCGCGATGGCTCTGCGGATAATCGCGTATGCACTGAACAAACGCCGAAGCGGCACTGTCGAATTTCCCTGCTTCGAACAGCCGCATCCCCTCCACAAACACACGTTCGACCTCGGGTCTGAACAGGATGGAATCCTGCTGGGCATATACGGCACTCGTCAAACAGACAACGATCCCTGCGAAGATCCAACCTCTTGTGGATCCTCTTCGTGGTATGCAATTCATCATGGAGTTCAAGACTGAGGTCGTTCGCTTACCTTAAGCTGACGCTTCCCCTGTAAGGCTTTGTGGTGATGCGGCTCCAGTGAAAGCGCCTTATCGAAAAATTCAAGAGCGCGTTGCGGATCGCCGCGTTGGAGAAAAAGATAACCGAAGTTCACAACAGCATCGGTGAAATGCGGGTTCAATTCCAGTGCCTTGCGCAGATACTGCTCCGCCTCGTCAAGCTGGTGGAGCATGATCGATACTTCTCCACACATTTGCCAGGCATTGGGTTCGTTTGGATCAATCTCTACCGCCGCCACGAATTCGTCGTAGGCCTTCTGCCATTCATAAGATTTCGAATAGGCCATCCCAAGGAGGTAATGAGCAATCCAGCTGTACCGGTCGATCTTGATCGCGGCTTTCAGATGTTGCGCAGCTTCGGCTACCGCTCCCCTTCGCAGGAGGAGCTCACCCAGAGACTCGTTGATTTTCGGAAACTTCGGATCGATAGTATAGGTCACACGAAAGTGCTGTTCGGACTGCCGCGCATTCTCTTGATAGAAATACGCCAATCCGGTATTGAAGTGCAGGTGTGCCCGAAAATCCTTCGGTAGCCCAATCTCCTTGGGCAACAACCGTTTGTAATAACCAAGGGCCCGATCGTACTGAGCAAGCTTGAGAAAGAGATTTCCAATCAAGAAAAGAATCTCGTCTTTGTTGTCGCCGCGTTCGACCACCTGGAGCAAGAGCCGTTCCGCCGCATCGTACTGCTTCATTTCATAGTAGACGTGAGAAAGCTCAATCCACGCAATATCCAGTGTAGGAACTTCGTTGATGATGCGGCGGTACACCTGGGTCGCGTGAAGAAACTTCCGTTCATCCACGAACGAACGTGCCTGCTCCAACAACTGCGCGAGCGTTGGTTCGTCAATCATATGCGGTCAAAATACGGATAGACTGAGTGAATTGCAACGACTCGAGCTCAGAAATCCCTCTTCAGCGAGCTCAAACCGACCAGAGTACCGAATAGGGCGGCAATCCCGGAAACAATTCCAAGGATGACACTGGAAATAAACAGGCCCTCCGGATTGAAGGGTGCGCGAATGAAGGCAGCTTCAAAAAAGCGGGAAAGTGGAAGGATGACAATGAGGACAAGAAACACAAGATAGACGAGCGAAACCAAAAAGGTAAGAGTCGCTCCCTGCGACGATGCAACACGAATGGGATTCTTTTCCTGAAAATTGGCAAAGTAACCGCCAAGGCCCAGGTTCAAGCACACCATGGCGGCAGCAATGGAAAGACTGGAGAAGAGTCCGAACCACAAAAGGTAGATAGCTTCCGGCGTAAGACGACGGAATGGGAGATTCATGAACGTTGAGACCACCGCCGCGGTAACCCCCAGGAGTCCAAACCCGATGAGGAGCTTCAACGTATAGAGTTTCCGTAGTGGAAAAGGGGAGCTGATGATTGACCAGAACGGTTTTCCCTCGAGACTGATCATCGGAAAGATGAATCGGAGTGCCAGCGAACTGGAAAGAAAGGCCGAGAATGCAAAGAGGACGAGATAGGTCAGGAGTTGAAGCTCGGCGAAGCGGATGGCAAACCGAAGACCGCGCAAGCTCGAGACAAAAACAACGATGAGAATGAGCAGCACCGCAAGGTGAATCCACTGACTCGGCTCACGAAAGAATTGGAAGAACTCTTTCTTGATGAGAGCTTCCAATTCTGGCGTCAATTTCGAAGGCTTCCGGAAATCGAAGCGCCTGATCCGCTCATATGTTCGCGGTGAATTGACCGTTGCCTGCATCTGAAAGGTAATAAGCCAGCTCTTGTAGTAAAACCGATGGGCGATGACCAAACAGACAACAAAGCACGCCGCAGTGACACCCAGGAGGATAGCGGCAAATGGGAGCGCGTGGCCGATCTCACCACGCGCCACGTAAAGCATGAATTCAGCAATCCAATGGTTCGGCAAAAACTTCAAAAAGCCCGGATCAAGCGACATGAAATACTCATCCACGTGGGGATAGTGCTTGTTCACTTCCTCAACAAGCTTAATCGGGTTGGAGACTTTGAAGAAGAAATAAATCAATCCAATATAGATGAGCGAAAGACCACCCATCACCCGGCGAAATCCCCAGTGCCCGGCGATTTTCATGATGGCCATCAGAATGATGACAGCAAGACATGCGGCAAGAAACATGAATGGAATAAGAAGAAAGACAAGAAATCCCAACATGGTGTACCATGGATAGGAAAAATACGATCCGTAGCCAAGGAGCACCATAAACGCAACGAGGAATAGAGTGGTAGAGCTGTAAAGAAAATTATCGAGAAATTTGAGAATGAAGATGTTCGTAAACGAAACCGGTTTCGTTATGAGGTAGCCAACTTCGGTGGACTTGTACAGCGTGGCGTACGAAACGATGATGTTGCCGAGATTGACTGCGATGAAGAAGACAAAGAGCATCATCGAGATGAATCGATGAAAGAGATAGAGACCGGTGCGGGTCTTGGTAAGAACGAATTCCGTAATCTCGCTTGCAAGGTAGTAGGCAACGATGGCAAACCCGCCAAACACGATGAGCGAGCCGATTCCCCTGATGATCGTCCGGGCTTTCCACTCAAATGTTGTTTTGATAAACGAGAGAATCTTGAAGCGAAGAATATGCAGGAAGACCGCCATGTTATTTCGTAAGCTCCAGGAAAACCGACTCAAATTTGCCATCGTACTGCTGCTTATACACGTTCAGCTTGTCTTGCGTATCGCAGAAGATCAATCGACCGTTTTTGATGATGCCGATTCGGTCGCAAAGCTCCTCGGCAACGGGTAAGCTATGGGTCGACATGAAGACGGAAACCCCTTTCCGCGCCTGCTGATATAACGTCTCCCTCACGATTTTTGCACTGCGCGGATCCAAACCCACCATTGGCTCGTCGATGATGATCGCTTGTGGATTATGAAGTAAGCCGGCAGCAATCGTAATGCGCTGGCGCATTCCCAAAGAATAGTCTTCTGTTCGCTTGTCCACCCAATCGCCGATTTCGAATTGTTCGATGAGCTCGTCGATCCTTCGGTGGAGCAGCTCTTTGTCCATCTTATATAACCCGCCTGCAAAATAGAGAAACTCTCGACCCGTCAGCTTATCATACAAAAACGGGTGATCCGGAATGTAGGCAATCGTCCTCTTTGCCTCGACAGGCTGATGAACGATATTGAAACCGTTCAGCACGATCTCACCGCTTGTCGGTGTAAACAGTCCTGCCATCATTTTAATGGTGGTAGTCTTCCCTGCCCCGTTCGGGCCGAGGAATCCGAAAAACTCTCCCGCCTTGATGGTGACCGAAAGGTTATCCACGGCGACAAAATCACCGAATTTCTTTGTGACGTTCTTCAGTTCGATCATGAGGGTTGGTGGTCCTTAGCGTATCACAGTTCAGTGAGTCGTTACAATATCAGTAAGCCAACGGTTCAGCTTCTCAGCAAGTCGGCACTCTCCGCAATTTCATAATGCCACAGTTCAACAATTCCCCGATTGGGGCTTTTTCATCATTCCCACTCAATCGTCGCCGGGGGCTTGGAGCTGATGTCATAGACGACACGATTGATACCGCGGATTTCGTTGATGATCCGGTTCGAGACTTTTGCGAGAAGTTCGTACGGAAGCTTTGCCCAATCAGCTGTCATACCGTCCACGCTCGTCACGGCTCTTAACGCCACAGTCGATTCGTACGTCCGCATATCTCCCATTACTCCAACAGACTTCACCGGTAACAATACCGCAAATGCCTGCCAGATGTCGTTGTAGACTCCTGCGTTCCTGATTTCCTCGATAAAGATCGCATCTGCCTCACGAAGCAGCTCAAGTTTTTCTTTTGTAATGTCTCCAACAACTCGAACAGCCAGGCCGGGTCCGGGAAACGGATGTCGCTCAATCAACTCCTCCGGAAGTCCCAGCAATCTCCCGATCTCTCTCACTTCATCTTTGAATAAATCCCGAAACGGCTCGATGAGCTTGAACTTCATCCCGAGCGGCAAACCGCCAACGTTGTGGTGAGTTTTGATCGTGACCGACGGTCCTTTGAAGGAGCTCGACTCGATAACGTCAGGATAGAGCGTCCCCTGTGCAAGAAACTCGAAATCCCGTCCAAGCTTCGCGGATTCACCATCGAAAACATCGATGAAGGTCTTTCCGATGATTCTTCGTTTTTGCTCCGGATCGTCGATCCCGTTGAGTCTCGACAGGAAGAGTTCAGACGCGTCAATATACGTCAGACCAATATGAAAAGTTTTTCGAAACGTCTCAACGACGGATTCACTCTCGTTCTTTCGCATCAATCCATTGTTAATGTGGATACAATGGAGCTGGTCACCGATTGCCTCGTGAATCAACACCGCCGCTACCGACGAATCTACACCACCGCTCAGAGCGCAGAGGACGTTCGACCTGCCGACTGTTTCTCTGATCACCCGAATGGATTGCTCGAGCACGCTGCTTGCCGTCCAATCCCCCTTTGCCTGGCAAACATTCAGGAGAAAGTTGGAAAGAATTTTCTTTCCGTCCGGTGTGTGAGCAACCTCAGGATGAAACTGCACACCATAGATCTTCCTCAACGGATCTCTTATGGCACAAATCGGCGCATTGTCCGTATGCGCGATTGGCTCAAACTGTGGCGGAAGTTGACTGAGGGCATCGCCGTGGCTCATCCACACCGTTGTTGAGCCGTTCAATCCCGCAAGCAGATCGTCCCCTTTGTCTATTCGCAGTGTCGCCCTCCCAAATTCCCGTCGAGCAGACCTGTCGACCCGACCTCCCAACTGATACCCAATGAGCTGAAGTCCGTAGCAGATTCCAAGTACTGGAATGCCAAGGTTGAAAATGTTCGGATCGGGATGGGGAGCATCTGGCTCGTAAACGCTGGCCGGTCCGCCGGAAAGAACGATGCCAATCGGTGATTTTGCTTTGATTTGGTCGGTGGAGATGTTGTAAGGGTGAATTTCCGAGTATACACCAAGCTCGCGGATTCTCCGGGCAATCAATTGCGTATACTGTGATCCGAAGTCGAGAACAAGGACGGTTTCGGTGTGCCTCATGCTTCGAATATAGCGAAATATCGAGGGGTTTCCAAAAGCCCCCTTCGGGGTCCCTTTCATTCCCTTGAGTGTGCGACGCGTCATAGTCTGCAGCGATTCGCTTTTCTATTTTCTTTTCGTAACTTCCTCCAAACAGGAGAACATTCAAAAGAAAGGCCTCCCGATGAAGAACATCCTCCTGGTTGAAGATGAAGAGAATTTGGTTCAGATCGTCGGATCGGTGTTGGAGGAGGAGGGATATCACGTGCAACGATCGACCTCTGCTGAAGAGGCGCTTAAGCTTCTGCCAAACTACAGACCAGACTTGATCATCTCCGACCTCAAGATGGGTGAGATGGACGGGTTTGAAATGATTGAACAAATCCGAAAAGAAACGCCGACAAAGCAGATTCCCTTCATCTACGTGACATCGTTTGATGACGCAGATTCGGCCCGGAAAGCCAAAAATCTTGGCGCTACGGCTTACATTACAAAGCCGTTTGATCTCGATGAGCTTCTTCGCGTCATTCGATCCGCGCTAAACCCATCCTAACATTCTGCTCAAAGCGCGCGCAGATCTTCTCAGAAACCGAAACGTCGGTATTCTGTGTTCTTAGACAGGTATGCTCTTCGCGATAACACTTCTCCTCTCATTTTTTCAAGGAAGCTCAATGAAATCAACCGAGCAGGCAACGTTAGGCGGTGGGTGTTTCTGGTGCGTTGAGGCTGTTTACGAACGACTGCCGGGCGTGAAATCCGTCGTGGCGGGATATGCCGGCGGCACAAAGCCAAACCCGACGTACGAAGAGGTCTGCACGGGAAAAACCGGTCACGCCGAAGTGGCCCAGATTACCTACGATCCCTCAACGATCACGTTTGCCGAGATTTTCAATTGGTTCTGGAAGGCTCACGATCCCACAACGCTCAACCGCCAGGGGGCCGACGTGGGAACGCAATATCGGTCGGTGATCTTTTATCATAACGAAGAGCAAAGAAAGATTGCGGAACGATCAAAAGCGGAGGCGCAGAAGCTTTTCGATGATCAGATCGTTACGGAGATCCAGCCTTTGAAAGCCTTCTACCCGGCCGAAAACTACCACCAGGATTATTACAAGAATAATCCTCATGCTCCGTACTGCACGTTTGTCATTCGACCAAAGTTGAAGAAGCTGAAGCTTGAGGAGTAAGGTTAAGAGTGGGAGAGGCTGTACAAGAAGTTTCTCAACAGTCATTGCTTCGGGGCTGTCCAAAAAGTCCAAAAAACCGGATCGATACTTCGAGTGTAGTCAGAAACCGATGATTTCCGGAACCTCAAACCTGGGCGCGACGGTATCCCGACCTATAATTTCGACAGCCGTTTGCAATGACTTTTGTACGGCCACAGGCGCCATCTTCAATGGCAAGTTGAGATGAATGCCACGATATTGCCGTCAGCTTCCCTTCCATCTCTTCATTTCCCGCATCTCTTGCAAGAGGTTTTCAATGAAAAGGAGGCGTTCATTTTCATTCCTGAGGGCCAACAATTCCTTGCGTTTTTCATCAATAAGCCATCGGGTCGACTCATTTGTCTGAGGCCAGAGTTGCCTCACAAGCCATTCAAATGTATCGATTGCTGCCATTCGTCAGCCAGAGGTTATTGACCAAAGGTTATTGAATTGTGATGGTTCGTTCATTCCTGCTTTCCGGAAACTTCACCAAAACGATTCGCCTGTCCGACGAATAACTCCAACCCTCCTTCGCACCCACCAAGCTGCTTTCATTCGCTTCGCTAAGCTTCCTCCGACCCAACAGTACACCGTCACGCGGACGATCGGTATCGATAAAGAGAAACACCACTGATCGTGCAGGAGGATCATATGATCCTTCGACTTTCCCCAGCGCAAGCTTCCTGGACCGTCCATCCATCGAGAAGTGTATTGTCCGACGGAAATAGCTCCCCCTCTCGAAATCAAACGATATCCCGTCATCCTCATAATACATCGTAGCGCCATTCCCGCCGGGATAGACTGTGTAGGTCAGCGGATCAATCGGAGCTTCGTCAGTGTATTGAACGAGCTGCTGAGTGGGGATAACAGCTCCTGCCCGAACAAAAATTGGAATTCGGTCAATGGGCGCCTCGACAGTAGCATCTTTTCCGCCATCAAACCTCGTCTGCGTCCAGTAATCATACCAGATCCCTTTCGGAAGTCGAACCGTACGCTTGGTCGCTCCCTCCCACAGGACAGGTGCTACAAGGAGATCATCACCAAACATAAATTCCGTCTCGTTCCATTGGTAGTGACCGTCGTCGGGATACTCGAAAACCAGTGGACGCATTGGAGGAATGCCTGTCACTGAAGCCTGATACAGAGCATTATAGATGTACGGTAACAATCGATATCGTAGCTCGATGGTCTTTCTGTTGATTTCCGTGAACTGCTCACCGTACTCCCAGGGCTCTTTGTTCTTTTCGTTAATGACAGAGTGTGCCCTCATGAGAGGTGTGAAGACTCCAAGCTGTAACCAACGCGCAAATAACTCTCCAGAAGGATAGCCGATGAATCCTCCGATATCTGTGCCCACAAACGGTTGACCGGAAATGCTGAGGTTCAGACACATCGGCACTGCCATTTGCAGATGTTCCCACGAGGCGATGTTGTCTCCCGTCCAAGCTGCCGAGTAGCGATGTCCACCTGCATAGGAGGCTCTGGTCAGGACGAACGGACGCTCAGACGGCAGCAGACGCTTTACGCCATCGTACGTCGCTTGTGTCATTTGCATTCCATAGGTGTTGTGATTCTTTCGATGAGATGTCTTGAATCCTTCGTCATCATGAATCACGGAGAGATCGACTGTTTTCGTTGGGACATCGAAGACAGAGGGCTCGTTCATGTCGTTCCACCAGCCTCGCACGCCCGCATCGATCAGCATCTTGAACTGATCGCCCCACCAGCGACGGGAGGCAGCGCTTGAGAAGTCCGGAAACGCGCACTCGCCGGGCCAGACTTTTCCACTGTAGACGCGGCCATCGGGATATTTCAGAAAATGATTGCCGGCAAGTCCAGTTCGGTAAGCATGGTAGCCAGTATCCTGCTTGATTCCCGGATCAACAATCACGGCAATTCTGAATCCATCCTTCCGTAGATCTGAAATCATTTTCGTGGGGTCAGGAAACTTCGCGTTGTCCCATGTAAAGATCCGATATCCCTCCATGTAATCGATATCAAGATACATCACGTCCGCAGGAATGTTTTTCTCGCGAAAGTTCTTTGCAATCTCTCTCACTCGACTCTCCGGCGCATAGCTCCACCGGCATTGCTGATAGCCGAGCGACCATCGCGGCGGAAGTGGCATTCTCCCGACAAGCTCTGTGAATCGCGAAAGAATCTTCTTCGGGGATGGACCATAGAAGAAATAGTAGTTCAGCTCGCCACCCGATGCTCCGAACGAATACCGATCCATCGATTCCTTCCCCATATCGAACGACGACCAGTAGGTATTGTCGAAGAAGATCGCATACGCACGTCCGCCCCGAATGCCGTAGAAGAAGGGAATCGACTGGTAGAGCGGATCCGTATCGGCTTTGTAAGCGGGGATGTCGGAGTTCCACATCGCCATGTGCTTGTGTTTCTTGTTGAGTCTTCCTGCTTTCTCCCCAAAGCCGTAGTAGTTCTCGTCGAGAGGTGTGGTTTTCCAGATGCGCACCTCCTCCCCATCCCACGACATTCCTTTTGCGGGATCATCCGCGTTGATTGCACGACCTTCAGCGTCAACAAACTGGAGGCGCAGGGGCCGTTTCTGGACGACAATCGTAATCTCGTCGGTTGCGATCTTGAGGTTCGAGCCGGCATCCGTGACTTTGGGCTGAATGACCGGCCAATCGGTTTTCACAACGGCAACGGAGCGATCCGGTTCAAAGGTACCTTTGGGGGCGAGGCGAATGCGAAACAGATCCGGCGCAAGTGCATGAACGAGCAATTGGCTTTCCCCTGCTCGAATCGTAACCTTAGCCCCTTCGGCTCGGAAGCCTGTTACATTGCCGACAGATTGCCATTGAGCCTCGGCGAAATGGAGGAAACAAGGCAGAAAAAAGAAAGACAGAAAGATGCGAAGACCCAGTCTCATATCGTGCTGAATGTTGAAAGCGATTGGCAGAAAAGCAAGAAATCGAGGTGTTCTCCCAACAGCACAGCCTGCCATTGAGAGCATACAGTCGAAACTCGAAGTTCTTGCTAAAATTGCCCAATGAACCCAGGGTTTTATGGCACGTCTCTTGCCCCTTTCAGGCGGGCTTCGGAAAGGAAAGGTGTTACTATGAAATTCTTCGGACTGGCATTCTCTCTTATTATACTTACAGGAATGGGGTATCAACCAACTCACGCACAACCTTCGGGATTCTCCGCTTCTGCGGGCGTGGAGTATTTTTACGACCACCTCCAGCCGTATGGTGAATGGATTGAGTTTGACGCAGGATTCTATGGATGGAGACCTGTGAGCGTTATGGCCGGATGGCGTCCGTACTGCTTTGGGCGATGGGTGTGGACAGACTTCGGTTGGTACTGGGTTTCGCATGAGCCGTTTGGTTGGATCGTCTTCCACTATGGTCGATGGTATTATGATGATTATTATGGATGGATTTGGATTCCCGATCGGGTTTGGGGTCCGGCATGGGTCGAGTGGAGGTACAATGATGACTATATCGGTTGGGCCCCGTTACCGCCGTATGCTCGATTGAGCATTACTGTCGGCATCCGCTTCACCACTCGCTGGTATGCCCCACCTCGATATTGGAACTTCGTTACGGTCCGGCATTTCGGGGGCGAGTCTGTGGATCGGCACATTGAGCCGGAGGAGCAATCAAGGCGGCTTATTGGCTACACACGCTCAGGCGGCAGATACGAAGTGAACGGCGACCGAATCATCAACCGCGGCGTCGACCGCTCGCTGATCGAGCGAGGCGGGAATGTCCGTATCGAGCGGATGGAAATCCAGGAGTCACGAGAGCGTGGTGAGCGACTGATCCGCGACGGCGAGCGGGGGCGCATTGAGGTGTTCAGACCGGATCGATCACCGCGGGAGACCAGTCGAGAGCGATTCGAAGCGCGGCGTGCAGATCGGCCGACAAGTCTGGACATACGGCGAATTCGTCGGGAACCTGATGGAGTCGAGTACGAGAGAAATCGGCAGCGAGAGAGTATTGGAGGAAGAGAGCGCGGTTCGTTTTCGAGGGATGATAACGAAGCGCAAGATCGCAGAGCGCCGCGCTCGATCCTCCGAAGGCTTGGTCGCAGGCCGGAGAATCCAAGAGAAGAACTCAGACACAATGAGGCTGAACCTCGCAGTCGGATTCGATCGTTTGACACTCCATCCAGACGAGAGGAAAGGTCGGTCAGACCAGCTCCTCCTCCGCGCCAACAACCGCATGCCGGTGAGCGATCACGACGCTCGGGCGCACGGAGAGAGCAATAGAAGGACTCTGATCGTTAGGACCGGTTACAATCGGTCAATCACTTCTTTCATGTCTTTCGGAAGCTCCGAGTCGAACTTGAGGTTCTCACCCGTAACGGGATGAACGAATCCTATTGTCTTCGCATGCAGCGCCTGGCGGGAAATCAACGAAAGGAGATGACGCGCCTGTTGCGCTTTCTTTCCCTCTAATCCTCCCCAGAAATGATTTCTCCCACCATACGTTGGATCGCCAAACACGGGATGCCCAATGTAGGCCATGTGGACGCGAATCTGATGCGTGCGACCGGTTTTGAGATTGAGTCGAAGGAGTGAAAGAAAATCGAACTCCTTCAGGACTTCGAATCTCGTGACCGAATGCTTTCCTTCCTCCATCACAACAACCTTCTTTCTGTTCTTCCGACTTCTCCCAATGGTCGCTTCGATGATGCCACTCGGTTTTTTCAACTTCCCCCAGACAAGGGCCCAGTACTGCCGTTCGATCGTTCGCTTTGAAAATTGTTTCGCGAGCTGATGATGCACATGATCTGACTTCGCCACGACCATGAGTCCGCTCGTATCCTTGTCGAGACGATGCACAATGCCGGGTCTCGTCGTATCCCCCATCGAGAGTTGATTACAGTGATAGAGGAGAGCATTGACGAGAGTACCCGTGTAATGTCCGTGAGCGGGGTGCGTCACCATTCCGGCCGGCTTGTTCAGAACGATCAGATGTTCGTCTTCATAAAGGATATTCAGCGGGATCTGCTCCGGCTGGGCATCTGGCCGAGGGGGCCGTGGGAACGTTACTTGGATGCGATCGCCCGGCGAAATCTGATAACTTGACTTCACGGGCTTCCCATTTACCGACACCATGCCGGCTTCGATCGCCCGCTGCACTTTGTTTCGAGTGGCATTTTCGATCTGATGGGTGAGATACAGATCGATACGCTCGCGCCGCTGACCGGCGGGAACAACAACGTAGAGAATTTCCCGTTCCGTGGAGACCGGGAGAATTTCGGTGTTCACCTCGCTCTGCATTCGAGGACTACGGAGAGCTTTGCTGGTCGGTAGAACGGATGGCGGGACCGTCGTTCACGCCTTGAGAATCCGCAACGGGCGTTGCGGCGGCAAGAGCCTGTTGCTCCTCAAGCGACTTGAACTTGCGATGGAAAATGAGAAGAAGGAAGACACCGACAGACACCGATGCATCAGCGATATTGAAGACGGGCCATCGGTGGATGTGATAACCGAAGAAATCGATGTTGAAGAAGTCCACATCCAAAAAATCGACCACCTTTCCGTGGAACAGCGGTCCTTCGCCGAAAATGACACCGTAGAAAACGCGGTCAATGAGATTCCCGATCGCTCCGCCAAGAATGAGGGCAAGAGGGATCCGGATAGCCAGGGACTCTTCCCTGACCTTCCAGACGTACCACAGGATACCGATGCTCGCTGCCAGAGAGAAGAGGGTGAGAAAGAGTTTGCCACCGACATCGATGCCAAATGCCATGCCCGGATTCTCAATGAACGTGAGGCGGAAGAATTCCCCCATGATCGGGATGCTGGCCCCCAACTGCATGCCGGAATGGTAAATATTGAGGAACGGCATCGAAAAGCCCTTGATAAGGAGCTTGGTGACCTGGTCCAGAACAACGATGATTCCTGTGAGATAGAGGACTCGCACGGTACTCCTACCCTACCTGCTGCTTGTTGCCCTTTTTCAGCTTACAATCGATGCACATTTGTGCGTGCGGAACCGCCTTTAACCGCTCCTTGTCGATGAGCTTTCCGCACTCGATGCAAAACCCGTATGTTCCCTTTTCGATGCGTCTCAGGGCATCATCGAGATGGTTGAGGAACTTTCCCTCACGAGCCGCGTACATGAAGGTTTTTTCCCGCTCCATCGTGTCCGTCCCCTGCTCCATGTGCAGGGAGTACGTCGAGTTCTCACTCACATACTCCCCTGTCGTCACGTCCATCATACTCGCTTTGAGGGACTCCAAGTCCTCAAGGATCTCTTTGCGCTTCTCGAGAATGAGATTCCTGAAATACTCCAGGTCGGTCTTACTGTATCCTTTCCGTGCCGGTTGCGACTTCTGACTCGCCTGCCGGGCTTCCGGAGCTCCGACCTTTGCAGGTTTTGCCCCCTTCGGGTGCGCGGTTGTTCGCTTCTTCTTTACTGCAGGCTTTCGTTTCGCCATGGTTCCTTTCCTTTAGTTTCAACCTCACATCATAAGATATGAAAACTTTTTGCTAAATCCGAGAAATTCTCTCAACGCCGATTTCGGCACGCTCGCCGTTCAACTCTTCCTTCGAAAGCTCGACCGGAGAATGCTCTTTCTGATTCAGCATGAGGAGTTCTATCGCCAGTGTCTCTTGTTTGACGTACTCTTGCATGCGAGCGAGCGCTTTCATGAGCCGATCCGACGATCGGTGATAGATCTTGATTCGATCGGTCACTTCGAATCCGGCATCCTTCCTCATGTTCTGCACACGATTCACAAACTCACGCGCGAGACCTTCATCGATGAGTTCTTCCGTCAACTCTGTATCGAGCGCAACGGTCATGACGCCATCTGTCTCGACCAGCCAACCCTGAATATCCTCATGGAGAATTTCCACATCCTCACGGGAAATCTCAATGTCTGCCCCATCGACGGCGATCCTGCATACTCCTTCCCGTTCGAGGGCCTGAATCTGTTGAGCACCGAGCTCCCTCACCGCTGCGGCAACCACCTGTACCTGCTTGCCAAACTTTGGCCCCAGCGTCTTGAAGTTCGGCTTGGCTTTCTTACGAACAATACCAGAATCGTCCGAGACAAACTCGAGTACCTTGACATTGATCTCTTCAAGAATAACGTCTCTCATCTGCTCGATCTCCCGACGATCCTGATCACTCATGACAGGGACAAGAATCTTCCGCAGCGGTTGCCTGACCTTAATGTTCGATTTCATCCTCATCGCACGGACGAGCCCCACAATCCTGATTGCACGCTCCATCTTCCGTTCAAGTGTCGGATCAATCGCACTTTCCTCGACGGGCGGAAGGAACGAGAGATGGACGGATTCGACCGGCTCTTTTTGACTGCCAACGTTCAACACACGGAACAGCTCATCCGCCAGAAACGGAGCAAACGGCGCCATGAGCTTTGTCATCGTGACAAGGCACTCCCAGAGTGTTTGGTAGGCCGCCGTCTTGTCCTTTCCCATTTCACTCTTCCAGAATCGCCGGCGGTTGCGACGAACATACCAGTTAGAAAGCTGATCGATGGTGAAATCGCTCACGGCACGAGTCGCTCGCGTAACGTCGTACGCATCCATCCAGCGCTCGTAATTGCGGATGAGGGAATTCAGCTCCGAGAGTATCCATCGGTCGATTTCGGGACGCTCCGAGACGGGGATGCGCTTCTCCTGATATGTGAACCTATCGATGTTCGCGTAAAGTGCAAAGAAGGCATATGTGTTGAGTAGCGTGCTGAAAAATTTGCGCTGGACTTCGGCAATCCCCTCCTCATCGAAGAGTGTGGGGCGCCAGACGGGACTGTTCGACACGAGATACCAGCGAACAGCATCCGCTCCATACTTCTCAATGAGGGCAAACGGATCAACCGTGTTCCGCTTGGACTTCGACATCTTCTGCCCCTGCTTATCGAGAATCAGCTCGTTGACAAGCACATTCTTGAAGGCGGGCTTGCCGAAGAGAAATGACCCAATGGCGTGGAGCGTGTAGAACCAGCCGCGCGTTTGGTCGATACCTTCGGAAATGTAATCCGCCGGGTAGGCTTTCTCGAACACCTCTTTGTTCTCGAACGGATAATGCCATTGTGCGAATGGCATCGAGCCGGAGTCGAACCAGACGTCGATCAGCTCGGGCGTGCGGTGTTTCGTGCCGCCGCAGCGGCTGCATTTCCAGGCGATTTCATCGACGTACGGTTTGTGGAGATCCAGAATCGGTTCGTGGCTCATGGTTTGAGACTTCCCCGAACCACCGACTCCTGACCTCGACCATTTCTCCCGCAATTCCTCAACACTCCCGACACACTCCTGATCGCCGCACTTATCGCAAATCCAGATCGGCAGTGGGGTTCCCCAGAAGCGATCGCGCGAAAGCGCCCAGTCTTTGTTCTCCTCGAGCCAGTTCCCGAACCGCCCTTCCCCGACTTCAGGTGGTATCCAGTTGATCGTCTTGTTTAACTCGATCATTTGCTTGGCGTATGCAGTGGTGCGGATGTACCACGATTCACGAGCATAGTAAAGCAAAGGCGACGAGCAACGCCAACAGTGCGGATAGCTGTGAAGGTAGCTTTCTTTCTTGAACAGAAGTCCGCGCTTCTTCAGATTGGCGATGATTTCGGGATCAGCT
This sequence comes from Bacteroidota bacterium, assembly GCA_035559595.1. Taxonomy (GTDB): domain Bacteria; phylum Bacteroidota; class Ignavibacteria; order UBA10030; family UBA10030; genus DATMBF01. Next base: position 49,794 of record DATMBF010000007.1, on the reverse strand, counting down.
TCCTTGACAAACTTCCCTGCGAAGTCTGGAACATCTGATCCAAACTCACCCGACTTGTTGACGGGATGGATTGTGGGAAGCCCATACTTCACGGCCTGCTGGTAGTCATCCTCTCCATATGCCGGAGCCATGTGCACAATGCCTGTTCCGTCCTCGGTGGTGACAAAATCGGCTCCCACGACATACCAACCTTTTTCTTTAACCTGATGATAGCTAAAGAGACGCTCGTACTCCTTCCCGGCAAGTTCGGAACCTTTCATCGTTCTGAGGAGGAGGTACCCGTCTCCAAGCAGTGCAAGTCTTGCTTCCGCAAGAATGAGTTTCTCACTCTTGTGCTCAACCAGCACATAATCGACATCAGGGTGAACGGCAAGCGCAACGTTAGAGATGAGCGTCCATGGCGTCGTCGTCCACACGAGGAAGAAGGTGTTCTCCTCCCCCTTCACTTTCATCTTAACGTACACCGATGGATCGCTGACATCTTTATAGCCGAGAGACACCTCGTGCGAAGAAAGCGGCGTTTCGCATCGAGGACAGTATGGTTGGATCTTGTAGCCCTTGTAGATCATCCCCTTGTCGTAATACTGCTTGAGAGCCCACCAGATCGATTCAATGTAGTTGTTCTCGAACGTGATGTAGGGATGTTCCATATCGACCCAGTAGCCCATTATCCGGGTCATTTGTTCCCAATCGCTTTTGTACTTCCAGACCGACTCTTTGCACTTCTTGTTGAATTCCGCCACTCCGTACTTCACAATCTCATCTTTGTGTTTGAAGCCAAGCTCTTTCTCAACTTCGATTTCCACAGGAAGGCCGTGTGTGTCCCATCCCGCCTTGCGATACACCTGGAAGCCTCGCATGGTCTTGTAACGGCAGATCAGGTCCTTGAGGGTGCGGGACATGACGTGGTGAATGCCCGGACGACCGTTGGCTGTTGGTGGGCCTTCATAGAAGGTGAAACGAGGACTCCCCTCGCGCTTGGAGATACTCTGCGCAAAGATCTTCTGCTCATCCCAGAATTGGAGAATGCGCTGTTCGAGCTCGAAGTAATTCAGTTTGTCTGAAAGCTGTTTAAACATGTTGATTCGACAAGCAACTCCTCACTTTTTTCCGAAATAGGAGATCAACCACAGAATACCGCTGAGCACCAGGCTCAACACTATGCTCGTTGCAAGGGGAAAATAGAATTCGAAATTGTCTTTCTTGACGTGAATATCACCCGGCAGTTTCCCGAGAAAGGGAATCTTCGGTGCAAGCATCAACGCCAGTCCGACGAACGCGATGACCGCTCCAAGAATGACCAGGAATTTTCCAATGCCAACCATTGCAAGCCTACTTCAAAAATAACTCGTGCAACACACCTGTTCTGCGCCTTATACTCCCCCGTTTTGAAAGGAGGCAGGGGATCCAGTTTCGGGGCTTCGGTTTCAGCGCCGCTTCAATCCTCCTTTTGTGAAGCGGGACTTTCCTCAGCAATGGCTGAAATCCTTCGGTGTCATTGCGATCCTGCCTGCGCACTGACGGCTCGGGGAGGGCAGATGTTCTGCCAACACACTCGCCACCTGACCGTTGCCCATCCCACAATCCCAAGCACATGAGCGGCCTGGGGAAAGTGCAAGGAGAACGTCAAACAGCTCCTTTGGATATCGTGGGCGGTAGCGGCAGGAGCGATCGGAGAAGATGTCTTTAGGAGCGAGGTTCATGCACTCATCCGCTTTACCACTTCCTTCATCACTGCCGTCATCTTCGGCTCGGCTTTGTTAGCCACGTCAATCACTTCCTCCAGAGTGACCGGCTTCAGGGCATCCGGAAAGCACTCGTCAGTCAGAATCGAGAACCCCAGCACCTTGAGTCCCATGTGCACAGCGACAATCACTTCCGGCACAGTGGACATCCCCACCGCATCGGCGCCGATGGTTCGAAGGAAACGATACTCAGCACGAGTTTCAAGATTTGGACCGGTAAGAGCGACATAGATTCCCTTTTGGAGCCGAATCTTCAAATCCAGCGCACATTGCTCGGCAAGCTCAATGAGCTCTTTTGCGTATGGTTCGGACATATCCGGAAAGCGAGGGCCGAGCGAATCATCATTCGGTCCGATGAGCGGATTATCCCCAAGCAGATTGATGTGATCGGAGATCACCATCACATCCCCTTTCTTGAAAAGCGGATTGAGAGCTCCGGCCGCGTTGGAGATAAGAAGACTCCTTACACCGAGGAACTTCATCACGCGAACGGGGAAAGTGATCTGCTTCATTGAATATCCCTCGTAATAATGGAAGCGACCTTGCATGGCCACGACCTTTTTGCCCGAGAGGGTACCAAAGAGCAGTCTACCGTGATGCGACTCCACGGTAGAAGTTGCAAAATGCGGAATCGCCGAATAGTCGATCGAAGTTTCTCCAATGATCTCTTTTGCCAATCCGCCGAGGCCGGTGCCGAGAATAATTCCGACGGCCGGCTCGCTCTTTGTCTTGGAGCGAATAAAGGCAACAGCTTCGTCGATCTGTTTGCGAAGTTCGGTCAAGGGTCGATGATTGGAAGATCAGAGTTTCTTCAGGATCTCTTCGATCTCGAGGTGATCCTTGCCGGTGCCGAGCGATGGGTCCTGATGCTTGACGGAATCATCGTCGATTTCGAGAGCGCGGATGAGCTCGATTTCGGAGCTCAGGAGAACTTTCAGACGGCTGAGGATACTTTCCTTGCGGGCTTTCAGACTGGCGATCTCCTCTTTCACCCGTCCAAAATCTGCACGAGCTTTCTCGACGATTTGGGAGGCTTTGAGTTCGGCTTCCTGAATAATGAGCTGGGCTTCCTTGCGAGAATTCTCGATCGACTTCCCGCTGGCCTCCTGCGCTTGCATGAGGGTTTGCTGGAGAGTCTTCTCCATATTCTTATAGTCGCGCAACTGTGTCTCCAGCTCAAGCACTCGATCATTCAGTTCCTTATTGCGACGGATTATGTCCTCGAGCTCGTTCGAGATCATATCGAGGAACGTATCCACTTCAACCGGATCGTACCCCCGCATGGTCTTCTTGAATTGCTGGCGCTTGATCTCTAATGGAGTGATCTTCATAGTCCGTCTCCTTCGTTGGAGTGGAAAGACGCTCTAAGCCTTTGACCGCGATCCGAAGATCGCCGTTCCGATACGCAGTATCGTTGCACCTTCTTCAATCGCTATCTCGAAATCGTTCGTCATACCCATCGACAGGTGCTTCAGCGGTATTCCTTCTCCCTCAACCTTTCGTTTAAGATCGGCCAGTAACCGGAATGACGGGCGGGAATCCTCAGGATTATCCGAGAACGGTCCCATCGTCATCAACCCCTGCACCCTGACGTTCTTGAACTGACGTAACTCTCTGATAAGTTCTGCCACCTTCTCCGGATGCGCCCCGTATTTGGATTCTTCCGCAGTTGTATGGACTTCAACAAGAAGATCGACCGACCGCCCCGCCTTTTCTGCCCTCTTGTTGATCTCTTCCCCTAACTCCACATCATCAACGGAATGGATCAGATGAATGAAGTCGATGATGTACTTGACTTTGTTTCGTTGGAGATGGCCGATAAAGTGCCACCGTATGCCTGCGTCGGCAAGGCGCGCGCGTTTATCCCTGAGCTCTTGAACATAATTCTCCCCGAAATCCTTCAGCCCTGCGTCCAGAGCCTGTTGAATTCTGTCCACTCCAAATGTTTTTGTCACCCCCACTAACGTAATCTCTTCCGGCTTCCGTCCACATCGAAAACAGGTCTGCTGAATCCTTTTTCGAATATTTTCGATGTTTTCGGCAATCATTCCAAAACTGAACGTCAAATATACTCCACATTCCGAGCAAAATCAATGAGAAACCCGGCCGAGTGTGTGGCCAGATTGTGACTTGCAGCCGACGGCTCAATCATTACTTGACTTCACCTTCGATTTTTGCTTAATTGGCAGCGAGGCAGAGCTGATATTTCCTCACCAATGTGGAGGTAATTCCTTCATGCCCTTCGACTTCGATGATGAAGACCACCCTCCCCGCCGAAATGATGATGATTTAAAGCGATTTCGCGAGCAGCTCAAGAACGGCGAAAAAGACATCAACAATACGGAAGCCCTCGAAGAGATCATTCAGTTTTACTTCGAACACGAGCAGTTCGACGAGGCGTTACATTTCGTCGATCGGCTTCTCTCGTTCGAGCCGTTCAACGCAGACGCTTGGCAAAGAAAAGGAATGATTCTCAACAATCTCTTCAAATATGAGGAGGCGCTCGTCTGCTACGAAAAAGCGCTGAGCTTGAATCCTACTGATTCCGAAATTTTCGTCAATCGTGGCATTACTCTGGACAACATGAATCGTGTTCAGGATGCGCTTGAGTCATTTGAAAAAGGTCTGGAGCTCGATCCCAACAACGAAGATGCCCTTTTTCATAAGGGTGTGACGCTTGAAAAGCTCGATCTTTTTGAGGATGCAGTCTCGATCTTTAAAACGATCCTCCAGCGGAACCCCGATAACGTCGAGGCGTGGTACGAATTAGGATACTGTAACGATTTTTTGGACCGGTTTGATGAGTCTGTAGCCTGCTATGACGAGCATCTGAATCGGGATCCCTACAATTACAATGCATGGTACAATAGAGGGATCGTGCTGAACCGGATGGGTCAATACTCCAGAGCCCTTGAGAGCTATGACATGGCGCTGGCAATTAAAGAGGATTTTCCCGCTGCCTGGTATAACAAGGGTAATGCCTTTGCTAACATGGGAAAGCTCTATGAAGCGATCGAGTGCTATAAGACGACATTGAAATACGAGCCGGAAGACGTTCCGGCGTGGCACAACCTTGGCAATGCTTACGAAGAACTTGGGTTATATAAAGAGGCGATCAACGCCTTCACCACCGCGCTGAAATTCGACAACGAGCACTACGAGTCCTATTTCGGACGGGGCTGTTGCTACGATGCGCTCGACCAGCCGAAACTTGCTCTCTCGGATTACAAGAAAGCAATTGCTTTGTACGAAGAATATCCTGAGCTCTGGTATGCCCGAGCAGATGCGGAATACAATCTGGGAAAATTCGAAGATTGTCTCGAGAGTTACAAGAAAGTGCTTGCTCTCGATCCGAACAACGCCGAGGCCTGGTTCGATTATGGAGACACTCTCTGCGAGATGAACCGTCCGACAGAGGCTCTTGAAGCCCTCAACAAATGTATCAGCGCTTCGCCCGATTTTGCCCTCGCCTACTATAGCAAGGCCAGAGCCCTAGTGAGTCTGGGCAACACAGAACTCGCCCTTCAGTCGCTCCGCCGGGCTGTGGAGCTTGACTCCCAACTGCGCTCGAACATCGAGAGCGATTTTCCAGAGCTGAAAGGTGTCGAAGGGTTCTCCACCCTCCTCCGGTAGTTTCGCCGCTCCATGGATTCCCCACTTCGATTCGGCATTATCGGGTATCCGATAGTCCATACCCTTTCCCCCCTCATGCACGAAACTGCTTTCCGTGCCCTGGGAATCGACGCCACTTACGAAGCGATCGAGGTTCACCCGCAGAGTCTTCGCTATCGCTTGCGCGAGTTGATTGAAGAGGAACACTACTCCGGACTCAATGTTACGATCCCCCACAAGGAGACTGTCGTTCGGCTTCTGGACGAGATGACAAAAGAAGCCGCGCAGGTTGGCGCCGTCAATACGATCACGGTAAAGGATGGGGCCAAAATCGGGACGAACACGGATGTGTTTGGACTCGGAAAAGTTCTGGAGCAGTATAAAGACCGCATTGCTGGGAATGAGGTTATCCTTCTTGGCACGGGCGGAGGTGCACGAGCTGCCGCGGTCTGGCTGTTGAATCATGCCCATCCGGACCTGCTTCGGATCGTCACGCGCCATATTCCCCGAGCGGAGAAATTCATCGCCTCGTTCAAACCGATTGCAGGAAACACGGTGTTAAGGAGGACGGCGACAACCGGAAACATCAAAAGATTCGTTGAGAGTGCAGTCCTTGTCATTAACGCAACGCCCGTTGGAATGAGTCCGAAGACCGATGCCTCGCCACTTGATGACACGGTTCGTTTTCGCGAGGGCCAGATCGTTTTCGACTTGATTTACAGACCACGAGAAACTACATTGTTGCGGCGGGCGAAAGATGATGGCGCGACCGCTGTCGGGGGACTCGAGATGCTTCTCTGGCAGGGGGCACAAGCCTTTGAAATGTGGACGGGAAAAACGATGCCTGTGGAGGTCGTGAGGAAGAAGATTGAGGAAGCCCTGTAAAGAATAGTAGAATGGAATGTTGGAATAATGGAAGAGGGAAATGAACTGGCGGGATGATTCTGCGAAAGGAAGAGACATTTTGGTGCGTGCAGTAAATTCGAAACACCAGTATCTCCAAACGTTGCTCCGTGAAATGGGCTCTGTGGTCATTGGCTTCTCAGGAGGCATTGATAGCACACTGTTGATCCGTGTCGCAACCGACACGCTGGGGGAGAAAGCACTCGCTGTCATTGGCCGGTCGGCGACGTATCCGACACGCGAATTCGAAGAGGCAATCCAGCTTGCCGAGCAATTTGGTACTCGATATCGTGTTGTGGATACCGAAGAGACAGACAATCTCAAATTCCGCGAAAACCCTCCCGACCGCTGCTACTTCTGCAAAACCGAGCTTTTCGGGAAACTCCAGATCATTGCTCAACAAGAGGGCATCCCCTGGATTGCCGATGGCACGATCACCGATGATCTTGGCGATTTTCGCCCCGGGATGAGAGCCAAATCCGAAAACAACGTCCGCTCCCCCCTACTGGAGGCTGGATTCTCGAAACAGGATGTGCGCGAGCTGGCGCGCGAGCTGGGAATCCCGACGTGGGACAAACAATCCTTCGCCTGTCTCTCTTCCCGCTTTCCCTACGGATTCGGAATCACCAAGGAGAATCTTATGAAAATCGATGCCGCCGAAACATTTCTTCGCGATCACGGATTCCGCTTCTTCCGCGTTCGTCATCATGACGACAAAACCGCCCGCATCGAGCTTGGTCATCAGGACTTCCACCGGATCTTCGATGACGAGCTCCGCTCAAAGCTAGTTACGCATTTCAAGAATCTTGGATTTCTTTATGTCACCCTCGATCTCCAAGGGTATAGAACCGGCAGTATGAACGAGGTTCTCACGAAACAGGAAAAGGAGGCTTCGTTCAAAGGCAGATAGTCGGCTTGACCTCCTCTCCTTCGCCAGGTTGACTCTTCCTCAGCGTTCTTCTATAATTGAAGCATCGTTTCTCACCCTCACAGTTCCAAAGAGAAAGTTCTGACCTTCTTGAACTCGAGGTATCAGACACCAGTATCGGTATTCCGCAGGAACGGCTTGCGGACATCCTTGATGCTTTCCAGCAGGTTGACGGCGGCTTTAGCAGAAAATACGAAGGATTGGGGTTGGGATTGACCATCTGAAGCTTTGCGAATTGATGGGCTCTAGACTGGAAGCGGAAAGCGAACTCGGGAAAGGGGCAACCTTCAGGATCATCTTTTGAAGGGTGAACGTGTATCAGTGATCACACGCCGGCGAACCTTATTGAAAGTCTCGGGACCTCTTTGTAGCTTCCTGACAGCTGAACCGTAATCTGTTCTTGAGCCGTCGATCGCCGATCCCAAATCACTCTCCGGACAGTGATTCGAGACAAAGACCCGGTCTCGAATGGTAAATCCAACACGCACTCGTAGTCTCGCCAAATTGCTGTTTTCGTTTTCTTCCAAACTCCACATAACTCGAAAAGGAGGGGTTATGAGAAGGCTCGCTGCTCTTTTCTTTCATGTCCTTGTGTTTTGCGTTGTCGCTGGCTCGGCGAAGGCACAAGTACCGCGTTTGATCTCCTATCAGGGAGTCCTGACCGACACACTCGGTGCACCGAAATCGGATGGAAGCTACAGCTTCACGTTCCGGTTCTATAGAACGTTAAGCGGTGGATCACCGCTTTGGGCCGAGACCAAAACGCTCGAGACCCGGCGCGGACTCTTTTCCACAATGTTGGGGGACCAGAGTTCCTTTCCTGATTCTGTGAGCTTTGCAGAACCGTATTGGCTGAGCGTCCAGATAGGATCAGAAGAACTGACGCCCCGCATTCGTTTGGGAGCCGTGGGATATGCGATCAGAGCTATCAACGCAGATACGGCAAAGTTCGTCTTGAACGCACCTGCGCTCCAACGCCCTCTCTCTCCTGCACTTACGACAGTGGAGCTCAGCGACAATGCTGTAACGACGACAAAGGTTGCCAACGACGCCATCACAACCGCCAAACTGGCGGACGGCTCTGTTTCCTCAGCCAAGCTTGCTAACAATTCAGTAAGTGGGGAGAAGATTCTTGACGGAACGATCACAAGAACCGATGTTGCGTCGACATTTGTCGCTCCCAAAGCAGATACGGCGACTATCGCCCTAACAGCTTTAAGTTCTTCGCCGACAGGGAACGCTGGCGGGGATTTGACGGGGACGTTCCCAAATCCCACGATAGCGGCCGGTGCTGTCACTTCGGAGAAGATTGGTGATGGAACAATCACGCGCAACGATGTCACTGCAACTTTCGTTGCTCCCAAAGCAGACACCGCAACTGTGGCATTAACTGCCCTGAGCTCCTCTCCGACCGGAGCTGCCGGTGGTGACCTGAGCGGCACATTTCCGAATCCTTTGATCGCAACAAGCGCTGTAACAACAGCAAAGGTCGCTGACGGAGCAATCACGTCTGTAAAGCTTTCCGACACGTCCGTAACGACCGCGAAGATCGTTGGTGGAGCTGTTACTGATCAGAAGATTGCCTCGATGAGCGCGTCAAAACTGACGGGCACCGTTCAGGATGCTCAGATTGCCGGTACTTACTCCAACAGCTTGAGCCTCACAAACACAGAAAATGAATATATCGGTAAATCGATCGCCCTCGACGACAGTACACTCACCGTTGATTCCAAGAACCATCGGGTGGGGATACGCGTGCAAAATCCCAATTCGACGTTGCATGTAGGGGGCTCACTCAGTCTCAAAGTTGTCAAGGTTGCACAGGACTATACTGTCAGCGACGAGACAGTTATCTTGACTGAGATATCAGGCGATCTTGGAAGGATTACACTCCCTGATGCCAGCACGGTACTTGGAAGAATCTACTTCTTTAAATACGTTAGCGGCGCCTCTGTAGAAATCAACACAGTTCCCGAACAACTTATTGACGGAAACCCGATCTACTCCCTCAATTCCGTTAGCGATTCGGTTACAATAATTTCTGACGGCTCGAATTGGCATGTGTTATCCCAGATCGTCAACACCCCAGTATTAAGGACGGAATGATGAAAATCCTCGTATTTATTTCGATCTCACTTCTTGTTGACCTTGTTAGTCTATCCGCATTGCTGGCCCAAAACAGCAAGCTCACGACAAGCACCTTCAGCAGTGGTTTCGGGTTTCCAAGTGGGGGCAACGCGTTTGTTGCAACTTCTGCAGGACAGCAGTTCGTCGGATTCTCGAGCGGGCCGAATACTGCCGTGTCGACGGGATTCCTCCCTTCCGCTTTTATCGCCGGTACACCTACGGCCATTCCGGAGGAGGTCGTTTTACCACTCTCATTCTCATTGAGCCAGAACTATCCAAACCCGTTCAATCCCAGCACAACGATTGCCTACGAAATCCCGCGGTCCAGTTTCGTGACAATCCAGGTCTTCAACGTTCTGGGGCAGTTGGTAGCCACAATCGTGGAGGAGCAAAAAGGTCCAGGCAAGTACAATCTCGTCTGGCATGCAAAAGACCAATACGGAAGTCAGCTCTCTTCCGGAGTCTACTTCTACCGCATCCATGCTCGCGCAGTGGACGGGTCAGAACAGAATTTTGTGCAAACAAAGAAGCTGAGTCTGGTGAAATAGAAACTCGGAGACAGACACCACCCTCTTCGAAAGCTTGTTCGGTGGAGCCCATCCTACCTAAACGTGGATACCACTCTCCCCCTGATCATTGAGGGTGCCTGTCGATTGCCACCTTGCACCTCCTGCAGCCAATCATGAGATTGAGTCTGCACAATCGTCAGGGAGGCCATTTGGATACAGAACGGTTCTATCGGGCAGTCTACTACGCGGGGAGCGGCTGGAATTTCCTCGCGTCGGTTCCGACCTTCTTCCTCGTCGGAATCCTTCCCGCAATGCTTCAGATCGATCCCCCACTCTATCCCATCTTCATCTATTTCAACCTCATGACGATGTTCCTCTTTGGCTGTATTCAGTTTACCGTTGCTCGTAATCTCTCCACCTCTCGCCCCTACGTCAAAATCCTCATCTGGTCGAAACTTCTCACGGTCGGTATCTTCATGGGGGGGTTCTTCCTTCTTTCCATTCCTCGCGGGCTCATCGAATTCCTCGCTCCTGGAATGTTCCTCGATTTGATCTTCGGTATCCTCTTTTGGTGCTCCCTTCGCGTCATTTCTCCGACCATATCAGATCTTCCGGTGGCTGAAGCAGCGGCACCTCATTAAAAGCAGCCCTTTCCTCTGCGTCTCTCTGCTGCTTCGGCGGCTCTGCGTTTTGCTCTTGACAGCCCAATAAACAGAGAAGACGGATACGACCCTCTGGAAGAGCTCGTGAGGTGGTGCCTATCCACTTGACATCTTCCCTTTTTCTTTTAAATTAAACGACTGAACAATTGCTCAATCGTTCCATTATGCCTTCCGCCCATAACCATCGCCAGGCGATCCGGTCTGCAGGCAGGGCCATCGCCGACCTCGATCGCATCGACGACCTCAGCGAGACCTTTAAGGTCTTGAGCGACCCGACGCGGCTCAAGATTGTCATGGCTCTCGCGAAAGAAGAGCTCTGCGTGTTCGACATCGCCGAACTCCTCGGCGTCACTGAATCCGCCGTGTCGCACCAGCTTCGTATGCTCAAGACGCTCCGGCTGGTTAAGCACCGGAAAAACGGCAAGATGGTCTTTTATTCGCTGGACGATGAGCATATCGAAGACCTTATCCGCGTCGCGACACGACATATTGCTGAGTAACAAATGGAATCAAACATCACCGAAACCACTCTTCACCTCAGCGACCTCTGCTGCGCAACCGAGGAACAGCTCATCCGCCAGAAGCTCGAACGGAAACGAGGGGTACACGGACTCGAATTCGATGTCATCAACCGTAGACTCCGTGTGAAACATGAGACGGCGCTCTCCGACATCCTCCAGTCTCTGAACGAAATCGGGTTCAAAGCCGAGCCGGTCGCCTCGGACAAACCATCCGGTTTGCACCACCGGCCTGTCTCTATGCTCCTCGTTTCGACTGTCGCTTCGGGATCGCTGCTCCTCATGGGTGGGATCTTTTCCTGGCTTGGGTCTCCTGAGATTCTGAGCACAGGCGCGTTCATTCTTTCCATTGTTGTCGGCGGATGGAATATAGCCCTCAAAGCGCTTAAAGCCGTCCGCAACAGGTCGCTGGACATGAATTTCTTGATGGCCCTCGCTGCCATCGGTGCCATTGCCATTGGCGAGTATGCTGAAGGTGCAGCCGTCATTTTTCTGTTTGCCCTTTCGCTGCTCTTGGAGTCGATGAGTGTGGACCGCAGTCAACGCGCCATTCAATCACTCATGAAGCTCTCGCCGCTGACCGCACGCATTCGGCGGAATGCTGTGGAGACAGAAGTTTCCGTCGAAGAGGTTGCGATCGGAGAAACCGTCATCATCCGACCGGGCGAGCGCATTCCTCTCGATGGCACGGTACAGCACGGTTCATCAACCATCGATGAATCCTCTCTTACCGGCGAATCGATCCCCGTTCCCAAGCAGCCCGGTTCGCATGTCTTTGCCGGAACATTCAATCAACGCGGTGCTCTTGAGGTAGTCACCACGCACAGGTCGACGGACTCGACGCTGGCGAGAATTGTCCATCTCATTGAAGAGGCTCAGCGGAAGAAAGCACCGAGCCAGTCGTTCATTGAATCCTTTGCGCGCTACTACACGCCGGCGGTCTTTCTCCTGGCTATCGGCATAGCGCTCGCTCCTCCGCTTCTCTATGCGCAGCCGTTCGGCGATTGGTTCTATCGCGCGCTGGTGCTTCTCGTCATCGCCTGCCCATGTGCCCTCGTGATTTCGACTCCTGTGACCATTGTCAGTGCGCTAACAAATGCAGCGCGGAGAGGAATTCTCGTCAAAGGAGGCAAATATCTGGAGCTTCTTGCGCGCGTGCGCTCGGTTGCGCTGGACAAAACGGGGACGCTGACACAAGGCAAACCGCGCGTGACCGACATCGTGCCCTTGAATTCGCTTTCTCCACGCGAGCTTCTCCGCATTGCAGCGGCCCTCGAGCTGAAATCCGAGCATCACCTGGCAGGGGCATTTCTGGAAAAAATCCAGGAGGAAGGTGTCACCGTCGACGACATCCCTATCGATCAGTTTACCTCAATGACGGGACGCGGCGTACGGGGAATAATCGGAAGTGCCTCCTACCTCGCCGGCAATCACCAGCTGATCGAAGAAATGGGACTCTGCTCACCAGATCTCGAAACGATCTTTTCCAGGCTCGAAGCGGAGGGAAAGACAGTTGTGGCGCTTGCTCGCGACACGGAGGTCTTGGGAGTGATGGGAATTGTGGATCCGCTTCGCAGCGAGAGTCAGAAGGCCATTCAGGAGCTGCACGCGCTTGGCGTCGAAAACATTACGATGCTTACGGGCGACAATCGCGGAACTGCCGAGGCGCTTGCCAAGCAGGTGAATCTGCACGAGACCAAGGCAGAGCTTCTTCCCGACCAGAAGCTTGCCGTCATCAGCGATCTCCAACGGCGTTACGGAGTCGTCGCGATGGTTGGCGACGGGATCAACGATGCGCCGGCCCTTGCATCTGCCGACATCGGAATCGCCATGGGCGGCGTCGGCTCCGATACCGCACTCGAGACGGCGGACGTTGTGTTGATGAACGACGATCTCTCGAAACTCCCGTATAGTATCACCCTCGGCAAGCGCGCGTTAAGAATCATCAAGCAGAACATCGTTGTTGCTTTGCTGACGAAGGCGGTGTTTCTCATGCTTGGTGTTTTCGGCATGACCAGTCTCTGGCTTGCCATCTTAGCCGATGACGGCGCAACGCTCGTCGTGATCCTCAACAGTCTTCGACTGCTGAAACACAAAGAATTGTATTCGGGAACTCCACCTTTAGGGCAACCATAACCCCCTTCTTTTCCACCACGCCTCAACCCCCAGCTCCCCCAAAAGCCAAACTTTCAACTTTGAACTCCGAACCTTGGACTTTGAAGCGTTCGGTCGAGACTCACGGTGGGGACTCGAAACCACCGAACCTACAACATTCACCTTACAATCTTCAATCTGACAATACTCAATCTTCACCTTGACAATCCTCCATCTCCTCGCTAAATTGGACGTCAATCGGGGAGGCCAGCCTCAATGCCACGACCGGTATCTGTTGGACTGTGTCGTAGCTAAGCCATGCAGTCGCGTCACAATGTTGACACCGTTTACTTTAGGGCATATGAAAACGACCCGTTGCTCGGTGTTCATTATTCTCTCTATCCTCTGCCAACCTCCAACATTTGCACAGCAACCGCACACATTGTCGTTTACTCCTCTCGTATTCAGGAATGTGTCCATCATTAATGTCACCGCCACGGATCTTCAGCATGCCATCCTTCCGAACCAGACAGTTGTGATCTCTGCTGGACGCATCACAGCTGTCGGCGACAAGGTTCGCATACCGGACGACTCACAGGTTGTTGAAGCATCGGGTAAGTTCCTCATCCCCGGACTGTGGGACATGCACGTACATTCGATGTACGAGGGGCGGCCGGAATTTTTCTTCCCCTTGCTCATCGCCAACGGTGTGACGGGCGTTCGCGAGTTAGCCAGTACGCTTCCCCTGGACACAATTAACCGCATCCGACAGGAAATTGCTAAAGGAAAAATCTTAGGACCTCGTTTTGGGGGCGTAACGGGAAAAATCATCGAGAGTCATAGCCAGGCGGGAGATCGGCGGCCTGAGTTCGATTACGTTGCCGGTGTAGAAGAGGCGAGACTGCTTGTTCGTTCACGCAAGGAGCAAGGAGCCGACTTCATCAAAGTCTATAACTGGCTCCCGCGCGATGTATACTTTGCCATCGCCGATGAGGCGAAAAAGCACGATCTCCCTTTTGTCGGACATATCCCTGTGTTTGTTACGCCTGCGGAGATTTCAGCTGAAGGGCAGAAAAGTGTAGAACACCTTTCCGGCGTTAGCTTTGGCTTGTCGAGCCGGGAGGAGCAGCTTCGACGCGAGTTGATGGAGTCTCGCTCCAGACCCATGTTCTCGTACCTCGACGCGTCGGTAACAGCTGTTGAGACTTACGATGAGAAGAAGGCTGCAGCCCTGTTCGAGCAATTCAGGCAGAACGGGACTTGGCACTGTCCCACTTACGCGCTCAGGCGCGCCCGCGCATTTATCAATGATTCTTTCATCAAAGATGACCCGCGTCTAAAGTACATCCCGCTTTCTGTGCGCGAGCGGTGGGCAAAAGGTCCCGAGCTGAGAAACGAGGCGGCCTTCAGGAAGGTGTATTTAAAAGAACTTCAACTCGCCGGTGCAATGCAAAAAGCCGGGGTGCGACTACTCGCAGGGACAGACACGGGCTTTGGCAATTTTTACACCATCCCGGGATTCAGTCTGCACGACGAGCTTGAATTACTTGTCCTCGGTGGCCTGGACCCGCTTGAAGCTCTTCAAACCGCCACGCTCAACCCGGCGAAATTCTTTGAAATTCAGAAGATGCACGGCACGATCGATGAGGGGAAAGCTGCCGATCTCGTTCTTCTTGACGCCAACCCTCTTGAAGATATCGGCAACACGCGAACGATTGCTGCCGTCGTTGTGAACGGCAGATACCTCCCCAAGTCGGAGTTACAAAGGATTCTTTCAGAAGTTGAACTCGCCGCGAGTAAGAAATGACACTACCGTGACAGAAATAGCAATTCCAGAGGTATTCTTGCCCTAACTCACGCAACATTCACAACCACTAAAGGAGGATGTCATGATTCGTTCATTGCTCTTTCTCATAGTGTCAGCCTTATTGATCTCTGTTACGCCATTGAGCGCACAGGAAAAAATGGCTGACCATTCTCAACCCGACCATATCATGGTCGTTCCATCCGATCTCACCTGGAAAGATGGGCCGGCCTCTCTTCCGAAGGGAGTGAAGTCCGCTATAACCGAGGGGGACCCGACAAAGGCAGGTCCATTCACCATGCGCCTCAAGTTACCGGCGAACTACAACATCCCGGCACACTGGCATCCTGCTATCGAACACGTCACGGTTCTTTCCGGCTCTTTCTACATGGGTCTAGGAGATGTCTTTGATGAAGCGAAAGCCAGAAAGTTGCCTGTCGGTGGGTTTGCTGTCATGGCCATTGGAACGCGCCACTTTGCTTTCACAAAAGAAGAATCCACGATTCAACTTCATGGCATCGGCCCGTGGGGCATCACGTATGTCAACCCAAAGGACGATCCTCGAAACCAGCCCGGATCACGATAACCTGCTCCCTTTTCACCCGAGCTATCGTGGCAGTTAAGAAACAAAGGCAAACAGCCGGCGGTACGAATCCAACGTGCAGACGTCAAGGTTAAGGTGGTTGGACGAAGCGCCGTCGTGACGCACCGAAGCGGGTTGAAAGACCAAACCACCGTGCGGTACATTCGGGAAGGCCGGACTGCGCACATCTTCGTGCAGAGAAATGGCAAGTGGCAAATCCTCACGACTCAAGAAATTCCGAGGGAGGTAACTGAGTCTGGTAATCTTCTTGATTTACAAATTCCAACTCACAGAAACAGGTTCTATTTCGACCATACTCGGGTCTATTCTTGAGTTGTGGACGCTGTTATGTGAGGTCGCCACGTTAAGTCGATTCGAGAAGCTCAGCAATCATTTCTCACTCTCCACGCTGTGCACAGCCACACTAGAGACTGAATCCACAAATAACAATCACTCCCAACTTATTTACAAGGTACTTTATGCGCCTCTATTCCATAGTTAAGGTTGCAATTCTCTTCGTTGGATTTCTGACAGTCGGATATTCACAACAACAATCCCTGACAGCACGAGAGGAAATTATCGAGTTAGAGAAGTCGTTTGCTGCCGCAATCAAGAGTCAGGATACAGCGCAAACGAAGAAGTTCCAGGCAGATACGTACTTCTTAGCCATCGGCGTTCAGGGGGCACCAATTCAAATCGTTCCACGAGAGCAATGGCTGTCAGGGTTGAAAGACTATGTGACCGAATCATTCAGTATCGACGACATCAAGGTCAATGTCTATGGGAACACAGCCGTTGCTATGTTGCTGGTTTCTCAGAGAGCCACTGTGCGCGGTCAGGACCGAAGTGCACAATTTGTCCTCACAGATACTTGGGTAAAAGGAGAACAGGGTTGGCGCATTGTCGCCCGTCATTCCAGCCGACCAGAACCTAGTTCCGCAGTTCGACCAAAGTAGTGATTCTGCCGCCAAGCCGCGCGGTTTAACAATGAACAATGACGATGGGCACCACCCTCTTGAAGCCAAGGAGGTGGCGCCCATCCGGCCGATTTTCTCGTTGACTTTCCCCCCTTTTTTCGGTAGATTATAAGCCCGTTTTTCAATCAATTCCTGAGCAAAAGAGGATTTCATGTACGCAGTTGTGGAGATCGCAGGTCAGCAGTTCAAGGTAGTGCCGGATGCCAAGCTGTATGTTCCCAAGTTAAAGGCCGAGGTCGGCGCCAAGGTCAAGTTTGATAAGGTTCTTCTCGTAGGCACCGAAAAAGAGACCACGGTCGGCAAACCGACCGTTTCCGGCAAGTATGTCGAGGCAAAGGTGCTCCAGCATCTGAAGGATGAGAAAGTGCTGGTCTTCCGTAAGAAGAGACGGAAGGGGTTCAAGGTCCGTCGCGGGCACCGGCAGCAGTACACGGAGATTCAGATTACAAAAGTTGCTTAGCTCTTTTGCGAACGGAGTCGATCATCAATGGTAGTAGCAATCTTCAGATTGCGGTTTGAGATGGGGTGTCGCAGACTGAAGCCTGCGGCTGCCATGCGGGGGTTTGTGCAACCTCAAAGCAATCTCCTGATCGCTTCAGGAAGAAACACCTCGCAATGACAAGAATTACGAGAGGATCGAAGTATGGCTCATAAAAAAGGTGGTGGAAGTTCCCGTAACGGCCGCGACAGCAATGCTCAGCGACTTGGCGTCAAGCGGTTCGGCGGCCAGCGTGTAACGGCGGGGAGTATTCTCGTACGCCAGCGCGGCACAAAGATTCATCCGGGCAGCAACGTGGGCATCGGAAGCGATGACACGCTCTTCGCTCTGGTCGACGGCGTTGTGAAATTCGAGCGTCTCGGCAAAACGAAGCAGCGCGTGAGTGTTTATCCCGTTGCCGCTTAATTAAAGAGAATATCAAAGCCTCCTCAACAAGGAGGCTTCTTTGTTTTCTCATCTGCAGAAGAGGTCAACCGGCCCTTTAACTCCCTCACCGGGTCGGACACCAATACCATCCAGCACGTTATCCTTACCAACGCATCCGGAGATCATAATGAAGATCACAGTCGTCGGTGCAGGCAATGTTGGCGCCACCTGTGCCCAGCGCATCGCTGAGAAAGAACTTGCCAACGAAGTCGTTTTGGTGGATGTCATCGAGGGAATGCCTCAGGGAAAAGGACTCGACATGTACGAATCTGCCCCCATCGAGGGATTCGATTCGAAGGTTATCGGAACGAACTCCTACGACGAAACGCGCAACTCTGACATCATCGTTATCACCGCAGGAATCGCCCGCAAGCCCGGCATGAGCAGGGACGATCTGCAGGCAACCAACGCCAATATCGTCAAAACCGTCACCGAACAATCCGTGGCGAAGTCTCCCCAGGCAATCATCATCGTCGTTTCCAACCCGCTCGATGTCATGACCTACGTTGCCATGAAGGTGAGCGGCTTCGAGCGTCACCGGGTGATCGGGATGGCCGGCGTGCTCGACTCAGCCCGCTTCCGGACGTTCATCGCGATGGAAATGAATGTCTCGGTCGAAGACGTCAGTGCCTTCGTTCTCGGCGGACACGGCGACTCCATGGTTCCCCTCCCCCGGTATTCTACGGTTGCCGGAATCCCACTGCCCGATCTCATGGACAAAGCCACTATCGATCGGCTCGTCAAACGAACACGCGATGGCGGTATTGAGATCGTGAACTTCTTGAAAACGGGAAGCGCTTACTATGCTCCCTCCTCATCCGCAGTTCAGATGGTAGAGGCAATCGTCAAGGACAAGAAGAGGATTCTGCCGTGTGCGGCCTGGTTGCAGGGAGAATATGGATTGAAGGATGTTGTCTGCGGCGTTCCGATCAAGCTCGGGAAGAACGGCATGCAGGAGATTATTCAAATTCAATTAACGAATGAGGAGCAAGAGGCCCTGAACAAATCCGCCGCGGATGTCAAGGCAAATATTGCGAAACTTGGCTTTTAAGGTAGATGTGAGGAACAGCCTGTCTGAACTTGCTTCTGAAATTCCCTTTTCTTAAACTGGCGACAATAAAACCGGAACAATCCACTATCCCCAAAGGAGGCTTTATGAAGTCTTTGCAATGGCTGTTGAGCTTCGCCACGGCACTTGCTGTTGCGGTTTTCATGGCTTTGAGTGTGGGGGGATGTAAAGATAAATCGACTAACCCCCCAGAGGATCTCACAGTACCTGATGATATCTTCCCACTGGTCCCTGGCCGTCAAATAGAATATAACGGCTACCTTACTCAAAATGATACGGAGACAAAAATCGCCAACTCGGACTCAGGATATTATACGAAATGGTCTTTATTTGGGACGACCAAACTCTCGACAGTCTTTGGTCCACTTGTTCCTGCCGGGACCACACCGGATTCAGGTTTCCTTGTGAAGGACACCACGAAAATCCCGCGCTTTGGTGTAGCATCAAAGTTCACCCCCATTTTCGTCTCCTATGACCCTACAACTGCTAAGTATCTTTTCTTTACGAACTTAGGTTACTTCTACCGAGCCTTCCAAATCAAAGCATCAGGCCAAACCACTATTCGCTCTGACTCTCTCCGATGGATAACACTTGCGGACCCTCGTGTAAAGCTCAACAACGAGTTTACCTCGTTTGGACCTGAATCATTCAGCGGAACAGTCTCTGGATCCCCAGCGACGGTTGTGTTGACCATCAAGGGCAAATGGGAAGGGAAAGAGACAATTACGGTGGGGAGCACGGCGTACGAGACATTTCGTTTGGTTGTCACGCGTACAGTAACACTAGGGACGACAACGATTGCCGGTGGTCCAACAGCAAAACTTTGGGTGGCTAAAGGTATAGGACCCGTTCAAATGCATCTCTATGGAGACGCCGAAACGCATGGCAATTTCCGAAAAATGACTGCCAAGAATTTCTAATTCCGATCAAACAAAGATCCGAAGTGAACGTTTTCAACCAACCCCGAGAGAGCTCTTTCGGGGTTGGTTTGTTTTATTGCAAAGGACACCTTAAGGAGGTTCTCATCTTGAAAGCACGCTTCTTTCCAACGCTCATCGCAATGCTTTTTGCGATCGTCTTGTTTTCCGACGCCATGATGGGTCAAACCAACGGCAGCGTCTCGGGAAAGGTAACCGACGCTGAGACACAGGATCCTCTTCCGTTTGTCAATATCGTCGTGAAGGGAACTTCTCTCGGGACAGCTACCGACGAAAGTGGCCAATACACATTGAGGAATATTCCTCCCGGTACATACACGCTCACCGCTTCTTCAGTCGGCTACCAGGCAATGGAGGTGGAAATCACCGTTGAGGGGGGAGTATCGCTCACAAGGGATTTTGCCTTACAGAGCGCCACTCTACAGTTGGGTGAAGTTCAGGTCTACGGCGTGTCACTTCGTCGCGAGCGCATTACAGAAGCTCCTGCGGCTGTTTCCGTCCTCTCTGCGCGCGATATTGCACGCAATGCCAGTCACGGCCAGCTTCCGAAGCTGCTCGAGTCAGAGCCGGGGATCGATATGGTGCAAAGCGGCCTCTACGACTTTAACCTGAACACCCGCGGGTTCAACAGCTCTCTCAACAGACGTGTGTTGATCTTGCTTGATGGTCGGGACTTGGGAACCGCTTTCCTTGGTGCAACAGAATGGAACGGTCTCTCCATACCGATTGAAGAATTGGGACGCATTGAGTTGGTTCGTGGGCCTGGCTCCGCACTCTATGGCGCAAATGCATACAACGGCGTTCTTAACATAAGTTCCATGCCACCAAAGGCAAATCCTGGAACTCGGGTTGTCTTGGGCGTTGGAGAATTAAGTATGTATCGGGCCGATGTTCGACATGCAGCAACAATTGGATCATGGAGTTATCGTCTGAACTTGGGAAGGATTAGTGGAAAGACGTTCAGCAAGAACCGGAACGGGTTGACAGTCGATCAATTTGAGTATTCAGGTTTCACGCCCGGTTTGAATTCCGAAGTTCGCGATCTCGATCGCGATCCCGTTCAGACATCGTACGTTTCCGGGCGACTTGATTATGAATACCAAAACGACAACGTCACAACAATCGAGGGCGGCTTCACTCAAGCTGAACGAGAGGTTATTGTAACAGGCATCGGTCGTGTGCAAGCGATGAAATCACACAGGCCATGGATACGGTTTGGGTACCAGGGGCACGGTTTCAACGTATTGCTCTGGAGTAATGTTCGTACCAATGCGGAGCCGGACTATTCATTAGCCACAGGCCTAGCTTTGACCCAAGACGCACAAATCACTCATGGTGAGGCTCAATATAGTTTTAGTGCACTAGACCAGAAACTGTTTGTGGTAGTTGGAGCTTCTCATCGTGTAGTAAATATTGACACAAAGCGGACTCTCATGCAATTCTCCCGAAATGACAATATGAGTGGCCTGTTCGGTCAGTTGGAGTATAGACTTGATCAAAACCTGAAAGCAGTTCTTGCAGCTCGTTTTGACAGAACCACTCTTCATCCAAGTCAGTTTTCTCCTAAGGCTGCCTTGGTATGGTCTCCCTTTGTTGGCCATACCCTGCGGGTAACCTTCAATCAAGCTTTTCAGTCGCCAAACTACTCTGAGCTCTATCTTCACGTCAAGCACCCCCTGCGCAACGTGATTTATCTGGGCAATCCATCCCTTGTGCCAGAAAAGATTACCGGTTACGAGGTCGGGTACAAAGGTGTCTTTGATAACAAGGCGTTTATCGCCCTTGACGCCTATTACAACCAGTTGAAAGATTTCGTGACCGACCTTGCGCCGGGCGTGAATCCAGCTTATCCCGGACCAATCGTGGTAGACAACGAACCATTCTCACGTCAGGTGTGGTCATACGCCAATGCTGGCAAAGTCAATGAAGGTGGTTTCGAGTTGGCTGCCCAATACTATGTCTCCAACGAGTGGCATGTCCATTATAATTATTCTCAGTTCGTTTTTGAAGTTCTTGAAAAACACTTGAACGATGTTCTTCTTCCTAACGCACCGGACTTTCGGATGAGTGGCGGGATCACGTATACTCATCCAGATGGCCATGACGCAGAAATTAGTGTCCGATACACGCCAAGCTTTCCATGGGCAGCAGGAATCTTCAAGGGTCAGATCCAATCCTACACCATTATCAACGGTAGCGGCTCGTACCGAGTGTCTTCTAATCTTTCTTTCAGCTTGAGCGTCTCCAACCTTCTGAATCGAAAGCACTATCAGATCTTCGGTGGGTCGCTCATCGGGAGGCGGGCAGTGGTCACAGCTTCATACTCGTTCTGAGGTCGGTAGGCGGGTGTCCACGACTGTCCCTCGTAGACAGGACAAGCTCTCGCGCCGAAGGGGCTGATTTCCCGTAAAGTTGTGATTCGCTTGCAGCCCTCAAACCGTCTGAGTCCCACAGAGCGGGACGTCGGCGGAGAGGCTCGCGTGCTGTCCTACTGTAACCGTTTCAAATTAATCGACATCTCGACGAGCGTTCCGTGCTTCGTGAACCTGAAACGGACCTTGTCCATCATCGATTTCATCAGGAAGATCCCCCGACCACTCTCTTTCAACAGATGCTCCTCATCAAGCGGATTGGGCACTTTTCCTGGATTGAATCCCCTCCCCTCATCCTCCACTTTCACGATAAGCATCTGCGGTTTGACTATGCACAGAACGGTAACGAGCTTCTCGGCATTCGATTTGTTGCCGTGAATGATTCCATTGTTCACAGCTTCAGTTGTGGCAACAAGCAACCGGTAAAACGTCCCATCATCCAACTTGACGACTTTGTTCATCTTCTTCAGAAACCCTTCAACCTTCATCACCTCTTTCGGGTCGCTGTGGCACACCAATTGAAAGGTACGCGGGGTAAAAGAATTGTTCTTGTGAAGGGATCGTTTCACGGGTCATTCCTACATACGGATGTTTGCCGAAAAAGAGACGTTCGAAAACGACCGATCCCCCACTGATCCTCTCTGCGTTTCTCTCCACCCGATGATACTGATGTGACCGAACTCCGGAACGCTCCACAAGACCTCAGTCGTCGGTCCGGAGCTTCCTTGCCGTTGTTCGAATACCTTTGCTCTCCCATCGTAACGGTATCTCTCCAAAGAGAAATAGCGAAAGCCGACGGAGAAAGAAACATGGGACTGCATTCGAAAGAAGAGTTTCGGCCACACTGATGACTCGACAAATGCGTGCTGCGGCCGCTCCTTGAACTCCTGCCAGCGGAGGATTCCCCGTTCGTAGAGTCGTAACGATCCGCTGATCTCGAGCGACAGGCGCTGACTCAGCCTGATGAACGTGGAATCCACCCATGATGCCTGTCGAAACGAGAAGCTCCTGATTTGGGCCGAGCGATCTTCGAAATCGTACACCGTGTATTGGGCAAGCACTTCCGCGGCGTTTGTCGTTCGAAAAGACTCTGCCGGTTGATAGCTTACTTTCGGCGAGAATCTCAACACACGATGCCAGTTATTATTGGCACTCTGGAATCTGTGAAGATAAACAAGATGATTCAAGGCCGCATCGAGCACAATGCTCAGTGTACAATAACGATTGACGACATGTTCGGTTTCGATGCCGGCAGCAATGAGAAGCTCGTCCCGGTCGTCGGTGTTTGTCGTGTCGGGCGTATCGTAACGCAGGATCGTTGCTGAACCGACGAAAGCCGCACGGTGATCCGCTGTACCATCAAACGAGAGCCGACCCGCAATTGATGTTCTCCTCGCAATATTTGCCAAACGCTTTGCTGAACGCTCCTGCGCGTCAATGATCGTTTGCGGAACATTCGGAAGTACGCTAATGCCATGCCGTTCTTCGCGCTCCTGATAGCGCACGGCTATCATCGTATTCAGCCATTCCGTGAATCGATTGATGAGATGAACTTCGCCCGCAAGATAAAGCTCATCGATTCTGGTATCGAACAAAAGCTCACTCGGAGTCCTGAAACTCTTGTAACGAAAGCCCCGCTCGATCGTTCTGCTCTCCATTGCCGCCGTGAACCGAAGCTGAGCATCAGGATTGACCGTATACTGCAGGGTGTCTGTCACCGACAATTCGCGGGCATTGCGCTCAAGGACATTGTGTGGCGTTCCATACTCCTGTCGAATTGCCGGATCCGCCACCGTGTAGAATTGCCGCTTCTGCCGCGTGTAGCCGACAGCAATCACGTTTCGACTTCCGAAGCCAAAATCGCGATCGACCGAGATCATGAGACTGTCCGCCGCAGGAGCACGTTCCCCAAGGGATGTCCTTGAGCTCTGCGTCCGGAAATGAGCCCGGAATGCCTCAAGAGGTACCCCAGCACCTTGTGCGCCAACGAGATATGCATATCCCTCATCCTCCCGACCAAGTTGGCTGCCAATTCCATAGCCTCCAAGTCCGAATAGCGACACTCCGTGAGTCGGGACAAATTCAGCCCCAAGCATCGCACGATGGTCGGTCAACCGACCGAGTTCCTGGGCTCGGTTGTCTCGGCGAATGCTCGAGTTCACCACACCATACGCGTTCCATTGAGAGGCAAGGGGTGCCTTGACCGTTGTCTGACCGACATAATCATCCTGCGTCGACGCGGTACCCGATCGAATGAGCCGCGACCGTATATTGTGTGTTGTTGACAATTCCACTTGTGATACGGACACTCCATAGCGAATCAGGCCGTCCCATGAGAACGTGTTGAGGAGTCGCTGAAACGAAATTGTTGACGTCGAATTTGTATCGGAATGCACTGCTTGGCTTCTTAGAAATGGTATTCCGCTTGTCATTAGCAAAACAAGAGCACCAGTTCGCGTGGCAAGTCCGGCTTCCATTCACATCCACAAACGCTCATGAAACAGCTTGAAGAACCTCTCGCGATCGACTTTCATCGGTACATTGACGGTGCCACGATGTTGTTTCTGATTCTTTTCCGAAATCGCAACCGTCATCCCCCGCGTCAAAACGCCACGCGTCTCTACATCAATGCGCATCTTTCTCATGCTCACAAGAGACGGATCAATAGCTATCGCCATGGCCAGGGGATCGTGCATGTAGCCACCATAAAACCCTTCTGTCTTCTTGTGATACTTCATATAGAAATCCGTAAATCGTAAGATGGCCTTTGCGATCCGGCTTGCCCGCCTCTGAGCACGGTATTCGACTTCATTTCGCATGAGAACAAGTTGCTCGGTGACATCCAGCGGAACCATGGTCACGGGTAAGCCGGAGTGTAGAACAATCCGGGCTGCTTCCGGATCGACAAAGTAATTGAATTCCGCAACGGGACCCGTATTGCCGGGCACACGAAGTGCGCCGCCCATCGAGATCAAGCGTCCAACCTTCCGGAGAGACGACGGACGATGGAGAAAGGCACGGGCGATATTCGTCAGCGGCCCGAGGGCAACAACAACGAGCCGCTTCTCAAAGCGGTCGCATGCATCAAGGATTGCCCGAACAGCGCTTATTCGCGGTGGCCTTATTCTTTGTCGGTTCCCCCTGAAATTTCCAAGTCCATCCTTTCCATGAACCTCCGGGGCTGTAAAAAGCTTTCGTCGAAGGGGTCGTGAAGCGCCTTGCGCCAGTGTTGGTCGTGAAACGGGTTGCAGTAACTCCAGAAGAAAGCTGATGTTTGCCGTACACTTATCGACCTCGACGTTTCCAGCCACAGTCGTAATGGCTTCAACTCGTATCTCCGGCGAACGCAATGCGAGAATAATCGCCAGCGCATCATCAACTCCACTATCCGTGTCGATCAAGACAGGTTGGGCCATACGTTAGAAGAAATCACCAACAGAATGCGTTGATGAAAACCCAAGTTCGGTTTTTGCTTTCGCAGAGGAAATAAACGATTGCCGACCGGAAAATCCTTCCCTCACCTCTGACGTCTCGGGATAGAATTTCTTCAAGAGGGCAAGACTCTCTTCTTGAGTCCATTGCTCTTTTGCTGCAATGAAGTAGGCGGAGAATCGTGAGTCGATCTTCCGTTCCAACGCGCTCCTAATGGCTGATGCTACATCCAGCACATGGATGAAGGCCCAGAGATTCTTGTACCACTTGTCGTATTCCGTCACAAGTGAGCGATACAGTTCGATCTCCTTTCGTTCCGGCACCCATATCCACGGCGCGCGGAGACAAATCGTCTCCATCCCTGTCCTCCTCGTGTACCCCTTGCACAGTTCTTCGCCGCAGACTTTGCTCAACCCGTAAGGATCCTGTGGTCTTAAGGGATGCTCCTCATCGATCGGCACATACTCAGGCCACATTCGACGTGTGCTGAAAGCAAATCCAAGCGTTGACTCGCTGGACATAAAGACAAACTTTCTGATGCCGTTGAGTGCTGCCGCCTCGAGCATGTTGAATGTTCCAAGCGTATTCACGCGAAAGACTCGTTCAGGAGGATCATTCAGGGGATGCGGAATACCGGCGAGATGCACAACAGCTTCGAATCCTTTGAGGAGGGGGACAATCCTTGAAAAGTCCAGCATATCGATCGAATGAAGAACGACATCTCTCCGATGAAGCGGCTGTACATCGAGAACCTCAACATCCATCGATTCACGAAGTTGATCGACAACGTAGCGACCGACCATCCCGCTCCCGCCGGTGACAAGCACCCTCATATATACTCCTTCTTTTCACCGCGAGCAGGAATATGAACACGGTGGATGCCGCGACCCTTCAGCTTCTCAGAAAGGGCTTCGGCCTGATCCAGATCTCCATGCACAAGAAACACATCGCTGCGGTTTTGCACCCCCGCAATGTAGGAGACCAGTTCATCCTGACCGGCGTGCGCAGAAAATGAATCCAGAACTGCTACCGCTGCCTTGAGCTTATAGAGATCGCCGAAGATCTTGATCTCCGGGTGCCGTTCAACGATTCTTCGCCCAAGCGTATGCTCCGCCATGAAGCCGATAACCAAAACAGTGTTTCGGCTATCTTCAACGTTATTTGCCAGATGATGGAGAATTCGTCCCCCTTCGCACATACCCGAGCCGGCAATGATCATCATGGGATCATGCCTATCGTTAAGCGCTTTCGATTCATCAACGGAACGCACATACCGTAATCTATTGAATCCGAATGGATCATGATGATTCCGCAGGTACTCGAGTGTTTCCCGGTCGAAACATTCGGGATGAGTTCGGAAGACCTCGGTAGCATTCACCGCAAGAGGGCTGTCAATGTACACGGGGACATCTGGAATTTCGCCGGCATCGGCAAGCTTGGAGAGAGAGTAGATCAATTCTTGGGTCTTACCGACGCTGAAAGCCGGAACGATGATCTTACCCCCACGTTCCACTGTCCGCTTGATCACTGCCGCAAGCTTCTCCGCCATTCCTTCAATCGGCTCATGAATTCTGCCACCGTATGTGCTTTCGGAGATCAGCACGTCGACTTCACCCATCTGTTGCGGGTCGCGCAGAATCGGCATATTCACGCGTCCCAGGTCACCCGTAAAACCTACGCACGATGTTTTACTTTTCTCCTCGGTTTCTAGCCGGACAACCGCCGAGCCAAGGATATGTCCCGCGTCCCGAAACTGCAAGATCACTCCCGGCACGACCGGAGAAGACCTTCCATAGCTGATTCCAACAAACAGTTCCAGTGTTCGGTCGACATCTTCCGTTGAATACAGCGCTCTGTCGTCTCCGTTCGGAGACTTGCCTCGTTTCCTCAGAAACTCGAAGTCTCGCTCCTGTATGTACGCACTGTCGTACAGCATAATCTTACATAAATCGACGGAAGCATGTGTAGAGTAGATTGGACCGTTAAAGCCTTGTTTGACAAGATTAGGGAGATTGCCTGCATGATCAATGTGTGCATGGGAGAGAACAACAGCGTCAATTGAAGCGGGATCCATGAGAAAGGTCTTATTGCGCTCGTAAGCCTCCTTGCGCTTACCCTGGAAAAGTCCGCAATCGAGCAAGATGCGTTTTCCGTTTGCTTCCACGAGGTGCATCGAGCCGGTGACAGTTCGGGTGGCTCCGAGAAATTGGATGGTCATTCAGAAATCGAGGCGAGCCGGCAATGATGAGGAAATTCTCATGAGCATGCTTGGAGAAAGTAGAGAGAAGAGTTCGGAAATGCAATGAAAGAGTGCCGCGGTAAATCCGGTTTAAGAACATGGATGGGCATCACGTCCATCGCTCAACAGTGTCGCGGCGTACATCTCTCAGAGCATGGAAGATGGAGCCTTCCTCTCATTCGTTACCCGACCTACGACTCATTTTTAGTGCCGACTTATCGGCAGACTCACCGCTCGATTAAGCATGGCAGGTCGACTCCATCCACACCGACAATTATTCTCCGTTGCGCATCTGTGAAAATCCACTTAAATCCGCGTCGCTACTTAAGGAGAATCATCTTCTTCGAGGTGACGAAGTTTCCATCGAGCGAAATGAGACGGTAGAAGTACACCCCCGAAGCAACCCTTGCTCCATTATCGTCCGTCCCATCCCACGTTACCTGGTAGCGGCCGGCTTCATGCTCACCGCGCGCGAGGGTCTTCACTTTCTGACCAAGAATATTGAATACCTGCACCATGACTCGCGCGAGTTGACCCTCGATGTCGGGCACTTCAAACAGAATCACCGTCTGACCGTTGAACGGATTCGGATAGTTCTGTTGCAACCGATAGCTGATCGGGTATTTTTCTGGTGGAGCCACGGTCTTCGGAACAGAGGGAATCAGCGCAGCCTGATTATCGGCAACACTCACGAGTACATCGATGATCTCGATGGAGCTCGTATCCGCATTCGCGATCGGGAGGCGGAAGATCGAGCCGCTGCCTGCCTCTATTGGCACATTCTGGAAGTTGTAGGCGACGATGTTGAGTGTGTCGGAGACAACATTCACCGGGACTTCCATCATCTTTGCGCGTTCGAAAACCACATCCGGCTTAAAGACACGAGTCGAATCCGGACGTTTGAGCCTGGCTATGACTTGTACACCCTTGACGGGGGCCGTGTTATTGAGATTAAACCGGACTCCATGCGGCGTGAATTCGAACTCACCGAGTGCAACCGGTGTTTGTTCAATTCGCACCAACTGCGGCGGCGGACCCGCATACGGCGGATATTCAGGTAATTCTCGAGACCCGCTCACGATTCGGATGGCAAACGGATTCTTCGGATCAGTCAGGAGCCTGTTAATCACAAGCTGTGCGTCGAGGATATTGATTGCGCCATTGTCGTTCACATCCGCGCGCATCGAATCGATACCGACCAGCGTCTTCCGACCGAGAATATGATCGATGATCATCGTGAGATCGGCAATATTCATGTCTCCATCGCTGTTCGCATCACCCACAACAATAAGCACCTGCTGAACGGTGGAGCGCAATGTTGTATCCAGACCCGACGCCGTTGCCCGCACTTGATACACACCGGGAACATTGCCAAGCCGCAGGAAGGTTGTTGCCCGCCCCTGCGCGTCGGTAGTGTCAATGACTCTGAGTAGACTATCACCAACGGCAGCCGGCGGTTTGGAAAGGAGAGTAAATTGGACCGGAATTCCGGCGATCGGATTGGCAAACGTATCAACCAGGGCAACAACGAGCGTATCAATCCGACTTCCCACTCCAACGGTCCCATCTCTGACTGCCGCCAACATTGCAGCCGCTGTCGGTAGACCGTTTGCGACGAAAATAAGGTCCGTACCCGCAAAGGCGGATGAAGTGACACGGACGCGATACAATCCGACCTTCGTGCCGAGCTTCAGCGTTGACCTTGCTTCACCAAGAGCGTCAGTGAGTGCCGATGTCACACCGAGGGCATGACCAACAGCCGTCGCTGGCGTATCCAGGATTGCAAACTGCACAGGGACACCGGCAACCGGATTCAACACACGGTCGGTAATGCGCACAACGAACGGTTGGTCGAGGAACATGTTGACGGACTTCGATTGATTCGTGCCGCTGAGTTGTGTGAATGCCGTCGGTGCGCCTGCGACTGCATTGGCAACAAAGATAACCGTGTCGTTAACACCCGCCACGACAGCCCTGACAGCGTACGAACCGACTTTGTTTCCTAAGATGAGACTTGTCGAAGCCCTTCCGAGCCCATCCGTCGAAACAAGCGGCGAGATTATCGAGTCGCCGGAAGCTCCGGCCGGTTTGCTCGCTACAGCAAACTGGACTTGGACGCCGGAAACAGGATTCGATCCAACGTCATAGACATTCAGCGTTAGCGGACCAGGAAGAGCCGCATTGATCGTGTCTTGCTGACCCGATCCGCTCACATAAACAAGTGAGGCTGCCGCACCTGCCAAGGCATTAACACGGAAGTACGCGATGCTATCCGGCAGTGCTGGCGATGATGCTCTGATGCGATATGTTCCGACTTTCGTTCCCAGAGTAAAGTTCACCGATGCTACACCGGTAGGATCCGTGGTATCGATAGTATCGCTTAGCGCCCAGCCTATCGCGCCCACGGGGAGGCTATCCACACGGAACACGACCGATGCGCCGACAACCGGATCGCCAAAAATATCTCTCACGATGACACTCAGCGGAACACGTAGCGGCGTAAGAATTGGCGCTTGCTGCCCGTCGCCAAGGTATTGCGCAACTGTTGCCGCTACGCCGCGGAAGGTTCGTGCTTGAGCACGGAAGTACACCACGCTGTCGGGAAGACTGGGTGATGTTACGCGAACCCGATATGTACCGGCAACATTACCGAGTCGCAACTGCGCACTTGCCTGACCACTTGCGTTTGTCGTGACAATGGAATCCGAAAGCATATACCCTGCAGCTCCTGCTGGAACAGAATCGATTTCAAAGCGTACGGTCAGATTCGAGAGGGCGTTGCCATACCCATCATTGAACACAATGACAAACGGACTGAGGAGAGAATCGGTCTCAGCCGTTTGCGTGTCACCAGCCGCAGCCACAAATCGATACGGGACCCATTCAACATAGGAAGGCCCTAAAGGATTGGAGGCATCAGATGCAGACCACCTGCCGGAAAGCGCGATGTTGCTCTTCATCAACAAATTGGCAGAGGTATCTACCGTTCCACCCTGTCTTCGCCACGATGCACCACCGTCGACCGAACGCCAGAGTTCAAGTGATGCTTCGTTGCGACCGTTCAACTCGATGTCGTTGTATCGGAAGGTAAACGAGGAGTTCCGCTCATTGCCAACTGCCGGAGCGATATCATAGTACCGGAGGATCGATTGATTTCCACTTCCTGTGACTGCAATGCCTGAAGTACGCGTTACCGTGGTAATGCCGGGCGCTGTGCTAGACCACGAAATGGAGGCACCAATCCCTCCAAAATTGGATGACGTTGTCGCGCCAGCGAGCGTGTCGGTTCTGGCAACGATTCCGGAAAGATAACCGTTTTCGGTAAGCGTTCCACCAAGGTCTAATCGAACGCCGGGGTCCATGCGTAACGTCACCGCCGAAGCAACGGTTATTGTTCCGCTCACGGTGAAATTGGCCGAGACGCTCTTCGTGCCCGTGCCTGACAACAAGAGGTTCTTGTAACCAACCGACGGGATGTTCTGGTCGGCACCGAAGTATTCAACCGTCCCATCAACCGACGAAGGAAGACCAGTTGCCTGATTCTTGACCTTGAGCGTGCCGGTATTGTTCACGTTGCCGGAGTTGATCAGGTTCTGTGCAAAACCGACCTGACCGAAGAACGTCCCCAGCAACAGGAAGATCGTTCTGATCTGTCGTGTCGTCCAGCCCGGACTTCTCCTTAAGGTCGCCATGCGACATCCTTTTGAGTTCTAAGTTTGTGCATACGAAGTCGAGAATGAATCCGAAAATCGAACCTCGAATTCTGAATCGTTGAGATATTTTGAGATGAGAATTTCCATGTTGTTCCGAATTTGGAGCTTAATGTTTCAGATTTCTCCTCAAGATCATTGGTAAACACTCTTCTCCATTCTCAACTGGAGAGTGGCGGGAAGGAGCAAACCCACCCTCTCCAGAATCGAGAAAGAAAGACAAGAATCACCCTCACCATTCTACGCACTCTCTGGTACGACCGACCGAGCAAGCCGGCAGCACCAAAATATGTAAAGGTCGTATCATAATGTTCACCATTCAATCATTCGCAACAGGGAGATGGAGAAGAACTCCCTGCGGCCACGGAATTCATGTTCCCCGCCCGCTCTCTATTTCAGATGGCGCGGTATGCAACGCAAGCTGAGAAGCCCTCGGTTGCTTGATCGACATTATCCTGGCCTTTCAATAGCTTCTCGGCGAACAGCCGGTTTAGAGATTAGTTACCGACCGTGATTGTGCCAGCGTTCGTGACTGTGCCAGCATTTGTCAGGTTCAGATCAACATTCAAAAATCCACCGGAAGTGACATTGAGCGTGACACCGCTGTTCACATTCAAGTTGTCCGCTGTATGAACCGTGTTTGCAGCGCCGGCAAGCACAGTCTTTGTTCCACTCCCCGAAAGAACCAAGCGAGCGTATTTGTCGGTCGAGTGCCCCGCGATATCCTGGTTGGTGCCATTATACTCAACGGTACCCGTCGTAAAGAGCAACCCGTTGTTGGCACCCCCAAACTGCATTGTTGCTGCCAAGTTACCCTGCGAATGAGTTCCTGTGATCGATAGCGTGAACGTTCCAACATTGGTTGTCACGTCGGCTCCGTTCGTGAAGTTTCCACCGACCACAAGGTTCCCACCGACTGTCTTGATCACTGCACCACCTGCCGTTGCCAGGTTATTATAGCCTGTTGCACCATTGAACGACGGGATCGTCTGCGCACCACCGTTAAATTCGATCGTGTTACCCGCCACCGTGTGTCCAGTGGCAGTGCCAGGCGCAAATGTCCCTGCTATACCCACCGTTCCTGAGGGTAGGGTCTTGTTAAAATCGCTGAAGGTAAGGTTGCCGTAGTTCGCCGCCAGCACACTCTGCCCATTGGAACCCAGGTTGTACACAACCGTCCCATCCGTTGCGCTACTCAAAGTTCCACTTGTGGCCGAGATAGAGCCGTTGAGGGTTAATGTTCTCGTGCTGCCCACAGAAAGATCACCATCCGTCAGTGTCACGGCCGTAAATACCGTCAGATCGCCGCCAAGCGTAATAACATCCGTTGCACCGGCGCGATTGACCGTAAGATTGGCAAGGCCGTTGGTTACACTCGGAAGTGTGGCATTTCCTGTCCCACTGAAGGTGATGGAGGAAGATGCACCACCTTCAAGTGTCCCGGATGTCGTTGAAATGGTCCCTGCAATATCCAGTGTGTTAGCACCGATCTGGAGATTTCCTGCTGTCAGGTTTAATGCGGTGTTGACAGTGACATTGCTGGCCATTGTCTTGTTACCGGCTGCAGTTATGCCCAGGGTCCCGTAGGTCGTCCCAAAGACACTCTGAGCACCACCCTCGTAATTGACCGTCCCACTAGTGAAGGTGAATGCCCCACCACCTGCTGTCGCCAACGGGCTTGCACCCGTCAGTGTCAGGGTAAATGTGCTGGCCGACACTATCACACCAGTACCATCACTCGTAAGCGTTCCCGACACAGTCAGGTTTCCACCAAGTGTTTTCGTGCTTGCACCTGCCCCGGTGGTCGACAGATTGTTGTACGTACTGTTCTTCACCAGATGATTGATCGTCTGGTCAGCATTACCCATATACCGCACTTCACCGGCTGTTACGTCAAAGTTCGCCGGGAGCGCACCTAACGCATCGGTGGTGAGAGTCTGTCGGATGCGCAGCGAAGACGCCGCGCCGACGTTTGTAAACGTGGCAGCGGCACCTGAATTGGTAAAGTTGGTCGCCGTCAACGTACCGGTATTGTTCCACGTACCGGTATTCGTGATCGACTGGCCCATCGCCGCCATGCCAGCGACAAGCATGGCGCATACTGTCGCCAGTCCTTTCAAAACACCTTTGCTCTTCATGGTAGTTCTCCTTTTGGATTGAAAGTGATTGAATGATGAGTTCTTTGTCTTTCTTTTGGCTTTCTTCAACTTCCGTATTGCTTCCATGGTACTGGCTCCTTTTTGATGTTTTGATGATAAATAATTGCACTCCCGCTGCTCGTGAGGGAGCGTCTAGTTCTTTTTTATGGGGGATGTATCGTGTGCCTCGCCATGATTTCTCCTTTCGTTTATGTTCCGACATTGATTGTACCGCTGTTATTCACAACTCCATTGTTGTTCATGTTGCCTAACACCTGGAGATTACCAGTTAAGCCAACGGAAAGCGTTGAGCCACTGTTGACCGTCATAACATTATTCACGGTTACCGAAACGTTGAGATTCTTTGTGCCCGAGTTTGAGGTCGTCAAATTGTTGTAGGTAAACGCTGTAATGTCTTGGACTGCCGTGCCGTTGTAGTCCACCGTGCTTCCCGTGATCGTGTAACTATTGGTACCGGGCGTAAACACACCTGCGACACCGATTGTCCCGCTCGACGCCAATGTGCGCGCGCCGGTGCTACTGCTGGTCAGATTGTTATAATTGAACGCAATGATCGTTTGCGCACCCGAGCCGTTATAATCGATTGTATTCCCCGTCATGTCATACACAACACTCGTTGCGTTGACGATAAAGGAGTTTGAAATACCGACTGTTCCGGCCTCAAACGTCACGGTGGACCCACCCCGATTGCCGTTGATGATCAACGTGAAATAGTTGAGAGCGTTGACGGTTTGCCCTGCTGTCGCATCGTAATCGACGATGAGGTTGGTAAGGGTCTTGTTGGTAATAGTGTACTGATTGAGAAAATCGGCCGTGGCTGCTGTGCGTGTAACCTTGACAGTACCACCGCCGGTGAGTGTTCCTGCCCCACTGATAACTGCCGCTGCTCCGGGGGAAAAGATAGCATTGGTATTCACTGTGAACGTACCACCAGTGCTGAAACTCGCGTTAGCGAAAACCGTTCCGCTCGTGTTTGAAATGGTAATGTTGCGGAACGTGTATGCGCCGCTGCCGCTTATGGTCTGATCTGCCGTTCCGGCAAAATCTATTGAGCAGAAACTATCAGCATCGGGAGCAAAATTCAGGATACCGTCATTTGTCAAATTTCCGGCGAGGGTGATGCTATGGGTGACATTGGATCCGGCATTAGCCGTAAGCGTGGCACCAGCGCCGACATTGATAGAGCCCCCCACCGTGATGGCTCGCGCTGTTAGGTTATCTCCAATTGAGAGGGTCGCCGCCGAACCGGTGATGGTGAGGTCGTTGTCGATGGTGAGGTTCGAAGCCACGGTAACAGCCGCCGTGGTGTTAGAGACGGTAAGATCATAATACGACGTTGCCGGCGCCTTGACAGTCTGGGCGGCTGTGCCCGTGTAATTCACCGTGTTGCCTGTCGCCGATGCGTTAAGAGTCCCTGTCGCCAGTAATGCTCCTCCAACGTTCAAAACCGTGTTGGGGTTCTGCAACCAGGTCGACCCCGCGACCGAACCAGTGAGATTACCAACGACGGTGATCCCCGACGGATGGGAATTCTGATTGGTTACAGTGATAGCACCCACGATGGAGAGAATACCCGAAAATGTCAGGGGGCTCGACCCACCGATAGATTGGTTGTTTACGCTGAAGGTCTGTGTTCCTGTTCCCGATGTAAACGCCGCCCCATTGTGCGTCAATCCACCCTGGAAGGTGACTGCCTCATTCGCGGTGTTACTCCAAACTCCCCCCGAATTGATAATAACGGGACCAACAAATGTCTTCGTGCCGGTTGCACTAGTTATACTGAGAGTACCCGAAATATTCGTAGTTCCACTGACGCTTGTCGTAAATGCCCCAAAGACGAGCTCTCCCGAAACGATGGTCAGATCGTTGTTAACAGTTGTGTTGCCGCCAATAGTGACTGTTCCCGTGCTATTAATCGTAAGGTAATCGTAGGTGTAGGCTCCGCCCGCAGTCTGTGCACCACTGCCGTTATACACTACCGTGCCGCCCGTGCCGGTGGTGAGTCCGCCTCCTGTCATACTCCCGCCAACATAGAGGGTACCAGTACCTGTCCAATCAATATGGTTCCTCGCCGCAATTCCATTCATGGTAATGTTCCCGCTGATCGTAACTGTACCGGTGGAAATGGAGATGATGCAATCCCTCGTGTTTGCCGTTGTTGTTGCCATAGACACCGAGGCGGCACTCAAGCTTCCCGCACCTACTGCAATCGTTTTGTTAATGTTATTTGCCGTCGGAGCGTTGATTGTCACGGCACCCCCAATCGTGAGGGAGTTTGTACCGCTGATGGTTACTGTTGTATTGGCATTCCCTCCGACAATGGTCAACGATGCAGCAACACCATTAACATCGACGGTACAGTTCGCTCCATTGGCAATGCTGGCATCAGTCGCGCTGGTAGGAACCCCAGCGCTCCACCGCGCGGGATCGCTCCAGTTGCCCGTTCCACTGAAGGTCGATGTTTGGGCTAGCAACGTCGCAGAATTGACGAGGAATACCAGCAACACGGTCACTGGGAACCAACCGTGAGTTCGTTCTCTAGCAATCACCGCGCAAAAGCGTTGCCAAAATACAGTCGGTATGTGATTTCGTGGCTCCACTATTTCCTGCGGCGTCCTATGGCAGAATTTGTCAACACGTCACACCAGTCAGCTTGCCACCCTCTCTTCATCAGAATGAATGGAAGAGAGGAATGAAGAAAGTACCGTTTTCATTGTACCCTTATCGATAAACTCGTCGGCATCGTTTTGCCTTGCCGCTTCGCGATACTGCCGTTCGGGGTAGAGTGAAAGAATAACGACCTTCGTGCGAGGCGAAATACTCTTGATCGCCCGCGTGGTCTTGAATCCGTCACACGCCGGGATATCAAGATCAAGAAAGACAAGGTCCGGTTGCAGGTCCTCCACCTTTCGTAGGACTTCAGCTGCATCTCCGGTTTCACCGACAACCTTGAATCCGATCTGTGATTCAACATAGTCCGCCAGCGACCGGCGAAACCACTCATGATTGTCCGCAAGGAACACTTTGACGGTGTTCATAGAACATTCCTCCTTTCCAATTCACAATGGAAACCGATTTTCCTACTCACCGAACAACGAAGACACAGGTGAGTGCTGGCTCCCCAGCATTGCTTCAAGGTTCTCTTTCAGCTGAGCTTTGAAGAAGAACCCGTCCGCTTTGACTTCTATTGCATGTTGTTTGTACATCGGATTATCATGCATTGTCGCAATGACAACGCGTGTTTCGGGGTGCTTTTCTTTGATGATGCGTGTTGCCTCGAGGCCATTCATGA
The DNA here is from genome assembly GCA_035559595.1 of Bacteroidota bacterium. Lineage (GTDB taxonomy): Bacteria > Bacteroidota > Ignavibacteria > UBA10030 > UBA10030 > DATMBF01. The sequence goes on along the minus strand of DATMBF010000007.1, from coordinate 13,196 downwards.
CAGGCATGCCAATGTCCATCACAATGATGTCCGGATGGAGAACCTCGTTTGCATGCACAGCCTCATGACCGTCGGAAACTTCATAAACATTGCCGACGTTCGGCAGGCGTGAGAGGAATTCCCGAACGACCCGTCTGAATTCGGGATGGTCGTCGGCCAGCATAATGTTGAGTTTTTTCATGATTGCTCCCGGGAGGTGGATGAAATGGATGGAAATTTCGTGCGTTTAAAATAGTTGGAAATGCAGGGGCAAACTATCGAAGAACTACCGTATTTTTCAGCTTACGGCTTGGCCCGTAGAAGTCCTACGGTGAATCCCGTAGTCAGAAATTCCAGAAAAAGAGGGGAAAGTGAACTTGCTGCTCGTGAATCTTAACGGAGAGGAAGTGAGATGTGCGAGAGAAAAACTTTTCGAGGCGGAGTCTCCCTCAGGGGCGTGTACAAGGAGTGGTCCTGAATGACAGCAGGCGGACTCCATCTTCCGCGTTTTGGGCGATGAATTGCACGACACTGTTCAGCACTGAACGTGGACCATTCTGCGTCCGTGGACAGGAGACGCTGGCGGGCCGAGGGCATAGAGGATTTCCGCAAAGTTGTAATCGCTTCAACCCGCAGGCCCACCTCGGTCCAGCAGAGCAGGACTTGGGCGGAGCGGCGCAAGTTCTGTTCTACCGATCAACAGTGCTAACCAATCTTGTGGTCGATTGCGTAGCGAACGAGGTTGGCGATGTCGTGGATGCCGAGCTTTTGCATGATGTTGGTGCGGTGAGTGTCTACAGTGCGGGGACTAATGAACAATCGATCGGCGATTTGCTGGTTAGAAAGACCTTGTGCCACAAGCGCAAGAACTTCACGTTCGCGTTTGGTGAGCGGAATGTGATCCCCACCCGCAGCGCTTTGACTCTCCCGCACTTCAGCCCTGCGAAGATAGCCGTCTACAAGAATACTGGAGACTCTCGAACTGAAGAACCGCTCCCCCTTCGCCACAGCGCGGATGGCATTGGCAAGCTCCTCTTTGCCTGCACTCTTCAGAACATACCCCGACGCCCCCGATTTGACGATCTGATAGATATACTCTTCATTTTCATGCATTGTTAACACAAGGACACGGGTGTCCGGAAAAGTCTTCGTGATAATAGAGGTCGCCTCGATCCCTGAAACCTTCGGCATCGAAAGGTCGATGATCAAAACATCGGGGCTGAGCTCTCGTGTTTTCTCAATTGCCTCCTCCCCGTTCTCCGCCTCTCCAACAATCACGAGATCCTTCATTCCCTCGAGAAGATTCATCAATCCTTTTCTGATCAGGGAATGGTCATCTGCGATAACGATTCGAATCCTCGATCCTCTTGTCATCGTTATTTCTGTTTATGACCAGCCAGAGGAATCTCAACAATAATCTCTGTTCCCTTGGACGGTGAAGATTCAACAGTAAACTTGCCGTTAAAAGAAAGCGCGCGTTCGCGCATGCCGGAGAGTCCCATCCCCCGCTTTTGATCGGGAGCAAACATCGCATTCTTCGCCTCGAATCCCTTTCCATCGTCTTCAATTGTCAGAGTAACGCTGGTTGGGCTGCAGACGATCTGCATGACTGCCTCTTTTGCCTGAGCATGCTTCACGATGTTATTCAACGCCTCTTGGGCAATGCGATAAAGACTGATCTCAAGCTGAGGATTCAAGCGCTCGTTTAATCCGCTCGCGTGGAAGAGCACATTGATCTTGTTTCGCCTTGAGGTCTGTTCGGCAAGAAGCTGCAAGGCCGGCGCCAGACCGAAGTCGACAAGAACGCTGGGCATGAGGTTGTACGAGATCTCCCGCGCCTCGGTCATCACACTGTCGAGGAGCGCCTTCATGTCCTCGATTCGGCGGCGATCGTCGGCGGGGAGGCTCTTGTTGTCCTCAAGGATCTCAATGTTAAACTTAATGGCCGTCAGCATCTGACCTAATCCATCGTGAATCTCCCGGGCAATCCGTTTTCGTTCTTCCTCCTGGGCCTCAACACGTGCTCCCGAAAGAATCTCTAACTCTTTTTCACGGAGACGAAGACTTTCATAGAGTTCGGCATTGGCAAGCGCAAGCGACGATTTTTCCGACATCGAAGTCAACAATCTCAGCTCTCTCGTCGACAGAGGATGGTCACGGCGGTATGCTACAATGAGATATCCATGGACGCGCCCATCGATGAGCAAAGGGAACCAGGCCGTTGAGACGACCCCTTCGGCTTCGAGAACGGGGAGACTTCCGTTCCGATAGTTGCTGCGAAGATCCCGGATCACCAGCGGCTCCTTTCGCTCTGCAATGGCAGAGTGGATTTGCTGCAAATCGGATGACGTTGGCGGAAGCGTGTTTCGATTTCCTTTCGAAGCGCGCCAGCGAAGTTTTTGACCCGACGATTCAATCATGGAGACCGCCACGAAATCCGCCCGCGTCAGACTTTTTGCGTGATGTGCAATGGCGTCGAGCATCTGCTGGAGATCGACCATGGAGACAAGCTGCCGGTCGATGGCACTCAATGCCTCTTGTTCCCAGAACCACAATGCCTGCTCTTTCTCAAGAGTTTTTCGTTCAGTAATGTCCCGAAAGGACGCCTGCACTGCCGTTTTTCCGTTCCACGAGATGAGTCGGGCATTCACTTCCAAATCGATCACCCGGCCACGCTTTGTCAACCCTTTCATCTCATAGTTCCTCAGGACATCTTCCCCTAGGCTCGTTAACCCACCCTCACTGAACACAAACGGCTTGCTCGCCGGCGCTACCGTCTGACGAATATCGATCTGATTCATCTCTTCTACTGAATCGTACTCGAAGATTTGTGCTGCCGCCGGATTAGCAAATACAAGACGGCCATCGAGAATCACAACGATACCATCGAGCGAACTTTCCACAATATTTCGATACTGTTCTTGCGACTCTTCAAACCTCCGGACCAGTTCCATCGTGTCGGGCATGCCTTGATGTATCACAACAAACTGGAGGATCCTTCCCCGGTCATCATAAACAGGTGAAATAGAGACACGAGAGGTGATAAGAGAACCATCATGAGCCTTGAGCTCACCATTGACGACGGTACTCTCTTTGTCACGCAGATCTTCCCAACGCACAATCTTCTCTCCCACATCCAAAGAGCGCATAACAAGGAAGGCCTGTCTTCCGAGCAGATCTTTTGCCGAGATACCAACCCATTGTTCAAAAGCTTTGTTGACGGCAAGGAGGCGACCGTCGAGATCGACGATCTGGATCGGTGTGGCCAGCCGGTCGAAAAGAAAACGAGTTCGCCGGTCAGAGTATGATTGGTTCACGTGTGGCAAGTTCCGAGAAACATAAAATAACGGTTCTCTCAGACATCTGCCCATAGGGGCTGGGGCTTCAAAGGAAACATTGCACCGACCGGAGAAATCCCGCCAGTGCAATCCTCAGAAGAACGCCTCGGTTGCCGAGATCAGATCTCCTCTTCCACATAAGCCTCAATCGGTGGACAGGAACAGACGATATTTCGGTCACCGTACGAGTTATTGATTCGTCCGACACTCGGCCAGAACTTGTTCTGACGAACGAAACCGAGAGGATACACAGCTTTATATCTTGAGTAGGGACGGTTCCATGCTTCACTGAGTGCAGCTTGGGCTGTGTGGGGTGCGTTCTTCAACACATTGTCCTCTTTTGAGGACTTTCCGTCTTCGATCTCCTTAATCTCCTTTCGAATCGCAATCAGAGAATCTGCAAATCGATCGAGTTCCGCTTTCGATTCACTCTCCGTCGGCTCGATCATTAATGTCCCGGGGACGGGAAACGAAACCGTCGGTGCGTGGAATCCATAATCCATAAGGCGCTTTGCGATATCCTCAACGTCTACACCGGTCGTCGCCTTGAGCTCGCGCGGATCAAGAATGAACTCATGTGCCACTCTTCCTTTCTCTCCCTGATAAAGAACCGGATAGTGTGACTCCAGTCGCGCCTTCAAGTAATTGGCGTTCAAAATTGCATACCGCGTGGCTTCTGTAATTCCTTTTCCTCCGAGCATTTTGATGTACGCATAGGAAATCAGAAGGATGCTGGGGCTACCCCACGGTGCTGCGGAAACAGCGTGGATCGCTTTTTCTCCACCTGTCTTCACCAGAGGATGTCCGGGGAGATACGGCGCAAGGTTCTTCGCAACGCAGATCGGTCCCATACCGGGTCCGCCACCACCGTGCGGGATGCTGAACGTTTTATGTAAATTGATGTGGCAAACATCCGCGCCGATAACGCCCGGACTCGTCAGCCCAACCTGTGCGTTAAGATTCGCTCCGTCCATGTACACCAGACCGCCGTACTTGTGTACAATGTCGCACATATCCTGAATTGCTTCTTCAAATACTCCATGCGTCGATGGATACGTTACCATGAGGGCAGCAAGATCGTTCTTGTGCTCCTCTGCTTTTCTCCGAAGATCGTCAACATCGATGTTCCCCATGTCGTCGCACTTGACAACAACGACTTTGTAGCCAGCCATCACGGCACTGGCGGGGTTTGTTCCATGCGCGGAAGAAGGGATGAGGGCAACGTTGCGCTTCCCCTCGCCTCGATCCTGGTGATAGGCTCGGATAACAAGGAGACCCGCAAACTCGCCTTGCGCGCCGGAATTCGGTTGAAGCGAACAAGCATGCAGGCCGGTGATCTCACAAAGAAATGATTCTAACTCACTAAAGACCTGCCGGTACCCTTCAATCTGATCCTGCGGAACAAACGGATGGATGTTCGCGAACTCTTTCCAGCTTACGGGAAACAGCTCGGTAGCCGCATTGAGTTTCATCGTACAGGAGCCAAGCGGAATCATCGAATGCGTCAACGAGAGATCTTTGTTCTCCAGCATTTTGATATAGCGCATCATCTCCGTTTCGGAGTGGTACTGATTGAAGACTGGATGTTGGAGATAATCGCTCGTTCTTTGGTGCGGCGGCGGGTAGCCAACATCGGTGATCCTTATCTCCTTCTCTAGAGAAAAGGCGGGCATCGACTTCCCGCTCGCTTCGGCACAGACGCGTACTATGGCTTCAAGGTCATGAGGGAGCGTTGCCTCATCGACGGATATTCCAAAGTGCTTGTCGTCGATGTAACGGAAGTTGATTCCAGAGCGTTCGGCAATGGGACGAATCTTGGAGGTGGGAACAGGTGACCGAATGTTCAGTGTATCAAAGTAGACTTCGTTGAGCTGTGTGTATCCGAGCTCCTTCAGCATGTTGGCAAGGGCTTTGGCTGAAGCGTGAATGCCACTTGCAATGCGCTTGATTCCTTGTGGACCGTGGTAGACAGCATACATTCCCGCCATGATTGCCAGAAGGGCTTGAGCGGTGCAGATATTCGATGTTGCCTTCTCACGCCGGATATGTTGCTCCCTCGTCTGAAGCGTCATGCGATAGGCGCGGTTATTCTGCGCATCGACGGAGACGCCGATAATCCTCCCCGGCATCTGGCGGATGAATTCGTTTCGCGTGGCAAAATAGGCTGCATGCGGACCACCGTATCCAAGCGGAACACCAAAGCGTTGCGTGGATCCAACGGCCACATCGGCCCCGAACTCACCCGGCGGTGTCAGCAGAGCAAGGCTAAGCAGATCGGCCGCGACGACAACCTTTGCGCCGACCTCGTGAGTATGGTTGATGAATGAGCGGAAATCATACACAGCACCATGTTCGGCGGGATATTGCACAATTGCGCCGAAAAAGCTCCGATCTAATCTTGCCTTCTCGTGATTTCCCAAGACGAGCTCAATGCCAACCGGCAGAGCTCGAGTCTTAAGAATATCAATCGTTTGCGGAAAGCAGGTCTCAGAAACGAAGAACTTGTTTGCCGGCTGACCGTTTGTGGACTTTTGAGCAAGGCCAAAGAGCATCGACATTGCTTCGGCGGCGGCTGTGCCTTCGTCAAGCAGGGAAGCATTCGCCACATCGAGCTTCGTCAAGTCTATAACCATCGTCTGGAAATTCAGGAGGGCCTCGAGTCGTCCCTGGGCAATTTCTGCCTGATACGGGGTGTATTGCGTATACCAGCCGGGATTCTGAAAGACGTTGCGAAGAATCACGGACGGCGTAATCGTATCGTAGTAGCCAAGACCGATGTACGACTTGAAGACTTTGTTTCGCGCAGCAACGGATTGAAGGTCTCGAAGGAATCGGAATTCCCCTACGCCCTCGGGAATCTCCAAAGGTTTGCGCAACCTGATGCGCTGCGGAATCGTTTGGTCGATCAGTTCATCGAGGGAAGAAACTCCGATGGTGTTCAACATCTTTTGGAGATCGGCTTCACCGACTCCAAGATGACGTGATTGAAAATTTTCTTCGTAAGGAAACATTGGTCTGGTCACAGTGTTGAACTATCGTGAAGGAAAACGAGGAGATGAACACCAGGCCGGAAACCGCGCTCCGACGAGATCGGCGCTACTTTCCAATGAGCTTCTTGTAGCTGTCTGCATCGAGGAGACTCGAAAGCTCTGCACTGTTGGCAATCTTCACCTTGATCATCCAACCACGTTCATACGGCTCCTTGTTGACGACCTCGGGACTATCCTGCACTTCTTTGTTGATCTCAACCACCTCTCCACTCATCGGAGCGTAGAGATCCGAAACCGCCTTGACGGCCTCGATGGTGCCGAAGGTCTTCCCTTGTTCAAGTTTGGCTCCCACCGCAGGCAACTCAACAAAGACGATATCCCCTAACTCACTTTGTGCATAATCGGTAATTCCGATCCAGCCAAAGCCGCCGTCAATCCGAATCCATTCATGATCTTTTGTGTATTTGAGGTTTGCCGGAAAATTCATTTGCCATGGCCTTTCTGAAAAAACAGCTTAGACAATCCTAACTTCCCATCTCAATCAGCAAAGTTGAAGCTCTCCAAGAATTTTGTGTCGAACTTGCCGCTACGAAATCGCTCATCCCGCATCAGTTTCTGATGAAAGGGAATTGTTGTTTTGATCCCTTCAATCACAAATTCATCCAACGCATAGTACATTTTCTCGACAGCTTCCTCGCGTGTGCGACTTTTGACAATCAGCTTCGCCACAAGCGAGTCATAGTAGGGAGGAATCTCGTATCCATCGTAAGCGTGGGTATCGACTCGCACGCCAAATCCGCCAGGAAAATGGAACGTATTCACCCTGCCCGGTGAAGGGCGGAAATTGTGCGCGGGATCCTCAGCATTAATGCGACACTCAATGGCATGCCACTGGGGTTTCAGCACCCCCCTCTTGATCCGCTTCCCCTGAGCAACCTCAATCTGCATCTTCACCAGATCGATGCCGTAGACCTCCTCCGTGACCGGATGCTCGACCTGAATGCGCGTATTCATTTCCATGAAATAGAAGTTCTTATTCTTGTCGAGCAAGAACTCTACTGTCCCAGCACCAGTGTACCCAACACTCTTCGCCCCTTTCACCGCGGCATTTCCCATGGCGTCACGTATCTCTGCCGTGAGGGCCGGGGACGGAGACTCCTCGACGAGCTTCTGATGCCTCCTTTGAATCGAGCAGTCACGCTCGCCGAAATGCACTACCGTTCCGTACCGATCGCCCATCACCTGAATCTCCACGTGCCTTGGCTCTTCGAGGTATTTTTCGATGTAGACGGAGGGATTTCCAAATGCCGTCTCTGCCTCATGACTCGCCGTACGAAAGGCGTTCTCCAATTCAGCAGCCTCCCGAACAATCCGCATCCCACGTCCCCCACCACCCGCAGTCGCTTTGATGATAACCGGAAAGCCGATATCACTTGCGACCCGCTTGGCATCTTTGACCTCCGTGATTACGCCATCACTGCCCGGAACAACAGGAACCCCGGCCTTCCTCATGGTATCTTTAGCCAGGGCCTTGTCTCCCATTGCCGTAATGGCATCAGGCTTGGGGCCGATGAATGTTAATCCCGACGCCGCACAGATTTCCGCGAACCCCGCGTTCTCAGCGAGAAACCCGTAGCCGGGATGAATCGCATCGGCGCCTGTGACCTCTGCTGCTGCGATAAGTCGCGGAATGTTCAGGTAGCTCTCTTTGCTTGGCGGCGGACCGATGCAAACCGCCTCGTCGGCAAATTTCACATGCAAAGAATATCGATCCGCCTCGGAATAAACTGCGACTGTCTTGATTCCCAACTCACGGCAGGCGCGAATCACACGGAGAGCAATCTCACCCCGATTCGCTATCAGGACTTTTCGAAACACTTCGACGTTTTCTTTCTGAACGGTTTGATGCTTGATACTCTTCGGCACAGGAGTATCAACTCAAGAAGTTGAGGATTATGATGGATCAATGAGGAAGAGCGTCTGATTGTATTCTACCGGCTTCCCATTCTCGACGAGAATTTTCACAAGAGTTCCATCCACATCCGATTCGATCTCATTCATCAGCTTCATGGCCTCAACGATGCAGAGGACTGTCCCTTTGGAAATCCGCTGACCGACCTCAACATAGGGTTCTGCATCGGGAGCAGGAGCGCGGTAGAATGTGCCGACAATGGGGGATCGAATCTCGTGGTACTTCTTTTCAGTAGAAGGCTTGGGTTCTCCAGGAGCGGGCCCACCCGCAGTTGCTGGAGCTGAGGGTGCAGGCGAAGACAGAGGAAGATGCATCGGCGGTGGTATCATCGGAATCTGATAATTCGCCGGCAAAGAGTTCCGACTTTTTGCAACGCGAATCTTCTTTCCTTCCTCCTCTATCTCAACCTCATCAATGTCACTGTTCTCCACCAGTTTAATGATCTTCTTAATGTAGGAAAGTTCCATGAAGACTCCTTAGTCTTGTGCAGAACACTTCGCTCAGTTCTTGCTCCGCTCCAGGTATTCGCCCGTCCTTGTGTCCACACGGATGAGATCACCCTCATTAATAAAGAGCGGAACCTGAACCGTCGCTCCCGTTTCCACCCTCGCCGGCTTGGTTGCGCCAGTCGCGGTATCTCCACGAACGCCAGGCACGGTTTCGACCACGCGTAGCTCCACGTTAAACGGCAGCTCAGCCCCAACAATTTGGGAACCTACCATCATGAGCTGAACAGTCTCCCCTTCCTTCAGGAACTTCGCCCCCTCGCCAAGCACCTTCTCGTCCACCGGAATCTGCTCGTAGGTCTCCTTGTCCATGAACTGATAGCTCGCACCATCATGATAGAGGTATTGGAATTCCTTTTGCTCAAGGCGGACCTCCTCCACCTCCTCGCCCGACCGGAATCTGTTCTCGGTAACGCGACCAGTCTTGAGATTCCGGAGCTTGGCTTGGACAAACGCCCGCAGGTTGCCGGGCGTTCTGTGGATATACTCCTCGATCCGATGAAGCTCCCCGTTGAACTTGATAACCATCCCAACTCGAAAATCAGCCGTAGTTGCCATAAAAACTGCCAAAAACCCTTTCTTTTTGATAAAAACTACTCAGTTTTTGCAAAAAATGCCTGAAATGGTACGGAAAAGATGCCGGAAAGTCAAGGCAGGAATGAGGGTTGGGTGGAATGATGGAATTGTTGGAATAATGGGGATAATGCGCGTAAAGTTCTGTTCTCCTCGGGATCGAGGTCAGTCGATTTGGAATCGGACGGTGCAGTCCTAAGAAACAAACACTTTTGCTACGTCAAAGAGGAGTGACGGTTGATTCCAGAGGGCTGTGCGGAAAATCCCGCCGAGTGTTCGCTTTTGCTCGGGGAGCTTGAGCGCGCTTTCGGCAATCTTGTTGAGGGTCTCGTCGGAAAATTCGGAAATCGACTCTTTGATTCGATAAAACACCTCGTGTCGCCAGCCGAGCCGTTTGTGCCAGCGTTTCTCGTATTCCGCAAGATGCCGATTGTCCTTCATACGGACGGCTTCGGCAGCCACCTGACCTGCAATCATTCCTCCGATCATTCCGCTGATGATGCCGCCACCCGATACCGGATTGACTTGATGTGCCGCATCGCCGACCAACATGACATTCTTCTTCACGATCTTATCGCACGTTTTGGCACAGGGAACGCCGCCGGCGATGTGCGTCAGAACGGCTGCGTTGGGGAAACGCTTCTCCATGAACTCCTGAAGATAGCGGATGGCAGATTTCTTCTTGGCCTCCTCCACACTGACCCCGAGCCCCACGTTCGCTGTGTTCCGCCCTTTAGGAAAGATCCAAAGATATCCCCCGGGTGCGACGTCATCCCCAAAGTAGAAATCGAGGACATCTTCTTCGACATCGATTCCCGCAATGGTCATCTGTGCACAGCTTTCCATGTCGCGGATATGACACGTTGTGTCAATCCCCGCCCATTTCCCCACCCTGCTCTCAACACCATCGGCACCAATAACGACTTTGGCTCCAATCTCAATCTTCTCGTCCTTGATCATGACCTTCACTCCCCGAATGTCGCCATTCGATCTCAGCAGATCGTAGACATACGCCTTTGTGACAACCTCAGCTCCTTCTTTGGCAGCGACCTTCGCCAGCTCATAATCGAAGATCCGACGTTCGAGCACGTAACCGATTCCATCGAGACGGGGGATGACCTCTTTTCCATTGGGTGCAACGAGGCGGAACTTGGTCACCGTCGAACCGATCCACTTTGGGTCGGGTTCGATGAACTGAATCACTCCTTCATGACTTACTGCCTCACCGCACCGGACGGGGTAACCGACATCCCGATCCTTCTCAAGCATCAGGACGCTGGCACCACCGGCAGCGGCATATCGCGCTGCTGTGGAGCCGGCCGGACCAGCACCGACAACAATAACATCATACGAATCTTTCAGTGTAGAATAACTCATGCGAAATCAAGGGATTGGAACTGGAACATCCTTTGGCAGGTGATCAATCCCTTCTCGATGGAACTCGATGACCTCCCAGGGACAGGCCCAAACGCACTTCCGGCAGTTTGTGCATCGCTCATCGATGATGGAAATCTTCGCCTCCATCAACTCGATGGCATCTTCGGGGCAGACCCCCACGCAGCAACCGCAGAAGTCACACTTCCCCGGAACAATATGAATCATTAATGGTGTCGTTCGCCGCAAAAGAATCCTCCTTGGAGAAATCCAACCTCGGACGAGAATTGGCCCGTGGCTATCCCTGTACCGTCGGCTGGGGTGGATTGGAGAGCAACTGGTCAATCTCCTTGAGCCGACCTAACAGCTCCTGATGCCTGGCGACATAAGGCATTGAATCAATTCCCTGTTGAACAGCCTCGCGAAGTCTCTTCTGATTCTCCTCGATTTCACGCTGGATCTTTCCCCGCTTGATTCGCGCCACAGCTGCCCGGGCGATTGTCCAGGGATCGGGCTCATCGATCTCCACCTCCATCTCCTCCCACGCTTTGCTTATCTCGTACCGACTCATCGTAACATCACTGACGAGTCGTTTCAACTCTGGATCATTGAGATTATCGATAAACGACGTCGCCAGAACATCCCTCCCCCCCTCAACATACTCCAGAATCTTCTCGAGGATACTGCGCACGCGCGGATCGGTAAAATCGGTAAGAGCGACTTCTCCCATCACATAACCAAGGATTTCCCACTCTCCCTCAAGTGCAATTTTCACGACGTCGCGTTCTGCCGCCGGTGGATCAGTGAGGGCCTGGGGCTCCACAGGCTCAGGTGGGCTCAATCTTGTGCTAACCTGCACCCTCGTGCCCACGGATTTGTCACGCTCAATCCACCGCTCAAGCTCCCGATGAAGAACGGATTCATAAAGCTCGTACTTCTGGGCAACTTCTTTAACGTAGAAACTGCGCTTGAGTTCATCTTTCATTTTGGCAATGGATTGAACGACAGAGCGAACAGCCTGCGCTTGCCCCTCGGGAGTCGTAAGATGTCCAGCTGCCCGGAATCGTCCCATCTTGAAATCGATGAGCGAAACTGACCGAGCCACGAGAGCCCGGAATTCCGCCGCTCCATGCTTTCGCACAAACGTGTCCGGATCTTCCCCTTCCGGCAACTCCGCAACCTGCACATCAAAATCCTGCCCGAGCGCTAAGTCAATTCCCCGCACGGCAGCCGAAGAGCCGGCGGAATCAGCGTCGTAAACAAGGACGAGCTTTTTGCTGTACCGACCAAGAAGCTGGAGCTGCTCTGAAGTTAACGCCGTTCCGCTTGAGGCTACCACGTTCTGGACTCCAGCCTGGAATAGAGAGATGAGATCGGCATAGCCTTCAACCAGAAGTGCCCTCTCCTCGCTACGGATGGACTCTTTGGTATGGAACAGGCCGAAGAGGATTCTACTTTTGTTGTAGATCGGAGTTTCCGGGGAGTTGATGTACTTTCCTTCGATCGGATCGTCGCTGCGGATCTTCCTCGCTCCAAATCCAAGAACCCGCCCACTCGTCGAAAGGATCGGAAACATTGCCCGACCCCGAAAGTAGTCGTACATCGAGCCATCATCCCTCGTCCGCACGAGGCCGGCCTTGAGGAGATACTCGGGATTCAGTCCCTCACGCTTGGCATGATTGATCAGCCCATCCCAGGAATTGAGCGCATAGCCAAGACCAAACGTCTTGATGGTCTCTTCCGAAAAACCTCGACCCCGGAAGTACTCGAGGGCGGTTGTCCCTTCAGAGGTCTCGAGATTTCTGTGAAAGAACAACCCTGCGGCTCTGCACACATTGTAGAGATTCTCGATTTCGCTCGAGCGAGCATCGCCCGACTCGCTCGGAAGCGCAATCCCAACCCTTTCGGCAAGTGATCGAACCGCCTCCACAAACGAGACTTTTTCCGTCTCCATCACGAATGTGAACACGTTGCCCCCCTTCCCGCAGCCAAAGCAATGATACATCTGTTTTTCCTGACTCACGGTAAACGAAGGCGTCTTTTCCTGATGGAAGGGACAGAGACCGATGTAGTTCTTGCCGCGCTTCCGGAGGCGGACGAATCCCCCAATGATTTCTACAATATCGTTAGCATCACGGATCTGGTCGATTGTTTCGGGTGGGATACGCATTGAAGGCAAATCTACAGAAATAACTGTGGACAAGCAATCCGATGGAAAGAAAAAGTCCCTTGAGATCGTAATCCCAAGGGACATCCCGTGACCGAAGTTCTCGAATTACTTCAGCTGCCCGATAGCTTCTTCAAGCGCTTTGCTGAAATCCTGTGCCGCAGTCGAAAACACGTTAATACTCCGCTTGCTGAACTTGGACGGATTCTCCTTCGACGGCTGGCTGAGGGTGATGGTCAAGTACTTCGAGCTGTTCTTGGCCTCCTTCACATCGAAGAAATAGGTAATCTTCCCGGC
>DATMBF010000006.1:0-88599 GCA_035559595.1 Bacteroidota bacterium | reverse complement strand
AAGAGTGTTCCGTACTCAACCCACGTTTTCTCTTTTTCTTGCCTCCAGTAGTACAGCGACGATTGCTTCATCGCGTCCACGCCATGCTCCTCCCAGTCTCCGACAATTTCATTCACCGCTTCTTCCTTCATCAACTGGACGAGAGCATCGGCATCCCGCTTGTTGAACGCTTCAATATATCGCTCGATCACCGGAAGCGGCGGTTTGACGCCAGTGCGGACGCGCTTTATGTCCGTTTGTTCAATACTGGCTTGACTGCGTAATGTCGTTCTTGCCCGATGGAGCGCGGCTTTTACCGCTCCTTCTGTTGAATCTATCATGGATGCCACCTCGCCCGGTTTAAAATCAAACATATCGACAAGCAACACAATACTACGTTGACGCGGCGGCAGCGTTTCGACGAGAACTTCCAAAGCCTCCCGCGTTTCCAACGAATCGAGTTGTTCGTCACCCGTCTCAATTTGCTCCGATTCATCTGCCGTAGCCCGCCGGCGGCGCACTGTATCAATCCAGCTATTTGATGCGATGCGGAACAGGTATGCCTTGATATTTACAGCCTGCCCTAACAGCGCCATACGCGAGAAGGCTTTCAGCATCGTCTCCTGCACAAGGTCTTCGGCATCCCAGGGCGAGCCGGTGAGTTTCAGACAGTAGCTCCAGAGCGCAGGGCGATACGGTGAGGTCATCGCCACGAACTGGTTGCGGAGGTCTCGCAATGATTTCTCCAGTTGCTCGATATTCTGATTCTGTTCCATTCGAAACTCCCTCTTCTTGTGTATTTCCTCAGAAGACGGATAAGCGTGCGCAAACGATACGCTCACAAGCAACAAACACCTCCCCCAAATTACTGGAACCGGGCAATCCGTGGTGATTGCTGTTCAGAGCAAGTGCACACGATGACCTCCGTCCGGACCCCTCCCTGTTCACTTCGGTAGATGCCTGCGGAGAATCTTTAGAGCGCGCGTGATCTGGTTTTCAACCGTTTTCGGGCTGATATGCAGACGCTCCGCGATTTCGTTGTTGGAGAGCAGCTCCATGCGGCTGAGTAAGAAAATGGTGCGACATTTGGGCGACAGTCTCTGTCGGATGATGTCAGAGAGTTGTTCCTCCTGAAGTGTGGATGGAGCAGATCGTTCGGATCATCGGCCGTTATCAGCATCGCGGGCGCAATTTCTTCTTCGAAGCGCTTCTTCGCCGCAAGTTTTCTTAACCGATCTCGAAAAAGATTCCTGCTGATGCGAAACAGATACGCCAGAAACGAAAGCTCAGGCCTGAGAGATGCTCGGGTGTCCCACACGCGCAGGAATGTTTCTTGAACGATGTCGTGACTGAGTTCTCTGTCGCGTGCATGATACAGGATAAACCGGAACAGTGTGGGCTGGTACTCTTCGAACAAGAGGTGAAACGCTTTCCGGTCGGAACTCCGCAGGCGCCCGATGAGCTCATGTTCGTTCCATTTGTCCTGGCGTGTCATCCCTTCTGGAAAATAGAAACAAAGTCGTGGAGGCGCAATTTCTGGCCTAAAAAATCTCATGCGATTGGGGGAAAAGAAGGAGTAAATCGTTAATTCCTATGCAAGCAACCCCTGTGGCCAATGAGAACAACAACATCCATCTTCCTGATACTGCTTCTTGCTGGATGTGGCGAATCAGGGCTTCCCTCCGGCGCTGAAGAGCTTTTTGCCGGCTCAGAGACACCTGTATGGGTAAGTCGGACGTTTGTTGGGGGGAAGCAGTGTGATCCGGATGATACCTACACCCCACCCGACACACGGAAATTACTCGAAGAACATCGGATCACAGTGATGGAAACTGCTATCGTGCCAATGGCAAGGTGCCGCGCTTGCTGGATATGCCCGTCCTACGCGGCAATCCACTACGCACTGATTCCGGAAAAAGACCTGAAGCAAGCCGAAACATTAGGGTTTAGACTCAGCTATCCACCAATGAATATTCCTTGAGAGCGCGACGATGGATGAGTATCTCGAAAGGGATTTCCGGCGTATTTGCAACGTTCATCCGGAAACGCATCAGCAATGGATCCGTCTGCTGCGGGTACTTTCGGGGCACGAGTCTGCCGCCAAACGCACGGCGTGGTTGGCCGGGCCCCGATGGGCATTCGCCGCTGCTCTTCTGGTGGTAGTGCTCATTGGTGTCTCTCTCTACAGCATCTTCGATTTCCCCGACACGTGTACGACAAGCCGAGGGGAATAACAGGAGATCGTTCTGCACGATGGTTCAAAGGTGCTGCTGAGCGCGGCGTCGGAACTGGTGGTGCCGAAGATGCTGGCAGGAAAACCCCGACGGGTCTCGCTCAAAGGAGAAGCGTATTTTTCCGTGCACACGAGTGATGATGCATTCATCGTCTCGACAGAGTATGCCGATGTTGAAGTGGTGGGGACAGCCTTCAACGTCCGCACGCGTGCAGAGGTGCTTGAAGTTGGTGTCCTCAGCGGAAGGAGGCCTGCCGCGAAATTGAACTCCGATTCAACGTGACGGTTGCAGGTTTGGATCGAAAAACATCTGGCAGCCGTGTTACGGGTATCTTAAATGCACGAAGCGCAGAAGAAGCTATCGCAGCCTTGGGCGAGCTTGCGGGAGTGAAGGTGAGGCGAAACGGAACCGTGTTTACGATCTATTGAGAGAACGCCAGCAGCATGTCATCCACCCGAAGTATACTGTTTGTTGCGTGTATTCTGGCAGTTTGTGACGCGCGTGCACAGGAGGCGGGTTGGGTTCGCTCGTTTCAGTTTCCCACGAGGTTTAACCCATCGGTATGTTCAGGATGAGTATCATGAAGTGCAGTCAGTTTGTGCTCCTGTTGCTCATTCCTCTCCCGTCGTGCGAGCTGGGGCACCAGCAGGGTTCAGAACTGAGCACTGAGTACCTGGTGTTCGGTCGCTTCGCCGGAGAGTGCACTGGAGAGCAGTGTATTGAGATCTTTAAGATCGAACATGGCGCGCTCTATGAGGACACTCTCGATCGTTATCCCACGGGTCTGCACAACGGCGTTTACAGGAGACTCAGTGAGAGCATGTACACAAGAGCGCGTCCGCTTGTGCATCTGCTCCCGCGGGAAATCACCAAGCTTCCCGATGGAAGAATCGGCGCGCCGGATTCCCACGATCAGAGCGGAATCTATCTGGAGCTGAAGCGTGACGCAGTGCGTCACTATTGGCTCATTGATACCGAGAAGGGGCGCATTCCCGCGTTTCTCCATGCGTTTGTTGATAGTCTTCAAAGGACCGTTGAAGCTCTGAGTACGGCATTGCCCTTTTCACACGAAGATTGAACGGAGGTAATCATGAAACCAAGCACGCCATGCATCATTTCACATGTTGATCCGGAAAACATTTCTCCTGAAACACGGGTGGCAGCATTGCTGGCAATACCGCTATTGGCTTGCATCCTTTTCGCTTGTGACATCACCCCTACGGAAAAAAGCACCGGTAACACGTTTCCATTGATTCCGGAGGCAAGCAGAGCAGGAATACCCGACTCCATTATTGCTTTGTACCGTGAGGATGCATACCATCTTGCTGTAAGATATATGGCTCAGACGAATAGTTTGAGCATAGAAATTCCTTCCGACCTTTCTCAAGTACTTTTGGATGGTCTGTTGCGGATCTATGGTCGACGAGATATCCCAGAACGAGACACTGTTGTGGATCTCTATCCTATCCACGTTTACGGGTACCGCTATCAACTCTATGAAATCATTGTCATTGTTAATCCGACGTTTGCATGGACGCAACAATGGAAGGCTGGCGAGAGGTTCAGCGGGAACACCGAAGTTGATGCTCTCATCAGGCAATATGATCTTTCTGTTGTCAGCTACACGATAACACCATGGGGGAGTGAATGGGCGGTGTTACGCTCTTTGCGTGCACTTAATGTCTCCCAGCTTGCTGCAAGGTTCAAAATGATTGCCGGCGTGGTGACTGCCGGGACAAATGGTGGTGTGGGGGACGGGAACAATATCGAAGCAATGCCTGAGGAGCAACGCTGGAAGTACACGTTCTCCTTAGGCTGGGGCGACTGCTTTTCAGGCTGCATTTTGCGACGGTATTGGGATTTCACTGTCTCCTCCGATGGAACAGTGCATTTCGTGGGAAGCCGTGGAGATGGAATTCCACCTGGAGGACCACGTGGCTGAAGGAGTCTCGGGGTGAACGGGACAACGGCGTTGTTTACCAAAGCGCTCACAGCGTTGACCACACCGCTTGAATTCTGTACGCACGAATGGTATTCCCCTTATTGAAGATTGAAAGAAGATAAACACGAAATACGTTCACCTCCCCTAGTTCTGTTCCTGGGCTGCGTTGACGTATAGGGGTTGAGCCACCTCCTCCTCAAATGCGGCCGTTAACAGAAGTCGAACAGTTGATTTTCAGTTCGAACTTCGGAAGAATCCGTAGCCTTACCGTTGCTGCCGGTACCGATAACAACTTACCAGATGGTCATTCACCATTCCCACAGCCTGCATGAAGGCATAGCAGATCGTTGAACCGACGAATTTGAATCCGCGCTTTTTTAGATCCTTGCTCATCGCATCGGACTCCCGTGTCGTTGTCGGGATTTGCTTGAGTGACTGCCACCGGTTCACCTTCTGCCTTCCGCTCACAAACTGCCAGATATACTTGTCGAACGATCCGAACTCCTTCTGCACGGCCAGAAATGCCTTCGCATTCTGAATCGCCGCTTCGATTTTCAGCCGATTCCGGACGATTCCTTTGTTCTTTAAGAGCTGCTTCACTTTCTTCGTATCGTATCGCGCAATCTTGTTCGCATCGAAGTTGTCGAACGCTTTCCGGTAATTTTCCCGCTTCTTCAGAATCGTAATCCAGCTCAATCCTGCCTGAGCGCCTTCGAGAATGAGCATCTCAAAGAGTTTTCGGTCGTCGTGAACAGGAAGACCCCATTCGCGGTCATGGTAAAGGATGTAGAGGGGATCGCTCGTTGCCCATGGACAGCGTTGTTTCATTGGTTATTCCTTTTATTGCTCTAAGCGGATGGAGTCCACCAATTCCCGGGTTGAGTCGAGAGATAAGCTTCATCTAATTTTGGTTTCTAAGCTTAGATGGACACCACCCTCTGGAAAAACCTGGAGTTCAAGCAGTATAGCAAAGAGGCGGTCGGGGCGGTTCATGGGGAGGTGGGCATGAATTTGGAAGCCATTCATACACCGAGTGTTTCCCGCCGGGATGACAAAAGATTACGATATCTCTCTTTCATCCTTTCAGAAAGAAAACTTCTGTTGATCCACTCAATCCATAACGGCAGGAGGGTAGACAGCTGTGAAAGGGTTTCCAGTACTACTTGCCGGGTTAACTTAAGACGTTCGGTTCCGAAATAGTCTACCAGGAGTGCTCTGGAAAGCCTGCTTTTCTTGCCTCCCAGCGGAAGTGCAATTTCCTCAGTTGCCTGTGGAAGAGCGATCGTTGAGTTCAAAAGGTCATAGGCGGGGGAGAGTTCAACTTTGTCGTTTTTTTTGATGAGGGAGAAGTTCTTCAAATGCATGTCTTCGTTTCCGACGAGAAAGTTGAAGAGCGTCAAACGGAAGAGCTTCCTTTTTTCCACAAGAGGGAAGGTACAAAATTGCTCAAGGACTTCCGCTACCTGTTCCATGCTTGAATCGTACTTCGTTTCGCGCCTTCTGCCTGTGAGCTGTGCGAAGTCTTCAAGCGGAAGCTTTCCGCCGCGAGCAACGCGGTCAAATCTCTTGATGAAATAGGTGAGTGAGCCGTCTTTTGAATAAACCAATCCGTGGAGAGGCACCTCGATCCCGAAAAGGTCCGCTAAGTGCATGGTGAGATCCTCGTTCTGAGGCACCTCGGGGAAATCGGTCTGCGGCTTAAGAATGTATTCTCCGCCTGTATCAACGAGTTCGAACATTTCCCGCTCAACGGTGAGCCGGGCGCTGAGCTTCGGCTGCACGCCCTGTATGGACATCTTGGCTGCGCGAAGGACGGCTTCCTGTCTCTGTTCCTCGGCGGAGAAAGGCAGGTCGTTCAGATGGCGCAACCGTCGCGACAACTTCTTGAGGCCTTCGGGCGAATAACGCAGCTCTGGTGGAATTTCTCTGTACGTAATCGGGCACCTGCTCACACGATTTCCTCCACAGTAACAGCTCCCACTAAGTCTTTCCCGACAGCCACAAGCTGTCCGAAGAGATCGTCTCTGTCAATTTTTCGTTGCCTCAAAAGTCCATCCAACATCACCCCTTCCGGGAGAACTCCGTCGAAGAAGGGAGGAAAGCGATCAAACTCGAACGACCGCCGGCTCACCGGCATAGTGAGTGAGACAGGCTCGCCGTCGTACGCATCGAGATAGCGGAAGACGTAGTGCTTTCCTCGCTCGTGCTCTTCGAGGATTCCCGCCTCCCTGCCGTTCACGAAAACCTTAGCTCGTCTCACGATCGCCCTCGCGTTCATACTGTTGCATGAGCGGACTATCGAGCTTGAGCGTGATGTTCAGAGTGAGCAGGATTTTTTTGAGAGTGTCGAGCTGTACGGTCTCTTTCCCCTTTTCGAGATCGAATACCACCGTCTTACCCACGCCCGCCAACTTTGCAAGCTCCTGCTGTGTGAGCCCAGCCTTTTTTCGATGGTATCTAAGGATACTTGCCAGATTCTTAATATTGCTCATAGTTTTGCCGCCTAAGCGGTAATTTTTGGATAGCTGAGACGAATATACTGCTTTGGCGGTATTATGTCAAGAAAAATTATGCTATAGCGGGAAAATGATGTGTAATGGCTGCGATTTTACTGCTATAGGGGGAAAAGTGGGATGGTTCATCGATCAGTGGAAGTCGGGATGCTCATGAATGGGTTTCGTCGGATAGTGGCAAAGCCCAGCCGGCATTGTTGATTTCTGCTGACAACTCTTTACCCCTATTCATTTGTCCAAAGAGTTAAAGAGAACTCCCCGGTATACACGCCTTCCATGAGTAACGCCCACAAGAAACTTCTTGTGAAGATTTCTTTGAGAATAATACGATTGTCCAACTGGAGGGAATAGAAGAGAGACTTTTTTCTCTGAGAAGCTAAAGAAAAGGGTCGCCAAGTATCATGCAACACTGAAGAAAGAGAACGTCCACAAACGTGTGACCTGCTTGGGACAGATCAAGGAGGACATCCGGTGAAGTCGAAGGAGTATATTGTTTGAATCAACTTTTACTGATCCTTTCCAGAACACTTCCCATCGTGTCAAACCAGAAAGGCTTGTATTTCGCCCCGACCTTTGCCACATCCTCGGTGTTCAGAAACACAAAGACTTTCGACTCAAGTTTCCGATAGTTCAGTACTTTCGGTCGCCCCGATTCTTCAAAGAGCCTCTGGTACCAGTCAATCTTGTGTTGGTAATCTGAATGCGACGTGCCTTTTGGATCAACAAAAACGATGAAGTAGTTCTTCCCTTTCTGTAGCCAGAAAATAAAATCGGGATAGAACTCGGCAATACGATTCAGCTTAGGATTGTAATAGGGTACATAGACTTTATCCAAGCTTTCGTCTAATTTGCTGAAGAACCACCAATCGAACTCCTCAAATTTGTTGTCAGGCTTTTCAAGATACTGTTCAAGCTTGTTGATGAACTCAACCTCACTTGGGGTCTGAATGATGTGTTTGATGTACTGAATGCGCTCTGATTCACCGGATAGGACAAGCGGTATGTAGTAGTGGTTGGCGATGTGCTTGATGCGCAACTGTTTTGCTTCATAGCGGACCGTTTCCTCTTTGACCATCTTCCCGATCTCTTTGATCCTCTGCTTGTATTCCCTCAGAGTGATTTCCCTACGCTCAAGTTTGCCATCGAGCTCAGCTTCCAACTTGGCGGTGTCTCGGTATTTACCTACGTTTTCAACCTTCTGAGAAAGCTCTGAGATGTCGGCAAGGGAAACGGTAATTTGCTTGAAATGTCTGATCTCATCCGACAATTCTTTCATTTGCTTAAACTCTTCCGGGATAATTCCAAAGTACTCCAAAACTCGGTTTACCAGGACTTCTACGTTTTTGAACTTCTGACCATCCTCCAAATAATAGTTCGCTGGGTTCTTCAGGCTTTCATGCAAAACTCTGAGCCTACTGGGCTCAGTATCATGAAGCGCTAACAGCACCCGGTCATCTCCGATATATTTAACGTACTCCTTCAGTACCGTTAAATCGCTTGCTGTTATGGGAAACTTGGAGGGCTGTTGCTGATCCGCCAGCGATTTCTTTGCCAATTGATACGTGGGGATGAGCAACGTGTGCCCCTTTGTGGCTTCATTGACGAACAACGACAACTGATGCTGTTCGCCTTTTCTCGATTCTTTGTGGAGATGCCCAATGACTGTTTGAAGTGCAGTGCGATTTGTCCCAAAGATAAAGAGGGTCTCAAGCGCTTGAACTTTGTCTCTCACCTTTTCAAACAAGATTTCATCAATTTCCTTTGCATTGTACAGCGGCAGAAGTCTTTTTCGTTTGTCTTTGAGCGGTTCGATCCGTACACCACGACCCACAGATTGAAGAATAAACTTCTTCGCATCTGTCCCCGTTCCGATGTTGATGAAGTTGATGACGTTAGGTCGGTTGGAATCCCATCCCTCGTAGAAGCTGCGGGAACCCATCAGAATGTTGATATCGGACTCATCCGAATTGAGTTGCTCAAAGAAGCTCTCATCTTCAAAGCCTTCCACGATTTCATAACCAGCCAATTCATCTTTGAGCCATGAGGCAACATCCCCAATCTTGATAAGGGCAAAAGGCCTATCGCTCGTCTTAAGCTTCAGAGCCAATTCTTGCTTGTTTGATGGTCTAACAAGTATTTCGATGTCGCCAGATCTCTGGCTGTTGTAGACACTTTTGAGGACATCCTCCGCCGACAATCTCATCAAATCGTCTTCTTCAACTGCGATTGGCTCGTTTTCAAACATGAACTCAGGTTGCTTACTTAATTCATCCCAAAGCTCTTGCTTTGCTGCTTGCCAGAGCGACTTTGAGGTCTTTCCTTTGCCTACGCGCTCAATCTCACGGAAGAACAGTTTGAGGTCTGCATCCTCTGTGTTTACCGAGTTGACCAAAGTGAGAAGAAGCGGACTGTGGTACATCTCCTTGGCCTGCTTCCTTACTGAGGCAGCAAACTTCTTCACATACGTCAGCAAGAGAAGTGACTTGATGACAATCTTCTGCTTCTCGTCGTCACTGTAGTCTTCTTCATCCTGAAACGCCCTTGTTTCTTGTTCGAGGATAAGCAGGTGCTTGCCATATCCGTCCTTAATGAATTCGGAGAGGTTGAAGTTACACGCGGTTGTCAAAAGGTCACGAGCATCCGTGAAAGTCGCAGAGAAATTAAAGAGGAATCCGTTTCGAGAAAGTATCGAATAGATGTGCTGTCGCTTCGAGTCCTCCTTGTCTCCCTTATGCGCCTCGTCCAGTAACAAATACCAACGTCCATTGTTATCGTAATTCCGAAAATCTATGATCTTTTCCTTTTGCTCGTCACCGATATTATCCGAGCGATAATAGAAGATTGTTATTTCTCGTTCTTTGAAAAGCGCCGGATTGTCTCGCTTGACCTGAGCATAATCCCGAAGCTCCCGGAGATTAATAAATAGGTCCGAATGCGCGGTATTAAACTCTCGAACGTGGTGTTTGAGCTGCTCGATGAGGTCATCGCGGTGAGTAAGCACAAGGATGTCATGCTGAGGTATCTCGTTGCGGCGAATCAGTTCACGGAGAAGTTCTATCAATTTGACAATAACCAGCGTCTTGCCGCTTCCCGTTGCCATCCAGAAACACGCGCGATTAAAGAGGTGCTCGAATGGTAGTGTTTTGTTTTTGATGTCGTAGTATGGCGAGATCAAATCAGCAATCCCGGAGGTCAGGGAAATATCGAGATTAGTTTCCATCCCATTAACCCGATACCAACGAGCAAACTCCTGTCTCCTCCTCTTGTTGACTTGGTCGTCTTCTTTGCTGTCATAGTCGACAAAGTCCTCATAGTATTTCCAGAGAACAGCAACAGCGTTTCTTAGCGCTTTTTGCTGATAATCCCACATTTTCCAGCGATGGGAGAAAGAAAGCAGATCCAAACTCGTCCAATTGGCGGGAAGAGCGTCGGCAGGCAGGTCTTCGACGATATCCTGGAGTGTAAGGAAGCTCATGTTACCACCAGATAAGCGGCTTGATAAGTCGGTAGTCCAAGTTCTTCAGGTCAATCTTTTCTCCATCCTCAAACTCGACTGTATCCCGCGTTATGCGCTTGATCCACTTGCCGGTGAGATTTGAGAGAGTTTCAGCGATGTCAATGTTTTTGTAGAGTTTTGAAAGATCAACTTTGACTTTATTCTGCTTCAAGTCCACTTCAAGGGCTTGTAACATTTTGAGATCGCGAAGGAAGACGTATTGGTGGTAGGGGTCCTGATTGGGGTCATTGAAAAGGTCCGCATCATCATAGGCAACACGCTTGAGGACATCTTCGTATTGTTCCAGCTCGTAGTACTTGAAGAAGCCACCGCCTTGCCATTTGACTCGCTTTGATATTCCGCAAGGTTCATTATTACCTCTTGCTGCTATTACTTGTTTTTGGCGTGGAAGTGCTTTTGTCTGTAAATACTCAGCCATTTCGATTCCAATCCATCTCCTGCCAAGCTTATGAGCCGCGGCACAGGTAGTTCCGGTTCCGAGAAAGAAATCCATAACTATGTCTCCTCTCCCGGAAGAAGCCTCAATAACCCGTTGAAGAAGTTTTTCAGGCTTTTGAGTAAGAAAATCCCCGACTTTTTCATCACTGTAACTCATGATCATGATGGAATTTAGATCATCGTACTCGCTTGCATTCCAAACATCCTCGGCTGGGTATACCCCCTCTTTTCCCTCACCACGACTTGCAGCTTTGACAATTGTACCATCTTGCGCTTTGATTACCCATTCCACTTTTTCGGGCTTTATGTCTACGGACGAGCATATCGCTCTCACAAAGCTGTTTATTTGTTGAATCTGTGCCTTTGACGGTTTGACTGTCTTGTAATGAACATCCAACGCTTTACCGCTGAACGGTGCTTCTTTGCTTTTTCTGTAAAACCAAATGGTTTCGTGATTTCGAGCGTATTTATCCCCAGCAGTTTTGAAACCTGATAGCCAACCAATTCTCCAGATAATTTCGTTGAGAAAATTTTCCTCCTTGAAATTCTTGTCCAAGATAAATCTCAGGGTCGCCGTTTCATGGAAGTCTACTTGCACGTTGATACTTCCTTTGTGGTTCAATAGTCTATAAACAATTTCGATCCTGTTGTCCAGCATTGTTGCCCAGGAGGCTCGATTGAATCTATCAGAATAATTGAAGGACTCCTTTTCCGTATTGTATGGCGGGTCGATATAGCAAACTTGTATACGTTCCGCGAATTTTTTTTCTATTGTATTTAGCGCCTGATAATTCTCACTCTTTATCAGCCACCCATCTAATGCTTTGTCGAGATTGTCAAACAAACCGATAATATCATGCTCCAAATCCTTGAAATACTTTGTGTCAATCGGCAAATGTTGCCATTCTTCTGTCAGGTGTTTCCCGCCCAAATCAGTTTCTATGATCTCTCTCGGCTTGAAATTCCCTTCGACAATACCAAGGTCTTTCCACTCGCTTATCTGCTCTTTGAAGCCTTTATGCTTGATCAGTTTTTCAACAATGGAGATGTCTTTCTCGGCAATTCTGTCCAGCGTGATGACGTAATTGGAGTTGAGAACAAACTTCGGCTTGTTCCAAATCTTCACCAACTCATCTTCAAACTGGCTAATGAAGGCGATGATCTTGCGAGCAATGTCTTTCAGCGTTTGGAGTTGCTTAATCCGGGTCTCCGTCCATTGGGTTTCGCCGGAAAATACGTACTGGTACAGCCAGAGATCGAATTGCTCCTCCAGAAATGCTTTTGCATTCTTGTTGATGAAATAGTCTACTTCGCTCTGTCGCTCGAAAACACGGAAGGCGCGTTTCAGGATGTCCTCGCTCAGCTTCAGTCCGGCCTTTTTTAAAGCCTTTTGAATTTGATCGAATTTTGTCTTCTTACCCTTTTCGGAGTACTGTACAGTAAAGCTGACTATGCCATCCTTCCGTTTTTCCTTAAAGCTGTAAATGATATCTCGCTTCTCGTTCGCTTTCTTGTGCTCCAGCGTGGAAACATCAAAAAAGAATTTCTGACCTTCGATCTCCACATCCATGCTCTTGAAAAGTCGGTCAGTTTTGACATAGTAAAGCATGTGCGTTTTCCAGAAGAGCATCACATCCTTATCATCCGTATAGACCTTTTCATAGACGTTTTGATCCAGTGGGGTGTAGCGAAAGTAGATTGAGCCGGACTCGCTGAAGTAGCGGCTAAAGAAGCTATAAAGCTTGTCGAAAAGTTCTTCTCTGAAGTGTGGAAACAGCGCGAGAGCTTTCTCAATGTCATCTTGAAGCCTGGGAAAGACCCCTTTCTCAAAGTAACGGGATTTGATCTTCATCAGGTTAATGTAACCTGATTCACCTTCTACCTTGGCACCGATGAAGAGGTCTTTGAGGGCTGAGTAGAAACGCTGTTCTTTGGTCATTGCTTTTCCTTTGTTGCGTCCTCAATCGCTTTTTTCTTATGCTCCACATTATTCTCCTGCTTAATCCGTCCAATCGTCTCCGTATCAATCGTCCGCGCATCAATCGAGTCAAGTAGAGCGGCGAGCGTATTGCCTAAGCGTTGAAATTCTTCCTGAGAGAGTCGGTTGGGGATAGGTGTTTCGAAATAGGTCTTCTCGGTGGCGACGATGCACCCTTCCGGCGTCACTCCGATTTTCAGATCGTCTTTCGTGAAGCCACACTCGTAGTGTGCGATGACATTGGCTGCCACCGCTTCAGCTATGCGCTGGATGAATTCTGCGTCGGAAAGTAAGCGACCGTGTTGGTCGTATCGAGGCTGGGACATAAGCTCCGCTTAGGGAAAAGGCCGGAGCTTCGGAGTGCTGTTGGGCGACGGGACTCGTTGCCCTACAAGATCGGCTGAATCGTTTGCGGCGGGTTATAACTCAAGTGCCTCAGAAAAAACAAAGGGCGTGAAACCGATGACCCTCTGGTCTGAGGCACGTGGATGCCCACCAAACAAAGGATACACCAGCCACGCCCCTTTCGGGGCGCAGCGTGGCTCTATCTTGTTTGGTTGAAAATTTCCACGTTTTCAGACCAAGACAGCAGCCGAAGCTACGCGATATGAAGAATGTTATTCGTTAATGGTTGTTGGCTAATTGTTCCTTGTGTTTGCAGTTGCGAACTTACAGGCACGAATATACGAAAAACATTCAAACTTCACAGCACTAGTGTCGCGTTCTTGAGGGGCGAACCAAGCATACTCTGCGTATGTTCTTGGACTCTTCTTTCACTATATTGCCTTGTGCTCACAGAGACTTACAGAGGGAGAATCGATGAAAACAAAAACAGATCCGGCACTCGTTCAACAGGCAACGGAGTTTCTTAACGACGAATACCTCGACAGCGCGGTGTACGAAGCTCTTGCCCAAATCGAGAACAACGGTCAGCGCAAAAAACTGCTCCTGAAGCTCGCCCAAACTGAGGGGGACCATTATCGATTCTGGAAAGGCATTGCCGGACAGGAAGCCAGGGAGGTTAACCGGTGGTATCTCCGCTTCCTCCTGTTCATGCGCAGGATTCTGGGATTGACGTTCACCATGAAGTTCCTGGAGCTTCATGAAAGGGAAGTCGTCGAGCAATACGAGAAATGGTGGGACCATCTCGATTCGGCAAAGCGAAAACGGCTGAAAGCGATCATCAAAGATGAAGAGGAGCATGAAAGCTACTTTATGTCGCAAGTCGATGAGGCGATCGTGCGCTACATTGGTTTCGTAGCGCTCGGTTTGTCTGACGCCATTATCGAAATCACGGGCGTTCATGCGGGGTTTCTTGGTGTGATGGGATCGACGCTTGTAGCGGGCATTGCGGGCTTGGTCGTCGGTTTTGCGGCCTGCATTTCGATGGGCGTTGCGGCCTATCTCAAGGCGAAAAGTGAAGTCAGGAAGTCGCCCCTCACTTCTGCATTCATCACCAGCGGTTCGTACCTTCTTGCCGTCATCCTTCTCGCCGCGCCCTATTTTCTTACCGAATCCATGGTGGTCGCGTTTTCTGTCTCCGTCATCCTCGCCGTGCTCATGAGTATGAGCTTCACCTTCTATGTCTCCGTTGTGAATGAAACGAACTTCAAACGGGAAGTCCTTGAGAATACGCTCTTACTGCTGGGGACGGCAGTTGCGACGTACTTCTTCGGGGACTTATTGGGAGTGATCTTCGGAGTCGAAACAGCGTGGCACTGATGAGGGTGTGAAAACGCTCGTCAATCAGTGACGGTAATGATGGTTGCTTTTTGAAAAGCGGAGGGGCGTTGTGTGGAAACGTGAGCAATATCTCTATGCTGCTCGACCTCTGTCTCAAGCGTGACTTTAAACCGCGGCGCCGGCGAGCTGTTTAGTGGAGTTTTCGTACGGTTTTGCTTCGTCTCAATTGCTTTCTGGATCATCGAAGGGGAATACGTTTTTACCACCGCAAACGAAACCTGCTGCGTTGCGCTCACGCGATCCTGTGCAAACCCGGTCGCGGCGATGAGCAAAGATGCAAGTGTTATGGCAAGAGCCCGGAGCATGTTATTCACTAATCGTCAATGTGATCGTTCGTGAATCCGATGGAATGTGTTGGACGTCTGGGTTCGCCGCGAAAATGTAGGTGACCGGCTGGTTCTGCTCCACTCCTTTATTCACACCTCGAACAACATCGACCGGCGCGACGGCATGGGAGAGATCGACGGTCCCCGCACTCACCCCCCGCGAGCTTGCAAGATTGATCATCAATCGCGTCCCTGCCGGCATCGGAGCGTTAATCGAAGCGACGATCTTCATGCTCTGGAGATTCGTCATCAAGCTGTAGGTTGTGCTGTTATCGCTTACGGAAACGAGATCGCCACCAGCAACGGCATCATTAATGACCAGCGGCCCTGGATTACCGGAAACGGCGATCTTACTGACTGGTTTGACTTCAAGAAGAAGAGATTGTGTTGCAGTTGCTTGAGCTTTAAGGGTAACGGATGAGACGAGAATGAATACTGCTATCGTGAGGGATCTCTTCATTTCGATTTGCCTAAGATAACGGATTGCTGTTTGCATTGTCAAGCTCGGTGTTTTCGTGGTCATTGTTTCCCTAATACGCTCAATAAGGATGCCAGATGCACAGGAGGGAGACTCCGGAGAAAACCGCCTAAGCTATTGAAATACAAGAGGTTAGATTGGTCGATTGCGACCGGGAGAGAGAGGCAGGCTAAAAAGAATGTAGTTTCTACAAGGAAAGGCTATCGCAGCTCTTCGAACTGTCGCAGGAACTGGCACATTGCCTCTGCCTCGGCTTGAGTCTTGAAGGTTCCGAGATGCACACGGTAGCGGGGACCAAGGCCTCGAACATTGGCACGCTCGATTGAAGAATCAAACTTCGATTTCTCTTTTGCGATGCGAGCGATTGATTCCGCCTTCGTGCGTGTTTGCCACGAGGAGATCTGTAGCAAGAATCCGGATTGATCAGAGAGGGGAATGATGAAGCAATCTGATTGCGCCGGGGGTGGTTGCCGCGGTTGTTCCTGCTGAATGATCGTACCTTCCTCAATCACACGGATTGTCCGCCGTTGCGGCAAGACTCTAATGTCCAGATCCGCCTGAGTCCCCGGCTTAAGCTCAACGCGAAAGGTATCCCGCTCGATGAGATGATTGGCGGGGAGGGAATAATCGAATGCTTTCAATGTCCACACGCCGGGCCGGAGGTCCGCAAAAACAAATTGCCCGCGACTGTCACTGACGCGACGATGAATCTCGATGCCGTTCGAAAGCTCCAGTGCCATCCCTGTGTGACCGCCTGCGGCAACGTACCGGACAGAATCCCCCTCCTTCATTCCTTCAGGAAAAGCAAAAAGGGAAACCCTACCGCGAATTGTCCCGCTCCTCACTATCCGTAACTCGATCGATGATTCGTCGCCGCCGCGTATGGGAATCTCCATCGGAAGCGACTGCAGGGGAACCTTGTCCAGTCCGATGCTTGATTTGTCGAGAATGAGGTAAACAGGTCCGGGGGATAATGGCGGAAATGTGAATGAGCCATCCCGTTCCGTCATAGCGGCGCTGGGCCCCGCATTCAAGAGAACTCCGGAGAGTGGTCGTCCCTCCTCATCAAGAACCTTTCCCTTCAGAATTCCTGTGCTCGAGAGGCGTTTTACCGGAACACCGATCGGAACGACATACTCGAGAGAGTATCCGCGATCCCGTTCGGTTGCCTGGTCGAACACATTTTGCCGAATGCGGAAAATCAGCCGATGGTGAAATGGAAAGAGATGTTCCACCGACGCGTCGATGGTGGAGAACTGTTGTTTGACCGGCGAAAGAATCTGGCTCCGATAGACCGTCATCTGCATTTGCGTTGCCTGCCAGAGGAGGAGCCAGGCAGAAAAGTTTCCCGAGAGACGTCGCTGCTCTTGCGAAGTGAACGGGCTCTGTTCGGTTGCGTAATCAATCGAGAGCGTGTAATTCTGCACCGAAGACGGAGAGAATGTCGAGAACAAAGCATAGCGATCAGCCGGGAAGCGATTGCTGGTCAGCAGATCGCGCGTGATTCCGCGATCCAGACTCACGAACATGTCGAGTGACGAAAACTTCTGAGATAACCGAAGCTGGACGACCTCTTCACGTCGTTTGTATGGAGCAAAGGCCAACAGGTCCTCCTGCGCGCTGGATCGGTAGTGAAGTGAAGCAAGGTTCAGGAAGCCCACGCCAACCTGGTAGAACTCTGTGCGCGGTCCGAAATGCAAACTTGTGTCGCCCTTGAGATTTCTCGCTTCGGATCGGAAGGAGGCTTCAATTCTGACACGCTGGACCGGGAAGACTGTGGCATTGACCGATGTGAATCGCAAATCGCGATAGTAGCCGGTGTACCTGGCACCGGCGTTCACATGGTGCAGGTCGTAGCGAAGCCAGGAGTGTATTCCTCGCGCCCGTAATGAATAGGCCTGATCCGTGGTGCTGCCCGATTTGCTCACGGCATACTCAACATCAGCAAGAAGGTCGCCGAGCGGTCTCACATTTACCCTGACGGAGCCAACATCGCTTGTTGTTTGATCTTCTCTTCGGAGATAGTTCAAGGCGAACTGTGCCGATTGGTGCGGCTCATACGTGAGAAACCCGGCAATCTGCTCCTGTTTTGGTTGAAACCAGCGCGTCTGATTGTAATAACCGCCGATGGAGAAGCCGCTCATGTTCACCTGGCCGCCTGCCCCCGTCGCAAGGCGTCCGAATTCGGTTAAGGGAGATAACGTATAACCCCAGTCGCCTGCATAAACTTCCAGCCCCGCTGTCTGATATCGAACGCGGTACTCATCCCGCAGACCGAGAATTGATCTGGGTTGTGTCTGTGGTAATCGAAAGAGGAAATCGATTCTATCGGTCTTACGCTCGGAGAAACTCCCGGAGCCAGTCAGTTCGTACTGCTGGAAGTAGGTTCGCCCGTCGGACAATCCACGAACACGCGCTTGTAGCGGAAGTTCATGATACAAGGCTTCACTGCCGGCGGGTCGTGGGATGATCTCGGTGGATGCAAAAACTCGCCCTCGCGCAATGCTATCTCCCTCGGCAAAGATCTCAAGTTCAAGAACGTGCGGCACCTTAAGAGAGAGTGCATCATCAGTTTTTACCGAGGCAATAATCTGTTGACCCTCGCGTGTATGAAGCTCGAACGAAGGATGATCAAGTGTTACGCTCCAGCCAAGGGAGCTTCGGATCTTCAGGAAAAACCGACTCCTGGCATTGCCCGTATTGGTGACGAGAAAAGAGGTGTAAAAACTGGAGCCGGCATTGACAAATTTCGGGGTTTCAAGGACCTGAACATCAACCTGAAGAACGGTCTTGACACGAAGCGGAATCGAAACCGAAATCGCTTGAGCGCTTCCCGATACACGGATCGCATAAACGATCTGAAACTCTCCAGCCGGAGTAGTAGCAGGGATCGATACGCTGATCAACCGCAACTCTTCCTGACCCTCTCCAAGGTCAAAAGGTGCCTCGCGTGTGAGAAGTCTCCAGTACTGTGGCAAGGCAATCGTTGGTTCAATGTGCGTCGACCGAGAAGAAGTGTTTGAGACTTTCAACGAGAGAGCAACGATGCTTCCGGGATTAACCTCCAGAGGAGTAAGGGTGAGGACGGAGATTTGAACGTCGGCAGGAGAAGGTTTGAAGTCGCTTGCTCTAACCGTCGGAAGAGAAAGAAGAGATACGAGAAGTAGTGTGGGAGTCCTCACGAGACATCATTGAACCTTGAGCGTATACTGAGCACCGAAAACATCCTCGCCGCCGGCGTCAACCACGACAAGAGCTTTGTAGGTCCCCTTGGGGACACTGCTGAGATCGATCGATTGACGAACCGAGGTTGTCGGATAGAGCCGGTAGCGAACGCCAGGAAATTTTCCCATCGAAGCACCCTGCTCATTGAAAAGCTCGACATACACCTCGGGGCGGATTCCAATCTCGCCGGTGTTCTCAATATCCACCTGAAGTATGCGTCCCTTATCTTCTTTGGCGACAAGCTGGGCATTGACAAAGCGGATATTCTTCGTTCCGGTTTTGGCGATATGGGTGACGATCTGAATTCCGTAACGAATTGTCTGCGTAATTCCCATCTCTGCCTTCTTTCGCTCTGCCGGTAGTGAAGACTCCGGCGAGCCTTTCGGAATTCCTTCCACCATCAACATACTCCAATATGTTCCCACGAGGTTGCCCCCGGTCGCCGGCACGGTAACCGTGTAGTTGATTGAGGTCATTCCCTGTGGTGGTAAAGTAACGAATGCCGGACTGAAGGCGACCCATTGGGCATTGGAGCGAGTATGCGAACCGGGTTCTCCGTAGTTATTGGTGCCCGAAAAGTGGAACAAATAGTCGGTCTGGTAAATCTTGGCCTCTTGCGGCTCGTTGGTGTCATTGCGAATCACGATGGCACCGGAATAGGTCTCGCCCGGTCGCGCATCCCGCTCCTGACTAAGCTCTCCGATAACCGAGACCTGCGCCGATGTTGACGACGATAGCAAGAGAAGACAGGGAGGGACGAACAGGAGGAGTGGGAGGTTCTTCATAACGTTCCTAACTCTACTGAGCGATGAGGGTATAGACGACGGTATGGACATCATCACCTAACTCAACACTGTTGCCTTGGGCGAACGTGCTCGAGGCGGTATAGACGAGCGTGCAACTCTCGTTGGTTGGGGGCCGCGGCGGGATATTGGTAATGAGGTTCGTCGCGAGCATCCCGGTGGTTAACGTAACTGCCGGAGCAGGTGTACCTGCTGTGACGTTGATGGCAACGACTTGCAGGTTGAACTTCTGTCCGGGGCAAACGGTCTGAACTGTTATCTTTGTTGTTAGCCCAGTCTGACGTCGGTAGCGTATTGATGTGGTTGAATTCGTTACGGCGATCGGCTGGCCTCCGGGGACTCCTGCTGTGATGGTGAGAATAGGGTTACCTCCCTGGACTCTGATTTCCTGGGCCATGGCTGCGGAGCAGAGAAGCGCGTTGATCGCGAATCCCAGGAGCAGAAGCTTAAACCACAAGGCACAATATGGTAAGACCCGGGTCATTGGGTTTGAATTGTGAAGGTAATCGAATGCGTATCCGTTCCCATTCCCTGGGAGGCATAGGCGATACCGGTATAGCGGAGGGTACAACTTCCGGATGTTCTTCCAATATTCAGCAGGAAGTCCTGCCATGCGGAACTGAGAGTAACCTCCGGTGAAGCAAGTCCTTGCGTGGGATTCAACGCGAGCACTTTGAGAGTAAAGAGTGGAGCAGCCAGATTGCTTTGAACGGTGATTTTCTTGAGGCTGCCATTGGTTCCCCACGAGAGAGAACTGGACTGATCTGTCGTGGACATCATGTCGACACCTGCGACGGCATTCGCCCCAGTAATGGTGAGATTGACCGAGCCGGAACTGACCTGGAGAAGCGTGATTTCCGATACACTAACGGTGACAGTGTGATTGTCCATGGCTATTTGAGCCGAAACTTCGTCGGGAGAAGTAAGGGTTATGAAAGCAATGAAAGAAATGAAAACGAGAAGCTTCATAGGTCGTGTCAATATACCAGGCATCCCGATCAGTTTCAAGGTTGATTACCCGCCTGTTATCGTGTAGAGAATTGCATCCGCGAAATCTGCTGTCGCGGCTTCCTTTTCTTGAAATCGATACTGAATAATGCAGCGTCCGGCAGATCGGGAAAGCCCGATGAGTAAATCCACAGGCGAGTTCGAAACTCGTATCTCCACACTTGACTCTACCACGTCACCGGACGCACTTAAGACGTTCGCTCGAAGGAGCAACGATCCCCCGGGAGTCTTTTTCGCTACAGTGATTTTCTTTTCCTCACCGTTGCAGATCCAATCGAGGTGAAATTGATGGGGTGCGATACTATCCGAATGCTGAAAAGGTTGAATCCAGAGGGAGGGGAGATACAGCTTGTTCAATTCCACCACCTGAAGCGTCAGCACCTGTCTGCTCGAACCCTGGCCAGCGGCACTCGTTGTTCCACCGACCAACAGCAAACTTCCGATCCAGAGTGCTTTGAGGATGTTCCGTGTTGGTTTCATGGTTGAGCCTCCATCACCCATAGAAACGGCGAAACCGTAGCAAGCACGCCTCCCGTCGATACTTGCCACGGCTGCCGCTCCTTGCGGAGGATCCTTAATTCGTCAGTGTTAACGTGATGGTCTTTGTGGTCGAAGTCAGTGTTCCTGCTGAGGCAGTCGCCGCGAAGGTGTATCCGATGGTCTGTGCCGCATCGGCGCCGCGGGCAATCCCTGTAACGACATCAACTGCGCTACCGGCCGTCGCATTGGAGATGTTCACGTTGCCAAGGCTGGTGCCTTTGGTGCTGGCAAGATTGATATTCAGTGTGTAGCCTGACGGAAGAGCCGCATCCATATGAGCGGTAATCTTCAGGGTATTGCCGACATTCTGTGTGATGCTGTAGGTTGTCGAGTTGTCGGAGACCGACGTCAGGTTGTCGGAACCTGCTGTTCCTTCAGTAATCACCAGCGGAGCAGGTGAGCCGGAAGTGGCAATCTTATAGACTGCATTGACCGCCAATGAAACGGTCTGCGTAGCACTGGCCTGGGCGAATGCTGCTTGCGTTCCGAAGATGGCAACGAGCGCTACGATCGAGATAACGGAAAGTTTTTTCATTGTTGTTTCCTTTGAGGTTTCGTTTGTTGTTGGTTGCATTTTCGTTCTCTGCATATCAACATTCAAAGGCCATGCCACATCAAATTTTCCACAATTTCAGTCAAATTTCAACAGTTTCGACTCAATTACCGTTCTGTTATGAGAAAACGACTCATATCGATACATTTGAGTTGAATAATCAAACAAATTCATTAGTATCATATGCTGTATTCAGATTAGAATCACCATATTATCTCAAAATGAAACAATTTCTCCTGTAATTGTAAGTATATTGGGTCGACTTTTTGTGTATTTGGCTGAAACACTGCCGGCATAGCGATTGTGGTGTAGAAGTACATCAAGACTATCATGGACGAAAGCCGACAGGATCAGCCTAAGAAAGAGGAGAATGCCGTGAAGGACCGACCCCTGGATATTTTCCTTTCCCACGAGCTGCGGACTCCATTGACATCAATTATGGGGTATGCCGAACTCATGCTCAACGACCCTCTTCTGGGAGAGGAAGCGAGGAAGAAGTTTGTGCAGATCATTATTAACGAAGGTGAGCGACTTTCCCGAGTCATTGCCCATCTCTGCGACGAAGCGAAGAAGCAACAGTCATCTCCTCCACAAGAAGATCAAATGCAGTAATCCAACTTTTCACAATTCTTTGTATACTTGACCGTGGCCGACAAACTCATCTACATCGTCGACGATGAAGCGACGATCTCTAAACTTCTTGAACAATGGGTTGAAAAGCGCTGGGGCTACTCCGTCCGCCTTTTTTCGAACGGGGAAGCACTCCTCGAACGTCTTGACGAAAAGCCCGATCTCATTCTCCTCGATATCATGATGCCAGGGATCGGTGGCATCGAATCCTTAAAACGCGTCAAAGAGCGATATCCCGAACTCCCTGTCATTATGCTCTCCGCACAGGGAGACGTCGAAGTTGCCGTGAACGCGCTGAAACTTGGTGCAACCGATTACTTCAGCAAGCCGCTCGATTTCCCCAAGCTCGAAATCGCCATCAAACAGGCTATCCAGCTCCATGACCTGACCAGAGAAGTTCAGCGGCTACGGGAGGATATTGGAACGAAATTCCAGTTCGAGAATATCGTCTCTGCTGATGGGTCGATGCAGGAGGTGTTTCGACTGATTGAAAAAGTAAAAGATAATGACATCTGCGTTCTTGTGTTGGGAGAGAGTGGGACCGGAAAAGAGCTGGTTTCCCGAGCCGTCCACTATAACGGAAAGAGGAAAGAAGGCCCCTTTGTGGTTGTCAATTGCGCTTCTATCCCGAAAGAACTGTTGGAAAGCGAGCTGTTTGGTCATGAAAAGGGAGCTTTTACGGGAGCCGTTCAACGGAGAATAGGCAAATTCGAGCAGGCAAACGGCGGGACAATCTTCTTGGATGAGATTGGAGAAATGGATCTCAGCCTGCAGGCGAAACTCCTTCGGGTCATCCAGACAAAACAATTTGAGAGAGTGGGCGGGAACGAGACCATTACATCCGACTGCCGTGTAATTTCGGCAACTAACAAGGACTTGAAACAAGCAGTGGTCCAGCGCCAATTCAGAGAGGATCTTTACTTCCGGTTAGCGACATTCCCTATCGTTCTTCCTCCGCTTCGCGAGAGGAAGTCGGATATTCTCGTGCTGTCGGAGTTCTTCTTAAAGAAGTTCACGAAGGAGCTCGGCAAGCCTGAGCTTCGGTTTTCCAAGAAAGCCCTCAAGTTGCTCTATGAGTACCCATGGCCGGGAAATGTTCGCGAGCTTGAAAATGCTATGCAGCGAGCGGTGGTGATGGCTGAAGGGGAGATCATTACAGAGAAAGAACTTCCGCTTGCCGTGCAAGCATTCGATAGTAAAATGGTGACGTCCGAGACACCTCAGTTCTTCGATACAAACAGTCCGATTTTACCATTAGAGCAGGTCAAAGAGATGTCCATCCGCAATGCCCTGAAGAGTACAAACGGCAACATCATGGAGGCTGCCAAGAAGCTCAAGGTGGGTCGGGCGACGCTGTATAGGCTGATGCGAAAATATAAGATCGAGGTTTAGAGGAGAGGCAAGGCGGGTTGATGCGGAGGCCCGGCCCGAGACGCGAAGGCTTTGCGTCGCAGGGCGTTGCCGAGCAGGCAGCCGTCTCTCCGAGTATGTCCAATGATAATGCTTGTCTACGAAGAACTTCTGCGTGAAGTACTTTTCCCCTCCATTCCGGCTTCAGCACATCCAGCAAGGCCCTCCGCGGCACCGATGAAATACACAAGCTCTCTGGGCTGTTTCCGCAAATCGACGGAACGCTGTTGAGGTAACTTACGTCCGGTACGATCACAAACCGAACATTACGGCAACCGTGATGGTCAATGCCGAAATAGACCGGCTTGTGGCGATAAAATGTTTGCTGTCCGATGCCCTGTAGGCGGGATCTTTTTCGTCGTTAAGGTACGCGTACGACTCTTCACGGTTATCCTTGGAAGGATCCTGCTCGAACGCCTTACCACTGAGGTTCATCAGGTCGTAGTTCAGCCCAATATCGAATGTCGGAAGTGCCGGAACCCTGACAATGACCCCCGCGGAAAACCCTACGCCGATACGGGATGCTGATGTGAGATCTATCGTCCCGCTCGACACCCCCGAGATGCCTTTGAATGTTGTGCTGCCGCTGAAGGAGTTCCATTGACCGTTGGCTCCGAGATAGATGGCAACGGGAGATGCGGGGAGGCTGATGTGGTATTCGGGGCCGACCTTGATTGTAAAGACGTTGTGTGCGACCTCAACGGTACCGCCTCCCTGAGGGGGGGTTCCGCTGTTGCTCAGAAAAGAGTAGCCGATCTGCCCGGCAACGTTGAAGCCCACAAGATTGAGACGGACCTTTCCGTGGAGATTCCAACCGGTTGAAAGGCCGTAATTCTTGCCGTCATAATACTCTGCTGTCGACCCGCCGTAATCTGCCATGGGACTCACGAGGCCTCCGCCAAGCCCCAACTTGAAGCCGACCTGTGCGAAGGAAACTGACGTTACACCGATCGCAACCAGACCGATGGTTACAAACCGCTGTGTCATACTCCGTAATCGTTTCATCTTTTGTTCTCCTTTCGAAATGTTTAAGAAGGACAGGGACGAGAAAACTACGGAAAACCCACCCGAAAGTCAAAGCGTGACTGGCATCGATGAACATGCGGATTACTGATCATGCGTGTTCCATTCTCCGATCGTTCCGATGGGCGCACCGGCCGGGGGATCGGGTGTTCTTGAGACGGTGAAATCCTTCGGATGTTCCTGAGGGAAGCAAGAGGGGCGCGCGACCATGTTCCTCCGATATTATAGAAAGAGCGTGGACTTCATTTGAGTGTTAATCTCCCAGCATCAATCTCACTCCTCCATTGATCACTCTTCCTTCCAATGGAGCATAAATTGGAAGCGTTCGGATTTCTCCACTTATCGAATTTCTTACAAAAACCGGCTCGTATCGTGTCTGTCGTGAATCAAACATGTTTTCGAAATTCACGAACACCTTAAATCTCCCAAATCCTTTTTCAACAATCATTCCGGTAATCCAGTACGCCGGCGTTTCCGTGCGATAAGGATTGCGTGACACTCGTTGTTTTCCCGTCCAGTAGTTCTCTAATCCTACTTTTAATTGATGCTCGTGGTTTTCCCAAACAATGACGATTCCGGTAGAGTGCTTTGGATTGAGCTCAATGGTGTTCGTAATGCCTTGGTCTTCCTGTGTAGCGCTGAGATACGTGTATCCGAGTAAGATCTTCAGATCGTGATAAGTCAAGCGTGCGGAGAGTTCTGTTCCTGTTGATTTAACAGGCCCTGTTGCGTTTCTAAGAAAGACAATCTCGGCCTGCAAGGAATCTTCATGCGCCAGCAGCGCATCTTCGATTCTCGTCAGAAAGAGTGCGGCATTAACGTCGAACGTTGTTGCATCGAATACCCCTCGCCAATTCAAATCGATTGAGGCACTCCGAGCGCGTTCCGGCTTCGCGTTGAGCAAGGGGCGGACGTTTTTGAATCCAGTTTCTTCCGCCTCCTCGACGAAGATCGTTGGCGCTTTGTAGCCGGTTCCGGCGCCGAGTCGCAAGGTCATGTGCTGACCGGGGCGGATCATGAGCGAAGCGCGCGGTACGAAAAAGGTACCGAACTCGTTGTGCGCATCGAGCCTTCCGCCAAGAAGCAGACTGATCCCGTCGGAGAAGAGGATTTCGTCCTGCGCAAAGAGCGAAGGGACGATGAATTGATAAGACCGACTTGTAAGGATTCTATCTTCAAATTCTTCCAGCCTATAAGCAAATCCGGCCAACAATTGATGGCGGGGAAGATGGAGCGAGTACTGAGCGTCCGAGAAATACACGTTCTGGATGCCTTCAAATTGCTGAACCCCATACGTTGCGCTTCTGTTGAGCCGGAGATAGGCAAGCTTCAGGGACAAGGACTGGTTTTCCGTTGCACGCCAATCGATGTGGGTTGAGATGTCGTTGCGTGATGTGTTCAATCGTTCGATATAAGGTGGCGCTCCGGTTGCCGGTGAAGCAACATCCATTGATCCACCGACACGTTGTTCGCTGAGAAGATTCAGGCTGAGCCGAAGTGAAAGATTGTCCGAAAAGTTCCCGAGCAATCGCGGCGTCAATGTCCAACGCCTGAACTCTGCAACATCAGCGAAACCATCATTATCGACATCGTACCGAGCCTGTCTGTTATGACTTGCGAGAAAACTGATGCCGGTTGAACCTATGCGCTGGGAGAGGAATCCTGCTGCATCAATTCCCTTTTGGGTGGTTCCGTTGAGCAGCAACGTCAGCTCAGGCCGTTCACCCGGGACTTTCGGCAGGAAATTCACAACGCCCGCAATGGCATCTGTACCATACAACGAGGATGTCGCACCTTTCAGAACTTCGACTTGTCGCAAATCGAGGGGAATCAACTGAGTCAGTCCGAGTCCTGCTGACAGTCCTCCCAGAGTGGGCACGCCGTCGTGTAAAACCTGTGTGTATCGACCGCGTAGGCCTTGAATGCGGAGATTCGCTGTGCTTGATGCAGCGCTCGTGGTTTGCACCCGCATACCAGTGGATTCATTCAACAGCATTGCCACGCTCGACGGTGTCATCAGAAGTTTTTCTTCGATCTCCTCCTCGGGAATCGCTTCGACCCGCACAGGAACGTCGGAGATCGATCGCAGAGTTCTCGTGGCGGTTACAACGACCATCTCTGACTCGATGTGCTCGGGAGAAAGCTTGATGTGGAGCCAAACAGAATCCGTGTTCGTGAGGTCAACCGTGACATCGGTTTCTGCATAACCGACATAACGAAATTCAAGATGATACTGAGTCGGTTGCAGCCCTTCAACGATGAATCGTCCTTCGGTGTCGGTGGTTGTGCCTATCGTCGTTCCCACGATGAGAATATTCGTACCGACAAGAGGCACGTGCGATACCGAATCGGCAACAATACCGGCAATCTTTGCGTACTGAATTTGTGCAACAGTAATTGATGAGAGAAGTATTAACGGAGAGAATTTGAAGAACATGAATTTCGGTCAAGATGGTCTCTGTAGACAAAGCAGGAGATCTGTCTCCCTAGGCTATCTCGATAGAAGAGTCGTCCTCGAACGTCCATCTCTGCAACCGTGCAGTCGATCACTTCGTCTTTTTCGTCGATGGGAATGCCTTGCCGCTTCCATTCCCAATGAGCAGGATTTTCAACGAGCCCTGCTTTGCGTATTCCCGTAAATGATCATAAGGGAGGTAACGCCTGTTGGCATAGAACGTGAAAGCATCAAAAATGATTGGAGCAAAATTCATCTCTTGTAAGATCTCAGAGCGTTCTTTCTTTGAGAGTGAAAGTGACAAAGCATACTGCCCGGGAAATCTCCCGGTGAGGCAAATGAATGCCGTGATTCTCTGACTCGTGTGGTCGCTCTGTGGACAGGCAGGAGCTTTCTCCTACCCGACGATGTCTATTACTCCAAACACCCAATCCGCAAACACGAGAAGAATACCGACCGTCATCAGCCAACCAAGGATATCAAGCACAAACCCATTGCGGATCATGTCTTTTAGTTTCACATGGCCGCTC
Organism: Bacteroidota bacterium; assembly: GCA_035559595.1. Classification (GTDB taxonomy): domain Bacteria; phylum Bacteroidota; class Ignavibacteria; order UBA10030; family UBA10030; genus DATMBF01. Next base: position 61,274 of record DATMBF010000006.1, on the reverse strand, counting down.
GCATAAACGATCGCGTTCGGCGGTGTGGCAACGGGCAGCATGAATGCCATTGAAGAGGCAAGTGCTGTGGCGACAGCGAGGGCGATCGGATTTCCACCTGTCTGCTGGGCAATCGAAATCACGATCGGAACGACCATCGTCGTCACGGCCGTGTTGGATGTAACTTCAGTCAGGAAATCGACCAGAAAGATAACGGCAAGCATCATCACTACCATCGATGGAGATCCGATAAGTCCAACAAAGGACTTGGCAATCCATGCTGCAAGTCCGGTCTTGAACAGCAAATCGGAAAGAGCAAGTCCGCCGCCGAAGAGCAGCAGCGTCCCCCAATCGACGAACTTTGTATCATGCCAGTCGAGAAGAAACTTCCCTTCCTTCAAATTAATAGGGATCAAGAAGAGGAGGAGGCCGACAGCAATCCCGATCGCATATTCATCCACCCAGCGCAGTCTCATGGCAAATGTATGAGGAAGGATCGCATTCCAAAACGGATTGCTCACCCACAACAGAACAGCAAGGCAGAAGATCCCCAGCGTTCCCTTTTCACCGGTCGTGAGTGGTCCAAGTTGTGATTTCTCCTCAAGGAGTCTCTCTTTGCCGCCGGGGATAGAGCGGACTTCGGGAGGATTCAATTTGATGAGAACACGCCACGCAACCGGAACCATGAGAACGACATAAGGAACGCCGAACTTCATCCAGTCGAGAAATGTAATGCGCACGTATGAAGGATCAGTCGCCATACTGGTATTGAGGATGCCAAGTGCGATGCCATTTGGCGGAGTGCCGATGAGTGTTCCGATTCCTCCGATCGAAGCGGACCACGCAATCCCTAACATCAGCGCGGTGGCAAACTTCGATTCTCCGGCTTGCACATTGAGCAGGGAAAGAATGCCGAGTCCAAGCGGGAGCATCAGCGCTGCGGTCGCGGTATTGGAAATCCACATGGAGAGAGCAGCCGTGACGCCCATAATGCCGAGAAGGACCCAATGTGTATCATTGGCAAGGTTCCCTCGCGTGAGAAGCCAGAGCGTCAGGCGTCGATCGAGCCGCCATTTCTGCATTGCTGCCGCCATCAGGAATCCGCCGAGAAAGAGGAAGATGACCGGATTTGCATAGTTAACAAGGATGTTTTTGGGTGTGAAGAAGTAGGTATTGGAGGATTCCACCCCCGCAAGCTGGAAGAACGGAAGCACAACAGCAGGCAAAAGCGCCGTTGCAGGTAGGGGGATCGCTTCCGTGATCCACCAGATAACCATCAGGACGAGGAGAGCGAGCGCGATCTGCATCGAACGTGCAATCTCGAAAGGATTTGTCGGTGCCATCTGCTCCTCGGTGAAGTCGAAAGCGGCGGAGTGAAATGCGGGGAAGATGGGAAGGGACAGAATGAGAACGAATGAGGCGAGGCCGAGAACGAAGCCGATGAGTTTCGCGTTCACAGTCAGCTTCAACGGTCCTACTCGATCGGTTTTGCGAATTCCCCGGTGAACGTGAGCGTGCCGGGAACAAATCGGCCGTCAGGTCCGATTTTGACGCTTACCGCGCCAAACCCTTTTGAGGATTCCATCGTCAGTGTTACAAGATCGGCTTCGACGACGGCAGAAATCGTTCCCTCGACAGTCGAGGCAACTTCGCGAGGGATGACAAATCCGAGATAGCTTCCGCCACCTCCACCCCGGTTTGCAGGGAGCGTGCGATGCTTATAAGCGAATCCTGCCCACTTCTGGATCTCTTTCATAATCTCATCTCGATTATCTATCAGAGCTTGTCTCGTGTCAACAGGCTTTGTTTCACCTACGGTCGCGGCGCTTGACATACCGAATTTCTCTTCGAGCGCGCGTACACGGCGTTCAAGGTCACTCACGCGGGCTTCAAGCACGCGTGGGTCTTGTGCATAGGCACCGCCGCAAAGCATCGAGAAGAGGGTGACGAAGCTGAGGAACGTGGACTTCATAGAAGCCTCCCGAGAATTGTGACGCTCGAATGTAGAGAATGCAAGCGGGAAAATCAATTGGGCAGACCGGAATTCTCGACGCCTGTCGAGCTTACCGCGAATTTCGAGACCACTGTCCGAAGCGGATTGATGGCCGTAGAGTTGACGAAACAGGATCTGTTCGTTGTGCAATCAGGATGGAAAGCCAACTCAAGCAGTTCCATCTCTCCGCCACGGCGAACGCTTGGTGTGATATTCAGAAATATCTTTGCCGAGGCTCGAAGAGAATCGAAAGTCTGTTTTCCGCTCTTACCACCACAATCCCCCATCAACATAATCCCAGAGGAAGAATGCCACAAATCGACGATCGAAGGGTCTGATTCCAGCGACGGGAAGTTCCGCACCGAAGGAAATCGCCAAATGACCACGCGTCGTGATGCCCCAGTAGATTTGCGGGACGATGGAAAGGGTGTAATTTGAATTCGAAAGGTTCTTTCTTCCGAAGAACTCTATCCCCGGAAAGAATCCCTGCTTCGTTTCGTGAATCGTCAGCATGCCAAGGAGAGCTGCCCTGAGTTCCGGGTCCCCTTTCGCTCGGTCCAGGGGAGTCTCGAGTTTGACGCTGGTCGAAACCTGCAGAAGGTTGCCTACACCCTGTCCGGCTGCGAGATAAGGGATGAGTGCGACCGTGCCGGAGCCAAAACCGTTTGTCTCGCTGACGGGAGGAAGCGCGGCCTCTATTCCGGCCGTCAAGATCGTCAGCGATCGGTAATCGTCGTAGAAAGCATACTTCAATCCCACTTCAAGATTCCCTATTCCTGTGGCCGTCGATGTGCTTGAAGCGGCCATGTGGAAAGGAAGTTTCGCTTCGTACTGAAATCTTCTTCCAAACCGATTTGCGTAGTAAAGCGTGAGCTTTGACTCACCTACAGTGCCGGTTGGCGTGTTTCGGCTTTGGTAGGTCGGAATCAGAAGAGCCTCTTGTTCGACAAAGGCTTTCGTTGTGTAGTGACCGCGAAAGAAATTCAGTTCTCCTTGCGGATAAGCTCGTTGATCGACGAATCCCTTGATATACTCAATTGTTTCGTTGATCTGACGCTCCGAGAGAACATGCCCCCATGCAGGCATGGACATGGAGAGTCCTCGCACGCTACCACCGTGAGCAATAACGGCGAACCAGTCTTTCCGCTTTTCTCGCGAGTTGAAATAGCCATCCGTGAGATCAGGGGGTGGAGCTTCCATACCGGCGATCATCTCTGGATCGATGTTCCCCGTTCCGTCCTCAGCATGACATCGTGAACAAAACAGAGTGTAAATCTGCCTCCCCGAGAGTTGCTCGAGCTGAAGCTCTTCCGTCTCCTGACTGAAGACATCGGGTTGAAGGGTGAAGAAGATCGTTACAAAGATGGCAACAGGTGGAGTGAAGTGTGACATGGGAATACCACTGCGTCGAACAGTATGGTCAAAGAGTGATGAATAGTGATTGCATCTTACCGAGAGTCCACACCAGAATCAAATCTTTCGCTCTTTTCATCCACAGAGTTTTTCGAATCGTTCGGAAGACCGGGATCGACAAAGATCAGCTTTTCCCGTTCGATTGTTACTGTTCCTGCCGGTGCGCCCTTCGGTTTACGAACGTACTTTTTCAACGTCATTGCAACGGGTACATGTTTTGCTGTCTTCATCTTGCTATAGTAGGCTGCAATGGCAGCAGCTTGTTCCAGCGTTCGTTTGCCGGGCTCGCCCTTTCCGGTTTCCATTTTCAGCACGACGTGTGAGCCACTTGCCGCACGGACGTGAAACCAAAGATCATTCGGCTTTGCATATTTCAACGTCAGCAGATCGTTGTTCTCATTACTTTTTCCCACCCAGACAGTGAATCCTCCCTCTACCGCGAAGACTCTGAAGGGTACCCGCGCTCTCTCTTCTTTCTCCTTCTGCTTGCCCGAACGAATGCCGGCAGCTGTAAGCCTCCTCTCATGCCGGGAAAGGAACTCGCGAAAACGATCCTCCGTCTGAATGGTTTCAAGCTCTCTCATCAACTCGTTCAACATCTCCCACTCTTCATGTAATCTGTCGATTCGTTCCTTCGACTCCTCAAATGCCCTGCGGGATTTCTTTGCCTTTTCGAAGTATCGTTCTGCATTTTTTGAAGGTAGAAGACTCGGCTCCAAGGGAATTGTTACGCGCTCACGCGAAGGCGAATAAAGGTTCTCGAGGGTCGCCTCCTTCATCCCTTTTGCAAGCGAAGAGAGATTGGCCATGAGGAGCTTGGCGTAGAGTTCATATTCCCCGGCCCGCTCCAGAAGCTTCGCCTCCTCTTCAACCTTCTTGAGTGTTCGCTCTGTCTTTTCCACCGCTTGTCGGAGTTTTCGAAGCGCATCTTCTCTTACCTGAAAAAAGCTTTTCTGTCTTCCCGATGAAGCAATCATTGTCCGGATTGCTTCATGGACCGAGGGGAACCGGTGTTCCTCCAATCCCTGTAAATGCTGGAGCGAAATGAGTGAAAAGAGGATAGGAACCTTATTTTCGTAATACAGTCTGGCGTACGGTTCCTCCGTGAGTTGCCTGTGAACGGTTTTGGCCTGGTTGAAGATTCCCTCCCTGTCTCTTGTTGTCAGCTGCGCAACAGCCGCGTCTTGAGCGATGCCTGCGCGGAAAAGAACTTCCTTGAGAAGCACGCTTCCAAACTGCGGCAGGATCTTCTTCAGAGCACCAAACAGAGAAACATGTCCAATGGCCGTAAGCTGATGCTCAAATTCGTTCTGATCAGGCAATCGGGCTTCGGTTTGCCAGTCGGTCAGGTGTCTGCCGGTGTGTTCTTCAAATGATATTCCAACCAGGTCTTTCGGGCGGAGGAACGCAGCGAGAATTTTTCCGGCCCCGTCCACGACGAGGACATTCGCTTTTGACCCGAACAGTTCGATCATGAGAGAGTTGCCATCGTGCGTTTGGATACGGAAGATGCGGTCGAATGGGTGAATGGCTACGGCCTCGACTGTTGAGCCAACGATCTCCGGGAGCAAATCAATGGAATTCCTTTTCGCTCGATGAAACTCACGGCGCGCATAAAGTGCATTCCGTGCGGGATCGCAACGCACAACAACCCATTCTCGTTCAGACTGAGGAGTAAACTGGAGGATGAGTTCGTCCTTTTCTTGAGAAAAGATCTGCTGAATCCGTCCGCCGCGCAGGTTGGAGGAAAGATCTTCCGCAAGAACGCGAAGCGTGTAATAATTGGAGATCATGGAGGCGATCAATCAAGAAAGTCTGCAAAATTGGAAGGAAAATCAATTTTCTTGCCGCCGAAGCGAAAGTTGCGTACCTTTCAGGAGTCTCGAGTGATAAGGAAACCGGATTGATCGTCAGCATGACCGGCTTCGGCCGGGGAAAATACACACGCGATGGGACGACCGCGATTGTTGAGGTCAGAAGCGTCAACAGTCGGTTTCTCGAAGTGTTTTCCCGACTTCCCCGCACGTTCTCACAGCGGGAGAATGATGTACGGGAGATTGTTCGTTCTTACGTCCAGCGCGGCAAAATCAATGTCAGCGTGAGCGTTGAGACCAACACAAACGGTCTTGCTCCGCTCAGGATCAACACCTCGGCTGCTAAAGCGTATCATAAGCTTCTCAACGATCTTCGCAAAACAGTGAAGCTCCGCGAGCCTGTGAAGCTTGCCCATCTTCTGACCTTCTCCGACGTTTTTGAGCCGCTGGAGATCACGCAGGGTGACGATGAGCAGTGGGAGGTTGTGGCGTCGGCAGTTCGCGCTGCGTTGGAAGAGATGAATACGATGCGGAAGAATGAAGGAGCGGAGCTGGCAAAGGATCTCACGAAGCGCCTTCGGTGGCTGGAAGAGACGGTCGACAGAATTGAAGCTCTGGCCAAAGGGCGAATTCCTGCGGAACGACAGCGATTGCAGGAGCGAATCGCACTGCTGTTGGAGGACAAAACTGTTATCGATCAGAATAGGCTTGAGCTCGAGATCGCTCTGTTGGCCGAGAAGCTTGATGTCACCGAAGAGTGCGTGAGATTCCGGAGTCACAACAAGTTCTTTCTCGAAGCGATTCGGGATGATGAGGCGGCCGGGCGTAAGCTCAATTTCCTCATTCAGGAGATGAACCGGGAAGCGAACACCATCGGCGCGAAGTCGAACGACGCGGAGATCGCGCACCTTGTTGTGCGTGTGAAGGAAGAGCTTGAGAAGATGCGGGAACAATTGCAGAATATTGAATAAGCGAACATGGGCGGCAATCGCGGAAAACTGATTGTCATCTCGGCCCCCAGTGGAAGCGGGAAGACCACGATTGCCAAGGCCATCATGAAGAAGTACCCGATGATGCTCTTCTCGGTATCGGCAACCACTCGCGCCAAACGACCGGGTGAAGTCGAAGGGAAAGATTACTTCTTTCTGACGAAGGAAGAATTCACGTCGCGCGTGGAACGGGGAGAGCTTGTAGAATGGGAGGAGATTTACGGCAACTACTACGGGACGTTGAAATCCGAAGTTGATCGTGCACTTTCACGGGGAGAGGTGATGCTGTTCGATGTGGATGTGAAAGGAGCTCTCTCAATAAAGAAGAAGTACGGGAGCGAAGCAATCTTGATCTTTATTAAGCCCCCGAGTTTCGAGGCGCTCAAAGAGCGACTGACGAATCGGAAAACGGAGGATGAAGCTGCTCTAAAGCGTCGTTTGGAACGCGTCTCGATGGAACTGCAGCAGGCAGATCAATTTGATTTTCAGGTAGTGAACGATGATCTTTCCACGGCGATCGACCAGGTTGACAAGATCATTGCAAATCATACGAGTTTAGTTTCAATTCAACACGCATCATCATAAAGGAGAAGTCACGCTATGGCAGTACGACCGATGGATATGGAGAAATTTACAAGAAGTGCCGGTAGTCTCTATGAGGCGATCGTTGTTACGGCACGACGTGCACGACAGATTCATCAGGATATTAAAATCGAGTTTAATCAACGCGTTGAGACACTCCAGCAACTTTCGACGACGACGGAGACGGAGGAAGAACTCGATAACACAGTGAATCCCGATCAACTCAAGATCAGCATGGAGTTTGAGAAGCGTCCGAAGCCGACGGAGGTTGCGCTTCAGGAACTTGCCGAGAAAAAGATTGCGTGGCGATACAAAGAGCCTGAGGTCGTCGAGAAGAAAACCGAGGAAGAAGAAGAGGGCGAGTAACCCCATGGCGGGTGGCTTCAACAGCAAACGAATTCTCATTGGTGTCACGGGCGGGATTGCTGCCTACAAAGTCTGCTATCTGGTGCGGGAACTGGTGAAAGAGGGCGCGGAGGTAAAAGTTGTTATGACGAACTCCGCCACCAAGTTCGTTACGCCGCTAACATTCTCGGCTCTCAGCGGCAATGAGGTTGCGACTGACCTCTGGGAATCCAACCAAACGACGAAGTCCGAAATCGGTACGCGGCACATTGACCTTGCCAACTGGGCTGATCTGTTCCTGATTGCCCCCGCATCCGCAAACACCATTGCGAAGCTCACGTACGGACTAGCCGATAACCTCCTGACGGTTGTTGCGCTGGCGTGCACACGCCCGATTGTCCTGGCGCCGACAATGGACGCTGATATGTTCCTTAACCCCACCACGCAACAGAATCTGTCGCTTCTGCGCGAGCGCGGCTTCTTTGTGATTCCGGCAGAGGAAGGAGAGCATGCGAGCGGCCTCGAAGGGCCGGGACGGTTGCCGGAAGTGCAATCGATTCTCTCATTCGTTCGCGGCGTTCTGGCAAAGACCAATCGCGATCTCGAAGGAAAGAAAATTCTGGTGACAGCCGGTCCGACGTACGAACCGATCGATCCGGTGCGATTCATCGGGAACAGATCTTCGGGGAAGATGGGATTCGCCATTGCGACGGCTGCGGCCTTGCGGGGCGCGTCGGTGACACTCGTGAGTGGACCCGTTTCTCTCCAGACTCCCCGGAATGTGGAGCGTATCGATGTCGAATCAGCGCAAGAAATGTTGGAAGCCGTCCTGGCCAGTGCTAAAAATGTCGATGCAGTGATCATGGCGGCGGCAGTGGCGGACTTTACTCCTGAATCGAAGACGCAATCGAAAATCAAGAAGACGGAAACAGGATTAACCCCCGAGATCAAACTCACCAAAACCGTTGATATTCTCCGCGCGTTGGGAGAAAAGAAGAACGGCACGATTCTGGTCGGCTTCGCGCTGGAAACCGACGATGAATTGGCTAACGCAAGGGAGAAGCTTCAGAAGAAGAATCTCGATTTTATCGTGTTAAACAGTCTTCGCGATGAAGGGGCCGGTTTCGCCGTTGACACCAATGTTGTGACGATCATCGACAAATCCGGTTCAGTCGAAAAACTCCCCAAACTCCCGAAGTTTGACGTAGCAAACGAGATTCTCAATCGCGTTCGTAAGAGCTTCCTCCGATAGCTTTACCATGCCGTTGGTGGACTCCTGTCGGTTCCAGCCGCGGCTCAATCCATTCATTCGAACCCAATCTCATTCATAGGAGACCGCTGCAATGGTAACTCGTTTTCTACTTCTTTCGCTCCTTTCCGCTTCGCTTCTCGCTCAGCCGCGTATGTTCAAAGATCCGGCGACGGGAAAGTCAATTCAGCCGTACGTTCAATCATGGGCTCTCATCATTGCGATCGACGACTATCAGAATCTCCAAAAGCTTGACTATGCCCTTTCCGATGCTTCGATCATCAAAGACCTTCTTGTCCGACGGTTCAACGTTCCGGAATCGAATCTCGTCATGCTCACCAACCAGCAGGCCACGAAGCAGGGCATCCAGAATGCGGTTCGTTCCCTGGCCAGTGCAGGGACGGAGGATAATATCGTGATCTTTTTCGTCGGTCACGCACGGACCCTGAACCTCCCAAACGGAACGCCGATGGGATACCTTCTTCCGTACGAATCTTTGAGTACGACAGACGAACTGGTTCAGCAGACGGGCATTTCCTTCCAATCCCTGGGCGAATGGTTGAATGGTCTGCGTGCGAAACACATCTTGACGCTGGTCAATGCCTGCGTTGGTGGTACGGGTGCCATTGCACCGAATTTTTCCCCCTCCGTCACCCTGGCATCTGCAGCAAGAGCCAGACAGCTCATCGTTGCCGGAAGAGACTCTGAGAGAATGCTCGGAAGAACAGAATTCGGCCCGACACACTTTGTGTTCAAAATACAGGAAGCCTTGGAGCGCAGTCCGGCCGATTCCGATGGTGATGGCGTCGTGCGTGCAAGCGAGCTCGCAAGTTATCTTGAGCTGGGGGTTCAACTCATGACCATGAGCAGGCAGACACCACAGTTTTTTTCCTTTACGCTCGATGAAGGTGATTTCCTCTTTCTTCTTCCGGAGAAGACGGAGCTTGTCCCGCCTCCGGTCCGGTACGGCTCAATAGAGGTACGGTCTGATCCGCCCGGCGCAGAAATTCTTCTGAACGGAGAGCAGACCGGTCGAACAACGCCAAGCCTGCTTGCGAGGATTCCGGAGGGAGAACACACGGTTCTGCTGAGACGTCAGGAGAAGTTGGAATCCAGGCAAGTGCAGGTGCGGGCGGATCAGACCTCCACTGTGCGCGTGACGTTTCCTCGAGATGAGCCTCCCCCAGCGGTCGTACACCGCGAACCGGTTCGGGAAACATATCAGCCTTCATATCCGCAGACCGCACCGCTTAGTCCGAGTTGGGAGTTCGGCGGTGGCTTGGCATTCTCGAATGTAGAGGGGATAGAGTCCGGCTATCAAATTCTCGCACGAATGACGCTTGCCGGGGATGAGGAATCCGGCTTCATGTTGAATTTTGGGTACGGGTCGAATCCTGTCACGGTGCCGACCTTCACCGCATTTGGCTCGCCGGAGAACATCACGCTTACTCGAACGTTGACGCAGTTGGGCTGGTCGATGTTTCTCGATTTCGATCCAACGTCGAATTTCCGAACGCAGATGTTGTTGGGGATGTCGTACAATGTCTCCACGATTGAGGATGCAGAGGGTCAGGGAAGAGTCGGTGCGGGTGCGGGATTTGGATTCCTGATTCCATTCGACCAGGATTTCGGAATGGCTATTCGTCTCACCTATGACATATTGAACCTCCTGGGTGGTGAAGAGGGAGAGGACTCAGAAGGATTCATGGTCCTTTCGCTGAGTTTTGTGTTTGGAGATTGATCATGAATGATGAGATGAAATCTCTTTTAACGAATGTTCAGAAGTTTCTTGCCCAACAGAAGGAGCTCTACGGGGATATTGTATACCGCAGAGGCGAAAGTGCAACTCCTAAGGAGTCCCATACGAGTATGGCACAACTACCGATGCAAACCGAGAAGCCAGCAGCAACGAAACGGGATCTTTTCCCACAGCAGCAGGTTGATCTGTTTGGTAATCCTTTGGTGCATCCTCAGCAGTCTGCAGCGTCGGGAGTCGCTGATGCGCCTGTTCTTCCGTATCCCAACGAACCCTGGGTTGCGGCGACAAGTCTCGATCAGCTCAACTCGATGATCTGCAATTGCACGAAGTGCTCTCTTGGTTTTACGCGCAAGAACTTCGTCTTTGGTGTCGGGAATCCGAAAGCCGAAGTCGTAATGGTTGGAGAGGCGCCCGGTGCTGACGAAGACGAACAGGGCGAGCCGTTTGTCGGTCGCGCCGGTCAGTTGCTCAACAAAATTCTCGAGGCGATTCACTTCAAGAGGGAAGAGGTGTACATCTGCAACATTCTGAAATGCCGCCCGCCGAATAACCGCGATCCTCTGCCGGATGAGATTGAGAAATGTGAGCCCCATCTCTGGAAGCAACTCGAGATTATCAGGCCGAAAATGATTCTCTGTTTGGGGCGCATCGCCGCTCAGGCGTTGTTAAAGACCAATGCATCGTTGTCAACGTTGCGGGGGAAAGTTCACAACTACCGGGGCATCAAGCTGATGGTAACCTACCATCCTGCAGCGTTGTTGCGGAATCCCAATTGGAAGCGTCCCGCATGGGAAGATGTTCAGCTCTTTCGGAAGCACTATGACGAGTTGAAGGCTGGGGAACAAGTCGCGCGATGAGGCAACTTCTTCATGAGGTGAAATGGGCTCATCGATAAACAACATTACCTGAGGGTTCTTTATGGAATCGAACATTCTCACGGCTCTGTTTCTCCCGATCGGACTTGCCGCCATCATGGTTGGAATGGGTCTCACACTCGACGACATCCGTCGGGTTGTTGTTTATCCGAAAGCCGCTGCGGTCGGAGTCGTTGGGCAGGTGGTCTTTCTTCCGCTTCTTGGATTTCTCATCGCTTCGATGCTTCCCCTGGAGGCCGCTCTGCCGTCGGCGTGATGATCATCGCCTGTGCTCCCCGGCAGACCGACATCCAATCTGATTTCCCATCTTGCCAAAGGAGATGTGGCGCTTTCGATTTCACTGACTGCTGTCAGCAGTGTGCTTACAGTTTTCACGATCCCCCTGATCATCAACTTTTCGCTCATCCATTTTCTCGGAGAGGGGAAGACTTTCACACTTCCGAAAATGGAGAAAACTCCTGCGTCCAGTAACCTGGAGGTAATCAGAACCACAAGTGGATAACTTGTCAACAGATGTTGGCAAATGTTGTAACCATGTGGACAAGGGTGTTCAAACGCCGTTCGAGACCCTGTTCGAGACCTTGAGTGGCCCTCATTTTTCGTAATGCTTTCTTCGTTATCTGTTTCTCGTTCTTGCTAATACGCTCGCCCTTCCGTAATTTGTTTCCAACGCTATGGCCGACCCACGACGAATCATTGGACTACCTCCGGTAGATCAAGCTCAGCGCGAAGGACGTGTTCCGCCTCAAGCTGTCGATGTTGAGATGGCTGTTCTTGGCGCGATGCTTCTTGAGAAAGAGGCTATCGCCAAAGCCATCGAAATCCTCGACGAGTCGATGTTCTACAAGCCAGCGCATCAAATGATTTTTGAGTCGATGACCTCGCTCTTCGAACGAAGCGAGCCGGTCGATCTGATCACGCTCATCGAAGAGCTCCGCCGTCGCGGCCAACTCGAGAAAGTCGGTGGAGAGTACTACCTCACCGAGCTGACCACGAAAGTTACCACCGGCGCCAACATTGAGTACCACGCCCGCATCGTGCTGGAAAAGGCCTTGATGCGCGGTCTGATCGCCTCCTCGTCGGAAGTGATCTCCCGTGCCTACACAGACACCGAAGATGCACTTGCGTTGCTGGATGAAGCTGAGCAAAAGATTTTCCAGATCTCTGAGCAGCGACTCAAGAAGACCTTCATCTCGATGAACACCGCGGTGCACAGCACCATGGAGCTGCTGGAAAGCATCCACGGTAAGCACAGTGGGGTTACCGGCGTGCCGTCGGGATTTGCCGAGCTCGACAACTATACGGGCGGGTTCCAGAAGTCTGACCTCATTATCGTTGCAGGCCGACCCAGTCAAGGGAAGACCGCACTTGTCCTCTCGCTGGCGAGAAATGCGTCGGTGATTCACAACGTCCCCGTGGGATTCTTCAGTCTGGAAATGTCGACACAGCAGCTTGTCATGCGCTTGATCTGCGCTGAGGCGAGAGTCGATGCGCACAGCGTGCGGACCGGACGATTGCCTGAAGATGAATGGCGCAAACTCAGCACGAGCGTTGGTCGCCTCTACAAAGCAAAGATCTATATCGACGACACACCTGCGCTGAGCATTCTCGAATTGCGCGCGAAGGCTCGCCGATTAAAGGCCGAACATAATGTCGGTCTGATCGTTGTCGACTACCTTCAGCTCATGCAGGGTCCCAAGAATGCGCAGAGTCGTGAGCAGGAAATCTCGATGATCTCCCGCTCTCTCAAGGCTCTGGCGAAAGAAATCGATGTGCCTGTCATTGCTCTCTCACAGCTCAATCGAGCTGTCGAAACACGCGGCGACAAGCGGCCGGTGCTTGCCGACCTTCGCGAGTCCGGCGCGATCGAGCAAGATGCCGATGTGGTCATCTTCGTACATCGGCCGGAGATGTACGGCATCGATAAAGATCCTGACTCTGGCGAATCGACAGCGGGAATTGCCGAAATTATCATCGGGAAGCAGCGAAACGGGCCTACGGGAACGGTCAAGCTTGCCTTTGTAAAGCATTATGCTCGTTTCGAAAACCTCCACCGTGCCCCTGCCGAGACCCTCATGCTTCCCCCAGAAAGTGGTGATGAGCCTCCGTTTTAGTTCCGCGTTGTTGGCTTGCCTCTCTGTTGCGACTTCCGTTGTCTTGTGTCAAGAAGGATCGTGGTCGGTATCGGCAAGTGCAGGTTATGCCTTCCTCGATTTCAAGAACGTTGACCGTGACAATGCGAGCGATGTTGAGGGTTACCGTCGTGCCGGCTATGAACTTCCGACAATTCCATCGTTACGGAATGCATTTGCGTATGGGGGTCGCATCACCTATCGATTTGAGCGAGATAACTCTTTTTCCCTCTCCGTTCTCGAAACCTCCCGCAAAGTTCACACGTCGTTTTCACGACCGGAGGACTCACTTGCTTTGACTCGCTCTGTGGGATCAACCACGGTGCTTTTGGGGCTTGCGCAGCATTTCGAGCCGGTGATGGATCTTCTCGATTGGTATGCCGAGCTGAATGTCGGTATCCTCTTCGGACGCGCAAACTCCACGGCGTATCAAACGCACACCTCTAAACGCTCAGAGACGGACCCAGCGCCGATTACCGAGGTCACCGACGACACAAAAGGAACGTATCGGAAATCCAAGCTTATCGTTGGAGCAGGCGTTGGCGCAATGATTAATGTTTTCGATGCCGTTGTTTTAAAGCTCGAGGCAAGCTATCGCTTCGCAAAGGTTGGAACGATCGACGGAGAAATCACGACGTTTGGTCAGTCTCGGCCGCACACAACGTCGATCGACTTTGACTACTCCGGATTTGTGCTCGGTCTCGGAGTCGGCATCGTATTTCCTTAGGATATAATGAACAGACGGCGATTCATCGAACAATCCCTCTCATCCGCCCTGGCGGTGTTCATCACGCCACAGGTTCTCACATCGCTCTTTGAGAATGAAGATGTGGAAATTTGCAAACGGACGTTCGATCGTGCGGTCTCGAGATCGCTCTTCCAACGACCGATAGGCGAGGTCGTTGTTGAAATCGGCAAATCGTTTCTTGGGACAGATTACCTGGCTCACGCGCTCGAAGTGCCGGGCGAAGAACGGCTTGTAGTGAATCTCCGTGGGCTCGATTGTGTGTCCCTCTGCGAGAATGCCCTCGTCTTTGCGCGATGTGTGAAGCTCGGCAAAACATCGTTTGAGGACTATAAAGCCCAACTTCAGTTTATCCGCTATCGTGGTGGAATTATCGACCAATATCCAAGCAGACTGCATTATTTTTCGGACTGGATTTTCGACAATGGGAAGAAGGGTGTACTCCGGAACATGACCCGGGAATTTGGAGGAGAACGGTATCTCAAGCCGGTTAACTTCATGTCCACCCACCCTCAGGCGTACCGGCAACTCAGAGAGCGCCCGGAGTTTGTGGAGATGATCAAGCAACAAGAGAAGGAGATTTCGCAGCGGGAGATGTTTCACATCTCAAAGAATCGAATCAAGGAGATCGAAAAGAACATCGATGGTGGTGACATGCTTGCCATCACAACTTCAATCGAAGGTTTGGATGTTTCCCACACCGGTATCGCTGTTTGGAAGGAGGAGAGATTGCACATGCTCCATGCGCCTGATGTCGGTTTCAAAGTGACAATCACCGATCTTCCGCTGGCAGAGTACCTACAAACGTTCAAGCGGCAAATGGGGATCATTGTTGCCAGACCTCTCGAGCCACGGATGTAGATTGGGATTTTCTTGCACAACTCAGCATTTTTCCTTAAGCTCATAGAGAACCAATTACTGAGGAGAGATCTGAGTGACGACACGTTTCCTGGTGGGAATCATTGTGTTGCTTGCAGGAGTCGACATTGTTCTTGCGCAGCAGCCGCTGTTAAGTCCGCGCGACTCGGTTGAAATCAGTTTCAACGGGAAGAGGATCTCCATCAACTACGGCCGTCCCTCAATGCGGGGGCGGAAGATTATGGGTGGACTGGTGCCGTTTGATAAAGTGTGGCGGACAGGAGCGAATGAAGCCACGGCCTTTGTGACGGAAGCCGATTTGGTGATCGAAGGGGTTGAAGTGCCGAAGGGTAGCTACACACTTTATACACTTCCGTCAGAAAAACAGTGGAAGATCATTATCAACAGGCAAACAGGGCAGTGGGGGACAG
The DNA here is from genome assembly GCA_035559595.1 of Bacteroidota bacterium. Taxonomy (GTDB): domain Bacteria; phylum Bacteroidota; class Ignavibacteria; order UBA10030; family UBA10030; genus DATMBF01. The sequence goes on along the minus strand of DATMBF010000006.1, from coordinate 46,110 downwards.
TGTATAATCAGGAGATGGATCTGGCAAGGATTCTGATGCGGAAACGAACGATGCGGGAGCCGGTCGAGAAGTTCACCATGGTGTTGGAGAAGAATGGCAACTCGTCCGGTGCGTTGAGATTGATGTGGGAGAGAACAACCGTCTGGGTAAATTTCAAAGTGAAGAACAATCAGAAGAAACAATCATCGAAGTAACCATGCCGACAAAGATTGTTGTAAAGAGCCACGGCAGTATTCGGGTGGAGGGAGATTTCGAACTCTACGATATCAACGGAAACAAATTCGATTTAGCAGGTCGAACGGCGATCTCCCTTTGCCGGTGCGGACAGAGTAAAGACAAACCGTTCTGTGACAGTTCGCACCGTGAGTGCGGCTTCCAATCGGAGATTGTTGCGAGGGCCCTGCCGCCTCCGAAAGCAAAGGTGTAAGTCTTAGCGGCAGAGAATCATCCCCCGAATACGACGGCAGCCCCGCCGAGTCAACGAGGATAGGAGAAACTCGAACGACGGCGTCTCGCCAAGTACCCTCCGTCGTTCAATTCCCGGCGTCAGAGAATCTTTCTCTGTCTTCTCACTTCATAGAGTGCCACCGCACTTGCGCTGGCGACATTGAGCGAGTCAACTCCCCTCTGCATGGGAATCATTACCGCCTCGTCGCAGGCCTGGACAACGGCTTCGGAAATCCCTTCCCCTTCACTTCCAAACACAAGGCAACAATCTTTCGTGAGGTCGGCGTTTGAGATCGGGACCGACCCCGGCTTCGGGTGTGCTGCAAAGGAACGGATTCCAAATTCCTTTCTCGTCAGCCGTAACTCTGCCGCAAGGTTCTTGGCTCGCACGACCGGCAATCGGAATACGGTGCCCATCGAGTTGCGCACCGCTCGACGCAAGTACGGACTGCTTGAGGTCTCTCCCACCAGCAGCGCTTGCACTCCAAACGCAACGCAATTCCGAACCAAAACTCCAACGTTCTCTGAATTCGTCAATCCATCCACCGCAGCGATCAGGTACGGCCGATTGGCTTTCTCAAGCACATCGTTCAATTCAAATGGTTGAGGAATTTTTGCAACAGCCATGATCCCCTGATGCACATGAAATCCGACAATTGATTCAACGAGCCTCTTTTCGGCGAGGAAAAGAGTGGGTTGATCGCTTCTGGAGCTCAGAACTCCCTTGAGCTGTTCGTACCACTCATGAGTCATTAAGAGAGAGAAGATAAGAAGCGGACTTTCGAGCAGACGCCGGACAACCTTTTCTCCTTCACCCACAAAAAGTCCCTGCCGTTCGTGATCGAGAGGTCGGCGAAGGGTTCGGTACGGCTGAAGATCTGGATGATCGAGAGACTGGATGGGAATAATCTTCATGGGTGGTAAATGATACGGGAAGAAGAGGGAGGATGCAATGCGGGGGTTCGAATGGAAAATCGGCAAAAAACTGATACATTGACTGCTCACGATGAAGATGGAGGAGCTATGATAAACGCTCGACATGCTGAAGCCCTTGTTCTGCTGTTCTTGCCCATGGTTTTCGTACAGGCTCAAGATTCGCTGCGGTGGAATATCGAGGCAGGGATTACGTACAGTGCATTTCAGCAACAGGTGAAGGCGGAAGTCGGTGATCCGCGTGGCGAACGGCTCGTGAACGAAACGGAGTTTGGGATTCTTGCAATTGGAAGTTATCGCCTTTGGGAGGTCATTCATGTGGGCGCGTTTGCTCAATTCGACAGAGGGAATCGCCACGCTGCCCGCTTCAGCGGATTTGATCCAGCCACCGGCAAGACTGTAACGAAGGACAAGATCGGAGGGAACTATCGTGAGTTCTGGTTCGGTCCAATGGTGCGCGTTCAATGGAAATCATTGACCGGAGAGGCAGGGTGGGCGCTCACCGGATTCAGAGATGATGACGCGCGGAGGGACCTCGCCTCTGCTAACGGCGATACGACGGGGTCGTTCGATCTTCTGCCAAGTGTTGCATTCTTTGGAAGTCTGGGAGCCATTGTGTCACTCAATGAGGAGCTTTCTCTTGTAGTCAGATTTGAGTACCGATTGCGGTACTATAAAGGTCGGGGAGGGGTACTCTTTCGGGATCAAATCGAACACGGAATGCAAAACATCACCCCCTATATCGGTATTGCGTGGCAATTTTCGTCATGAAGGAAAGACCCACCCTCCTCGTCCTTGGGACCGGATTCGCCGGCTTCAGCCTGCTCAGAACCATCGATCCAGAGCTCTATCGGGTTGTTGTTATCAGTCCGCGGAATCACTTCATCTTCACGCCGCTTCTTCCCAGCACGACCGTCGGCACGATTGAGTTTCGCAGTATCATTGAACCGATCCGTTCGGCACGACGCCAGCTGGAGTTCTACCAGGCTTTTGCAACGACGATCGATCCTCAATCCAAGACGGTCACCTGTCGGAGCGCACTCGATGAAACACCATTCAACCTTTCGTACGATCTCCTTGTAATTGCCATTGGGGCTGAAAATAACACCTACGGTGTTCCCGGGGTCAGGGAGCATGCGCATTTTCTCAAAGAAGTCGGCGATGCGCGTCGGATTCGTCAACGTATTATCGAATGCTTCGAGCGTGCGAGCCATCCTTCTCTGTCCGAGGATGAGCAGAGGAGGCTGCTTCATTTTGTCGTCGTCGGAGGTGGACCGACGGGGGTGGAATTCGCGGCCGAGCTGCACGACTTTTTGATGGAAGACCTGCGCAAGGCCTACCCGAAGCTCGTTCCTTCTGTTCGCATTACGTTGCTTGAGGCTACGAAGCAAATCCTCAACACCTTCGACGAAGAATTAAGCCGGTACACCATGAAGTTGTTTCAGCGCCAGCGGATTGAGGTGCGTACGGGTTCTCCCGTTGTCAAGGTTGAGCCAACGACGATCCATCTTGCTGATGGGAGTCAAATTCCGTATGGGCTTGTAGTGTGGTCAACGGGCGTTGGTCCAACGGAGCTTGTGCGATCCCTCCCTTTGGAGAAAGATGAGTCGTCGCGGCTGGTGACGGATGAGTACTTTCAGGTCAAGGGAGCCGAGGGGATCTACGCCCTTGGAGACTGTGCAACGATCCGGGGAAAGTCGCTTCCTGCCACGGCACAGGTGGCCCAGCAAGAGGGAGCATACCTTGGCAAGTCGCTTAATCACCGCGCTCGTGGGAAGAAGCTCAAGCCATTCAAGTATCGTCACTACGGCATGCTGGCGTACGTTGGGAGCGGCAAGGCGCTTGCAGACTTGACGGCATTCAAGGGAAAGGGATTTCTCACTTGGCTCTTCTGGCGGTCAGCCTATTTGACAAGACTTGTCAGTTGGAAGAACAAGATTCTCGTGGTATTCGATTGGTTCAAGACATTGGTGTTTGGAAGAGATATCAGTCGGTTCTGATCGGCAATTGACAATTCTTGAGAAACTTCGTATCATTGAGGCGTTTCTTCAAGCCCCGGTTCATGTGAATCATTGCATATCCCGATTTCCGCGAGGGAGGTAACCATGACCATCAAAGAGAAGATGACGGGTGATGTTGCGGTGCTCAGCCTCAAGGGGAACCTCATGGGCGAGCCCGACACAACCGAAGTTCGCGACAAGATTTACAGCTTACTTCAGGATGATGTCAAAAAGATCGTTCTCGATCTCGGCAAAGTGAAATGGATTAACAGCTCAGGACTTGGAACACTGATTGCCGCCATGACATCGGTGAAGAATAAAGGGGGAGATATGAGACTCGCGAACGTGACCGAGAAGGTTGAAAGCCTCTTCATGATCACCCAACTCATCAAAGTCTTTAAAACGTATGAAACCGTGGATCGGGCAATAGCGAGCTTTAAGTAAGACGGATCTCCACGCTTGGAATCCCATCCATTTCTTCGTTATCCTCAGCCAGTTTCGATCAAGTCGAACTGGCTTTTTTGTTAGCTCGCAACCGAAGGCTAACGAGACGTGAAACAATTCTCACCGCCGGCCGTGCGCTTGCCGCTCGGTGTTCAATCAAAGCTCACCTACGACGAACGCCGGGAACAACTGGCCGCTGGAGATATTCTCGTTGATGACCGATGGAGTCACCGAGGCGAGGAATTCGAGTGAGGAAGAATACGGACTTGAACGATTGAAAGCCCTGGTCTCATCGCATGCAAATTCTTCTGCACAACATCTGCGCGACCGGATCATCGAGGATATTCGGCAATTCACCGGCCAAACACCCCAACATGACGACCTAACGCTCGTTGTTGCAAAACTGACGTAACCTCATTCCCGTGGAGGCTTCATGACGCGCAAACCCGTTTTCTGGATCATTCTTGTACTTGCATCCGTTGGAGGTGTCATTTTTTCCTATTCTTACTTCTCAAAGGCTTTCCCCATTGTTACGCTCGATATTACCATGGATCGGGCGAGTGCGCTTTCGAAAGCGAAGGAGTTGGCGGAGACTCACGATTTTGGTCCGGAAGGGTACAAGCAGGCGGCGTCGTTCGGCGGAGATCAGGAGGTTCAGGTTTTTGTGGAACTGGAGGCAGGAGGAACCGAAGCCTTTGAGAGGATGATGCGAGATGGATTGTACATGCCCTTCACCTGGCGCGTGCGGCATTACAAAGAGGGGGAAAAGCGTGAGGCGCAGATCCGCTTCAAGCCGGATGGGGACCCTTATGGTTTCGTCATTAAGCTGCCGGAGAACGATCCGGGCGCTGCATTGACGCCGGATGCAGCACTTGCGATTGCCACAAAGACAGCAACGGAAACATGGGGGATCGACCTCGTCCGATATCAACTTGTCGAGAAGTCTCAAGAAGTCCGCCCCGGGGGGAGAATCGATCACACTTTTGTTTATGAACGGCCGGACGTCAAGATTGGAGAAGGGTTCTACCGGCTTCGGCTTGCCGTAGGAGGCGATAGGTTAACGGAACTGACACACTTTGTGAAGGTGCCAGAGGCGTTCAACCGTCGCTACGAAGAGATGCGGTCGGCAAACAATCTCATCGGCGTTTCGAGCAGCGTGGCGTCTGGACTTTTGTATGTCGTTGCCGGTTGCGGTATTGGTCTGTTCTTTTTGTTGCGGCAAAGGTGGGTTCTTTGGCGCACGCCGTTGCTCTGGGGAGTCACGATCGCGTTTCTTCAACTGCTTGCAGGGCTTAATCAATGGCCGCTCATGTGGATGGATTACGACACCGCCGTTTCCCTGCAAAGTTTTGTGGTTCAGCAGATTACCTTTCAGATTGTCAGCTTCATCCTCTTCAGCATCCTCTTTACCATTTCGTTTATGGCGGCGGAGAGCCTTTCGAGGAAAGCATTTCCTCATCATCTTCAGCAATGGAAACTCTGGTCGCCTGAAGTCGCAAGCTCAAAAGCCGTTCTCGGAAGAACGATTGCCGGCTATCTTCTTGTTGCGATCTTCTTTGCGTATGAAGTCGCTCTGTATTTCATCACCACCAAAACTCTCGGTTGGTGGACACCTTCCGATATCCTTTTCCATCCTGATGTTCTTGCCACATACTTCCCCTGGCTCACTTCGGTTGCCGTTTCGGCGCAGGCGGGATTCTGGGAGGAGAGTCTCTTTCGCGCGGTTCCGCTTGCAGGTGCTGCTCTGCTTGGCGATCGTTTTGGCGGACGCAAATGGTGGATTGCCGGAATGATGATTCTCCAGGCGATCATCTTCGGTGGCGGGCACGCGGGCTACGCCAACCAACCCGCGTACGCCCGCGTTGTTGAGCTTATCATCCCGTCCCTCATGTTCGGGGGGATCTACCTTGTCTTCGGGCTTCTTCCGGCCGTTGTTCTGCATTTCGCATTTGATGTCGTTTGGTTTGCATTGCCGCTGTTTGTTTCTGCTACGCCGGGAATCTGGATTGATCGGACGATGGTTATTGTGCTCACATTGTTGCCTCTCTGGATTGTGTTGTGGTCGAGAGTGCGGATGAAGCAGTGGAGCGAAATTCCCGAGTCCGCCCTGAATCGATCGTGGACGCCGCCTCCCCTCGTCGAAGCAGCTCCTGCAGAGGAAAAAGTGGCTGCACCCCAAGTGCATCCGTCGCTTTTGCGCTACGTGCCGATCGCCGGGTTTGTCGGACTTGCGCTGTGGATCGGACTTACGAAATTTGAACCGGATGTGCCGCCGCTGAATGTTTCCCGATCTCAAGCTGAGGAAACGGCGAAACAGGAATTGAAAAAACGAGGCATCGAATTGCCGGAGTCGTGGAAGGTTCTGGCCACCATTCATGGAAGTCCCGATCAGCAAGACCGCTTCATCTGGCGGGAAGCGGGGCAGGAGCAGTATCGTTCGTTGCTTGGTAATTTTCTGGGCCGACCGCATTGGCGGGTTCGATTCGTGACGTTCGAAGGAGATGTGGCAGAACGTGCTGAGGAGTACATCGTGCATATCGATAACGAAGGGGTCTTTCGCTTCAAACATCAGTTGCCGGAAGGAAGGCCCGGCGCCACGATCGGCGAGCAGGATGCGCGGATTCTTGCCCATCTTACGCTGAAAGGTCTTTTCGGAATCGATGGAGCAACGCTGAAAGAGGTTTCGGCATCGCCTTCGAAGTTGAAGGAAAGGACGGATTGGGTGTTCACGTTTGCCGATACCATCAATTATCGGCTTCCACTCGATGGCGAGGCAAGAATTGCCGTGCAAATCGCTGGTGACAAGGTGGTCGACGCGCACAAGTTTGTGCATGTGCCAGAAGAGTGGGCACGCAAGGAGCGGGATGAGCGGAGTCTGCCAAGAACTCTCACAACGGTCATGTCCGTTGTTAATGCTCTCCTTGTTTTTGCGGCGATGATTGTCGGGATCGTTTTCTGGAGCAAGAAGCGATTCGCCGCAGGGACGTTCTTCTGGGTTGCAGGTGGGATGTTCATCCTCAGCGTAGCGAGTTCTCTCAATCAGCTTCCCGGAATCATAAGCATGTTTTCAACCGCCCAACCATACGGCACTCAGCTTACGATGATCCTCGCATCCATCGGCGTTGTGACCATTGTCGTGAGCGCAGCGATTGGACTCGGCGCAGGATTAATCCACCGATGGAAAGAGAATCAGGTTGGACTTCCTCTCGCCGTCCCTTGGTCGTGGGGAATTTCGTTGGGAGCAATCTTTTCGGGATTGGCAGCGGTCATGGGTGTGATGACACCCTCCTCTTCTCCACTCTGGCCTGACTACGAATCTCTGACTACGTATGTTCCCCTCCTCGATGTCAGTTTGGATGGTGTTAGCCGTGTCATTACGCAGACCGTTGTTCTGTCGTTCGTGTTTCTCATTGTCGATCGCTTTACCTCAAGCTGGACCCGTCGCAAGGCAGTGTTCGGGTCGGTTCTTGTTTTGTACGGGATCGTGTTGATGGGCTCCCGTTCCATCGAAACGATTCCGATCTGGCTTGTTTCGGGGTTGGTGATTGGCGGCCTGCTGCTTGGCGCATACGTCATTGTTCTGCGGGTCAATACGACGATCGTTCCGATTGCCGTTGCGACAACATCGGTTCTCAGTCTTCTGAGGCAGGGCTTCCTTCAAGCGTATCCTTCTGTGCTTCTCAACGTAAGCATTGGTATCGTGGTAACAATCCTCGTAGTGTGGTGGTTGCAAAGGAGGCTAAGCAGGCCCACGTGGATGTAGGATCAATTCGAACACAATCGGCATTCAATATACCTCCTCCCAGCGTATTGGTCTGAGAGACCGGAACGTGTGTTGACGTAGGTAGTGATGCTGCCAGCAGAGCGGATCCATGACCGGATCGCGGCGGATGTTCAGGCATTTGTGGGAACTCAGGGAGAGACGGATGATATGACGATGGTCGTGGTGAAAATATTGTAGAGTCCGATTCTCAATCGGACATTTGAGAGACCTCCGTGGCAACTTTAACGACATCGGCAATTCTTTTCGGACTATGCTATTACGCCCTCAAGACGTTCTATCGCGCATGGAGCAAAAGTGCACTTCCGGCTTGGTCGAGGCCGGTGACCGGTCTGCTGGCGTGGGGGGTGCTTCTCTCCTTCGCCGGGATTGTCGTCGGCGTTGCCGATCCGATCGCAGATCTCTTGACCAACCCCAACGAGGCTGCAGCGTACAAAATCGCTGGTCTCGCAATTGTTATCAGCGCAGTGTGGAAATATGTGGTTGACAACCCGGAGGTGCTCGATTTTGCCCATATGAAGCCGTTTATCAGAGAGGCCTTAGCCTTTAGGAATCTACGCCTCAGAAGAGTCAATATCTTCGAAGAACTGGACAAGCATGAAGTTCGGCGAATCTATCGTGAGACAACCGGGAAGGAGCTTCATCTGAAGGCCGAGGATGATCCGTTCTTACGGAAGATGCACAAGAGACACTTCACGATGCAGAGATTCGCACCGACGAAAAGAAACGTGGAAAATATTTTGCTGAAGACAAGCGAGTGACAGTCGACCAGGAGGCTCTTAAGAAAATACTGAGTGCACCGCCGAAATCTCCTCATCTGCAGTTGGAGCTCGAACAACTCGGACGCGGTGAACGAGTGGATATTACGGATTCCTGGAAAATCAACTCAGCACGACGGTCGCCCCATGACTTCTCTGCCATGGTTCGAGAAGTAACAATCGATCCTCAGGCCAAGCGACTGGCAATCATCATCGCCGGCGAACAGTTCAAAGAGATTGCTCTCCAAACGCCTGCTGTCCTGCTTCGCATTAAACAGGAACTCTACGATTTCTTTAGCGCAATCCACGAAGAGGAATGGATGGACCCATATCTTCGGTTTGTTCACCTATACGAATGCGTTTGCTCGGAGCTTGTTGACGATCCATTCATGGGTCAGCAAACGAGGCCTCTCCTGAAAGCTGAGATCACGACTCGTGAACTCGACCAGTACAAGGGGAGATTCTTCGATGCGGGAAGTTTGAGAACGACAGATTTGCGATCAGCCCATTCTGGACCGAAAAGTTGACCCATCGGTTTTCTCGTTGACCTTCCGATTCCCTTTCCTTAAGTTACGCCGTTCGTTTTCCTCTCATTACTTTTCTCCCTAAGGATGGCATCATGACCTCACGTTGGCTTTTTCTCTCTTTTCTCCTCTTTCAGTTGTCGTTTTCTCAGTCCGATCTTCTTCAACAGGTCAATTCCCTTGAGCTTCAGGGGAAGTTCAAAGAAGCCGAGCTTCTTCTTCAAAAAGCGTTGGCCGACGGGACGATCGGTTCTGGTGAGCGAAAGCAACTTGCGTTTGAATTCGACCGGCTCGACCGGATTCGCAAGGACTATCCGTTATCGAAAGAACGCCTGTTCAAGATTCTTTCGGAGTCTGTCAAAGAGCTTACGCAGCAAGAGTTTGATCGATGGATTGCTGAAGGGCGATTCGACAGCAGAACCATCGACGGCACGCTCTTCTTCATGGGGTCCAGCCGCAGTAACCTCTTCTTTCGTTATCCAGAGCTTTCCGCCCGTCGCATACATGCACCGGATGATACTGAATTCGAGCGGTCAACGCTCCATGCCGTCGAAACGATAGCAGCCGAAGCCCGAAGGCGTGCAACGCCGTTCGTTCTTCCCCGAACATTTCGTAACACCATGACCGTCACTCTCAAAGCCGATGCTGTTCCGCCCCGTGAGAACGTGCGCGCCTGGCTGCCTATTCCACGATCTTTCCCGCATCAGAAAAACTTCCGGGTCATCAGTTCGTCGAGTCCCATCAAGAATCTCGATAGTGAAGCTTCCCCGATCCGCAGCGTCTATCTCGAACAGAAAACCGAAGAGGGAAAGCCAACCGTATTTTCGGTTGAGTACGAGTACACCGGATACGGAGTGTTCTTCGACGTGAAGCCTGAGAGCGTAAAGGCATACCATCGGAACGACACCGAATATGTTCGATACACGAAAGAAGGACCTCATGTTGTTTTTACTGATCGCATCAAAACCCTTTCGGCTCAACTTGCAGGAGGTGAGCCGAACCCGTTTGTCAGGGCCAAGCGGTTCTACGATTGGATCAGCGAGACGATCAAATACAGCTACGCGCTTGAATACTCGACGATCAGAAACATCAGCGAGTATTGTGCTCAGATGGGTTACGGCGATTGCGGTCAGGCCGCGCTGCTGTTTATCACACTCTGCCGCTACAATGGCATTCCGGCGAGGTGGCAGTCCGGCTGGTTGACGATCCCCGGCGGCAAAACAATACACGACTGGACGGAAATTTATCTTTCGCCGTACGGATGGATTCCCGCCGATCCGTACATGGGTGTGTTTGCGATGCAGTACTTCAAGGGATCGGAGGAGCGACGGAAAAAGATTCGGGACTTCTATTTTGGCGGACTCGACCAATATCGGATGGCGGCGAACAGCGATCACAATCAAGCGTTGAATCCGCCAAAGCGCTCATTTCGTTCGGACAATGTGGATTTCCAACGGGGAGAGCTGGAGTACGGTGAGACGAATATCTATTTCGACAAGTACTCCTTTAAGCTGGATGTACAAGAAGTCAAGAGCAATTGATCGGAGAATGATACGTGGCCGAGCGGGCAAAGCCTTCGGTTCGAGTGGGAATGGGTGGATGGCAGCTCGAGCCGTTCAACGGCATCTTCTATCCTGCGAAGCAACCGAAAGGATTCCGCAAGCTTCAGTTCTATAGCCGATACTTCGACATTGTCGAAGTGAACGCGACCTTCTACTCCACCGCTCTTACGCCGAAGAATGCTTTCCAGTGGCTGGAGGATGTTGCTGAAAACACAGATTTCGTCTTCTCCGTGAAACTGTTCAAAGGGTTCACGCATTCCGGAGATGCAACGCAGGATGATGTGAAGTCCACCTACCGTTTGCTTGAGCCAATGGCGGCAGAAGAGAAGTTGTTCGGGTTGGTGATGCAGTTCCCGTACGGGTTCACCAATACGGAAGAAAACCGGACACATCTCCAAAAGCTCGAGCGCGCGTTCAAATCGTTCCGTCTATTTGTCGAAGTTCGGCATAATTCATGGAATACGGACGAGGCGATGGACTTCTTCAAAGAGAACGGTTTGAATCTTATCAACGTCGACCTGCCGCAAATCAAAAAGCACATGCCTCTGACGAGCTTTGCGGAGAATGGTGTCGCATACTTCCGGCTGATGGGGAGAAACGCGAAGAGCTGGGATACTCGATTCCGCAAAGGGGTAAGCGCCTCCGAAAGTGGACGCTATCTCTATAACTACAGTGAGGATGAATTGAAGCAAATAGCTGCGGTGATTCGGGAGACAAGCTTGAGGGTGGATGAATCGGCAACGATCCTGCATAACGATCCGCAGGGGTATTCGCTGTTCAATGGAATCCAGCTTCGTTCGATCCTCCAGTCGGATGAGAAACGTTTAGTGCCCTCGAATCTGCTATCAGCGTTTCCTCAACTTAAGACTATTGCCCGTACCGATGAACCAGGCAATCTCTTCAGTCAAGGATAAATCGGTACCCTCGCGCCGGAAATTCCTCAAGGAGACTTTCCTTGGCGCGGTGTTCCTTGGCCTTTCACGTTTTGCACCCATCTCACGAACAGTGGTGCGTTCCGACGGATCGCCGTATCTGTTTTTCTCGGATGACGAAGCTCAGGTCATACAAGCTGTTGCCGAGCGCCTCATCGGCAAATCGCCGCTGGATGTGAATGTGGTCGAGCGTGCCGATCGGTTTCTTGCCGAAGAGGATGAAGAGATTCGCGAGCAAATCCACGATCTCCTCTGGGTATTCAATGCCCCGTTTTTTGCTTTCCTGTTTGATTTTCGGTTCTCGAGCTTCGTCGGCATGAGTCCCGAAAACCAGGATTCCTATCTCGAGGACTGGATGACGAGCAACGTTGCTTTTCGGCGGACGGGATTTCAAGCTCTCAAACGGCTGTGCATAAGCATGTATTACACTGATGAGAAGAGTTGGAGAGAAATTGGATTCGAGGGGATGTTCCTTCCGGAGGATCGGCGATGATTCTCGACTCGTCCGGAATCACCTCGGATCTGCGCGAGTCGGCGGATGTCTGTATCATCGGCTCCGGTTGTGGTGGGGGAGCTGCAGCCAAAATCCTTGCCGAGACCGGCAAGCGTGTGATCCTGCTTGAGGAAGGAGGCCATTACACAGCGAAGGATTTCGATGGGGTGGAGGAGAACGCATATCGGAATCTGTATCGTCGGCGAGGTGGTCAATCTACCGATGATCTGTCGGTCACCATCCTGCAAGGTCGCTGTGTCGGCGGAAGCAGTACAGTGAACTGGACCACCTCGCTGCGTACACCGGAATTTGTCCTCAACGCGTGGGCGAAGTCGTTTGGCCTTTCAGGGCTATCGCCGAAAGCGATGGAGCCGTACTTCGACCGTGTTGAGCGGTATCTCAACATCCATCCCGAGCCAGAAGAGAATCACAATCCGAACAATCGTATTATTCTTGACGGCGCCCGGGCTCTCGGCTATCGGGCGATAGCTACAGGGAGAAACACCAAAGATTGCATCAACGCTGGTGCGTGCGGACTCGGTTGTCCGTTTGATGCTAAGTTGTCGGTCGACCGCACCTATATTCCCGATGCTGTCAAGGCGGGCGCTACGGTGTTGTCGAACTTTCGTGCGGAGCGGATTGAAGCCGGCGGGAGGTCGAAGCGGGTTCACGGCGATGTGCTTGATCGCGAGACCAATCGTCCGAAGGCGAAGTTCAGCATTGAAGCACCTGTTGTGATTGTTTCAGCAGGAGCAATTCACTCGCCGGTTCTTCTTCTGAAATCCAACCTTGCCAACTCAAGTGGTGAAGTGGGAAGGAATCTCACTCTCCACGTCACCACTGCTGTCTTCGGCGTTTACGACCGGGTAATCTACGGAGCGGGCGGAATCCCTCAATCGGTGATGTGCAATGAATTTCTGAACAAGAATGGGGACGGCGGGGGATATTGGATTGAAGCCGTGCCGGTTTATCCCGCGCTTGCGGGAATTGCAGTTCCCGGCTTCGGAAGGTCACACCGTGCGTTTATGGAGCAGTACCGGCATATCGGCGCTTCGATCATTCTCGTAAAGGAAATCGATTCGAACGGAACGGTGACCGTGAATGATCACGGACGTCCATCCATCTCCTACACACTTCGTGAGAAAGATCTCGCCTACCTCAAACACAGCCTCGACACCACCTCGCGTATTCACTTTGCAGCGGGGGCGAAGAAAGTGATGACACTCCACACCGAGCCGACGGAATTTGAGTCCGTGGACGATATTCCTAAGAGGCTCGCCAAAGCTTCGTGGGGAAGAAACGAAATTTCACTCTTCAGCGCCCATCCACTCGGCACATGCCGCATGGGGAGTGACCCTCGGCGCTCAGTTGTGGATGAGCATGGTCAGTCTCATGACATGAAGGGACTCTTTATCATCGACGGGAGTGTCATGCCGACATCCCTCGGCGTCAATCCGCAGGTTACGATTCTCTCCATCGCGGAGAAGAGCGCAGAATGGATTGTTGAGAATTGGTCTCAATAGCCGAAGACTTTCCGAAGGATTGTGGGAGTTAGGAACACCCTCTGCAATTTCTACAATTTACCTCCAACCCCTGATCAGGCCAAGTACACTTCCCGTGTAGTCTACAGACACGTTTGTGGCATTTTGGTTGCTCTGAAAAGAGAAGCAAACCGGGAGAAGACAAGTGTCTGTGGTTCTCGTTCAAGACGACATTAAACTTCGAGTAAGCGAAATCCTTCGTCGCGTCGACAAACTGGTAAAGAAGGGCGATCTCCATCTGGCGATGCAGGAAACCGAGCGGGCTCTGGAGATCGACCCTCGAAACATCTACGCCCACGCCTATCGGGAACGGATTACGATTTTGCTTCAAAAAGGGGAACAGAGAATCCCGGGGGCAAGGAGTCCCAACCAGCATCAAAAACCACGACCCATCGAGCTCACGCGCGACCGAGCGCAATCTGTCTACCTCAATGTCCTCAGACAAATTTGGGCTGATGGAGCTGCCACGGCCGATGAGGAGGGGATGCTGAAGGTCCTGCGCTCCGGACTTGGAATCACTGCGGAGCAGCACTTCTTGCTGGAGGCAACTGTCAAGCGCGAGTGCTATTTGAATGCGTTCAAGCAATTTTGGTCGTCTCCTGTCATCACGCCGGATAGCGAAGCCAATCTCAGCGATCTGCGACGTCGCTACGGCATTGCGGCGGAGGAAGTCGAATCGATCGAACTTGAATTGCTTCAGGAAATCTGCGAGAGGGGGATGGGAGAATGAGCTGCCCCTCATAACCATCCACTGATCGCACGTGGTAAGGCTCCCGAACCTTCATCGTTCGGGAGTTCTTGTTTTCATCCAATCTCGAGACCTCTGCATCTCAGTGTTCTTGTTCGAGACTGATCGTTCTTCACTCTCTCCTTTTTTTTCTCTACATTGCAGCACCATTCATGGCTTCAGTCCTCCCCAATGACTCCAAACTTCAGTTTCCGGATGAGACGATCGTTATTGCCTCAGCCGGATCCGGCAAGACCACGGCGTTAACATACCGATTTCTGCAATTCCTCCTCTCACCCCGCATCCCTAACAATAAGCTTCGGAATATCCTTGCGATAACCTTTACGAACAACGCAGCTCTCGAGATGAAACATCGTGTGCTTGCGTTGCTTCGCAACATCGCCCTTGGTCGTGGCGAGGTTGTCCGGGAGATTGGCAAGCTTGTGAACATACGTGAGAACGAGCTTCGGGAGAAAGCCGCCGCACTAGTAGAGCATATCCTTGACAATTACTCGGACTTCCAGGTTCAAACGATCGATAGTTTTCTCACCCGCGTCTTCAAGTCATCGTCGGTAGAATTCGGGTTCCCGCCTGATTTTGAGATAGTCCTCGGAAGCGATGAGCTGCTTGATGAGGCGTTCGATACATTTGCTCGGACCGTTGCCCGGGGTTCCGACTCTGCCAAAGTCCTGGCCGAATTGGTTGAAATCCTGGTTGAAAGTAAGGAGAGCAAAGGGAAGTTTCCGTGGAATCCTTATGCCGATCTGGCCTGGCGCGTGAAAGAGCTGTATCAGAGAATTGTCCGAACCGCCCTGCCGCTGAAGGAAGACGATCTGCGCGCCGAAATACGGCAGCACGGGGTGGCCATGGTGACAAAGATCAAGCAGATCAACGACCTCATTGCGAGTGCCCGGTTGCCTGCGACAGACCGCTTTCGTGATTTTGTCGAACGAATGGATGAGCGGCGCATCGACACATTGATCCACTACAAGGTCCCCGATCCCCCAATCAAAAAAACCGGTGCCCTACCGGGTGCGTACGAGAGATTCCTGACTCAAACGGAGTCTATCCGGAAAGAGGTTCAAGCCCACCGTTCCCGACTCGTGCTGCTCTCGTCATACAATTACTTCCACCCCTACATCTACGCTCATCGGATGCTGGAAGAAACACTTGAGCGAATCAAGCGACAGCGAGGACAAGTCGATCTCGGTGATCTCACGAAGAAGCTCGCTCATTTCATTCGTGAAGGAACCGTTCCCGAAATCTACCTCAACCTCGGCGAGCGAATTGCCCACTTTCTCATTGACGAATTCCAGGACACCGCACCGATCCAATGGAAAACCCTCGAGCCCCTCATTGAGAACTCTCTGAGCATGGGTGGGAGTCTCTTCGTGGTCGGCGACATGAAGCAATCGATCTACACTTTCCGTGGAGCCGATTGGAGGATCATGAAGCGGCTACTCGAGGAGCCGATGTTCCCATCTGTACAGAACCCTTTGATCCGGAGGCTCGAGACGAATTACCGCAGCTCCGAAAGGATTGTTGAATTCGGGAAGGAAGTCTTTCACACTATTGTGCCGCAACGGGTCGTGAATGGGGCCGAGCGGATCAGCGGGCTCGCTGACTATCAGCAGGAAACGCACAAAGAGAAGAGGGGAAGAGGTTACGTTGAGGTCAACGTGATTGAGGGGGATACCGATGAGCGGCCAGAGAAGTCTCTCATTCTCTCTGCCGTGCACGATTGTCTCACGCGAGGATATCGAAAGCGAGATCTTGCTATTCTTACCCCGCAGAACGACGATGTCATTCGGGTCAGCGGGTGGCTGAATGAAGCAGGATACGAATTTATTCCCTACAGCACGCTCGACATCCGCACCCGGAAAATCGTCCGCGAGCTGCTTGCCCTGCTCAGATTTCTCGACTCACCGGTGGATACGCTATCCTTTGTGACATTCCTCCTTGGGGATCTGTTTGAGAAATTGTTGCGGGCTGATGGTGAGAACGTTTCGCGTGACGATCTCCGCGGCTTTATTCTTTCTTCGAGGGAAAACAGAAACCGGCCGCTCTACACTCAATGGAGGTCGGAGTTTGAGCCGCTCTGGAGGAAATACTTTGACGAGTTCTTCAACGTCGTCGGTTATGTGCCTCTGTATGATCTGGCTTCCGACATCATGAAGCAATTCCGTGTCTTCGAGCTCGTGCCGGGCGAGGAGGCGGCGATGATGAAGCTGCTCGAAGTGGTAAAGAATTTTGAGGAGCGAGGAGAGAACACGCTCAAAGAATTCATCCTCTTCTCTGAAGAACAATCGGAGGATGCGGATTGGAATATCGTCGTTCCATCAGATGTGGATGCGATCAAGGTGATGACCGTACACAAGTCCAAGGGACTCGGGTTTCCCGTTGTGATTGTGCTGCTGTATGATGTCCCCGGTCGGTACGACCGGTATTTCATGGAAGAGATGGAGGATGGAGTGAGACTGGTTCGGGTGACCAAAAAGCTGGCCGAGGATTCCGAGGAACTTGCCGAGCTATATCGGGAAAAAAATCTTCGTTCAACCGTGGATGAGTTGAATCGACTGTACGTCGCACTTACCCGGGCGGAAGAGGAAATGTATGTTGTGAGTGTCACCTACGACAAGAAACCTGAACCATCATCCTTCCTGCCGGCCGAGAAGTATAAGCCCTCGGTGAAACCTCTTGTGAAAAGGGAAGAACCTCAAGAAGAACCGCAGGCGCAAATCTACCATACGCCGATCATCAAGATTCACCGTGTGGAAACATCAGAACGACTTGCTGTGGAGGAACTGCGGAGGGGTGAGATCATCCACGAGGTGTTATCGCGAATAGCATTCATCGACGGAGATCCGGCCGTAGCGATTCGAGATGGCTTGGAAGCCCAAAGGAAGTCGAGCAGAGATGGTATCGATGCAGATGGCATCAGCAAGACACTAACAGCATTTTTCGAAGAATCGGGCATAAAAGAGTACTTCAAGAAAATAACGGAGCGTCAGCTTCTCAATGAACAGGATTTCGTGAGTAAGTCGGGACGATGGTTGAGAATGGATCGAGTCGTGGTGGATAAGGAGGTCGTGACCGTTATCGATTATAAGACGGGAGATGAAAACGATGAGCACGTCAGCCAAGTGAAAGAATATATGGATGTTCTTCAGGAAGTGTATCCGGGGCGGAAAATTCACGGAATCCTTGCCTATGTCGATCGAAAGGTTCTCAAGGAAGTGAAATGAGTAGAACGATCGTTATCGAACCGGGGCGGAGTGTTATCGACGAAGTTGTTTCCCATCTCCCCAAAAGAACTTTTGATCTCCGTCGCTCTCTTGTTGTCTTCCCCGGCAAGAGACCAGCGTTCTTTCTTCGAAAAGCCCTGAGTGAAACAGCTCGCTCCGGCTTGATTCCGCCGAAAATTCTCTCTTACGAAGCGCTGATCGATTTCATCGTTGAAGAGATGCTTCGAAAAAGCACCCCTCTTCTTCAGCCGATTGATGCTGTCGGATTGCTCTATGATATCCATCAATCTGTTCGCAAGAGGCTCGGCGGCGAGCATTTCACGAGTCTCGAACGTTTCATTCCGCTTGGTTTGAAGCTCTTCAGTGAACTTGAGGAACTCGCTCTCGCTGGGGTTACGAAACGTCAATTACTGGAGTCTGTCGGCCACATTACCTACAACCGGTTGAACGCCCTTGCATTGTATTTCGAACAATTCTATGCAAAGGTTGCCGCCAAAGGATTTTCGACAAGGGCAACCAGAATCCTCTCTGTAGCAAACGAGATCGATCACCTGCAACTCGATTCAATCGAACAGATCATTCTGGCTGGCTTCTACGCTCTGACGCCGGCGGATCAACGCATCTTCAAAGCGCTTTCTCATCGTGATACTGTCGTGTTCTTGTTTCAGCAGGGCCCCGGACTTGCAAGGCAGATGGAATTCCTTGGCATCACACCGCCTCCAGCTGCCCAAACCCGAAAAACAGCATATCGCTTCATCAAGGCATCGGACACACACGGGCAGGTGCTTGCCCTCACCGCTCAGCTCAAAGGTCTTGTCGATCAATCCACACCTCTGGATGAACGAACAGCAATTGTCTTGCCTGCTCCTGAAGCTCTCTTTCCGGTGTTGCATCAGACTCTGCCGCTCATCCCTGAGGAGAATTATAACATTTCCCTCGGTTATCCACTTTCGCGCACGCCGCTGTATGCATTCTTCCAGAATCTCCTCGAAGTACTCTCGCTGCAATTGAACGGGCGACTCTCTGCACGTTCTTACATGAAATTCGCGCTGCATCCCTACACCAAGAATATCCTGTTCGGTCAACGGGCAGATGTTACGCGCGTCTTGTTCCACACGATCGAAGAGTATCTGGCAACCGGACAAATGCAATCTTCATTCACTCTGGAAGAACTTGAGGGGGAATCACCGCTCTTTGCAAGGGCAGCGCGAAGCCTTGCTGCCATCGACGCACCTCCAGACGAAATCGGCTTGAAAGACCATCTGCGCTTCATTCATGATCGAACGATCAGAGCTTTTCTGCGCTGCCGTTCTGTTCGCGAGTTCGCACAATGCGGTATCGAGCTTGTTCGGTTTCTCCATGATCACACCACGGCGCGGAGACATCCCCTCTTTCGTCCTTATGCCGAGCGTCTCATCGAAACCTTTCGCTCTCTCGCCAACTCGTTCATTGCGGAACACAAGTTCGATGATGCCTCGGGATTTACCGCTCTGTTGCGGAGTTACATTGGAGCAGAGGAGGTTCCATTCCCGGGAACGCCACTGCAAGGCCTGCAGGTGTTGGGACTTCTCGAGACCAGGAATCTTCAGTTTGATCGCGTATTCATTCTCGATGCAACCGATGATGTCCTTCCGGGTCAACGTGGAGCGGAGATGATGCTGCCGCAGGGAGTTCGGGAGAAACTTGGACTGGAGACATACCGCGAGCGGGAGAGACTCATTGAGTATTACTTCCATCTCCTGATTAACGGTGCGAAAGAGGTTGTCTTTTTCTATGCGGAAGACGGAAAGAAAGAGAAGAGCCGTTTTCTCCAGAAGCTTCAGTGGAAGGAGGAGCAAAGCGAGCCCCGCTGGGCGGGAACGGAGCCACAGGTGGTGCGCTATTCCATGACGCTCGCCAATGCCATGCCGAAGCCGGTTTCAAAATCCGATGAGCTTATCCAACGACTGAAGGATTTCGCCTTCACCGCAACGGCATTGGACACGTATCTCCGCTGTCAACTGCAATTCTACTACCGATACGGACTCGAACTTCGGGAACGCGAAGAGGTCAGTGATGACATCGAGCAGCAGAGTATTGGTCAGATGGTTCATCGTGTTCTCAATGAATACTATCGACCCCTCGTGGGGAAGAAATTCATTCCGGCAGATTTTGATGACGATCGATTGGGGAAGATTGTTGAGAATGTCTGCGTGGAGTCGTTCGGCAAGGAGCACGTGGGGACGGCCTACCTCGTTAAAGAACAGATGAAGAAGAAGCTGAAGGAGTTCTTCCACGTGTTTGAAGCAAAGCGCGTGATGGAATCGGAGATCGTGTTGGAGGGGGTGGAGCAAGAGGTCTCTGTCGTGAAGGAGGGGTGGAATTTCCACGGGAGGATCGACCGCATCGAACAACGGAATGGTAAAATCGTCATTCTCGATTACAAGATCCGCCATGATGACGAGCCGTATCGAATTAAAACCAAGAAATTCCGGTCGGATGATCCTTCGACATGGACTGATTCGGTGCAGTCGGTTCAATTACCCATGTATGTGCTTCTCTATTCATCGGCAAGCGGGGTTGATCCTGCAAAGGTGATTTCGCGTTACCTCTTACTAGGAAGAAACATCCTGGATGAGGAAATTGAGGTTGGACTTGGCGAGAAACTTGAGCATCCCGACCTCTATCGGCTTCTTGAGAAGATGATTTTGCAAATCGTCGAGGAAATCGCAAGCCGTGATGTGCCGTTCAAACCGACAAGTGATCCCAAGGAACACTGTCCGCGTTGCCCGTACCAGGTCATCTGTGGGACGCAGTGGGTTTTGAAGTCGCAGTTTTGATCCGGTGCTTGAACGTCCTCGAGATTTTGGGTATATTCCTGCGCCGGTGAATTGCGGGAGTAATTCAGTGGTAGAATGCCAGCTTCCCAAGCTGGACGTCGCGGGTTCGAGTCCCGTCTCCCGCTCAACAAACGCGTGAATAGGGAATCGGGAAATTGTGGGATTGTTTCGATTTCCCCTTGTCCTGTGTTTTTCTGTATTCCCCCAATTCCACAATTCAACCATTCTCTTCCGGGCCGCTCATTCGGGTGGCTCGATTTGTTTTCTCGCGAAGGGAACTGAACGATTCGCCCATGCGTCCAACGAGTTGCTTATTCCCGAATTACCTAAGGAGAACCCTGTGGATATCAAAACCATCAATGAAATGATTCAGCGCGAAAGCGCTTTTGTCGATACGCTTCAGTCGGAAATTGCGACAGTCATCGTCGGACAGAAGCAGATGATCGACCGGTTGCTTATCGGGTTGCTCTGCAACGGACACATCTTGCTCGAAGGTGTTCCGGGTCTGGCGAAGACTCTGACTATCAAAACCCTTGCCCAGGCGATTCAAGCAAAGTTTCAGCGTATCCAATTTACTCCTGATCTTCTTCCCGCCGACCTTATCGGCACGATGATCTATAATCAAAAAGATGGGAAGTTCTTTACTCGGAAAGGACCCATCTTTGCAAATTTCATCCTTGCCGACGAAATCAACCGGGCGCCGGCAAAAGTCCAAAGCGCACTGCTCGAAGCAATGCAAGAGCGACAGGTAACGATCGGCGAGGAGACCTACAAGCTCGATGAGCCGTTCCTCGTTCTGGCAACACAAAATCCGATTGAACAGGAGGGAACGTATCCGCTGCCCGAGGCACAGGTTGACCGTTTCATGCTCAAAGTAAAGATCGGGTATCCTCAACGCGATGAAGAGTTGGCGATCATGCGACAGAATGTGAATGGCACACCAAAAGAGGTCAAGCCTGTGGTTTCCCCCAAAGCCATCCTTGCCGCGCGCGATGCCGTGCGCCATGTCTATATGGACGAAAAGATCGAGCGCTACATTCTCGACATCGTCTTTGCGACGCGCCAACCAAAAGAATTCAAACTCGATAAGCTTACGCCGCTGATTGGCTATGGCGCCTCGCCCCGCGCCTCAATCAATCTCGCCCTTGCCTCCAAAGCCCACGCCTTCATCAAACGAAGGGGATACGTGATACCGGAAGACGTCCGCGCAGTCTGCCCGGATGTTCTCCGCCATCGCATTGCCGTAACCTACGAGGCCGAAGCTGAGGAGATTACCTCCGAACAAATTGTGCAGGAAATATTGAATGCGGTTGAAGTGCCATAGATGTCAGATCGTCAGTGAGTCAGCATATCAGCGTAGTGGTATCGCAAGACCATCATAACATGGAGGGAGTTACGAAGGACTTTAGAGAGATCAGGGAGTTGTCGTACTTCTGTCAGGTGGCAATGGGATCCGCAAGCGAACTTGAGTATCAGTTCTTGACTGGCAAAAGATCTTGGACTTCTTGCCGAAAGAAAATATGAATCTCTTGATGAAAGAGTCGCGGAAGTGAAGAAGATCCTTTCACGCTTCATCGTTTCGCTCCGGCGCTGGAGTCTGACGAATTGAGTACCTTAATCGCTGACCGGCTAAGACTCCATGGAAACTAAAGAGCTCCTCAAGAAGGTTCGACAACTTGAGATTCGCACGCGCGGACTGGTGAACCAGGTGTTCTCCGGAGAGTATCACTCCGTATTCAAGGGGCGCGGGATGGAATTCTCCGAAGTGCGCGAGTATCAGTTCGGAGACGACATCCGGTCGATCGATTGGAATGTCACAGCCCGGTTCGATCATCCGTTTGTGAAGATCTTTGAAGAAGAACGGGAATTGACGGTGATGTTGATGGTCGATATGAGCGGCTCGCAGTTCTTCGGCTCGCAACGACAACTCAAACGTGATGTTGCAGTTGAGCTGAGTGCGATTCTCGCCTTCTCGGCGATGAAGAACAACGACAAGGTCAGTGCAATTCTCTTCACCGATCGGATCGAGAAGTTTATTCCACCCCACAAAGGTCGTTTGCACACATTGCGCATCGTTCGTGAGCTGCTCTCGTTCGAGCCGCGGCAGGAGAGAACGAACCTTCGCGCTGCCTTGGACTATCTGAACCATATCCAGAAGAAACGTGCGATTGTCTTCCTGATTTCCGATTTCATGGATTCCGGCTACGAAGCGGCGCTCCGCATCGCCGGGAAACGGCATGACCTGATTGGGGTTGTGTTGCTCGATCCGCGTGAGAATGAGCTCCCGAAGGTCGGTTTGGTCACGCTCCGTGATGCTGAAACAGGCGAGCAGCGGTGGATAGACACCTCCAACTGGCGCTTGCGGGAAGCGTTGCAACGCTATAGACAATCCGCTCAAGAGACTCGTAAATCGACGTTTGTGAAAGCCAAGCTTGATGATATTGAAATCCGATTGGATCAACCGATCATGAAACCGCTCGTTGATTTCTTCAGACTGAGGGAGCGGAGATGGTGAGGAGAAGGCGTATGATTCTTCTGTTTGCCTTACTTCTCAACGTCTTGGAGGTTGACGCTCAGGAAGTGAAGGTGACAGCTACGGTCGATTCCACAACATTTAAGATCGGCGAGTGGATTGATTTGACGCTGAAGGTGACGGCTTCATCTGGAGTGGAGTCTGTTCAGCCGAATCTCACCGATAGCCTCGGTCAATTCGAGGTCCTCAACGTTGAGCGTTTGGAGCCCGATGCGTGGATGATCCGACTGACCACATTCGACACGGGGAGTGTGTTCATTCCACCAATCGAGGCCTCCTACGGATCCGCAGGCGATACTACGCAGCATCGAACATACTCCAATTCCGTTTTTGTCCATATCGTTGCGCCTCCAGTCGACTTGCAGGCCGATATTCGGGATATCAAGCCCCCGCTGGATGCCCCGTGGCTCTTTGAAGATTATCTGCCTTATCTTATTATTCTTGGCTTGATCCTCTTGGGAGTTTTGGCGTATTTCTATTTCCGAAAGCGAAGGAAATCTGTCCAACCCGAGACCGCAGCAAAACCTCCTATCCCTCCACACACCCTCGCGCTCATCCAGCTTCGCGATCTGGAAGACAAGCGACTTTGGCAGCAAGGAAAGGTGAAGGAATACTATTCTGAAGTCACGGAAATCATCAGGCGATTTTTTGATGGACGATTCGGCATTCCCGCGCTGGAATTGACCTCAGATGAGGTTTTGCAACACATGAAGAAGATTGCGGAGGCACAACACCTTTTCAAACAGCTGCAATCGTTTTTCACAACTGCTGATCTGGTGAAGTTTGCAAAATACGAGCCAACGCCCGCAGAACATGAGAATGAACTGAAGATCGCCTATGAAATCGTTAGAACAATGATGCCACGCGTGACCGTTGAGGAACAATCAGTCGAGGAGACGGCAAATGTTCGGTGATTCGTTTGCAAATCCTGAGTTCCTCTGGCTTCTGGTGCTCATTCCGCTCCTGTTGTTCTATCGCCGGAGAAAGCAGGCAGCAATGACGGTGGAGCTTCAATACTCGTCGCTCAAGCCGTTTGCAGTTGCTCCGCGATCGCTGCGAGAAAGGCTCCATTCCTTGCCTCTCTGGATGCGCATGCTTGCTCTTGCGATGTTCGTCATTGGATTGGCACGCCCTCAATCCGTTTCAAGCGGTGAGAATATCATGACGGAAGGAATCGATATCGTTCTCACGCTCGATATTTCCGGAAGCATGCTGGCGGAAGATTTTAACCCAAATCGGCTCGTTGCAGCAAAACAAGTGGCCGAGGAGTTCATCGATGGCCGCGCGAACGACCGCATCGGACTCGTCATCTTCTCTGCTGAAAGTTTTACGCAGTGCCCGCTCACGACAGACTATCGGGTGCTGAAGAACTTGTTGCGTGAAGTGAAGAACGGAATGATTGCAGACGGAACGGCAATCGGGCTGGCTCTGGCCAACGCCGTTAACCGGCTTAAAGAGAGTGAGGCAAAGAGCAAGGTTATTATATTGCTGACGGATGGAGTCAATAACCGCGGCGAGATCGATCCGATCACTGCAGCGAAGATTGCGGTAACGTACGGGATTCGCGTCTACACGATCGGTGTTGGCGCACAAGGCCAGGCTCCGTATCCGGTCCAAACGCCCTTCGGAATCCGAAGGCAACTTGTCCCCGTTGAAATCGACGAAAAGACCCTCACGACGATTGCCGATATGACTGGCGGAAGGTATTTCCGCGCAACAGATAATCGCAAGCTGAAGGCCATCTACGAGGAAATCGACCGGCTCGAACGAACCAAGATCGAAGTGACGGCATACAAACGGTACTCCGAACATTTCTTCGGATGGGTGATGGCAGGATGTGTTTTGCTACTCGCGGAATTCGGACTGGGAAACACGCTTTTACGAAAGATTCCATAATGCTGAAGTTTGCAAATCCGGCTCTGCTCTGGTGGCTTCTGCTGATTCCTGTTGGAGCAGTGTTCCATATCTTCGTACAGAGAATTCAGCAACGTAAGCTTTCTGCGCTGGTGAATCAGCAACTGTGGCACGCTCTCATCCCCGACTTAAGCATAGCCAAACGCGCGATCAAGTCTTCTCTGTTTCTCGCCGCTCTTGCATTGGTGATCCTTGCTGCGGCACGACCGCAAGTAGGAACGAGGCTTGAGGAGATCAAGCGGGAGGGGATCGATATGTTCGTCGCACTTGATGTTTCCATGAGTATGAAGGCAGAAGATATTCGTCCCAACCGGCTCGAGAAGGCCAAGCGTGATGTCTCAACATTGCTGAAGAAACTCCAGGGAGATCGAGTCGGGCTGATTGTATTTGCCGGTGAGGCGTTCGTGCAATTTCCGCTGACGGCAGATTATTCAGCCGCGGATCTGTTCCTCTCTGCCGTTGACGTTGATGCTGTTCCCGTTCCGGGAACGATGATCGCGAGCGCGATAGAACTTGCTCTTCAGTCATTCCCCACCGATGTCCCTTCTCAAAAAGCGATTGTGGTTGTAAGCGATGGCGAAAATACCGAGGGAGATGTTCTTGGAGCGGTGCAGAGAGCCAAGGAAATGGGTGTACGCGTTTACACAGTGGGCATGGGAACGCTGGAGGGTGCGCCAATTCCCGTCTATGACGGGTACGGTAATCGGGTGGATTACAAGCGGGATCGGGCGGGAAGCATCGTCCTCACGCGGCTGGATGAATCCATGCTGCAGCAAATTGCCGCAGCGACAGGTGGAAGTTATCACCGTGCGGCAAGTGGCGGAGATGAAATCGATGCCATCTTCAATGAGTTAGCCTCTCTGGAAAAAGCCGAATTTGGAACCATGCAAGTAACCGGATATGAAGATCAATATCAGTATCCGCTTGCTCTTGCGCTCATCCTGCTTCTGGTTGAGTTGTTGATTGGCGAGCGAAAGATGCGTTTGAGTCTTTCCCTCCAACGCTTCTCTCCGAAACGAGTTCTGACCGCCGGGATCGCACTGCTTCTCGTCCCATTCGCGTTGAATGCCCAGACCGTCCGTTCACACGTCGCTGAAGGGAACGATGCTTATAAAAAGGAAGATTATAGTAACGCAGAGGTTGCTTATCGCAAGGCACTCGAAAAAGACCCTGCTTCCTTCGAGGCGCGATTCAATTTGGGGAACACGGCATACAAACAGCAACGGTACGATGAAGCGGCGAGATCATTTGCCAACGCCGCGGCCTCCGCTTCCGAGGCTAGTCGTCAAGCAATGAGCATGCATAATCTTGGTAACACATTGCTGAAGTCGGGCAAGATTAACGAAAGCATCGAGGCGTACAAGCACGCGCTGAGGCTCAATCCGAACGATGAGGAGACTCGTTACAATCTCGAATATGCCCGGCGTCTCGCCAAGCAACACCAGAACCAACAGCAAAACCGGCAACAAGAGCGCGATCAGCAACAGCAAAAACGTGATAAGGAGCAACAGGCAAGCAACGATCAACAACAAGCGAATCAACAGAACCAGCAACAACAGCAGGCGCAATCGAGACCGGAACAGGCAAAACAGGACCAACTGAAGCAGCAACAAGCTCAACAGAAGAACCAGATGCCGATCGCTGAGGCAGAAAGAATCCTCGAGGCATTGAAGAACAACGAGCGCCAGATCCAAAAGCAGTTGCGGAAGCGCGAAGGAGCCCCCGTGCGCGTGGAGAAGGATTGGTGATGAAAATGAAGAATGAAAAACGACAAATGAAGAATAGGGTGGGACTGTTCCTCTTCCTCCTCCTTCCTGGGATTCTTCGATCACAGGATGCCACCTTTGTTGCGTCAGCCGATCGCGCAGAGGTCGGAGCGGGGGAGCAGTTTGAAGTCTCGTTCACACTCTCAGGCGGGAATGTCAGCGGAGCAAGAAACTTCCAACCACCGGACTTCGGTCAGTTCGTAGTGTTGAGCGGTCCTCATCAGTCCACGAGTATGCAAATCGTCAACGGACAATTCTCAGGATCCGTCACGTATTCCTACGTTCTGTATGCCCGGCAGCCGGGAAATTACACAATCGGCGCTGCGAGTGTTGAGTTGCGTGGAAAGAAATACTCGACAGAACCGATCGCCATTCGCGTAACGCAGGGTCGACCTCAACAGCAAACGCCGGCATCACCCGGAACCCCTCAGGATGCACAAAACCTCGAAGAGAATCTTTTCGTTCGTGCGGTTGTAAACAAACAGCGTGTGCGACAGGGAGAACAGATTACGGTAACGTACAAGTTGTACACACGCCTGAGTGTGAACGGCTACGATATCACAAAAGCGCCAGCCTATCAGGGATTCTGGGCGGAAGATATCGAGCAGCCACGTCAGCCCGTCGTCAATACTGAAGTGTGGGAAGGGAAACAGTATCGCGTCGCGACAATCAAGCGCACCGCGCTCTTTCCGACACAGTCAGGATCGCTCAAGATTGCGCCGCTCGAAGTCCGTTGCGCCGTTCAGACGCAATCACGTCGCCGGAGCAACGATCCGTTCGATTCATTCTTCAACGATCCCTTCTTCCAGCGATTTCAAACAGTTGAATACACCTTCACATCGAACACCGTCACGATTCACGTCGATCCCCTCCCTTCACCCCCGGCCGGATTTTCAGGTGCGGTGGGGGTGTTTACGCTCAACGCAGGCGTCGATAAGAGAGATGTGAAAGCCGGTGACCCCATCACGTATAAACTGACTGTCAGCGGGACGGGCAATGTCAAGCTGCTGACACTTCCGCCGCTTTCTGTGCCGCTGGATTTTGAGGCGTACGAGCCGAAGCTCTCCGAGTCCATTTCACGTGATGGTGGAGTTATTCGTGGATCGAAGACTGCGGAGTATTTGCTCATCCCGAAGAATGCGGGTCAGCGAAGAATCGAGCCGGTCTCCTTCACGTACTTCGATCTCGGAAAAGGAGAGTATGTCACGCTGCGCACTCCACGATTCGATGTAACGGTTGCGCCCGGGAAGGAACTTGCCGCTGGAGGTGTCGTGTCGGCAAAGGCCGATGTGAGACTGCTGGGTGAGGATATCCGATTCCTGAAACTCTCCTTGGGCGATCTGAAGCGGAGAGAGGATGAATCCCTGCTCGGCGGCGGATTCGTTCTTGCCCTTCTCCTTCCGCCGGTGCTGTTCCTTGCCGCGTTTGCCTATCGAAAGAGAATAGAGAAGATCTACGGAGACTTGCCGTCGCTTCGATCGCAACAGGCCGGTAAAGAAGCATCAAAACGATTGAAGCATGCCCGAAAAGTTCTCAATGAGGGGGATACAGCAACATACCATGCCGAGATTGCGAAGGCGCTGTTTGGGTACCTGCGAGACAAACTGAAGATTCCCCCCGCTTCGCTTTCACTCGACGAGGCAACTGCACGTCTCAAGCAAGCCGGAGTGGATCATACGCTTATCGAGAACGTTCGGTCCTGCATCGAAAATGCAGAGTTCGCGCGTTTTGCGCCAGGAGCCGATACTCAATCGGCCCGGCAGGACCTTCTCGATTCTGCCTCACGTGCCATCGAATCGTTGGAACGATCGCTCAACGGACGACGATGAAGATATTCGCTGTCAATCTGATCCTGCTCGGCTCTCTGTCGCCGCTTCTTGCTCAAACGCCTGTGGATGCCTTCGCGCGGGGGAATCAATTCTATCGTGAAGGAAGGTTCGCGGAGGCAATTGCGGAGTATGAAAGCATCGTCGGCCAAGGATTTACAAGCGCCGAGCTTTGCTACAACCTTGGCAACGCCTACTACCGCACGGGAAAGATCGGTCGGGCGATCCTGTTTTACGAGCGGGCTCTGCGTTTGAGTCCGGGCGATCCCGACATCGAGCACAACCTTGCCTTGGCAAATATGAGAACAGTAGACCGGATTGAGCCCCTGCCGGAACTATTCTTTATGGGATGGATTCGCGGACTGACGACGGTTGTCTCGGTTGCAACGAGTCGCACATTCCTCATCGCAAGCTGGATTCTCCTCTTTGCCAGTCTTACGGTTTTCTTTTTCCTCTCGAACGACCGTTGGTTGAGAGTGCTTCGCACGGTTGCTACGGTTGCTGTTGTCCTCACCGGAATGTTTGGCGTTCTGTTCGTGGTTCAGATTGCTGAAGCGCAGAGTCGGAACGAAGCAATCGTGCTTTCCTCGACCGTGACCGTCAAGAGTTCACCCGACGCACAAAGCGTGGACGCATTTGTTATTCACGAAGGACTGAAGGTAAAGGTGGGAGATCGGGTTGGCGAATGGGTTCGCATTACTCTAGCTGACGGCAAAGTGGGATGGGTACAGGTAGCCGACATTGAGAGGATTTGAGCGAGAAAGCGAGCTCAGAAGGGCGCGAAGATCACCCTCGTCGGTTGGTGTGAGAACCAATTGAGGTTGGGGAGAATTTACAGTACCTTATCTAACGCTGTTGTGGGGACGCTTAGCTCAGCTGGTTCAGAGCGCCTGCCTTACAAGCAGGAGGTCAGTGGTTCGAACCCACTAGCGTCCACTTGTCGCCTTATCCCGCTCAAGTGCAACGGGATCCTCATTTGGCAACTGCTCGCGAAAAGCGCTCGCAGGCCGCATGGGGACAGGCGGAGATCGCAGGTTCCATCCTCCAGCGTCACAGAGATGTCAAGGGCGAAGAAAGGCGCCCGGGGTCGTCATTTCGCCCAAACCTCAGGAATGGCTGTAGTCATCTTCTTTATTACCCATTGGTTTCTCTCCCTCTTCTGTCAGACCTTCTTCCTCCATCGCTACGCTGCCCATCGGATGTTTACGATGTCGAAGTTCTGGGAGAAGTTCTTCTATCTTCTCACATTTATTGGTCAGGGTTCGTCGTTTCTCAATCCTCGCGCGTATGCAATCATGCACCGGATGCATCACGCTTACAGTGATACCGAAAAAGACCCTCACTCGCCTCAGTATTTCAAAAGCATGTTTAAGATGATGTGGCGAACGAAGGAGATCTATGTGAATTATTTGCTCAAGAGAGTTGAGCCCGAGCAGGGATTCGACAAGAACATCCCGGAGTGGCCGGCGTTCGATCGCTTCGCGAACAAATGGAGCCCGCGGCTTCTCTGGCTCGTGGTTTATACTGCCTTTTACGCTTTCTTTGCAACAGAGTGGTGGATGTGGGGATTGTTGCCAATTCACTTCATCATGGGGCCAATTCATGGGGGTATTGTGAATTGGTTCGGTCACAAGTACGGGTATGTGAACTTTCACGATACCGGCGACGAATCGCGCAATACCCTACCGCTCGATTTCGTGACGATGGGAGAACTGTTCCAGAACAACCACCACAAGTTCCCGAGCCGCACAAACTTCGCGACACGAAAATTTGAATTCGATCCTACCTACCCACTCTTGAAAGTCCTGAGCTGGTTCCGGATCATCAGGTTTTCTCATCCGAATGCCTGAGCAAGAAAGGTTTGACGGTGAAGAGAGAGCCTGCGCAAGAACGCAGGCTTTTTTATGCTCGGCGAATGAGTTTGGCAGCCCCCCAGCCGA
Source organism: Bacteroidota bacterium (assembly GCA_035559595.1). GTDB lineage: Bacteria > Bacteroidota > Ignavibacteria > UBA10030 > UBA10030 > DATMBF01. Next base: position 15,925 of record DATMBF010000006.1, on the reverse strand, counting down.
TGAGAATGAGCAACGAGAGAATAACCCAGTTCCACTCGTTGCCGTACGTGGTGATGGGATAGTGATTGCTGATCATAATGAAAACAACGGGTACAGCCATAAACGTATTGTGCTTTGAGCGTGCTTTGGCTGCGTCACCCAGCGAGAGATCAGGTTTCTCCCCTTTTTGAAGATTGGCAACCATCTTTCGCTGGGCAGGAAGGATACGCGCCCAAACATTCACGGTCATCAATGTTCCCATCATCGCTCCGACATGCATGAAAGCCGGCCGTGGTTCCATGATGCGTGTGAGTCCATACGATGCTCCGACGAGCAGCAAATAGGAAATCGCCACAGCGACGGCTTCGTTCTGTGCAAGCTTCGATCGCCAGAGACCATCGTACACCGGCCAGGCGAGGATGAGCAGTCCGACTCCAATGAGTATCGCTTCCAATTCAGTTCTCTGCTCGCTCACCATCAGTCCGCCCCAGTAATAGACAATCACCAGCAAAAGAATTCCGCTGAGCCAGGTTATCGCCGCTTCCCACCGGAACCAATGGAGCGTGCTCGGCATGAGCTTCGGATTTTTCTGTTTTCCGACCAGATAGAAACCTCCGCTGTGCACCATCCAGACATGGTCATCCTGCTTGCCAGATAAAGCAGCGTTCTCCATTTCGGTAAATCGCCCATCGAGCCATGTGAAGAAGTACGTCTGCCCAACCCACATGATTCCGGCGAACACATGAATCCAGCGAAGAGCGAGATTGGCAACCTCCATTATGTCAAAGTCCATATCTCTCCATGGTCATGGGTTCAGCTCCCTCGATAGGTCGAGTATCCGTAAGGACTGAGGAGAAGGGGCACGTGATAGTGCCCCTGAGTATCGTGCACCTGAAAGACGATGCTGACGTAAGGATAGAATCCCACACTCCCGGTAGCTCGAAAATAATCGCCCGTTTCGAATGTCAGGCGATACACACCTTGTGGCAACGGCGAATCGCCATCGAGCAGATTGGTAATCCTTCCGTCTCCATCTGTCGTGCCAGAAGCGAGTTCCCTCCATCCCTCGGTCTCATAGTACAGCTCGAGAATGACCTTCACGCCGGCGGCTGGCTTTCCAAGGGTTGTATCAAGAACATGAGTCGTAATCGGACTTTTCATATCTCTTATCGTCTCTTTCTCTTCGGCGGTTCGATGCTGGCGTAGACGCGGTTGCCGTTTCCCTCATAACGCAGCGACAAGCTGTAATTGGCAATAGCAATACCGCGCCCGTGGTTATCGAACACCCTCTTTTCATCGAGGGTAAGGAATCGTTCGTAGTCGAATCCCCTCCCCTGGTCCTCAATGGTGAGCGACAGAAGATCGCCGCTGTTCGTCACTGTGACGGTCACGGTTTTGTTCCTGTTCTCGGGGAGCTTCAGTCGGCGCTCGATTTCGTTCTTCCAGGTTCCTCGCTCGACGAGCTCGGTCTTTTCGTCATAGGTGATGCCGAGATTTCCATGCTCCACCGCGTTGATGAACAGCTCCGATAGACCGATGATGCTGTCGGGATTCGGTGAGGCATTCGCAAGCCGGAGAGCAAGGTATTCCCCCTCTTCGATTGTTCGAAATCGAAACGTGCCTTCAAGGAGGAAACGGAACGGGTTCTCGCTTTCTTTGACCTTCTTGAGGAGTGTCCGGGTCTGGTTGTAATCGGCAACTGCGGCCTTGACAATGACCTTGAGAACTTCGCGGTGAGTCGGTTTCGTGAGATAGTAAAAGGCGCCCGCTTCGATTCCCTGTTTGATATGGGAGGGAGTGCTGAGCGCGGTTTGCATGACGACAGGAATATGCTCGAATTCCGGTTGGTCTTTGATCCACTTAAGGAGCTCGATGCCCGTCATTTTGGGCATCGACCAATCGAGAACGATTGTGGAGATCTGCTCCTTACCGGAGAGAATGAACTCCTGTGCCTCTTTGCCGTCGGGGGCAGACCAGACCTGGAATCCCTCGTCTTCGAGGATTCGCTTGACAATCAAAACGAGATTCGGCTCGTCATCAACTACAAGGATGGTATCCATACGTTCCCTCGGTTCTCACACCGATTTTCGTCTTCCCTGCAAGATCTTCAAAAACGACCGTGTTCGAATCTCGGCAACAGAAAGTCCCGTTGCCTCTGCCTCCTTCTCCGTAATTGCCCCACAACCGATTCCTCGAAGGAAAAAGTTTAGGAGTCCCTGACCTGTTGCCGCATCATCAAATACCTCGCCGATGAGTGTCGCCTGCGCGGCCTTCTCGACAAATGTTCTGAGCCGGTGCGAAGCTGATTCAAGACTCTGCAAGAAGAAAGCGTAGACGGCAGCGTAGCGAATCGGTAGCTGCGACGGATGTAAATCCCAACCCTGATAGTAACCGTTGCGGAGGGAATGATTGATATGATCGAATCCCAGCTTCCACGCCCGATGCACCACCTCGCGATTCTCCTTGAGTTGTCGTGGTGTGAGACGCTTGCCCGCCTCAGCACGATGTGGGCCGACCGGCATGACATTCGTCGCGCCGTCGGAAAGCCAGATGCCCGTACCCGCGAGAGAGACCTTCATCACTGTCCGTGCAAAATCGCACGCCGGATGATCCATCGTCTGATACGTTGCCGTGATATTGTTCGAGGCAGTGTAGTCGTACACTCCGAAGTGAGCGGCAACGCAGCGGCCTTGTGAGGCGGCGACGAGCGCCGGAAGAGCGACCTCACCTCTCTGATTGAAAATGGTTTGGGGCGTTTCGATCATGATTTCGAGTTTGAGAGAGCCTGCCGCGAGGTTGTGGCGTGATTCTAAAGCGCCAAGAAGTGAAACCAGAGCGATGACCTGTTGGGGAGAGACGACCTTCGGCAGTGTGACGACGAATCCGTGCGGCAGTGTTCCGCCCGACTGATTGACAAGAGTTGAGATAAACAGATCCAGTGTGCGAATGGCTCGCGCTTTGAGATCTTCGGTCAAAGGTTTGATACGGAAGCCGATGAATGGCGGCAGGGATTTTTCGCGCATCCCCCGAGCAACTTCCGATGCTGCGAATTGTGCATGCCCATCTTCTTCTTCATCGGAGCGGTTTCCGTACCCATCTTCGAAATCAATGCGGAAGTCCTCAACAGGCTCCGACGTAAGCTTCGCAACGACCCGATCGTAAATGATTTGCTGAAACTTTGCGGAACCTTTCAATCCTAACACTTTTGCAAGCACGGCAGGTGTGGGCGCGTATTCTTTCAACGCGGCGAGGGCGAGTCCCCCTAACTTTTGCGCCGTGTCCGCTTTGAACATCTGCGCACCGCCATAGACAGTGTGCACTGGTTGCCGGTCAGGGGAGTCACCCGGGTACGCAAGAGCAAACTCCCGATTAGCTTTTTCGAGATTGCCGAGAACTTGCTGGAGAGTCTCTGCAGGAAGTGTGTGAAGTGAACCCTGATTCATTGTTCAATGCCGAGGAGTTTTTTAAATCGAAGTTTCATGATCTTTGCAAGCTCGCCCGCCGCAATGGTGATTTCTTTTGCGGGTTCGTTGTTTAAGCGTGATTCCAGGATCGTTACCATCTCTTGCGCGCTTTTCCCCTGAGCGTACACAATGAAGATATGACCAAACTTCTCTTCATACAAGCGATTTCCCTCGCTAAGTCTCTTCAGCAATTCCTCGGATGCCGAGCCAACGCCGGCCTGTTCCTTCTCCGACCAGTCTGATGTGGCGGACTTCTTTCGCAGAGTCTCGATGTCTCCGATTCTCGGATGATGTGCAAACGCTTCCTTCCATTCTTTCTCCGAAAGATTCCACCAGAGCTCTTCTGCCGCAGCTATCAAATCGCCAATCGAATGGAATGGACGTCTGCGAATCATCTTCTCCACCCAACGCCGTGTCCCACAACATTTTTGAAACTCGCCGAACGCCACATCAGGGGGAAGAGAGTTGAGCTCAGCGAGAGTCATCGGCAGTCGGAGTGATGGAATATTGAAATGATGGAGACCATTCCGTTAGTCTGTCTTTATTGTTCCCCATACGCGAAGTCTGCTCACACCGCCGTCGGGATAGATATTGAGGCGAACATGAGTGGCTTGATGAACGTTCTTAAGTTCGCGCTGGAAGAAGTGTCGTGCATGAGGCGATAGTTTCGTTCGTGGGAGTATCTCCATCCACGGGACATCAGGCCACGTCAAGGCATCGACACTGCGGCTCGGCTCGTAGCAGGTATCGATCGAGCACTGGTCGGGGTAGTTTCCTTTGAAATGGTTTGTGTCAACCTCGATCTTCTTAATGAGTCCCGGTCTGCCGAGTTTGACGATTACCCAGTCGTGCCCCGGCCCGCGTCTCCGCCTCGTCTCCCATCCATCTCCCATGTTCGTCGCACGACCCGGCATAAGCAGATTGTTCATCGGACTGAAGAACATGTCGCTTGCAGCGACGGCAACGCCGCCATTTTCCACAGCTGCGAGATCAAGAACCGATCCTTTTTTGTAGCTCCTCCAATCGGGGATCACAGTCCCGAACAACCGAAGCCTCGCAACACCCCCATCAGGATAGATGTTGAGTCGTATGTGCGTCCACCGACGTTCAGCCTGAAGGGCAAAGACATTGTGTGAGCCGGCTTTGAGAGGTGATTTCGGCAAAATTTCTTCCCAGCCCACAGTCTGTTTTGTCAAAAGTTCGGCAGAAGGGTTGCCTTCCAGTGAGCATGCCTCGATCGAGGCGTACGAGGGATTGTTCCCAAGAAAATGGCTTGTATCGATATCAACACCATGGAGAGCCCCCGCGCACCCAAGCTTAATGATGCACCAATCATGTCCCGGTGTTCGTCTGCGGCGGGTTTCCCACCCATCCATCCATTTTCCCCGGCGGGTGTACTTATCCGGAATGAAAATCGCTGCTCCAGATTTCAAGAGATTCTCTTTTTCGGCAAAGAATTCATCGCTGGCAACAAGCACGCGACCTCCAAGGCGTTCAGAGGCAAGGTCGATCAGTCCGGCAAAGGCGTTAATGGAATCGGAGGGCATGGACGGAATATTGGAATGATGGAATGGTTGGGTTAGGATCGCAAAAGTACCTGTCCTTGTGGACCTGTGAATGATTGTCGATCGAACACCGGCTTACCGCGAAGGTACGTTTTCATGACTTCACCGGAAAGTGTTCTTCCTTCGTAGGGGGTCAATTTGTGCCGATGATAAAGAGCAGTGGGCCTCACGGTGATTTCTGTATCAGGATCCCAAATGACGATATCGGCATCAAACCCTGTCGCAATTGTTCCTTTTTGTTTGCCGAGTCCAACAAACTCCGCCGGTGCCGTGCACATCCATCGAACAACGTCGGTGAGAGTGAACCCGCGCTTTCGGGCTTCGGTCCACACCACCGGTAAACCGAGTTGGAGCGATGCAATTCCTCCCCATGCTTTCATGAAATCGCCTTCATGGAGCAGTTTCATTTCCGGCGGGCACGGTGAATGATCGGACACGATGAAGTCAATAACTCCGCTTCGAAGAGCATCCCACAATCTTTCCCGGTTTTCTCGTTCGCGAATCGGTGGGGCGCACTTGAAACGTGTCTCCCCATCCGGAATTTCTTCCGCGCAAAAATACAGATAATGCGGACAGGTTTCAACTGTGAGCGGAAGTCTGTCTCGACGCGCTTCCTCTAGAGTTGGAACAGCATCTGCCGACGAAAGATGCACAATGTGGGTTTTACAGTTGTATTCTTTGCCGAGGCGAATCATGAGTCCGATCGCGTCATGCTCCCACTGGCGTGGTCGAGAAGAGAGATACTCCTGATAAGACCAGGGGTTGGAATGGTGGGATGATGGAGTGGCGGGGTGCGATTGAAGTTCGCAGTGGACGAGGAGAGGAACACCCGACTTGGCGAAGATTGGCATCGCAGCCCGCAAATCGGGTTCCGTCGCGTTTGGGAATTCATCGATGCCCGAGTGGATGAGAAATGCCTTCACGCCCCACACGCCGGCGTCAATGAGTCCTTTCAATTGGTCGGTGTTTCCCGGAATCAGTCCTCCATAAAACCCGCAATCGACCCAGAGCTTCCCTCTGGCTGCTTCCAGCTTCTTTTTAAATGCGGCCACGGTTGTGGTAACGGGTGAACTGTTCAGCGGCATCTCGAAAAGCGTTGTGATTCCACCGGCCGCGGCTGCTTTTGTTGCCGTTTCGAATCCCTCCCATTCGGTCCTTCCCGGCTCATTGATGTGGACGTGCGTGTCAACCAGTCCAGGCATGATTACCAGATCCCCAAAATCCTCTCGTTCTGAGCTCTGCGGAATTGACGATGCATCCACGACCGACTGGATTCTTCCGTCGGCGATGACAACTGCGCCGGAACGGATTCCATCCGAAGTAACAATGCGTGTGCTTTGAAGGGCAAGGAGAGACATGAGAAAAGTGAATTGAGGATAGAGCTTTTGAACCGAAAAAACAAGCTCACGATCAGAGTTGAAACTTCAGGACAGAATTGCTACCATATCAACGGGTATGAGGAATAACGAACAATCCGTAGTACAGTTCGTTCTTGACGGGTCGGTCGTGGAGATCGACCTTGAGAAGAGTTCCGGACTGAAACCAACCACGACGGTACTGAACTATCTTCGCGGACTTCCGACTCACAGAGGAGCGAAGGAGGGGTGTGCGGAAGGAGATTGCGGGGCCTGCACCGTCGTCTTGGGAGAGCTTGGGAAGGACGGGAAACTCCATCACCGCTCGGTGGATTCGTGCCTGGTGTTTCTCCCGATGATCCACGGGAAGCAACTGGTTACTGTTGAAAATCTCAGGGGTCAACAGGGCGAACTCCATCCCGTTCAGCAAGCGATGGTAGACAGCGGCGGCAGTCAATGCGGTTATTGCACGCCCGGATTCATCATGTCACTCTTTGCCTTGTATAAGAACACCAATCGCCCCACGCGAGCCGAAATTGATGACGCACTCACCGGTAATCTCTGCCGGTGCACCGGCTATCGGCCCATTGTCGAGGCGGCGGCAACATCGTGTGTGAACCATGGTCAAGACCACTTGACGGCTCAGGAGCCCGGCGTCGCAAGCCGATTAACTTCACTCAACAAATCATCCCTCCATATTCGCACATCAAGGCAGGAGTACTACCAGCCGCGAACACTTCGCGAGGCACTGGAATTCAAGCAAGCGCATGTCGACGCCACCGTTCTCTGCGGTGCTACCGATGTGGCGCTGCGCGTGACCAAACGACACGAGCTGCTGAAAACAATTTTGGACCTCTCATTGGTCTCTGATCTGAAAACTGTTTCCCGTGGCTCCTCTGAGATGCGAATCGGCGCAGGAGTTCCATTAAGCCAGGTGGCGGCAGTTGTCTCTCAGGACTTCCCGGCGCTCCGGGATATGCTTTCGGTGTTCGGTTCGCTGCAAATTCGGAACCTCGCGACGCTCGGCGGCAATCTTGGAACAGCTTCACCGATTGGTGACATGCTGCCCGTGCTCATTGCCTACAACGCGAGCGTTGTTTTGCAAAGCCTTAACGGGTCACGTACAGTTCCGATGGATGATTTCATTGTCGGTTATCGGAAAACCGCCTGCAAGCCCGACGAGCTAATCACAGAAGTGCGTATTCCAAAGTCTCAGAACGGAGCAATCATTAGATCCTACAAAGTTTCTAAGCGGAAGGATCTGGATATTTCAACGGTCAGTGGAGGGTTTCGGTTGGAGCTTACTGGAGACACGAAAGTCGAATCGATCAAGCTTGCTTACGGTGGAATGGCCGACCGAACGAAACGTGCGACGAATGTGGAGCGGTTCCTCGTCGGGAAGACATGGTCGCGACAGACTATTGAAGAAGCAATGACCTTGATTGAAAAGGAATTCACCCCGATTTCGGATGCTCGTGCCGGAGCGGAATTCCGAAGCATAGCCGCCAGAAATCTTTTGTTGAAGTTTTGGTCTGAAACCTCGAATCTGTAACCATCACCCTCGAACCGTGAAATCCATTCCTCACGAATCTGCAATCAAACACGTCACCGGCGAAGCAGTCTATGTTGACGATATGCTCGTCAATGATCGCTTGCTCGTCGGTCGCGTGGTGTATAGCCCGCATGCCCATGCACGTATCAAGTCGTTTGATCTGACGTCGGCGCGGATGGTGCCGGGTGTTCATGCTGTCTTAAGTTGTCAAGACATACCCGGTCGCAATCAGATGGGTCCGGTCGTGAAGGACGAACCATGTCTCGCCGACGGAGAAGTCATGTGCATCGGACAAGCGATGTTTCTCATTGCGGCGGAGACGGAAGAGCAATGTCTGGAAGCCGAGCGGCTCATCAAGGCGGAGTTCGAACCTCTCGAGCCAATCCTCACAATTGAGAAAGCGATCGAACGAAAGAGTTTTCTCGGCCCTCCTGCCAAGATCGAGCGTGGAGATGTCGATGAGACACTTCGTCGATCACCGAAAGTCATCGAAGGAGTGTTAAGAACGGGGGCGCAAGAACACTGGTACCTCGAGTCGCAAGTCTGTCTCTGCATCCCCGGCGAGGGAAAGGAGATGCATGTCTACAGCTCCACACAACATCCGTCGGAGACTCAGGCGCTCATTGCCGAGCTGTTAGGAATCGGCAAGCATGAGGTTGTTGTCGAAGTTCGCCGCATGGGAGGAGCATTCGGCGGGAAAGAAACACAAGCGAACCATACTGCCTGCTGGGCAGCTCTTCTGGCCTGGGCAACGAAAAGGCCGGTGAAGATTCGCCTTTTCCGCGACGATGACATGAAGATCACCGGCAAACGCCATCGTTTTCTGTCAAAGTATCGAGTGGGATTTGATGACCAAGGAAGGATTCTGGCGGCCGACTTCGAATTGAATAGCGATGGGGGGTGCACCACCGATCTTTCCTTTGCAATCATGCAGCGAGCGATGCTGCACGTGGACAATGCCTACTTCATTCCGAATCTCCGCGTTATCGGCCGAGTCTGCAAAACGAATCTCCCTTCGAATACAGCTTTTCGAGGATTCGGCGGTCCACAAGGGATGGCGCTCATCGAACAGGTCATCGATTGCATAGCACGACAGGTTCGGAAAGACGCCGCTGAAATCCGAAAACGTAATTTCTATGGTCTTCATGAAAGAAACACGACGCACTATAATCAACTGGTGGAGAATAACCGACTGCACATGATCTATGACCAGCTTGTGAAATCGTCGGAATACGTTCAACGGCGGGAGGAGGTAAACAGATTTAACGAAGGGAATGAGTTTTTCAAGAAAGGGTTGGCGATAACACCCGTGAAGTTTGGCATCTCGTTCACAACTTCCTTTCTGAATCAAGCTGGAGCACTCGTTCTCATTTATAAGGACGGGACAGTTCTTGTGAATCATGGGGGGACGGAGATGGGACAGGGTTTGCACACCAAGATGCAGCAGGTGGCCGCGGCTGAGTTGGGCGTGAGCGTTGAGCGTGTGAAAGTCAATGCCACAAACACCTCCAAAGTCCCCAATACATCCGCTACGGCCGCGTCCGCAGGCGCCGATCTCAATGGAATGGCGATCAAGAATGCGTGTGATATCTTGAAAGGGAGAATCGCGGAGGCGATGGCACACATCTGGTCGGAGCAACATCCTTCCGATCCATCACACCAACTATCCATTCGCTTCGAAAATGACTTCATTCTTGATGCCGATCATCCCGACAGGAAGATTGCCTTTGCCGATGCAATGCCCATGCTGCACATGCGTCAGATCCCGCTTTCAGCCTCAGGATTCTATCGCACGCCGGATATCGGATGGGATAAGGAGAAGGGGCGGGGAAAACCGTTCTATTACTTTGCTTTCGGAATGGCGGTGACCGAAGTGTTGGTCGATCTTCTCACCGGTCATGTTACGATTCTTCGAGCAGATATTCTCCATGATGTTGGAGACTCCTTGAATCCGTTGATTGACCTCGGTCAGGTTGAAGGCGGCTACATTCAGGGAAATGGCTGGGTGACGACCGAGGAGATCAAGTGGGATAAAAAAGGGAATTTACTGACTCACTCGCCGGATACGTACAAGATTCCAAGCGTACAGGATATTCCAAGAGACTTCCGCATAAAGCTGCTGGAGAACGCTCCTAACGCAGTGCCGACGATCCGCCGAAGCAAGGCGGTTGCGGAACCACCGTTCATGCTCGCGCTCTCTACATGGCTTGCAATCAAAGATGCGATATCCGCCGTTGCCGATCATCAGATTGAGCCGGAATTTTCTCTGCCGGCGACAAATGAAGTGATTGTCCTTTCAGTTCAGAAGCTCAAGCAATCCCTGCGTGCGAAACAAGATATTGAAATTGCGGCTACGTAAGTCTCTCGATCGTCTTAAAATGGAGGTTATCCTGCAGCGTCATCTCCGTATTCTTCTTCTTTGTTGCTTCATCGTGGCAGGGGGAATTGCTCAGAGTACCGACATTCCGGATCACCTCCGCACGCGTGCCGAATCGATTACTGCAGCGAGGCTTGCCCATGATGTGGAATTCCTTTCATCCGATTTGTTCCGCGGACGTGCAACTCCTTCTCCCGGTTTGGATAGCGCGGCGGCAGTCGTCGTTAGTCGATTGAAACAAGCCGGTGTGAAGCCGATGGGTGATAAGGGAGGTTACCTTCAGTATTACACCGTCCATGAACATATCGCGGATACCGCTTCGGCCTTCCTTGAGGTTGGGGGGAAACGATTTCGCTTCGGCGAGGTCTTTGTGATCAATAGGTTTGTTCCTGTAAACGCCTCAGCCGAAGTAGTGTATGTAGGCCACGGTTATTTTGCACCTGCATTTGGTGTTGATGCTTATAAGGGTGTTGATGTAAAGGGAAAGTTCCTCCTGGTGCACGGACCGGGCATCGTTCCCGCTGGATTGCGAACAGGTCGCCTCACCGGCGAGGTCTCTCCGCCAATCTGGGAAGCTGCTCGACGAGGAGCATTGGGAATACTCTACGCCGGATCCCCACACATGCTTGAAGGTTGGGATCGGCTGCGCCGTTCCAACTTGCGTCGAAGAGAGCTTGATCCCTCTGTTCCCTCAGCGTACGCCGCGCCAGCTTCGCCTGCAGTCGTCCTGCATCCGCAGGCACTTCAAGCAGTGATTGAGGGCGAGAGTGCAAAGTCATTCGACCTGTTTCCCGAGGCAGAGGAACGAACATACCCCGCATCGTTTGTTTTGAAGTCAAAAGTAACGTTGCATCTGCCGGCTGCATCGCACCAGGTTCATCGACCGGCCAACGTTGTTGCGATGATAGAAGGCTCCGATTCGAAACTCCGCCAGGAATACATCACTATTGCTGCCCACCTCGATGGAGCTGTCGGCACTGAAGCCGTAAACGGTGATAGCATCTACAACGCCGCAGATGACAATGCGACGGGCACGGCCGCGTTGATTGCAATGGCAGAAGCTTTTCAGCAAGGACCGCGCCCACGGCGTTCCGTGATCTTCCTGTGGGATAGTGGAGAAGAAGTTGGATTGTGGGGAACGCGCTGGTTTGTCCACAACCCCCCTGTGCCCCTCGACCGCATCGTGGCACACTTCAACATTGACATGATCGGTGGAACTCGTGTGCCGGGAACGAATGTCAAAGGGGAAGAGGGACTGACCGGCCCTCATGAGGTTTATCTCGTTGGGCCCAGAGTGCTTAGTGCAGTGGCGGATTCGATCTTGATACAGACCAACCGGGCATACCTGAACATGTCATTCAATCGCTTCTACGACGATCCTGCAAAAGAATTTTTCTACCCACGCACCGATGCTGGACCATTTCTTGAGCGGGGGATTCTTACCATCGGTTACTTCACCGGGTTGCATCCTCGTTATCATGAGCCTAGTGATGAAGCAGAATATCTTGATCCCGTTAAGATGGAGACCGTTGCGCGGACAGCATTCGTGACCGCGTGGATGCTGGCTGATCGACCTGAGCGTGTCGGGATCGATAAACCTCTTCCATCCAGCGTGCCTCGATATCGATAGGATAAAATCCTTTGCTGAAGATCTTTACAGAAATTGTGAGTGCGTTAAAAGGAGAACCCCGGATCATGCTGTGCACGATCATCTCGACCACAGGGTCTACGCCTGCTTCGGCATTCTCCAAGATGCTGGTGACCGAGCATGGGACGCGACTCACAGGCACGGTCGGCGGTGGGTGCATGGAGGCTGATGTCGTACAAGCTGCGCGGAGATTGTACGCAGACAACCTTGCTCAGATCATGACGTTTCATCTCAATGAGAATGAATATGTTCAGGGACTTATCTGCGGTGGAAGTCTGGAAGTGCTCATCGAGCCGATTGACGGGACGATGGTTCCGTTGTTTGAGAAGCTACGGAGTCGCTGTGAAGCAGGGGAAGACAGTATCGTGGCAACGAGGCTTCAGAATGACGGTACGATCGCTTTCAAGAAGTTGGTAGAAAGTCCGGGAGACATCGAGGGGATAGGAGATGTCAATGATTTATCGGAGGAATTTCGCAAATCTTTCCATCGGCATGAAACGCGGCGGGTCAAAGTCGCGCAAGGTGAACTGATTCTCGAGCCAATCGTCGGCACTCCCTCCCTGATCATCTTCGGCGGCGGGCATGTTTCGAGGTTTGTATCTCAAGCTGCTGCTATGAGCGGATTTCGCGTGACTGTGGTCGATGATCGGCCTGAGTATGCCAACGCCAATCGATTTCCCGAGGCGGCCCAAACCGTTGTCGCCGAGTTCGATAAGCCCCTCTCAATCAAACCGTCAACGTATGTCGTTATTGTCACTCGGGGTCACCGGTACGATGAGGAGATTCTCGAGCAGGTGATTCGGACGCCAACAAGGTACATCGGTATGATCGGCAGCAAGCGGAAAGTCCTTACCGCCTTTGAGCGTCTTGTCGAGCGAGGGGTGTCTCCTGAGCAGCTTCATCGCGTCCATGCGCCGATGGGACTGGAGATTGGCGCCGTCACAGCAGAGGAGATCGGGATCAGTGTCGTTGCTGAATTGATTGCGGTTCGCCGGGGATTCGAGGGGGTGGTGCTTCACAAGTCGGATGCCATGCAACAACTTCGACGGCGATTGGGTGCACTTCATCAATCTGAACATTCTCAAGGGCGGCCATGACAGAATCATTCATGAAACAAGCGATTCAGCTTTCGATCGAAAACATCCGGAGCGGCAACGGTGGCCCCTTTGCGGCAATCGTTGTGAAAGAGGGAAAGATCGTTGCCCGGGGAACGAATCGAGTAACATCAACAAACGATCCGACTGCCCATGCGGAGATCGTCGCGATCCGGGAGGCGTGTGGGGTACTTGGCACGTTCCAGCTCACGGGCTGTGAGCTTTATACCACCTGCGAGCCGTGTCCGATGTGCATGGGGGCGATCTATTGGGCACGCCCGGCGAAGGTGTATTATGCAAACACAAGGAAGGATGCGGCCGCGATTGGCTTTGATGATGCGTTTATTTATGAGGAGCTGACGCGAGAAGTTTCGGCGAGGAAGATCCCGATGATCCAGCTGATGCGGGAAGAGGCCAGCGTTGCGTTTAAGGAGTGGGAGAGAAAGGCGGACAAGGTTCTGTATTAGGGAGTGGCGAGTTCTGCAAAGAAAAAAGCCGAGGAATACTCGGCTTTTTTTGTGCCCGGAAAGGGCCATTGAGTCAATTCACGCAGTTTCAGCTTAACCAGTTGAGAAAGGCTGTAATAATGATTGCATTTGTAAAATCGATGAAAAAAGCCCCAACGAGTGGGACCACGAGAAATGCATGTGGCGCTTCACCGTAGCGATTAACGAGTGTTCTCATGTTTGCCAACGCATTTGCAGTTGTCCCGAGGACGAATCCAATAAATCCGCTTGACATTACGGCCGATTCATAATCTTTTCCCATAATTCGAAACAGCACGAACAACACAAAGACTACAACGACGAGAACCTGGACCGTAAGAATGGCAGCTAATGGTGCAGCAAGCTCAAATAATTCCCATAATTTCAAATTCATCAGTGCAACAGTTAAAAAAATATTAAGACTGATATTGCCGATGAAGTCCATTGCATGTGAGTCAATTTTGAACCACCGAGTTACATCATCGAGATTCCTGAACAGCGATGCAATAAGCATTGCACCGATATACGCCGGGAGCGTCCATCCTAGAGATTCAAAGTAGCTACTCACAAGAGTCCCTACTCCCATCGTCACAGCCAGCAGAAGGAGATTGGTTATGAAATGGGAGTCTTCTTGCTCAAGGTTGATTTTCAGTGTGCGGAATGTTGATCTTGGGGCGGGGGTGTCAACCAGTTGGATTGCGCTTTTGTTTTGGGCGACATTGTATTTCTTTATAAGCCATGTACCAATGGGTCCTCCGATAATTCCCCCACAGACGATACCGAACGTTGCAGCAGCCAGCGCTAAAGTGTCTGCCCCCGCAACACCGGCGTGTTGAAACAAAGGTGCAAAGGCCATACCTGTCGCCGGCCCTCCGACAAGCGTGACCGATCCGGCAATAATCCCTACCAATGGGCTAATATCAAACATTGTCGCGATACCCATCCCAATGAAGTTTTGGACAACACAGAACAATGTAGAAATAATCAGAAATACGGCAACCAAGGGGCCCCCCTTCTTGAGTAGTGGCACGCTGGCGGCCATACCAATCGTTGTGAAAAACGCTACATTAAAAAGGGGCTGAGCCGTTGTATCGAACTGGATATTGAAAAAACGGTCGCGGGCAAGAAAGACCAGGAGCGCAAAGAAAATCCCACCAATCACTGCAGGCGGAATGTTTAACCTATCAAGAATCCTTATGTTCCTTTTAACAATGATGCCTGCATAATAGACCAACGCTGCAACCGACAGTGTCTGGATAAGGTTAAGCTTCACTGCGTATTCTGCAATTTGTGGTTCGTTCATAAGTGAAATATTCTGTTTACGGGAGTGACCGAGGAGAACAACGACGTCATTATTCCGTTTTTGTACGCTCTTTCTCTTGCGGTGTGTTCAATACCCTGAGAAAAAATCTAACAGTAAAGTATGCTATAACGAACCAGGTGATGAGCATCGTAATGAGTGCTGACGTTGACATGAGTTATTCTCCTGTTCAGTGAGGGGAAGCTTCTTTGCGTTTCCATGCGACGCGGACAACCACTGCAATGGTAATGAACGTCGCAAGCAGCAGTATTCGTGTCACGTCAACAATGAAGACCTTCGTCGGTTCGCCGTCAATAAACCAGCGCGTATCCTCAAAGCCAAGATGCAAGATTTTCCCGATGATACTGCCTGCATCCAACGGCCATCCCGTACCATTCAACAGACTTGTGATTGCTGCATTCCAATCGCCACCTAGGGGAGAGATAAGCGATCCCAAAAAGACGGCCAGCAAGAATACAGGGGTTATGTATTTTATGACATATTTGAAGATTACGGGAACCTTGATATCGGCCCCTCGCGTTATTTCCTCCCATCCCTTATCAATGCCGAATACCCAAGCAAAGAGGAGGGATTCTAACAATGCAAAAATAACCAGAGAGAATGTTCCAACCCAATCGTCAAACTCTCCAAACGCACCATACCCAAAAAAGAAAACTGTCCACAGACCAAGCACCAGGGTAACACTTCCAAATATTTTCGCTGATCGCCGACGTTCCATCTTGAATTCATCCTGAAGAAACGCCATGACGGGTTGTCCCATTGCAAGAGAACTTGTAATGCCCGCAAAGAAGAGCAGTCCAAACCAGGCAACCCCCGCAAGCGTAGCGAAGAAGGGACCCCAGTGTTCAAACAACGTTGGCATTGTCCGGAAGCCCATTTGAAGACCCACGTTGCCTTGAACCCACTCAAGCCCTAAATACGCAGCGGCAATTGGGACGACAATCGCGCTACCAAGGATAACCTCCACAAACTCATTCATCCATCCTGCTGAGGCAGCGTTGAGCGCAATGTCATCTTTTTCCCGGACGTAGGCCGCATAGCAATGGATGGAACCCATGCCCACCGACAGAGTGAAAAAAATCTGT
>DATMBF010000005.1:0-264886 GCA_035559595.1 Bacteroidota bacterium | reverse complement strand
GGGATAAGTCCAATGGCCCCACACCGCCGCAAGGACCTTGCCCAACTTGGCCTTCGTGCTGTATTGGGCGGAGCTCTGTCAACCCTCCTTACAGCCACCATTGCCGGCATTCTTACCGGAGCATGATCCCCGATGAAGGAAATGGGCGAACTCCACGACGCCGTGAGCTTCATTGGGAGACAGACATCGATTCGTCCTACGATAGCATGTATCCTTGGGTCGGGCCTTGGCGACTTTGCTGATGAGATAGAATCGGGCGTAGTAATTCCTTCCGCATCAATTCCTCATTATCCGGTCTCCTCCGTTCAGGGCCATGAAGGAAAGCTTGTCTTCGGTTCGATCAGAAAAGATCAGCGCACATCACGGCCTCTCCTCGTCTTCAAAGGAAGAGTTCATTTCTATGAAAGCGGAGACCTGGAGACTACACTTCTCCCGGTCCGGCTGGCTCACCAGCTCGGTGCTCAAACCCTCATTGTGACAAACGCAGCCGGTGGAATCAATCGTCGGTTCAAGGCCGGTGATTTGATGCTTATTCGTGACATCCTCAATCTAACTTCCCTTCCGAAGAAGGATCATACAAGAACATCGCACGGCCGGGGTGAACGAACCAATAGACTCTTTGACCCGGTTCTGCAAGACTCGCTGCTTTCAACAGCCACCCAGATTGGACTTCACCTCCAGGAAGGAGTCTATTGCTGGCTCAAAGGACCAAGTTATGAAACTGCTGCGGAAATCGAAATGTTGCGAAGGATGGGAGCAGATGCGGTTGGAATGTCAACAGTGCCGGAGATTATCGAAGCAAACCGACTTGGAATGAGGGTTGTTGGAATTTCACTGATTTCCAACCTGGCCACCGGGATATCGGCCGCGAAGCTTTCTCACGCAGAGGTAACCGACACAGCCAATCGCGTGAAGGCGAGTTTCACGAATCTCATGCGGGAATTCATTCTGCACCAGTGAGCCACTCCTCTACCTAAACAAATGGTAGAGCATAAGATAGATCACTACTCCAGTGACCGAAACATAGAGCCAGATCGGATATGCCCACCGGGCAATCTTCCGGTGCGAATCGTAGTTCTTCTTCAACCCACGCCAGAGCGAAATGATCGCCAACGGAACCACGGCTGTTGCAAGAACGGTATGACTTAGGAGAATCGCGAAGTACACCGTTCTCACAATACCTTCTCCCCGAAAAGGCTGCGAGCCATGGAAATAATGGTAGATCAGGTACGAAGTTAGAAAAAGACACGACGCAACAAAAGCTGAAATCATGAATTTTCGATGCTGCTCGATCTTCCCCCGCTTCATCAAAGAGTGCCCCACGAGTAACAATGTTGCACTGGTCGCATTGAACAACGCGTTGAGCGTTGGCAGATCACTTAACGAAAGCATCATCTGCCTCCTTGTGCATTTGACAACTCGACCAACCTCGTTCCCTGCTCCCGTTGCCTTGCAGCAAGCAAGGAGAGAACGAACATCAACCCCGCAAATCCAATGGTAATAAGGATGCAGAGAATAAAGTCTGGCATATCCTTCGTGTAATCGCCTTGAAAATCATAAAGGATTGACCGAACTGCCGCGACGCCGTACGTCAGTGGATTGATCGTCATCAATGCGGAAATCCATCCTGCCGCCCCTGCCTGAGGAAACAATGAGCCGGAGAGTAACCACAGCGGAATCAGAAAGAGGTTCATGATCGCGTGAAATCCCTGTGTAGAATCCATACGCCATGCAAGGGCAAAACCCAATCCAGCCAATCCGAGAGCAATGAGGAAGAGGATTATCGTTGTCTTCAGAATGATCGACAGCGAAATGTTGGTTAGAATGAATGGCGCAGCAATGAGAAAAAGGAACCCCTGAATCACGGCCAAAAGAGCAACTCCTGTCACCTTCCCGAGCACAAGTGCAGAACGCGGAATTGGAGCAACCAGCACACCCTGGAGGAATCCTTCGCGTCGGTCTTCAATGATTGAAATGCTTGCAAAGATCGACGTGAAGAGGATGATCAGAACGATTGTCCCAGGAAAGAAATACTCAAGATACTGAATCGATGGGGGGGCCGTTGGCAACTGAAAAGAATCACCGAGACCCGACCCGATGACGAACCAAAAAAGAATCGGAGATGCGATGATCCCTACGACGCGAGCTGGCTGACGAACAAATCGAACCAACTCACGAACAACGAGACTCCAGGCTGGAAGGAGAAGTGTTCTTGTCATTTCAGCTCCGCCCCTCCGAAAGCATGGCCGGTATACTTGATGAACACATCTTCGAGGGTAGGCTTTCCTACCGTGACGGACCGAATTTGGTTGGGGAATTTCTGCACGAGTTTAGGAAGAAAGGCGTGACCGTTCTTCTTCTCAATGTGGAGTATCCCATCAACCAGCTTTGGTGTGAGCTTGAACGTTCGCCGAATACCTTTGGTGAGCCGCTCTGGGTCAAAAGGAACAACTGAGACGATATCGCCCCCTATGCTTTTCTTGAGCTGCTGCGGTGTTCCGGTCACAATCACACGGCCTCGGTCCATAATGGATAATCGATCACAGCGCTCAGCTTCTTCGAGGATATGTGTCGTGAGGAGAATGGTTGTCTTCTGTTCGTTGCGAAGCTGGGAAAGGATGCGCCAGAGTTCGATTCGCGCCCCGGGATCCAGGCCGGTTGAAGGCTCATCCATGAGGAGCAGTTTTGGCTGATGGAGAAGACCCTTGGCAATCTCCACGCGCCGTTGCAAACCGCCGGACAGGGTCTCTACAAGCTCTTCTTTTCGCTCCCAGATGCCCAAGGAACGAAGAACAGACTCGATCCGGCTCCGTAGAAGGCTCCCGGTCAATCCATAGAGCTGCCCGTGGCGGAAAAGATTCTCTCGGACACGAAGCTTCTTATCAAGGGCAAAGGACTGAAAAACGACGCCAATTGATCTTCGCACATACTCTGAATCGTTCCCCACATCGTAACCGAAGATGCTTGCCTGACCTCTTGAGGGCAACGCCATGGTCGACAGAATTCTGAAAAGCGTCGTTTTTCCGCTTCCATTCGGCCCGAGGAGTCCAAAAATCTCTCCTTGGTTAACCTCGATTGTCACTTCCTGTAATGCGAGACGATTCTTGTACGCAAAACTGAGCTTGTTAATTGATACGGCGGGGGATAAGTGCATCAGAGGGTCAGAATCTGTCGAGCAACATTGATCCCATCAGGAGTGGAAGATAAAGAAGGGATGCAAAGAAAACACGCCGCGAGTATTGATTGACCTGTATTCTTGCTGACTGACTTTCTTTCTTCGCATAGACGGTGAAAAGCACTGAGTACAGAGCGAAGAGAAGAGTCAGAATGAGAGCCATGACGAAGTATGTTTCTCCTGTCATCCCAAGAAGCGTGAGACCAATTGCCGCAGGTAGAAGAGCAATGGAATGAACAATCATGTGCAAACCTGTACGAAATCCTTTCTCATCGATTGCGGGAAGGAGCATAAAACCGGCGCGCGCGTAGTCTTTCCGGTACATCCAGGCGAGAGAATAGAAATGCGGCATCTGCCAGAAGAAGAGTATCGCGAAAAGAATCCACGCCCCTGCGGAGAGATCGCCTGTTGCCGCAGACCAGCCAATCATCGGCGGCAGCGCCCCTGGAATTCCTCCAACAAGCGTGGCTACCGGACTCCGTCGCTTGAGCGGAGTATAGACGAACAAGTAGCTCACCCACGTGACCACAGCCAGCGCTGTTGCAAGAACCGTCGTCCCAATCGCCAAAACAAGGATCCCCACAATACTCAGTAAAACACCGAATACGATTGCCTCCCCTCCACTTACGCGTCCCAATGGCAAGGGGCGCCGTTCCGTGCGTTTCATCGCTGCATCATACTCTCGCTCGATATACTGATTGAGCACACCAGCACCACCGCCAACGAGCAGCGTTCCGAAACCAACCCACAGCAGAACCTCAAAATTTCCCTCGCCGACTAAAAAAGCTCCGCAAAGTGCCGTCAACACCGATAAGCCGGTTAACTCCGGCTTCATCATCTCGATGTAATCGAGGATTTTCTGAAAGCGTACCGCTGGCTTGGAGATGACTGCCTCCGTCTTTCCGATCATGCCGTTTGTTCCTCCGTCCGTACAAAGGCGAAGGAAACAAATTTCACTTTTGACAACCGCAAAACAATCATAAGCGATAACACGGAAATACCAAGCATCAATGCTCCGTTTGCCACATGGGCTGTCGTCACCACAACAGATTTCAAAGTGAGAATGGTGTAAGCGCCGAGGGTAATTTGGATACCAAGAAGCAGTATAAGCAAGAATCCGAGAAACTTGAGACTACTCGCCCCAGTGCGAATGAGTTTGAAACCGGCACTCACGACTAATCCTGCCACAACCAGTGCCCAGACACGATGGAGATAATGCAGAATGATTTGACTGTCGGTAATCGGTCCGTCGGCGGCAAGGCGAACGTCCTCTGCAATCAACCGGTGATTGTATTGCTGAAGAGATTCCAGGGAAAGAGATGGGAAGAGTTGGCCATAGGCGAGCGGGAAATCTGGTATGGCAAGACCCGACCCGGTATGGCGCATGAGAGCGCCAAGAATAAGCTGAACATAGAGAGAGCCAACAACCGCCACGCTTAGCGTCCGAATCGACGAAGAGAGGTCAAGATCGAGAGTCAGACTTTTCTCAATCCACCATCGCGAGGTTACCACTGCCAGGACGATCGTGATGCAGAAGAACGTTTGGGCAAGTGTGGCGTGGCTGACCGAAATAGCCGTCGGTAACAAGAAAAGAACCGTAAGTCCACCAAGGATTCCCTGTGTAATCACTGCTCCCAGAGCTATGAAGCCGAGCGTTTTCACCCACGATCGAGATTCTCTTCGCCACAGCCAAATCGCCAGAATGACAGTCAGGAATCCGACGAAGCTCGCAATCATCCGATGACCATGCTCATAGAAGATCCCACCAACCATTGGGGGCATAAGCCGACCGTACGAGAGGGGCCAATCTGGCACCGCCAATCCGGAGCCAGTACTGGTGACAAGTCCCCCCGCCACAATCAGCAACAACGTGCAACTCGCCGTAAAGACTGCAAAGAGATGAAGGCGTTTTTGATATTGTGGATTCATTATGGAAAAAAGAAGCCTTCCATCCTTGTTGAAGATGAAAGGCAACGGCTGTTCGAGTGCTCGTTCGTTACTGTGTCAGGTATGATGCCTCTTCGGCAAGCCACGCTTTATACTGCTCTTCTGTCTGGATTGTCACGAACCCGCGCATCCTGTAGTGGCCAAGACCGCAGAGCTGCGCGCACGCTATTTCTAACGGTGTATCTGGTGCGGCAAGAACTTCAGTGATACCCATTGCCACAAGCTTCAATACGACATCATCGGAAAGTCTTCCTCCCTTCTCAACGACAATGTTTCCATCGGCATCCTTGTATTCCTGCATCGCAACCATTGTACTATGGTCTTTCGTTACAACAACCTCGTCAATTCCTGCTTCCATAAGTTTTTGAACTTCAGGTTCGCCGATGAACCCCCCTGCCGTCACGATCACCTCGCCCGACTTGTCTTTGTATTCAAAGAAGGCAAGCCGATTTACCGCACGCCCAACACTGACCGTCTGCCCTTTGATCGAATAGGGCTTCGTAAGCTCCTCGCGAATCTGCTCATTGGTCTTCGTTGGCGTGAACCACACTGGAATCTGTTCTCCTGGGATTGCGTCTTGTTTCACACGGAGGTAGGTGATGCCGAAGCTATGAATCACATCCTTACTGCTCAGGTAGACAATGACAGGCTTATTGACGGGCAGGGTAAGCTGATTGATCGTCGTAATGTCATCCTTAGCGGCAGGGTCGCTGCGATCGAGCCCGAGTGGATTCTCGGCTGACACCAGTTTGATATCCGTTTTGCCAAAGACTCCATCGGCCCCCGGATAGTGGGCATTCCAGGCAAACTGTTCGGCGACAACACGAACGACGGTTGATTCCCCTTCCGGCGGGAAGGCGTTGACTCTTTTTGCCCACAACGGAACTGCAAACCCGATAATGAGAATAGCCTCGACAACCGCTACCGCTCCTTCAACATAGGAGGAGAAATGACTTTTCACACCGGCGTAGTCGGCCCGAACGCTCTTCGTGCGTCGAAACCGAATGATCGCGTACGTAAAAAACAATCCCCATCCGATAAACAGAATGAGCATGATCCAGTGCATCACCACCGTCATCTGATCGATTTCTGCGCCGTGCGCTGCTGCGTCGATGGGCATCCCTAACCATTGTTGCATTGCGGAAGGTTCTCCTTTTAGTTTACGCTGGGAACATCCATTTGTCCGTTCAGTGTCAATTTCGATCGCTTACGGATATACATGAAAAATGCCACAAAAACAGAAAGAACAGAACCTGTGATCCCCATGAGGACAAGAATCGCTGCATTCACTCCATCAGCCATTGGCGAATCCGTCTGCCCGTAGCAAACAGGACACGCACTTGCATACGAGTAGCTGACCAACAACAATCCGACAACCGATACGACAAGGACAATTCGTCGCTTCATACTTCCGTCTCCTCTTACAAATTGCTGACGCTCTTGAACTTCTTCAGGAACCGCTTTCCATACAAAAGAAGAAGACCACCCACGGCAAATGACGACAAGGCCGCAACTATATCTAGAGCGAACGGCTCTAAAGAATCGAAGACCAAGAGCCAGAGTCCAAATCCGAAAAAGAAGACCGCCGAGACCGAGATAAAAAGGATATGGAAAATCTTGAGCGACATCGCCTTTAGTTTACGATCTTATCAGACTCGCTACCAAGCGGTAACAACATTAATGCGAGAAAAAAGATGAACGTCAACGCAAGGGTCCAGTAAATCAGCTTCCGTTCAGAAATCAAATGCATGAAATACGAAGCCACCAACGATCCCTTAACACCTGCGATGATGAGCGCTACAACGACAGCGGCGGTGATGGGTAAGTGAAGGTACGAGACCGCTACGGTCACTACCGTCAATGCCATCAAGGCAACAAAGACGGCAATGTAGGTTCGAACATGCTTCTTGAAATCAATGGTTTGGGTTTGATCCATAGTTCTCTCCTACAACAGGTAGAGTGATGGAAAGAGAAAGATCCAGACGAGATCAACAAAGTGCCAGTACAGGCCCGCCACTTCGACCCGGTTCGTGAAGCGTACCGGATCGGTATGCCACATTTTGCTCCCGGGACCCCAGAAATACGCGTTAACGATCATCCCACCGACAACGTGGAGTCCATGCAAGCCGGTCAGTGTAAAGTAGATCGCATAAAAGGTATTTTCGGCCGGATAGATTCCAAGCCCGAACTTCGCCCCATATTCAAAGGCCTTGACAATCAAGAAGACCAGCCCGAGCAGGAACGTGCTTCCCATGTAGATCCTGTACTTCCGAAAGTCTTTGACCATGAGTGAAGCCCAGGACATGACCATCGTGATACTCGACGTAATAAGAACAACGGTATTGAATGTCGCTAGGGGTACATTAAGCAACTCATACCCATGGGGCCACGTCGGAGCTCCGACCCGGAGCAAAATGTATGAAGAAAAGAGCGCGCCGAAGAGCATGACTTCGGAAGCAAGGAAGAGCCAAACTCCCAGCTTCGCATTGTAGACACCCGTATCGGGACGCGCGGTAACGGTATATGGAATCTGCATAGTCTCTACACCTTTTGGGTTTTGGTGGATCTCAGTTGACCATCAACGTGCTGTGGGACAAAATCACGATCATGCCCGGGCACGCTGTACTCGTAAGGGCCCCGATGAACTTCGGGCAGTGTGAGGAAGTTTCCATGAGGAGGTGGCGTCGGTGTTGCCCACTCGAGGGTTGTCGCATCCCATGGATTCTCCTTCGCCTCTTTTCCCTTCTTGATACTCCAGAAAAAGTTGAAGATGAAGAAGAGCTGAAACACCCCGAGTGCCCACGCACCAACAGACATGACTTCATTCAAATACAGCACCCCCTGTGCGTGACTGTATTGGGCACCGCCGTCGTAAAGCCTTCGAGAGACACCGGCAAGTCCCTGGATAAACATCGGCATGAAGATCACATTCATACAAATGAATGACCCGATGAAGTGAATTCTGCCGAGCGTTTCGTTCATTTGCCTCCCGGTAACTTTCGGGAACCAATAATAGAGTCCCGCAAAGAGGGCAAAGATCGTCCCGGGGGCAACAACATAGTGGAAATGGCCGATGACGTAGTACGTATCATGTAAATGGATATCGGTCGGGGCCAGACCTAACGGCAACCCTGTGAGTCCGCCGATCCCAAACATCGGGAGGAAGGCAAGCGCGAAAAGCATAGGAACGCTGAAGCGGATTGATCCACCCCACAGCGAAATGACAAGAGCAGTGAGGATAATGACCGAGGGAATCGAAATAATCATCGTCGTTGTCTGGAAGAAAGTGCTAATCACCGTCCCCATACCGGTCATGAACATATGGTGCGCCCAGACAATAAAGGACATAAAGCCGAGAAAGATCGCGGCATACACCATCGACTTGTAGCCCCACAGCGGCTTACGCGTGTTATTGGCAATGACCTCAGCGACGATTCCCATGGCGGGCAGAATCAACACGTACACCTCGGGGTGTGCAAGAAACCAGAAAAGATGTTGCCAGAGCAGCGGACTGCCGCCGCCGGCGTATGGAAGAGCCTGTCCACTTACCACAAGGCCGCTGGGCATGAAGAAGCTTGTCCCCACCACACGGTCGAGGAGTTGCATAATGCCCGCGGCCTCTAGCGGCGGGAAAGCGAGCAACAACAGGAACGATGTGATGAATTGCGCCCACACGAAGAAGGGCAAGCGCATAAAAGTCATCCCTGCGGCGCGGAGTTGAATGATCGTGACGATAAAATTCACAGACCCCAGCAGAGACGATGTGATCAAGAAGATCATCCCGATTAGCCAAAGCGTTTGACCTTGCGTGGCAATGACGGAGAGCGGGGCGTAGGATGTCCAGCCAGAATTCGCGGCACCGCCGGGAACAAAAAAGCTCACCAACATCGTCACGCCGCCGAGAAAGTACGACCAGTAACTGGTGGCGTTCAGCTTGGGAAACGCCATATCGGGCGCACCGATTTGAAGCGGGACGAGGTAGTTGCCGAAGGCGCCGACGGCAAGTGGAACAACCCCAAGGAACACCATGATTGTCCCGTGCATCGCGCCAAAGGAGTTGTAGAGTTCAGGAAGCATCACCCCTCCGGGCATCAACACCTCGTCCGTCACCATGTACCAGACGAGTCCTGCTAGACCGAGGAAGATCATCCCAATCAGACTCGTAAGCTTGCGTTGCCAGCGTCCTATCAGAAGAAGAGCCACCCCGATGACGGCAGGGAGTCCAATGAAGATCTCACCAGGAAGGGGCTCCCCCGGGTAGGCAAGTTGCCAGCGCATCAGCATCATGAGAGTAAAGCCGAGAAATAAGAAGACCAGTGCAGTAAACATGTACTGCAACCCGATGACCTTATGGTCGATCGAGAAGACGTACTTCCGCCAGAAACCAAGTTCTTCTTCCTGGTGATGGGCAGTATCGTGGTGTGCCGTCGCGACGTTTGCCACAGACTATGCTCCTTTGATGGAATTAGTTTCCTTTGTATTTAAAGTCGGCCGTGACCTTGCCGCTTGCGTCAACCTTCACCTTGCTCTGCTGCGTGCCATATTTCTCGTGCCACGCCTCAACGGTGTACTCGCCAGCCGGAAGTCCCTTCAGCGTGTATGAGCCATCATTGCCTGTTACGGCGTAGTACGGGTGCGAGAAAACTCCGATGTAGGCGCCCATCCACGTGTGGACCTCACATTTCACTTTGAAGATTTCCGGTTTCATGAATTTCTCCGTCATCCGCATCCCTTTCATCGGCTGAGCGCGATTGAACGAGGGATTCTCTTTTGAGAGTGTATGGACGTTATGAAGCGTCGGATCGCTGTTCACGATGTCAACTTCCTGACCGGTCATAACACCCAGAACGTGTGGCGTATAGACACAGCCGATCTGATCAAACAATTTTTTCTCCTTGGGGGGATCGAACTTCTTTCCACCCAATCCATCTTTGACATAAACGATGACGTTTTTCAGCGTCCCATTCTTGTTGACCACAACTTCCTCACCGACAACAGGCTCCTTATGAGCTCGTTTACAGACCGGATCGGCATCCATGCGCAGGCGGGCAGGTGTCGGCGCCGCCCCCTCGAAGACAATCTTCCCTGTAACGTCACCCGCAACAAGGACAAACGTGAAACAGAGTACGGAGGCAAACAGCATCATGAATCGCATTCTTCTCTCTCCTTAATGTTAGATGTGTGAAGTACATAAGGTCGATTACTGGCCCGAAGCCGGCGCCTGACGAGCCCGACTGCCAATGCTCCAAACGTACGTTGCAAGCGCCTTGATTTGCTCTTCTGCGTTTCCACCAAACACGGTTCTATCCGGGGCCTCGCCACCGTAGAAATAGGTAGGCATCCTCGTACCGGGTTGCAGTTTCGATGGATCCCTCAACCAGTCAACAATCCACTCCGGTTTCAGGCGCGAGCTGGCCAGCGCAAGGTTTGGCGCAAGATCGGCGAAGGACTTCCCTTCAGGAATCCTTCCTGTAAAGTGGCAACTGAGGCATTGGTATGCATCAAACAACTTTCGGCCGGGCGCTAAGTACTGAGGATCAAGAGTAGTCGATGCATAGTCTCGAATCACAAGCTCCTGTTTCGAGAGTCCGAGAAAGTATTTCTGAATCTGTGAAATCTCGGCATCGGTAAGCTGGAACGTTGGCATCCGGACCTCCAGCCAGGGTCGAATGATGGTCGGGTTTTTCAAAAATCCGTGAAGCCATTGTTCTTGCACTTTTGCGCCCTGGCTCTCGGGCAGCGGCGGCGGACCTAACGCTGGCTCCGCCTCAAAGCTCGCCAGGAGATAGCCGCCACGATCCTCCAGCGTATGACACTGCACGCAGTTATAGTGCATTGTAAGCCGCCTACCCGCCTCGATCTCTTGCTGGCGCCTATCGAAAGCCCGCTGGTAGGTTGGTAGTGGGACATCGCGAGTCATACTGGTGAGGAACATCCTCAACAAGCGAATCTCCTCATCCGAGAAACCGAAAACGGGCATCTTCTGCGAAATACGGTCGGTCTGATACAGGCGTGAGTTCTTCAGCTTGCCATATACCCAGCCAGCCCATGTGCGCTTTACAGACACAGTTCCGTCGGGATTCTCCTGATAATCAACCTCAGCATTAAGCGGCAATTCCCTTGTATCCCCAAAGTCCATTTGCTCGTACTTCTTCCTGCCGAAATCTGAAAGGTTGACGCTGACCTTCCCCTCATTCTCCATACCCTTGATTGCGTGACACCCTGCGCATCCATACTCACGAATAAGGCGGTCCCCCCGCGCTATCTTTGCTGGATCATCGAGTGCTAAATTCACCGGATCGAGCTTGCGATTATCCCGCAGCGTCATGAGGTAGGCCACCACGTGCCGTGCCTCGTCATCTGTCAAGCGGAGACTTGGCATCCGTGTGTCCGGATTGTAATGGCGCGGATTCTTCAACCAATCGAACAACCAGTCAGGATTCGCTTTACTCCCAACGCGCGTCAGTTCTGGGGCAATATCGTATGTTGTGCCCCGTTTAGTTCGCACCGCAGTGTTTTCTCCCGCGACGTGACACGCCGTGCAACCAATCGTCTCAAAGATAACTTTGCCGCGATTACTGCTTCCCCCAGCAAAGGTGCCTCTCGCTCGCACAAGCTGGAAGTTCGATTCTCTGCCGATCTTCATGAGGTACGCGGTGATGGCCTCAGCTTCTTCATCCGTAAATTGGAACCGAGGCATTCGCGTGTGAGGATTGTAGTCTTTTGGATTCTTCACCCATCGGAACAGCCAGTCGGGGCGAACTTTAGCGGGAAGTGAATTTAACGGCGGACCGATCTTTGGAACATCGGTATATCCTTTGATCTCGTGACACGCAAAGCAGCCGGATTCGAGAAGGAGCTGTTTGGCTTTTGTGAAGGGCGGGGCGTGTTTTAGAACGGATTCGTTTGAATGACAGCTATTGCAACTTGCCCAGACATCCACACCTCGAAGAATTGGTGTCTCCCAATACTTGTCGGCTTCACCGTGAGCGAAGCCGGTTGTGAGAGCGGGACCTTGACCCCGATGGCAAGGCGTGCACCCGAAATTCTCCGGATTATGCTTTGCAAGCAACTCAGGAAGCGGATGCTGTTTGAACGGCTGTGGAGCATCTGCCATCAATGGCTCCGACCAACCGACATGACAGGTTTGGCACCGATCGATCCGCGCCTTGATTTCGCTAAACGGTGTAAGCTCGAAATCGTTCAATATCACCTGACGAATCGCTATCGGCGCTGCTTGTGCCCTTTCCAGTTTCAAACCGTAGGCGTTCGCCGCACTGTTGATCTGAGCCAACTCAGCTTCAAGGCGGACAACTGCATCTCGGTACTTATAAATAACGCTATCAAGAAGAGCTATCTGCTTGTTGATCTCCTCCATCCTGTGGAAATAGCTCTCAATGTCAGCGTCATGCTTGGCGACCTCGGCCTTCAGCTCTTCGACGTTTATTCCCGTTTGAAGACTCTTTTTATATTGGTAATACGCTGCATCCGATCGACTCCGTGCAAAGCGCCATTCACGGGTCGCAATGTCCAGATCAGCAAGGAGATCGTTTTTTTGCTCAACCGCTTTGGTATACTCTTCCGACTGAAGAGCGCTTTTAGCCTTTGCGAGCTCGTCTTCGAGAGCTTTCAATCTCTCCTGGTCGCGGTTCTCCAGGGCTACTTGTCGCAATGAATCCAGTCGAGCAGAGAGGAGTTCGCGGTATTCCGTCTGGTACTCTTTCCACGGCCTGCGGATCCTCACCTCGTCCCATACCGCCCAAGCGGTCCCGAGAAAGAGAAGTCCGCTAAAAATCAGATAGTATTTGGCGTAGCTTCGTTTTTCGACAGGTATTTTTGCGCGATCTTCAAACAGCATTCAGCGCTCCTTCAGGTAGCGACTTTAGATGTTGAACCAGGGAGTCACCCACACATACTTCACCGGATTGATTCCAAACATCAGTGGTGCCAATCGAAGAATGATTTTGATGACCAAGCCCATCATCGTCAAGAAGAGAAATGAAACAATCGCGTATCGTAGCAGTCCCAACTTCTGCATGATTTCATCGTTGCGCTTCAGGTACCAGTAAATCGGCCCAATTGCATAGAATCCGAATACGCACGCGGCACCGAAAACGAAGGCCACGGGATTAATCGTGTTGTCCGGCAACCGTGTCGGAATACCAAAATACTCGGAGAGATCGACGTTCGTCAAAACAGCCACATAATGGGGATCCCACTTCTCCCACGGGAAGAAGAAGTTCCAACCGGGTCCGCGCATGAAGGTCCCAAGCACAATTAAGGAGACCCAGAGAATCAAGAAGCCAAAGCAAAATGTGAGAACGGCAAACTTCCGCTCTTTGTACGTGTAATATCCGTTGCCTTTGGGATTGATATCCACATATGGAATAGCCATCAAGCCGACGATGATGAGTGTCGGCAGCACCACGCCGGCGATCCATGGATCAAAATAGACGAGCATTTCCTGGAGACCAAGAAAATACCACGGCGCCTTCGACGGATTAGGGGTTAGAGCACGGTTGGCAGGCTCCTCGAGAGGAGCGTCGAGAAACACCGACCAAACAACGAGGAGGGCCATGACCGCGATCGTTGCAATGAACTCGACGCGCACAAGGTAGGGCCACACCTGCACCTTGTCATCCATCTTCGCTTCATCCGGCATCTCCTGGGAATCATTCTTCTTTGCTTTCACCCAGTAAAGCCAGGTGAAGAAGATACAGGACACAAGCAAAAGCGTGATAGGGATGTTGTCGGGCTTCGTGAGAATTTCTATGAAGTGTTGCATGCAATAATCCTTGTGCGCCTGAGTAAGGAGGCGATCCTACGCGGTTCGCTTCCCGGTTTCGGGACCCGAAATCCCGCCATCCTTCCGCACCCGCCAGAAATGCACCGCCATGAAGATAGCGGCTATCAGAGGTAAAAAAATACAATGACCGACATAGAATCTCAAAAGCGTCGGTGGACCAACCTCTGTTCCACCGAGTAGGACAAACCGAACGTCGTTATCGATGCGCATACCAAGCTCTGGGCCAAACGGTCCCTCATGTCCCAGGAGCGGTGTTGCGCGAGCCATATTCGTTCCTACAGTCACCGCCCAGATGGCCAACTGATCCCACGGCAACAGATATCCGGAGAAACTGAGCAACAGCGTGAGAACGAGAAGAATGACACCAACGACCCAGTTAAACTGTCGCGGCGGCTTATAAGAACCGGTGAGGAAGACACGGAACATATGCAGCATAACAGTGAGCACCATGGCATGCGCCGCCCAGCGATGCATGTTGCGAATGAGAGGACCGAAGGGAACGTCGTTCATGAGGTACTTCATGTCTTCATAAGCATACTGTGCAGTTGGGCGATAATAGAACATCAAGATGACACCGGTAATCGTCAGAACAATGAAGAGAAGGAACGTTATTCCGCCCATCCCCCATGTATAGCCGATGTTCGTTGCATGCCGCGGCACCCGTACAGGGTGAAGATGCAGGAAGACATTATCGACAATCTGCAACGCTCTGTTTCGCTGCGTGTCCTGATACCCGTGTCGGAAAATCGATTTATAAACTTCTGTCTTTTTAAACGCTTCGAGCATTCGATCTCTCTCCTTACGCCGTAAAGTTCAGGAAGGAACCGGGCTTGCCCCACTCGTTCTTTTCATACAAAAACTTAATGCTCCGATCAATCTCAATCTGCCCGTCATCGGCCAAACCGATGTAGGCACGCTCGAGAGGTCGCGGAGCCGGACCCTCGAAATTGATGCCGGTTCTATAGAATCCGCTTCCGTGACAGGGGCATTTGAATTTCAAATCTGAAGGAAGCCATCGCGGAGTGCACCCCAGGTGTGTGCAAATCGAAATCAGTGCATAAAACCCTTCTTTATCCCGAACAATCCAAACACGCTGTTCATCCTTGAATTTCTCGCTGACTTCGCCCACAACATAATCCTGCGGATACCCCGCTTTGAATTTTGTCGGCGGCTCAAAAAGAACTCGCGGAAACATGAAACGAAGCGCGCCAATGGTCGATGTAACGATGAAGCCCAGAAATCCAAGCCATCCGGCTACCGAGAGCAGGTTGCGGCGATTCATCCGCCAAATGCCGGGATCGTCGTCAGGTGGGCGATCTTGCTTGGGTTTGCGTGGTAGCGGTTCCGTGCTCACTGTCGGCGGAGTTGGCTTGGGTGGAGTTGCCGGCGGAGCTTCTTTGACGTCGTTCACCGTTTGATCTGCCATTCGCTATCCTCGATCTAGAGAAAACAACAGAAGTGAATCACCATTTGAGAGTTATGCAGCGGCTGCCACCTCGTCGACACGCTTGACCATATCGATCGTCTCCCATGGACAGTACTTTGCGCAAAGTTTACAACCGATACACACTTCCTCGTCCACAATGACAATCCCATTGACGCTCACAAATCCGTGTTCGTCGGGATTCTCTGGACCCGGAACTTTGTACAGACAATCGACAGGGCAGAACTCAATACATACCTCACATCCGGTACAACCTTCAGGATGGACAATTGCAACGAGCGGTGACTTCTTCTTTTTCTTGGCTACCGATGGGGCAGGAGCGGCTGTTGGTCTGGTTGGCGCGGCGGTGGTCTCAGCCATTAGTTCCGGGTAGATGATGATAGTTCTTATTCCTATCTTCCTGAATTTGACATCGAATATACAAAAGGATGCTTCGTTTGTCAAGAAGTTCTCAAAAAAAAGAAACCAACTTGCAGCAATCGTTTCACCCATCGCGGGAAGCGACAACCACAAGCGCAAATAACGATCTGCACTTACCTTGCACGTTCATCTCTTAAGTGGTATATTCCCACCACATTTTTTTCATCCAGAGTATTCCTTCATGTCCTACATCGAGTTTCGAGACCTTCCGACAGGCGACTCCGGTTTTTCCCAGTTGTTTATCGATTATGTAACAGACTATGAGAATGTAAAGAAATTCTACAGTGGCAACTTCCGCCGTAAAGAGGACTGGAAAGACAAGCTCGAAGCAGTTTCTCGCATGCCGCGAAACAGATCCGCCATAACACAAATCCTCTCTGTGCAGAATCGGAACTTTCATTGCGGCGTCAAAACTCTCGCCAATATTGACCTTCTCCACAACGACAACACCGTAGCAGTTGTGACAGGTCAACAGGTCGGGCTGTTCACCGGGCCACTCTATACCATCTACAAAACCATTACCGTGCTTAAGCTTGTCGAGCAACTCCGCACCATTCACCCCGATTATCACTTTGTGCCCGTCTTCTGGCTGGAAGGCGAAGACCATGATTATGATGAAGTCAGTTCTATCAGACTCCTGAACCGAACAAACGATCTCGTTAAACTCGACTATCGAATGAATGGACTTGATCCGGAGAAGAACCCGGGTGCTGTGGGAATTCTCGAGTTCTCAGATGATATTGAACAGTTTTTTCAGTTGGTCGACCAATCGTTGAGTGATACAGAGTTCAAGCCGAAAGTTCTTCAACTCTTTCGTACCGCATACCAGAGGGGAATGACCTTTAACCGCGCATTCGTTCACCTCATGAATGACCTTCTCGAGGAGTCAGGGTTGATATTCCTCGATCCGCACGACAACGAACTCAAAAAGCTCCTCGCCCCGGTTTTTCAAAAAGAGATCCAGAACACACCGAAACATTGCCAGCTTGTTATCGACCAAAGCGCGCAACTCGAAAAGCAGTACCACGCCCAGATCAAACCGAAGCCGTTGAACCTTTTCCTCTTTCATCAGAAGGGGCGGTACCTTATCGAGCCGCGCGTTGAGGGGGGATTTGCCCTCAAAGGAACACGGCGACATCTGACGAAGGAAGACTTGGACGGCATCGCAGCAAATTCGCCTGAACTCCTGAGCCCCAATGTTGTCCTTCGCCCCATTTGCCAGGATTGGCTCTTACCAACCGTTGCGTATGTTGGGGGACCTTCGGAAATCGCTTATTTTGCCCAATTGAAGCCACTCTATGAAGAGTTCGGCATTCCTGAGCCTATCATTTACCCAAGGGCGAGCGCAACGATTGTAGAGGAGAAGGTGGCAAAGGTCATCGAGCGATTCTCTCTTCAGGTGACAGATTTCTTTCAGGATGTCGAGTTGATCAAAAGACGGGTGACCGAAAATTCATCCGGGCAACAGTTTGACGAGGTTTTCGGCGGGACGATGGTGACGATTCAAGAATCACTTGCACGCATGCGCCCGAAGATCGAAGAGCTCGATCCAACACTCGTGGGCGCACTGGAGAATGCGTCAAAGAAGATTGAATATCAGATAGAACAACTAAAGCTGAAGGCAATCGCGGCACAAGCAAGGAAGAATGAAGTAACACTTCGACAGATCGACAAGGCAGCCCTCCATCTCTTTCCCGAATCTGTCTTTCAGGAACGAGCGTTGAACATTCTCTACTTTTTGAACAAGTACGGGCTGGAATTCCTTCGCTGGCTGAAGTCCGAGCTGGTGATCGACAAGTTCAAACACCAGGTGATCAACCTTGAGGCCGGGTAGTTCTGAGGGTTATGATCGAATCGCCTTTTCGGTATCCCTGTCGAAATAATGGGCCTTCGACATATCGAAGAGTAAATCCATCGGCTTTCCCACCGCGGGCATCTCCTCCGCTGACATTCGGGCTACATACGAGTTGCCGCTCGCCTGTGTTGTGAAGTAGAGATACATTTCGTTTCCCATCGGCTCCACTACTTCGAGCATCACCCTCGCCACACCCTTTGCTTTGGCATTCCGTTTTCCGTGCGCAATGTGCTCGGGTCGAATCCCGAGAATAATCTCTTTACCGACATATCGTTTCAGCCGGGGTCGGTCCTTCACTGCAACGGGGAGTTTTATTCCCCTCCCCCGCTCGATAAACCAGAGTCCATCGGAGCGATGGATGCTTCCCTCGAAGAAGTTCATCGAAGGACTTCCGATAAAGCTCGCGACAAACTTGTTCACCGGATGGTGATAGATGGTGAGCGGAGTATCGATCTGCTGCACATGACCATCCTTCATCAGCACGATCTTGTCCCCCATCGTCATTGCTTCGGTTTGATCGTGTGTGACGTAGATCATCGTCGTTTGAACGCGTTGATGAATCTTTGAGATCTCTGTTCGCATCTGCACACGTAATTTGGCATCAAGGTTGCTCAACGGCTCATCGAAAAGAAACACCTTTGGTTTTCGAACAATCGCGCGCCCAACCGCTACACGCTGGCGCTGACCGCCGGAAAGGGCTTTTGGTTTCCGGTCGAGCAGATGATCAATGCCCAGAATCGCTGCCGCTTCCTTCACCCGGAGATCGATTTCTGACTTGCTGAACTTGCGAAGTTTCAAACCGAACGCCATGTTCTCGTACACACTCATGTGAGGATAAAGCGCGTAGTTCTGAAACACCATCGCAATGTCGCGGTCTTTCGGCGGAACATCGTTCACTCGCCGCTTGTCAATGTAGATATTTCCTTCGGTAACCTCCTCCAACCCGGCTATCATCCGAAGCGTTGTCGACTTGCCGCATCCCGATGGACCGACAAGGACAACGAACTCTCTATCGGACACATCCAAATCGACGCCATGTACAGCGACCACTCCCCCTTCATACACCTTTTTCACACCTTCAAGGCGAACGCTTGCCATCGTTAGCTACCTCCCAATGTCGTATGGTTACATAGCTTGAAGCACATCCCAGAAGCGGGGATATGAGATTGAAACACAATCAGCCCGTTGAACACGAATACCTTCTTTTGTCCTCAATCCCGCAACACCGAATGCCATCGCAATGCGATGGTCGTCGAAACTGTCGATAACACCACCAAGGACATCGTTGTTGCCGCGAAATGCAAACCCATCGTCGAACTCTGTAACGTCAAGTCCAACCGCCCGAAGATTGACAACAAGAGCCTTGATGCGATCAGACTCTTTTACACGAAGTTCCCGGGCGTCCCGTAATGTAAGATTGAAATTCGAAAACATCCAAGCGACCACGAGGCTGGGAATCTCATCGATCAACGCTGCAACATCATTTCCACCTAACGTGATATCACCGTGAAGCTCCGAACTTCGGACGCGAATGTCCCCAACCGGCTCACCGCCAATGACTTCACGATTGAGAATGGCGACGTTGGCCCCATGGTTGCAAAGAATATCCAACAACTTGGTACGAGTTGGATTCAGCCCAACGTTTCGTATGGTAAGATCGGATCCTGGCACGAGCAATCCAGCCACCAAGAGAAAGGCGGCCGACGAAAAATCACCCGGAACGCGGAAGTCCCTTGGTTCGATCTTCGTTCCACCCTCAACTTCAATGACCGTTTTGCTACCTCCAGCAACGACTTTCAGCCCAAGCATCCGCTCCGTGTGGTCGCGCGTGCGGATGGATTCAACGACTGTTGTCGTTCCATCGGCGAACAGACCCGCGAACAAGAGAGCCGACTTCACTTGCGCACTCGCAACAGGTAATTCATAGGTAATCGAGCTGAGTTTTGGCACACCGGTGATCGCAACGGGGGGAGTGAGATTCTCGGTTGCTTTGATCTTCGCTCCCATCATGGTGAGGGGATCGATGATTCTTTTCATGGGTCGCCGCCTCAGCGAGGCATCGCCAGAAATCGTCGAATCGAACCGTTGGCCGCTGAGAATTCCGGTAAGGAGACGAATCGTTGTTCCCGAATTCCCCGCATCCAGTTCGTTTCGTGCCGGACGCAGGCCTTTCAGGCCTCGTCCGACAATCGTTACCTGATCCCGCTGGTCAAGGATTTCAACACCAAGCGCCCGCAGACAACGCATTGTGCTGAGCGGATCATCACCTCGGGAGAGACCTTTGATGACACTCGTACCTTCAGCCAACGCCCCGATAAAAAGCGCACGGTGAGAGATCGACTTGTCTCCCGGTACTGAGAATAAGCCTTTCAGCCCTTGGCGGGGAGTTATCGTAACATCCATGGGATACCCCTAAAACAAGAAATCCTCACAGCGTTCGCAAGACCCCGAACGGAGTGTGAGGATTCTCTGCAACCTCAGGGAATCAATGACGCTTGTGATGGCGTTCGTGTTTATCGTGCTTCTTATCGTGGTGCGGTTTTCGCTCACGCGGTCGGCTCATTTCTTCATGCGCATTCTCGCCTCCGGGAAGGAGCGCTTTGCGACTAAGGTTTAACCGCCCTTCATTATCGATATTCATGAGTTTGACCTCAATCATGTCACCGACCTTGACGATATCGTCGACTTTTCCGACACGATTGACATCGAGCTGCGAGATATGGACAAGTCCCTCTTTGCCCGGGAGGATCTCAACAAATGCGCCGAACTCCATGATCTTCTTCACGGTGGCACGATACACTTTGCCGACCTCGGGAACCTCGGTAAGTCGCTTCACAGCAGCGATTGCTTTGTCGGCTGCCTCTTTCTCTACCGCGGCAATGACGACTGTTCCATCATCCTCGATGTTGATCTCGGCGCCGGAGTCTTTAACGATTTGTCGGATATGCTTTCCGCCTGGACCAATGAGGGATCCAATCATATCGACAGGAATCTTGAGCGTTTGCAGACGCGGAGCATATGGCGAAAGCTCAGCGCGCGGCCTATCCAATGTTCGGCTCATGACATCGAGAATGTGCAGCCGACCAACGCGTGCCTGTTCGAGAGCCCGCTCCAGAATCTCAAACGAGATTCCCTTGATCTTAATATCCATCTGGAACGCTGTAATGCCAGAGGTCGTCCCGGCAACTTTGAAGTCCATATCACCAAGATGGTCCTCGTTCCCAAGAATATCACTGAGGATGGCCACGTGTTCGTTTTCTTTCACCAGACCCATGGCAATTCCCGCTACGGATCGTTTGAGGGGCACACCGGCATCGAACAGCGATAACGTTCCCGCGCAAACCGT
Organism: Bacteroidota bacterium; assembly: GCA_035559595.1. Classification (GTDB taxonomy): domain Bacteria; phylum Bacteroidota; class Ignavibacteria; order UBA10030; family UBA10030; genus DATMBF01. The sequence continues at coordinate 243,893 of DATMBF010000005.1, read as the reverse complement.
GGCCATCGAGGATGAACCGTTGGATTCGAGAATGTCAGATACCACTCGAATCGTGTAGGGGAATTCCTCTTCTTTCGGAATCAAATTCTTGAGTGCGCGCTCTGCGAGATTTCCATGACCGATTTCTCTCCGGCCGGGTCCAGACACTCTCCCAACTTCACCTACGCTGAAGGGAGGAAAGTTGTAATGAAGCATAAAGCGCTTCGTTGTCTCCGGCAGCAGTCCATCGAGAATCTGCTCGTCAAGTTTCGTTCCGAGTGTTGTCGTCGTGAGGCTCTGCGTTTCGCCACGTGTGAACAGTGCTGATCCGTGCGTTCGTGGCAGCAAACCCACCTCACAGGTGATTGGGCGAATGTCGGCCAATCCACGGCCATCAAGCCTTTTCTTTTCCTGTAAGATCGTCCATCGCATGGCATCGCGCTCAATATCATGAACGATCTCTGCGATAGTGGAAGCCTGGTCGGGGTATTTCTCCGCAAGAGCTGCCTGGACATCATCATACACTCTCTTTGTCGCTTCAGAACGCTGTTCTTTGGTGAGAACGGTTCGGCTAAGCTCCTTCAGTCGGTCGCCTGCAAGGGTCTTCACTTCCTGAATAAGCTCTTCGGGAACGGCCGCGCTCGCGACTTCTCGCTTAGGCCTGTTGACAGCGTTTGCCAGCTCTCTCTGGACAGCGCAGAGTTGACGGATTGCTTCGTGACCAAACTTCAGGGCCGCAAGCATGTCGTGTTCTGAGATCTCCAACGCCTCTCCCTCAACCATGACAATCGAGTCTTCGGTGCCGGCCACCGTCACATCCATGTCGCTTTGCTCGAGATCGTTAAACGTGGGATTGATCATAAACTGGCCGTTGATTCTCCCGACGCGGACTTCAGCAATCGGTCCATCGAACGGAACATCGGAAACCATAAGCGCCGCGGAGGCTGCACATGCGCCGAGGACATCCCCGTCATGTTGCTGATCTGATGAATACACCGTTACAAGAATCTGCGTTTCGTTCTTGTAGCTCTTCGGGAACATCGGGCGAATCGGCCGATCGATCAAACGCGAAGAGAGAATCTCCTTTTCCGTCGGTCTTCCTTCTCGTTTGAAGAATCCGCCCGGAATCTTCCCCGCGGCTGCGGTTTTCTCGCGATACTCCACCTGCAGGGGGAAAAAGTCCTGATCAACCTTCGGTTCGCGTGCACTCACGACAGTGGCTAACACCATCGTATCTGCATACCGCACCATGACGGCGCCGTCTGCTTGTTTGGCCAGTCGGCCCGTTTCAAACGAGAATGTCTTACCACCGAGGACAACTTCCTTGGTAATCACTTGAGACATAGAGCCTGTCTTCCTTTCAACGACACAATTTCTCGCCCCTGTCTAGACCGCGGGGCTGCGGCTTCTACTTGCGAATATCCAGCTCTTCGATAATCTTTCGATACCGGTTAATATCTTTGCGCATCAGGTAATCCAGCAACCGACGTCGCTTCCCGACAAGCTTCAACAACCCAAGCCGACCATGATGATCCTTCGTGTGCTGGTCTAAATGCGGAGTCAGACTATTGATGTGAGCCGTGAGAATGGCAATCTGCACTTCCGGTGTGCCGGTATCTTTCGCATCTTTACCGTATTTCGTAATGATCTCACGCTTTTGTTCTGCTGTAATCGGCATTGTTGCTTCTTCTCCTTTTCCTAAAAATGATATCCTATCGTGACGATGAAAGTTTGTAGACTTTTGTCAATTCGGTTCGCAGCCTACTTCCTTCTTCCCGATCTTTCTTCATTTGTTCGATCAACTCTTCCGCAGAATTGAATTTGATCTCATCCCGCAGCCGTTTCAGAAATCTTACCTCCACATACTGCCCGTAAAGGTCGATCTCCGTATCGAGCAAGTACACTTCGACGATCCTCGGCCCGTTGGATTCAAATGTCGGCCGAACCCCTACATTGGCCAACCCGAAATAGGATGCATCGCCAACCGATGCCTCGACAAAATAAATCCCGTTCTTCGGGATGATCTTTTTGGTCGACTTCGGCTGAAGATTGGCCGTGGGAAATCCTAACAGCTTACCTCGGCCGTCACCCTTCACGACAATTCCGCCGAACGTGTATGGTCGGCCTAATAATTCATTCGCTCGTTCGAGATCCCCTATGATCAGCAGTTCACGAATACGAGAGCTGCTCACGACCTCTTCCCCAACATGAACCGGCTTCATCGCCACTACCGAAAACTCAAACTCCCGACCCAGCCTCAACAATTCCTCGATACTTCCTTCCCGGTCTCTTCCAAAGTGATGATCATATCCCTCGACAACTTCACTCACTCCTATCCCATGAACGATATAGCGGAGATAAAAGTCCCTGAAACTCTGTCTGGAGAACTCATAGGTGAATTCGAGGACAAACGTGACATCAACACCTAACTCCTCACACAAGCTCAGCTTTTCGTCGAGCGTGGACAGAAAAACAACCTTTTCCGGATCGGCGGAAAGAACTTCTTTCGGATGAGGATCGAACGTTACAATGACACTCCGACCTTTACGCTGCCGTGCGCGGCGAACGACCTCTTGAATCAGGGCCTGGTGCGCACGATGAACGCCATCGAACGAGCCGACGGAAACAACCGAATTCTTGTCGAACGAAATCTCTTCGAGTCGATGAGCGACTTTCATGAGAAAGGAATTACGGCAAGTCGAAGTCGATTGCGAAACTCCGCTAACTCGCCGATGGTCAAAGCATCGTGAACATCATATGGCCCGATTCTTGTTCGTCGGAGCTCAGACAACATTGCTCCACATCCAAGCCGGGCTCCAACATCATGCACGAGAGACCGTATATATGTTCCTTTTGAACAGACCACCCGAAAACGAACATCCGGCGGTTGGAAGTCGAGAAGGAGAATCTCTTTGATTTCAATCTCCTTCGGCTCTCGCTCGACAATCCTTCCTTTCCGCGCGTATTTGTAAAGCGGTTTACCTTTTCGCTTTACCGCGGAATACATTGGCGGAGTTTGCAGCTGTTTGCCTTTGAACTCCGTGAGCACGCGTGCAACATCACTGGAGTGTATTTCACCGATATCCCGAACTTCCAGAACTTCCGTTTCGCTGTCAAAGCTTGGAGTTGTTTTCCCCAATGTCATCACTCCTTCGTATTCTTTCTCAAGCTCGGCAAACCCTGAAACAGCTTTCGTTTTCTTCCCCGTGCAGACGATCAAGAGGCCGGTGGCGCGAGGGTCCAGCGTTCCGGCATGACCAATTCGATCAAGGTTGAAGAGTGAACGGATTTTCGCCACCACGTCGAACGAAGTCCAATCCATCGGCTTGTCCACAAGGAGAACGATCCCCGCCCCGTTCATCACGCTCTGCGTGGGGAAACGGTTGCTCGACGATCGTCCGATAATTTCTGTCACTCAATTTCACCCTTGTGAATGCGATGAAGGATGTTCTCGATATTCATCGCCCGATCGAGAGTCTCATCAAGATAAAAGACTATCGACGGAGTAAACTTCAGACGAATAACGTGTCCTAGGGCGGCCCGCATGGAGCTCTTTTCTGCTTCAAGATGTCCAAGCACCTTTTCCTTTTGCTCCGCATTACCAAAGATGCTCACATACACCTTCGCAATCTTGAGATCGGGACTCATTCGCACATCCGTGATGGTAATAAAGCCGAATTCCTCCATGCGGAAAGTACGTTGAACGATGAGGCTCATCTCTTGCTTGATGAGCGACGCGACTTTTTCTGTTCGGACGGACATTGCAGTCGTTACTTTTCCAACTTCCTCTTCGTTTCCACCATGGTGTAGGCCTCAATAACATCGCCAACCTTGACGTCATTAAACCCTTCCAACCCAATTCCGCACTCGAATCCCTGCTCTACTTCTCGTACATCATCTTTGAATCGCTTCAGAGAAGCAATGGTACCGTCAAACACAACGATCCCGTCGCGAATCAATCTGACCTTGTTGTTCCGAGCTATCTTTCCATCCTTCACATAGCAGCCGGCTACGGTTCCCACTTTCGAAATCTTGAAGACCTCCCGAACATCGACGGTAGCCAGCACCTGTTCAGAGACAGAGGGTGCCAGCATCCCTTCGAGTGCGGCTTTGACCTCATTGATTGCGTCATAAATAATGTTGTACAGCCGAATGTCCACACTCTCTTGTTCGGCAAGTCGACGCGCCGTCAGACTTGGCCGCACGTGGAACCCGATAATAACAGCGCGAGAAGCAGCAGCCAAAAGCACATCAGACTCCGATATCCCGCCGACACCCTTGTGAATAACAGCAACCCTGACTTCCGACGTTGACAGTTTGAGCAACGAATCAGAGAGAGCTTCTACGGAACCATCCACATCGCCTTTTACAATCACAGGCAGGTCCTTCACTTGACCTTCTTTTATTTGTTGAGAGATTTCATCCAGCGTGATCATCCGGCGCTGTCTGAAGTCCTGTTCCCTCTTAAGTTGCTGACGCTTCAAACTGATTTCCCGCGATTGATGCTCTTCGGGGAGCACGACAAAAGTATCACCCGCTTGTGGAATACCGTCGAAGCCGATGACTTGAACCGGCTGTGAAGGCTTCGCCACTTCGACGCGACGACCCCGTTCGTCAAACATTGCACGAACCCGGCCGCTCCAAATTCCGGCAACAAAAGAATCCCCTATTCTCAGCGTTCCTTTTTGAACAAGGACAGTTGCCACAATGCCTTTCCCTTTATCGAGCTCCGATTCGATGATCACTCCTCGTGCATGCCTCTCAGGATTCGCCTTCAGATCGAGAACTTCCGCTTCGAGCAGAATCTTATCGAGAAGAAGATCGACGTTCTTGCCGGTCCGTGCAGAGAGCTCGACCGATTGGTGTTTTCCACCCCATTCTTCAACCAGGACACCATTCTCCGCAAGCTGTTGCTTAATGCGATCCGGGTTGGCTTCCGGCTTATCAATCTTGTTTATTGCGATAACAATTGGCACACCGGCTGCTTGGGCGTGACTGATTGCCTCCTTCGTTTGCGGCATGACGCTGTCGTCAGCAGCGACAACCAGCACTACAATATCGGTTACCTGAGCACCACGGGCGCGCATCGCGGTAAATGCCTCGTGACCGGGCGTGTCAAGAAACGTAATCTGCTTTCCGTCAGGGAGAGTTACTTCGTATGCTCCGATGTGCTGTGTGATTCCGCCAGCTTCCCCTGCGACAACATTGGCCCTTCGGATGTAATCAAGCAATGATGTCTTACCATGGTCGACGTGTCCCATGATTGTAACGACCGGCGGTCGAGGTTTGAGCAATGCAGGATCATCCGGTGTGTCCGCAAGAGCATCATCCGAGAACTCCTCTTCAAAGGTCACTTCGAAGCCGAATTCGTCAGCGACAAGCATAATGGTATCCTTGTCCAACCTTTGGTTAATCGAGACCATAATGCCGAGTCCCATACACTTCTGAATAACTTCGGACACAGAAACCCGCATGAGATTCGCCAACTCTCCTACGGTGACGAACTCCGTTACCTTGACCTTGGCCTTTTCACGCTCGATCTCCTCCTGAATTCGCTTTTCCTCTTCCTCTCGTTCCTTCTTGCGCTTTTTCCGAATTGCTGCCCGCGCTGTCGCCGGAGCTTCCTCCATTTCCGCAAAGGTTTCGCGGATCGCCCTCTCGACCTCAACCTCATCGACCTCGGCAAATCTCAGCTTCTTGCGCTTTCGCGCCTTCGTCTCGATATCATCCTCAGGAATTTTAAGCTCAACTTTACCCTGTTTCGCTTCCTCACGGATCTTCTTCTTTTTCTTTTTCTTTTTCTTTTTTCCCTCCTCTTCGCTCTCCGCACCTTCAGCTTCCGACTTCGCGATCTCGATCCTTCCCTTCACGGTTAGACCACGAGGGGCTCGTGCGACAGCCGCTTCGAGAGGGGTTTGCGGACCTTTGGCAACTACCGGAGCCACTGCACCCTGTGGAACTTCACTCTCTTCGATTTCAGAGGGCTTTTCAACAGGCGTTTCGACGCCGACTTCGCGCTGGGGTGCTTCAACGACTGGTTCGGTTTGAGCAGGAGAAACTTCGGGTGAAGGGATTTCGACTCTCGCCTCTTCTCGCCTGGCGGCTTCCTTCGCTTCAACCTCGACCGCTTCTTCCTCGGCTTCCTTCTTTTTCCCCTTCTTCAGCTCCCTTTCAGCCGGTTTCCTATCCTTCGCCGTCCGCAGTTCTTGTATTTTACGCTGATGTCGCTCGGCAACGTCCTTCTCCTTCTTAAAGTGACCCATGATGGCATGCATCATCTCATCGGTCACCACCGTCATGTGATTCTTCACTTCGAATCCCTTTTTCTTCAGGAACTCGATGATCGTATCACTGCCGAGGTTGAGCTCCGTTGCAAGCTTGTAGATCTTGATCTTCTTTGTCGTCTTGTCAGTCATTACTCTTCAAGAGTATCGTTACACCAGCATGGTTAGGACGGCTGCTGTTCTTTTTCTTCCGATGATTCTTCTTTAACAGAATCTTCCGGTGTCTCTGCTCCATCCGTTGTGACCGGTTGAGAAGAAGCCGGCGGCGGAAGCTCGACCACTTCCTCTTCTTCCCCCTCCTCATCTTCGACCTCTGCTTCTTCGAGACCTTTCCTCAACATGTCGAGGATTTCATCGATCTTCTCGGGTTCGATGCCAAGGTTCGCAATGAGCTGCTCGCGGGGCGTATCGAGAACATCACGGGCGGTTTTGTAGTTCTCATCGAAAAACTTGTGGAACAGCACGTCCCCAAGTTCCTCACGGAACTCGGAAAGGTCCATATCGTATTCCTCCTCTTCCACCACCTCTTTCACAAGCTGAATGTCGAAGCCGGTAAGTTTGGAGGCAAGGCGGACATTCTGGCCGTTCTTGCCGATTGCGAGAGAAACCTGGTCGGGGGCCACGAGCACGGTCGCCTTCTTGTTCTCAACGTCAACCTGAATCTCCTTAAGTTTCGCCGGCGCAAGAGCACGAGTGATGAACAGAACAGGATCGTCCGTATAGTTGATCACGTCGATGTTTTCGTTGTTGAGCTCGCGGACGATCGCATGGATGCGAACCCCCTTCATGCCGACACAGGCACCAACAGCGTCAATCCGGTCATCATGCGATAGCACGGCAACTTTAGCCCGGTCTCCCGGCTCGCGCGCTATGCGTTTGATCTCAATGATGCCGTCGTAGATCTCGGGAATCTCAATTTCAAAAAGCCGCATCAGAAATTGCGGGTCAGCACGGGAAATAATGACAATGGGAGTGCCGGAACTCTTCCGGACCTCCTTAACCACGGCACGAATGGTGTCCCCCTTCTTGTACCTCTCTTTGTAGATTTGTTCGGAGCGCGGCAGTATCAATTCGTTCTTGTTGTGAAGCACGAGGATCTCCCCCCGACCCTTTCGAATCTGATAGATCTCACCGACGACGATCTCACCGATGGAGTTTGAATATTCGTTGTAGATCGCTTCGCGCTCAATCTCTTTGATTCGCTGATTGAGATTCTGCTTTGCGCTAACGATCAACCGCCGACCAAACGATTCGAGGGGGACAATTTCAACGAAATCTTCGCCGACCTCGAGATCCTCATCCGTCTTCCTTCGAGCCTCCTTGATGTCAATCTGGGTGAGAGGATCGGTGACTGTTTCAACGACTTCTTTCTCCAAATAGATTTCAATATCACCTTTGTCCATGTTCACAACAACGTCAAACTTCGCCGTTGGACCGTATTTTTTTCGGACCATCATTCCGAATATATCTTCGATGATGCTAACAAGAAGATCCTTGTCAATTCCTTTTTCTCGAACCATTGATGCAAATGATTCGACGATTTCGTGATTCATCTCATTCCTCCAAACGTGGGATCAGCAGCTACCTACCAGGGAAGCTCTTCTTTCGATTCAACAATAGATGCAAAATGCAGTTCGACAACTTCTCCTCGTTCACTTTCAAACTTCAACACATCGGCTTCGACTCCGACCAGCGTGCCCGTCATCGACTGTTGCTCGTCTCCCCTGCGGTATCGCACGCGGAATTTCCGACCAACATTTTTCGGGTATTGTCGCAACAGCTTCAGCGGTCGATCCAGACCTGGCGATGAAATCTCGAGTCGGTAATCCCCTTGAATCAACTCCTGCAACGACATTTCGCGCGAAAGTTCCCGGCTGATGTCGGCACACTGGTTGATGGTAATGCCTGTATCGGTATCGACAAACGCCTGAACGACCTTTCGGCCTCGTTCGGAGCGAATATCGATTCCAACCAGAAATGCCCCAAAACGTCCGAGAATTGGCTCGAGGATCTCTTGAAATCGACTCTCTAATTCTTTCACCACGGCTCTCCAAAAAAAATAGCCCGTCCGGCGGGCTATCAACAAACTGCAGAACCAATATACTCTTTCGCAGGAGAAAATGCAAGCGGTGCGTTAAAAGTTTGTGAGCACCTTCTGTTTCTCGTAAAAATGGGCAATAATTTGAGCGGCCTCGGCCGGATCATCGGTGATAGAGAAAAGATTCATATCCCCCGGTGAGATTGTCCCCTCCGGAATCATCGTGTCGCGAATCCAACGAACAAGACCATCCCAATATGAGGCTCCCATTAAGACAACGGGGAAGGCTCGCGTCTTCTTCGTTTGAATGAGCGTGATGGCCTCGAAGAACTCATCGAGTGTGCCGAACCCCCCGGGAAGAACGATAAAGCCGTGCGCATACTTGACGAACATGACCTTTCGCACAAAGAAATGTCGGAAAACGATCAGCTTGTCGCGGTCAACATAAGGGTTGGATTTCTCTTCGAACGGAAGCTCGATCGCTACGCCAACTGAAGCTCCGCCTTGCTCCTTGGCACCTTTGTTTCCGGCCTCCATGATGCCGGGTCCGCCACCTGTAAGCACATTGAAACCACGCTTGACAAGCTCCTTCCCAACCTGAACCGCCATTTCATAATACTTCGAGCCGGGTTTTGCACGCGCCGAACCGAAGATCGATACCAGACTCTCTTGCTTCGACATCATCGTGAAGCCCTCAACAAACTCCGACATAATGCGAAACACCCGCCAGATATCTCCCTGTGCGGCAAGGAGCGTGCGAAGTTGAAGATCCTGCAATTCGTCGTAGGATGACCGATTGTTGTTCTTGGCTGGCATCGCAATGCCCTTTCCGAATTATGAAAGAGTGAGGAAGTTCTTCAAAAGGTGTTTCCCATGTTCGGTTGCGATGGACTCGGGATGAAACTGAACTCCTACCGTAGGATACGTTGCATGACGGAGCCCCATCACGACATTGTCCGAGGTCCAGGCGGTGATTTTCAATTCAGGGGGGATCGAATTCTTGTCAACCACAAGAGAATGATATCGAGCGGCGACAAAAGGAGAGGGAATCCCCTCAAAGATATCCTCTCCATTGTGGTGAATCATTGAGGTCTTGCCGTGAAAGATCGCCGGCGCACGCACGACCTTCCCACCAAAGGCTTCTGCAATGCTCTGGTGACCAAGGCAGACACCAAGGATCGGTACAGACTTATGGAAGGAACGAATGACGTCAACCGAAACGCCCGCTTCTTTCGGCGTACATGGACCCGGCGAGATTACAATGGCCTCAGGGTTAAGCTCCTTGATTTCGTCGATCGTAATCTGATCATTCCGCACAACGGTCTGCTCAACGCCAAGCTCGCCCAGATATTGGACAAGATTGTATGTGAACGAATCGTAGTTGTCGATAACGAGAATCATGATTCAGCCATTGTCGGCAGCGAGGTTGCAGTGCGGCGTTCAATCAATTCAAGCGCTTTCAGGTTAGCGCCGAGTTTTTCCAGCGTTTCCTCATACTCCCGCTCAGGCAACGAGTCGAAAACGATACCGGCACCTGCTTGGAAGTAGAGCATCTTCTCTTTAGCAACGATTGTTCGAATAGCAATACAGGAGTCCATCGACCCTGAAAAGTCAAAGTACACGATTGCGCCGCCGTAGACTCCCCTTCGCACGTTTTCCAATTCAGCAATGATCTCCATGGCACGAATCTTCGGTGCTCCAGTGAGTGTCCCTGCCGGAAAACAAGCAAACAGCGCATCCACAGCAGTTAAGTCGGGCCGCAGCTTGCCTTGGATACTTGAAACAATGTGCATGACGTGCGAGTAACGCTCGATGGTCATGAGTTGTTTGACGGAAACACTGCCAAATACGCTGATCCGTCCAAGATCATTTCGTCCGAGATCGACGAGCATCAAATGCTCTGCACGCTCTTTCTCGTCGTTTAAGAGTTCCTGAGCCAGACGTTCATCTTCTTCTCCGGACTCACCGCGTGCTCGTGTGCCTGCGATAGGCCTTGTCTCGACTCGTTGGTTTTCCACCCGAACCAACATTTCCGGAGACGATCCGATAATATCCGTCCCGTCAATACTCAAATAGTACATGTAAGGCGAAGGATTGACAACACGAAGCGCACGGTAAAGATCAAATGTGTCAACATCTGCTGGACGCTTCACTCTCTGTGATAACACGAGCTGAAAGATGTCGCCTTCAACGATGTACTGTTTCGTCTTGCGCACGTTTTCAACAAACTCTCCTTTGCTTGTTTCCCGTTGAAAACCAGCGGAAATCGTATACGCACCAAGCGGCGCAGGTTGTTTGGAGGTTATGAGAGATGAGAGAGTCGATAATTCCTCAGCGGCCTTCTCATATGCTTCGACGAGAAGCTGTTCGGTACTGTTTGGTGGAATGTATGCATTGGAAACGATGTACAGTGAATGAGAGACGTTATCAAACACCAGCAACAAGTCGCAAAACATCAAAAACCCGTCTGGAATCTTGAGATCGTCTCGCGCAGCAACAGGAATATTCTCCACCAGCTGTGCCGCCTCATAGCTGAAGTACCCGATCGCTCCACCAGTTAACCGAGGCAATCCGCTCAACCGTACCGGCCTGAGGTGTGCAAAAATCTTTTTCAGAGCTTCAAGTGGATGATCATCTTCGCTGACAAGCCGGGGAAGAACCATCACATCATCGTGACGGGGGTGGAGGGAGAATCTCTTTCCACGTATCTCAAAGTTCATGAAGGGATTGAATCCGATGAATGAGTACCGGCCAACATGCTCCCCTCCCTCCACGCTCTCGAGAAGGAAGGAGAAAGGACTCTCATCCCGAATCTTGGAATAAACCGAAACCGGCGTTTCTGTGTCCGCAAAGAGCTTTTCGTATAAGGGAACCACGTTCCCTTGCGTGCAGAGTTTTCGAAATTCCTCGAACGAAATCATACCTCTATCGACGGCCACTCGATGGCACAATGGGAACCCTCTTTTTCCTGAACACTGCGGCGAAAACTGTCCGGAATCGTCCGAGACTTGCCGGTCACTGGATCAAGCCAAACGTGAAACGCGAAATTCCTGGCTATCTCCTCCCCCGTCGTCGACCTCTCGATGATTCCCTCCATGACAAAGCTGGAATTCCCGATTCTCGCCATCCGCGTGTATATCGTTAATACATCGTCAAACGGTGCTGAAGCTTTGTAGTCAATTTCATTTCTCACCAGCACGATTCTTTCTTGATTGAGAATACTTTCCCGATTGATCGTCATGCCGATCGTTTTAAAGTACTCTATCCTCCCAACCTCGAAATAGAGAAGATAGACCGCATTATGCACAATCCCCTGCCAGTCGACCTCATAATTACGAACGCGAACTTCGGTTTTATGTTTGAATTTGGATTTGTCCATCAACGGAATATTGATTGAAAGACCGTAATTGCCTCGTCAAGGTCATTGTCGGAGATATCCAGGTGCATGACGGCTCGAATTGATGAAGGGCCGGATTCTGTAAGAAGAACATTCTTCGATCGAAGTTTCTTCAGAATTGTTCCGGGAGTCTTCTTCGTTTTCGATACGTCAATGATGACAATGTTGGTTTGAACACTCTCCATATCAATCGTTAATCCCGGGAGAGCACCAACCTGTTCGGCAAACTGCCTCGCACGACGGTGGTCCTCCACCAACCTCTGCAGGTGATGCTCCAAAGCATACAAAGCTCCTGCGGCAAGGATTCCAGCCTGTCGCATTCCACCACCGAAAAGCTTCCGATACTTCCGGGCCTGATCGATCATTTCCCTCGTCCCTACAATCGCCGACCCCACAGGGGCACCCAACCCTTTTGAGAAACAGACTGAAACAGTGTCAAAGTGTTTCGCAAACTCTGCCGGCGATATGCCTGCAGCCACACTTGCATTCCAAAGCCTTGCACCATCCAGATGCATTCGCAAATCATGCTTTCGAGCAAGCTTCGAGATTTCCTTAATTCTGCTCAAGGGATAAACAACTCCGCCCGCACGGTTGTGAGTATTCTCCAGACAAATGACAGACGTCCGAGGAAAATAGTACTCTTTCGGCCTTATGTGTCGCTCCAGCTCATCAACAGAGAAAACACCGCGCTGACTCCCTACTGTATGTAGCTGTACCTGAGAAAGAACAGACGGTGCAGCATTCTCATAATGAAAAATGTGTGAATCTCTTTCGACAATTATTTCTTCACCGGGTTTGGTGAGGACTTTGATTGCAAGTTGATTGGCCATGACACCCGAAGGCACATACAAGGCAGCTATTTTCCCAAGCATCTCGGCCACTGTACTTTGCAAGCGTTGAACCGTCGGATCTTCGCCAAACACATCATCCCCCACTTCGGCATTCGCCATCGCCTGACGCATTTCAGCAGTGGGCTTCGTTACTGTATCGCTTCGCAGATCGATGAATCGCCGTTTCATTGATGACTCTTGTGACGATAGCGATTAATGAAAGCCAAGATAACAAACAGGGCCGAGCAATACAAACAGATCCGTGCAAAGATATCTCCGTGCTGCACATAAAATGTTTCACCTTGACGTGCTTCGATCTCTGCCCGCCGCGCATCCTGGGTATACAGCTCCGTAGCCTGACGAATTCTCCCGACCGGATCGACAAATGCGGAAATCCCTCCATTGGCCGCTTGCACAACCCAACGGCGGTTTTCGATTGCCCGTAGCGATGCCATCGCAATATGCTGATAGGCGCCGGAGGTGTTTCCCCACCAGCTGTCATTCGTTATCACCACCAAGAACTCAGCTCCGCGGACAGCGAACTCGCGCACGAATTGTGGAAACACGGATTCGTAACAGATCATCCCAGAAAACTTCGCTTGCGAGCTCGAGCGAGTCTCAAGCTCATAAACAATCGTATCCTGCCCCTTACCCCATCCGCTGATCCCAACACCCCATTTCAGCGGCTCGATGAGAAACGGTACGGATTCAGCGTACGGAATGCGCTCTGCAAAAGGAACCAAAACGATCTTCCGATAAACATCCGACGCCGGTTTACCCGGCGAAAAAAGAACGGCGGAGTTGTACGACTCAACAAAAAGTCCGGTCGAACGAACAGGCCGTGCAGTTACCGGTGCGGATTGCTCGTCAAAATACTCCGCGTGAGGTAGTCCCGTAAACAACGGCGTCTTCACAGAGTCGACGAATCGCTGAATCCGATCTCGGTATTCCTCATATTGTGGCAACAGTGCCCAAAAAGGGAGTGCTGTTTCCGGCCAGATGATCAAATCCACAGAATCCGCTGCAAGAGGTGCCGTTGATGCAAGAAGAATGTCAAGCTGTTGGCGATATGCCTCCTGGCGTGAGGCAAATCCCTCCCCCCATTTCTCCCATGGATCAACATTCGGTTGAATCACCCCGACCTGCAGAGGCCTCCCTTCTTCCGTGTCAACTCTGTCCATCACGCGGATCCCGTACCACCAGGGAAGCAGATACACGGTAAGGAGGAGAAGAATAAGAACAACTGCACGGACATTCCACATTCTCCATTCACGGAGCGCGGCTTGCACAAGGAGGTAATACGCAATCAGGTTAAAGCTAAGAAGCAAAAAGGAAATGCCGTATACCGATGTGTATTCTGCTATCTGACTGCGAGCAAGATCATAGGCCTGACTGCTCCCAAGAGTGATCCACGGGAAAGAGACTTCACCAAAGGCATGGACGTACTCCCAACCGACCCAAAAAAAGATAAATGCCAAGAGTCGCAACCACCGGTTCATCCATCGTCTCACCAGACCATAGAGGATGATCGGAATGCTCGAGAGAATCGGGTGAAACAAAAGAAGCGCAGCGCCGGAAATCATTAGCCATGGGTCCCGACCGTGGGTAAATCCCCCAACCCAATAGAGCGTAACCGCGTTGAAGACAAACATCGAGAGATAACTATAGCGAAAGAGACCGGAGAAACTTTCAACTCGATCGAAGAGAAGAAAGAGAGGAATGAATCCCACATACGCCAGCGTGTACAAAGGCGAAGGTGGAAATGCAAGACCAAGGAGGAGTCCGGAGGCAATGGCGAGTCCGATGTTCCAACGAATCCGAGAGCCTGCCGATTCAACCAATGAGATGTCAGCCATTCTTCTCCTTCCTTCGGTCAACCCAACGTTTCACGTGAGTCTCCGTGTACCGATACATCATAACGAGCAGAAATCCGCACGCTGTGCCCACAGTAGCACCCCCGAGAACATCGGACGGGTAGTGAACGCCGACATAGACTCGTGAACACGAGATCAGCACTGCCCAACCGAAAAACGCCCACCTCCATCTAGGGAGGAACGCCGCCAGCACCACTGCAGCAGAAAAATTATTAACAGCATGAGAGGAAGGAAAGGAAAAGCCGCTACCGCATGGGACAAGCAGGCGCACATCGGAAAGCACGTGACAGGGCCGAGGCCGGTCAAACATGAATTTCAGAACGGAGCTATTCAGTTGATCGCTGAAGAGAAAACTTGGGATCAGCAGAAGTGCGGCCGTCCTGCCGGCTGTGCCGGCCCGCGTGAGAAGGAAAATCCACACAACAAGAATCGTGATGCGGCCCGACCAGTGTTTGTTGATGTCCGTAACCCATGGCATGAGAACATCGAAAATGCCATTCTGTAGAGTGTGATTAACAACATAGAAAAGGGCCACATCGAGGGAGTAGAGGAAATCCACCACTCAGGTTTTCTCCGTGTCCGACGTGGGAGATGGAGACCGTTTCTTGTAGAAAACAACGGCAAGGTAGAGAAGTACACCAACGATAATGAGAAACGTGACGAGTTTGCTATAAGCTTCGAGATAGTAGATTATGGACCGCCAGTTCTCTCCAAGTTTCTTCCCTGCGAAGAGGAGGAGGGAGTTCCATGCCAGGGCACTGAGAAACGAGAGAACGGTTGACTTGATGAAGGATAATTCGGAAAGACCTGCAAAGAACGAAACCACTGCCCGCGTACCGGCAAGAAATCGATTCGCTATGATAATCCAGTATCCATAAATGCGAAACCACTGCTCCACCTTCTGAACGCTTTCGAGCGGAATGAATTTCATTCTCCCCGTCTCGAGGATCCGATGGCCGAACCAGTTCCCAATCTTGTACATCGACATGAAGCCCAGCGTACTCCCGACCGTTGCAAGCAGGAGGAGCGGGAGGAAACCCACAACGCCGATGCCAGCCAACGATCCGGCGGCAACGACGATGACATCGCTGGGAAACGGGGGGAGGATATTCTCAATGTAGGCGATTCCGACAACAACGAGATAAATCCAGAGGGGATCCAGCCTGGAGAGATCTTGAATGAATTGATCCATGTGCAGCTACGATTGTGTTTGCAGGCTGGCAACAGCGTAAGCGGCACACCCTTCTCCCCTGCCGACAAACCCCATCCCCTCGTTCGTGGTGGCCTTTACAGAGACAGAGGTCGATTCGATCTTGAGCTCTTGTGCGATGAGCTTTTGCATCGCGGGAATGTACTCGGCAATCTTCGGCCGTTGCAGAACAAGAGTCGAATCTATATTGACAACAGCATATCCGCGCCTCTTCAAGAGTTGCAAGACTTGTCTGAGTAACTCAACGCTGGAAATATCTTTGAACCGGGGATCAGTATTTGGGAAGTGTTGACCGATATCCCCCATGGCCGCTGCACCGAGCAACGCATCACAAATCGCATGAAGCAAGACATCCGCATCTGAGTGGCCGATAAGGCCCTGATCGTACGGTATGGTAACTCCGCCGAGAATAAGCCTACGGTTGTCGGCAAACTGATGGACATCATAGCCAAACCCCACTCGCATGAGAGGGGACTGACCCGATTTCCGCCTCACTCGTTTTTTAGCCATCAGCGAATATCAAAGCCTCTAAACTTGCGGCTTGGTTCTACCCATTCGATCTTCAGGTCACGCACCATTGCGGAGCGGGGACCAACTTTTACTTCTTTGAGAAATTCCTCTATCATTCCTCGTTCTCCTTCGACATGTATTTCAACCTCACCATTGGGCAGATTGCGTGCATAACCGTGAAGTCCCAGTCTTGTGGCATGACGATGAGCAAAGTAGCGAAAGCCAACCCCCTGAACCAATCCCGAAACAAGAATCTTTGCTCCAGTCTCCATACAAAATGCACACGAAGGTACGATGAATGCGCTGGAAAGTCAACGAATTAGCGGCGCTGAGTCGCCAGCGCTTTCACGAGACTCACATAGCGGTGTTCTTTTTTTCGGCTCGAACGGGAAACAGACCGGAGAATCGATTCCACCACGACAGGCTGTAATCCCACACGAAGCATTCCGCGCACATGCGAATACAGTTGTCGCTCTAATCCTTGGACAGCTAAGACTGTGGAATTGAGAATTTCTCGTTCGGCAAGCGTCAAGCCCGCTCGTGAGAAGACCTTCCCATAGACGTCCTCGACTATCCAGTGCGGCAGCTCTGGTTGAAGACGACCTAAGTTCTCCAGCAGCTTCTCGGTTTGGTTTCCGTAGATACGCCGGAGAAGTCTTAACCCCGTTATTCTGTAGGATCGTCGCGAAGCTGCCTGATGCGATCGTTTCTCCTTCCCAATGTTGGAAACGAATTCAAGGAGCTCCAGCATGACGGGAAACCCAAGGAGCAGCGAAAGATGAATAACCATCTCACAGAAGAACTTTCTTCCGAGCCTATCGCCCAGTAAGCCTTTGCGGACAAACGCCTTTGCATCCTCCCATCGGTAGCGAGCGCTTGAACGTGCAACCGCAACGCAATACTTCTGACGCAGTGTGAGACCTGTAATGCGTGGCAGAGATTTCATGTCTGTGAGAAATAAAAAAGGGACGGTGGAATCTCCATCGTCCCTTTCCGCTTCACTTCAACCGGGATCACTTTCCTTTCAATCCGTCAAGCTCATATTGGGCATTGCGACTGTAAGCGGGATCTTTCTTTGCCTCCTGGAATGCCACCCGAGCTTTCTCATAATCTTTCATCTTCTTATAGGCCAGACCGACTTCAAAATACTCTGCCCCCTTGCTCCCGCGCTTCTTCAACTTAATAGCTTCCTGTGCAGCCTCAAGAGCCTTTTCGGGCCTCTCCATCTTGTTGTAAACGATTGCGGCAAGCAAGTAGAGTTTGGCATTATCGGAGTGCTGCGCAAGCGCCTCATCAACAAGCGCATTGGCTTCGCTGATCTTGCCCTCGTTAATCAATTCCTGTGCATTACCGGCATACGCCTCACTGAGACCCTTCTTTGCCCGATCCATTTGCGGGTCATACTTCAATGCCTGCTTAAACGCTTCAATGGCTTTGTCAAACGTCCTGCGTTCCATGTGCGTCCCGCCGAGTGCGTTGTAGCCAATAGCTAAATCGGGTTTGAGCTTGAGCGCCTCTTCAAACGCAGCAATCGCCTCATCATGCCGCTTTGCATTCTTTTGCGAGAGACCAAGCTGATAGTAGTACCGGTAGTCCTTGTGGAGGTTCAAGGCAGACTTGTACTTCTCGATGGCGCCAAGGTAGTTGCCTGTCTTGTAGAAGGAATTTCCCTCGTTGTAAAGCTTGTCCGCCTCCACTTTTTGATTCTGTGGCGGCGCATCCGCGCTTTGCGCAGTGAGGAGCGACACATTGACGAGGATTGAAAAAAGAAGCGTCGTCAAACGCTTGGGATTCATCATAAACATTCTCCGATCGATGTGGTGAGATAAGTTCTGGTGCCCGGAGCGAGACTTGAACTCGCATGCCCTTACGGGCGCCGCCCCCTCAAGACGGTGTGTCTGCCAGTTCCACCATCCGGGCATTTAAATGTTAAAATGTGGAAGTGAGGAGATGTGAAATTGACTCTCACGCGTCTCAACATTTCCCCAACTCTCCTCCTCCCATCGTTCGGTGAGCGTGGATGGATTCGAACCATCGACCCTCTGCTTAAAAGGCAGATGCTCTACCCCTGAGCTACACGCCCTCCAGCCTTGTAGTTTCCAATATAAAAATTCGCCACCGGAGTTTCAAGATTTCCTACGAGGCTGGGGTCTGTGACGAGGAGTCGGTGGGCATCGATGTGAGATTGTTCTGCTCCTGCTTACTTCGGTACAGAATTCCCAGCGGAATCAACACGCAGTATCCCAAGACGAGGAGGATCGGAGCAACAACGAGGGGAAAGAAGCCATTCCACGGCTCTTGAGCGAGTGCGAAGTAGCCCGCAACAATCGAGAGTAAACCGAATCCGATAATTTGATAATTCACTTTCTTGAAAGGAAGACGATCGGTGCGAAGTCTGCGTTTCGAAAGCTCTCGTGCCATGTGATGTCGGGATCCGTTCGCTATATAACAAAAAGCCCAGCGCTGGGGGGTACGCCGGGCTTGACCCTTTCGAGGAACAACAGTCAGGGGAGAAACTGTTGTTCAGGTCAACTACAAAAATAGGGGATATTTTTTGAAAGTCAATACCCCAAGAAAAAAAATTATTCTGTCTCTTTCCCCCGACCTGCATGAACAAGCTTGCCGTCAGTAATTCGCAGAATTCGATCTCCCCTTTTCGCGAGGTCATGATTGTGAGTTGCAATGACAAATGCAGTGCCACGTTTTCGGGCTAATTGGACAAGGAGCTTGTGAAGGCGCAACCCGTTTTCCATATCGAGGTTTCCAGACGGCTCATCGGCTAAAACGATGTCGGGATCATTCATCAATGCCCTTGCTACTGCAACACGCTGTTGCTCGCCGCCAGAAAGCTCTGCCGGCTTGTGTTCCTGCCTGTCCTGTAAACCCACATCAAGCAACAGATCAAGGGCATGTTTCCTGCACTGTTTCAACGGTTTGCCCATGATGAGCGAAGGCATCGCCACATTTTCCAGAGCCGTGAATTCCGGAAGCAAATGATGGAACTGAAACACAAAGCCCAGGCGCTTATTCCGATATTTCGCAAGTTGCTCGTCCGAGAACGAAAACAGGTCCACTCCTCCGACAACAACCCTACCTTTTGTGGGCCGGTCCAGTCCACCCAAAAGATGGAGCAACGTGCTCTTCCCCGACCCCGAGGGCCCTACGATAACAACAATCTCACCCTGCCGTACCTCAAGATCAACGCCTTTGAGAACCTCCAGCGTTTGGTCCTTCCCTGTCGGATACGATTTCCACAGGTCTTCTCCTCGAATAAGCACAGGTTTTCGTGTCATTCCCAGCGAATTGCCTCCACGGGTATAAGTCGAGCCGCACGTCGTGCGGGATAGACGGCAGCGATCCAGCTTAGCGCAATGGCAGTAGCGGCGATGATAACAATGTCCAACACCTGAAGCTCAACGGGAATTGCCGGAATGATATAGACCGTCGGATCGAGCTCCCGGAGGTGAAAACGATCTTGAAGGTAAACGATCACCCCCCCAAGACAAAGCCCGGCAATACTCCCTATGATGCCGACAAGCAGTCCCTCATATCGGAAAATTTTGAGAATTTGCAGATCGGTTGCGCCCATTGAGCGGAGAATCCCGATATCACGGGTTTTCTCAACGACCGTCATCGTCAATGACCCAAGAAGGTTGAACGAAGCAATGCCAATAATCAGAGAAAGAATCACAAACGCCATCCATCGTTCGATTTTCATCACGGTGTAAAGATCTCGATGGAGGTCATACCAGGTGAGAACCCGAAATGCGCTTCCGAATTTTTCCTCGATCGTTTTTCGAAACGTATCGGCCTTGTCCATTGATGTCAGCCGAAGTTCAATTCCTCCGATTGTCTTTCCACGACCAAACAACCGTTGTGCGCTTTGCACGCTAATGAACGCATACTGACCATCGTACTCTTTGTTATTCGACTCATAGATTCCGACAACAACAAAGCGGCGAATAATGGGTTGACCGAGCTGAAGAAGAGCTAATTCGGATCCTGCCGGACTCACAACCGCCACGGTGTCCCCGACAACGGTCCCAAGCCGATCGGCGAGATTCATGCCAAGAACAATGCCGTTCCGCGCGCCGACATCGACCGACCCGAACACAAGCTTGTCTTCGAGACCGGAAACCTCACGCACTTTCCGATGATCTATCCCCTTGACATTGATGACCCGATTGATGTTCCGAGAAACGACAAGCGCCTTGCCGAGAACATAGGGAGCATGCCCGAGAACATCGCGCGATTGCGTCAGGTACGCATCCAGCTCTGCGTAGGCGGACGAGTCTGCCCGTTTGGTAGCCTCAATACGAACATGGGGATCGAACTCAATGAGAATTGAGGTCACGACCGAGCTGAATCCGTTAAATACTGAAAGGGTGATGACAAGAGCGGCGACACCGATCGTAACTCCCACGATCGAGATAAACGATATCACCGTAACGAAATTCAGACGGCGTTTCGAAAAGAGATACCTCAGCGCTATTTTTCGCTCAAACGACATCAGGCAAATCGGAGAGTGATCATCGGATCAAGTTTTGCGGCAATCCTTGCCGGAATGATTGAACATGCGAGACTTAAAACAATGGCCACGACACTAACGAGCAAGAAATTCCATGTTGAGAGCTCAATTGGGGCATGCGTCATGTTATAGATCCCTGAAGGGAGTGTAATGAACTTGTACTCCATCTCTGCCCAGGAGAGAGCATAGGCCAACGCATTTCCAAGCAACGTACCCACGATACCAATAAAAGCCCCCTGGTACACAAAGATCCTCGAAAGGGTAGGTCGGTCGCTTCCGAGCGTTTTGAGAACACCGATCTCCTTCGACTTCTCCATAACCATCATCAAAAGCGTGCCGATAATATTCACGGTAGCAACCAAAGTAATCAAAGCGAGAATGATCGGAATCAGTTCTTTCTGCAAATCGATCCAGGTGAAGAGATTCCGATGCATCTGATGCATTGTGCGTGCATAATGAGGGTATCCTAATTCAAGCGGAATTTCGTGAGCAAGTGATGGAAGCTTCGACACATCTCGTACAAGAATGTCAAATCCCGTTACCGCATTCTCCACCTGAAATAACCGTTCGGCACTCCGCAGATGCGTATAAACGTATGTGCCATCATAATCTGCCATCCCGGTTTCAAATATTGCCTGCACAACAAACTGCATAATGCGTGCTTGGGAAAGTGACAGGGCGGGTCCACCCAAAGCAAACAGCAGAACTCTATCGCCCACCTTTACCTCAAGCAAATCGGCCAGCCGTCTGCCGATGATGATTCCTTGCTGGCGGTCATCGGAAATAGCAAGGTCATACGTTCCGGCGATAAGATGTGTTTTGATGGGAGAGATATCATTCGCGGGATCAATGCCCTTGACGAGAACGCCGTCGATATCAACGTCTGAACGGATCATCGCCTCACGGCTGATGTATGGCGCAACAACGACAACCTCCGGGAACTTTGCTCGAATGACTGCCAGAGATGAATCCGGATGAGGGAGCATGTTTCCCGCAAAGCCATAGACCTGCATGTGCGCCGTGAACTGTACAAGGTTTTCTTTGATCGTCTTCTCAAAACCATCCAACACGGAGAGGGTAATGATCAGCGAGGCAACACCGAGCATGACACCCACGACAGCAAAAAACGTAATAAAGGAGATAAAACCTCGATTTCGACGGGAGGTGAGGTACCGGAAGGCGATAAACAGGGAAACTGGCATGAATGGTGTCGACTTACGCTTTGGTTGGGCTTGTCGTCATCGGTTATTTCTTTGCGCTGGCGTCCATCAAATACGTCTTGATGAAGTCGTCGATCTCACCATCCATCACGGAGTGGACATCGCTTGTTTCATGACCTGTCCGATGATCTTTGACCAGAGTATACGGCTGGAAAACGTATGAGCGAATCTGACTCCCCCATTCGATCTTCTTCTTCGTACTTTCGAGCGCATTGCGACGCGCTTCTTCCTCTTCTTTCCGAAGTTGATAGAGGCGGGACTTCAGCATCTTCATGGCCCGTTCACGATTCTGAAACTGCGACCGCTCCTGCTGGCAGGCGACAATGATCCCTGTGGGAATGTGGGTAATCCGAACAGCCGTCTCAACTTTGTTCACGTTCTGCCCCCCCTTCCCGCCGGAGCGGAAGGTGTCAATCTTGAGATCGGCCGGATTGATTTCGATTTCGATGTCGTCCTCAACCTCCGGATAGACGAAGACTGACGCGAAGGAAGTATGCCGACGCGCGTTTGCATCGAACGGAGAGATGCGCACAAGCCGATGCACTCCACTCTCGGCCTTCAAGTACCCATATGCATACTTGCCAATGACCTCAATCGTTGCACTCTTGATACCCACCCCCTCCCCCTCAAGCTCGTCCACAAGATTTACCGTGAAGCCGTTTCTCTCGCACCAGCGTGTGTACATTCTTAGGAGCATCTGTGCCCAGTCTTGAGACTCTGTTCCGCCAGCGCCAGAATGGATCGTCAGCAACGCATTCCTGTCATCATCCTCCCCGCTGAGCATGTTCTTGAATTCGAGATCATCAATTCCGCTTTGAAGCTTCTTGAGATCGGCAACGATCTCCTCTACCACCCCCTTCTCCCCACTCTCCTCCGCCAGGTCAATTAACGTTGCCGTGTCTTGCGCAAGGCTGTTCAACGAATTCCACCCATCCACCCATTCTTTGCGGCTATTGATCTCTCTGATGATCTTCTGAGCATTCAGATTGTCATTCCAGAAGTTCTGGTCACTTGTTTTCGCTTGAAGGCTGACAAGTTCTTCCTGTTTTCGGTCGAGGTCAAAGATACCCCCGAAGCGCCTGCAACCGTTTCACCTGTTCCTGGAGCTTTTCTCGCAAATCATTAAACATTACAGTTTGATCTCCTCTTCAATATCGATGGTCATTCGCAACAATGCCGAGCTCAGCGTCTTCCCCTGAGCATCGTTTTTCAATGATTTCGTTCCACCCCCTCCAAGGGCCTGATGAAGAAGAAAGTTCAACGCCCAGAGATTGGGGAGTTCATACCGCTCAACGTTTCCGAACACCATCCCTTTGAAATACTCCGCCACTCTCTCGCGCGTTACATACTTTTCGATGATCGGATAATACTCAGCTTTTCGTGCAATCAGACCAACATTCGCCGTATCGCCTTTGTCACCCGATCGTGCGTGGCAGATTTGAAGGAGTTGGACTTTCATCTCAAATCTCTTTAATCACAATTTCAGGATTCACGAGTCGCTTGGGAATCAGCGCAGGCCAATAGGAAATAACTTCGCTTGGCTTCGGTCTTCCACCCGCAAAGCCAGTCACGCCGGGAGGACCGGTGAGAATCAGCGGCGCAATCTCTTTCCCGAATCGCTCGACGGACTTATAATCTTGACTCCTCACGCCTATGCGCAAGACAACCTCGTTGAGATCTGCAACATGAGGAGAAAGCGGCCCGTGGCACGAGTTGTATCCGAGAAACTCCGTTCTGATTTCCTCGAACTGCATGTGCAAATCTGCAAGACGCGTGCGCAGCACTTCGTCTGCCTTCTTGGCCTTTTCGAGCGCCTCCGGCCATGAATACGTGAGTGTTCCAAAGGCAGTATAGCCGTCGAAGTAGGACATGGAAACTTTGTAGAACTCCGTCGCAGGCCGACCTTTGACACCGGTCATCTGCACTCGATCCTTTCCATCCTGCGCAAGGTTGATAGTCGTGAAATCTGCAATACAGTCCGGGGTGATGTATTCTCTGGGGTTTCCGATCTCGTACAGAAGCTGCTCCTTCACTGTTTGCAGAGTGACCATACCGCCCGTGTTTTCGTGTTTGGTGATCACGATGCTTCCATCAGGGTACGCTTCTGCAATCGGAAAGCCGATATGCGCCATGTCCGGCACAGCGCGCCAGTCGGCCGAAAAGTTACCACCGCTCGATTGCCCACCGCATTCCAGAATATGTCCCGCAATCGTGCCGGCGGCGAGCTTATCCCAATCGTCGTGTTTCCAACCGAACTCAAAGATCATTGGTGCAAGTGTGATCCCTGTATCGGTCGTGCGGCCCGTGATGACAATCTGTGCCCCCTTTTTCAGCGCGTCGACAATCGGCCACGCTCCGAAGTACACATTGGCGCTTGAGACTCTGCTACGGACGTTCTGAAGAGGCTCACCGGTATCGAGATTGCGAAAATCGGCACCAGCCCTGGTAAGGTCATCAAGCTTCTCCAGAATATCGTCTCCAAGAACCACACCGACTTTCAATCCTTTGATTCCAAGCTTCTGTGCCACGGTCAAAATTGCCTCACTACACGCAATGGGATTAACGCCGCCGCCATTCGTGATCACTTTAATATTCTTTTCGACGCAGGCAGGCAGGATTTGCTCCATTAACGGAATCAAGTCCTTTGCGTACCCAAGCTTGGGATCCTTCTGCTTTTGCTTCTGCATGATGGACATCGTGACTTCGGCAAGATAGTCCATCACCAGATAGTCGATCGGACCTTTCGTGACTTGGTCGATTGGCGCGGTCAGGAGATCGCCCCAAAAACCTTGACCACTCGCTATGCGGACTTTGGATTTCATAACCTACTCAAATGAAACCCCCAAGCCTACACCGGCCACCGCATCCTTGATGGCAGACCCACCACCTTCCACGTGAATCACTCTTTGCCCCGCGATAATTGTTAGTTGGTATCTGGAAGTAAGCGGGAACATTCCACCGATATACACTCCCCAGAAGTACCTCGCCTTGTAGATGGGACTATCGGTTGCTGACTCGCTGTAGGCAATCTCGCCGAGCTGACCCTCCACAAACAACGACTTGAAAGGATGGATCGAGAACGTCCCACCGATCGACGGCCGGTCGTATGGGGATACTACAACACCAATCTTCCCAAAATCCATGACCGCGTAGCTATACTTCGCATCGAGGAATGCACTTGTCATTCGCACATCCACATAGTGCGATCGATTCCAAGGATCTGACTCTTGAGCCAACGCAAACGAAGGAACCATGACCAACACCATGGAGTGCCAGCGTGCCATAGACTCACACGATCTTTATGTGGAGCTCGTCGAGTTGTTTTTTATCGACGGTTGACGGAGCCTCGTCCATCAGCGAGACTCCACTACTCGTTTTCGGAAAGGCAATGACGTCGCGGAGTGATCTTCCGCCCGTCATCAGCATCACGAGACGGTCAACGCCGTAGGCGATTCCACCGTGCGGTGGAGCTCCGTACTTGAAGGCATCGAGCAAAAACCCGAACTTCTGCCTCGCCTCTTCAGCGTTGATCCCAAGTAATGCGAACATTTTGGACTGTAGTGAGGAATCGAAAATTCTGATGCTTCCCCCGGCGACTTCGTTCCCGTTCAGAACCAAATCGTACGCACGCGCGCGAGCTTTTTCTGGAGCGCTGTCGAGCAACCCGAGATCCTCCAACTTGGGAGAAGTGAACGGGTGATGCACTGCCATGAATCGCTTCTCCTCGTCACTGTATTCAAGTAATGGAAAATCCGTTACCCACAAGAATTCCCATTTTCCGCTTGGAACAAGATTTAGCCGTTGAGCCATTTCGGAACGCAATCCGCCAAGAATCGAATAGGCTTGCAGCCATTGTCCGGAGATCAGCAGTCCGAGGTCGCCCGCTTTGGCCGCCATCTTCCGAGCAACGGCGCTGATCTCTTCTTTCGAAACAAACTTCTCCACCGATGACTCGATTTTGTCATTCTGAACTTTGTAATAGATAAGTCCCCCTGCACCCAAAGACTTTGCAAAATCCGTGAGGGTATCTAGTTGATTTCGTGTGTATCCGGCAAGTCCGGGCACGACAAAACCGGCAACGACACCCCCCTTGTTGATGGTCTCGCTGAAAACTCGAAACGCACTGTTCTTCAACTCCTCGGAAACATTGGTGAACGTAAGACCATAGCGAGTATCCGGTTTGTCGCTCCCGTACGTCTCCATCGCCTCCGCGTAAGTCATCCGACGAAATGGTCGGGGGATGTTGACATTGAGAATTCCAGAGAACAGCTCCTGAATCAATCCCTCCGTCGTTTCCATCACGTCGTTCTCATCGACAAACGACATCTCGACGTCGATCTGTGTAAATTCCGGCTGTCGATCGGCCCTGAAATCCTCATCACGAAAACACTTCACGATCTGAAAATACCGATCGAATCCCGCCACCATGAGAATCTGTTTATACGTTTGTGGAGATTGAGGAAGAGCATAGAACTTGCCCCGATGTAAACGGCTCGGCACCAAAAAATCACGCGCCCCCTCGGGTGTGCTCTTCATAAGCATCGGAGTCTCCACCTCGACAAAACCCAGCCTGTCGTAATACCCTCGTGTAATCTGATAAAAGCGATGACGCGCGAGCAGAAACTTCTGCATCGCCGGACGACGAAGGTCGAGGTAACGATACTTGAGACGCAACTCCTCCCCGGCATCCACTGAGTCACGAATCGGAAACGGCGGCGTCTCCGCCTTGTTCAAGAGCGTTACTTCCTGAACGATGACGTCAACTTCACCGGTCGGAATATTCGGATTCAACGTACCCGCAGGACGCTCCTCGACCTTGCCCGTCACCGAGATCACATATTCAGACCTCAAGGATTGCGCAACCGCATACGCCTTCTCGTTATGTTGAGGCGCAAAGACAACCTGAGTCGTTCCATAACGATCGCGGAGATCGACAAAAATCACGCCACCCAGATCCCTTGCCGTATCGACCCACCCATTGAGAGTGACGACTTGACCAAGATGAGACCGGCGTAATTCACCGCAGGTATGAGTTCGTTTCTTGTAGGTCACGTTAGTCTTTCAATTCGTTGCATGCAGTCAACGATAGTCTTCGATGGGTTATCCCGGAAATGAAAATGCGAGAAGCCGGACTTACCGACGTTCTCGCATTCCATATGTTGCGTATTCAGTTGAGATGTTTTGCAAGCTTTTCGGCGAGCATTCGCTTTGGCACTGCTCCAACGACTTGGTCGACAACTTTTCCGCCTTTAAAAATCAAGAGCGTGGGAATACTCCGAATGCCAAATTGTGTCGAGACCTGTTGATTCGCATCGACATCGACCTTTCCGACCTTTAGCTTGCCGTCGTACTCCTTGGCAAGCTCCTCGACCAATGGGGCAATCATTTTGCAGGGCCCACACCACTCCGCCCAGAAATCGACCAGCACAGGTCGATCGGATTGCACAACTTCTTGCTGGAAATTCGTGTCGGTAAGCTCAATCGGTTTCATGAATTCTCCTCTGTTAAGCTTGTAGGCGGACAGCGGCTGGACCAAGAAGTTCTTTCACTGCATGGATGAACTCGATACTTGGGTTCACAGCATGTCTGCGAGCTAAATATACGGTATTCTTGGCTTTTCCGCCACCAGTGACGGTAATATAACACATGCATCGACCTCGATGTTCCTCCATCACCTTTCGAAGTTCCACCACCGTGTTTTCATCTGCCGTGTCGAGATTGAGAAAAAGGTTAACGCTCTTCGTCAATCTGTCCCGCACCTGCTCCATCGGGATGATCTCGTTGGCGATGATCTTCAACGCATCCCCGTTGGACTCCCCCTTTCCGATAACCATTACCATCGACTCCGGCTGCAGAATCGGACCATATTTCTGGAAAGCGTCGGAAAACACAATGCATTCCCCTTTTCCGGAAAAATCTTCGAGCGTTACAAAGGCCATCATGTTTTCCCGCTTGTCGATCTTCCGCTTGACGCTTGATACGACACCACAGACGCGAACCAACGAGCCAGATTTTACTTTCTCAGGCTCCCCAAACCTTGCAGTGGCAAATGACTCGATTTCATCCGAAAATTTCAACAGGGGGTGACCCGAGACATAGAATCCAAGGACTGCTTTCTCGCGGGAGAGCTTCTCAAGCTCGCTCCAGGGAGCGACGGCAGGCAGAGCAGGTCGAACAGCAAGACGTTTTGCGGTTCCTCCTTCAAAGAGACTCGATTGTCCCCGCCCCGTGTTCTCCTGAGCCGATTGGCCAAATGCCATTGCGCGCTCGGCAACATCGAAAAGCTGTGCTCGATGAGAATGAAGGGAATCGAAAGCGCCGGCCTGGATCAAGCTTTCGATGGTCTTTTTATTCACTGTCCGCAAATCTACCCTCGAGCAGAAATCAAAGATATCCTGGAACAAACCCTCTCGACTTCTTGCTCTGACGATTTCCTCCACCGCGCCAACACCGACGTTCTTGATCGCACTCAATCCAAAGCGAATCCCCTTTGGAGTCACGACGAAATTCACGCCGCTTTCATTCACATCCGGTGGCAAAACGTCAATACCCAGCTTGCGGCAATCGTCAATGAAGAGAACAATCTTATCCGTGTCTCCGATTTCGCTTGTGAGCGTAGCGGCCATGTATTCTGCCGGATAGTGTGCTTTGAGGTAGGCCGTTTGATACGCAAGAACGGAGTAAGCGACACTGTGGGACTTGTTGAATCCGTACGAGGCAAACTTCTCAATCAAATCAAATATTTCGGCAGCCACCTTCTTGTCAATACCGTTTTGCACTGCGCCATTCACAAATTCCTTCTTCTGCTCGGCCATGAGCGCCTTGTCCTTCTTCCCCATTGCTCGGCGCATCAAATCGGCTTTGGCGAGACTGAAACCGGCAATTTCACTGGCAATGCGCATTACCTGCTCCTGATAAACGATAACACCATAAGTCTCCTTCAGGATGGGCTCGAGTTTTGGATGAACATATTCGATTCGACCTCTACCATTTTTTCGATCGATGAATTCGGGTATGTTTTCCATCGGCCCCGGGCGGTAGAGCGCATTCATTGCCACGAGATCATGGATGGAGCTCGGTCTTAGCTTTCTCAGGTAATCCTGCATTCCGGAGCTCTCAAACTGAAAGACCGCCACTGTTTGGCCCTTCGCGAAAAGGTCAAGCGTCTTGCTATCTCCAGTCGGCAAGCGATTAAGATCGAGTTCTTTGCCATGGTTTTCCTTGATGAGCTGAAGGGCATTGTCTAAAACGGTGAGAGTTCGTAACCCTAGGAAGTCCATCTTGAGCAGGCCCGCTTCTTCCAAATCCTTCATGTTGTATTGCGTCATCAGCTCAGTCTGCGGCGTCTGATACATTGGAACGAAGTCACTAATGTCTCCCGGTGCAATGACAACGCCGGCAGCATGGGTAGAGACATTGCGATTGAGGCCTTCAAGGACAAGTGCAGTGTCAATGAGGAGCTTGATTTTTGGATCAGTGCTCTCTTTCACCCACTTGAGATCGGCGATCGATTCCAGCGCCTCGGCGAGTGGTGTGACTTTCCCTTGCACAACAGGAATTTGTTTTGTTATGGAATCGATAGTACCAAGTGGAATGCCAAGTACTCGCCCGACATCTTTCAGCACTGCCCTCGCGGAAAGCGTCCCAAAGGTAATGATCTGAGCAACCGAATCTTTGCCGTATTTCTCCCGAACGTATTGAATGACTCTGTCCCTTTTGTCATCAGCAAAATCCACGTCGATATCCGGCATGCTGACACGATCCGGGTTCAGGAATCGTTCAAAGAGGAGGCCGTAATGCAGTGGATCAACATCCGTGATGCCGACAGAGTATGAGACAAGACTTCCCGCGGCACTGCCACGACCGGGACCCACACGCACTCCCATTCTCCGCGCTGCGTTGATGAAGTCCTGCACAATCAAAAAGTACCCCGCATATCCCATGCGGTTAATAACATTCAATTCGTGTCGAAGTCGTTCCTCCATTTCTGGAGTAAGAGTGGAATAACGCTTTCGCAGGCCTTCCTGTGCCAGCTTTTCAAGATATGTTTCCAGAGTATTCACGCCAGCATCTGGCGGGATTGGAAAATCCGGCATGTGGTTGGTCTTGAGATCCAGCTCGAGGTTACATTTTTCCGCAATCTCCAACGTCGATTTCACGGCCTCCGGCCAATCGGCGAAAAGCCTCTCCATCTCCTCCGCGCTCTTGAAGTAGAGCTGATCCGTCCCATATCTCAACACGTTGTAATTGGGAATATTCGTACTGCTCGCATCCGGAATGTAGAGCATGATGTTGTGCGGGAGGGCGTGCTCGGGTCTGATGTAGTGCACATCGTTCGTCGCAACGAGTTTCAAGCCAAGCTCTTTTGCCAGACGGGGCGCATCACGAAGAATCGGCTCTTCAACCTGCATACCGTGATTCTGGATCTCGATATAGAAATCCTCACCGAAGATGTCCTTGTATATCCCCGCGACAACCTTTGCCTCATCGTAATTCCCATTCACAAGATGTGCAGAAACAACACCACCCGGACATGCAGACGTCGCGACAATCCCTTCGCGGTATTTGTTGAGAAGCTCGACATCAATGCGCGGCTTGTAGTAGAAACCCTCGGTATGTCCAAGAGTGCAGAGTTTGATGAGGTTCTTGTAGCCGACTTCGTTCTTAGCGAGAAGAAGAATGTGATGATAGATTCCCCTTCCGGTCAGTCTCCCGCTTTTTTCACTGCCGACGGTCTTGTCACGACGGCTTCCGCGTGTCACGACGTACGCTTCGAAGCCAATGATCGGCTTAACGCCTGCCTTCTTGGCTTTTTTGTAAAATTCAATTGCACCGAACATCACACCATGGTCTGTCAATGCAACGGCAGGCATTTTCTGCTCCACTGCCGCCTGCACCAGACCTTCGATCCGCGACGCACCATCAAGTAAGCTGTAATGAGAATGATTATGGAGATGAACAAATTGAGGCATGATTGAAATCCACAAAACGACAACAGGATGGGGCGAAACGTTACTTCAGCAGCTTCTTGACTTCTTCAATCACGCGTTCGGCTTCTACCATCATCCGTTCGCCTGATTTCCTCATCTTGATCTCGACTTTCTTCTCGCGAAGCCCCTTTTCACCAACAATGACCTGCAGAGGCATCCCCAACAGATCAGCATCTTTGAATTTAAATCCCGGCGTAACATTAGCTCGATCATCAAACAGCGTATCGACATGTGCTTCCGTCAAGGCACGGTAAAGCTGATTCGAGTGAAGGACAACGTCCTTGTTATTCATACTCACTGCAATGAGATGCACATCGTAAGGCGCAAGCGATTTATCCCACACGATGCCATGCTCGTCATGCCCCTGCTCGATGGCGCAAGCAATGATTCGCTCAATGCCGATTCCGTAGCTTCCCATAACAATGGGCTGTGATTTGCCGCTTTCATCAAGGAAGGTTGCGTTGAGCGCTTCGGAATACTTCGTGCCAAGCTTGAAGATATGTCCAAGTTCAATGGCATTCGAAAACTTCAACGGCGTTCCACAATTGGGGCATGGCTCGCCCTCTTCGACCGTTCGGAGGTCAAAATAGCCGTCGACTCTGGCATCGCGGTTCAAATCGATATTGGTCAGATGATAGTCGTTCTTGTTGGCTCCGCTGATCAATCCATTTGCCCCTTCAAGCCGTTTGTCGGCAATGATCTTGAAGCCCCGGAGTCCGACGGGACCGATAGAGCCGCCATCTGCCCCAGTTAGCCTCTTCAACTCTGAAGGCTCCATGACCTGAAGATCCCCCCCACCAAGCGCTGCCGCCAACTTCGACTCATTAAGCTGATCGTTGCCCACCATGAGGATGAGCACGGGTTTGCCGTTGTGCTTGTAGACGAGCGACTTCGCCAATCGGGCGTGGTCAACCTTCAAAAACTCCGCAAGCTGGTCAATGGTTCGGATGTTGGGTGTGTGGATTTCTTCGATGGTCTTGCCATTTGCAATCCTTCCAACCGGTGGAACGTTTGATTGAGCGATTTCTACATTTGCTGCGTAGTTGCAGGATTTGCACAGCACCATGGAATCCTCACCATGTTCGGCTTCAACCATGAATTCCTGAGACCCTGTTCCACCCATTGCCCCACTCGACGCTCCGACAACGAAGAACTTTAGTCCACACCTCTGGAAAATCCGTTTGTAAGCTTCGGCATGAGCCTCATAGCTCCTGTCCAAGCCTTCCCAGCCCGAGTCGAGACTATACGAGTCCTTCATGATAAACTGACGTCCACGGAGCACCCCCGACCGAGGCCGCGGCTCATTACGGAACTTCGTCTGGATCTGGTACCAAATCTGCGGCAGGTCTTTGTAAGACTGTATGTGCATCGCCGCGAGCCATCCAATTACTTCTTCATGCGTCGGAGCAAGAACGAGGTCTCGCTCTTTGATGCTGAGGATGAAATTCGGAACATCGCGCCGCCCCGTTTGAATCCAAAGAGCTTCGGGATTCAAGGCCGGTAAATAAAATTCTTGCCCACCGATAGCATTCATCTCTTCGCGAACAATGTTCATCGCTTTTTGCATGGCGCGGTAACCCAGTGGCAGAAAAGCATAAACGCCGGCGGTCAACTGCCGCATCAATCCGGCACGGAGCATCAGTTGATGACTGGGAATGGTGGCGTCTGCGGGAATCTCTTTTTGAGTCGGAATAAACGCTTTGCTGAGTCGCATCGAAGAATGAGGTGAGTGAAATCAGATTGTGCGCGTCAATGTACTAAACTTTGCAAGGGAGTGCAACAAACTTCTCTCTACCACATCACGTTGGGATCAAGAATCGTTACGCCGAACGAGAGAAGATTCGATCTCTCCGGAAACGGAGTGATGCCTGTATCGGAGAGATACTCGTACGTCATTCCGATTCTGAAGTGTGCATTTCCACGGATCGCATATCCAACAGCCAATCCACCGTTGACCGTCACCTTGTCAATCTTATCAAACCGAAAGATCACATTCTCTTTTGTACCGAACGACGTTAGGGAAAACCAACCCGTTGTATACCAGCCAACGGTTGCATTGCCACCCTCACGGACGTGAACGTTCAGCCCAAGGCTTCCTAACATCCGCTTCCAGTTGGGCGTCGCTTCGTTGAAAGACTGCGGAATTCTGTCATCCTGTCGGATTGTGTAGAGATCGAGTCGCAGTGCCGCCAGTCCTTCATCATTCTCAATCTTGAATGGAAGAAGATACTTCCCCAACAGACTTCCAAAAATGAGTGAACGCTCCTTTCCGAGAAGCAAGTTATCCACATCATGCTTGCAACGATGGTAATAGCCTACCTGCCAGGCGGATTCGCCGACACTGCGTGTGTAAAGAAAGCCTTCTTCCCAGAACGTCGCCCGGGGATTAAACCGAATGTCGTTATGGGGATTAGCAATGAATTCGATGCTGCTTGTGAAAACGAGACTCTCGTTGTTGCCAATGCGCACCAACTCGATATACCCGCCAAGCTGCTGGAGCCAGGCGTGCTCATTGTCCCTTGTGATGCGATATCCGCCAAAACCGCCCCACGAAGAAACGGAGTGCATGAGTGAGACTCCATCGCTTCCCTCTGAATTGTTTGATCCCAGGGGATTCAGAGAAAACCATCGCTCGGGCATTCGTTGAGCGGATGAGACAAGCGGCAGAAGAACCGTTGCGGCAAGCACTCGAAGGCGCATAGTCACCCTCCTTCTTTGAAAGAAAAAAGCCCGATAACGGGCTTCTTTAAACATCAGAAATCCAATGGAAAGCTTAAGCAGTTCTCTCTTCCGGATTCACTTTGGCGATCTTGCCATACTTCCAAAAGCAATATGCGAATCCGATCAAAACCAGCAAGCCGTAAGCGACTAAACCCACAAGGGGCAAAAAAATCTCAAACTGCGTGAGGATTGCGAGGACGGCAACTGACGCCGTAAGAAAGATCGTGGTTTCTTTGCCGAAGCCCGTATGCTGCAGGAGCGTTCCGCAATTGCGACATTTGAAATACATTCGAATGGCTTCGGAGATAGAAACGCCTCGCAGACTGAACATGGACTCGAAAAAGGTCGATGCGGGTTGGTTACAATGAGGACAATTCATAACTCCTCTAACGTTGGTTTTGTGGAGAGAATGATTGTTCTTTGTTATAAAGCCCTCAACCTTCCCTGCAGAATTTATCCTCCGGTAAGTGTGAAAGTCCATGCTGCTGTGCCCCCGAGACGATTCGAACGTCCGACCAACGGTTTAGGAAACCGCTGCTCTATCCATACTGAGCTACGGGGGCATGACGTGCTGAGTCCCACCATACTGCAACGGGATTCTGAAAGTCACCAGGCCAGTTCTCCGCTTTTACGTCCACCTGCCGCGACTTGGTGTGTTCTTGCTCACACCTCCGGTCTTAAAAATACGAAACAATGGCTCACCACGCAAACGACCTCCCTAAAACAAAATCTGATGTGGAGAATTTACGCACCAAGAGATGATTTTCCTTTAACCTCAGTAGACTGGTGATATCTATCATCACCCTTGGATTCTCTTGTGAGTATGTTGTTCAGGTTAGTTTTCTTATTCCTCTTATAATGTTGGAGGTTCGTTTATGCAAAAACTTTTTTCGATTTGGTTCGTGCCGGCGCTTCTGGTCTTTCTTGTGAGCTGTGAAAAGAGCTCTGAGCCATCAACGACGGGCGACCTGTCGCTCTCGTCAGCATATTCAAAAGCTGCACCACCGGCGACAATGGTGAACACGCTCTCGAAGTCCCATGGCGCCATGGCTGTCGATTCGATAACGATTTCACGCGCAAGGCTGGTTTTGCGAGACATCAAATTCAAATCGTCTGTTGATAGCCTGACGTTCAAAAGCGAGCCGATGGTTCTCGAGTTGAGTCTTACCGGGGCTGCACAATCAATCGGAGTAATCAACGTCCGGTTCGGAACCTTTAATCGGATTGAGTTTGATGTCCACCGCATTGAGGCGAGTGAGATCACTTCACTCCCCGCCTCTGAACAGGCGAAATTTAACGACTTTCTCGTCGACCAGAGGTATAGTATCATCATCAACGGAACTGTCTACTCGACCGGCGCAGCACCGCAAAGTTTCACCTACAGGTCAAAGATCGATGCCAAGCAGAAGATCGACCTCGTTCCCGAGCTGGTTCTTTCGGAAGCAAATCCGGTGGCAAACGCAACAATGCTGGTCAGCTCTGCAAACTGGTTTCGCTCTTCGGCCGGTGCATTGGTGGATCCGAACGATCCGAACAACGAGGGAATCATCGACGAAAACCTGAAAGCTTCGATTAGAGTCTTTAAAGACAACAATCGAGACGGATCAAAGGACTGACGGTTGAAGAGACCTTGAAGGCGTGGGTTCGAGAAACCCACGTCTTCTAATGTTTCTTCAAATAGAGGACAGCAAGGGGAGGAAGGGTGAGGTTGAGCGAAACAGGTCGACCATGAAAGGGGATCTCTTCTGCCAGAATTTTACCACTGTTTCCAACATTGCTGCCCCCATAATACGTGGAATCGCTGTTAAGGATTTCTTCATACTCCCCCTCTTCAGGAACACCAATCCTATAGCCGTAGCGAACGACGGGAGTGAAGTTGCACACCACGAGAACAAAGTCGTTCCCCGCCTTTCCCCTTCGCAGAAATGAAATGACGCTGCTTGCACGATCCTGAAAATCGATCCATTCAAATCCTGAATGATGAAAATCGACTTCATGGAGCGACCCCTCCGACCTGTACACCTTGTTCAGGTCAGCGACCCAATTTTGCATCTGTTGGTGTCGGTCGTACTGAGTCAAGTGCCAGTCCAGCGACCGATCATGATCCCATTCCGCCCATTGCGCAAACTCCCCACCCATGAAAAGTAGCTTCTTTCCGGGGAATCCGTACTTCAATCCGTAGAGTAATCTCAAGTTGGCGAACTTTTGCCAATCGTCGCCGGGCATCTTGCCGATGAGCGATCCCTTTCCGTGGACGACTTCATCATGGGAAAGTGGTAGGAGGAAGCGTTCATGAAACGCGTACAGAAGAACAAAGGTGAGCTTATCATGATGATAGGCCCGATGGATGGGGTCCTTCGTGAAGTATGTTAACATATCATGCATCCAGCCCATGTTCCATTTCATATCGAAACCCAGACCGCCGTTTTCGAGACTGGTGGTAACCCCCGGCCACGCCGTCGATTCCTCAGCTACCATGACAACTCCGGGATAGTAGTGGTGAACGACGCTGTTCAGATGTTTGATGAATTCAATGGCATCGAGATTCTCGCGCCCACCATATTTGTTCGGAATCCACTCCCCTTCTTTGCGTGAGTAATCGAGATATAGCATCGAAGCTACAGCATCCATGCGCAGACCGTCGACATGATATTTCTCGATCCAGTATAAGGCATTGGAGATAAGGAAATTCTTCACCTCGAGCCGACCATAATTGAAAACAAACGTTCCCCAATCCGGATGCTCACCCAGTCGGGGGTCAGAATGCTCGTAGAGATGCGTGCCATCAAACTCACCCAATGCAAATTGGTCTTTCGGAAAGTGTGCGGGGACCCAATCGAGAATGACACCGATGTCATTCCGATGGCAGTGGTCCACGAAGTACATGAAGTCCTGCGGGGTCCCGTAGCGACTCGTTGGTGCAAAGTAACCGCTCACCTGATATCCCCACGATCCATCAAAAGGATGCTCCATGATGGGCAGTAACTCAATGTGCGTAAAGCCATGTTGCTTAACATACTCCACAAGACGCTCCGCAAGCTCCCGATAAGTCAACCAGCGATTGTTTTCCTCTGGAACACGAGCCCATGAACCAAGATGGACTTCATAGACCGACATCGGTTTGTCGAAGAGACCCGACTCTCGCCGCTTCATCCATTCCTTATCGCTCCACTGAAAGCCTGAGAGGAAATTCACGCGACAGGCCGTTTTGGGTCGCTGCTCCATCTCGAAGGCGAACGGATCGGATTTGTCGAGAATTGTGCCATCATGTGTTTTGATCTGAAACTTGTAAAGCGCATGTTCGCCTAAACCGGGAATAAAAATCTCCCACACCCCCGATGATCCAAGAACGCGCATCGCGTGTTTCCGTCGGTCCCAACCATTGAAATCGCCAATAACGCTCACGCTGCGGGCATTCGGAGCCCACACGGCAAACTGGACGCCACCGACTCCCTGAACCTCCATGTAATGTGCGCCGAGCTTCTCATAAATCCTGTGATGATCCCCTGCGTTAAAAAGATAAAGGTCGAAATCTGTTAAAGTCGGCAGGAAGGAATATGAATCGTAAAAGATTTCTTCTCTACCATCAGAAAGGATCTTCTTCAGCTTGTAGGGAAAATGCTCCTCACGGTCCGGAATAACGACTTCGAAGAAGCCCTCAGGCGAGTGTTTCGTCATCGGATAGTCTTTCGATTCGAGACTCCCGTCAATGACAAACGCTTTTTCCGCATCGGGCAAGAACGCCCGAACTGCGATCCCTTCTTTCTTCCCAATACTAACGCGATGAGCCCCAAGCACTTCGAAAGGATCGTGGTGATCGGTATTCACGATCAGCGAAATCTGTTCCGGCGAAACGGTCGGATTGTGATTCTTGGCCACGGCAAATTCTCAACGATACAGTCGGTGCAACCGGATATACGCTTCGACGCTCGCGGGAACCATGTATCGAATGCTGAGCCCTTTCCGAACACGTCGTCGAATTAATGAGGATGAAAGGTCGATCAACGGTCCCTGAAGAAGAGTCACGCCTGCAACGCGTCCAACAGCATCCCCCCGCCGATAGACAGCAATGGATGAAAGTTGCCGGATGACATTCGGCTTATGCCATGTATGGAATGAAGCGTAATTATCCGATCCGAGAAGAAGATAAAATTGTGATTTGGGATAAATCGTTTTTAGTGCCTTCAAGGTATCGAGAGTATATGAGACACCCTGTCGAGAGACCTCGATATCCGAGACAGAAAAGAATGGATTACCAACAACCGCTAACTCGGTCATCCACATTCGATCTTCGGCCTTGGTGGTCCTCCTGCCAATCTTGTGTGGAGGAATCCGAGCAGGAATGAAAATGACCTTGTCGAGCTTCAGCTGCTCGCGCGCATGCTCTGCAATAATCAAATGGGCAAGGTGCGGGGGGTCGAAGGTGCCGCCGAAGATCCCGATTCTCTTGAGGCTTACCATGGAATCAATTCCCGAGAACCCGATTATACAACCGCAATGTTTTTTCGGCGGTATCTCTCCAGGAGAACTTCGCCGCCCGTTGCATTCCCAGCTCAACAAGCCGTTGACGGAGGGAAATATCGGACAGAATTGTCTCGAGAGACGCGCTCAGCCAATCACTGTCCTCCGGGTCCACAAGAATGCCCGCCTCACCCACGATTTCAGGCAAGGACGCCACGGTCGAGGCAATTACCGGAGTTCCACAGGCCATCGCCTCAAGGACCGGTAGACCAAATCCTTCGTACCGACTTGGCATCACAAGAACATCTGCCGCATTATAGGCGACAACCAACTCATCGTCTGTTAGTCTGCCCAGCTCTCTTATGGAATCATTAAGGCTAAGTCTCCCAATGAGCTCCGGCAACCCTTTTCCCATGTTCAACGCTTCCCCCGCAAAGATCAACAGCACATGAGGCATCCTTCGTCTTAATTTCGAAAAGGCCATCATGAGTGTTTCGACATTTTTATGAGGCTTCACGCTCCCAACGTAGAGAATGATCTTGGCATTCTCAATCCGGTACTTTCGCTTGAACTCCATTACTTTACTTGAATCTGTCAACCGAGCAAACTTTCTATGAACACCGTTGTAGATCACGTGTACCTTGTCGGGATCGATACGGAATGTCTCAAGAATGTCTTTCCTCGTGAACTCCGACACCGTTATAACAGCATCGGCCGACCGGACAGCATGATTCATTATAGAGTACGCGTAGACCCGTTTGATTGCTGAGAAATATTCGGGAAATCTGAGCGGGATTAAGTCATGAATCGTTACGACAGACTTGGTCTTAAGCCGAAACGGAAGTGTATAGTGAGGGGAATGGAAGAGATCAACACCAGCCTCGTTCGCCCGAGCTGCAAAGAGCAGCATCTCACTTACGGAGTATTTCTTGAACGGCGCTATGTGGATTGTCCACTCTTCAACCATCGGAAGGTGTGCCCGATCATTCCTGTTGACGAACAAGACGTAGCGATGTGTCCGCTCACAAAGAGGAAGTTGATGGGTGAGATTCTGGATATACGTTCCGATTCCGAGATCAAAGTATTTGCGAGCATCAATGCCGATGGTAGGCATGTTCAGAGTTGATAACCGCGTTCAATATACACACCGATGCGAGGAAACACAAGAAACGTGGTTGAGATTAGAATGAAAAATACCTACCATTGTCCACCTTCGTGAAGAAACCCTATGAAGATCGCAATTGACGGAAGAACCATCAGAGCGGACAAACGAGGTGTAGGAGGATATACACACCGACTTGTCAAAGCGCTGTTGGAAGTCGATAAACGAAACCAGTACGTTTTGTTCCTCTCCGAACCGCATCACGAGCTTAAGGCCTCGAATCTTACCTCCGTCGTTGAGAACAGTTCAGAACGATTTGGCTACAATCGTGTTTGGGAAAATTTCCGTCTTCCCCAGCTTCTTTCAGAACACGGCGTGGATCTTTACTTTGCACCTGCCTACACGCTTCCTCTTCTCCCACGCTTCGAGAAACTCCACTCCATGCTCCCTCGACGCTGGAAACGACCATTTGTACTGAAGAATGAGGTCAAAATCCTTGTCACAATCCATGATGCAATCGCTGCGGTGCACCCCGAGTTCTTCACGGCAAAAATGCGTGCATGGCAAACGTTGTACATCAACAATGCCCGACACGTAGCCCACCATGTTATTGCTTCTTCAGAACAGACCAAACGTGACTTACTGACCCGTTTCGGTTTTGAGAAGAACCGTGTTTCAGTCGTCTATCCAGAGCTCGACCCGGCATTCCGTCGCATTACCGGAAGCCGGCTTGAGAGAGTTCACACGAAGTACGGACTGCCGAAACATTTCATTCTCTTTGTCGGGACAATAGAACCGAGAAAGAACATTCTGGGTCTTGCCACAGCCTATGCGATGCTCCCCGAGAAGATCCGGAGTCGCGTTCAACTTATCGTGGCTGGCGGGAGTGGATGGAAAAGCGGAGAATTCCTGAAAGACCTCAATCGACTAAAACTGGGAACATCGATTCGGTTCCTGGGGTATGTGCCGGATGAGGACCTTCCTTCCCTCTATAATCTTGCGGAGCTGTTTGTTTATCCTTCGTTCTATGAGGGATTCGGTTATCCTCCTCTCGAGGCGATGGCGTGTGGCGTTCCCGTTATCACATCAAACCGGTCTTCCCTTCCCGAAGTAACAAGAAATGCCGCCATCTTGATTGATCCGGCAAATATTTCTGAGTTGTCAGACGCAATTAAGAGAGTTCTGGCGAATCGTGATTTGCGCCATCAACTTCGGGCCAGAGGATTGAGGAATATCCGGTCTTTCGCGTGGGGAAAAAGTGCGCAACGTCTGCTCAAAGTGTTCAGGCGCGTGATGAAGATACATCGGAATGAGAGCTTAGAGAAATCTTCGGCGGCGAAATAGCAACTCTCACGGAACGAAGAGAGAATTCGAACATCCACCGGTTGTCCTCAGATTTGTTCATAACACTCCGCACCGCCCAGTATAGAAGTCTCGCGACAAATCCAAAGAACAAGAACACTCTGTAGTAGAAGACGCCGGTCAGCCCATACCGCTTTCGGTAGTAGAGTATCGTGTTGTCGTACTGCTCTTCGAGAACTCCCTTGTCTCGTTTGATTCTTGCAGTAGTTTGCCCCCCATGGTGAATGACCTTTGCAGCGGGATAGAAGACTCTCTTCCATCCAGCTGCCTTGAATCGGAAAGACCAGTCGGTATCGTTGTAATAGATCGTCAGCCGCTCATCCATAAGGCCAACCTGTGCCACGGCCTCGGCCCTGACCAGAAGTGCGGCCGCCATGATGTGATCAACTTCTCGTTCGGTCGAATGGTCAAAATACGTCATTGGCATTGCGGCGAAAAACGGTGAATTTGGAAAAAGCCTATCAAGCGCGAGCATATCGAAAAGATGAGTCCAAAATGACATGAACCCAAGACATGACGGCTGAATACTCCCGTCCGGATTCAGGAGTTGAGGACCGACCATGCCAACATCAGGATGGTTTTCCATAAACGCCAAAAGGCTCTCCAGGGAGCCGGGTTGGAGAATTGCGTCGTTGTTGAGGAGAAAGAAGTATCGTCCGCGCGCAATTCTCATCGCGTCATTATTCGGCTTGGCAAAACGCTCGTTTGTACTGTTTTTGATGAGAACGACGTCGGGAAAGAGTCTTTCCACAAGCTCACGCGAACCATCCGTCGATGCATTGTCGACAACAATAACCTCCTTCTGGACGTTCGCCTCAACAACAGATCGCAGACAGTGCTCGAGGAGGTCCTTCCGGTTATGATTAACGATAATGACGGAGACGTCGATCATGCTTTCATCGACCAGTCTTCTTCAGAATAATCATCGCATATAACCTGAAGTAGTATTTTGGCTTTAAGAGGCGAAGCCTCCGCATTGCCCGTAATGCAAAACGCGTCGGTGCATCGGCAACGAACGAGGCCGGGCTAATCGGATCGCCTCGCCATATCATCACTCTATCGGTCGGGAAATGATCTCGAAGTGTTCGGTCAAGCGACTGAGGTGTGAAAAAGTTTTTGTGATCTGTATCCAAAACGTGTTCAAATACTACGCCATCGTGTCTCATCTTCTCAAGATCCGCACAATTCGGAACGGTAATGAGAACAGTCGACCGAGTGACCCTTCTGATCTCTTTCAATACCGTTCCAATATCCAACACATGTTCCAACACCTCAAAGACGACGGATGAATCAAATGAGTTATCCTCGAAAGGGAATTTCTTCTTCACGAGGTGAACATCGAGTCCACGTTTTCGTGCAAGAGAAACATACCGTTGGTTAACGTCAACTCCGGTGCAATGGAATCCTTTTGATTGTAGCTCGACCATATAATTCCCTGTCGCACATCCGACATCAAGCAGACGAGGGCCGCAGTACTTTCTGGCAAAGCTAATAAGATTCTCAGAGAACAGTCGTGGGGGAGCATCGATGTAGTAGCTCTTCGTATCACGAAAGGCCTGCTCTCGTATCTCTGACCCAATACCTTTCTTCATTACCACTGCTCCGGCAAAAGTCGTTCAACATTGGAGGGGAAGAACCTTGGACAATAGTGCTCAAGGAACGTAACGAGAAGGAGTTTATGCGATTGTAGACTCTTCGCTATCCGATCGCGTTCAGAACTTGCCACAATACTCAGCTGAAGTCGTCTGAGAATCACAATCAGCAAGCTATTGAAAAACGTCAAGGCTCTCGTAACAATACGTTGCACAAGCGAGCCATGTTTATCGATAAAGAGATTTAGACTTAGCCCAAACCTTGCCTTCATCCACGTTCGGTCCGATTGTTCGTAACTGCGCGCTCCCAAATGGGTCATCGAGTACTTAGGCTGAACATAGAGTTTCTTCCCGGATGACCGTATTCGGAAACACCAGTCAACATCTTCATAGAAGAGAAAGAACGTCTCATCCAGAAGGCCGACCGATTCAACAACTTCACGCGATACCATAATACATCCGCCAGGAATCTGCTCTACCGTATACAATTCATCCGCATCGTGACGCACGTCTTCAAAATACTTGCGAGTTAACCACGAGCTTTTTTCTGACCATGGTGCAAGAAACGTGTGAAAAAAGAGGACTTGACCCACCGATGGATATTTCCGGAAGTAGCCTGACTGAAGGCTGCCATCAGCGTTCA
The DNA here is from genome assembly GCA_035559595.1 of Bacteroidota bacterium. Taxonomy (GTDB): domain Bacteria; phylum Bacteroidota; class Ignavibacteria; order UBA10030; family UBA10030; genus DATMBF01. The sequence continues at coordinate 201,152 of DATMBF010000005.1, read as the reverse complement.
AAAGCTTTGGCGCCAACGCTCCCGCATCCGGCAATTGGTCAAATGTTTTAACCAAGCCTTCAAGTGTACCCGGATGATTGATAATATCAGGATTGAGAAGGAGAATGTATCTTCCCGATGCGTTACGTATTCCCTGATTCGCAGCCGCGGCAAATCCAAGGTTTCGCTCATTTGCTATTAATCTGACTGCGGGAAAGTAATTCCGCACCATTTCGCTACTCCCGTCCGTCGACCTATTGTCGACGACGGTAATGTCGAAACGGACTTTCATCTGCTCATTCTGGAATGATCGGAGGCAGTTGGCCAAATCGTCCTTCGTATTCCAGTTGACAATGACAATTGAAACGTCCAGTTGTCCGAGAGGAACTAATTTGGAGGAATTCAGAATGGTAACCGTCGGTTACGTGCGATTGGACATGATGATATCGAGGTCTTTGTCTCCCCTCCCAGAAAGGTTCACAGTGACAATGACGTCTTTGTCAGGTCGCAGGTGGCCAATAACCCAGGCAATCGCGTGTGCTGATTCGAGCGCTGGAATAATCCCTTCCGTTTGAGCGAGCACAGTGCAAGCCTCGAGCGCCTCCCCATCGCCAATTGTTTCATATCGCACCAATCCGAGTTCTTTCAAATACGAATGTTCGGGCCCGACCCCCGGATAATCCAGCCCTGCAGAAATCGAATGCGCCACAGCGATTTGCCCTTCTGCATTCTGCAGAACATACTGCATCGCACCGTGGAGGACGCCCGGCGATCCTGCCGTCAATGATGCTGCGTGCTTGCCTGTCTCCAGACCGAGTCCGGCAGCCTCAACTCCAACAAGTTGAATCTTATCGGCGTCGTCCAGAAAGGGGTAGAACATCCCAATTGCATTGCTTCCTCCACCAACGCAGGCAACGATCACATCAGGCAAACGACCCTCCTGCTCCAGCACCTGCTCACGTGTTTCCTCGCCGATTACACTCTGGAAATCCCGAACCATCATCGGATAGGGGTGCATGCCAACGACCGAGCCGATGATGTAGAATGTCGTTTCGACGTTTGTAACCCAATCTCGGATCGCTTCGCTGGTCGCATCTTTTAATGTCTTCGAGCCGCTGTTCACCGACCGAACTTCAGCACCGAGTAACCTCATTCGAGCGACATTCGGTGCTTGCCGGCGCATATCCTCTTCCCCCATGTACACCACACACTCAAGGTTAAACAACGCACAAACCGTGGCCACAGCGACGCCGTGTTGACCAGCTCCGGTTTCGGCAATAATCCGTCGTTTTCCCATCCGTCTCGCTAGCAGAACCTGCCCGATCGTATTGTTGATCTTATGCGCCCCCGTGTGGCAAAGGTCTTCTCGCTTCAGATAGATCTTTCCCCGTCCGATGTGCTCGGACAGCCTCTGGGCATAGTACAACGGCGTCGGCCGACCGACATAGTGTCTCAGGTAATACCGATACTCCCGTCGAAAACCAGGATCAGTCTTGGCCAGCGTATACGCTTTCGCAAGTTCTTCTGCGGCAGGAACGAGCGTTTCCGGGATATACATTCCACCGAACTTGCCGAAATGTCCCTTCTCATCCGGCATTGTGCCAATATAATTGCCGTGAAGTTTCATCTCTCCTCGTCTGGTTCGTTGTACGTGAGACGCACACTCTTTGCACGGACAATGAATTCACGGACTTTTTCAGGATCCTTCTTCCCCGGAAACAACTCTACGCCGCTACTTACATCAACCCCGTACGGTTCAACAAATCGAACCGCATCTTCAACGTTGTCCGGTGTCAATCCGCCAGACAGAATAATTCTCCCATACTCCTTCGCCCGCAAGGCAATGTTCCAATTGAACGTTTTGCCTGTGCCGCCGTACACCCCCTCCTTGTGGGTATCAAGCAGGAACGCATCGACAATATAGTTTCGCATAACCTCCACGTCGAAATCATCCTTAATGCGAAAGACCTTGATCACACTCGTCTCAAAATTCACAAGATCATCTGGCCCCTCATGACCGTAGAGTTGGACAGCGCTCAGGTTTACCGCTGAGATTACCTCGTGAATAACTTTTCTGTCGGCATTGACAAACACCCCGATCTTCGAAATATGTTCGGGTAATTTGGCAGAAATGTCAGCGGCCTTTCGCGGTTCAATATAACGGGGGCTGTCCTTGTAGAACACAAACCCGACCGCATCTGCTTTGCTTCGCACGGCATGTCGCGCATCATCAAGATTCGTAATGCCACAAATCTTTACAAATAAGTCTTGGACACTTCCAATCATACCACTTCACCTGCAACGACTGAGCGGAGCTGTGGACTTCTCAATCCTTCTCCAACCAACACGGCATCATACTTCGCCTCTTTCATTTTCAAAAGATCGTCCTTCGACCTCATTCCGCTTTCGCTTACGGCAACAGCCCCTGGTCGAATAGCGCTGCGTAGCTCCAAAGAGCGTTCCAATAAAACGTTAAACGTCGTTAGATCCCGATTATTCACACCGATAATCTCTGCATCGATTTCGTTCGCACTGTCAATCTCTTCTCTCTTTGTTGTCTCAACCAACACCGACAAACCAAGCTCTCTTGCCGCGCGATACAGAGTTCTGAAGGACGCGTGATCAAGTGCCGCTACAATGAGAAGAACGGCATCTGCGCCGTAGAGAACCGACTCGTACAACTGATATTCGTCAATGATGAAATCCTTGCGAAGGATAGGTAAACTCGTCTCTCGACGTACATCCTTAAGGTGATCGAGGGAACCCTTGAAAAACTCACGATCCGTTAAGACCGACAGAGCCCGTGCGCCAAATGACTCGTACTCACGGGCCAGCTTTCGATGATCAAAGTTCCTTATCAGCTCACCTCGAGAAGGGGATGCACGCTTGATTTCCGCTATGAGCCTCAGCGTGGGTCCCTTCAAGGCCGCCATGAACGGACGGAAATCATTGCGATGTGCAATAAGTCGTTCGATTGCCCTCAACGGAAGAGTGTACTTCGCTGTTTCGACTTCCTTCCGCTTAACGGCCAGTATCTGCTCGAGGATGTTCATGAGATCTTTTGTTGTTGCACGGACGACTTGCCATCGAGCGTGACTTTCACTTGACGAATCCGACGAGCGGTTTTGTTGACGATCTTGAACGTGAAGTCGAGATGTTTAATCTCTTCATTCAATTCCGGCAATCTTCCCGTCAGCTTTTGGAGAAAGCCGGCGAGAGTATCGTAGTCAACCGTTTCGGGAATGTTCGCCCGGAACTGCTCGTTGAAGTCATGAATGCTGATGTTTGCATCAACAATCGTCGAACCGTCTACTGCCTGTTCGACGGGCTTTTGCACCTCATCGTACTCATCATGAATCTCTCCCACGATTTCCTCGATAATATCTTCCATCGTGAGAATCCCCTCTGTTCCCCCAAACTCATCCACCACAATGGCCAAATGAATCTTATTCTGTTGGAACTCGCGGAGCAGTTGACTGATTTTCTTCGATTGAGGAACAAAGTACGCCGGACGAATGATGTCATGGAGAATGATCAAATCGCGATGTTCCAGAAGGCTCAGGAGATCTTTGCTGTAGATAATGCCGATGATCCTATCGATAGAACCGCTATACACCGGAAGTCGGGAGTACCCTTCGTCGATAACCTTTCGGATAAGGATCTCGGTCGGTATGCTGATATCGAGAGCAACGATGTCGGGGCGGGGCACCATGATCTCTCGCGCCGTCGTATCGGTAAACTCAAGAATGCTCTTAATCAGCTCATGCTCCGTCCTATCCAGGGCACCACTGATGGTCCCAGCCTCCAGAACTTCTTTGAGATCCTCCTCGGATAGACCGGTCTTGAAGAAACCGCTCTTAACTAACAGACTTTTAAGAAGTTCCTTGATTGGTTTCACTGAATACTTAGCTCCTGGAGGCCTCTATCCACGCTTTGAGTTTCCTGCTCGCGGCCCGAGAGTCAATGGCTTCTTTTGCCATGGTTACACCATCACGGATTGAGCTTGCTAGACCACTTGTGTAGAGCGCGGCCCCGGCATTCAACACGACGACATCTTTGGGAGCACCATCATAATGTCCACTGAGAATGCCACGAATAACATCGGCATTGACCTGTGCATCTCCCCCTTTCAGCTCTTGAACCGATGCCCTTCTTATTCCCAGCTCCTCCACGCCAACAGAGTAACTCAGAACTTCTCCATTTCGAACCTCGCTCACTCTCGTTTTCCCGACCGTCGATAGTTCATCTAACCCTCCTTCACCGTGCACAACAAGAACATGTTCTCCCCCTAAGACTTTCATCACTCTCGCCAGAGTATCGGTAAGATTCGGATCGAAAACCCCCACAACCTGTCGACGAGCTCGTGCAGGATTGGTGAGCGGACCAAGAATATTGAAGATCGTCCGAACACCAAGCTCCTTCCGAACGGGAGCTGCATATTTCATCGCTTCGTGAAGCAGGGGTGCAAACAAGAAGGTAATGCCAACCTCATCAAGCACCCGACCAGCCTGCGCTGGATCTATTTCAATGTTCACACCCAATGCTTTGAGCACATCTGCGCTACCACATCGGCTTGAAACAGCCCGATTTCCATGCTTGGCAACATTTGCGCCTGCCGAACTCGCAACAATGGCGGCCGCTGTCGAGATATTGAAGGTTCCCACATTGTCTCCCCCGGTTCCGCATGTATCGATGACATTCGTCCGGCGAGTTTGAATCGGTGTCGCATGAGCTCTCATGGACTGGGCGCACCCGGCAATCTCCTCCTCGGTTTCTCCCTTGACACGGAGTCCGATCAGAAAAGCCGCAATTTGACTCTGTGTTGCTCGTCCAGCCATAATATCATCCATAGCCTGCTGAGCTTCAGTGAGAGTCAGACTCTCTTTTCGGGAGATCTTTGTAATCGCTTGATCGATCACGTCAATACACCACTTCCTCCAGAAACAGGCCTTGTGCCGGGGCAGACATTCCTGCCTTCGATCGGTCTTTTGCTCGAAGGATATCTTCAAACTCCTCCAGCGTGCGGTAGCCGCGAGCTACTTCGATCATCGTTCCGACCATAGCCCGGACCATTCCGTAAAGAAACCTGTTTGCCGACACCCGAAAAATAATGCTTGCATCAGTGATTTCCCAATCTGCCCGCCGAACAATACACCGATAATGTTGTGTTGCTGAGCCATTCTTTGAAAACGATTGAAAATCATGTTCCCCCAGGATTCGGCGAGAGCATTCAACAAGGAGATTCGAATCAAGCTTATAACCGACATACCAAGTGAACTTGCGCATCAGAGCGGACGGTTGCCGAACTATATGATACGAATAAGACCTCTCTCTCGCACTGTACCTTGCGTGAAAATCATCCGGCACCTCCTCAGCACGTAGCACAGCGACATCTTCAGGAAGAAGGGCATTTAACCCCTTTTGGATTTCTCCCAATGAATATTCCTTCGAAGTCTTAAAGTTGACGACCTGCCCCCTGGCATGAACCCCTGCATCGGTACGTCCGGCCGCATTCGTTCTGATATCCTCCTGGAGCAATGTCCCTAAGGCCTTTTCGACCACCTCCTGAACCGATCTTCCGTTGGGTTGAATCTGCCACCCAACAAAATCGGTACCATCATATTCCAGCGTCAGCTTAACGTTTTTCACAAGGTTGCCGAAAATAAAAATCCCGCCAACTCGTCGGCGGGACTCGCTCGTTGAAGAGATTGCGGTTTAGAATGCTTTCGAGATTCTGACCTCAAATCCATGTGGAAGAGCGAGTCCACCTTGAACTCCGGCATCGAATCGCCAATTGGACTCCGAGCGCATGGAGCGGTTATATGCTGCTGCAGCCCGTGCGGCTACAAATGCCGAAATAATCCGGTTCACAACCATAGCAGCGATCACAAACCGTCCGTTTTGAAAGAGTTGATCGCTTCGAATCCGCAGATCACGAAACCGCATCCGGCTCGCGTCACTATCCCATTGCCATGCATACGATGAATTCGGATCGTACAGTCGATTATATTGGCGATCACGCAATCGAGCCTGGTTGTATTCGTGGACATTCATGAAGTTGCCGACATTCGTTTCAAATTGCTCATCCTTGCCTCGTAAATCAACTCCGGCTCGCATGGCGGCAAAGTCACGCGCATCATCGCGGATCCAGTCCCCGTAGAAATTGAAACCTGCGTACGTGAGCCAGAGACCCGCGTCTGCCATGAGGAAATATCGACCGGTCTGAAGATTTCCCGCATACCACTCCCCCGCGCCCGGGAGAATCAGTGACGCAACTATCGCGACAGTGACGGACTTTGTCTCCCTGCTCTGAAATACATGCGCATCATCAGCTTTGGAAGCTGAGCCGATAGGTCCTCCGCTCTGCGCCAGGCAACACTGGAAAACCAACATATATGCGAGAATCACCTTCATGCGGCAACCACCACAGGCGCGGCCTCGTCGATGAGCTGCCCCATGCACACGTCCGTATCGACTTCGTCAATCCGAACACGTCGGAGTTGATTCCGAAGATCTTCGTCGGAGTATACTGTGACTTTCACGTACTCACCTGTTAGACCTGAGAAGCAGCCTCTCTTTTCTTTCGCTTCAAACAAGACTTCAACTTCTTTTCCTGCAAATCTGCTATGGAAAGCGATCCTTTTCCGGAGACTCAGGTTCCTAAGCCTTTCCGTTCTCTCAAAGCGAATCCTCGGCTCAACTCGATCAGCGAGTTCAATCGCCTTCGTGTTCGGACGTTCCGAATAGGTGAACGGATGGAGGTAACTTAGCGGCAACGAAAGCAGAAACTGGTACGTCTCCTCAAACAGCTCGTTGGTTTCCCCTGGAAACCCCGAAATAACGTCGGATCCAATACAGGCATCCGGCAGTTCCTTGTGAATTCTCAGCACACGCTCTTCATAGAGATTACGAAGATAGCGGCGGCGCATCTTTTTCAAGATTTCATCTGCACCTGACTGGAGTGGAATGTGAAAATGCTTGCAGAGAACATCGTTGCTGAGCCAGAAATCAAGCAACTCGTTTGTGAGGAGATTCGGCTCAATCGAGCTAACTCTGAGTCTCTTCAAACCGTCGATCCGCGTGAGACCTTGAAGCAAAGTCAATAGGTTGGTGCCTATCTTCGATCCATAGTCACCAACGTTTACACCGGTGAGCACGATTTCCTTGTACCCTTGATCGACAATCGATCGCGCCTCGGCGATAATCTCTGATGCGCTCACACTACGGCTTTCTCCACGGGCGAGTGGGATCGTACAGAACGAACAGGAGTAGTCGCAACCATCCTGAATCTTCAGAAATGCACGCGTGCGGTCGTCTGATCCTGCCGAAGAAGCGTTTACAAATGTTCGTGCTTCAGAAATCTGTCCAACTTTTATTTCAGGAACACTTCGCTTCGCAAAGGTCTGGACATGCTCGAACAGATCCAGCTTCTCGGCAGTCCCGAGAACCAGGTCGACACCGGGGATTGCCGCTAGAGCTTCGGGCCGCAGTTGTGCATAACATCCCATGACGACGACGTAGGCATGGGGTGAGTGGCGCAGTGCCCTCCGCACAAGCTGTCGGCACTCGCGATCCGCACGTTCGGTGACACTGCAGGTATTGATCACAACGACGTCAGCGGCTTCGTCAATGCCAACGGATTCATACCCGCGAGCAACAAACTGCCTGCCAATCGTTGACGTTTCCGTGAAATTGAGCTTGCAACCGAGGGTATGGAGGGCAACGCGTTTCATAGGCACAAAAGGAGCCGTTCCTCAACAACGGCTCCTCTTGCATGAATGGCATTACATTGACGGGGACTCGTTTGTCGATTCTGTGCCGACAACCGATGTCGTCATAATATCTTTGAGGGTCATGGGAGAAAGCTTATGGTTGGCGACATAGTCATCGACAATCTTCTGCTCTTTGCCGCGCAGGTACTCAATGACAGAGAGGACAATCTTCTTACTCTCTTTGTCGAACTCAATCACTTTCAGGGGAAGGTTGTCTCCCAAATGAAAGGACTCGGCGATGTTCTTCACAGGAGTGTGCGACAACTGCGAAAGGGGGATAAACCCGTCAACACCGAGGGGAAGCTCGACAATAACACCTTTCTCGATGATGCGTACGATCTTCCCTTCGACATCAGTCCCCACTTTGTAAGCATTCTCGAAGGCCTCCCAGGGGTTCTCCTGCAACTGTTTGTGGCCAAGCGATATACGACGCTGATCAACATCGATCGAGAGAATAATAACTTCAATCTTGTCTCCCTTTTTGACTACTTCACCTGGATGCCGAATCTTTTTCGTCCAGGACAGATCGGAAATATGAACCAAACCATCGACCCCTTCTTCGAGCTCAACAAATACGCCGAAGTTGGTAAGATTCCGAACGACGCCGGTGTGTTTGGATCCAACAGGGTATTTGTCCAGCAGACTTCTCCACGGATCAGGCTCCAGTTGTTTCATGCCAAGAGAGATCTTCTTCCCCTCCTTGTCGAGCGAAAGGATGACAGCGTCGACGATCTGTCCCATGGAGACCATCTGTGACGGGTGCTTGATGTGCTGTGTCCAGCTCATTTCGGAGATGTGGATCAATCCCTCGATTCCTTTTTCGATCTCGACGAATGCTCCGTAGTCGGTCAGCGAAACAACTTTCCCTTTGACCTTCGTACCCACCGGGTATTTGAGCTCAATGTTTTCCCATGGATGCGGAAGGAGCTGCTTCATACCCAACGAGATGCGCTTCTTCTCCTGATCGAAATCGAGAACGACGACGTTGATCGTTTGGTCAAGCTTCACGATCTCCGATGGATGATTGACACGACCCCACGAAAGGTCCGTGATGTGAACGAGGCCGTCGACCCCACCAAGATCAACGAACACACCAAAATCGGTGATCGCCTTGACGTGTCCTTCGAGAATCTGGCCTTTCTCCAACCCATCCAGAATCTTCTTCCGCTGATCCGCAAGTTCCTCTTCAACGAGGACTTTGTGACTCACAACGACATTTTCGGAGGGATGGTTGACTTTAACAACGCGGAAATCCATTTCTTTGCCAATGAAAGCATCGAAGTCGCGAACCGGACGAACGTCAATCTGCGAACCGGGGAGAAACGCATCGATTCCAAGAAGATCAACGACGATTCCGCCTTTTGTTCGGCGAACGCATCGACCCCGGAGCACTTCACCGGTTTCAAATGCCTTCACCACGTGCGCCCATACCCGCATGAAGTCTGCCCGTTTTCGAGAAAGCACGAGCTGACCATCTTTGTCTTCAATCGTTTCTAGGAAGACCTCGATTTCATCGCCGATTTTCAGACTATGAAGATCAGGGAATTCGCTGATGGGAATCGTGCCTTCCGATTTGAATCCGATATCGATGGTAACATTCGCTTCACCGATATGCACAATTCGACCGCGGACGATCTCTCCTTCGGAGATCGAGCTCATCGTGCTTTCATACAACTTTGCAAGCTCTCGATACTCCTGCTCAGAATATGCTTGCTCGTCTGAATTCTTTGGAGCATTTAGTGCTTCAACCATTCAACCTCCTGACAACAACATCCCACGATGGGAACAACCGGATCCGAACGCTCGTTCATGTCAGTCATCAGAACACGCCAAGCAGTCGCACCAGGTTAGAGTATTTTGTAGAAGTGATTAATGAATTAAGGATGACTGTCAACATTTGTTGTTTCAACCGCCGGCACTGCAAACTTCTCCTCAATAGCCTGCTTCACCTTTTCCATCAACCATTGGGGTGTCGATGTTGCGCCCGTGATACCAACTGTTTCGGCTTTCTCAAACCATTGCGCGTCAAGCTCAGGAACATCCTCAACGAAATATGTTCTTGGATTCTCCTGGCGGGTAATCTCAAAGAGCACTTTGCCGTTCGAACTGTGCCGCCCGGCAACAAAAATCACCACATCGTTCAACCTGGCAAACTCGCGCAGCTTCTTATCCCGACCGGAAACCTGACCACAAATTGTATCCTTCGCATGAAACTCAATTGCTTCGTCTTCGATCGATCCGACAACAAGCTCTTTCACACGCTTCTGCAGTTCCTCCTTGAGCTTATAGAACGTCGGCTTGTCCATTGTCGTTTGCGAGAAAAGAACTGTCTTGCGGTTCAGATCAACCTTGTCGATCTCTTCCAGTGACTTGATGACAACAGCTTCACCGTTCGTTTGACCCACCAACCCAATAACCTCTGCATGCTCCTTCTTCCCAAAGATCACCACCTGGTATCCCTGAACATAAAATCGTCTAATGCGCTCCTGCACTTTCGTTACAACCGGGCAGGTGGCATCCACAATCGTTATTTTCAGCTCCTCCGCTTTCCGGTAGGTCGAAGGTGGCTCGCCGTGCGCCCGGATAAGGACCTTCTTTCCTCTCGCCTTCTCGAGATCTGCCACAGAAATCGTCTTCAAACCCTTCTCGTTCAGACGCTTGATCTCCATCGGATTGTGGATGATATCTCCAAGCGAGAACATCTCCTCGTTCGATGCAAGCTCCTGCTCGGCAATATCGATGGTACGAACGACACCCCAGCAGAATCCCGAATGTTTGTCGATGGTTACCTTCACGTTACTTTTCTTCTTTCCAACTCTTTCTTGGCCTTTCCGACAATAAACTCGACCTGTTGCTCTATGCTGAGATTCGACGTATCGAGCACTATAGCATCGTCGGCTTTTTTGAGTGGACTGACTTCCCGTGTCGAGTCAAGTCTGTCCCGTTCTTCGATCTCCACTTCAAGCTGTCGCAGATCAACATGGACTCCGGAAGTGGAGAGCTCCTTCTTTCTCCGTCGAGCTCGCTCCCTCACATCGGCCACCATGAAGATCTTCAGATCAGCGTCTGGCAAAACAACCGTACCGATATCTCGTCCCTCCAGAACCACACCGCCCTGCGCCGCCATCTTGCGCTGTTCACGAACCAGAACGTCCCGTACGGCCTGATGCGCACTCACTTTGCTGACAAGCGCAGTGACTTCCGGGGTGCGAATCTTTTCACTCACATCCCTGCCATCGACGAGAACTCGATTTGTTCCATCACTGCGTTCGAGCCGGATACTCGTCTTCTCGGCTATCGTTCGCACAGCGCTTGCATCACCCGGCGAAACGCCTTCTTCCAACACCCGGAGCGTTATCGCTCTGTACATTGCCCCCGTGTCAATGTGTAAGTAGCCCAGTTTCTCCGCTACCAGTCGTGCCGTTGTGCTCTTGCCGGAAGCAGCGGGACCGTCGATTGCTATGATGAGGTTGCGTGAATTTCTGGACAAGGCGAACTAAAATATAGCGAATTTATACGCCACGAGCAACCGATTTCCCCTTTTTCAGCGGAATTGCGCCTCATTGTTTATTTTTCGGCATTTACGAACTATCTTCAGTCACATGCGAAAACTTCAACATGCGGAAATTGCCAGGAAGCGGAAAACGATAGAGGAGCTCAAAAAGACAGAAAAACTTCCCGTCATCGTGCTCATTGACAATGTTCGAAGTCTATACAACGTTGGATCGATTTTTCGAACTTCTGACGGAGCTCAAATCGAAAGGCTCGTGCTTGCCGGGTTCACACCACACCCACCTCGCAAGGAAATTGAGAAAACGGCCTTGGGAGCTACGGAAAGCGTAGCCTGGGAGTATGCCAAGAATTCACTGGATGCCCTTCTGTCCATAAAATCACAGGGCTATCGGATTTGCAGCCTTGAGCTCACGGACGCGAGCATGCCTTATTACCGCCTTCAGCGCTCTGATTTCCCACTCTGTCTTATCATCGGTAATGAGATTACCGGGATTTCCAAGGAACTTCTAGCACATTCGGACCTCTCCATCGAGATTCCAATGTATGGGATGAAACAATCCTTGAATGTCGCAGTGGCGTACGGGATCGCGGTGTTCGAGTTAAGCAGGATTTGGCGAGGAGCTACTTGAAGGCCAGCGTGTAGTAGTCCTCTTTCTCATGCGTGTGAATCCTGAGCACACCGGCTCGTACAAGCTGGATGAGCGCACGGGACGCACGGCGATCGGAGATATTAACAAGCTTGCCGAATTGCTTCACGGTGATCCGTTCATGCTGATCCAAATAGTCGAGCAGGCGACGCTCGTTTTCACCAATGGCAATCCGTAGTGGTGGAGCATCGGGATGTTCCGATCGAAGGATGTGTACAACCTCTTTACTTGCCGCCACGGTTTTGTCACGAACGCGAATGAAGACTCGCGATTCATCGCCCTCTCCATTTGACTGATCCACCACCACCGCGTGTGGCTTGTTCCGGCTTTCCTCCACTGTAACAGCAATGATATCTTTTCCACGGTACGGCACAATGTCAATGATCAGCTCAATGGGAGGAGAGCAGAGAAAAGAGCCGGCGCGTTCAATCATTTCGACCTCAATTTTCTCACTCTCAACTCCAACGATGCTTTTGTCGTCGTCGATCCCGAAGAGAATCGTTCCACCCTTCGTATTGGCAAAAGCGACAAGCGTGCGCGCGATCTTCTCTTCTCCTGCCACTTTGCGTTTGAATTCAAGCTGAATTCCCTCCCCCTCTTCTAACAATTCTTGAATGTCCCTGTAGTTCATGATCGTTCTCCTTACATCCCTCGAGCCGCCATCCGAGCAAGGATAAGCTCGGCCCGACGTTCGACATATCGCGAACCTGAATCAGGCCGGCGCCTGCGTGGGCTGGGGATCACAGCGGCGAGTCTTGCCGCCTCCTCTCGCGTCAGTTCGGCCGCAGACTTTCCAAAGTAAAATTGCGATGCGGCTTCAATCCCGTAAATCGCTTCGCCCCACTCGATGACATTGATATAAAGCTCGAGAATACGAGCCTTACTCAACGTCTTCTCCATTTTCCAGGTGAGCACCCATTCGCGAATCTTGCGGATCGGATTCTTTGATGATGTGAGAAAGAGATTTTTGACGAGTTGTTGTGTAATCGTGCTCGCCCCTCGAGCAGGCCGACCCTCCGCGAGATTCCTCAACAATGACTCCTTCAGCTCATACCAGTCAAAACCATCATGCGACCAGAAAGAGCCATCCTCCGAAACAACAATGGCATTCAGGGCGTCCGTTGAAACCTCTCTCAAGGAAACCCACTGTTGTTTGATTGTGAAACGTTTCCCGAGGCGCTTTGCGCGTTCGGCATGCTCTTGCATGAACGCCGTTACTTTCGGATTTGTTGTCCGGAGTTTTTCGATTTCTCCGTAGGGAAGGGTAAGAAGATCGATCGCGAGAACGAGAAACGTAACCGTGAACAGCGAAATGATTTTGTTTCGAGCAATCCAGTCAACAACCGGACTGTACCACGATCGAGGGGGCCGGGGATGCCCTTCTCCATGATGATATTCCATTTTAACAGCTCAGCGAGACTTTTGTGCTGTCGAGAAATCCCTGGAGCATTATCGCTGCAGCCATTGAATCGATGCGACCTTTCTGCCGCCGGTCCTTCTTCTTGGTCCCCATCCTCAACATAGACTCCTGCGCAATACTACTCGTAAACCGCTCATCCCACGCAACAACTTTGCAACCAATCTCCAATTTCAGTCGTTGAATGAAGGACTCAACCTCTCTCGCTTTCATTGCTTGTTCCCCTTTGAGGTTGAGAGGCATGCCGACAACCACAAACTCGACCTCCTGCTGATGAATGATTTCACGCAAACGATTCCACAATTTGGAGTCGTTTGCCACTGTTTCGAACGGTTGTGCTGTGATTCTCAGCGGGTCGCTCAACGAAAGCCCAATTCGTTTCGTTCCGTAATCAATACCAAGGAGACGCGTCTGCTGTGTTGTCATTCTTTCGATTCGTCGGACGTTGCTTTCGACAGATATTGCTTGAGAATCTTGCCCGGCTTGAAATGAGATTTCCGATGCGGTGGTACAACGATGATCTCCCCTGTTCTTGGATTGCGAGCTTTCGGCTTAGATTTCGTTTTCTTGATCTCAAAAACTCCGAACTCTCTTACCTCGATCCTGAGCTCATCATCCCCGTTCATCATCGTGGCCCGCAAGGCATTGAATACACTGTCCACCCATCGTTTCGCGACAGCGTGAGGTTGACCCAAGGCCTGGGCAACCCTTACAGCGATATCTTTTTTGGTATAGGTTTTCAAACTGTCAAGTGGTGAGAATGCCCATTATTGGGGAACTCGATCCTGGCCGAGGAATCGCTCGACATCCGTAATGCCCGCCACTTTTCGGATACGATCCATGAGCCGCGCGAGATGGTCTGTATTCTTTACATAGAGAATGATCTGACCATCAAACATTGCCCCTTTCGAATCTATGTTGACGCTCCGGATATTCGTATTCTGATAGGTGGAGATGGCGTGGGTAACATCGCTGAGCAAACCCGGTCGATCCTTTCCGGCAATGTGGATAGCGGCAAGAAACTCCGACCCATTCGTAGCCGGCCAACTGACTTCGACCAGTCGCTCGCTCTCTGCCAGACGCAAGGAGATCACATTACGGCAATCCTTCCGATGAATCCGAATCCCCTCTCCCACAGTGACGAATCCAACGATAGGGTCGCCGGGAATCGGATTGCAGCACTTTGCGTATTGGTGCATGAAACTGTCGCTTGTCCCCAAGATAGAAATTCCGCTCGCAATCTCACGAGCGCTGGAGACAAATCTGCTGAACAGGGACTTTGACTCAGCAGCTTGGTTCTGGCCATCAGCGGATTCAGGGTGCTTTGCCCTGACGATAAGCTGCTCAATGATTGCATCGGGATCGACTTTTTCTTCAACAAGGGCAAGATGAAAAGCCTGCAGGTTTTCGATCTTCATACTGTGAATAAACTTCACCAGCTCATCCTCTGCAATGCGAAACTTATGGCGCTTCAGTTTCTTTTCCCACAGCTCTTTCCCCATCTCCGCTTTCTTCCTGATTTCGTCACGAATCCATTTTCGAATCTGTGACTTTGCCTTGTGCGTGACGACGAACTTCTCCCAGTCGGGATTCGGCGTCTGATTCTTCGACGTGATAATCTCAACCTGATCACCGCTTCGGAGAAGGGTGTTTAAAGGAACAATGCGACCGTTGACTTTGGCGCCAAGGCAGTGAAATCCGACATTTGAGTGAATCTCGAAGGCAAAATCGACGGGAGTTGCATTACGAGGAAGGATTTTGAGATCCCCTTTTGGCGTGAAAACATAGATCTCATCCTGATAGAGGTTGAGCTTAAAGCTCTCCATGAGTTCCTTCGACGTATCGTCGCTCTTCTGCTCAAAAATCTCACGCACCCAGCTGATCCAGCTTTCCAGTTCTTCATCCAGCGATGACTTGCTCTCCTTGTACATCCAGTGAGCGGCGACACCCTTCTCGGCAATCTCATGCATCTTCTTTGTCCGGATCTGCACCTCGACCAGCTTTCCTTCCGGACCTACGACAGTCGTGTGAATCGATTGGTATCCATTCTTTTTGGGGACAGAGATGTAGTTCTTGAAGCGTTCCGGGATGGGCTTGTAGAGCTCGGAGACAATTCCGTAAACGATGAAGCATTCATTGTTGTCGTCGGTGTCGAGAACGAACCGGACTGCAAAAAGATCATAGATCTCATCTAGCGGCTTCCCCCGTTTCTGCATTTTCTGAAAGATGCTGTAAAGATGCTTGGGTCGTCCTTCGATTTCAAACTTGATTCCCTCTTCTTTCAGTCGTTTGCCGATTGGTGCGACGAACTTTTTGATATAATGCTCTCGCTCGCGGCGTCTGGATTTCACCTGCCGTGCTATTTCATCGTACTCCTGACGATGGAGGGATTTGAAGGCAAGATCCTCAAGCTCCCATTTGATTTTGGCCAAACCAAAGCGATGCGCAAATGGAGCATAGATCTCGAGAGTTTCTTTGGCAAGGCGTTGCTGTTTTTCAGCAGGAAGGAACTCCAACGTGCGCATGTTGTGAAGTCGGTCCGCAAACTTAACCAACATGACGCGGATATCGTTGACCATGGAGAGGAGCAGCTTCCGATAGCTCTCGGCCTGTGTGACCTCATGGCTTCGAAAGATATCCGTGATCTTCGTCGCACCATCAACGATGTCGGCAATCGTGTCGCCGAACTCCGCCCGGATGTCCTTCAACTCAAACCGAGTATCCTCGACAACATCATGGAGAAGTGCGCTCGCAACAGAGACATCATCAAGCGGAATCTCCTTCGCGACGATCATTGCCACTTCGTACGGATGCGTGAAGTACGGCTCGCCAGAAGCTCGTAGATCATGTTTGTGAGCTTCGATGCTCATTTGAAAAGCGCGTGAGATAAGGTCTGTGTCGACCGTTTTCAGATTCTTCTGACACGCCGCTAACAGTGCCTCAAGCTTCGATTTGTATTCGCCATTCAACATGGGGTCATTGCCGATATCTACAACAACCGAGCGCCCAAAGGCGTTCGTGAGCATCTTCCAAGTTCAAGATTTCCAAGCGTTTACTTCAATATACGGAATCGTCAACCAATGTCAAGATTTGCGGCTTAGCGGCCCGGCTCGCTGGTGAGAGAGATGAGGAGAGATTCAGCTTCGGCGAATTTGGTTGCAGCCCTCCGGCTGAGATGCTTCACAAACCTTTTCTTTTTCTTCATTTCCATGATCTGCTTCAGTTCTCGTTCCGCCTCCGCCCGAAAACCAAGACGAAGCTGGACTCGCGCAAGGTTCAAGCGGCACACAAGTTCGTTGTAAAGATTCTCTGTCGTGTCCGCAACAATTGCTTGAAGAAGTCGCTCATACGTCTCTCTTGCCTCCGCAAAATTGCCGATTCGTTCTTGCGCCGTGGCTTTTCCCCAAAGGAACAACCGGTTGGAAGGGTACGACTGCAGTGCAAGTGTGGCAAAGCGATCAGCTTCATAAGGGTTTCCCGCATCGAGGAAGATTGCAACAAGAGAATTGGCAGCGGCAAATCTGTTATATGTCCCCTTTTCCCAACATTCCTTCAACATAGCGATTCCCTCTTTCCGGTCATCACTGACAAAAGGAAGCCAGTGCAGAAACTCCGTCTTTCTCCCTTTCCAATACAGATACGTTCCGATTCCAGCAAATGCATCATACAGAGTGGAATCGTGTTCAAGCGCCTCCCGAAAAGCCGAAACTGCGGAAAGACCTTTCGTGACTCCACCAAACCAATCACCGCGCTCGACTCTGGCGTAGGAATCGTACCCATAGATCGTACCCAGAAAAAAATGGCCCCAGGCATTGTATGGATCAGATTTCAGCAGCTGCTCGGCTTTGTTCAATGCCTGCTCTAAAACCGGATCAAGCTCGAAACTCTCGAGAACCAACTCATAATCCAGTGCCTTCGTCTGCAGCACTGCGGCCTGGTAGATATAGCCAACGGGATGATCCGGATACTCGACGGTCACAAGCCTGAAAACGGAATCCGCTTTTGCGTACTCCTGACTGAGGATGAGGTGAATACCTTCAGAGACAAGCAGATGAAGATGGCGCGGTTCGAGAACCCTTTGCGCTTGCGAGGTCAGAGGAGCGAAAAAAAGAATGAAGAGAGGGAGGAATCTACGCACGGATCGGCGGCTACTCCGTTCCAAAAATTCTATCTCCCGCGTCTCCCAACCCGGGAAGGATATATCCGTGATTGTTGAGCTCCCGATCGAGAGCGCACGTGAAGATCAGCACGTCAGGATGATTTCGTTTGACTGCTCGTACCCCTTCAGGTGCAGAAACGAGACTCACGAATCTGATCCGGCGTGCACCTTTCTGTTTGAGATATCCAATGGCCGCAACCGCACTTCCCCCGGTTGCGAGCATCGGGTCGAGGACCAGGACAAGCGCCTTCTGAAGATTCTTGGGAACTTTGAAGTAATAATCGACCGGTCGAAGGGTCTCTTCATCCCTGTAGAGCCCAATATGCCCGACTCGCGCATCGGGGATAACCTCGACAAAGCCGCCCACCAAGCCTAAGCCAGCCCTCAAGATCGGGACGAGGACAACGGGTGTCATAACCTTCGCACCTTTGGTTTTCTCAAGCGGTGTGTCGATCGAAACGGATTTCGTCGGAAGGTCTCGGGTCACTTCATAGGCCATGAGGCTTGCCGTGCGCCGCAGGATCGCACGAAATTGATTACTTGGGGTATGTTTATCACGCAGCAAAGTCAGATCACGCTTGACGAGAGGGTGATCGATGAGAATGGGATTCTTCATATGATCCTTATGGGAAAAAGGTTCTATGAAACCTCAAATACGAATGTCGAAATTCGAAACAATGCCAAACCATTGGAGACCGACATCAATCAAACCTCTTCTTAAGTTGATTCGCGGTAATAAGAATCGGATCCCACATCGGTGAATACGGAGGCGTATAGATCAAATCGAGCCGAGCGATTTCATCGACGGTCATTCGCTGCTGAATTGCCACACCAAGAGTATTCGCCCGAAGGACAGCCCCCTCTTCGCCGAAAACGTTCGCTCCCACTAGTCGACCTGATTTTCGGTCAGCCAGAGCGATGATGTTCACCTTCTTGCTACCGGGATAGATGCCAACCCGGGAGCCGCCAACAATATGCTCGTTTACACAGTCGAAGCCACACTCCTCTGCTTCCTTCGAGCTCAATCCGACTTGCGCAACTTCGATATCGAATGCTTTGACGGCAAGAGCACGGATGACACCTTTGAATATGGCCGAACCACCGGCCGCGTTTTCGCCAGCAACGCGCCCCTGCTTTCCCGCCGTTGTTGCCAGCGGGATATACATCCATTTTCGATTCACAATGTTTTTGACAGCACAGCAATCCCCTGCGGCATAAATCGTATCGATGTTGGTACACTGACGTTCATCGGTCAAGATTCCACCCCGAACTCCGCATCGAATCCCCGCATTCTTCGCAAGTTCAGAATTCGGTTCGACACCAATGCACACGACAATAATGTCTGCAGTGTACCGTCCGGATGACGCAACGACCTCGGTGACCCTCCCTGTCGTGTCCTGAACGAACTGCAGAACATTGGCGTTTGGGACAAACGTGACCAAATGCTTTTTGAACTGCTCGAGAACAGCCTTCCTTGCCTCCCGCTCCAATCCCCTCATCGGCAGTTCATCACGGTGCAACATTGTCGTTGGGATACCGAGGTGAACAAAAGCATCTGCCATCTCCACTCCAATGTAACCGCCCCCGATGATCAAAGCGGATCGCGGATGCTCTTGCCCGATGAACCGTTTCAGCGCATAGGCTTCGTCGAGACCTTTGATGCGAAAAACATTCCTCCCGTCTTCCCCGGCAACACCTAACTTCCGGGGACGTGATCCCGTGGCAAGTATAAGCCGATCATACCGAACCTCCTCGACCCGATCCTTGACAAGGTTCCGCACATGCACAATCTTCTTAGCCTGCAAGATCTCTTCAACACGGTGAAGGACATGCGCTTTCACTCCCTTCTCCTTTTCCAGCCGCTGCGGTGTATAGACCTGCAGGTTACGCTCATCCGAAATCACGCCGCTGACATAATACGGGATTTCACAAATTCCATACGAAATGAACTCCCCCTGCTCGAACAACATAACCTCGGCGTTCGGATTTGTCCGTTTCGCCTTTGCCGCAGCGGTCGGCCCCGCGGCAAGTCCGCCTATGACCAGAATCCTATTCTTCATTTCTTCTTGAAAACGACACCGAGGGGAACGCCCTGGAAACCGAAGTGCTCTCGTAACTTGTTGGAAAGAAATCGTTTATACGACTCTTGAACCAGCGACGGCTCGTTGGCAAAGAACGCAAAAAGCGGAGGATGGGTCTTTAATTGTGTGACGTATTTGATCTTGATCTCCTTCGGACTGGGAGATGACGGTGGATAGCGTTCGATTTCCGGGAGAAGGATTTCGTTGAGTCGATTCGTCTCGATCCGCACGTCCTGAGATGCATTCACCTCTTTTGCCAGATCAATGACCTTAAAAATGCGTTGACGAGTAAGGGCCGAGATGAAGACAATCGGCAAAAAGTCGAACATCCCCAGACGTTTTCTTATGGCAGCTTCGAATCCCATAGCGGTTTTAGAATCTTTTTCAACCAGATCCCACTTGTTAACGGCAATAAGTGAGGCACGTTTCCTCTCCATTGCGGCATCGACAATGTGAAGATCCTGTTTGTCGATTCCTCGATTTGCATCGAAGAGGATCACCGCAACGTCACTCCGCTCGAGACTCCGTAGTGTCCGCAGGGCGCTGTAGAAATCCAAGCTTGCGCGAATCTGGCGCTTCTTTTTCAGCCCCGCCGTGTCAATGATCACGATCTCTTCCCCCTGATAGCGAAGAATCGAATCGATAGGGTCGCGGGTTGTTCCCGGAATGTCGGTAACCACGGAGCGTTTCTTGCCAAGGAGTGCATTCACCAACGACGACTTCCCGACATTCGGCTTTCCCACGAAGGCAATCCGTAAACGCTCACTCTGTTCTGGAATTGTGCCGTTCGCCGAGAAGTTTTTCGTGACGACATCAAGCATATCCCCAATCTGCCTGCCTGCAATGGCTGAAATCGGCAACGGCTCACCAAGTCCTAACTCGTAAAATCCGGCCTTCTCAAGCTCCCGCTTGGCCGAATCGATCTTGTTGACAACGAGATGTACCGGCTTCTTTGACGTCCGGAGAATTTGCGCGATCTCTTTGTCTAAAACCGAGAGTCCCTCGATGGCATCAACCACAAACAGAACCGAATCAGCCTCTTCAATGGCAATTTCGGCTTGTTCGCGAATCGCCCGCTCGAAGACGTCCTTCGAATGAGGGACAAATCCGCCTGTATCGATGATGGTGAAGGTTTTGCCCGCCCATTCTGCTTGACCGTACCGGCGATCACGCGTAACGCCCGGCATGTCATCGACAATCGCCTCCCGTGCTCCGATAAGGCGATTAAACAACGTCGATTTGCCGACGTTTGGACGGCCAACAATGGCAATGATATTGGAAGACATAAAGGTGAGCCGACTTCAAAGTAGACAAAAATGCCGAGAGTCGCAACGAAGGATGAAGGAGAAGCGGATCACCGGCCTGCGTTTGAGGAGAAAAGTCACCAGCCGAGCAGATTTCGAATCCTGCCCACAACGCGGCTTAGCAAGGTCAGCTGCGACGAATTTGAGCGAAGGTGGGGTTTATGCTTACTTCACAAGAAGCATTCGCTTCACGTCAGAAAAGATCGAGCGGTCTCCGTCTGAAATGGTCAGTCGATAGAAGTACGGACCGGACGCAAAGCGGCCGGCATGGAATTTGGCTTCATAGTATCCAGCCAGTTGCTCCTCCTCGACGAGTGAGGCAATTTCCTGACCAAGGAGGTTGAAGATCTTCAAACTCACGCGATATTGAGATGCACCTTCTGGAACAGTGTAGCGGATTATCGTTTCAGGATTGAAGGGATTGGGGTAATTCTGGAAGATCCGCGCTGTCGATGGGACAAGCTCAACGCCGCGGCTGTTCTTTTGAACGTACTCCGATGTCCCAACCACCAACCTGAACCATCGCCCTTCTTTTTTCGTCGTCATCTCCACCGATTCCCGCTGATCGACATCGTAAGCCATCTTCTCGTCGAGGTCGATGAGATATTTACGGAACGTTAGAGGGAGGTCACCAACGGGCCCGTTTATCCGCAGGGTGATACGGGACCCGGCATCTCCCGTCACAACGTTGAAATCCCAGCTTTCCCCCTCTTCATTCACCGGGCGTAGATCCCGCATCAGCGCTCCGTCCTCATTCATCAAATAAAGGGCGACGTTCTTCTCACCAACGAGAGGCGGGTGATACCAATCGTTCGCATCCCACCCCCTCTTAGCCGGTCTGATCATTCCGATCAGATTCCCCTCATCCTTCATGCCGTTATCCTGACGGAATGCAGAGAGCTTCAGGCTCCATGCGCCTTTGTTCTTTGCCATTGGGTCGAAAACAGCAGATTCAACCGTCAATGGCATCCCACGTTCCTCCTCTACGCCGGGTTGAACACCAATCGATTTGAATCGCAACGTCGTGTTCTGGCTGAACCTGACGGCAAGTCCCTCCCACGATCGTAGCGTATCCGCCTTGCCACTGTTAACAACCCAACCTCCTGAAGTGCCAGCTCCATCAAAATAGGCGCGTGTCTGGATTGTACCCGATGTTACTGTAAGACTATCTGCATGAAGATTGGTGAGCAACGGGTTCCCAATCAAATTCCATCCAGCGTTGACAGAGATTCCGACGTCATTCATGACTTGTGATTTGACAATCTTCCCCGCACCCACGACAATAGTTGCCGGTTTGCGAACAATGAGGAAGAATGCCTTACCCGGTTCGACGACACCAAGGTCTTTGAACTGCTCATAGTCCTGCAAGGAGCCATCCGTCAGTACGCGAACGAACCGCCAACGGACATACGGAACTCCGTTCTCGGCATGGTCTCCCAGACTTTGAGGCAGAAAACTGCTTGGCCGCTTGTCATTGAGATCATATGGCACAGAAAAGATACGATACGCTTTGACGATTTCCGATACCGGTAGTGATGATGCTGCCGGAGCATTGAATGGCGATACTGTCGGATCGTTGACGACAACTGAAATTGAGTAGGTTGGCGTCATCGTCACATTCCCTGCAGCATCCATCACGACAATGCGGTAATCGACTCCATTGGCTTTTCCCGCAGTTACAAACTGTTGAGCATTGAACTGAATCGAGCTGTTCGTGAAGCCGGGGAAACTCTGCGATCGGGGGAAACCCACTTCGTTCGATTTTCGCCACTGGAGTTGCATGGAAGAGAGTGGAGAATATGAATCGCCACGACTTGCCGTTGCCGTGATTGAAGGAAGCGTTCCAATAACCTGGCCACTCTGGACGGTTACCGAGAGTACACCTGTCGTGTCATGAGAAACGGTCGGCTTAATATTGTCGAACTGAGCGGTAACTGTTACGTAACTCGACGGATTCTTGTTGCCGATGCCATCTTCAAGATAGAAGTAGATCGTGTGTGTTCCCGGGGCACCGACGGTAATCTGAAACGAAGTCGCACCCAAAAGATTGATGGATGTACCAGGATT
This sequence comes from Bacteroidota bacterium, assembly GCA_035559595.1. Lineage (GTDB taxonomy): Bacteria > Bacteroidota > Ignavibacteria > UBA10030 > UBA10030 > DATMBF01. The sequence goes on along the minus strand of DATMBF010000005.1, from coordinate 178,213 downwards.
GAGTGTCGAAGGAGCGCTATTGACTCGATACCATACTTTCGCGATTCCCGATTCGTCGGTGGGGTTTGTCCACGAGATTGTAAAGCGGTCCGTGTTGGTCCAGCCGGATGGTGATATAGCCGGACTCAGCGGCGAAGCCGGGGCGGCAACATCTGAGCTAAGAGAATCGTGCGCTGCAAAGCTCCACACACTTTCGAAACCGGTCGAGTCCACAGACGTTACGCGGAAGAAGTGACGCGTTCCTGGCGTTAGATTCGTAACGGAGCGTGACGTAGCGGTTGTAGAGTCGATCTTTGAGAGATTCGTGGAATCGGTGCCCTGATAGATTCGATACCGCATCAACGGCACCCCACCGCCCCCGTTCTGCCAGGAGAGATTGATCGTGCCGCCAGAGGTACTCGCGGTAAGGTTCTTTGGCGGAAGCTGGAGGTTGAATTCGTTGGGAGAGCGGGCAATGTTCGAGATACGGACTTCGTCAATCAAACCTTTGAACGGATTAGGGTTACCACCTTGCCAGCCAAGGAGCAATTCGCCATCGTTGTCGGAGCTTCCCTGCGTATTCACAGCTGCCGTCGCATCCAGGACTCCATCGATGTAAATGGACAGCGTGGTCTGGGTTATCACGGCAGCAATATGATGCCATTTCCCATCATTGATTTTTCGGACTCCGACAGCTCCTGAAGGATTCGGATCGTTGTTTACAGCCAGGGCGACCTCCCCAGCGGTAGTCAGCGCTGTGAACCACCCTATCCCCCCGGTACCACGCTTGTGGTGAGGATGACCCCCGATGTTGGTGTGGTTCAGAGTGTTGATCCATGCCTCGAGCGTATATGATCCCGTGCCGAAATTCAAGGAGGCCGAATGAGGCACCGTAATTCGTTCATTTGTTGTGCTGAAGCTTCTGGATTTGCCGAATTTGCCGTCGGAGATGGTTGTTCCCTGCGCCGTACCGTGGTTCTGGTTCGGTGTGACATCCCCGACGATGGTCCCACTTGGTTCATTCATATGAAGAAGGAGGACCGTATTAACATCCGTTCGATACTCTCCAGGCAGAACTGGCTCCGGACCCCGATGTCCGTGCTTCGTTCCGCCATACGCTCCCATATCGATCCTTCCGTTCACTTCAAACGGTTCCTCACCTACAGGATCCAAAGGATCACCGGCGTTAACACAGGGGGAAGTATCGGGAAATCGGTAATCAAGGACGGCGGTTGATGTGTCATTGAATAATGGATTTAGCGATATGTCGCCTTGACCGGGACTGGTATTGAACCCCGCGTAGGAAATCGAATTTGAAAACACATCATTATAGGGGCGAACACTTTGCGAAAGGCCAGAGGCGTTATGAACGATGCCAAAGGAATTGTAAGCGATGATATTATTCTTAATGAGAGGACTACCCGTCCCCGAACTTATTTCAATACCACGAACACATCGAACAATCGTGTTATTGAGAATTTGCGCGCCGCCGGTTGTCTCGATTCCGTTTGCACTCGATGCGCTGACCCGGCGAATGACATTATGAGTGACAACGGATCCCGGCCCTGCCTTAATGCCGGCATCGGTAGGGATTCCCCTTCCGTCGAAGATAAATCCATCAATCGTTGAGGCCTGAGCATCTTCGAGCATCACCGAACTAACGCCGAGAATGATCGTCTTGTTGGCAAAAATATCTCTCGATGAGAATGTTGAATTGTATCCCCCAAGAAGCACTGTCCGCGACGATGTAAGTAATCCCTCGGCATATGTCCCACTGGCTACCCGGATCGTGTCACCGATTGCATTGTTCAATGCATGCTGAATTGTCTTGAACGGTGAGGCGAGAGTACCCGGGTTTGTATCGCTTCCCGCAGTCGAGACATACGAGCTTGTATTCGCTGTTGCCGATGTCGCATTCAATGTTCCCCCGTATACTCCCATATTAATCCTTCCTCCGTTCGGTTCCGGCTCGGCACCGACAGGGTCGGCAGGATTGCCGGCATCAACACACGGGGAAGAAGATTTCAGCCGATAGTCGGCAGCAAGCTGATTGACAAAGCGGGGATTCGCCTGGATATCATTGGGACCCGGACTTGCTCCGCCGTCATAGTTCCGGTAGGTGTGACCGAACGAACAGTTGAAGTTTTCTTGCACGCCGCTGGCTGATATGTAAATGCCGACATCGTTATTAAAGAGGATATTGTTCTCGAATACTCCCCCTCCCCCTGAGTTTCCTTCAATATACGTAGCATAGAAAATGACGCCTCCCCCGCTCAGGCGATTATTTGCAAGCGTGTTGTTCTTAATAGCGGCGGCGCCGGAGGTGTCAACCTCAATGCCAGGTCCGAAGCTCGACGTAAAACCATGAATCAAATTGTGAGAGATAACTGAATGACCGCGGCGAACGCGGATTCCGCTTGTGGCACCACCACTCCCATCCAACACAAATCCATCAATAACGCTGCTTGTCGAGTCGACAATAATTGTCCCCGTCAATGGTCGAAGAATAGTTCTGTTCCTAAAGAGATCACGCGCTCCTTGCGACTCGAAAGCTGATGTGAAACCACCGTAGAGGAAAACTTTACTCTTCGTGATCAGGTTTTCAGCGTAGGTTCCTGCGGCAATTTTAATAACATCGCCGACGTTTGCGCGATTGAGGGCAGTCTGGATATTTCTCCATGGAGAGGAGACCGAACCATTGTTTGCATCATTCCCATTGGTAGACACATGGAAGGTGTTACCAAAGATTGTCACACTGACAGCAGCACTCATTTCCCCCTCGAATCCGGTCGAATCGACTGCCGAAACACGATAAGTATAGGAGGATCCGGGACTCCGACCTGAATCCTGATAGGATGTTGAAGAAGTCGAATCTATGAGAGTCATACTGCCGGCATTTGAGCCCCGATAGACCCGGTATCGCATCAATGAGACACTGCCTCCTCCATTCTGCCATGTCAGCGTTACCGTCTGACCATTCACTGATGCGCTGAAGTTCTTGGGCGGCAGCTGAAGATTAAACTCCGAAGGCGAACGTGGGACATTGGAAATACGGACTTCATCAATCACTCCGTTAACATGCTCACCACCGTTATAAATAGCCCCGATTGAGGTGTTTGTTCCGCCGTTGTAATTCCCTGACTGTGTTCCGGAAGCGACCAGAATCCCATTCTTATAAACCCTCAGAGTATTCCCCGCATCGCGAGTCACGGCAATGTGATACCAGCGATTTGCCACTATGTGGCCGGGAGCTGAGACAATTCCGCCGTTTCCTCCATCCACATTGATCCTCCCGTCGTTGTAAACCCCAATCCACCACGTGCTGGCATCCTGCGGAAATCTATTGCCGATAATGTTTTGGTGGGGGGAAGAAAGCGCGTTGAGATTGACCCAGAACTCTACCGTAAACGGCCCCGTGCCAAAATTGCCGTTGTAGTTTGTGTTGATGACATCCGACGAGCCGTTGAAGCTGCGCGCATTCCCGAAGCGACCGCTAACGACGGTGGTCCCATTTGCCGTGCCGACAAAAGCGTTGGCGCTTGCATCATGAACCGTGTCACCAGACACTTCATGGAAATGCATCAACAAGAGAGTGTTGACATCGGGTTGATACTCCCCGTACACGGATTGCGCAACGGAGGAATGATGAAGCGTGGTTTGTAAGAAGAGGAGTAGAAGCAGAAAAGTCGGAGAAAACCGCAGACCGTTCATTCGGCCACCAATCTGGTTGTGGGTTCTCGGCGGTTTGTCTTGGGGCAATGAGCCTCTAAAACACAATCACAATACAAGCATTATGAGCCTTTGTTCGTGATCAACTGTGCTACGTGTCACCGGATAGTGCCTTCCTGCTCCTTCGGAAATTCAAATCCCCCTTTTTCCAGAACCATGAAAAAAGGGGGATTGAGTTCAGACCTTTTCGCTTGGAATGTGTGTTCTCACTCTGGGCAAACAGTCCGTAGGACAACCTTCCCTGGCTGTCCGCAAGTGGACATGGGAGGAGCCGTGTCGTACCACCACGTTATTCTTTCCAATACAAAAATTCTTTTACGCTGGAGATCTGGGTCGGATCTGCTCCGCGGCGGCCTCCAAACACAAACCGGTTTTCCTGATCCTTGTACTTCTGTCGAACTCTTGTCGCCTGCGCCGTAGTCTTCCCTTTCTCTGGAATGCTGGCGATGGAACGATTCAACAGATCGAAAATATCACCCTTCGCCACTCGTCGCTCGGAAACCTCTGCCGCACGCATTCCAAGCGTCTCCTTCATCTTCTCCAGACCGAGCACCTCATACGCCTTCTCCGGCGTCTCGAAGCGAGAGATTGCAACCTGGAAGGCCTCGACAGCATCTTGCTCCGAACCGGCAAGGTACCGGGCCAAACCAAAATTCAGATAGACACCACCGTCGGTTGAATCCAACTGCAAGCTTTTCTGGTAATACTCTTGTGCCACGAGGAGTTCATTCTTTAAGAGATAAATGTTGCCAAGTGTGTTGTTCGCAGCTGCGGTATTTACACCGTTCAATGTCAGAATCGCCGCATCATAGGCGCCACTCTTCGCCTGAAGGACGGCCGATTTGTTCTTCTGCACCGGGTCTTGTGCTGTCGGGGCTTGTCCCGTCAGCGAAGCAAGACTCTGACCCTTTTCTGACTCGTACTCCGTCAGGTCCTGAGATGCGAGCATCATCACTTTTTCCGCCGGTGGCGGTGTAAGCGGTCGCGCAGCCATCGGCAGATTCGCGGGTGGGAATGCCTGCTTTGCCTTGCGTGTATCGATCAGCTCTATCTGTCCGCCACCTTCGACGTTCTTGTAATACTCAGCTGCACCGGTCTTCCATGCCTTCATGAACGGCTGCGTGATCATTGTGGTCTCAAGCGGCATCCACACCTTGCCGTCATGAATGATGTAGTCCTTCTCATTCAGGCTCAGTTGATAGGCATTTTTCGGATTCAATCCGGTATCGAACATGATGAAAATATGATCGCTTGTGCCGATGAGAATCGTCTGAATGCCGATGTTCTCGAGACATGCTGACAGGAGGACAGATGAATCATCGCAATCTCCTGTCTTGGACATAAGCGTCTCACGGGGATACTGGATGACGTCGAGGATATCACCTTCAACGGACTTCCATGGATCGGAAACATACGCTATTCCGTGCGCACGAATCCCATTCCACACAGCCATAGCGTTCAGAACATTTCGCGGAAGCGGCGACTTCAATGCCTCGCTGCCGCCGATGCTCCCGATGACATAGCGGGCAAAGGAGGCAACGGCATCATCGGTATCCGTGATAAACGCGCCAATCGACTCGCCCCTGCGCCAGCTAATAGTATTTCTGCTATAAATCGTCACCGGTTTGACAAGGCTGCGGGTCTGCGGCTGATTACCGTGCACATAGCTGAGCTCAACCTTGGCCTGCGCCGTTGCGTTGGCATTCAAGCCATAGAGCTTCTTTGCATCGAGCGTTGCGGCGAGCTTGAAGCTCTGCTTGGCACCTGCATCAATCTTCGGAACGATTTCTTCCGAGGGAAGCGACATGAATTCCGGAATGAAAATCGACACCTTCACATTTCGGATTTCCCTCTGCGCTCCATTCTCCACTTCGATCTGCGCGAAGGGATTGTAGGCATAGTAATTCACCTGCGAGGGGAAGACATTTTCGAGCTTGAAGTCTGTAATCTCCAACGGACTGGTAATGACCGAGCTTCCTTTGGCAGCCTCAGCCCTCTCTTTCGTGCTGACGTCGATACGCGTTCCGGTCACTCCAATCACGACAAGGTCGGGACGCTTGCTGGTCAATTCGTTTCTCAGATCATCTAACGTCCCGTTCACGCTGGCTTCGTAAACGGCTCCATCCTTCTCCATAAATCGGAGTTTGAGGTTTTTCATGATCGGGATGTCTGCAGGCAGCGATTTCTCAAGCTGCGCAAGCATCTGCGCATCGATTCCCAACAAAGCGATGGTGAGAATTCGTGGACCTGTAGACTCCTCTTTCAACCGGACAAGCGTCCGGAAATGTAAGTCTTTTGCCATTGATTCCGCAAGGTTGGCCATCGTGAGACTCGCAGCCGCACCTTTGCCTTGGGCGGACTTCTTCGCCGTCTTGTTCGCCACCGCGATCATCTCACCGGTATCGGTAATGATCACCTTTGCGTTCCCCTTTGCGGCGTACTCGATATTCTTAACCCCGTAGAATTCTTTTTCACTCTCCATTGCTCCTTCCGACTTGCCGACGATGATCAACTCTGCCCCGTAGCGCTGGCCGATTTCCTTTGCACGGGCGGGATTACCCTCTGCAAGGGCAATATCCCGCGCCGTCACCGCCGCGAACTGGGCTTTGTCAACGAGCCGGAATCCCTTCTCGAGGAAATACTCCTCAATCTTCGTAGCCACCGTGCTCGTGGCAACCGGCTGTCCATCAAGCGACTCATCGATCACCACCATGATCCTCGGCCACGACTGCCGCTCCTGCGCACCAGCAAGGCTGCACAGCGTGAGAAGCGGCAACATCATACGATTCAGAAATCTTCTCATAGTGCTTTTCTCCACCATTAAGGTTCAACAGAATAATCGTTATTTCAAAAGGAGCATCTTCTTGACATCCGTATATGCTTCCCCTGACTCAGACGTTACCGTAATTCGATAGAAATAGGTGCCAGATGTGAGGGCGCGGCCGTCGAACTTCACTTCATAATAGCCAGCCGGCTGCTCTTTGTCAACCAAATGCATGACCTCCTGACCGATAATATTGTAAATCCTCAACGACACTCGATAGGACGAGAGGCCATCGGGAATCGTATATCGAATGATTGTTTCCGGATTGAAGGGATTCGGATAATTTGCAAAGAGCCTCATGGAACTTGGGATAATCTCTACTCCGCCGCTCTGCTCCTTTACGAAGCTCTTCGTCCCAACGATCACGCGGAAGTTACGGATTCCATTGTTCGTAGAAATTTCCAGCGATGAGGTCTCGCGGAGATTGTGAGCCATCTTCTGGTCAAGGTCAACCAAATAGACATAATGATCGGGATTAGCAATTGTCTCAACGCCAGTGACATTCAACTTCACGCGCGCACCGGAATCCCCTGTTTTCACTCTCATCTCCCACACGCCACCATCACTCGAAATGGGGCGAATATCACGCATGAGGTCATTATCCGAATTCCTGAAGAAGAGAGCGACGTTCTTAAGGCCGACCAGTGGCGGTTGATACCAGTCGAACCGATCGATCCCTTCTTCCGCCCCACTCGTCATGCCAATGTAATTCTCGGAATCACGCATCGGATTGTCGGTTCTAAAAGCCCCAAACTTCAGCATCCACGAACCTTGAGACGTACCTACCGCTTCTTCGATCGCCAGAGGTGGCGACGGTGGATCTGCCTCGATCGAGGTTCCGAGTCCGGGAATCGCCTTGAACTTCAGCGTCGCCGACTGGCTAACCCGCAACGCAACACCTTTCCATGGTTTGATCGTATTGGCGTTGCCGGTATTGACCTCCCATCCACCCGTCGAGCCTGTTCCCGAATAATACGCTCGTGTTTGAATGGTTCCGGCGCTGAGTGTCAAACTATCGACCGGAAAATCGAAGAGGAAAGGATTTCCGATCAAATTCCAGCCCGCCGCGACAGCGATCCCCTGTTGAGCCATCTGTTGTGCCTTCACGAGGTCTCCGGGTCCGGGCGTAATTGTCTTCCCTGACTCTCGAATAATAAGGAAGAATGCACTTCCGGGAGTAACAACATTTTGGTCTTTAAATGTCTCATACTCTTCCGCGGTCCCTCCGTTAATGATTCGTACCATTCTCCAATTGTAGTAGTTGATGCTCTCCTTGTTGTGCGGACCAAGTCCCTGCGGAACGAAGGAGGACGGTTTCTTATCGGTTAAGTCATACGGCACAGAGAAGATTCTGTATGCCTCAACAAACCGCTCCGATGGTAAGCTTTGCGCCGGTGGCGGCATATCTGCCGTGGGAACCGGCGTCGGTGTCGTTGTCACTCTAATCGAGTACGGACCGGACTTACCGACATTCCCCGCCTGGTCGGTTGCAATGATCTGATAATCCACGCCATTCGCCTGGCCGCTTGTGGTAAACGCAGATGCTGGAATTTGCAATGATCCGTTCGTCCCAGTGTAGGCCATCGAAGTCCAGCCACCATCTTGCGTCTTCTTATACTGCAGAGTAAGCGATCCGAACGGGGAGAGATCTGTACGGTTCTGGCTTGCGCTGGCAGAGATGTTTGGCAACGCTGATGTTACCGTCCCGTTTTGAACTGTGACGCTACCGACAGAGTTTGGATCGTGAGTAACAACGGGGGCATCATTGTCATAGAGCGCCGTCACGGACGCGTAAGCGTTTGGATTCTTGTTTGTTGAAGCATCTTCCAAGTAAACGTAGATCGTGTTACTCCCCGGCGTCGTTACCTGAACAGTGATTTGCGGCGTGGTAATGTTTACGCTCGTTCCCTGATTCGTTTGGGAGGGAACGCTGTTCACGGTGTACCATGCCTTCGTTATGCCAGTGAAGTGAGACGGATTCGTCCATGTGATGGTAAACGACGGATTGTTTGTCCATCCGGACGGAGCAATTGCCATCGACGTCGGCGCCGCTGGAGACGTCAACGTTGTCCCAAACGCCTCGTTCGAATAAGGAGAGTTACCCAGCGTAAGACTAAACGCTCTTACTCTATAAAAGTAGGTTGTGCCAGGGCTGAGTCCCCCATCCGTATAGCTCGTTGTATTCGCGGGTGGAAGTGTTGGGAGAGCCTCATAATTGCCGGTAATTCCTTGACGCCTCTCAATTTGATAGCCGTTTTCATTTATGGCGTTATCCGTCCACGTCAACGTCATCTGTGTGGCTGAGATTGGCGTGACGACCAGATTCGTCGGCGGTTGAACAGCTAACGCTGTCGGCGTTGCACTTGCCTCGTTGGAGTATGGTGACTGCACAGTCGCATTCACGGCGCGGACGCGGTACGTGTATTCCGTCCCTGTCGTTAACCCCGTGTTCGAGTACGTGGTAATACCTGCGCCAACGGTCGTGATGGTGGTAAACGATGTTGAGGCAGTCTTTCGCTGAACCTCGAAGCCGGTTTCATTATCGGAATTGTCCACCCACGACAAGTCAATTCGCGTATCGGACACCACGGTGGCAACAAGATTGGTCGGTGGGGCAATCGTCAATGATACGGGCGTTGCGTTGACTTCATTCGAGAGAGACGAACCGGAAACGTTGACGGCCTTGACACGATAGAAGTACTCAGTACCTGTGGTCAATCCGCCATCTAAATAGCGAGTCGTGTTCGGAGCCAGTTGCGCCACTTCCGCGTATGTTCCGCCTGCACCGGTCTTCCGTTCGACTCTGAATGACTCTTCTGTTGACGAATTGTCGGTCCACGTAAGCTCGATTTGCGTCGAGGAAATAACGGTGGCAACGAGATTGCTTGGCGCCACTGGAGCTTGCGCCTCCGCCCGGAGGATTGTTCCAAAATCTCCCACGATAACTCCGGTGGAAGCCCCCGCCAAAGTCACGGAATAAAGAAGGTTATCCGTTCCACTCGACATCACGTTCCAGTTCGCTCCACCATTTTTCGTTTCAATGATCAATCCGGAGATTCCGACAACAAATCCTCTTGCAGTGTCGGCAAACTCTACTCCCAGCAGGGCAAATGTGGTATCGGCGAGGGACTGGTTTGTCCACGTTTGTCCAGCATCGGTTGTCTTGAGGATTGTGCTGAAAGTACCAACGGCATACCCCGTGTTCGGGCCAACAAAGGTAACTCGCCTGAGCTGATTGGTAGTATTGCTCGTGACTAAGGCCCACGTTAAACCACCATTCGTCGTTCTCACAATAGTTCCGCTATTTCCAACAGCCACTGCAATCTGTGGACCAGCATAAGCAACATCAAAGAGGAAATTGGTTGTCGATGAACTCACTTGGGACCAGGTCTGTCCGCCGTTTGTCGTTCTCAGAATCACGCCGTTACCCCCCACAGCGAGTCCGTTGTTCCCATCGGTGAACTTAATTGCTCGAAGTGCATCCGTTACCGGCGTCGGTTGAGTCGTCCACAGGGATCCACCATCATCCGTTCGCCGGATCAACCCTCCGGCTCCTGAAATCCAACCGGTAGATGGATTGGTGAACCACACGCCGAACAGGGAATTCGACAAGCCGTTTCCGCTACTAATGTTCGTCCAATTCACTCCACCGTTTGTTGACTTGACTATCGTCCCATTTCTGCCGACTGCGTAGCCCGTGTTCGCGTCGGGGAAGTTGACATCATAGAGGAGTTCGAAGGTGTTCCCTATGCGTGGCGCCCAGCCTTCCGGGGGAGGGGGTGTGGTGATAGATCGAATTTCACCTTCTGTTGTGCCAAGGGCGTTCGAAGCCACGAGACGATAATAGTAGGTTGTTAACGGCGTAAGACCCGTCATTGGCGCCGTGACGTAGTTGATATCCAATCCCGTCACCGTTCCTTGCAGGATCGATGCGGTATTCGATAGACTCGTCGGTGAGCTTCCCCATCGAAGCGTTACGGTCGTAGGGCTTCCGTTAGGATAGACAAAACCTGAAACCAAAGCGAAGTTCGACATCAGGCTTCTTACATAAATGTCGGGATCGTGAGTTGTAACAGCGGGACGTTGAACTCCTACTTTTTTGAGCGAGAGTCTGTACGTCCAGAAAGGATCAGCGACTCTCAAATTTGCAGACTGGAGGGAGCGAACGGATTTCGGTGAAGATCCCTCATCGCTCCGGTTGGGGAATGTTCCACCCGTAGCCCACCACCGGAAGCGGATATAGTAAGTTCCCGGCTGGGCAAAAGCATACACGATGCGCGAGTCGTTGTTCTCGAATCCATCGTAGTGGAAATCGTCGTTAGCTTTAAGTTGCGTCCCCCCCGCATCATAGAGTTCCACCAGACCGTCGAGGTCTGACCCTGCTCTATTCTTTACATAGATTTCGACTGTATCATTGGCCGCTGCCGTGAACTGGAAGTAGTCGATATCGTTGTTAGGGTCTATAACTCCGTCGACTTCATCTCCATAGGTAATGGGTTGCGCTCCCGATGATGTATTGTTGGGTTCGACTTCAGGAGAAGGTCCCTGCTTCCTCACCATTGCACCCCAGTCACCCACAGCAAGCCAGGTGGGATTCTTAGCGTCCACGCTGCGCAGCCAGTTGTACGTGCCACTCTGTTCGAGGAACCAAGTAGTCCCTCCATCATTCGTCCGGACGATTGTTCCACTGCCACCCACGACAAGTCCCGTGGTCGGGTCAGCAAAAGCGACATCCAGCAAATAGTCGGGTGCACCGGTCGCAACGCTCGTCCAACTAACACCGCCATCGGTTGTTCGCCGAATATCGGAAAGTTGTCCTGTCACGAATCCCGTATTCGCATCCTTAAACCACACCGCATACAGACCGTACGTAATACCGGTTGGCACTGATGTCCAGCTTGCTCCGCCATCCACTGTTCTCAACAAAGTTCCACCCGACCCAACAACATATGCCGTATTTGCATCAACAAAATGAATTCCCCGGAGATCTTGTCCTGTCCCGGTCGTGACTTGGCTCCAGGACAACCCGCCATCTAACGTCCTGAGGATAACGCCATTATCGCCGACCGCCAAGCCAAGGTTGGCATTCACGAACTTTACCTTCCACAGAGTTGCCGTTGTCGGATTTGTCACCATTGACCAGCTGATTCCGGCATTGGTCGTTCGGTAGATGACTCCATAATCCCCCACAATGACCGCCGTATTCTGGTCAATCATCCAGACGCCCCAGAGCCAATCCGAGGTTGGAGCAGGGCGGGAAGTCCAGGTATTTCCCCCGTCAGTCGTATGGAATACTCGTCCATTTTCCCCAACCGTCATTCCAGTTTGGGATGTCGCAAACGACACTCCAAACAGATAACCGGGCAAAGGAACAGTCTTCTGCACCCATCCTTCGGGAGAAGGAGGGGTTGTAATACTCGCCGTAGCAGCAGAAGTATCTGAACCACTGGCATTTGACGCCGACGCACGCATGTGATACGTAGTACTTGGGGTCAAACCTGTTATAGGATTACTTTCGACGCGGGTGGTATAGATGTTACTTACGGGGCCGGGAGCTGCAGCAGATAGCCCTAACGATGGCGTAGGCCCGTAATGGAAGGTGACATTCGTTGGTTGGCCGCGCGGATTGACATAGCTAACCAATGTGATTGAGTTCCAAAACAGCAGACCGTAATACACGTAGTCATGAACCACCGGTCGACCAGCAACAAATCTTCTCAATGTGAATCCATACGCACCGGTGTCAGGTGAGGCAGCGGACTCAGAACTAAAACCTGTTTGCTGTTCTCCCAGACGCTGCAATTCCCTTTGAAGGGAATTTGGGAATGACGTTGGAGAGTTATAGAACGATGAATAACGAAGGTAGTAGGTACCATTCTGCGTTATGGGATAGACAAAGTATCTTTTTGTTGCACCGGGGAAGGAATACTCGCCCCATCGATAACTGCCAGATGCACTATCGTACAATTCGACAAACCCGCTCAAATCCGACGTCCCCCTATTGCGCAGTGCAAATTCGATGGTGTCGCCAGCTGCACCCGTGAATTTGAAGTAGTCTACATCTCCCGATGGTTGAATCGACGCTGTCACAGAATCTCCGTAGGCAATCCGGTTTGCTTGACCTGCCGTGCTGTTAGGTTCAATTTCCCCGATGAAAGCAACAGGTTGTGCGCTCGTCGCGAAGCTCTTGATGCTCTCAAATCCCGTCGAATCAACCGCTGTCACTCGATAGAAATACCGCGTCCCCGCAGTAAGACCGGTATTGGTATAGCTGGTGAGCGTCGTCGAGTCGACCTGCGACATGCTTGTCGAGTCCAAGCCGCGGTAAATTCGATAGCGCAAGAGTCCAACGGCGCCTCCGCCATTCTGCCAGTTTAAGCTTATGGAGCCACTTCCCGGCGTGGCCGCAAGGTTGCGCGGCGGAAGCTGGAGATTGAACTCGTTTGGCTGACGAGCGATGTTGGAAATCCGAACTTCATCAAGTTGACCCGAGAAGCCGGGGGTGATGGTGTGTCCAAGAATCAATGGATCGCTATTGCTAAGAGACCCAACCGCAGATGCGGATGTTGCACCGTCGGGGATTCCGTCAACATAGAGTTTCAGCAATGTCCCTTCTCTCACAGCAGCAACATGGTGCCAACGATTATCATTGATCAATCTGGTCCCCTGAATATTTGCTGTATTAGTTCCATCATAGATGAACGCTCTTGCTGTTCCGTTGGTAAGCCATAGGCTGTATCCCACTGCACCGGCAAGCTTATGGACAATCCGCTGGTCATTCGTATTTGTAAACTTGACCCACGATTCTACGGTAAAATCACCTGTCCCCACGTTCAGCGATGGATGGTGTAACACCTCAACGTAATCCGACGGGCCGGCGAATCCTCGGGAGTTGCCGAATCTCCCTGGCTGAAGCGTTGTTCCTCGCAAATACCCGTGATTGCCTCTCCCACTATAATCAAACATGATCTGTCCGCTGTTGGCAACATGATATTGCTCATTCGAGAGATTTTCATTCAACCGAATCAATGCCACGGTATTGGTACTGCGAGGGTATTCACCAACATTTCTCTGGTATCCAGGAAGGCCAGAGAATGAAACAGGCGCGAGATTGAAACTCCCCGAGCTCAGGGTCGCGAGTCGGTTACCTCCAGCCCCCGCACTGTCAAATTCCCAGATATCAAATCCGTCGTGACGAATAGCGTATTTGAAGTTCAAGGACCCTAATGTATCGAAGGTAACAGTAACCGTATAGAGCGAATCAGCGGGTAGTGAATCTGTCAGAACATAGCTGTTTGTCGAAAACGTTAACGGAGATTTGTCTCCACGCACAATGAGAGAATCCCCTCGGATGGGATTGAATCTTCCCCACGCCATCGCCGGCCGGGCATCAACCTGAAAGGTGAGCGTCGACGGAACAAAGATCGTATTACGATAGAGTGAGAGTTGATTTGAACCTGAGCTGGCAACTCCAATATCCGGTTTCCCATCCTCGGTGAGATCTGCTACAATAACACCCCACGGATAAATGCCCGTCGCAAAATCCACTCTGCTTGAGAGCGAAATGGAACCACTGCTGGTGTTTCGGAAGACTGAAAGCGTGTATGAGGAAGCGTTGGTGACAACTACGTCTAACTTGCCGTCCCCATTGATGTCACCAAGTGCGACACTGGCCGGGTATGAACCAGTCGTTGAGTCAGCCTTTGGCGCGAAGCTCGGAGCACCGATGCTGCTTGTATTCCTGAGCAATGAAATGGTATTGCTATTCCGATTAGCAATAACGAGATCCAGTTTTCCGTCTGCGTCCAGGTCACCTATTCCAATTCCACCAGGCGTCGTCCCAGTCACAAAGTTTACCCTTGCGGCAAAGGAAATCGTGCTGGGAGTACTCGTATTTCTCAGCACCGAAACATTGTTGTCGCTTTGGTTGGTGACAACGATATCCGCCGCCCCATCTCCATCAATATCCCCTACAGCCACTGGATAGAGACCATTCCCACTTGCGAATGGCACCCTCGACTGCAAAGAAATCGATCCTGGAGAACTCTGATTGCGTAATACGGAGACAGTGAGGGTGCTGTAGTTTGCAGCGACAATATCGAGCTTACCGTCTCTGTTAAAGTCAGCGATCGCTACACTGTACGGTTCACTCCCCGCTAAGGAGTCAACTTTCGGCGCAAATGAAATGCCGCCCACAGGGCTCTGGTTCCTCAGCACAGAAATTGTGCCTGCCGAGTAGTTCCCGGTCACAATATCGAGTTTCCCGTCGCCATCGATGTCTCCCAACGCAACGTCATACGGACCACTGCCAACTGTCAGGTCTACCTTCGATGCAAATGTCAACGACCCAGAAGCCGTCGTATTACGGAAAACAGAAACTGTGTTGCTGCCAAAGTTGGCCACAACAACGTCTGGTTTTCCATCGCCGTCGATATCGCCCACGGCAACTCCTTCTGGTGAGCCGCCTGTGATAGAATCGGCCTTTGCTGCAAAAGCACCAGTTGTAATGTTGCCGCCGCCGGAATACGTTGGCATGAAGAATTGAGCAGTGGACCCTGTGAGACCAGTGATCAGGTTAGTAACACGTATTGGACCGTAGTCGGCTCCTGCGGGTACAGTAACTGTCAATGACGAGAGGCTTGCGTTTGTAACGGTAGCCTTCACGCCTCCGAAATAGACGGCATTACTCACTGTCGCCGTTGCAAATCCGCTGCCATTGATCGTAATGCTTGCTCCAGCAGAACCGGAGAAAGAAGAAACCGAAGTGATTTGTGGCTCGGAAGGTTCAAAGCGGTAGACTTGACCTGTAGCGGGTTTAGTCGCTATCGTGTTCGTGGATATCGTTGAACTTACAGAAGGAGAAGTACTTGTATTCGAGAGAGAAAGATACGTGCCGCCAGAACCTGTACCTGTTGCAGTGATCCCAATAGAGGCGGAGCCAGAAGTAATGGCGCCGGCTTCCTGGCGGTAGATGAATTCAATGGCATTGGAAGTTTCGTACAATTTTAGCTGAAATGATATTGCAGCCGTGGACGAAGAAAAATTCCAGGCAACATTTAGCCATTCGGCTGTGAAGACGCGATTGGGAGCCACCCCTTCAGTCTTGTAAGAAAACGCAGCGCCTACGATTCCAAGTCCCAGATCGTCCCAAAGCGGCGCGACAACCGGCCGTATGCCTCCTGTTTCTAGATTGTTATTCAACCATGCATCACTAATGAGTTGCCCAAATGTTATCCAACCATTTGTAGCTGCCGAAATCGTTGTGTAATTTGCCCCGAGGTATTTGAAAGTAAAACCGATTGGGATTGTATTGTAGAATCCATCATCAAGGTCCCCACCGGAAAGCGCGGGAACGGTGGAACCTGCCGATCCATTAACCTGTGTGTAGGTAACGCTTTTCGTAACGAATCGATAATTGAGGATATCCTGGCTGGGGAGGAGGGCCGGAATCATCAACAGTGGTAGAAGTCGTAAGAAAAGTCCCATAAGCAGAAGCCTCCGATTAGGAACAACTCGTTTAACTTGCAGTGATACTCAGTTTCCCGGAAAAGGCGGTGGCGACGGAAGCGGCTCCGATGGCTCAACCTTATCCTCTTTTTTCGCCAGCAGCACATAGGCTGCAACCCCGCCTCCTGCGATCACAGCTGTCCCAAGCGCATACCAGAGCCAGCTCGTACCGGTACTCGTTGTCGCGACGCTCGTCCTCACCCGCTTGCCAGTTAGCTCGCTGGACATCTCCGCCGCAATGTCGGGAATGACATCCGAAAGCAGTTCCTCAATGGCACCGCTATGCTGACGGCTCTTGCTGATGCTGATCTGAGCCGTCTCAACGTCTATGACCTGCACCGTAACGTTAAACGTCCGACCGATCTTGCCGATCGTTCCGGCAAACATCCTCTGCACGTTCAAGATACGACCGGCTTCTACGACGCACTCGACCTGAGAGCATGCCTCTGTTTGCTGGAAACCCTGTTCCTGCAGCACAGCTTTGATACGATTACGATCCACGACCGTGAACTCGCCCGTCTCCACCAATTGGGCGGAAAAGGCGTCAGAGAGTGTAGCCGCTTCTGCAGCGGATATGCCAGCTCGAGCATCGAAATCGAGCACGGCGACATTGAGCTTTTGCGGCCGCTGTTGTGCCTGGCGAGTCTGTGTCCAAAGGGGCGTCGTAAGAAAAACAACAAGGAGCGGTGGAACAACTATGCGCATGAAGCGCATCGAAGCAAAGCGGAATACCATAAAGCCTCCCTGGGTTTTGGAGTGGTGTAGAGCTTCCCCGTAAGCTCTGACTCTACTTATTTCTTCTGATCGACAGCTTTAAGAATCTCTTGCACCATTTCCGGGAAGAGATCTTCAACGACATCTTCGATATCCCCGTTGAAGCGTTTCGAAATCGCAAAATCGATTCCCGCCGTCTCAACGTCGGTCATCTTGATATTGAAAATATAGTCTTCACCCAGCTTACCCACTGAACCGGCAACGAATTTTCTCACGGCGAGCATCTTCCCCATCGCGGAGACGTCTCCCGATTGCATTGCCTGGAACTGTTGCTCGGTGAGAACTTTCTCGGTCTGACTCCGGTCGACAACCGTAAACCGTCCTGTTTGCTGCAGCAACGTGGAGAAGGCATCCCGCATGGTCAGCGCCTCTTCCGGTTTCACACCAGCCCGCGCCTCGAAATCCAGAACAGCCACTGTGAACTTAGGTCCAGAAGCGGCTTTCTTTGAGGGGGTGCATGAGACAATGAAGAGAGTAAGGATAGTTGCAAGAAGGAGTATGCGGTTCATGGAAAGTCCTTGGGGATTAGTGGGAACGAAGATCATTTGCTCACCGCCGCCTCATCTTCCTGAATGAGCTCCCGGAGCAATTCCGCAATTTCGGTATGGAAGTTCTCATGATAGCCGCGGTTGATCTTCCGTACCACCCCGAACTTATCGACGACAACAATCATCGGGAGACCACGAACCGTGTACCGATCGGCAACTGTCCCCGTCACGTCAAGGAGACACGGAAGCGTGTAACCCCGCCGCTTCATCACAGCCCGAATGGAATCTTCCGTCATGTCTTTTGTCTCCCTCGTGTTGACGAGGAAAATTTTCACCGGTTTGTCTTTAAACTCCTCAGCCATCCGCATGAGGAGTGGGATTTCGATCTTACAGGGTTCACACCACGAAGCCCAGAAGCTGATCACGACGGCATTCCGCTCTCGCTTTTTCCACGGTTGACGAAGAACTTTTCCGCAGTAATCGCTCAGATACGTCGGCTCGTTCGTCATCGCCTCGCGGAGCAAGAATTTTGGGGCCTCGTCCCCAACGGAGAGAGTATCTCCTCTCCGTTGCGCCGAAGCGTCCGTGGATAATGCAAAGTTCAAACAAGCTGCAATGGCGACCAACAAGGGGAGGTTTGATGGGGCTTTAGTGTGCATAGTGTTGACCGGAAATGTTGAGAGTAGTTAACTGTGCACTGCAAACGGTTCTCCCGCCCCGCTGATCGTCAACTACACAAAATACCCGTTTTTCAGCGGAAGAATATGTGAGGATGATCACCGGAGAGCAAACGCAACAACCGAAGACTGAATCGAAGGAACGCCAAACCATTGTGGTGGAAATGGGTACCAGACGAAGGAAGCGGTGCGCTTTCTTGCGCAAACTGTCGCAAACTATAGTGGATGGTTTAACAACCGACCTGCCAAACGTAGAGCCAATATATCAAAAGAGGGTATGCATGTCAAGGAAGCCAATCGAATGACCGGATCGACGGATACAGTAATACATGATGAATGCTGGAAGAGCCTGTCGTTCATGGCATTTAGCAGGGAGGGATTTGACAAGCGCAGATTCTTCTCAAATTGCTTCGCCATCTCCTTCTGTTGCTTTTGGCTGAGTCCATTCTTACATTACGGCGGTTTTTTCGAGCATTTTCACACCACGAATTGGGTCGCCATGGCTACCATCAAACTGAACCTTGACCTTAAGAAATCCGGAGTCGCCTTGGGTTTTGCCCTTGGCACGGTCATTCTCACCTATATTCTCTTTAACACCACGCTCCTTCTCGATACGCTCGGGACCGACATCTTCAGAAACATCGAGCAGAAGGGGTATGATGCGCTCATGCGTGTGCGCGGAGAGCGTCCCCATGCCGGCGATGTTGTCATGATTCGGATCGACGAATACACCATCCAGCAGATGAACTACCCGATTCCACGCGACCAGATTGGAGCGGTAATGACGTTGCTGAGCCGTCCTGATATCGGAGGAGCTAAAGCCGTGGCGCTCGATATCTTCTCGGCTGAGCCGACGGAGAAAGAGATTGAAGAAGCACAAAAAATGGTGGAGATGCTTCGAGCAACGCAGGGGACGTTCCAAATTATCGGTCCGTTTATTCCAGCCCAAACGTCACGAGAAGCAATCTCCGCACGAGATGTCGACAGCACCGCACACCACGTCATTGGAAGATTTGGAATTCCTGCACCTCCGACGCATTCCTTCTTTCGAGCTCCCTTGATCAATGACTTTCCGTTCAAGGAATTGGCAGATGTCTCAACTGGCGTCGGTGATGCCACTCTCCATCCCTCGCCAGATGGGAGTATTCGCTCTGTTCCCGCCTTTGTGGAGTACGCTGGACGGCTTTACCCCACCCTCGGTCTTGCCCTCGCCCTCCACACCCTCAAGATTAGACCAAATCAAATTTCCTTCACAACGACGGAGGACGGAACGACCGTCAAGGCCGGTCCGATTACGTTCGACACAGATCACCAGGGCGATGTCCTGATCAATTACATCGGACCCTACGAGAATCTTCCCTCGGTCTCGTTTTATGATGTTCTCCAGGCCTTTCGGGATCAAGACATGCAGTTCTTTGAGCAGTTCAAGAACAAGGTGTGCATCATCGGGCCCACGGCACGAGCCGTCGGCGACTATTATCCCATGCCGTTTTCCGAACGCGCCCCAGGGTACGTTGCGCACGCAAACGTCTATGACATGATTGTGACGAACAACTTCATCTATCCGGCTACCGGTGCGGTGCAGTTCGTTATTCTCCTGTTGATTACCATTGGCATCTCCTTCGTGGCCAACCACCGGCCAATGAAAACTGGAACGATAGCGCTGGTGATTCTTACCGTTGTCTACTTTACGTTTGCTTACTTTGCATTTGCTCAGGGGAATACCTGGTATAACGTTATCGAACCCGTGTTTGCGATGTTCACATGCTTCTTGGGAACCGTTGCCTACAGGGCCGCGACCGAAGGTAAGCAGAAGCGGATGATCACAAATATGTTTGAGAAGTACGTTGATCGCGCCGTTGTGCGGGAGTTAATCAATGATCCGACGAAGATGAAGCTTGGCGGCGAGATGCGCGAAGTGACACTGCTTTTTTCAGACGTCAAGGGGTTCACAACGATCTCCGAAACGCTTGGTCCCGAAAACCTCGTAAAACTTTTGAATGTTTATTTGACGGAAATGACCAATATCATTATGAGGAATCGGGGATCGGTGGATAAGTTTATTGGAGATGCCATTATGGCCTTCTGGGGGGCACCATTGCCGGATCCAGATGCGCCGTTTCATGCGTGCCTTGCGGCATTGGAAATGCAAGCGAAGCTTGATTCGCTCGCGCCTCGATGGAGGAAATTCGGGGATGTAACAATTAAGCAAAGGGTAGGAATAAACACCGGACTCTGCGTTGTGGGGAATATGGGATCCGATCAGAAATTCAACTACACGGCGATGGGCGATAGCGTGAATCTTGCGAGCCGGCTTGAAGGCGTCAACAAGCAGTACGGCACATATATCCTCATCAGTGAAATGACCTATCTCAAGGTTGCGAAAAAGGTGGTTGCCCGCGAGATCGACAAAGTCATTGTGGTCGGAAAAACCGAGCCGGTTCGGATTTATGAACTGATCGCCGCCGCCGATCGACCACTTTCTGATAACATGAAGTATTTTCTGGATAGCTACCGGGAAGGAATTACATGCTATCACAAGAGGCAGTGGGATGAAGGGATTGCCTATATGGAGCACGCCATGCAGTATAAGCCCGAGGATCCTGTCTGCCAGCTCTATATCGACCGCATGCAATTGTACAAGCTTAATCCCCCAGACGCAAATTGGAGCGGCGTGTTTGTGTTGCAACAGAAGTAGGTCATAAGCAGCTACTCCAAAAATGAAAGTCCGTTTCTCCCCCCCTTTCACTTCAGAGAAGTGGGGCATTTTTTTGTTTGCTCCCCCCTAAAAAACTACGTCCGCCTCTCTTCATCATTTCATGAAGATAGCGGACCTTATCTTGTCGGGGCGGCGAGATTCGAACTCGCGACCTCTTGGTCCCGAACCAAGCGCGCTAGCCAGGCTGCGCCACGCCCCGTTCGTCAAAAAGATAAAGAAGATTTTGGTCAAATCAAAAACTCAGTCTCCACTCCTTTTCCATGAACTCAGCTACTTCATTCAAGGTCGTGTCCGTCATATCGATCCATCGAATCCTTTTGTCAGCCCTGAACCACGTCATCTGCCGTTTTGCAAATCGACGTGTGTTTCGCTTGATCAACTCCACAGTCTCAACCCAGCCTCGCATGCCGTCAAGGAATTCAAAGGTCTCCTTGTAGCCGACGGTATTGAGAGCGTTGAGCCGCGACGAAAAACCGTCGCGCCTCAATCCTTCAACTTCTTCTCTTAACCCTCTCTCGATCATCCCCTCAACACGGCTGTTGATCCGATCATACAACGCATTACGCGACCAGAGCAAACCAAATAGAACGAAACGATATCGGGAATCCTGAGACTGTTCGGCATGGAACTCAGACAACGGCTTACCGGTAATGTAATAGACTTCAAGTGCGCGCAGAATCCTTCGTTTCTTCGTCGAATCCATTTTTGCGGCAGCAATCGGATCAACCTTTCTCAGCTCCGCGAGAAGGCTTGCCGCTCCTTCTCTCTGCATTCTGCTTTCCAGAATTTCCCGCATCTCAGGATCTTTCCCCGGACCTTCAAACAGGCCGTCAACAACAGCTTTGATGTACAACCCCGAGCCACCGACGAGAATCGGAATTCTCCCCCGCTCAAGAACCTCCCCTATGACGCTTCTAGCATCCTTGCCGTATTCCCCGGCACTGTAATCCCGGTCAGGCTCCAAAAGATCAACAAAATGATGTTTTACGCGAGACAGCTCCTCTATTGTAGGCTTTGCCGTGCCTATCGTGAGCCGCTTGTAGATCTGCCGCGAATCGGCTGAAACGATCTCTCCATTTAACCGCTCGGCAAGAAGGATCGAGACTGGTGTTTTACCCGAAGCGGTCGGACCAACTATAACGGGAACCAGTGGAGGAGGCATCGAGCGTGAACGGCAAAATGCGGAGTGGAGAGTGCCCAGCGATACTGAAGAAAGGACGAACGCTTCATTTCACGATTTCGACATTTCCTCAATCCGACTTATCCCCCCACCCCTCTTTTCCTATCAACGGAACAAACTTGAAGCCGTGAACCTCCCTCGTCTCCAGTTCTTCCCCCTTTCTTGTCACCACGCGAAGCTTCTGCATATCGAGATCGCCCACGGGAATGACGAGTCTCCCCCCATCCGCTAGTTGTTTCACCAAAGGCTCAGGGACGCTGGGGGCCGCTGCGGTAACGATAATCCCATCGTACGGCGCGAACTCGCTCCAACCGACCGTCCCGTCACCGAGCTTCGAGGCGATTCTCAGTCCCAGCTTTTCGAACCGCTTCCGCGCCTCGAGCAATAGCTCCAGATGACGCTCAATCGTGAACACTTTGCATCCCATCGTCGCCAAGACCGCCGCCTGATAGCCGGAACCAGTTCCGATCTCCAACACCTTGGCCTCTTTCTTTGGAGCGAGCTCCTGCGTCATGAATGCAACGGTGTACGGTTGAGAAATCGTCTGACTCTTCGCAATCGGAAGTGCAGTGTCGTCGTAGGCACGGGACACAAAGGCGGCCGGCACAAAAAGGTGTCGTTCCACCTTTGCCATGGCATCAAGCACCATCGGTTCGTTGATTCCCCTCTCTCTCAGCAACGCAAGCATTTCTTTTCTGTCGTCTTCTAATCTTCCCATTCAGTACTCTTTCATAAGCACTTGAATAAAGCGCTTCGTTGTTTCCCAATGCGTCATGAAACTTCGTTCGTTGTTGTAGATTGTCATGATGGGAATAAACTCCACGCGAAAGCCATTTCGTGCTGCCTTAAGCAGAAACTCCGTTTCCGCTTCGTAGCCTTCAGACTCAAGCCGGACAACCTCCAGAACCTCGCTGCCGATGAGTCGATAACCACACTGACTGTCTTTGATCTTCAACCCTGTTCGGGCCGAGACGAGCATCGAGGTAAGTGTATTTGATGCCATACGCGGCAAAGGCATCCGGGTTCCGAGCCTGCCTCGGTATCCAATCACAATATCCGCCCCAGTTTCACGGCGAGTCCTGAAAAATTTCGGCAGTTCCTCCGGCATATGCTGAAGATCCGCATCAATGGTCACAACAGCATCCCAACCAGACCTCGTCAGTGCATAGTCAAAACCGGTCTGTAAAGCTGCACCTTTTCCTTTGTTCCGCGTGTGCTCCAAGAGAAGTGCACCAGATTGCTTCGCGATCTCTCCGGTTGCATCGGTTGAGCCGTCGTTGATCACTACGACCTCCTGCAGTTCGGGGTACTGCCGGAGTCTTGTGAGGAGCTCACCGAGCGTTGACTCAGCATTGAACGCCGGCACAATGGCAAGAATCGAATCCATTAGCTTACCCTGCAAATGGCATCCGCAACGGCGGCGACACGCTTCATTGCCTTCACATCATGAACACGAACGATATGGGCACCGTTCAGAATAGAGGCCGCAACAGCAGCAGCAGTACCCTCAAGGCGCTCTTCCACAGGCAAGCCCAGAATTGTCCCGATAAACGATTTGCGGGATGTGCCGACGAGAATCGGGACATCAAGACTCCTCAATGCATCCAGCTCTTTTATCAGCCGAAGGTTATGCTCGAGCGTCTTGCCAAAGCCAATCCCTGGATCCACAATAACCTGATCAATTCCGCGCGCTCTCGCAAACTCAATCCGTTTTCTCAGGAACTCAACTACCTCTGCCACAACATCGGTGTAGGATGGGTTTACCTGCATTGTCTTGGGTGTTCCCTTCATATGCATGAGGACGACCGTCGCCTTGTGTGAGCTCACGACATCTGCCATCTCCTCATCAAATGTCATCGCACTGATGTCGTTAACGATCGTCGCGCCGGCTTCAAGCGCCACACGTGCCACCGCTGCCTTAGAGGTGTCGATCGAAATCGGTACCCTTCCTTTTCCCACCAACCGCTCGATGACCGGGATCGTTCGTTTGATCTCCTCATCGGCAGGAATGGGGTCCGACCCAGGCCTCGACGATTCACCCCCAATGTCTATGAAATCTGCGCCCTCATCGATCATTTCCAAAGCACGATCAACAGCTTTGCCGACATCGAAGTATCGTCCCCCATCGGAAAAGGAATCGGGAGTCACATTGAGCACGCCCATGATGAAAGATCGCGCTGCGAAATCATACTCGCGCGATCCAATCCGATACTTTTGTGTGGCGGCGTTAATGGAGGAAATTGACATAGGGACAGCACGAGTTGAACACTTCGTCGTGAGGGAGAGCTACCGATTCGCCAGGCCAGAAAAAACTAGGGCTCACTACAGGAATGATAGAACCCGCATTTAGGGCAGATGAGTTTACAGCGCCATCCTTCCAACAAGGTACCGCAATTGACGCAGTACTGCCAGTAGTGATGTTCGCTTTCAACCGGAGGGTTTGACAAAGGCGCTTCGTCTTGTTTCTCCATGATCTCATCGAAAGTTAGGGAGAAGTTCAGGGAAGGTCAAGGTGCACTCTCTTACCACGCCAAACGGAGCAGAGCAATCCCTACGGCCTTTACCGCCCAGACCATGTTGAAGGGTTCCCGCTCGGTCGTGTATTGAGGAAGGTCGAGAGAGGAATGGTAGTAGGCGGAATAATCCACAATAACGGAATCAGGATGTCCTTTCCATGAACGGGCGCTCCATCCTTTCGTCTGCGGAAGGGTTCGAGGAGCATTCCAAGCTGCAGTGTAAATTGTGGAGGAAGGGATTTCCACAGAAGGGAGATCGAGCCTTTCCAGGTAGTCCGGCAGAAAAACGTAGGAGTCTGTCCCCCCTTGTGAGGGGTTGGTAGTCGCTTCCTGCCAGAATCCTTTCTTTCCCACATACTCCTCACCGACGGCTTCAAGTGTTCTGAGAAGTTTCTCATTATGAGGGACATCATTCGATTCAAAATAGATGCAGTTTCTTTCTGCACCCGTGCCTATCTCGTCATAGTTCATCACTCCCAAGATCTTCTCCAGGCTGTCCTTCTCCCGTTTCACAAACTCTTCGGCAGAGGAGTACTCCGATCCCCAAATAACGAACTTAATCGTTTTTTGAGGCCGCGGGAGCTCGCCGCTTCCGACCATTGAGGAGAGAATGCGCGCAATCTCCAACACGCCGGCTTCCCCTGAAGCGTTGTCATCAGCTCCTGGTCCACCGGAATCGGAGTCACCATGCGCACAAACAATGTAGTACTCATCGCTTTTCCCGCGGAGGGTTGCCACAACCGTTTTCGGACTGCCCTCCCGGATTATTGTTTTTGCTGCAAACCGGATGTCGACGGTAACCTCTTTGGCGATCTCGTTCCGTAAAACCTCTCCGTTCGAGCGGGAAATATTATAAACAGGAATCGGATGCGATTTCGATGCAGGAAGACTCGAAATCATTGCCCAACGAGAATAAGCCGTCTCGATGTTCGGAGCATATGTGAGAATGCAGATAACGCCGGCCTCAACAAGTTCTTTGTAGAACTCCGGCCCCACGTTCCTGTCCGTTAAGACGACTTTTTTGGAAAGAGAATCCTTTGGGATTTCTGGATCGTAGAAAATTAGCCTTCCCGTTGTCGGCTTGGTGCTGGGTGAAAAACCGGCCAACCACTCGTTGCGAATCAAACCACGCAGTCTGCGTGGGCGAGTAACCTGCAGAGACCACGATGTGTGGGTGTAGGTCAATTTTGGAGACTCTTTGAGTTGTTGGACAGCCAGTCCAAACGATTTGAAACGCTGTTGAAGGTATCGCGCCGCACGGTCTCCAGAGGCTGTCCCTCCCATTCTGTTGCCCAAGCCGACGAGATCGCGGACGGTCTGTGTAAGATTCTTCTGCGAGACACGGGATGCGAATTTCTTCTCTTCACGCGATTGAGCGAAAAGGAGGAGGGAACCAACAACAGACAGAACAACGACCGGAAGGAATCGTTTCATTTCTGCGATATGTCGAGTTGATGAAAGATTACGAAGGGAGAGTATACACAAATGTCGTTCTTCGCGCAAACAAAAAAGGTCGGGTGATAAGCCCGACCTTCTCGTCTCAACCGAAGAACGATTACATTCCCTTCACCTTTGCAGACTTGTCATAAAGCCACGAAACGACAAGCCACGCAAGAAGCGTTACCGCAAACAGATACATTGGCGAATTTGCAGCGGGGACAACGGTGTGCTGATTGATCATCGTCCAGACAAGCGGCACCGACATGTACGTGTTATGACGCGATCGCTGTCCGGCAAGCGCAACGATGCCCGCGTCCGGGGCCTGACCCTCTTTGATGGCAGCAATGATCTTCTTCTGCGAGGGCCAGATCCGCATCCAGACATTCATCATCATCAGCGTGCCGAACGTGGCACCGATGTGGATCACATACGCGCGGTAGCTGAACTCGGCCCAACTCATCATTGCGTACGTGAAAGCAACCAACAGGACAAAACCGACCGCTCCCATGACGCGGATATCCTTGCCAATGGACTTCGCAAGCTGGTCATAAATAAAGAACATAAGAAAGACCAGGGCAAGAATGACAAATGTCGGCATTCCCCATCCACCCTTTCCTTCTTCGAACATCAATCCGCCATGGTAGAACACCAGCAACAGCAAGAGGACACCGGTGACCCACGTCCACATCGCTCCCCAACGAAACCAAAAGAGCGATCTCGGCATCAGTTCGGGAACAACCTTCTTTTTGGTATCGCCATCCATTAGTCCTGCGAAGGGGATGTTCACAAAGTTGAACCAATAGAGCAATCCGATCCAAATGATTCCTGCAACGATGTGAATCCAGCGAAAAAGTACACTAAGGTATTCGGTCGTCTGCATGGGGTTCCTCCTTCAGTAGGTTAGTGTGGATACGACCCGGAAATAACAACGAACCGGCACAAGGATAACAATTTTTGACGGGATTCTCAAGAGGCAAAAACAAAAGTCCGACCATTCAATCGTCGGACTGTTTTGAAAGCGAACTCGCGAGGAAAAAGCAGGAGCACGCGGGAAAAACTAGAACATGTTCAACTGGAGCTTGGCCGCTTCAGTCATCATGCTTGGATTCCAGGGCGGATCGAACGTTAACTCTACGAACACATTCTTGACCCCTTGAACGAGCTGGAGACGCCGCTTGACGTCGTTGGCAATCATGGGTCCCATACCGCAACCCGGAGCAG
The DNA here is from genome assembly GCA_035559595.1 of Bacteroidota bacterium. GTDB lineage: Bacteria > Bacteroidota > Ignavibacteria > UBA10030 > UBA10030 > DATMBF01. Next base: position 151,159 of record DATMBF010000005.1, on the reverse strand, counting down.
TGAGCGTCATTTTGACGAAAACTCCGGCCTCACCGGGGAGAGAATCGTCAACTTTCATTTCGTAGATCAATCCGAGATCGACGAGATTCACGGGGATCTCCGGATCATAACACTCCCTTAGCGCCGCCCAGACTCTCTGCTCAAGCGGTAGCTGATCCGCTTCACCTGTCGCAGTCGCACCACCTGGTGAATTGACTTCTTTGGTGTGAACGTTGTTGTTTTTCACTTCCTCGGACATCGGAAACTCCTCTCTTCCCTAAACTCCGAACGAATGTCCGCAACCGCACGTGCGGGATGCATTGGGATTGTTGAACACAAAGCCGCGACCGTTCAATCCGTCGTTGAAATCGAGCGTTGTGCCTGAGAGATAGAACAGGCTCTTCGGATCCACGTATACCGTCAAACCTTCAATTTCGAGCACCTTATCGCTTTCCCGCGGCTTTTCATCAAAGGCGAGAACGTATGACATTCCCGAGCATCCTCCACCTTTTACTCCAAGCCGCAACCCGTAGGCCTCCGGAATCTTGTTGTCCGCCTTGATCTTTCTGACCTCTTCGGCCGCCCGGGGAGTAATAACAATATCCTCGGAAACGGCTGGTCGTTCTTGAATTGTGATTTCGTTCATACTCTCTCCTTTCACATTTACCTACTCAGTAGAAACGGGTTCTTGTTCTTGATGCAGCGCTGCGTGAAGCGTGTGCCATGCCAGACTTGCACACTTGACGCGCGCCGGGAATTCGGAAACTCCGGCAAACACCGCAAGCTTTCCTAAGGTAGGAATTTCCTCATCAGAGTTCAACTCACCTTTCACCAGCTTGTGAAATCGCTCGAACAGTTGTTCTGCTTCCTCCTTCGTCTTCCCCTTCACCGCTGTTGTCATCACTGAAGCAGAAGCTTTGGAGATTGCGCATCCTGAGCCGTGGAAGGCAACATCCTGAATCGTCCCGTTTCCCATCTTCACATACACCGTGTAGCGGTCGCCGCAAAGCGGATTGAAGCCTTCGGCCTTCAGGTCTGCGTCGTTGATAACTCTGAAGTTTCGCGGGCTCTTGTTATGATCCAGAATCAAATCCTGATACAGCGCTTTGAGCTCCGACATTATGCAAAGACCTCGTTCACTTTCTCCAGAGCGCGCACAAGTGCATCGATCTCCTCTCGTGTGTTGTACAGAGCAAGTGAGGCGCGGGCTGTCGCCGGAACTCCGAATCGCTCCATCACCGGCTGTGCGCAGTGATGCCCTGTCCGTATTGCAACACCTTCACGGTCGACAATTGTTCCGATATCGTGGGGGTGGACACCATCCATGACAAACGAGAGAACCGATGTCTTGTTCTGCGCAGTCCCGATCAACCGAAGGTTCTTGATTTCCGACAAGGCCGATGTTGCATACTCCAGCAACTTGTGCTCATACGCTGCGATGTTTTCCACGCCCACGTACTTGAGGTATTCGACCGCCATACCGAGACCGATCGCGCCGGCAATATTCGGCGTACCGGCTTCAAATTTGTAGGGAAGATCGTTGAACGTCGTCTTCTCGAACGTCACAGACTTGATCATGTCACCCCCGCCCTGATACGGCGGCATTGCCTCGAGGAGCGGTAGCTTTCCGTAGAGCACACCGATTCCCGTCGGCCCATACGCTTTGTGTCCGGAAAAAACATAAAAATCACAATCCAAATCACGAACATCGACTTTCATGTGCTGAACCGCCTGCGCCCCATCGACGAGAACTGGCACTCCATGTTGGTGTGCCATTTGAATGATGTCTTTGATCGCGTTTACCGTACCGAGCGAGTTTGACACATGAGTGATCGCGACGATCTTCGTCTTCGGACTCAAGAGCCGTTCATACTCTTCAATGATAAGCTCACCGCGGTCATTGATCGGCACGACCGTGAGCTGGGCACCCACCTCTTCGCAAAGAAGTTGCCACGGAACAATATTCGAGTGGTGTTCCATGGCGGAAATCAGAACTTCATCCCCTTTCTTCACATGCCGTCGCCCGTAACTTGAGGCAACAAGATTGATGCCTTCAGTTGTCCCCCGCGTGAAGATAACCTCCTTCTCGCTTGCGGCGTTGAGGAACAGTTTGATCTTTCCTCGCGCCTTTTCGTACTCGTACGTTGCAAGCTCACTCAAGTAATGAACGCCACGGTGAACGTTGGAATTCGTTTCTAAGTAGTAATTCTGGACTGCGTAGATCACGACATACGGCTTTTGGGTCGTTGCCGCATTGTCCAGGTAGACGAGTGGCTTGCCGTGCACTTTCCTTTGGAGAATCGGGAAGTCTTCCCTGAACTTCTCCACATTGAACACCTCTTCCTTGCGCGTATCTATCGGGTGGACAAGATGCATTTACGTCCTCGTGTTGACTCTCCCGGCCCGGAGCCTCTCATAAATAAGCTGCTCCAGATTGGTCCGAACCCCTTCGCTTTTAATCCGATCGATCAAGTCCTTCGCGAAAGCATGGATTAACATATCGCGCGCGTCTTCCTTGCTCAAGCCCCTGGACTGCAAATAAAAAATGGCTTCACGGTCAAGTTGCCCGATCGTGGCTCCATGAGTACATTTCACATCGTTTGCAAAGATCTCTAATTGCGGCTTCGTGTCGATCGATGCTTCGTCAGAAAGAACAAGATTCTTGTTTGTCTGCTTCGCATCGGTCTTTTGCGCATCCTTCCGGACAATAATTTTTCCGTTGAAAACTCCCTTCGACTTGCCGTCAAGGATTCCCTTGTACACCTCGAAGCTGTTGCAATGCGGCTTCGCGTGATCGATAGTGGTATGGTTGTCGATATGCTGGTTTGCGGTGCCAAGATAGAGGCCATTGAGCGTGCACTCGATTCCTTCACCATCAAGGACAGCGAAGACATTATTGCGCGAAAGTTTGGCACCGAACGTCACGAGATTCGATGCGTAATTGCTGTTCCTCTGCTGTCGCACGTATGTCGAGGCAATGTGGTAGGCCGCCATGCTCTCATTCTGGAACTTGTCATACTCCACCACCGCATTTTCACCGACAGAAATTTCGGTTACGGCATTCGTGAAGTACGAGAGATGCTCTCGGGGGCTCACGTAACTTTCCAGAATGGCAACCTGACTGCTTTCACCAACGATGATGACGTTGCGAGGATGAGAGACGAATTCCCCCTCCTCCAGACTAGAAATGAAGAGAAGATGAAGCGGCTGCTCGATGATGGTTCCTTTTGGAACATAGACAAATGCACCATCTTGAATAAAAGCCGTATTCAAAGCGGTAAAAGCGTTTTGTTCATAGCGAGAACACGCCGTGAGATATTCCTCAATCAGCTTTGGGTGCGACTTCATCGCCTCAGCGAGACTTCCCATGATCACGGACTTCGGAAGCGAGCGGAGATCCGAAAGCTCCATCAAGAAGTGACCATTGACGAACACCAGGCGATTCCATTCAGGATGCCCCAACAGATACGGTTCAATCGCAAGGGAAGGTTTTTTGGGAGAGAGAATCGGCTTAAATGCCGTCTTCGCAAGTGAGGATACATCTGTGTACTTCCACTCTTCGTCTTTCGTTGTCGGAAACCCCGTTTGTGAAAGCTTGTCGAACGCAGCCTTCCGCAGTGCATGCACGTACGATGCCGCTTCACCATTAAGACTTCGTTCCAGCGCCTCGAAGTTAGAGACGTACCACAAGTTTTGCTTTTCTGTCGTTGACATTCTCAGTCCACTCCTTACGCCGTTACTTCAGCCGTCTCCCGAAGCCAATCGTACCCCTTTTGTTCAAGCTCGAGGGCAAGCTCCTTGCCGCCAGACCTGACGATACGGCCATCAAGCAGTACGTGGACGTAATCGGGGATGATGTAGTTCAGCAACCGCTGATAGTGTGTCACAACGATCACGGCGTTGTCTTTTGACCGAAGCTTGTTCACGCCTGCAGCGACGGTCCGAAGGGCATCAATATCCAGTCCGGAATCCGTTTCGTCCAAAATCGCGAGCTTAGGCTCCAGAACCGCCATTTGAAAAATCTCGTTTCGCTTCTTCTCGCCGCCAGAAAAGCCGTGGTTCACCGGCCGGCTCAAAAGCTCTTCATCCATATCAACCATCTTGGCTCGTTGTTTCACCAGAGAAAGGAACTCAACCGCATCAAGCTCCTCCTGGCCACGATGTTTTCTGATTGCGTTCAGTGCAGACTTGAGGAAATACGTATTGCTCACGCCCGGGATTTCGACCGGATACTGGAACGCCATAAACACACCCGCCCGAGCTCTCTCTTCCGGGTCGAGCTCGAGGAGATCTTTTCCCTCATAAATGACGCTCCCTTCGGTAACCTCGTACGAGTCTCGTCCCGCAAGAACTTGAGCGAGCGTGCTTTTGCCCGATCCGTTCGGACCCATAATGGCGTGAACTTCACCTTTCCCCACCTTAAGGTCGATTCCCTTAAGAATTTCTTTTCCGTCTATTCCAGCGTGCAGATTTATGATTTCCAGCATTGCTTTTCCTTTGTTGAATGTGTTCCTGAGTGTTTACCCGACACTGCCTTCCAGACTAATACTGAGAAGTTTTTGCGCTTCGACAGCAAACTCCATCGGCAGTTCGCGAAAGACCTCTTTGCAGAAGCCGTTGACAATCATGTTCACTGCATCTTCTGTTGAGAGTCCGCGCTGTTTGCAGTAGAAAATCTGATCCTCGCCGATCTTTGATGTCGTTGCCTCGTGCTCAATGCTCGAAGTGGTGTTCTGCACCTCCATGTAGGGGAAGGTGTGAGCACCGCATTTATCTCCGATCAGCAATGAATCACACTGAGAGAAATTCCTCGCTCCAGTCGCACTTTTCTGAATACGAACAAGGCCGCGATACGAGTTTTGACCGAATCCAGCAGAAATCCCTTTTGAAACGATAGTGCTCCGTGTGTTCTTCCCGATGTGAATCATCTTTGTCCCTGTATCTGCCTGCTGGTAGTTGTTTGTTACCGCAACGGAATAAAACTCGCCGACGGAATTCTCGCCGATCAGCAAACAGCTTGGGTATTTCCACGTAATGGCGGCGCCGGTCTCCACCTGTGTCCAGGTGATCTTCGAATTCCTGCCGAGCGCTTTTCCTCGCTTGGTCACGAAGTTATAGATCCCCCCACGACCCTCTTTGTCCCCCGGATACCAGTTCTGGATCGTTGAATACTTAATGGTGGCATTATCGAGGGCAACGAGCTCAACAACCGCTGCATGGAGCTGATTCTCATCACGCATTGGAGCGGTGCATCCTTCAAGGTAGCTCACGGAAGCGCCTTCGTCGGCGACAATGAGCGTTCGCTCGAACTGGCCTGTCTCTCGTGCGTTGATGCGAAAGTACGTTGAGAGCTCCATCGGGCAGTGCACACCTTTGGGGATGTATGCAAACGAGCCGTCACTAAAGACTGCGGAATTCAAGGCTGCGAAGAAGTTGTCGGAGTACGGAACAACCGAGCCAAGGTACTTCTTGACGAGATCGGGATGATTGCGAATTGCTTCGGTCATCGAACAGAAAATGATACCAAGCTCCTCCAGTTTTGCCTTGAACGTAGTTGCAACGGAGACACTGTCAAAGACAGCGTCGACGGCAACTCCGGCAAGGAGCTTTTGCTCCTCGAGCGGAATCCCAAGCTTCTCGAACGTCTTGCGGATCTCGGGGTCTACCTCATCGAGACTATTGAGTTTCGGTCTCTTCTTCGGTGCTGAGTAGTAGCGAATACTCTGGTAGTCGATCGGGCCATATTTGATGTTGGCCCACTTGGGTTCCTTTCCGTCCTTGTAGAGTTTCTCCCAATGACGGAAGGCCTTCAGCCGCCACTCGAGCATCCAGTCGGGTTCGCCCTTCTTCTCCCATATGAGCTTGATGATGTCTTCATTCAGCCCCTTCGGAACGACATCATACTCGACCGCGGTTTCGAATCCGTACTTGTACTCTTGAATTGCTAATTGTTCAACAGTGTTGGTCTCAGTGCTCATGATCTTACCCTGTGTAAAGACTTCATGTCGCTATGCAGAAGCAGGCGTTGCTTCCGATGTAGGCTGTGGTTTCGCCGGAGCAGCTGCCGGCTTCGCCGGCGTTGAGGGTTTTGCCGGAGCAGCAGGTTTCACGGGTGGCTTCTTAAAGTCAGGATAGGTTAACACCCATGCCAGCCGATCGGCCTTCACTAAAATGTTCGCCTGCTCAAGAGATTCGATCACCTTTTTTGTCAGTTCCTCTGCCTGAGTGTATTTCACTTTCGTGCCGTTCATCGCCAGAAAGGCCATGACGCCATAATGCATGTCACGGAAGAATACATTAGAGAGGTGATAGAGGTGATATCGCGACTTAAGGAAGTTGAGAAATTCCTTTCGCTTGTCGGTAAAAAGTTTCAAGAGGTCGCTCATAGAGATTCCATCAAATGGTCAAATGATTTCCTGAACTGTCATTCTATCAAAAACCACATTCAAGCTGCGCTGCAACTTTCCAAGAGGGCGCCGTATCGTACAATTGCCGAATAGATAACAGCTATCCGGACCGTCAACATAACATTCCGCAACCATCGGTTTCTCTTCATCGATGATTCGAATGATCTGCGATATGGTAAGGTCTGACGGATTTCGGGCGAGCGCGTATCCGCCTTTCACGCCGTGCAGAGAATTGACCACACGCGCACGTGATAACTTCTGAAGCACCTTGGCAAGGAGCTCATAGGGAATATCATACTCCCGAGCCAGTTCCTTGGCCGTGAAGACCTTTCCCATTGGATGCATCGCCATATGGCGAAGTGCTATCAGACCGTATTCGACACGTTTCGAAAGCTGCAACATAAATCCGACTTCTTCAGTCCAATATATGCGTATTAAAAAATCAAGCAATTAGGCGCTTGATGATCATTTCAGACACTCTCAATATAACTTTTCTTACTCCTTAAATCAAGCGGGAAAAATAGGAATAATTCCCACTTCTTTTCTGAACTGAACGTCGTTCAATCCATGTTATCATATCGTCAAACGAGATAGCGCACACTTCTTTTCAGTGTAAGTTCTTTTTAGCGTTAGAGTTTCGGCCGTTTGCTTGTATCTCCACCCAATTCTCTTTAACATACTCGTGAGGAATTCTGCACAATGAACATCGGGATTACATGTTATCCCACGTACGGAGGGAGCGGCGTGGTGGCCACCGAGCTAGGTAAAGCTCTCGCAGAGCGCGGCCATTCCATCCATTTCATTACCTACGCCATGCCTATCCGGCTCACTGGCTTCAAGGGGAATATTACCTACCATGAAGTCGAAATGACAAGCTATCCGCTCTTTGAGTTCCCTCTTTACACGCTCGCCCTTGCCAGCAAGATGGTTGAAGTTGCACGTTACGAAAAGATCGATCTCTTTCATTGCCATTATGCCATCCCTCACGCAACAAGCGCTTACCTCGCAAAGCAGATGCTCTCGCCGACGAATGCGAAAGTTATTACGACTCTTCATGGGACAGACATCACCCTGGTCGGACTGGAGCCGAGTTTTCTCCCGGTGATGAAATTCAGTATAGAACAGAGTGATGGCGTTACCGCCGTTTCACGATTCCTGAAGGAGAAAACCTTAACAAACTACGGGATCGAAAAAGAGATCGAAGTGATTCCGAACTTCATCGATACGACAAAATACCGTAGAATTCCTTCCGAGGAAGTCCGAAAGATTTGTGCGCCAAATAGTGAGAAGATCCTCGTCCACACGTCAAACTTCCGTCCCGTCAAACGTGTGCAGGATGTGATCAGAATTTTTGACATTGTCCAAAAACAGATCAAGTCGAAACTGCTCCTGATCGGTGATGGTCCCGACCGATCGGCCTGTGAACATCTCTGCCGCGAGCTCGGTATTCAGCATCTTGTGAAGTTCCTCGGAAAGCAAACGGAAATTGTGGATCTCCTCTCGGCAGCCGATCTCTTCCTGCTGCCAAGCCAATCCGAGAGTTTTGGCCTCTCTGCGTTAGAAGCGATGGCATGCGAAGTGCCGGTTGTCTCTTCAAGCGTCGGCGGTTTGCCCGAGCTCGTTGTTCATGGCGAGTGCGGTTATATTGCCGAGATCGGGGACATCGATCGGATGGCACGGTACGCAATCGATCTCCTTGCGAACCCATCAAAGCAACAGATGTTTGCCAAAGCCGCCCGGTCACGGGCAATGCAATTCGAGTCTTCGAAAATCGTGAAGATGTATGAGCGGCACTACGAGAGAATTCTCTACGGATCGGAAGTAGCTGTGAAATAAGCAATGGCGCGTCCTCAGGAGGATCTGGAAAAACATCATGCGTTGGTTATCGAGCTTCTTGAAATTTTCAAGCAAGAGAATTTCAAGATCCTGGCCGTTGAGGGATTGGAGGGTCTACCGCAACCCGAACCGTTGCACAATGATGGCTACGGGGATCAGGAGGATAAAGCACCGGACATCTATGCTTTTGACCCTGTTCGCAAGCGATACGTTATAGGGGAGGCAAAAACCGGGGTGGCAGACTTAGAAACAGAGCACGCGCTCACACAATACAACGTCTTCCTCGACCAATTTCACTCATCCAATCGCTCTCAAGCAGTTCTCTACATTATCCTCCCTTCCTCCCGAGTTCCTGAATTCAACAGTCTGATCACCCACTACATTCATCCAGACTACTGGGGAAACATCGTTCTCGTCAGTTCAAGCAAGCAGCCTTAGTCAGACCTTCTTGAGATTGGCAAACTTGAGAATGAGGTTCTTCAGGCCATAGTCATCGAACTGGACGGTTGCTTTTCGCAAATCCCCTTTTCCCCTCACTTCAATCACCTTGCCACGCCCAAATGTCTCGTGGAGTACCAGTTGGCCCTTTTTGACCTCCAGGGTCTCTTGAGCCTCGGATTCGTAGTTGGGCGTGGCATCTTCAAAATAACTTTCGGTATCGGCCAGAGAACGATTCCGGTTAGAGGTGCGACCTCTCCCATTTCGGTGCCCAAAAGTTCTGCTCGCAACAGGCATCTCACGCGCGGCAGCATGTCCTTCGAGGGACTCAGGCCCAATCTCGGACAAAAAGCGCGATGCCGTTGTATAGGTCAAATCACCAAACCGATAGCGAACGCGGGCATAGCTCAGCACGAGCCGCACTTGCGCCCTTGTCATTCCAACATAAAAGAGCCGTCTCTCTTCTTCCAAATCCTGTCTGTCGATCGTATTTGAATAAAACGGCAGCAGTCCCTCCTCCAATCCGGCAACGAACACAACAGGGAACTCCAAGCCTTTTGAGGCATGAAGTGTCATGAGTGTTACGGCATTTCGACTCCCCTCCCACGTGTCGATATCCGAAACAAGGGAGACCTCCTGGAGAAAATCCTCCAACCCCGCCTCAGGACGTTCGTCGGAGAACTCTGTAATCGCCGAGAGCAGTTCCTGAACGTTTTCCCACCGATTCATCGCCTCGATGGTTCCCTCTTCTTTGAACTCCTTGAGAATCCCCAGCTCATCGACAAGGGCGCGAGTCAGCTCGCTGAGGGACATCTTCTGCCGAAGGGCACTGTACTTGGTAATCAGATTAGAAAAGGATTTCACGCCGGTTCGCATTCGTTCGCCAATTTCAGGGATCTCGTCGATCTTTGCCAATGCTTGAGTGAGGGAGAGATTCTTGACCACCGCGAATTCGCGCAATCGTTGTATGGTGGTCTCCCCTATTCCTCTCACCGGATAGTTAATTACCCGTAGAAGGCTTTCCTCGTCCTGAGGGTTCACCAGCAGACGCAAATATGCGAGAACGTCTTTGATTTCCTTTCGTTCATAGAACCGGATGCCACCGACAATCACATAAGGGATGGCCGCACGCCTGAACGCATCTTCAAGCGAACGCGATTGAGAGTTGGTCCGGTAGAGAGCCGCAAAGTCCCGAAGATTCCGCTTGTTTCTGTGAATCTCTTCCTGAATAAACTGCGTGATCCGGAGACCCTCCTCCCGGTCATCTGCACATTCAAACAAGACGATCGGATCTCCTTCCGAGTTTTGAGTCCAAAGATTCTTTGGGATTTGCTCAACGTTGTTTTTTATTAACTGCCCTGCAGCTTTGAGGATACTTTTTGTCGAGCGGTAGTTCTGCTCCAACCGAAACGTCTGACATTCGGGATAATCCTTTGCGAAGTCGAGGATATTCCGGATATCCGCCCCACGGAATGAGTAAATGCTCTGTGCATCATCCCCCACAACGCAGATATTCTTATAGCGAGCCCCCAGGAGTTTTGTCATTTGATATTGGGCCCGGTTCGTATCCTGAAACTCGTCCACAAGAACAAATTTGAAGCGCTCTTGGTATTTCTCGAGCACATTCGGATGCTTTTCGAACAGCTCGATCGGTCTGATCAGCAGATCGTCAAAATCCATGGCGTTCGATTTTCGAAGTCGCTCATCGTACTTGTAGTACACTTGTCCTGTTTTCTCGTCAACCATATCGCGCACCATGGACTCATAAGTCTTCGGGTCGATGAGCTGGTTTTTTGCGGCACTGATTCTGGATCGAATTACGGTTGGCTGGATGAGTTGGGCGGAGATTCCCAGCTCCTCCATACACCGCCGGACCAGAGCGAGCGAATCATCCGAATCATAAATAGAGAATGTCCTGGTGTAGCCGATCTTTTCAGCTTCTTTGCGCAACACCCGTGCAAACATTGAATGGAACGTTCCCATCCAGAGCTGGCTGGCCTGATCGCCGACGAGCTTGATGATGCGGCTCTTCATCTCATCTGCAGCTTTGTTTGTGAACGTGAGAGCAAGAATTTGATATGGTGGAACGCCGCACGCCACGAGGTAGGCAATGCGGTAGGTGAGAACGCGCGTCTTGCCGCTTCCGGCTCCCGCGACAATCATGACGGGACCGTTTGCAGCCTTGACCGCCTCCTGCTGGACGGGATTGAGGTCTTGAAGAAGTTTCATGAAAACGTGGAACGAAGGGTAACGCGAGAGGTCTTAAACAGCCTCACTGCGGGCTTATGGTAGCGTTTTTTTAAGCTTGAGGCAAGGTCTCTCTCTGTTGAAGGGAAGGCCGTCTGAAAAAAAATTCTTGACAGAAAGAAGGAAAAGTGATTTCGACTAACGCACAAACGTCGAGTCGCGAGTCCCTCCGTTGAGTGGATGAAGGAGAAAGTAGTGCCATCCAAGCTTCGGTGATTGGAAGATCATCACGGTATCCAGCCGAATATCCTTTGGTGTATATTGCCCATTGCTGTTCTCGCGATGCCGTGCGACGACAGCAACGCGAAAGAGCGTGTCCACTCGTTCCCATTGAATGGCTTCGAGCGAATAGGCGGTCGTGTTGCCAAGCGATCCTGAAATCCTTAACCCTATCGAAGATTGTGCAGAGGAGTCAGATACTGCCTCAAACGTGGTAACCCGCGCATACACTGCCTCGTCTATGGTGTATTCATTAACAAGCTGATCACATCCAATTCCGCCAATCACAAAAACCATCATCAGCATGAGAAGATTCCTTCTTTGCATCAGCGTTCCTCCGTACGAATGATTTAGAAAAATGCTCTTGCTTCGGCCCGAGCAAAGTGAAGAGGTGATCTCCCGCCTTCCGTTCGACCGTTGTATTGCAGGGTGACCTGTACATTTTGACCAATTCTATAATCAAAAGCAACCTGCCAAAGCAAAGTCTTCCCGATCACTCTCCCGCCGGTGAACTCAAAGACAAACGGTCGATTCGTCGATGACGATCCCTGTAACACTATCACCTCCTCCCTCTCCCCTTCTATCCTGAATTGTCCAAGGCCGAACACTGCATAGACTACCCTGACACTCTGCTCATTAATTGCGGCCTTCGCCTCAACACCTGGCCATCGATCCTCAATCTCCGACACATCAAAACGAAAGCCGATCTCCCATTGTGCAAACGGTCGATACGAAAAGTCCGAGCTCAATGCGTTTGAAAAGATGTCACGTTCGCGTAGACTTGTCCCTGATGCCACCACGCGGTCAGTTTTATTCACGAATTCCGTGGTATTCCCAATCTCGCGGACAAGCTGACTCCGAATGCGAACTGACCGCTCACGCATGGAGTTTTGTTCCGTCACAGAAAGAAGCTGAACGAGTCCTTTCCGTTGCTGGAACCGGAACCGAAAGGAGAGATCCGGTTTGTTCTCGAAAACATGCAAATCTTGCTGGATCAGATTTGAACCGGAGATGGTTGTTGCCGGATTCTGGAATCTGCTGAGGTTGAGCAAATAGATTTGTTTTGTGTCGGATTCATTGCTTCTTTCGTCTACGCGGAGATACGTTTCCGTTGAAAGGCTCCGCGCAATCGACGCAAGGAGACCGTTCCCCCCCACGAGACGCTCTCCATAAAGTCGCAACCGCGAACTTGCTTTGAGCTCTACAATCGGGAATAATTGATCACTTGGGACCATAACGACAATGTAGTCCCCATCAAATCTGGTCAACTCAAACTCCTCCTCATCTGCAATCCCGTTATTATTACGATCGCCAAGATAGCGATAGTTTCCGCTTCCTCTCGGCACACGCACGAACACACGCTCAAGGTGCGCCGAACGCTGGCTGGAAAACTCATAGAAGATTTCAGCCTCCACAGCACGCTGAAGGGGGATGTAGCGCGAGAGTGACCTCACAAGGATGACTTCAGAATTGGTATTGCCACGTGCTATGAATGCATCAGAGAACCGAACGGTGCGGATACTGAGATTAAGATGACTGGAAAGAGAATTCCACTCACGGAGCTGCCAGGAGTAAAGCTGAGAAAACGATTCGAGGGCTCTTTGAACGCGGCCGCCTGAGGCACTGTCCTCAGAGCGAATCTGAAATTCCACGGAAGCATTCATGGGTCCCCATTGCGTTATTGCCATTCGGGGCGCTATCTCAAGAATCTTGAAACTGCCGGCCAGCGCCGAATCCGAAAATCGTGAAGTGACCAGCCGATTTTCCGCCTCTGCCCGCAATCCGGGAGCAAACATACCGTAAGAATAATCCACCGCAGCCCGTTGGCGCAGCCAGGAAGAAGATGTGTGTTGAAGATGATTCTCTGAACGAATATTTTCTGCTCGATACGAAAGCCGGGGCACATCGCTCCGGTCAACCTTCACACCTGCCTCGAGGCGAGTGGACCGCTCCGCACCTTGTCGCTCGAACGATCCATACGTTGCATCAACACTGAGGGCGGCAAATGGTGAGTACGCAACACTCGCCTCCCGCAGCTCCTCGTGTGTTTTTGTTCTCAAGTCAACATCCCATTTGCGACCGAATTCCACTTCATTGAATCGGTCCGGCGCAACGAAGCGCCGATCGACATATCTACGCCCGAACGAAAAACGAAGCGAACCGAGATTTGCACTGCCGATTCTGACGTCTTTTTCCTCGTATTGAGCGGTCACTTTCGAGGCCGTCCCTCTTTGATCCTGCGCATCGAGCATCGAGAGGCGATTCGCGTCAAACTCGCTAACGGCATATTCCGCGTTGATCGAAAGTCCCTTCATCACGACTCCACCACCGTTCAGGTTCAAAAACCGGTGACGCTGCGGAAGAGGAATGAATTGAAGCGGGAGGTAATTCCCCTTGCCGATTCCCGCAAAGCGAAAGTGCCCAACGCCAACGCGCTCGTATCCGGCCGAATCGGCCGGCATGCGATCGACAATCGAGAAATTAGCCGAATAGAGCGCCTCTGGATCCCCCGGTGCATACACCAAGATGGAATATGACCTGCCGGCGATGACGGTGTCTTGCAGAAGGTATTGACCAAGGGGGAGGCCGCTGGCTGAGTCATTCCCAACAAAACGGATACCGCTGATGCTTGACTTCAGCCGATCATCCCCGCTCCGCTGAAGGATGAACTTGCTGGTTTCGTCAAGGGCGACGTCAATCGGAGAATCGGGGTCATCCGCTTCCTGAAGAACTGAAGCATTGAGGGAAAATGATTTGTCTTCAGACTGCACGCTTGTTGTCGAAGCAAAGAGGTTCCGGGTATAGTTACGGTCCGAATATTCAAAATCGATACTAATTCGTGAAGCGTTGGTGATGAGTCGTTTGCTGCTGAAGGTAACTTCGGCAGCGGCATAGTCGATGACGTAATCGTTCGTTTCTCCCCGCGTCATAAGCTCCCCGTTAAGATACACGCGCTCGCTGCCTGCAATCACAATGATGCGACGCTCGCCGTTTCGACCGCTCAACCGATATGGACCCTGCGCACCCTCAATTCCCTGAAACTGATTATTGTGAAATTTCCCACGATTCGTCGCTGCGGCAATGGAGAATGAGGCAACGCCAAGAACACTTCCCAGGGACGATGCGCGAGCCACACCCCTTGCTCCCTGAACTTTTCTGGCGAACCTCCCGAACTCGCCCCCTTCCGTCTTGCTTTGCTCGATCATAAAGTCACCAAGCGTTGCACCGTAGGTAGGGTGCTGAAGCTCAACGAACACCTTGTCGACCTCCTGAAGAGTTTGTGTCGATCCCTCGGGCTGAATGGGGGAATTCTCATCTGTCAACGCTGCAACAAGCTCGACATCCTCGGAAAGCTTTCCGCTCAATTGCATTCGAAAGCCAGAGCTCAGGGAGAGATCTCGATTCGACCCAAACGTAAACCCGCGAAAGATCGATCCACTTTTCTGAAGATTTGGCCCAAACAAATCGCCGAACGAAGAGGCTGCCGCGCTCGACACAATCCGTCGAGAGGTCGTGTCCCCCTCTATGCCTCGCATCATAAGTTCGTTGCGTCGGTATTCCGGCTTGAAGTTCAGAGGAAGAGCTCGATAGCGGATCAACAGTTGAACCGTTGAATCAGGTTGGATTCGAGATTTAAAAGCAGCGAGTAATCTCAGCTGTCCATATCGGGCATTTAGCGAATAGTCTTGCCCATCGACAAGGTTTAGCGTATCAAGATGGACGGTAACACTCGAAGAGATGAGGAAATGATGGGGAAGCTGGACAAGCGAATCGTTCGGACTCACCCGTGCCAAGAAGATAGGGTGATCAAGATCCTTACCCTTGAAGCCTGTTTGTGAAAAAGACCGTTGAACGAGAAGCGGACTGACTGCAAGCAGAAGAGAAAGAAAACGAAGAAGAACGTTCATGAAGGATACGATGAGATGGGGTTTCTACAACACAGTATCCTTACGCCATCATGAACTCCGAAGAATGAAGAATGCTTTCGATGGTTTAAATGTAGGGAAGTATTGACGGGAAGGCAAGGAGGATCGCAGGGAGCGTTTTGTCTATTTCAACCGGCTGGTAAATACTTCTGTTGTCGTTCCAATGGCCGACTTCACCGCCGATGTATTTCTTCGAACGCGAAACTTCGTCGACGCAACACCACCAACTCTGTGTTCCTTGAGTCTCTTCGGCAGGTTCCGCGTAAATCTCCCATACAACCTGAAATCCTCCCACGACCGGAGTAGATACACCGTACACATGTGCCGAAGGAGAGACTCGAACTCTCACCCGGGGTAAGCCGGACTGGATTTTGAGTCCAGCGCGTCTACCAATTCCGCCACTTCGGCAAATAAAGTCTCCTCCCCAATCCGAATTCACGCAGTGCGCCCACCAGGACTCGAACCTGGAACCCGCTGATTAAGAGTCAGCTGCTCTACCAATTGAGCCATGGGCGCAACACACCAGAAGACAACCTATGGATTCTGTTGGGCCGGAGGGGTCTGTTGCTGAGGAGGTACAGACGGTTGCGGTGTGGTGGGCACGGTCGCTCGAGGCTGATCGATCTCAATAACGCTCTTCCGGGTCTCTCCTTCGCGTGTAGGAAGCATGAAATTAATCACCATCGCCAGAAGAACAAAAATCGTTGCCAGAACTGTGGTGGATTTGCTGAGGAAGTCGGATGCACGGCGCACTCCGAACACCGTTCCGATATTCGATCCGCCAAAAGAACCCGCTAACCCGCCCCCCTTGCTCGCCTGCATGAGAACAACAATGATCAGGAAAATGCTAATGAAAATCTCAACAACCATGAGAACTTTGTACATGACGACACTCCTTAAGATAAAAAACCCCACTCTTCATGGGGTTGGCTCATCAAATATATTCATCATGCGCTTGAAATGCAAGGAGTTTTGAAGATGGCCGGAAAGAGTCCATACCCACAGATGGAAGATCCCAACAGTTAATCACTACCAAAACATGTCATTGTTGGTCATCCAGGTATTCGATATTTCGAATCTTTTTATTCAAGTCGAATCCTTTTTCGTCGTCGCCATCGGCGTCATAGCTGTCGCCGTAGCCGAGCCAATTCCAATTCTGAATCCACGCCAGCCGCTCCTTCTTCGCCAGAGAATTGAAATCAGGAATCGTATTCTTGAACTTCGGGTGCTTGTCGTATTTCTCCGGATCGACAATAGAAAAGACATGTCCTCGCGGGCTTTCCCCTCTTTCTTTTTGTTGCTTCCTTCGACTCAAGAGAACTTTGCCGTTTCGAAGGCCGATTGATCCCATCTTAATAAATCTCCCCTCATCGATCACTTGGATGGTTGCATCCGTGAGGAGCGTTGATGCTTTGAGCAAAAAGTCGCACACCAGAAAAGCATTCCACTCGTTGTCGGCAACCCGCGTAAACCCGCTCCCCAAACAATCATCGAAATACCCGCCCCATTTCACGAAGACAAGCCTGTCCTTTTCGAGTTGCGTAATAACGTCACGTTCCGAGAGCCCCTGTGCTGCGAGCGACTCGTAGCGCTGTGCGATGATCTCCCAAATGGAGAGATCAAGATTGGAGAACTCTTCGACATTCGGAAAGAGAACATATCTCTTAAAGGCGATTTTTCCTGCCGTCCAGGTGAACTCGCTGTTGTACCAATGTTGAAGGCGCTGTACTTCTTGCCACTGGTCTTCCGTGAACGAGTTTTGCGAATTATCCTCAATCTTATAGATGATTCTTCTGCCCACTTACTTCCTTCCGATCATTCGTTGAACATACTTGCCGAGCACGTCGAATTCGATATTCACGCGATCACCAATGCGGGATCTTCCGAGTGTTGTCACCTTCAGGGTATATGGAATCAGCGACACAGCAAACCGGGTCGTCTCGAGTCGGGCAACGGTGAGACTCACACCATCAATAGCTACAGAACCGACCGGGATGAGAAGCTTCGCGAATCTCTTCGAAACGCTGATCCACATCAGTCGGCTACTTTTGAGATTCTTGATTGATTCGATTCTGCCGGTCGTATCCACATGTCCAAGCACGAAATGACCTCCCATGCGTGAATTCGGAAGAATCGAGCGCTCCAGATTAACAGCGCTTCCTTCACGCAAGGTTCCTAAGTTCGTCTTCCGCAGTGTTTCCTCAACTGCTTGAACGGCAAAACGACCCGCTCCCTTTTCCGTAACGGTAAGGCACACACCGTTGACGGAAATACTATCCCCCTTCCGCAATCCCCGCAATACAGTTCGAGCCCGCACGGTCAACGCGATGCTTGTGCCGTTGCGTTTGAGCTTCGAAACTCTGCCAATCTCTTCGACGATGCCGGTGAACATTGTTCTTCCTACACTCCGTTATCGTTAGCGGAAGTAGCCCTCGACAAGAACGTCGTCGCCCACACACCGCACTTCGACTCCGTTCAACGTCAGCGCTTTTGTTAAGATACGAGGATTCCGCAAAGAAAATGATGTCAACCCACCGCCGAGAATTTTTGGAGCAACAAAAACGTGAATCTTGTTGGCAACTGGTTTTTCAAGAAACCGACTCACCGTTTCTCCACCCCCTTCAATTAAAACGGATGAAATGCCAAGTGTTGAGAGTTTCGTTTGAATGGCGGTGACCGACAACTGCGGACTTGCGCCGGCTGTGATCACGCTTACGCCTTTTCTTTCCAATTGCTGAACCAACGCCTTCTTTCGATGAAATGCCGATCGCGATGTCAGAACGATTGTCTTAGCGTGACGAGTATCGAAAAGTTTTAGATTCGGCGGACAACGCAAGCGTCCATCAACAACTATCCGGGTAGGATTACGCCCTTTTACCAACCTGACGGTGAGCTCGGGATTATCCTTGATGGCCGTCCCCGCCCCGATAAGCACCGATTCATATATTGCGCGTAAGCGATGAGCCTCCTGTCTTGCTCCAGGCGAAGTAATCCACTGTGATCTCCTTCGGACATCGGCAATTAATCCGTCGAGAGTCTGAGCGACTTTGATACCGACGAATGGCTTTCGTTTCTTCATGTAATACACAAATCGCTCATTGAGTCTCGTTGCCTCTTCAGCAAGAATTCCCGTTTCGACAGCGATCCCGGCCTTCCGGAGTCTCTGAAAACCCCTCCCCGAGATTTGCGGATTGGGATCGGCGATTGAAGCCACAACTTTTGAAATCCCGGCCTTGATAATCGCATCTGCGCAGGGGGGCGTTTTGCCGAAATGCGAGCAAGGCTCGAGATTGACATACATTGTTGCCCCTCGCCCCCTCTCACCGGCAATCCTCAACGCCTCTATCTCTGCGTGTGCTTTGCCGAATTGTTTGTGATACCCCTCTGCAATGATTCTGCCGTCTTTGACAATAACACAACCAACCTGCGGGTTCGGGGTAACATGAAGCTCTCCTTTTTTCGCAAGCTCAAAACAGCGTCGAATGAATTCAGGATGGAGATAGGAGGAATTCATGAACGAACAATGGCAAGCTTTGTGGCTAACGACGCTCTGAGGTGGCGGGCGGCGCTTCCTTCCCTTAACACAACCTCAATGAGACTGCTGCTTCCGAGGATTAGCGACGGTTCCCGGAGAGAGCCCTCTGAATAATTGGAGATCCAACGACGAACTCTCTTTTTCCCCACGCGGAGTGCGGGTGCGAGGGTTTTTGCCTCGTAGAAATTCGAAGATCGAATGTTGGTTATGAGATTCCCGAATCTATCGATATGGAGTATGCGGGGTTGGACCTTCCCTCGATGTGAATCGACAAAAACTGAATCCGGCGTCTTTAACGAGAGGAGTGGGGCTTCGCCTGTCCATTGATCTCCACGAGAGAGTGCTGCGGCAACTGGCGCGAAGATATCACGCCCATGGAATGTTGACGAGATTCGTTCGATGCGAACCCTTGGGAGCCCCTTCACACCATTGGCTGTAACGACAACTTCGCGGGCGGCAATGATTCGCTCTTCCGCCAGGACATAGTCAAGCAATCCGTTGTCGGGAGTTAGGAATCGATAATGTTCGGTCTCCACGGCGAGGATCCTCCTCGTTGAGCCGACACCCGGGTCAACAACACAAACGAAAATCGTGCCTTTGGGGAAATATGTGTAAGCTGCCCAGAGGAGATAGCCGGCCTCATGGACTTGTTGCGGGCGGACATCGTGCGAGAGGTCGATAATTCGCGCGCCGGGATTTGCCGAAACAATGACACCCTTCATCGTTCCAACATAATGATCGCTCAATCCAAAGTCGGTCAACAACGCGATGAGGGACATGAAACCACCATGAGGAAGGAAAAACGCCGTGGCTATGCTAAGCTTGCACTCTTTCCGCTTTTTGCGGATTTGTAGATGGCATCGACGACTTTCATGCGATGAACAGCATCCTCGCCCGTCGAGACGAACGTATGCAATCCGCGCAGCGAGCCAATCCAGTGCTTCAATTCATTCTCGTACGATTTTCGGTAGAGCGACTGGGGTGTTTCGTGAGAAACGGGTGTAACGTTGACGAGATTGCCGTGCATCTTCTTGAGGATGCGGAACGGGTTCAACGAGCCGCTTCCATCCGTTCCGAACACATCGCAGTAAAAGAAATCGTGCGTCGACTCAAACGACCAGCTTGCCTCCAGAGTCATTGTCGAACCGTTCTTCATTCTGATAAAGACGATGGCTGAATCTTCCACTTCCTTCGTATTGTGGGAATACGTCGAAGCGATAACCTCTTTCACAGCAGGATATCCCATCATCCAAAAGGCCAGGTCGAACATCACGATGCCGAGGTCGAGCACAACGCCTCCCCCCGACTGCGCCTTTCGGGTAAACCATGGGGTCTCGACACTCAATCGTTTGAACCATCCTGCCTTTGCGTAGTAAATCTTTCCCAATTCTTTCCCCTCAATGAAACTTCGGAGAATCATCGCATCGGGTCTGAAGCGGCTATTCATCCCCACCATCACCTGTCGCTGATGCTTTTTAGCGACCGAAACGATTTCTATTGCCTCTTTCTGTGTTCTCGCAAGCGGCTTTTCGACGAGAACGTGCTTCTTTGCCTGGAGGGCGGCAACAGCAATCTCTTTATGAGCAAATGTCGAAGCACAGACGTCGATTCCGACAATATCATCCTCGGCCTCGAGCATCTTTTCGTAGTTTGAATAGCTTCGGGGAATACCGAACTTTTGCGCTACGGTGCGCGCTTTGCCGATATCAAGATCACAGACAGCTACTACTTCTGCGTCGGGAAGTTTGGCAAGGATAGGAATGTGGATGGTTTGTGCGATATTGCCGAGGCCTATGACGCCAATGCGGACTTTTTCCATTCGCGAGGATGATCTTTACGTTTCGATGAGTGCCATGGCGGTCTTGCCGGTCCGAGAGATCAAGAAATCCTTCACGACTTCAGCAATCCCCTGTGCGTCCATCTTGAGCATTTGGTGAAGCTCGGCCGGCGTGCCATGGTCAATGAAGGAATCAGGAATTCCATGGAGTTTCACCAGCGTGTTGGCTGCACCCAGTTTGTGGACGGCTTCAAGAACTGCCGATCCGAAGCCACCCTGAATGACGTTGTCTTCCACCGTAACGACATTCTCGAAACGCCCCACAATCGACTCGATCATCTCTTCATCAAGCGGTTTCACGAAACGCATGTTTACGACTTCAGCCTCGATCCCTTCTTTCGCAAGAATTTCTGCAGCTTTCAATGAGTTTGGAACCATGTTTCCAATGGCGAGAATCGCAACATCCTTCCCCTGCCGCACTCGTTCCGCTTTACCGATCTCAATCTTTTGGAAACCGTCCCTCACAGCAATACCCTGTGCATTGGCGCGCGGGTAGCGTAGTGCAATAGGCCCCTTCCTGTACTCGATGGCCGTGTAGAGCATGTCCCTCAACTCCTGCTCATCCTTGGGGGCCATGACAACCATTCCGGGAATGCACCGCAGATAGCTCAGGTCGAACACGCCATGGTGCGTTGGGCCGTCTGCTCCGACAAGCCCACCACGATCCATCACAAAGACCACATGGAGATTCTGTAGCGCAACATCATGGATAATCTGGTCGTACGCTCGCTGCAAAAATGTTGAATAGATTGCAGCCACAGGAATGTATCCCTGTGTTGCCATACCGGCTGCAAACGTCACGGCATGTTGCTCGGCAATGCCAACATCAAAAAATCTTTCGGGAAGTTCTTTTTGCAGTGCCTTCAAACCCGTTCCATCCGGCATGGCGGCTGTTATACCGATAACGCGCGGATTGTTCTTGCAAACCTCGACCAGCGCCTTCCCGAAAATATCGGTGTATGACGGTGGGCCGCTGCTCTTCGGGGCTACTCCCGTGATTTTGTCGAACGGAGTTACACCATGGAGTCGTGTCGCCTCCTTCTCCGCGGGAGCGTACCCCTTCCCTTTTTCCGTAATCGCATGAACAAGAATGGGCCCATGCAGATCTTTCACGTGCTGAAAGATCTCCACAAGTTTCACCACGTTATGTCCGTTAAACGGACCAAAGTATCGAAAACCGAGAGCCTCGAAGAGCATCCCGGGTGTGATAATCGACTTTACACCCTTTTCAACTTTCTGGGCTGCTATACGGAGCCTATCCCCGAACGAATCGAGCTTTCCCGTCAAATCCCAGACATTTGCCTTGAACTTATTGTACGTTGGATGTGTGAGGACCTCCGCAAAATAGCTGTGCAGCGACCAGAGTGTCGGTTGAAGGGAAGAAAGGGAGATCATCTGATTGTCATTCAAGACAACAATCAGATCTTTCTTCAGAAGGCCCGCGTTGTTCAATCCCTCATACGCCATGCCGCCGGTGAGCGAGCCATCACCGACGATTGCAACGACCTTGTAGTTCTCCTTGAGGAAGTCTCTTGCTGCCGCCATGCCCAGGGCTGCAGAGATTGCCGTGCTGGCATGACCCGCGCCAAACACGTCGTACTCGCTCTCCACTCTTCTCAGGAATCCACTGATCCCGTGAAGTTGCCGCAATGTGTGGAATCGATCTTTTCTTCCGGTAAGGAGTTTGTGCGGATAGGCCTGATGGCCGGTGTCCCAGACGAGCTTATCGTGTGGTGTGTTAAACGCATAATGAAGCGCAACAGCAAGCTCAACAGAACCGAGCCCGGCGCCAAGATGTCCGCCGGTTTTCGAAACGGAATCGACAAGAAACTCGCGGAGTTCTGTGCAGACGGTCCTGAGATCCTTCACATCAAGCTTTCGCAAATCTGCAGGATCGTTAATCTTATCAAAGAACTTGAATTCAAGTTCGCTCATGTTGTTATTCCGTTTCTAAGTCGGTAATCTCAAACTCGCCGTTGAGGTTCTTGGAAAGTTTCTTCAGTTTTAACTCGACCGTTTTCAGTTTTTCGCCGCAGAACTTCGAAAGCTCGATTCCCTCCTCATAAAGCTCAATCGCCTCATCGAGCGAAATCTCACCCTGTTCAAGAATTTCGACAATCTTCTCGAGCCGCTTCAAGGACTCTTCGAAGGTTTGCTTCGGATTCTTCTTTGCACTCATTCTTCGTCTATGCGTGCCCCTACGGTTCCATCGTAAAACTGCAATTTGGTTTGATCCCCTTGTTTGAGATCGCTTGCCCGTGCCACGACTGCTCCGTTCTTCCTCACGATGGCATAACCCCGATGCAGTACGCGGAGCGGGCTCAATCCTTCAAGTCTATGATGGAGTGCGGCGCTCTCGTGTTTCTTCATTGCATAGCGGTGATTCATTGCGCTCACTAAGCCGCGCCCCAGCTCATCGAGTCGCTGAGCGTATTCTCTTGCAAGGTCTCTGGGTCGATTGAAGGAATAGCTCCCCACGGCGTGGCGAATCCGATCGCGCAGGTGTTGAATCCGATCTGCAATGGCTTGCCGCATAGTATAGGAAATGTTCGAGAGAACTTCAAGGAGTTCTCTGCGGTCTCGCACGACCATCGCTGCTGCTGCCGAGGGGGTTGGGGCCCTCAAATCCGCCACAAAGTCGGAGATGCTGAAATCAATTTCATGCCCTACTGCGCTCACCACGGGAATCCTCGAGGCATAGATTGCCCGCGCGACGCGTTCTTCGTTGAATGCCCAGAGATCTTCGAGCGACCCGCCGCCGCGTCCAACAATCAGCACATCGACCTCTCCAAATCGATTCATCTCCTCAATGGCTTGGGCGATCTCCTCAGCCGCGCCGAAACCTTGCACTCGAACCGGGGACACAACGACCTCAACAGCCGGAAATCGCTTTTGAAGAACGGTACGAATATCTTGCAATGCCGCGCCGGTGAGCGATGTAATGATGCCAATCCGCTCCGGGAACTCCGGCAGAGGCTTCTTGTGGGCCGCGTCGAACAATCCTTCAGCAGCGAGTTTCCTTTTGAGGCGATCAAAAGCGAGTTGAAGTTCACCGATGCCAACGGGCTGAAGCTCAACGACATCTATCTGATAGTTTCCACGGGGAGGATACACCGTGATCGACCCAAGTGCCAACACTTTCATTCCATCCTCCGGCACAAAAGGAAGGGTGGTGAGGTTGGATCGCCACATGACGGCAGATATTTGAGACTTCTCGTCTTTCAGGGTAAAATAGAAATGGCCCGATGTGTGAAGCTTGGCGTTGGAGATCTCCCCTTGCAACCACACATGCGGAAAAGCATTCTCCAGTGAATACTTGATGAGCTGGGTCAACTCACTGACGCTGAGAATCTTCCTCCCTCGTTGGTCCATCGTCGAAACTTTCTTTGACTATTTGCGTTGACGTGTTCCTCAAGGTAGCCAGTTGGTGGACGATATTCAAGCAGAATTCCTTCTGTTCCGTTACTTCCGACACAGAACTTCACGATATTTAGCCCTTAGGGAGTCGATCTCCAAACAACATCGAAACGCGGTCCATCACGTCATTCAAGATTTGCGGGATTACCATGATCAGTTTCTTGTCTTTCAGGTTTGTGCTCGCTATATTGCCAGCCGATCAACCTGGAGTCCCAACTATGTCCGTTGATATTCTCGCACTTGGTGCACATCCGGATGATATCGAACTCTCCTGTGGCGGAACTCTCGCAAAACTCAAGAAGCTCGGTCGTTCGATTGCACTCATCGATATCACTGAGGGAGAACTTGGAACACGTGGGACAAAGGAGATGCGACAGAAAGAGGCAGAGGAAGCGGCAAAGATTCTCGGAGCCGTCACTCGAAGGAATTTGAAGATCCCTGATGGCAACATTGAGGTCAATCAAGACAATCGTTTGAAATTGATCCAGCTCATCCGGGAGCTTCAGCCGAAGGTGATGCTGATCCCTTATTCAGTCGACCGGCATCCAGACCACGGACGAGCACATCTCCTGTGCAAAGAGTCGTGGTTCTACGCCGGACTTCAAAAGATTCGAACAACACTCAACGGTCAGACTCAACACGCCTACCGTCCCGACCGGTACTATGAATATATGCAATGGCATCAAGTGACTCCAACATTCATTGTGGACATTAGCGATGTGATGGATGTAAAGATGAATGCCATACGGGCACATCGCTCTCAATTTCACGATCCAGAGAGCAAAGATCCCGAAACCGTTTTGAGCCGTCCCGATTTTCTTGACTCAGTAGAGAACCGGGCACGGTACTACGGACGGAGGATTGGAGTTCAGTATGGCGAACCGTTCTACTCACTCTTCCCACTTGGCGTGAGTGATCTCTTCCACCTCGTCCAATGGAAAGGATGAGCGATTCTGTGATGAAGAATCGGAACGAGCTTCACCTGCTTCTGCGATTGATTGAGGAGGCGTATGAGAAACAGGCCTGGCACGGACCAAACCTGAAGGGCTCCCTCAGAGGATTAACCGCTCGGCAAGCGAGCTGGAGACCATCGCCAAAACGTCACAGCATCTGGGAGATAGCGATTCACACAGCCTATTGGAAGTATGCGGTGAGAAGAAGACTGACGAACGAGAACCGTGGCTCGTTTCCAGTGAAAGGAAGCAACTGGTTCCCTGTCAGCTACAGTCCGCGGACCATCGATAAATCCGCCGAACGGCTGTGGGCTGAACATCTGCACTTAGTGGACAACATGCATCGCAGCCTTCGACGTGCAATCACAGCGTTAAAGCCGCGCGATCTTTACCGAAAGTCACCCGGCAGCAAACATACGGTTGCAAGACTGATCTATGGGATTGCCGCACACGACATTTACCATGCAGGACAAATCCAACTCTTGAAGCGCATGCAGGGAATCTAGGCTTTCGGCTTGCATTGCTTTTTTCACTTTTATCTCGTAGAGTGTGTGGCCTTCAAAAGCTTCTTTGATGGATTGCAGGGAGACCGATGTCCACTCCTTCCTTTGACCCGAAACGGATCCTCGCATCAGCGTCGAAACTGATCGCGGCCGCGCGACAGTACGTTGAAGAGGCGTTTCATCACACCATACCACTCGCCAAACGTTTCGGGAAAGAAATCACGCGACTCACGCTCCTTCTTCAGGACTCCGTTCAACAACAGACAACGAAAGCCAGACCTGCTATTCGGCGCATTGCTCGCACGATCAAAGAGAACCTCCAGGCCGCGTGGGGTTATGCTGTTGAGACCTTCCTCCGATTAAAGATTCGGATTAAGCTGAGCCTCATCGTCGGCGGTTCAGTAATTGTGGTTACGATCATCATTAGCACCATTGCGCTGCAGATCCAGGAGCGGGAGCTTCGCGTACAAACACAAGTGTTGGGCACGAACATCGTGCAGAGTCTTGCCGCTGTCGCCGAGGATAATCTTCTCCTGGGCTCTTACATCGTCTTGCAGGACTACGTGAAGAATATCACCAAGCAGAACATTCCGGGGCTCGATCATTTGTTCGTCGTCGATCGGACGGGAACGATTGTTGCACATGTGGTACCTGACAGCATGAACAAGCTGATTTCGTTGGCGGAGTGGGACCTCCTTGCAAGGACTGATTCTGCACGGGCGATCGAGTCTCCCGAGTCGTTCAGATTTATCAAGGCGGTTACTGTGTCAAAGAGAGAGGGAAATGAAACCAAGCAGATCCTTATTGGGGCCGCTTCCGTTGGCTTTTCGAAAGCCATCCTGCTTGCTCCAATCGAAGAGCTCAAAAACACTATCATTCTCACGGCCTCGATTGTCTCTATAATTGTAATTGCTCTCGTGGCGATCTTCTCGAAGAAGGCCGTCCATATCATTATCGTTCTTGCCGATGCTGCAAGACGTGTGGGGATGGGAGACCTCAAAGTCTCGGTAGCCACTCGTGTCAAAGACGAGTTAGGCAGCCTCGCCCATGAATTCAACATGATGGTCTTGCAGATTCGGGAAAAGACGGAGATGCAGAAGTTTGTTTCCAGAGCGACAGCTCAAATGATCGCCCAGGGAAAAGAGGTGACATTGGGCGGAAGCCGGCGAGTCATTACCGCCATGTTCACAGACATCCGAAACTTCACTTCTGTTTCCGAAAGTAAGTGGCCTGAAGAGGTTGTCGTCGTGTTGAACCACTACCTCGACCTGCAAACAACCATCATTCATCAGAACGGCGGAGTAGTTGATAAATTCTTGGGCGACGGGATTATGAGCATCTTCACAGGCGAGAAGATGGTGCAGCAGGCCGTTAAGGCGGCAGTGGACATCCAATGTGCGGTGGCAAAACTCAACAAGGAACGGGGGGCCAGCGGCGACATAACACTCAAGGTTGGCATCGGTATTGCGACAGGAGTAGCCGTGATGGGAAGCATCGGGTCACAAGACAGAATGGACTACACCGCCATCGGTGATACGGTCAATCTCGCTGCTCGATTGTGCGCCATCGCAGAGGCTGACCAGATTCTCGTTGGCGATACCGTCGTTGCGAGACTCAACGGCAATTACAAGACACGATCGGAAGGGAAGGTCGCTATCAAAGGAAAACAGGAGCGAGTCCCCGTCCACCGCATTGATTACGCACCAGTAGAATGAAATACCTCCCCCACCTTCTTCTTGTTTTCATTATTTCTCCTCTCGCTGCACAAACAACAGGGGGTAACGATTATGCACTTGGCGGAAGTTCAAGTATGTGGCTCCCCCGTCCGTCAGCCTTGTTTTCTAATCCGGCTGAGATGGCTCGCCTCCATCAATCGGAGTTTCTCCTCAGTACAAATCGCTTTTCAAATTTCTCTTCTATGAGTGCTGCGCATTTTTTCCCCTTTGTAGGTACGTTTGGGGCCGGAATTGCGCAACTCGGTCAAGCAACACAATACACCGTCGGCTATGGCGGACTTATCGGCGACGTACACACGATCGGAGCGGTGCTGAACCTTTTTCGAAATGCGAAGGAAACGTTTTCTTTCTCGGTCGGATCTGCACTCCATTTTCCGGACTCCGTTTCTGCGAATTCCGGCTTTCATTTCGGCGTGAGTGTCAACGATCTGCCGAAGCAGCCTTTCGGTTCGCCGATGGGTTTGCAAGCAGGTGTCGGGTTTTGGCTCCTGCGTGACACTTGGAGAGTTCAGGCGGGATGGCAAAAAGCAGAGCGGGGTGAACTCGTTGTCGGTTCCGAACTCTTGGCTGCAGATTGGTTGGGCCTCCAAGTTGGATCTCGTGCATTTAAGGAAATCCGCGGTGGGGTCAGTCTTCAATCCAACTTTGCGAAACTTGAGCTCGCGGCCGGCAAAGCCGGCATTGTCTTCTCGGTAAGTTTCAGATTCAGCGAAGCTGCAAAAGACTTACGTTCAAAGCATTTTGAAGCAGCGATGGAAGCATATGAAGAAAAACGGCTGTCGGACGCCCGTGACCAATTCATTCTGGCTCTCGAGTACGATGAATATTTTCACAATGCGCATGCAATGATTGAACAAACGCAAGCGGAGCTCGATAGTAACGTTTCTGCCCTGTTTGACGAAGCATCGAAACTTGAAGAACGAAAGAACTATGTTGAGGCAATCAAACGATATCAGACAATTCTGAAAATGCAACCGAATCACTCCGAGGTTGAAAAGCGGCTGGAGGCAGTTAGACCAATTCTCGAATCGAATGTGCGAAGGCTGCTCTCGGTTGGTGACAGTCTTCGAGCGCGGCGAGATTTCGAGCGTGCGCGGCGTTCGTATGAGCAGGTGCTTGAACTCGACCCTCTGAATGATAGCATCATGGTAAAGCTTACCGAATTAGAGGGAATGATGAAGGAGAACGTCCAGACGATCTTGAATCGCGCACGCACGCTGTTGAGCCGCAACCAGCTGGACGAAGCACAAAGAGAGTTCGAGCGAGTGCTCGCCATGGAGCCTCGCAATGCCGACGCGCGAAAGGGTCTCGAAAGCGTGCGGGGGAAGAGAGTGCAAGAAATCTTTGAGCGTGGAAAAGCCGCCTTCGATGAATCGAATTATTGGGTTGCTGTAAACACAATGGTCGAAGTGTTACAGCGGGACGAGAAACATCGTGATGCCAGGACGTACCTCGAGCGTGCGCGAGAAGCACTAAAAACTGAGATCGACAAAATCTTCAGAGCTGGAGTTCAGCTCTACATCAAAGAAGAGTATAAAGCGGCACTCGATGAGTGGAACAAAGTCCTTCTGATCGATCCGCAACACACAGCCACGCTCGAATATAAGCGGCGAGCTGAAGAAAAACTGAGGGCACTCGAGAGGCTTCGTTAAACCCCATCATCGTTCGCCTATCACATCTCACCTTCCCTTTTCCTTAGGTATACGGATTCTCTCTCCATTTAATTGAACAGCCAAGAGAGGGATATTGCTGTTCCGGTATCGGTTTCCCCTGTGCGAGACTCGTGATTGCATCCTTCAGCTCCTCGCGGGTAACCTTCGCCTCATCCTGCCAGTTATCATCCACCCTGCCGTGATAGACAAGCTCTTGATTGCTATTGAACAGGTAGATATCTGGCGTGCACTGGGCTTTGAAAGCGGCAGCAATCTGCTGTGACTCATCTACGAGATACGGAAACGGAATCCCCCATTCCTTAATCTTCTGTTTCATTACTTCCGGCCTGTCCTCCGGATAGTCCGGATGAATGTTCGGGTTGATCGCCACGGTGTTGATGCCAAGCCCTTTGGCGTAGGACGCAAGCTTGATTGTCCGAGGCCAAACGGCTCGCGCGTACGGACAATGGTTGCACGAGAAGATGACCAGCAATCCTTTTGGACCGTACAGATCTTTTCCACGATACATTGTTCCATCCGGGTCAGGTAGCTCGAACGACGGCATCTTGGTTTTTAATGGGATCTCTATCGATTCGACGGCCATACATGCTCCTCCTCAGATTAAGTTGATTCACTCCACGCCGATCATTAGATTGGCTCTTTCAAAATAACAAAACAAACAATTTTTTGCACGAGGATCATCAGATGTTTACGACTTCCACCATGCGCATCACGGCAAACTTTCGTCAGAACCGACTGCAGCAAGTTCTGCTCGTCCTCTATGTGTTGGTCTGGATTGTCACTGCAATCAATCCCGTCTATCCAATCGATTGGATGCTGGAGAATATCTTGGTGATTCTCTTCCTCCCTGCACTCATCCTCACGTACCGTCAATTCCCTCTCTCCGATCTTTCGTACACCCTGATCACAATCTTCATGACCCTCCACGCTATCGGAGCACACTACACCTACGCCGAAACACCGATCGGATTCTGGATGCAGGATTGGTTCGGCTTTGATCGGAATCATTTCGATCGAGTCGTCCACTTCAGCTTTGGCCTTCTGATGGCTTATCCGATTCGTGAGATCTTCCTTCGAGTAGCCCGCACGAAAGGATTCTTCGCTTATTATCTTCCTTTTGATGTGACCCTTGCGTTCAGCGGCGGTTATGAAGTCATTGAGATGATCGTTGCGGTCATCGTCAGTCCGGAAGCAGGAGATGCATATCTGGGGACCCAAGGAGATATCTGGGACGCTCAGAAAGATATGGCCCTCGCAGCATTGGGAGCCATCCTCTGCATGGTAGCAACGGGAGTGGTTCGAACGCTTCGGAAGAAACCGCATGTTCCGGAGTATTCGACTCCCTTCGGACCGGCTGCATAGGTTGTCCGTCCTTTGATTTGAGCAGAAATAGAAGTACTTTGAATCAACCGAGTCGGGAAGGGCCCGGCTCGGTTTTTCATTTTCAAAAAGGGATGCACATGAAAGCCATTGTTGGTGCAGTATTCTGCACTCTCCTCTTTGCCTGTCAAACCCAAACTCAAAACAAGACCGAACTTAAAACACGGAAAGATAGCCTTAGCTACAGTCTCGGTCTCGACATTGCCAAGACCCTGAAGCAACAGGGTTTTGACGTCGACGCAGCGGTTCTCGGGCAGGCGTTCAGAGATTTTTTGGAGGATTCAACACAGATGATCTCCGATGAGACCGCGCATGCTTTGCTCGTTTCGCTGCAACAGGAACTCGCGGCAAAACGAGACGAGTCCATTCGTACCATGGGTGAGAAGAACAAGAAAGACGGAGATGCTTTTCTTGCGGAGAACAAGAAGAAACAAGGAATTGTCACATTACCGAGCGGATTGCAATACAAGATTATCGTTGCAGGAAAGGGAAAGAAGCCAACGGCAACGCAAACCGTCACGGTCCATTACAAGGGGACGTTCATTGACGGGATCGAGTTTGATAACTCGTACAAGAAAGGTTCGCCGGCGACTTTTGAAGTCAACAGTGTTATCCCGGGCTGGTCAGAGGCCTTGCAATTGATGCCGGTTGGCTCAAAATGGCAGATATTCATTCCTGCTGAACTGGGCTTTGGCGAACGGGGTGCTGGACAGGTGATTCCCCCGAATTCAACATTGATCTTCGAGGTTGAGTTGATTTCGATTCAATGAAACTTCGGAGTGTTCTCAAAAACTAACATCGTGTCTCAGATGGGATCCTCGGCGATCGCCGTCAGGGGGGGACCTTTTCGGATTAGCTGTTTTTGAGAAGTCCTCTGGATAGAAATGCGGTTTCTCAAAGGCCTTCCGCCGCTTGTGATTCCTTCGGCCGGGGGGCCTTCGCATGAGGAGTCAGCCAACTCTTGCGGGCAACCCAACAATCTCGTACGTTAGCCCAACCCTTCGATGTCCCACCCCCAGACGCATATTGCCCATCTCGATCTCGATTGCTTCTTTGTCTCTGTTGAGCGCATCAAGAATCCCGACCTCATCGGAAAACCTGTTGTTGTCGGCGGCACTCCCTCCGGACGCGGCGTTGTAGCCTCGGCCTCCTACGAAGCTCGTGCCTTCGGTGTTCGCTCTGCGATGCCGACGGGACAGGCACTGCGACTCTGCCCCTCGCTTATCGTAGTTCGTGGAGATTACAACGCATATTCAGATTACTCGCAGAGACTCTACAAACGAATGCTCGACTTTGCACCCATTGTTGAACGTGCGTCAATCGACGAGATGTACATGGATTTGACCGGCTGCGAGTCAATGTATAACCATGATTTGCCGGGATTGATGGCAAAACTCAAAAAGCTCGTGTGGGATGAGTTTCAACTTCCCTGCACGTTTTCGCTGGCGGCGAACAAGACCATAGCCAAGATCGCTGCAGGAACAGTCAAACCCAACGGACTCTGCATAATTCCTGCCGGACAAGAGCGCTCCTTCCTCGCTCCGCTGCCGATTGAAGTTATTCCCGGCGTAGGCAAAAAGACGGAGGCCTATCTCAAGAAGAAGGGATTCCAAACAGTGGCTGATCTGCAAGCCGTTTCATTGGAGCGCCTCGAAAACCTTCTTGGTTCACGAGGAATCTGGCTTCATCGAGTGGTCCAAGGTGGGGGAAGTCAGACCGTACATGCAGACCACATTCGGAAAAGCATCAGCCATGAGGAAACATTTGCGAGTGACACAAGAGACCGAGCGGATCTGGAGGAGCGGCTCTTCGCAATGGTAGAACATCTCTGTTCAAGCATCCGAGCAAAGCAATGGAAAGCCCGAACTGTTACGGTGAAGTTGAGATACTCCGACTTCAAGACGATCAGCAGAGCAAGGACCATTTCCCCCACCAACGACGATCCACGAATCTTTCGGACAGTTCGAGAATTGCTTGCCGAAGGCTACACCCGAAAGCTGCCGCTTCGGCTGGTGGGGGTACGGCTTTCCCATTTCGTGGATCAAAACTTCACCGAACCTTCACTTTTCCCTGCGGAATCCAAGCGATCGCAAGCTCTTGTCGCAGTGGATGAACTACGAAAGAAGTTTGGAAAAGATGTCATTCATGCTGGCAGGACCTGACCCTGCTCGTTGTCTCTCTGTGGTGAAATCAAACCGTCAGATGCCCGGAAGGCGTGCGAACAAAGTGATCACAGACTTAATTCTTCCGACTCTCATTGGCTCAATGCGTTTGCGATTTCCCTCTTGACTCATCAGTTGATTG
This sequence comes from Bacteroidota bacterium, assembly GCA_035559595.1. Lineage (GTDB taxonomy): Bacteria > Bacteroidota > Ignavibacteria > UBA10030 > UBA10030 > DATMBF01. The sequence goes on along the minus strand of DATMBF010000005.1, from coordinate 118,769 downwards.
TCGTTACTTTCTTCGACGCAAACTTGCCCTGAAATGCCCACCAAAAGAAGGAGACTCTTCATGAGCTTGAGATTCCTTGCTCCTTTGCTTTTCATCTCCATCCTGTGCTTCGCTCAAGACAAACCAATAGCATTTCGCGGAGCTACGGTTTATCCCATCGAAGGACCAGCGATTGAAAACGGAATCCTTATCCTCAAAGGCGGGATCATCACTGCTGTTGGAAAATCCGGCGGTGTGAGTATTCCGTCAGACGCCGAAGTACGGGACGTGACAGGCAAAGTCATTATGCCCGGACTTGTCGACACCCACTCCCACATCGGTGGAGGATCCGGTGGCGATCAATCCGCAGCAACCCATCCCGATGTGAGGATTCTCGATGCTGTCGATCCACGACACGACTATTTTAAGAAAGCTCTGGCCGGTGGAATTACCAGCGTGAATGTCATGCCCGGGTCGGGACACTTGATGAGTGGTCAGACGGTTTATCTCAAGCTCCGCGCAGGTGCGAACACGATCAACGACATGTTGTTTTGTACCGATCCTCTCAACGACATCTGCGGCGGGATGAAAATGGCAAACGGCACGAACTCTATTCGCGAAAAACCGTTTCCGGGAACACGAGCAAAATCTGCCGCGATGATTCGACAGCTTTTTGTGAAAGCACAAGAGTATCGAGCGAGAGTCCAGGCCGCCAAAGGAAATCCGGAAAAGATGCCGAAGCGTGAGCTTGACATGGAGGCACTTGTTCAGGTCCTCGATGGAAAACGCATTGTGCATCATCATACGCACAAGCAGGAGGATATTCTCACAGTCCTTCGGTTAAAGCAGGAGTTTGGGTTCCGCGTGGTGTTGCACCACGTCAGTGAGGCATGGAAGGTGGCAAAAGAGATTGCTGCTGCCGGAGTTCCTTCTTCCATTATCGTTCTGGATTCTCCGGGGGGAAAACTCGAAGCGGTGGATATCAGTTACGAAAACGGCGCCGCACTCGAGAAGGCCGGAGCACTCGTGGGATACCATACTGACGATGGAGTTACGGATTCACGGCTTTTTCTTCGAGCTGCCGCATTTGGTGTGAGAGCGGGAATGTCGCGAGAGAAAGCCCTCGAAGCGCTTACACTCGCCGGTGCAAAAATGATGGATCTCGACAAACGAATCGGATCGCTGAAACCGGGCAAGGATGCCGACTTCATCATTCTCTCCGGCGATCCTCTCAGCACATACACGCATGTTGAGCAAACATGGGTTGAAGGAAAGAAGGTCTACGACCGGTTGAATCCAGACGACAGAAAGTATTCGACCGGTGGCTATGAAGTGTTTCGTGATGGCTTTCTTGGCGATGCTTGCGAAGGAGGTGACCAATGAGAATCCGTCAAATGGTATTCATGGTCAGTCTCCTACTCCTCCCTTCTTCCGAAATTCTGCATTCTCAAATAGCGATTCGAGGAGAAATTGTTTACACGATGGCGGGAGCACCTCTTCAGAATGGCGTTGTGTTGATTTCCGGAAACAAGATCGAACACGTTGGGGCTGCTGCCCAAGTTACGATTCCGTCGGAATACAGAGTTCTAACAGCAAAAGTGGTAACACCGGGTCTCGTCGATGCCCATACAACAGTCGGCCTGGCCGGAATTTACAACGTGCCCCACGACCAGATGCAATTGGAGAAATCCGATCCAATGCAGCCGGAGCTTCGTGCTATCGACGCCTATAATCCGCGCGAACAGCTTGTGAATTGGGTCCGCAATCTAGGCGTCACAACGGTTAACACAGGGCACGGTCCAGGTGCACTTGCGAGTGGCTCGACTATTGTCGTGAAAACTGTTGGGAATACGGTTTCAGAGGCCCTGGTCGATCCCACTGGAATGATTGCGTTCACACTTGGCGAATCGGTCAGCAACAACTTCCGCTCACCCGGAACACGGGCCAAAAGCGTGGCAATGATCCGAAACGAGTTCCTGAAAGCCCAAGATTATGCGAAAAAGATGCAGAATAAGGATCCTGAAAAGCGCCCCGCGAGAGATTTGAAATCAGAAATGCTTGCGAAAGTTCTCGCCGGTGAGGTAAAAGCTTTGTTTACTGCTCACCGTGCCACCGACATTCTGGCTGTGCTGCGACTTGCAAAGGAGTTTAACTTCAGACCCATCCTCGATGGGGCAGCGGAAAGCTACCTCATCCTCGACGAAATCAAAAACGCCAGTGTTCCCGTGATTCTGCACCCGACAATGGTGCGAACGGCAGGGGATACCAGAAACGCATCATTCGAAACGGCGGCCAAGCTAAAATCTGCAGGAATCCCCTTCGCACTCCAGAGTGGATTTGAAGGCTACGTTCCACGTGTCCGGGTAATTCTGTATGAAGCTGCAATTGCTGCAGCAAACGGACTTTCGCACGAGGACGCACTCGCCTCGATCACCATCGACGCGGCCAAGATTCTTGGGGTCGATAAGCGTATTGGGTCGCTGGAAGCCGGCAAAGATGCCGATGTCGTTCTGTTTGACGGAGACCCGTTCGAATATACAAGCCATGTGTGCGGCGTACTCATCAACGGTCAGATCATTTCTGAAACTTGTAAATAGTCCTGGTTCTACCACCGGCGACAAACATTCTGAGTGGTCGTTATGTGGCATGTAAGGATCTTTCTTCTGATTCTTTTCGTTCTCGCACTTCGCTCCGGCGGTTGTTTACAACAAGACGAACAACCAGAAGAGCCCGAGATCACAACTGTCTCGGGGTCAATTCAACTTCCGGACTCACTTGCCACAAAGGATGTGATCCTCGCTTTTGTCTCGGATTTTGCTGTCTTTAATACACTTGAAGTAGTAGACTCATTCGACGTTTCTCCCCCCTACGCTTTTCTTTCAACCAAAACGATCTCGGGCACGACAGCTACAAGAACATTCCGAATGGATTTACCCGCCGATCGATCTGGAAATCGAGGCCTCCTTGCTTGGGTAGATTCAAACCCGAACCTTCAGCCAGACTTCCGCCTCGAGCCAGTCAGGTATCCAAAGAAGTTCACGTCAACTGGTGAAATCATCTTCACACGATGGACCTACGGGATCAACGGCCGGTTCAACGACTACAGTATTGTCATTATTAGGAATGGGGGACTGATGCAAGACTTCCTCTCCAGTCTTGGAAATACCGATCTGACATTCACCTTCTAGTGGTCCCCCTCGTGAAGTCTGTTCACTTCGCCATTGCCTTCATTGCTGTGTTCGTATTGACACCTTCTGCCCAATCCCAATCTGCACGCCAACTTGTGACTGAGCTTGCCTGTGGCGCCTGTCATCCGGGGGTTGAACCTGCTGCTGAGATTGAAACCAAAGCTCCATCGTTGAGCTACGCCGGGCTGCGTTATCCAGAAGCGTATCTCTTTGACTATCTTGGGAATCCCAAACGAGTGCGCTTGCACATCGGTAAGACACAAATGCCCAACTTCCGGTTAACCGAGCGGGAGAGGCTGGCGTTAGTGTTGTATTTGAAGGAACGGTTGAAAACCGACCAACCCCTGCCGGCGTTCCCCACGATTGTTCAGTCGTGGGACCGCAAGTCTCCTCGTACTGCCGAGGCCCGCAAGATGATCGTCGATGAGTTGAAATGCACATTCTGTCACAAGCTCGAAGGTCAGGGCGGACCAATTGCTCTGGATTTGGTCAGCGTTGGTTTGAGAGCGAAAGCAAACTGGCTTGTCCAATACCTCGCGTTGCCTCAGGCATTTGATCCCGGATCACCAATGCCGGCGCAAGTTTATAGCAAGGATCAGGAAAAGAACGAGTTGAAAGAGGTGATTCAGGATGCAGGAAGCAAGATTCAGGTTATGGTTAGCTATCTGATGAGCTTTGGGGCAAAGGAACGTGAAACAATGGAGGTCGCATACCAGAGAGTTCGGAGTGCGAACCCGACCGTTACCGCTGAAGACGGAGCAAGGATTTTCGAGTTTCAGAATTGCGGCGGGTGTCATGCAATGCGTGGAGTGAATCAACGGCACAACGCGCCGGATTTAAGCACAGAAGGCTCTCGTGTCCATCAGACATGGCTTCGGTCATACCTCGCACAACCGCACACGATCCGGCCTTTCGGTTTTCATCCGGGAACCGGCAGCAGAATGCCCTCTTATGACCTCACAACCGATGAACTGGAAACGCTCACATCACACCTCGCTTCGCTCAAGAGCGATGTCGACGCGACGTTTACCCCCACTCGTCTTTCGCCATTCTCTCAACGCAAAGCAGAGAACATCTTACGCACGCAACTTCCCTGCTTCGGCTGCCACCGCTTCGATGGTAAGGGAGGAATGGTTGGCCCGGACCTTTCTTCGCTCAAGCCGAGACTTCAACCGACCTTTGTTTACCGAATAATCAAGGATCCTCAGGGCACGGTTCATGAGAGTGCCATGCCTGCCCTCCCATTGCCGAAGTCGGATGTCGAATTGCTCGCTACGTTTTTATCAACGCGCGACAAGAAACCTCAACATCTTCCACAACTCAACATCATCGATCATGGAAATCCCGGCCGACCTGACACAACCGAAGCCGGGCGCCTTTACACGCATTATTGCTCACCGTGTCATGGTCTGCGAGGCAACGGAGACGGATTTAACGCCCGCTACCTCCCTGTGCAACCCGCAAAACACTCGGATCCTTCTGTCATGTCGGTGCGAAGCGACGACACGCTTTTTGATGGAATTTATGGTGGCGGTAGAGTTCTTGGCAAAAGTCATTTTATGCCCGCCTTTGGAAAGACACTTACCCGCGAGCAGATCTGGAGTCTCGTTCGATTCATTCGCACGCTGTGTACCTGCGAGGGTCCTGCCTGGTCGCAAGAAGGAAACCGATGAGGCCGCAACTCTTCCTCGCCTTGCTCCCCTGCTGGCTGGGACTCTTTCTCGCCTTCGAATCATCCCGCTTTGATAGTACCTCTCAAACGTCATTCACAGCCACGAAGTCGATCTCGTTCTCGGACTTTGCGGGAGCTGAAACCTGTAAGAATTGTCACGCAGAGCAATACGATGCCTGGGTTCACTCAACACACGGCAATGCCGGCGGACTGCCAATCCCCGAAACTCTTATAGCACCATTTGACGGAACACCGATCCGCTTCAAGGATGCAGTTGTCATTCCATCCGTCGCTCAAAACGGAGAATATGTTTTTACAGTCCGTCCATCGAATGCCAGAGAGAGGGTTTTTCGAGTCGATGGAGTTATCGGACGCGGTCATATGGTTGGAGGCGGTACACAGGGTTTCGTAACACAATTCCCTGACGGGACGTTGCGGTTTCTTCCCTTCGATTACAGCAAACAAGGACGAATGTGGTTCGCCAATACGATCGGAAAAGGGAACAAAGGGTGGGTCCCCATCAACGACGAACTCAGGCTTGCCGAATGCAGCGATTGGCCGCCAACGCGGGTGCTTGGCACTGACCGTCGGTTTTCTCATTGCCAGGAATGTCACGGAAGTCAGATCTCTCTTCGATTCGATCAGAACCGAAAGAAATACGAGACTCACGTCACCTCTCTCACGATAGATTGTGAGTCGTGTCATGGCCCGGCAAAGCGACACGTCCAGCTTGCCCGCAGCGGTAGAATGACAGACGATATTGGATTGCGTTCCCTCTCCACACTGTCAAAAGATGAATCACTTCTTGTTTGCTTTCAATGTCATGCGGTAAAAGATGTTCTTCAGCAAGGATATCTCCCCGGATCAAAGCTCGAGAGGTATTACTCCCTCAAACTGCCACTGCTGGGTGAGTCTCACCTTCACCCCGACGGACGGACCAAAACGTTCGCTTATCAGGAGGGCCATTTTTTTAGCGACTGTTATTTGAACGGATCCATGACGTGTGTGAGTTGTCACGACCCGCACAGTCAGGGCTATCGCGACATCAATCGAAATCCGTTGCCCGACCGGTTTGACGATCGCCAATGTACAGGCTGCCACTCCAGCAAGGCTGAAGCACCCCAGCGACACACATTTCACAAGGAGGGGTCCGACGGAAGCCGATGTGTGGCATGCCATATGCCCTACCTGCAGCATCCCGAGGTGGGCAAATCTATTCGCTTTGCGCGCTCGGACCACACAATATCGATTCCCCGGCCAGTGTTCGACGAACAGCTTGGGATAGAGAGCGCCTGCAGCCGATGTCATTCCTCGATGAAGCCCGATTCGCTCGAGGGCATTATGCGCAGATGGTACGGTGAAATCAAGCCCCATCCAGAAATCGTCCGCGGATTGCTTTCCGCTCACCAGAGCAAAACTCTCGAAGATGCAGCACGAAGGGTTCTCCTCCCCTCTGCACGTCATCCGATGGCTCAGTTTGCCGGAGTTTCCTTCTTCCTTGAAAACTACCTTAGTACCGATCGCAAGGAAGTGTCTGCCTTTGTTTTGGATTCGCTCTCGAAATTGGCCCGGCATTCGGACATTGATGTTCGTGCAATTGCACTGAGCGCCCTTCTGCTCGCGGAGCGCAAAGAAAGAATCAATTCAATCCTTGGGGAAGCCAATGCTCAAGACAGAGATGCATTACGCCGTCGGATAAGTTTGGTGCTGGGATTTCTTGGCGATCGGGAGCGAGAGAGCGAGAATCCCCACGGCGCAATAGAGTTCTATCTGAAATCACTTGAAGTGTCGCCCAATGACGCCGACCTCCATCTCAACCTCGCACATGCGTATGCGGCTGCTGGAGATTACGGCGAGGCAATAAGACATTACCGAATGAGTTTGGATCTCAATCCGGCTCAATCGTTAGCACTGGTCAATCTCGGCATTGCATACGCGGCTCAAGGCAACATGAGCCGCGCTATCGTGACATACGAGCAGGCGATTGAGCAGAATCCTTTTGAGCCTCTCGCCTATTTCAATCTGGCAAATGTCTACCTTCAGGCTAATCAACCGCAGAGGGCAATTCCGTTGTACGAAAAAGCCGTCGACTTGGATTTCGGAATGGCACTCGGCCATTTCTATCTCGCACGTGCTTACATCCTGACACGGCAATACGAAAAAGCGCTGGCCGCGGTAAATGAAGGACTCATCTTTGACGCTCAGAACGAATCGGCAAACCAAATGCGCCGAGACTTGCTGAAAGCTCTCAGAAAGGAGTAGCTATGCACAGGAAACTCCATCTCATCGTCGGATTCTTGACATGTCTTGTCTTTCTCGCAACGGGGGCCTACATGCGATCGGGATTTCCGGATCTGCATGCCGGTAACGAAAGCATTCGCTTTCTGTATCGGGCTAACCATGTGTACATTCTCTTCTCGGGGCTCCTCAATCTCTGTCTTGGACTCTATCTCACCGAAAGCTCTACGAAGTGGAGGAACAAACTTCAAACATTCGGTTCTCGTATTCTCTTCCTTGCCCCGATTCTCTTCATCCTCGCTTTCTTCGTTGAACCGCCTATGGCGAGTCCGACGAGACCGTTGACGCTCGTGGCTGCATTCCTGAGTGTGGGAGGAGTCTTGTGCCATGTCATCGGAGGGTTGCGGACCGCGTCAGTGATTTCCAACCGAACGGTTTCAAGTTCTGAGTTTAAAGTGTAGATTAATTGGGAAGTTGAGAATTACGAGGGAGCAGATTACTGTTCTTCCTGAGTGGCAAGCTCAACAGAACAAACAACCCAAGCGCCAGAACTTCGCCTGCAAGAAGATACCAGGGCCACGGACCGAGGTAGTCGAGCAACGTCCCCTCCGCGGGTTTACGGCAGAGGTAAAAGTAATTCGTGTCGAACACCCAGTTGAAGACTCCCACGACTGCAGCGTAAGCGTTAAGAATCAGAAAAGCTTTCCAGAAAGAGTTTGGCCGTGGAAGAAGTTGGCCGGACCAGGCGACAAAAAGAATAGCCGCGACGACACCCCCATGGGAAAGGAAGAACTGAACCGTAGCAACGGATGTCGAAAGAGCGTTTGGATCGGGGGTGAGAATCGCCATGGTGGTGCCGGCAAGTCCCCAGTAATACACTAGCTCAAACGCTCTTCGATTGAACGAGACGAGACTGAATGCTGTCAACCAGATGGTGAGATCACAGAGATGAAGGGGAAGCGTATTCGGGAAACTCAACCATCCCTGATGAATCTTGTAGCCGAAAGAAAGGAGCTCGTTGAATGCAAGAGACGCGGCGAGAAGATACCGAATAACTTTCTGCCTATGTGGGAAGTGTTTGGAGAGCAATACGAGAAAACCGGCAGCACAAGGAACAGAGGCGAGAAAAAGGATGTGCAAGAAGCCGAAGAGCTCGAAGCGCTCCATGATAATTTGTGCAAGCTGCACCGTATCAGAACAGTTCACTGGTGTTTTGTCAATTCCCCGGCATCCATCAAAGTTAACGCCTTATTCGACAACACCCAAAGGGTTTCGAGCAAAGCAGCCAGCCGATTCATCGCCTGTCTGCCGAAGTTGCCTTCAGCACACAGTAGGGATGGCTGTGAAGGCAATCTCCTTGCTCCTGCACTAATTCACCCCGCCCAATTTTGCAAGTTCTGACTCCACTCTGCTTTCCAGTCGCATCTGATAATCGTACTTATCGTAGCGGTCGATAGCTTCAAACTGTCTTCGAGCCTCAGCGACCAATCCGCGCTTGGCATACGCTTGTCCCAACCGGAAATGCGTATGGGGCACAACCCAAAGCTCCTCTTGCACCTTCAAGGCAAACAGTTGCTGCGCATAGCGTTGAAGATCATCGAAGCGTTCCTGTTCGTAAGAAACCTGAATCAGGCCGTAGAGTGCCAGGGCAAGCCGCTCAGAGTCGATGTTTTGAAACCTTGTGGCGCGTTCATAGAGCTCATTCGCCTCTTTGTATCTCCTGAGCGATGAGGCATTCTCCGCCCGGATGAGCAGACGGTCAATTTCGTCCAACGGTCTCTTGAGCCGCTGTTGACCACGACGATAAAAATGGGCATTCCATTGATTGTCGCTGTTTTGCATCTGCCGATAAGCCCACACCGCTCGCTCACGTTGCCCCAGCATTTCATAGCAGAGACCAAGGCGGTAGTACGTGTTGTTGAAGACCTGGCTCTTGTTTTCAACGCGATCGAGGTAGGATTCAAAATTCTTTTTTGCCTGCTCGTATTCGTTCAGCGCAAAATGGGCCGAGCCGAGAATGTTGTAGGCGAACTCATCCCCCAACTTCACCTTCTTTCTCTCATTGATCGCAATTGCTTTCCGCGCCGATTCCATTGCCGACTCGAGTCGCTCCTGCCGGAACTCCCATTGCGCATGCAAAACGAGGAAGAGTGTGTTTTCGGGATGCTTCTTGAGGAGCCCATTCATGTAAGAGTACGCTTCGTCGAATCGTTCCTCTACGAAGAGAAACTGAGCGAGAAAGAACGAGGCCTCACTTTTTGTGTAGAGTCCCCGTTCAGCTGCTAATCGAAGTGAATTTAATCCCCCCTCCAGATCGCCGCTGAAGCCAAGCACATTCAGAATCCAACGGAAAGACCTGGGCACTTTCGCCACGAGGTAGCTGAAGAGACCAAAGCCCATCTGTGCATCATACAATGTAGAATCGAGGCTGACCGCCTCCTTCAGGTATGAGTAACCCTTCCTGCCGTCCCACGCCGCTTTGAGTAACGACCCGTTCCGCTGAAAGGCAAGTCCGCGATAACCATACGTGCCGCCGAGGTAGAATTTGGCCAAAGCATTGTGCGGATTCTGATCTACAAGACGTTCACAGATGACGATAACGCGATCAGAGAGCTCCATGAACTTGTCGTACGCCTGCCGATCTTTGTTGAGGTTGTAGGTCCAGAAGTAAATCATCCCCTTGAAAAAGTATCCGCGTGGATCATTCGGCGCCATGGCAATGACCTCATCGAAGGTCTTATCCGCCTTCTCCATTTCGAGGTTGTAGAGCTCGTCAATGCCGCGAACCGTGAGCGTATGGACTTTCGCCCAGTCATCACTCTCAGAGTGCGCGGGGGAATAGCCAAGGACAACAATACCTGCAAGCAGTATGGTCTTCGTGAATTGCATGTGATCTCTTGTAACGAACAAAACGCGTTGAAGTTTCCGCCCCCCCAATTATACGGCTAACCGTTGTTTCATTCAAGCGAGACCGATTGCATTTTCTGCGTCGGGTCACTACATTGGGCAGCGCGAAGAACAACGACAACCAGCTTATTCTATCTCCCAAAGAAATGCAAATCCATAGTTCATCTCTTCCTGATTTTACGGAAGAAGATCTTTCTCTTGCTCCACTGGAACAAGCGGAGACCATTCCATCCACATGGTATACAGATCCACGCTTTCATGAGATTGATCTTCGATTCGTGCTTGGCAAAACTTGGCAAGGTGTCGGACATGTATCGAAGCTCCAGAACCCGGGAGACCAAATTGTTGGTGAGGCGGCAGGGAATCCGATCCTCGTCGTTCGTGGGGACGACCATAGGCTCCGGGCATTCTTCAACGTTTGCAGACATAGAGGTGGGCCACTGGCCATCGAAGATTGCAACTCAAAAGTTCTCCAATGCCACTACCATGGATGGACGTACCTTCTCGATGGGAGCCTCCGTGGCACCCCGAAATTCAATCGTGTCGAGCTTTTCGACAAGAAGGATTTTGGATTGGTGCCGATTCGATTGGAGGAATGGGAAGGTCTGGTGTTCGTGGATTTGTCGGGCACGGCAACATCGCTCAACTCAATACTGAAAGACATACCTGCTCGCATCACGCCTTTCGACCTGAAGACCAAAACGTTCTTCAGACGAGTCACATACGACATTCGCTGCAACTGGAAGGTTTACATCGACAACTATCTTGAAGGCTACCACCTGCCGTACGTTCATCCGGAACTTGCCAAGCTTCTGGACTATAACCATTATGTGACGGAGACGAGCAATTTCTATTCCCTCCAATACAGCCCTTTTACCGAAGGAGAGAATTTCTATTCTGCCGATCATGGGAGAGCATTCTACTACTTCGTGTTTCCGAACTTCATGTTGAATATCCTCCCCGGTCGGCTACAAACGAACCTTGTTCTGCCGGTGGATCACAATCACACGCGGGTCATCTTCGATTATTGTTACGACGACATCAGCTCACCCAAAGCCTTACGAATGATCGAGCAGGATATTGAATACAGCCACAAGATTCAGCTTGAAGACATCGAGATCTGTGAACGGGTCCAGAAGGGGCTCGAATCCATTGCCTACCATAAGGGCCGTTTCTCGCCGGAAACCGAACTCGGCGTCTATCATTTTCAATCCCTCCTCAAACAATTCTACCGACGCGCACGTAACGCATCGTGATTCCTGAGTCGTTGACTCCACAATCGAAGAGTTTGCAGGCCGTGTCGGATACGTCGAACGGTCTTCGGCGTGAGCTCAACCTTCTCGACTCCACGATGATCAATGTCGGCAGCATCATCGCCTCTGCGATCTTCATTGTGCCGGCCTCCATTGCAGGTCATCTCCCCTCAACGTCGATGATTCTCCTTGTCTGGGTGCTCGGCGGTGTGGTCAGTCTGTTCGGAGCACTTTCGATTGCGGAGCTTGGCGCGCTGATGCCGAGAGCAGGGGGACAGTTTGTTTTCCTCCGCGAAATTTACAGTCCGCTCTGGGGTTTCCTCTATGGCTGGTCAGCTTTTGTCGTGATCATCTCCGGATCGATTTCGGCGATTGCCGTTGCTTTTGCCACCTATCTCGCCTTTTTCATTCCGCTCGATGATACTGCCATCAAAACAATCGCTATCGCCTCGATTCTTCTTCTGACTGTTATCAACTGTTTTGGCGTGAAGCTTGGGGCATGGATTCAGAATGGGTTTACCTTCTCCAAGATTGCGGCATTGGGCCTCTTGATTCTCTTCAGCTTCATGCTGAGCGGTGGATCGCTAACCAATTTCCAACCCCTCCTCCCTGCGGATTCATTGACATCAATGCTGGGTCCCTTCGGTATCTCAATGATTGCGGTTCTCTGGGCTTACGACGGCTGGATTGAAATCACCTTCGTCGCCGGAGAAGTGAAGAATCCGGATCACAATGTGCATCGATCCCTTATCCTCTCAACAATCATCATCATTGTCCTCTATCTCCTCATCAACGTTGCATATGTCTACGTCTTGTCGATTGAACAGCTTTCTCAATCCACGCTTGTCGCATCAGACGCCGCGACCGTAATCATGGGTCCTGCCGGTGCCTCCTTCGTCACCCTCGCTGTTATCCTCTCCACGTTTGGCGCCAACAATGGCTACGTGTTCACGGGCGCACGCATTTACTATGCAATGGCAAAAGAGGGGGTCTTCTTTGAATCGCTCGCCACCGTCCACCCGAAATACAAGACCCCAATCCCTTCGCTTCTCGCTCAAGGGGGCTGGGCATGCTTTCTGGTTCTTACCGGTACCTATGAGCAACTCTTCACCTACGTCATTTTCGCTTCCTGGGTCTTTTATGCAATGTCCTGCTTCGGTGTTTTCCTTCTCCGCAAACGTTGGCCGAATGTCCATCGCCCCTACAAGACGTGGGGATATCCTTACACGCCTGGCCTCTTTATCGCGTTCTCTTTTTATCTCATTGCGAACGCAATCGTCGAAAACCCTCGCGACTCGATCATCGGTGCGATGATGATGGTCTCGGGGATCCCGGCATACTTCTATTGGCGGCGGAAAATCAAAACGGACAGGCATTCTTGAGTTCTCCGGACAGTCGTGCAACTAAGGAATTCCCTCAGTATATTTGAACCCACTGCTTACTCCAACGAATGCCATGAAACAACCACTCCACTCCGAAGCGGTTACACACGGAATTCGCGTCCGTGCGGAAGCACGATATCTTGCCGAACATTCCGATCCGCAAAGTCATCGTTACGTGTTCGGCTACCACATCACGATTACCAACGAGGGAACGGAACCGGCCCGCCTCCTCTCACGCCATTGGATCATCATTGATGCCGATGGAAAACAGGAGGATGTGAAAGGCCCTGGTGTCGTGGGTAAGACTCCGCGCCTTGAGCCCGGTGAATCGTTCGAGTATGACAGCTTCTGTCCGCTTCAAACCGAATGGGGAACGATGGAAGGAACCTATCAGATGCAGCGTGATAATGGCGATATGTTCGATTGCGTCATCGGCCGATTCTTTCTCGTTGCCACGTCGCTTATGCCCAGCTTCTCGATACACTGAGACTTTTTTCCCCTGACATTTCGCTTCTCAAGGAGGAAATTATGAATGCGATCAGAATCCTCGCCGTCCTCATTCTTGCCATACTTCCTCTCTGTCCCATCCTTTCTCAAAACCTCAAAGCATTGGTGGGTGGAACGCTCATTGATGGTTTCGGTGGGAAACCGATTCAGAACAGCGTCATTATCATTGAAGGGGAGCGGATAAAGGCTGTCGGACGCGTTGGGATGAGGATCCCAGATGGAGCGGAAGTTATCTCAACAGAAGGGATGACCATCCTCCCCGGACTCTGGGATATGCACGTGCATTTAATGATCAACGGGCATGCCGATTATTCACATTGGGACAAGAAGTATCCCGCTGTCTTCGAATCGATCATCATGCCCGCCTCTGCGCGACAGCTGTTGATGGCTGGGGTGACAAGCGCAAGGGACTTAGGCGCCCCGCTCGAAGCGAGTATCAATGTACGGAATGCGATTCGAGAAGGAAGGATTCCAGGTCCGACGCTCTACGTTTCAGGCCCCTTCATCCAGAAAGCTCCATATCCCGGGACAGAGTTGTTTCGTTGGGGAGTGAACGGAGCCGCGGATGCGCGAGCAAAAGTCCGAAGACTCGCGCAAGCCGGGGTCGATTGCATCAAACTGATCGATCATGACCAAATGACAATGGATGAGGTGAATGCCGTCGTCGATGAAGCGCATAAGTACAAACTGCCGGTAGTTGCACACTCTCATCGTCCCGAGGAAATTCGACGCGGCTTAGCGGCCGGCATCGATTGCTTCGAACATACGGGATTGGCAACAGCGCCGGAGTATCCACCGGACATCATAGAGATGATTCGTGAGCGTACCGCCAAGATGAATCTTGGACCCCTTTTCTGGACGCCGACGATCGAGGGACTTTTCAACTATGAGTACATTCGCGATAACCCCGAGAAGCTTGACGAGACGTCATGGCATCTCGGCCTGCCGGATTCGATCATTCAGGATATCAAGACATCAATCGCCTATCCCGACCGCCTTTCCTACTTCCAGATTACACCGAGCCGACGACCAACATTGACGCGAAAATTTCAGCAGCTTAAAGAATCCGGTGTCGTTCTCCTGATCGGAACGGACAGCGGCATTCCGATGAAATTCCATAGCCAATCCACTTGGAATGAGCTCGATATCTGGGTCAACAAGCTTGGCGTTGAGCCGATGGAAGCCATCCGTGCTGCGACGTACTGGCCTGCCGTTGCGATGAAAGTCGATAAAGACTACGGAACCGTGAGTGAAGGAAAGTACGCCGACATCATTGCGTTGAAGGGAGATGTGTTGAGATATATTACGCTGTTGCAGCGCGTGGATATGGTGATAAAACATGGCAAAAGGGTTAAGTGAAGGGAGAATAGGAAGAATACACGAAGAGGCCTTTTAATATGAACGTCTGAAGCGCGCGGTGCCGAAGGCTTCAGCCTGCGAACTTGTGAGAAATCGCAACTGAAGGTTGCAGCTACTTCATGACATCCATTGTTCTGACGCTTCAAAAAATGAACGATGAGGTCTTCTCCGGAAAGGATTGAACGATGCTGACAAAAGCGGAACGAGATGCTATGATAGTAAAAATCGAACGACTTCCCGATCAAGTCGAAGAGGCAGTTCGTGGTCTTGCCGACAGTCAACTCGACACACCCTACAGAGATGGCGGCTGGACGGTACGACAGGTCGTCCATCACCTTGCCGATTCTCATTTGAATGCCTGGACGAGAATGAAGTTGCTCCTCACCGAGGAGAACCCCACTATCAAACCTTACGATCAAGAGAAATGGGCAGATCTGCCGGACGGGAAATCGCACCCGATTCAGAGCTCAATCCTGATTCTCAAGGGCCTGCATGCAAGAATGACGGCGCTCCTGAGGTCACGGTCGGAAGCAGATTGGGACCGCAGGGGAGTTCACCCCGAAAGTGGACCGATTACCCTGCAGAGTCTTCTCGTCACGTACTCCAAACACGGTGAGAATCACGTGGGACAAATCACGGAACTCCGGAAGAAAATGGGCTGGTGACCGATCTCATGACCGTGGCACAGCTCTACATCTATCCCGTCAAATCGTGCAGGGGGATCTCCATTCTGGCTGGCAACGTCGTCGAACGCGGATTTCAACACGATCGCCGGTTCATGATCGTTGACGAGGACAACGTTTTTCTCACTCAACGCATCCATCCCCGCATGGCACTGATTCACACAGCGATAGAATGCGGATCGTTGGTCCTCTCAGTCAATAATGCCTTTTCGATATCCGTTCCTCTTTCTCCCAAAACTCAATCCCTTTTTCCCGCCACGATTTGGCACAACACCGTGCCTGCGACGTTGGTGAGTTGCGAGGCGGACCGATTGCTCAACGAATTCCTGGGGATCCGGTGTCGTCTCGTTTACATGCCGGATGAATCTCGCCGTCCTGTTCCCCCCGAATTCCAGCATTCTGGAGAAGTCGTCAGCTTTGCCGATGGCTTTCCTTTTCTTCTGATCTCACAGGAATCTCTTAACGACCTCAATAATCGTCTCTCCAATCCTCTGTCAATAAACCGCTTTCGGCCCAATATTGTGGTCAAAGGCGTTCAACCCTATGCCGAGGACGAGTGGAAGACGATCGAGATCGGGGCGGTTCGCTTTCGATCGGCGAAACTGTGTGACCGATGCAGCATTACGACGGTTGACCAGGAAACCGGAAACAGGAGCGAGGAACCGCTCAGGACTCTTGCCACATTTCGCAATCGCGGTGGCAAGGTGATGTTCGGACAGAATCTGATTCACGAAAACATGGGGAGGATCAATATTGGCGACGAGATAACTATTCTGGAATAACACTGACCCCAACCATAACTTCCCTCACTCTATTCATTCGGACTCAATCATGACATGGTTAACCGATCCCGGCATGTGGGTGGCTCTCGCCACCCTTACTGCGCTCGAAATCGTTCTCGGAATCGACAACATTATTTTTATCTCAATCCTCTCCGGTAGACTTCCAGAGCATCAACAGCAACGAGCCAGAACAATCGGCCTTGCTCTTGCGATGATCACGCGCGTTGCTCTCCTCTTTTCTCTCACGCTGATCATGCGCCTCACCCAACCGATCTTCACGCTCTTCGGCAACGACATATCCGGACGAGATATCATCCTCATCATTGGGGGACTTTTCCTTATCGCCAAGAGCACACACGAAATTCATAACAAACTCGAAGGCGAAGAGTCGGGAGGAAAGGCTGTCAACGTTGCATCCTTCGGGAGTGTTATCCTTCAAATCATTCTCCTCGATATTGTGTTTTCTCTCGATTCCGTCATCACAGCAATTGGCATGACCGACAGGCTTGGCGTGATGATTGCCGCTGTTATTCTTGCCGTCGTTTTTATGATGTTCTCAGCCCGCGCGATCAGCGATTTCGTCCATCGACGTCCCACGGTGAAAATGCTCGCGCTCGCCTTTCTTCTTCTCATCGGCGTTACACTCGTTGCCGAGGGATTCGACCAACATATTCCAAAAGGGTATATTTATTTCTCCATGGCCTTTTCTGTCTTTGTCGAGATGCTCAATCTGCGCCTTCGAAAAACGACAACAGCTCCCGTGCAACTGCGCGACCCCTATCCGAAATCCTGGGGACGGACGTTGTAGGCGGTCTAATGGAATTTGCGAATGACATTCATCAACCATGCAACTGTGCTGATGAAGATGGGCGAAAAAGCCTTTCTTTCAGATTTCCTTACCACACCCTTTCGCAGTTTTGGGCATTGCCTTGGCCCTTATTTTCCCATTTATGGGAAGAATCCCGCCGGACTTGCGAATCAATGCCAATTTTCCTAAGATTAGAATGGCCCGAATGTTGAAGGTGAAACATTCTGGCACCGTTTCACGTTAGAACTTTCGTATGCAATCAAAACTGAACCTCTTCACGGCAACAACCCTCATCGCGTCGCTCACGCTCTTTAGCGTCGGGCTCCCCATTGTAACGTACCTCTGCCCGATGATGAGTGCTGAGCAACCGACGTGCGAGATGTCTGCTCCCCCGTCAAGCGGCATTGCGGTTTCGTCGCAAACACCAGATTGCTGCGGCAAGATTATCATCGCGGAACGGAACACCACTCCCTACCTCAAAAGTGATCGCAGCCATGGTGATTCCGAGCGAATCCTCACTCTCATCGTTGATATTGTCGCCGATTACAGTTTTTTATCCGGTTTCTTCGCTTCAACCACCTCGCTTCAGGTCACCGCGTTACCACCGTCTGAACCACTCTTCCTTCTCCACGCCAGTCTCCTGCTCTAAGATTCCTCTGCTGTCCTCAGCTTCCTTCGCTGAAGTAGTGTAATCGTTTACCTCGATCAGACTTTACTTTCAAAGGAGCACGTATGATTCGTGTGCTTTTTCTTGCACTCATTCTCGGTGCATTCACAACAATCTACTCACAAGAGCAAGAGACGGAAGACCTACAGTTTCTCATTATCGAGGCGATCTCGAATAATCCGGAGATCGCTGCTCAGGTATCTCGTATGGCGGTGTTTGAGCACAAGGTAACGCAACGGTGGGCTCTGGATGATCCGGAGTTGATCCTCCGCTGGATGGAGATGCCGGGCTTTCGTTTCAGCGAAGCGATGTATGCGAACATTGAGCTCATGCAGATGGTCCGCTTTCCCACAAAGCTCTTCATGGAACGTTCCATCGCTCAAATCCAGGCTGAACATGCGCACCACGAACACCTCGAAAAGGTGCTTGATGTGGTGGCACGACTCAAATCAGCCTATGCCATGCTCTGGTATGCGCGCACGGCCCTGCAGCTCAACAGGGAGAACCAATCGTTTCTTCGCCAGATTCTTGATGCCGCCACAGCGCAATATAGCGTCGGCAAAGCCTCTCAGCAGGACGTTCTCAAAACAAGTATTGAACTTGCAAAACTTCGTGCGGAAGAGGAGGCTCTCAAACAAGATGTCGTCAGCACCGAGAGCATGCTTCGCGCTATCTTGAATCGCGACTCGCGTAAGCCAATCGGTCCAATCAGCGGTCTGCCGTTGCCGGCAGTCTCGTATAATGTCGAGGAGCTTGTTTCCTTTGCTCTCACAGCAAGACCGATGGTGGTGCATGACTCTCTCAGTGTCAACGAAAGTGCCCTGATGCTCGGTCTGCAAAAGCAAGAATACCTTCCGGATTTACGATTGGGCCTGGAGTACGTAACGATGCCCCTGCTTGGAGAGAAGCGATGGAGTGTAACTGCTGGTATTACGCTGCCGATCGCCCCCTGGTCCCTCTCTAAAGCGTCGGCTCGTGTTCAGGAGGCCTCGGCAGAGAGATCGATGCGTGAATCAATGTTTCTCGCCACGCGGCGAATGATTGAAGCGCAGGTCAGGCAGAATTACGCGACGTTCAAAGGCTACGAATCTCGAGTGAAGGCATACGAAAGCACGATTCTGCCGCAGACGGACCAATCACTGCGGACCCTCTTGACCGAATACCAGACCGGAAGGACATCATTCCTTATGCTGCTCGACTCATTCCGAATGTTTCAGATGGCAAAGATGGAGGCCGCAATGGCGCTGGCGCAATACCATCAATCGCTTGCCGCCCTGGAGCGATCGGTTGGCGTAACAACCTTAAGTGCTGTTCCAAAGGAGAATGAACAATGAAGTATATATTCTTGACATTACTAGCATCCTTTCTCTCAACAACTGCAGGCTGCACAGAGGGAAATCACGAAACACAGCAAAATGGAAATTCTCAGATGCAGTCGACCACAGAGTACTATACCTGCCCGATGCACCCGTCGGTCATTTCTGATCGACCGGGAGCCTGTCCGGTCTGCGGAATGGCATTGGTGCGGAAATCATCCCAAATGGAGATGTCCGCTGATCAGGTTTCCAATCTAAGAACTGTCAGCCTCTCTCCAACGCAGCGAGTTTTGGCAAATGTCACTACCGAGCGCGTCGAACGTCGGTCGTTTGTGAAAACAATCGAAGCGGTTGGAATCGTGGACTATGCCGAACCTCTCCAGGCCATTGTTTCAGCCCGATTCAGAGGAAGAATCGAAAAGCTCTTCGTGAACTTCACGGGAGTCCAGGTACAGAACGGTCAACCGTTATTCGACTTGTACAGCCCTGACCTGCTGACCGCCAAACAGGAATTCCTGCTTGCCCTCGACGGGTTACGCAAGGCAAAAGAGGCAGGTGACCAGACATCAATAGGCGTGCAGGAACGGCTGTTTCATGCAACGAGAGAACGGCTTCGCGTTCATTTTGGAATGACGGAAGATCAGATTGCCGATCTTGAATCGTCACCATCCCTTTCCAGCACAGTTCGATTCCATTCTCCTATCCGCGGAACCGTTCTTTCGAAGCAAGTTCAGGAGGGGCAATACGTTGATGAGGGAATGGTTCTCTATGAGCTGGCTGATCTCTCAAAAGTCTGGGTTTACATCGACGTGTATGAAAAGGACATTCCGTTGATCCGCATCGGTCAAGCTGTTGAAGTGACAATCGAGAGCTACCCGGAACAGATCAGCGGTACGGTGACCTTTATTGACCCGGTGGTGAATAGCGAAACCCGCACAGTGCGTGTCAGGGCGGAGTTCGCCAATCCCACGGGGCTTCTTAAGCCCAAGATGTATCTAAAGGCGGCAATATCGAAGATCGTTCAGGGTGCCTTAGTTATTCCAGCTTCGGCGGTTCTCACAACGGGCAAGAAGACAGTTGTTTGGGTGGAGACACAGCCGAACATCTTCGAACCGCGGAACGTGACACTCGGTCTCTCTTCAGATTCTTTCTATCAGATTCTCGACGGTTTGCGTGAAGGGGAGCTCGTTGCGGTTACCGGCGGATTCTTGATTGACTCCGAAAGTGCATTGCGGCAACCGACGGCCGCAGATCCCCACGCCGGGCACACAACCATCGGTGAGAAGAGATCGACAGAAACTCTAAAGTCCGGAGCAACGAACGAGCATCGAATTCTCGTCAAGGGAAAATACATCCCTGAAGTGATCCGCGTTGCAAGCGGAACACCTGTAAAGCTCCATTTCTATCGTGATGAGGATGCCGATTGCACGAATGAGGTCATCTTTGACGATTTCAGAATTCGTCGTCGACTTCCGGCACGAAAAACGACAACGGTCGAACTACCCGCCTCAAGACCCGGAGAATATCATTTCACGTGCGGAATGGGTATGGTACACGGCAAACTTATTGTGGAATAATTCAAAGAAGATTCGTTTCGAAGGATCGAACCATGATAGAACGTATCATTGACTACTGCGCCAGAAACAGATTCATTGTCATTCTAGCTTATCTCATTATCATCGTGTGGGGCGTTTGGGCTGTAGGCAACACTCCCCTCGACGCCATTCCGGATCTCTCCGAGAATCAGGTTATCGTCTTTACCGAATGGATGGGTCGATCCCCCCAGCTTGTTGAAGATCAGATCACCTTTCCTCTCGTCACCGCGCTTCAGGGTGTTCCGGAAGTTCATGCAATTCGCGCTCAATCGATGTTCGGCATGTCGTTCATCTATATCATTTTTGAGGAACGAACGGATCTGTATTGGGCGCGCAGCCGGGTTTTGGAAAAACTCTCCACAGTTCAATCCGCATTACCAGCCGGGGCAAAGATGCAACTTGGTCCGGATGGCACTGGAGTCGGACACGTGTTTTGGTACACCGTCGAAGGAAAATACGACCTCGGAACACTCAGAGCAATCCAGGATTGGTACATCAAGCTCAATCTGCAGGGCGTGGAGGGCGTAGCGGAAGTTGCATCTATCGGCGGATACGTGCGACAATACCAGGTCGATGTGGATCCCAACAAGATGAAGAGTTACGGCATGACCCTCACCGATATCAAGAACGCAGTGATGCGCTCAAACAATGATGTCGGTGGCAAGATTCTCGAAATCTCCGATGCCGAGTATTTCGTGCGTGGACAAGGCTACATCCAATCAGTGAAGGATGTTGAGAACATCGTCGTCGGGACGGGGGCAGGTGGAACCCCCATTTACATCCGGAATCTCGGCACCGTTCAGCTTGGTGGCGATATTCGTCGCGGTTCACTCGAAAAGAACGGGCAGGGGCAAGCCGTTGGTGGCATTGTTGTCATGCGGTATGAGGAAAACGCCAAAGAAGTGATCGACCGGGTCAAGAAAAGGATTGAAGAGATTAAGCCCGGATTGCCCGAAGGGGTGAGGATCGATACTGCATACGATCGTAGCAGTCTCATCATGGCTGCCGTCAATACATTAAGAAATGCACTGATCGAGGAAGCGATTGTCGTTAGCCTCATTGTTCTTCTCTTTCTCCTTCACGTTCGGAGCGTCCTTCGGGTGATCATCGAAATCCCCGTTGCCGTTTTGGTAGCCTTCATCTGCATGAAGCTTTTCAATATAACTTCGAACATCATGTCACTCGGTGGCATTGCTATCGCTATCGGTGTTATTGTGGACGCCTCCATTGTTCTGGTCGAAAACGCCTACCGAAACGTTGCTCGTGCAATTCAAGAGAAAGGCTCCCTCTCCACGCAAGACTATGTCGAAGTCTCCATTGTTTCGGCAAAACAGGTTGGTCCGGCCATCTTCTACTCTGTTGCGATTATGGTGGTGTCGTTCTTGCCGGTTTTTCTCTTAGAAGGTCAGGAAGGGAAACTCTTCCGTCCCCTTGCCTTCACAAAGACCTTCGTCCTTGCAGGTTCAGCCATCATCGCCATCACGCTTGTTCCGATGCTCATGACAATGTTGACGCGGGGAAAATTCCGGACAGAGAATCAGAATCCCATCACCCGTTTCCTCAATCGTCTTTACGCGCCAGTGATCCACTGGGTGCTGAAATGGCGAAAAACAACGATTGCACTGAACATCCTAGCTCTTCTTATCACTGTTCCGATGATCATGTCGATCGGCTCAGAGTTTATGCCTCCCCTCGATGAGGGTAGTCTTCTCTTCATGCCGGTCACCCTTCCCTCTGCATCAATTACCGAAGTTAACAGAATCATGCAAGTGCAGGACGCCATCATCAAGTCCATTCCCGAAGTCGACCTTGTCTTAGGCAAGGCCGGCAAAGCGGAGACATCTACTGACCCGGCCCCTGTGAGTATGATAGAAACCATTATCATGCTGAAACCCAAAGATCAATGGCGACCCGGAATCACGAAAGAGGATATTATCGCAGAGCTTGATGCCAAGCTACAAATCCCGGGTGTGCGCAATGGCTGGACACAACCGATCATCAACCGCATCAACATGCTCTCTACCGGTGTGCGGACCGACCTAGGCGTGAAAATCTTCGGCAAAGACCTCGACACCCTCGAACAGCTTGCCATTCAGGCCGAACAAATCCTCCGAACCGTCCCCGGTGCCGCCGATTTGTACGCGGAACGAACACAGGGTGGCTTGTTCCTCGACATCAAGATTAATCGTGAAGCTGTGGCCCGTTACGGAATCAACATCGGCGATGTTCAGGATATTATCGAAATTGCCGTTGGTGGAGAGAACATCGGAACGGTCATCGATGGTCGACAGCGATTTCCCATTCGCGTTCGGTACGCCAGAGACTTTAGGAACACCGTTGAAGCTCTCGAAAACCTCCTTGTGCCAGTCAATATCGGCGGCGGAAGCGTTATGGCGGCTTCGAAGTCCGCCGCCCCCACGTCAACAGGCCCGACAATGGCGACGATGGGCGGCGGCATGAATTCATCCGGCCCCTCCGTTATTCCGGCGGGCGAGCCGAGGAAGCCGGGCACGGTGTCTAATCGCCCATACGTTCCTCTTGGACAGCTTGCCCAGATCGACATCATGCCGGGTCCACCAATGATCTCCAGCGAGAATGCTCAGCTCCGCTCAATTGTTTTTCTCAATGTCCGTGGACGCGATATGGGGAGTTTTGTGGAAGAGGCAAAAGAGGTTTTGAATAGAGAACTCAAACTCCCTCCCGGCTACACGTTACAATGGAGCGGACAATGGGAGAATCAGATCCGGGCCCGGGAGAGACTGCAAATTCTCATGCCAATTGTCTTTCTCATCATTTATGTCATGCTTTATTTCGTCACCAAAGACTTTCTCGAAGCATTCGTCGTGATGCTCTCCGTTCCTTTTGCCCTTATTGGTGGTGTCTATCTCATCTACGTTCTCGGCTACAACTTTTCTGTTGCCGTATGGGTGGGATTCATCGCACTGTACGGTCTCGCTGTTGAAACCGGTGTCGTCATGGTCGTCTACCTCCACGAGGCACTTGACAAACGGATTCACGAGCATCAGCTTGGCAAACGAGGCCCGATCACAATGCAGGATATTTTCGAAGCGACGGTGGAGGGATCGGTCCTTCGCCTTCGACCAAAGGTGATGACTGTAACGACAAGCATGATCGGCCTTATCCCGATCATGTGGAGCACAGGCGTCGGCGCCGATGTGATGAAGCCCCTCGCATCCCCGATGATTGGTGGGTTAGTTACTTCAACAATCCACGTTCTGGTAGTTACCCCAATCTTGTTCAGTTACATGAAAGAATACGCGTTGAAAAAAGGGCAATTGAGCATTTCGAAGATGGCAACATGGATGAAGTGAACCCTTGGAACAACAGCCCTACATACCTGCCTTGAGTGTTCGCTGGTTGACCTCTCTTTACGATCCACTCATCCGGTGGACGATGCGAGAGGCTGAGTTCAAGTCAGCTCTTGTCCAGCAGGTCAACCCGCAGCCTCGACAGAGGATTCTGGATGTCGGTTGCGGGACCGGGACGTTAGCCATCATGCTCAAGATGTTCTGCCCAACGGCAGAGATTGTGGGTGTTGACGGGGATGAAGAAATTCTCCGTCTTGCCCGACAAAAAGCGTTGAAAGGGAACCATGCCGTCACTTTTGATCTTGGTATGTCGTTCTCACTACCCTATTCGGACGAATCGTTTCACCAAATCGTCTCGTCGCTCATGATTCACCATCTTCCCACGACTCACAAGGTTGCAACATTGAA
Organism: Bacteroidota bacterium; assembly: GCA_035559595.1. Lineage (GTDB taxonomy): Bacteria > Bacteroidota > Ignavibacteria > UBA10030 > UBA10030 > DATMBF01. The sequence goes on along the minus strand of DATMBF010000005.1, from coordinate 94,696 downwards.
AGAAATGCATCGCCTTTTGCCGATCGGCGGTACGGTTCACATTGCCGATTTCGGCACGCCCCAGACACGAGGGGCACGTTTAATATCTCTCGTGGTGCGACACCTGGAGGAGGTCTCGGATAACATCGAGGGACGCATCCCCGAAATGCTAAAAGAGGCTGGTTTCACCGAGGTCAGAGAAACCTTGTGGTTCTCAACCATATTTGGGACGCTTGCGTTCTGGAAGGCAACAAAGCGTTCCCCCACCACACTGAAAGGAACAGACCATGATATCTAAACTCCTTATCGTAAGCGTGCTTCTCCTTCCGTTGTCGTCTTGCATGCATTTGATGATGTCACATGACAGTCATGAATCCCAAAGAACTGCCGAAGAACATCTGACTGTTGTCGGCCAATATGCCATTCGGGTCACTGTGCCAGAACTGACCACACACCGCACGTCAGATTGTGTTGTGAAAGTGATGCGCAGAGAAACCGGTGGAGCGGTTGATGCGGAAATTTTCTTCGACAAGTCATCACGGCAACGGCCAACGGCCGGCTCCGGTGAACATCAGCATGAGAGGCAACACGAAATCTCCCCAGCGCCGGAATGGGCCATGCTTGAAAGGCGGAATGGAGACTACATCGCCGAGATCCGACCAAACTCCGAAGGCCCTTACATCGTGAGACTCCGCATCACGCGAATCGACTCCACCCCTTTGGATCAGGAAATGATCCTTGAATTCACAAGACACGTTTCAGCACAGCGTCAATCCATGGGGGGTCAAATGCTTACCTATGGCATCATCGGGACGGCTGTTATGGCAACGATGATGGTTTTGGTTTGGGTTTATTGAACTACGGTTTATTGAACTACAAGGATCTTATCATTATCATTTCATCAAGCGAGAAAGGAGTTCTTGATGCGTACCACTTTGCCCCTTGTTGTCGGAATTATTCTCTTGGCGACTGTTTCTGGATGTTCTGAGAAAGAAGAGCCACGGCAACAGTCTATTTCCAAAATTACTCAGGCGCCAGCGCAGTATACATGTCCCATGCATCCAGAAATTGTTTCAGACTCACCCGGATCTTGCCCCACATGCGGAATGGCATTGGTACTCAAGGGCGAAGCGGAACCACCCGACACCACGAAGCTGACTTCTCAACAGAAGATCGCTGCGGCCAAAAAGCTCATTCAGCAGGCGAAAGGAGACCTCACTCGCGAGGGCGCGTACCGATGCTGCATCGAGCCGGCATGTGATGAATGTGCCTTAGACCATCAGAATTGCCCGTGCCTCAGAAACGTCAAGGCGGGAAAACCGGTCTGCAATCAATGCTATGCAGGATGGCAGCGGGGTGAAGGACGGGAGAAAAGCATCGATCCAAAAAATGTTAAAACAACAATCGGGACTCATCGACACTAGGCGTGAGGAGTTCTACAGAAACTCCAATGATCTCAATGAAAAAACAACAACACGAATCCAAGCACAAGGAGCAACCAATGAAGACACTGGCGGTTCTTGCGATGACAGTTCTACTAACCAGCTGTGGTCCAAAACAAGGTCCAGCTACGCCTCAAACCGTATCGATAAAGGTCGAGACCGTTCAATGCGGAATGTGCGCCAAGAAGATCGAAACGGCACTGGCGTCAGTTGAGGGAGTAAAGAAAGCGGAGGTGGATATCGAAAAGAAGATCGCAACAGTGGAATTTCTCCCGACGAGCGTGAATCTGGAAACGATAGAAACGGCAATTACCAAAGCCGGTTATAACGCCAACGACAAGAAGGCGGATCCGAAAGCATTCGAGGACTTGGAGGAATGCTGCAAGGTGTCAACCGAACACTAGACAGATCCCCACACGCCATGGAGCTGAGAATGACAAACCCCGACCATAAGTCGGGGTTTTCTTTTTTAGCAATGTATTGAAGGAAACGAGAGCTGCACTATCGTTCGTTTCTGATCCACCGTTCTTTCAATCGAGCTTCTTCAGCCCGGCGAATAATTGTCAGCACAAAACCGACAATCAACGTTACTGTCCCCATCCACACCAGATTAATCATCGGTTTCACGCTTGCTTCGATCACTAATGTTTCTCCCTTTGCAGGCTTCGAATTATCAGGCGGGAGCTGAACGGCAATCTCCACCGTGGATTTCGCTTTGTCGTCACGATCAGGCATCATCCGCAGAAGATTGAACGTATATTCCCGCTTGTCGTTTGCTGTATACGTCGCAGGAATGTATTGCGGACCTGTGGGAGAATTCTTCATGGTCAGCACAACGCGGGTCTTCTTCTTCCCCTCCTTCACCGTCAGTATCACCCCTATGGTAAACTCACCGCCTTCCAGCATTGCACCGCGCTGGATGCTACTGAAATCGAAATCGTCAAAAGCGACCTTTACGTTTCCAACTTCCTGCTCGGCCCCTTTTTGCAAGGTCAGTTGTTGTTCATTTCCCGCCGATCCTTCTTCCACCGAGAGCGGAGCGACATACAAATCCTTACTGATAAAATTAATCAGGTCAGGATTCCGCATCAGTCCCTTCGTAAACTCACTATAATACATCGTTGGCGCCATGACGTGTTTTCTTCCCTTTGTCTCAACCTCAATGTTGAAGGCGTACTTATCCCGCTCGATCGGCCGATATCCAACGTACGTCATCGTATAGCCGAGAACCTCGGACGGCTTTCCCTGCTCGAGTGCTGCAGTTGCTTTATCGTCATACCTCTCCGATGTTACAAATCCGAGACACATAATCGCAATGCCGATGTGTGCAACGGACCCGCCGACAAACTTGGGGTTTCCGCGGTAAATGCCGTAGCCGACTTGTACATTGGCAAACAATGAAAATGCCGCACAAAACGTGAAAAGGAGAATCTCAAACTCTTCCCAACCCATGAGAAGAACGGCGCCCGTTGCGGCCATCCCCAGCAGCACCGGCAATACCAGCGTTCGCAAAAGCGTGTCTGTTTGGGAATGTCTCCACCAGAGAAGTTGACCCAGGCCCGAGAGAAACGTGATGGCAATTCCCAAGGGAAGGTTCGTCTTTATGTAGTAACTGATCTCTACGGCCGATGCTTTCCCTTTAAGAATTGAGGTGATAATCGGTGAAGACGTTCCGATAGCGACAAAAATCGCGACAAACGTGAGGGCTGCAGCACCAAGATAGAGCGCAAACTCACGAGACATAATGGAATGCTCGACCGGTATCTTCGGCATTTCGCGCATCCTCGTAAACAGCAAGCCAAGCCCAATCGTGGCAAAGAGGGCAATGCAAGCCAGGAGAAGCCAATAAACCCACATCCCCGGATCGACAAAGGAATGTACAGATGTCTCACCAAGCACTCCACTTCGAGTGAGGAAAGTGCTATAAAGAACGCCAATAAAGGTGAGGGTGCTCAGGAAGAAATTCGTTTTGACAAAGGCGCCGCTCTTGCGCTGGACAAGCGTTGTGTGAATCGAGGCAACGCAAAGAAGCCAGGGGACAAGTGACGAATTTTCCACCGGATCCCATCCCCAAAATCCTCCCCATCCGAGCGTCTCATACGCCCAGTATCCTCCAAGAATAATGCCGGTCCCAAGTGTCATTGCACCGAATACCGACCATGGCGTGGCAACACGAATCCACGAGCTGTAGTCGCGCTTCAACAAGCCAGCGACGGCATGAGCATACGGAACAGCCATTGCGGAAAAGCCAAGAAAGAGGATCTGTGGATGGATTACCATCCAGTAGTTCTGCAGAAGAGGGTTCAAACCCTTTCCTTCGAGCGGATACCTCGCGTAGATATTCCTTGCCGCGTCGAGAACGACATAATTGGTAATTCCGGGCGGAACTGCTCCCGACTGCACAAGGTCATTCGGAAAGCTTTCCCAGATAAGCGTGAAGGGATTCTTCACGATCAACATCAGCATGAGGAACGAGAGAATCAGCGAGTAGACCGACATAACTTCCGGTTCGTATTCTTTTTTCCCCGAGTACTGCATGAGGAAAACACCAATGAGAGCGGTAAAGAGAGCCCAGAGCATGAAGCTTCCCTCTTGCCCCGCATAAAACGTGGAAATCAGCAGAGGAAGCGGCAGGTCGGTGGAACTGTAGTTCCAGACGTAGGTGTATTGAAACTGATGAGTGAGAATAAGATACAACAACACCGCCGACGCTGTCATCAGCGACATGACGGTGAGATGGAAGCTAATCCGCGCGAGTGGAAGAAAACGATTGGATGATGTCTGATGAATTCGAAAATACAGGAATACCGAGGAAAGTCCGGCCAGAAAAGCAGCTTTGATGAGAATGCTTCCGATGGCACCAGCCAGCATAAAGACTCCTTCTTTTACAGCGATTGTTTGACCGCTTCAGCATCGCCTTCGTACTTCGACGGACACTTCGTAAGAACTTCAGTCGCATGAAAGTGATCTCCCATGAACTTCCCCTTCACGACTACACTCGTGGCAATCTCGAAGTTGTTTGGCTTGGCTCCTTCGAGCACGACTCGGACAATCTTTCCGGCGTCATCCTTCATGTAGAAGGTGAACTGTGCCTTCTCGATATCAAATGAAGACTCACGATCGCGAACCCATTCCCCTTTCACCTGCGCCTTCTTCCCCAAGCGCTCGGCAGCGGAAAAGTCCATATACTCCACATTCGACTCAAAAAAGTTGATTGCGCCGAGAATCAGTCCTCCGACGAGAACCACACCTGCAACGATCACCTTCGTGTTCATAATCACTCCTTTCTCATTGCCTGTTCAAGCTTCGTAATCTTTTTGTCCAACCGAAAGAGATAGAATGCAATTCCCACCCATACCAACAGAACAATCGACAAGACGACGTATAATTGATGTTCAGCCAGAAATTCTGTCATAGAATCCTCATTGTGAAATCTTCAGTTGCCGTTCGAGTCGAGCCGCCCGAATACGCATGTTGAGCAGCCACACAAACAGCAGTGTGAAACCCGCCAGTGAAATGTAGAACAAGAGCCGCATGTTCGGAGCCATCATGCCGGATTCAAACACCGGGCCCTTTCCACCCGGATCATCCTTTGCACCGGGATGCAATCCGGCCATCATCCGTGGCATCACAAAGATAAAGAACGGAACCGTCAGTCCTGCAATAATGGAGTACACCGCCGATAGAGATGCCCGTTTTTCTTCTGAATCGATAGCGGAACGAAGTGCGAAATATGCACCATAAATCAACAGCAGAATGAAGATTGAGGTCTGCCGAGGGTCCCAGTTCCAATACGAACCCCAGTTGAACTTCGCCCAAACAGCACCAGTAACGGTCGCAAGAATGCAAAAGAGAAGTCCAAGTCCGGCCGCTGAAACCGACTTCAGATCATCATCCAGATCTTTCTTCCGCAGGAAGCGAATACCGTAGAACATAGAAATCAGGAAAGCCAGGACGGTTACCCACGCCGTGGGGACGTGGAAAAAAATGTTGCGGGCTTTCTCTTCGAGGCCCGGAATGACAGGAAACTCCATCCAGCTTTGGGGGGTCGGTGTCAACGGAATAAGGAACCCGACGAGAATGACAAACGTAATGAGAAGAAGAGAGCCGTATTTGACCAGAGTCATCAGTCGTTCCAGACAAAATCAAACAACAGATAAGAACCGGCAACCATGACGAGAATGTACGAAACCATGATTTGGAATTGCTCCAAGGCTTCTCCTATCCCTCCTCCGGCAAGTGCTATCGACGTCGCTTTCATGACCGTCATCAGTAAAGGAAGCAGAATCGGAAACGAGAGGACGGGATAGAGAGTTCCTTTCGTGTTTGCTTTCGCAATAATCGCCGCGATAATCGTTGTCGCAGCCGCCAACCCTACGCTTCCCAAAAGCAAAGAGATGACAAACACGGAAACGCTTTGCACAATGAATCCGGGAAATGCCACAACATAGAGCATGGTGATCGATACGCTAAGAATGATGCTTAAGAGAATATTAAAGATCAGTTTACCGAAATAGACCACCGATGAGCGCGTCAAGAGCTGAAGCGTCAACGTCGTCCCTCTCTCCTCTTCGCTCACGAATGTCCGAGAGAGACCAGACATCCCCGAAAAAAAGACTACCACCCAGAACATTCCCGATAGAACTTCCGGATTTGGATTCTCCTCTTGAAGAGCAAACAGAATGATCGTAACAGCGGTAACCACAAACATGAGCAGCGCGTTGAACGCGTATCGCGTCCGCACCTCGGATCGAAAGTCTTTGGTCAGAACACCGTATGTCGCTGCCAAATTGCTCATGTCGACTTGTTTAACGTACTGAAAACTTGCCCGAACTGCAATCAGATTTACCGTGGCGTCGGGACTTCTCCAGAGAGCTTCAAAATCCGCCTGCACCATTTCGCTTCAGCTGCATCATTTGTCGCGACGAGGAGGATCCCATGGTTCTTTTGATCTCGAATGACCTCCCTAACCATTTCGATTCCGGAATCATCAAGATTCGATGTCGGCTCATCGAGAAACAGAATCTCAGGATTTGATGAGAGCGCCACAGCATATTTGAGCCGCTGTTTCATTCCCGACGAAAACCCCCGAACAAGATCATCACGTCGATGGTAAAGACCCACTCGCTTGAGCAAATCCCCGAAGACTTTCGAATCCTTGCGCAGGTCACGGATAGCGTTAAGGAACTGAAGATTCTCTAAAGCCGTGAACTCATCATACATCTGCACATACGGCCCAACGTAACCGATGCTTCCGCGCATTTCTTCTGCTTTAAAGAGTTTCCCATCTCGCCAGAATTCGACCTTCCCACTTGTTGGTGAAAGAACGCCTGCAAGGATCTTCATAAGGGTCGTTTTGCCGGAGCCGTTGGGACCTGTGATGGCAAGGGAATCCCCTGTTGAAAGCTCAAGGCCAACGCCGCGAAAGACGGAACGGCCGTTAAAGACCTTTGAGAGATCGCGGACTATGATTTTCATATTGCTCATCGCACAAAGAGGACTTTCCACTGTCGTTTTTCCCCACCCGCAGAAAGAACAACGAAATGCAAACCGGTAGAGATGTTCCCCACGAAATCATCTGCAGGCACAACAACCTCCCAACGACCAAAGTAATTCCTTGGTGAGTAGGTTTGAGAAAACATGAGATCCAACGAACTGGAAAGAACTGAGATCTCAACGGCTTGCGGCGGTTGAAAGGGAATCGGTAAGATTAATCGTGATGATTCACCTAGGCGAAACGGATTTGGTGAAGGATATTCATTGAGCGAAGCTATGGCCTTCTTCCCGGAGGAGAGATACGAAACACGCCAGTGAGATGGAGAAGCCACAGTTAGACCAAACGAAAGACCTCCTTCGACCCGCTGATAAGCGCCTGCAACGTCTCCTCGTTTTGCCTTCAAGGAAACTGTTGAGAGAGTTGACGAGGATGCCCGCGCTGATTCGATATCGATATTGGAAAGAATTGCTTCGAGAGTGTCCGCCGCAACGACAAGCGCAAGGAACTGAACCGATAAGGGATGAAATGATGTTGAGACTGTTGTTTCAAATCCCCCGAACTGCGTGATGGAGTTTGGCAGAAAGCGCGGATAGAGATGCCCATCTGTATAAGAGATTGACGCGTTCGCACGATCGGCCGTGTAGTAGTTCCAAACCGAGAAGGTTGCGTATTCAGTGGCAATATCGGTTCCACGCTTCTGCAGGACGTTGTGGAGAGAGCTCAGAAACGGTTGTGTCTTCATCCCCTCCCAAATCTCCCGTACGATGCCGTCACCATACCTTTTCGCCAGATAGTAAGCCCACACGGCACGTTCATAACCCGGAAAAGACAATTGACTGAAGAACGTGAATGCAAGTGACCGACCTTGAGCGTCGCGAAATCGCGTGAAGTACGCAGGCGCATCAAAACGATAGTCATTGATCTCAGGGTAGGCGACATCTTCAATCCAGGACGAAGTCAGCTCATAAAAATAGAAATCGGAACTTGTTGGCGTGTTCCACACGCCGTAGGCTCCCAGTTGGATGGCATGGTGAAACTCATGCGCGGCGGTTACTCGAAGTCCGTTCAGACCCGGTGTTCGATTCCTAAAATAATCATTATCAATCACAATGTAAGTCGTGTACTTTGAATTCGGCTGAGTCGATATGGCATCATCAAAGAATGTTGCACCGAAGGCGTTCGAACCTATCTCCTCAATATAGACATCATACTCTGCACCACCTCCCTCCGTGCCATCCGCTGGTGGCGGCTCATACCCCATCGTGTTCACGAGCAGACCATAACAGAAATCAAAAATCGCGGCAACCGAATCTACATACTCTTCAAACGAGTTTCCAATGGTGTCCCCGTCTGCGTTCAGCATGAAGGGTGTATCCACACCTGTGGTGTCGTAGTGAATCCGAAACTTTCCCGTTGGGCTCGTTCGGTTTTTCTGTCTCTCTGGCCTCTGGAGGTTAGCATGCGTTGTCCGGCTGAGTGCCTCAGGAGCCTGACGAACGGAAAAGACAAGTGGAGTCCCGCATTTGACCGTATTGGGGGCTTGATTGCCCTTAACGCCCAAAGTGCTCTGCCCAACCAGTTGTTGATATACACCTTCAATGGTTTTCAGCTGAAACGACATCGCTTCGACCACTGAGAGATACATCAACAATCCGACGACGAATCGTCTAGCGGTCATGTTGAAGCCTTCCGTACGGAAGAATTGCTCCGCTAACGATCTTCACAACACCTTTCTCCGCATAGGCTAACGCAAAATCATTGACTCCATCACGATTCAGATCGACAATCGAGAAATGGCTTACCCCATACGATGGAAGAATTGTTTCCAGGGGGTGAAAGGTTCCATCTCCCCGACCACGCAACCAACAAATTGCCATTGCCGCTGACTCGTTGAAAACGATGTCCACCTTCCCGTCCGTATCGAGATCGACAATCTGAAGTTGTGACCGCAAATCCAAGCGTGCCCCCTCAGCGATCGTCACGGGCTCCTGTAGCGTGCCATCACCATTGCCCAGAGCAACTTTCATGAGTCGAGCAACACTCGGAAACGCAATGACCACGTCACGATGTCCATCATTGTTGAAATCCATATCCCACACAAAACTTCTCTGGACAGATGTTTCTTTGAATTCATACGAAAAGATCTTTGAACCAAATGTTGCCGTTGAATCACCCAATGATACAGCGAGTTCGAACGCATTGGTCTGCGCATTGCGATAGACGTAAACGATATCGAGGAATCCATCATTGGTGAGGTCTGTGACGGTTGCGCCGAGAAGCGTATCCGGAACGAGACGAAGGCTCTGCTCAATGAACGTCCGCGGGCCGATCTGTTCGAATAACACCAGGGATGGTCCTTCATCATCAGGAAGTCCGTAGCAGTAGAAACGGACTCCCCCCGTCGAAGAATACTCTGAGGCAATGAATTCAAGATTCCCTACATGCGGAACGACGGCAGCAATCGTCGTATGGCTATTGCGATTGATGGTAAGAAACGAAACCGACCGACTTGTCGAATGAGAGAGAACGAATAGTGCAGTCGAGTCAGTCACAGTAGAGAGGCTCATCGATGAAGCGCCGGGGGGAATCGAATAACTTGTCTGTTCCAATCTCTGCTCCCGGTTGAGCCAGATCGAAAGGGTATTGCTGCCGCTGTTCAAAATGGCGAGATCGCCAAAAGAATCCCCATCAAAATCACTCGAGAGAATGCTTCCTGGTCCAAGACCGGTCACGAGAACAAGCGAATCTGAAAGCTCTCTTCGTTTTTCGGCGTGACTCATGAGCACGATCTCGTAATCGACGGGATTGACCAGCAGCAGGTCTTTCAATCGGTCACCGTCCACATCGGCAAGGAGAACGTCAGTACTTCTTGCCACCGAATACTCCGCCAATGTCTCAAAACGCCCATCACTCGCTCGATGCAGCAGTTGTAAGCTCACTTGAGGAGAAAAGCATACAAGCTCATTCCATCCGTCATTGTTGAGGTCGGCAGGATAAAGGCGTCGCGTTGGGAGTGGAATGCCAGATTTTACATCCTTGTGGAAGTCTCCAAGACCATCGCCCAGGAGGATGGCAACCTCCGAAGGTTTTGCCATCCAAAGAAGCAGGTCAGCATAGCTGTCGGCGTTCATATCAACCAGCGCAATCTCCTTTATCTCGCCCATCACCGGCAAGGTTGTCTGATCAAAAAATCTTCCCCTTCCCACGCCGTAGAGGAAATGCAATTCGCTCTTCACCCAGTCGTAGAGCACGAGATCCAAAACCTGATCATCATTCAAGTGCCCTGACGCCAATGCGCCGACAGGATTTTCCGGTGCAATGAGCGGACCCGCTGTAAAAACGCCACTTCCCTTGTTAATGAAGGAAAGAATTCCGGGAGTGTTTTTCTGAAACACCAGGATATCTTCCCGGCGATCGGCTGTGATGTCAGCTAAGACGAGTCTATCGATCTGGTAAGGTAGAGAAAACGAAGACGAGGGTCTCAACGTATCACCGACCAATTGTGTAAAGATAGAAATCCCTTTACTTCCGTGATCAACGAGGATCATCATTGGAGCGCCGTCTTCCTGTCTACCGACACTGATCGTCATCGGCGGAACAGGAAGATATGCCAATCGGATGGGACTGGTAGCAAACACTGAATCAACGGTGAGGAACGCAATTATCGGCTTCTCTGGCGACCAGACAAGGGCAGAGCGCAATGTCCCATCAGTGAACGCTAACGGGGTAACGCAATCAAACTCGGTCGGAAGGTCGACAGATTCGAGAATGGCAAATCCCGCTTCCACCGTGCTTTGTGCACGCAACTGTGCTGTGTTGAACCAAAACGAAGCAATAAGGGTAGCGAGAAAACGAGATGATGTGGCAACGCTTTTCGAATGCACAGGAAGTAGCCCCCGCCTGTGGAATACCGCATGATCATCGTTCACGGAAAGGACCGTTTACTGCGCGCCCTCTCGGTGAAGGAGCCGACGTCGTCGACGTTGACCGGCCTCCTCGTATCGCCGCTTTTCTTCTTTCGTTTGTGGGCGAAGAGGGGGTGCAGGGACAGGGTTCCCATGATCATCAATAGATACAAACGTCAGATAGGCGGTGTTGGTATGTTTGCGCTCGCCGGTGAGAAAGTTCTCTTTCGTCACCTTGACCCCGATTTCCATCGATGTCGTAAAGACTCGATTTACTGATGCCTGGAGAATCACCACCTCTCCCTCTTTGATCGGGTGGATGAAGTGCAGCTCGTCCAACGCAGCGGTCACACACACACGATTGGTATGTCGAGAAGCGGCAATCGCTGCAGCGATGTCGATCCACTGCATTAGCCTTCCGCCAAGAAGGTTGCCGAGCCGATTCGTATCGTTCGGCAGAACCATCTCCGTCATTTCCACCTGCGACTCTTGCACAGTTTTTCCGCGGTCCCGAGAAGGAGTCTTCATGAGCGCGACCGTACTTCCGACACTGCGGTTTGGTTAGCTGAAAGGTTCGACATGATTTCTCGCTGAAGGTTTTGAGCCTCCTCCAACAGGGGGCTGGTTGGATACTTCGCCAAGAACGTTTCAATAGCCTCCTTCGCCTCAGCATAACGTCTTCGTCTCATAAGCGCTTCGGCTTTTCGCAGGAGAGCTTGTTCCGCGAATGGCGTATCATGATAGCGTTCCAGAACAAGATCAAAATAAACCGTTGCAGCTTTGTAATACTCCATTTTCATATAGATGATCCCGCTCTCGTACTCCTTCTTCGCAAGCTTCGTGCGAAGTTCAATGATCTTGGCCTCAGCGTCGGAAACCAGAGAGTCGGTCGGGTGATATTCGATATACGCCTGTAACTCGTCGATTGCTTTCCGCGTGTATTCCTGATCGAGATAGGATTTCGGAGACAGATTGTAGTAACAGATCGCTCTCCGATATCGTGCTCGCGGGACGTATTCACTGGTCGGCATCGTCCGAAGGAGAACTTCGTACTCATAGGCTGCCAAAACATACTCCTCGCGCAAGTAACGGCATTCTGCCATAAAGAACTGCGCATCATCTGCAAGAGCGCTTCCCTGAAACTGCAACGTAATGATTTTGAACTCCTCAATCGCATCGAGGTAATCCCCTTCGCGAAACTTCGCTATGGCAATCTCATAGCGAGCCTCGGCACCGAGCTGCTCCACAATGTCTTCCGAGCTGCACCCGACGATCGTCAGTACTCCGCCCAGAATCAGCCTCACACTTTGTCTAAGACTCATTGTGTTCACCTAGTCTGATAAATCGATTCGAAACCACTCCCCCTCTTGCCTGATCGGCACCGTCGAGAGTCTCTGTAATCGCTCGAGCAAGCTTGCCCTCTCGCTTTCCAAAATCATGGGACTCGGTTGCTTGCCGGCCATGAGGGGCACAATGCGAGCATCGACCGGTCGTGTTGTTCCGAGCGATTTTCTGAATTTCACGTTGAGAGCAAATCCCCGCTGTGTCCAGTGGCGTTGAGGTTGATAGAAAACGAAATTCCCAAGCGAATACGCGATCAACGTTCCCTTGTGCCTTTCAATCCCCTGCGGCACGTGGGGATGGTGGCCAATGACGACATCCGCGCCTGCCTCGGCGAGGAGTCGCAAGTTCCGAAGGGTCCGCCGATGCGGCGTATCCACGTATTCATTTCCTCCATGGTAACTCGCAACGACGACATCTACCGTCGCGCGGAGCCTCTCGATTTCACGTTGCACCCTTGGTTCTTCAAAAACGGCAATCCTTCCCTGCCAACCCAGCTTCATATTCACAAACTCCGTGTACGCCACAAAGCCGACACGAACACCATTCGACTCGATGATCGCCGGCGCAAACAGCTCTGTCGAATCCTTTGAGGTTCCAACATACCGCATCCCCTCTGCAGTTACATAATCGATCGTCTCTCTTAGCCCTTTGAGTCCATAGTCAAACGCATGGTTGTTGGCTGTCGACACGACCGTAACCCCAAAGTGCCTCAGCGCCTTCGCCCCTTCCGGCGGACCACAGAAGATCAGATTGTACTTCGGATGCTGGGTCTCCCCGCCCTGCTCGGAGAGCTGACTCTCGAGATTCACAAACACAATATCTGCCGACGTTACCAGTGGCCTCGCTTGCGCGAACGGATAGTCGAGATCACCCTTCAACAGCTCCTGTCCAACAGCTCGCCCCAGATTCACATCACCAAAAGCAATGAGCGAAACATGCGTGGTGTCGGATGAAGACGCAACGGACACTCCCCACAACAGCGCCGCTAAGACCGAACCGGAAACGATCCGCCTCAACTTCTCACCGTGAACAGAAGATAAACGGCAACGATGACTCCGGCAATAACAACAATTGGGCCGAGAACTTGCTCAAGGAGTGTCGCTTTTGACTCCGGGAATCTGTCCTCACGGGAAGATACCGTGTCGATTCCTGTACGCTTGAACCTCCCAAGAAACACGGCTTCAAGACCCTCATTCACCCAACGACCCTCGACATGAGTCCGAATCTGACGCTCGAAAAGCTCTTTCTCGTTTTTCTGGTAGTGAACTTCCTGCTGAAGAACAACCACATGGATACCAGGCGGCACAGGATCTTTCACTACTCTCGGATGCACTCCGCGTTTCTGAATCGCCTCGATCAACGAGTTCTCAATCACCGATCTCGCATCTCCACCCTCAACAAACACCGAAATGCGGCTTCCGGAAGGTAACTGAACCGTTGCAATCATTTCTTCCGCGATGCTTCTTGCCTGGTCACTCAAAACAGCCATTGCGGATCTGTCCGCTGCGCTTTGTGCCAAACTCACGCTGGCCATCAAAGAGGCAGCCAGCCATGCGTCAAGATGGAGCCGAAGAATCACTCCCAACTTCCTATGCGTAGATGCCCCTTAGCTTCAATGTCCGAGCCACCTTGTCGATTGCCAGGACATAGGCGCCGATGCGAAGGGTCACGTTGTACTTCTCGGCCGTATTGAAGACGGAGTCAAACGCCTCCTTCATCATTCGTTCCAGCCGACGGTTCACTCGCTCGAGCGACCAGAAATAACCGATTCGATCCTGCACCCACTCGAAGTATGAAACGGTAACACCTCCCGCATTCGCAAGGATATCAGGAATCACCAGGATCCCCTTTTCCTGAAGAATTGGATCTGCCTTCGCCGTCGTCGGTCCGTTCGCGCCTTCGCAGATGATCTTGGCTTTGATCTTTGGAGCATTGCGATGAGTAATCTGATCTTCTTTCGCGGCGGGAACAAGAACATCACATTCCAATTCCAGAAGTTCCTCCTGTGGAATCTTCTCAGCTCCGGGGAATCCTGCAAGCGTGCGATTCTTCTGCGTCCATTCTAATGCTTTGTCGACATCGATCCCCTTCTTGTTGTAGTAGGCAGCAGAGACGTCTCCGATGCCGATAATCTTGCATCCTTGTTGACGCAGCAACTGTGCAGACGTCGAGCCAACGTTTCCGAAACCCTGTACAACAACGGTTGTATCCTTCGGCTTGATGCCAAGCTTTGCCATAGCAGCAAGAGTCACAATCATGCAACCGCGACCGGTCGCTTCTTTTCTTCCGAGAGACCCGCCAAGGATTAGCGGCTTTCCGGTGACAACGGCAGTCTCCGTTCGGCGCATGTGCATGCTGTACGTATCCATGATCCATGCCATGACCTGCTCGTTGGTGTTAATATCCGGCGCAGGAACATCACGATCCGGCCCGAGAATCTCGAGAAGATTGGCGGTATACCGTCTCGTGATTTTCTCTATCTGGAGTGTACTGAGCTTTGAGGGGTCGCACCTCACGCCCCCTTTCGCGCCGCCGAAAGGGATATTCATGACTGCGCATTTCCATGTCATCCAGGCAGCAAGGGCTTTCACCTCATCCAAGGTCACGTCCGGAGCATATCGTATTCCCCCCTTGGACGGCCCCAGAATGTCATTGTGAATGACCCGATATCCCTCAAACACTTTTATCTCTCCATTGTCCATCGCGATCGGAATCGAAACGATGATCTGCCGAACCGGGGTCTTCAGGTACTCGTACAAACCGGGTTCAAGATTGAGAAGATGTGCCGCAACGTCAAACCGTTGCATCATCGACTCAAAAGGATTCTCACGATCGAGGAGAGGGGCGGGTTCTTTGTAGACAGAAGAGTGGGTTGGAATCATAGTGTTGATCTGATGCAACGATAACTCCGGAAAGTAGAACGCCCCCTTCAACGTGAGAGGCTATCAAAACGTCGGAGAGGGCGATCCTGCCAGTTAGTATGTGCCACTCATGGCAAGCCGCTCGAGTCGCTCGATTCGTTCATGAGTGGGCGGGTGTGTCGAAAAGAGCTTCGTGATGCCGCTCCCGCGAAGTGGATTCACAATAAAAAGGTGGGCAGTCGCAGTTCCTGCAGACTCCATGGGAATCCTTTTGACCCCGGCCTCGAGCTTTCGCAAAGCATTTGCCAGGCTCAAAGGTTTCTGAGAGATCTCTGCTCCTCCGGCATCCGCCAAGAATTCTCTCGAGCGTGAGATCGCAAATTGAATTAGCATCGCGGCAATCGGGGCGAGGATCAGCAACGCCAGCTCAGCTATCGGATTGGAATTCTCGCGATCACGATTTCCTCCGAAGAGCGATGCATACATCGCCATCCGTGCCAAGAAGGTTATCGTACCGGCCATGGTCGCAACAATGGTCGCAATAAGGATATCGCGATTGCGGATATGGGCTAACTCGTGGGCCATCACACCTTCAAGCTCATCATCGCTGAGCATCTGCAAAATCCCTTCTGTTGCGGCAACGGCAGCGTGGTCCGGATTCCGGCCGGTGGCAAATGCGTTCGGCGTATCTCCGGGGATGATATATACCTTCGGCATCGGCATATGTGCCTGCTGCGAAAGACGTCGCACAATCTTGTGCAACCGAGGAGCTTCCGCTTCAGTGACCTCCTTTGCCCGATAGCTCATGAGAACAATCTTGTCGGAAAACCAGTACATCCCAACATTCATCATGAGCGAGAAGACAAAAGCCATCATGAGTCCCTGCTCACCGGCGAGCAGTTGGCCCGCAAAGAGGAGTAATCCCATCATCAATGCCATCAGAAGAGCTGTTTTCATCATGTTCATCGTACTCACCTCACAAAAATCTCAAAGAATTCGTGGTTGCTTGGTCGTCAGATAGGAATGTAGCAAAAAAGGTCTGGAGATTCAACCGAAAACGGAGAGGTGCAATGCTATTTCCGAAGAATACGGCGAAGCTCCCGAACGACCATGTCCGGCTTCTCATCGAGAAAGTGTCTTGAGAACCTTCTTGCTCGCATCACTTCATGAGAGCTTAGCTCGGCAACCACAAGGTCTTCGTTAAACTCTTTTCCTTGGGCAATGGTTTCGCCTGAAGGACTTGTAACGGTGGAACCACCCCAGAAGTTGACACCGTCCTCAAAGCCTACTCTGTTACACCAGACAACGTAAAGACTCAGAAGCCGTGCGTAGGCTCGATGTTGCTCGTGATTCACTTCCGCAATGCCAAGCGAAGACGTCTCTCCGGCGAGTCGTGTCGGACTGGCGGTGAGACATAGGATACCCTCAGCTCCGTCCAATGCAAGAAGATAGGGAAGTGAGACATGCCAAAGGTCTTCACATATGAGCATTCCGAATCTTCCGTGCTTGGAATCAAAGGCACTCACTCCCCTCCCCGCACTAAAATACCGACCCTCTTCGAACATGCCGTATGTGGGGGGATAAACCTTCCGATGAACGTGTTTCACAACTCCATCCTCGAGAAACATCGCTGCGTTGTAGATGGCGTGATTTTCACCGCTTTCAACGAATCCAACAGCCATCGAGATATCTTTGCTCTTCTTGAGCAGCGGAGAGAGCACCGAATCTGATCTTTGCAGCGCCACATCCCAGACCAGATCTTTCAGAGAATATCCCGTGAGGCTGAGTTCCGGAAAGAGAATGAGCTTTGCGCCCCTTCGCTTGGCTCTGTCGGCAACCTCGAGATGGTGTCGAAGATTGTCATCGACATTGCCGACTTTTGAATCAATCTGCGCAAGAGCGACCTTGAGGTTCATAGGCAGATCAGGAAAGGTCTATCATTTTGATGTTTTTGATATACTGCACAGTCTTGTCTTCACGCAGATTCCGTAATTTCTCCATCTTGTTGCTGATGCGATCGATATTCTCTTTGATGATGTTGAGATATCGAACAACTTTCGGATTGTTGTTCATGCGAAGGAATTCATCAAGATGTTGGTGCATTTCACCCAGCGGCGATGCGAGTTCGTTGGTAATGCCGACGATCAGCTCCTGCATGGCCTCAAGTCTTTTCTGGCGGATTTCCAGTTCTGCCACTTCCATTTCGAGGCGACGCTTCTCAACAACGCTGAGTATGGTTTTGGGAAGTATCGGCGTTGAGATCTCTTCCTTGATGAGATAATCCTCAACTCCAAGTTTCATCACCTCAACGGCAAGATGCATATCCTTGTTGACCGTGAGAAAAACAACGGGAATCGGGATATTCTTTTCGCGAAGAGTCTTTGTCGCTTCCAGGCCATTGAGCCCTGGGAGAAAATAGTCCATCAAGATCACATCGTACAAGGAATCTCTTTCGACCTCCGCTAGTGCCTCGGTCGCATTCGACTTCCACGTCACTGAAAAATGTGCATCCTCGAACCGAGCCAGAAACAACGAAACGAGCTTTGCGAAGTCGGCGTTATCCTCTACGAGCAGAACGCGTATGGTCTTTTTCTCCGCCATCCCTACTTCCGTTGTGGTAACTTTGCGATATTCGTCCAATAGTGTTGGATAGTCTCAAGAACATGACTGAGATCATCCAGCAAGACAGATTTTGAAATGAAGCTGCTCGCACCCAGCTGGTAAGCGATAGAGACATCTTCATCCCGCTCCGAGCTGCTGAGCACAATAACTGGGAAGATCTTCGTTAAGTCATTCGATTTGATCTTCTGCAGTATCTCTCGCCCGTCAACCTTCGGGAGATTGAAGTCGAGAAAGACGAGGTCGGGCGCAGTATCCGGATTTTGTGCCTGCTGTTGCAGGAACTCAAAACCGGCTTCGCCACTCTGAAAAATCGTCAATTGATTCGTCGTCTTGCTCTGGCTCAACGCCCAGCGAAAGATTCTGGCGTGATCCTCGTTATCCTCAATCAGCAAGATGCGCAGGGGTGCTTTGGGTTCCGTCAGATGTCCTCCGTTACGGCACGGGAAGCGTGAATGAGAAAGTCGAACCTTCCCCCGGCGTGGAGTCCACCCAGATGCGTCCCCCATGGGACTCAACGATCTTTTTGACCATCGTGAGCCCCGCTCCCGTTCCTTCGAACTCTTCCCGCTTGTGCAAACGCTGAAAGATCATGAAAATCTTGTCAAAATACTGGGGCTCGATGCCAATGCCATTATCCTTGACACGAATAATCGCCATGCGGCCTTCAGTGGTGGCGGTGATGTCGATCAACGGATTGGGCTTATCGCAAAACTTGATGGCATTCGAAATGAGGTTGCGAAACACAATCTTCAAATGTGCTTCAATGCCGAGAACCGATGGAAGCGAATCCGAACTCTGGATTTTCACTTTGCGATCCCGAATGGCAAATTCGAATTCCGAGATCACTTGTGTTACGAGCTCACTGAGTTTGATCGTCGTTCGATGTTCCTGCACCTTGCTGACACGGGATAACTGGAGGAGATCTTCGATCAACCGCTTCATGTGGCCGCAGGACTCGATTACCGACTGGAGGTATTGCTTCCCCTCCCCATCTAGTCGATCTTCATAAATCTTCTTCAGAATCTTGGTGTAGCCTTCAACGCTAATCAGAGGCTCCTTGAGGTCGTGAGAGACAACATACGTGAAATCGTCGAGTTCCTTGTTCCGCGCTTCAATTTCGAGGGACTTCGCCACTGTCTCGTTATACAACTTTGCTTTCTCCAAAGCTATGGCTGCCACGCTGGCTATACTTTCCAGTAGCGTCACGTGTTCCTGCGTGTAGCTTTGGTATTCATAGCTTTGGACCGAAACGATCCCGATAATGCGGTCTTTGGAAAACATCGGCACAAAAACGAGGGATTTGGAGAGCGCGCTGACTTCGCCGAACCGCAAGTACTCACTCGTTGCCTGACTTCCACGGAGTTCCAGAAAGGATTTCCGCGACTTTACCACGCGTACACAGGCAGGGCTCTCTGCCAGCGGAACGGCCCGTTCCGGAACCTGATACTCAACGAGATCCTCCCCTTTCCTGTCATACCAGATCACGGGTCGGAGTTCCTGCCGCTCTTCGTCATAGAGATCAAGGAAAAACACATCGAACGGAATCACTTTCCACACTTGCTGGTAGGTTATTCGCGCAATCTCCTGAGAATCCAACGTCCCCGTGAGCAGCCGACCGAGTTCGTAGAGGACCTCGAGTCGCCGAACCTGATTGCTGAGTTCTCTCTGGGCAGCCTGACGCTCGGAGATATCGCGTGCAACGTTCGCCATTGCGGCGAGGTCACCCGACGAAGATCGCAAGAGCGTTGTGTTCAAACTGACGGCGATCTTTCTCCCCTCTTTCGTCACCCAAGTGACGTCAAAATCCCTTAAGGAGCCATCTTTCCTCAACCGCTCCAACCAGTCCATCACCGATCTCATGGAAATTTGATCAGTCCATGGATACGGAATCTCTTTACCAACGGCGTCTGAGCGATCATAGCCCGTGAGTCGCTCGAACTCACGATTGACATCAAGAACTTTTCCCTGAAGGTCGGTGATGACCAGCGCATCTCCCATGGAGTTTACGACATTCCGGAACAAGCTTTCGGAATCAATGAGTCTCCGTTGGAGATTCTTCCGGTCGGTAATATCGCTGCAATGCAAGGCAAATGCTTGTTTTCCATCCACTTCACACCTGATGACGGTCGTCTCGACGTCAATTGTCGTCCCGTTATTTCGCCGTAGGACGAGGTCAAACTTTTGTATCGGAGTTTCTCCGCGCTCAAGTCGCCGTACCATGAGATTGAAGGTGCGCTGACTCTCCGGTGTGAGAAGACCCGAAAACTTCTTCCCGCGGATGTTCTCCACCGACCGGAACGCCATGAGTTTCGCAAACATTAGGTTAGCGGAAAGGATTTTCGAATCCTGAAGAATCACATGACCAAACGGAGATGTTTCGATGAGATGCTGGAATGTCTCGACATTCCTCGAAAACGCAACGCTGGAGATGATCTGCGACGACCTTCCGCGTGCACGTGTGACAGTCTTTGTGTCTTTGCCGGTGGACGTTCGGAGTTTACGGCCACCAAGAGAAACCGACCGTTTCTGTCGTTTCAATGTTTTCACAAGGCAGGTGACGAAATGGCATCGAGAGTGCGGTGAACAAGGGGGGCGATGGCTCGAATACGCTCCATCAGTGTCCGGAAAGTCTCCGGTTTCAACGACTGGAAGCCGTCAGAGAGTGCCGCTGCGGGATCGGGATGAACTTCGACGATGAGACCATCCGCGCCGGCAACAATGGCCGCCTGAGACATCGGCGAGACGAGATCCCACGCCCCCGTTCCATGGCTCGGATCCACAATAATGGGAAGGTGCGATAGTTTCTTGACCAGCGGAACAGCGTTCAAATCGAGGGTGTTCCTCGTATATGGTTCGAACGTCCGGATGCCGCGCTCACAGAGAATAATCTCGTAATTGCCATTCGTTGCAATGTACTCAGCAGCCATCAAGAGCTCTTCGATTGTTGCCGAGAAGCCCCGCTTGAGTAAGATTGGCTTTTGTATCGTCCCCAAACGCTCCAAGAGTGAGAAATTATACATGTTGCGCGCACCGACCTGGAGAACATCTGCGTATTCGGCGACAGCAGAAAGAGTCTCAGTGTCTTTCACTTCAGTGACAACGTACATCCCGTTCCGATTTGCAGCCTCGCGGAGGTACTCAAGTCCTTCACTCTTCAATCCCTGGAACGAATACGGCGAGCTACGAGGCTTGAATGCTCCCCCCCGTAAGAGCCTCACCCCCATCTCCGACAGCATGCCGGCAATCTCGTTGATTTGCGACCGACTCTCCACTGAACAAGGTCCAGCGATAATGGCGATGGAGCTGCCACCGATTTCGACATCCCCAACGCGAACCACAGTGTTCTCCGGCTTCACCTCTCTACTCACCAACTTGAACGGCTTCGAGACCGGAACTGCATCCATTACGCCGGCCATACTGAGAAAAAGATCGGGATTCACTCGACCGCGGTTTCCAGTAATACCTATGGCTACACGTTGGGCACCGGGAATCTCGTGCGGTGTATACCCTAACGACCGGACCTTCTCCTTGACCTTCTCGATCTCCTCTCGCGTCACCTCTTTCTTCATCAAGATCAGCATGGCAGTTCCTTACTTCGATCCTTTCTCTTCACCGGACTCAGCCGGCAAGGATTTTTTGCGTGCAATGAGGAATACCACGAGAGCTGCAATGAGGACACCACCGACAATCCAAAGATACATCATAGCGCCGCTTGGTGCAGACGTGCCTTCGTACTGCCCGACAACACCCGCGGTCATGGCAAGGACGCCACCGGCAAGTCCCCCATAGAGGTTGTCTTGTTTCAACAGGGGGAGAATCTCTTTCTCGACAATGATATCTGCAGTCTCCCGTGTGACGATGTTTTCTAGTCCCGGTCCCAACTCGATCGCGGCTTGCTGTTGGGCCGCAGCCACCACAATCAGAATTCCCGGCTCACCGCTCTTCTTGCCGAGACGATTTTGACCGAACACGCTTGCTGCATATTCCTGTAGAGTTTGCTCGGCAACACGATCAATGACAACAATGGCAATGTGGATGCTCGTTGTATCCTTCACCCTTCTCAACCGATCTTCCAACGATCTCCACTCGTTATACGTCAGCGAGTTGGTGAAATCCATTACGTGCTGTTCGAGAACCGGGACAGGCGGCTGGCTCTGTGCGACAAGGAGTCGAGAGCCCAGCAGAACCACAACTGCAAGGCGAACAAGATGTGGTCTCATGAGAGTTTCCTTAAAACTTCACCTGCGGAGCCTGTTCAGCACCGCTTGTGGATTGGAAGTACTGAGCCTCGCGAAAGCCACCCATACTGGCGACCAGGGATGCCGGGAATCGCCGAATGAGCATGTTGTACTCTTGAACCGAATCGTTAAACCGATTCCGAGCTACCGTAATTCGATTCTCTGTTCCTTCTAATTGTGATTGAAGCTGGAGGAAATTCTCGTTCGATTTCAGCGTCGGATAGTTCTCAACAACCGCCATGAGCCTCGAGAGAGCGGAACTGAGTCCATCTTGCGCCCGCTGGAACCGGCTGAACGCCTCCGGGTTTTGCAGCACATCGGGTGTGAGCGTGATTTGACCGACACGGGCACGGGCATTGATAACGTTCTCCAATACTTCCCGCTCCTGCTTGGCAAATCCCTTGACGGTCTCCACCAGATTCGGGATGAGGTCGTAACGACGTTGGTACTGGCTTTCGACCTGACTCCAGGCCGCTTTCACCGCCTCATCCGCGCTGATGATCCTGTTGTATGTCATCACGCCCCATCCGCCAATCAACAGCACGATGACCAACAACCCGCCGATGACTGCCAGGCTTACTGCAAGAGTTCGGTTCATTCTTGAGCCCCTTTCGATGTTGGAATCTCTTGTTTGAATTTTTCTGAGCGACTCTTGACGAGACTCAGCGTATTTTCTTTTGATGCCCCCGTCGCCGGTCGTGGCCGCCACCGTTCCACGGAAATGGGCACAAGATCAATTGCCGGGCCGTTGTTACTCAAAGTAACTTTCAGCAAAGCGGTATCGTAGGTGTGGCGAGAGTTGCCGCCGAACACGAAATTCCCGAGTGAATAGGCAATGTGTTTTCCTTCGTACTCTTCGATCCCCTGCAAAATGTGAGGATGGTGTCCGACAATCAAATCCGCTCCTGCGTCGATGACTTTTCGCGCAAGATGAACCTGCTCCGGTTCGGGCTCCGGGGAGCGCTCGACCCCCCAATGGAAGTTCACAACCAGATAATCGACTTCCGTTCGAAGCCGCCGAACATCTTGGAGAATTATTGATTCCCGTCTCGGTGCGAATCCGGCACGATCGGCACGTGCGGCAAAATCCCCTCCTCCGAAATATCCCAAAAACCCAATCTTCCACCCCGCCTTTTCAAGAACAACGGGTTTCCTTGCCGCTTGAAGATTCCCGCCGATGCCCACGTAAGGAATGTCAATTGATTCCAGATGCCTGATAGTCTCCTCCAATCCTTCAAGCCCGTAATCTGCGATGTGATTGTTGGCGGCGTTGACGAGAGTTATCCCAAACCCTTTCAACAGGGGCAGGTACTTAGGGCTCATCTTGAAGTTGAATTTCTTTTCAACTTTTTGCGTGGCGGTCGTAATGGGATGCTCCAGGTTCACCATGAAGATGTCGAACGGGCCGACTTCACTCCAGTTCTTCAGAACATCCTGATAATCATCCCCGATGACCTGTTCAAAATGATCGGAAAGGACGAGGTCTCCTGCAAAAAGAAGGACGACTTCTCCTTTTTCGGGTGTTTGGGCGGAAACGCTTGCGAAGATGAATACGGTGAGGAATTGAAGGGTGAGTTTCATAGGAATTCGGCCAAAACTTTGTGAAGTTTAACAAAAGTTGGGCCGAAAAACAAGCTGAAGAATTGGAAGGAGAACGAATGGAAGGAAGAACCAACGCAACAAGCCGCAAGGCTTGCGTTGGGGATTAGTCTTTCAGCAGGTCGCGTGCAATAACGATTCGCTGAATCTCAGAAGTCCCTTCATAGATCTCGGTAATCTTCGCATCCCTCAAGAACCGCTCGACTTTGTATTCACGGATGTATCCGTAACCGCCGTGAATTTGAATCGCCTCGAGGGAAGCTTGTACCGCAACTTTGGAGGCATAGAGCTTCGCCATCGCAGCGGCTGTGGCAAATGGTTGCCGTTTGTCCTTCAGACTTGCAGCGCGGAGGGTGAGCCAGCGTGCGGCTTCCACATTGGTGGCCATGTCGGCCAACTTGAACTGAATTGCCTGGAAATCCGCAATGGGATGATCAAATGCTTTCCGCTCTTTGCTGTACTTGATTGAGGCCTCAAGGGACCCTTGGGCAATCCCAAGCGCCTGTGAGGCGATGCCAATCCTCCCGCCGTCGAGCGTTCTGAGCGCAAACTTGATGCCAAATCCTTCCTCGCCGATCCGATTTTCTGCCGGCACTCTGCAATCCTGAAAGGCGAGGGAAACCGTATCGGAGCTGCGAATCCCAAGCTTCTTTTCTTTCTTTGCAACCGAAAATCCCGGCGTCCCCTTTTCCACGATGAACGCGCTGACACCTTTATGGCCGAGCGAACGATCCGTCGATGCCATAACCAGCACCACGTCGGCGTTGGCACCATTCGTAATGAAGTTCTTTGTTCCGTTCAGGATGTAGAACTTCCCATCTTTTGTAGCTGTTGTTCGCTGGTTCGTTGCATCGCTTCCGGCCTCCGGTTCGGATAAGGCAAACGCGCCCAGTTTCCGTCCGGCGGCAAGATCGTTCAAGTATTTCTCTTTCTGTTCGTCGGTTCCATATTCCTCAATCCCCCAGCACACAAGGGAATTGTTGACCGACATAATAACGCCCGCCGAAGCGTCAACCTTGGAGATTTCTTCCATCGCGAGGACATAGGCAACGGTGTCCAACCCGGCCCCACCGTATTTCTCCGACACCATCATCCCCATGAAACCAAGCTCCCCCATTTTCTTCACGGCTTCGTAGGGAAACTGTTCTTTCTCATCGCGCTCATCTGCCGATGGCGCAAGCTCCTCTTCCGCGAACTGGCGGGCCGTTTCCTTGATCATTAACTGTGTTTCTGTGAATTCGAAGTTCATGCGACAGTTCTATTTGGTTGGGGGATAATCGTAAAAGCCTTTTCCTGTCTTTCTGCCCAGATGACCTGCGGCGACCATCTTTTTGAGCAGGGGACACGGACGATATTTGGAATCACCGAGCCCCTCATGAAGAACATTCATGATCGACAAACAGACATCCAGCCCAATGAAATCCGCAAGCTGGAGGGGACCCATAGGATGATTCATTCCGAGCTTCATGACTGTATCGATTGCCTCCGGCGTCGCAACCCCCTCCATGACGCAATACATTGCCTCGTTGAGCATCGGAAGGAGAACACGGTTGGAGACAAAGCCGGGATAATCGTTTACCTCGACCGGCGTCTTCTCAAGCTTCTCGGCAAGAGCGTGTACTGTCCGGTAGGTCTCGTTCGACGTTGCCAGGCCTCGAATGACCTCGACGAGCTTCATCACGGGCACGGGATTCATAAAGTGCATGCCGATGACTTTATCAGGCCGTCTGGTTACTGCCGCAATTTCAGTGATGGAGATGGAGGAGGTATTGGAGGCGAGGATCGTTCCCGGTTTTGTGAACCGGTCCAAATTGCGAAAAAGCTCTTTCTTCACATGAGCATCTTCAATCACGGCCTCAACAACGAGATCAGCATCTCTGCATGCCTCTTCGAGTTGAAGCGATGACGCAATTCGGTTGAGGGTCTGATTCTTTTGATCTTCGGTAAGTGTCCCCTTTTTGATCTGGCGATCGAGATTTGCCTGGATGGTCTTGAGTCCCCGATCGATAAACTCCTGCTTGATATCATGCAGCGTCACCGAAAAGCCGTGCTGGGCAAACACATGCGCGATGCCGTTTCCCATTGTGCCCGCACCGATGACTGTGACGCGCTCAACCTGTTCTGCTGGCATGGTCTCCCTATCTTTCTAACTGATCAGACAAGCTCAACGACAAGCGAACTGGCTTCCCCGCCGCCGATGCAGATCGCCGCCATTCCGCGCGACTTATTTTTCTGCTTCAGGGCATGTACGAGAGTCACAAGGATTCGGGCTCCGCTCGCTCCGATGGGATGACCCAACGCCACTGCACCTCCGTGAACATTCACCTTCTCAATATCTAATCCCAGCATCTTGTTTACCGCCAAGGTAACCACGGCAAACGCCTCGTTGATTTCGTAGAGATCAATCTGCTTGTCTGTTAATCCGGTTTTGTCGAACACCTTGGTGATGACATCGACCGGAGCCGTGGTAAACCACTCCGGTTTCTTGGCGGCGGAAGCGTAGCTGACAACGCGTGCAATCGGCCTCACTCCCATCTCTTTTGCCTTCTTTGCCGACATCACCACAAGTGCCGCCGCCCCATCGTTGATCTTCGATGAATTTGCAGCCGTTACCGTGCCGTCTTTCTGGAAAGCAGGACGCAGCTTCGGAATTTTCTCGAAGTTTGTCTTAAACGGCTCCTCATCTTTTTCCACCGTCGTGTCCCCATCCTTCCCTTTGATTACCACAGGAACCACCTCATCTTTAAACCGGCAATCTTCCCACGCCTTTTGAGCCCTCTTGTAGCTCATGATGGCAAACTCATCTTGAGCCTCTCTCGGAACAGCACATTCTTTAGAGCACAGCTCAGCTGCATTCCCCATGTGAAAATCGTTGTAAACATCCCACAAACCGTCTTTGATCATCGAATCAACGAGCTGCGCGTTCCCCATCTTCAACCCACTGCGAGCCTTCTCAATCAGATACGGCGCGTTTGACATGCTTTCCATGCCGCCGGCGACAATGATCTCGGCATCGCCCAAGGCGATCGCTTGAGAAGCAAGCATTACGGCCTTGAGACCGGAACCGCATACTTTGTTGATCGTCATGCACTCTACGGATTCGGGCAATCCTGCAAAGAGTGCGGCCTGTCTGGCCGGCGCCTGTCCCTCTCCAGCAGTGAGCACGTTGCCCATGATGACTTCCTGCACATCCGCCTTCTTGATTCCTGCGCGCCTGATTGCCTCTTCAATAACGACCGCCCCAAGGCGGGGTGCCGGGACCGAGCTGAGCGCTCCCATGAATGACCCAATCGGAGTGCGGCAGGCACTCACCAGAACAACATCGTTGATCTCTCGCACCATCATCTGCCTCAGCTATTCATGACTTTCAAGAATTCTTTATTGGACTTTGTTCCCCGCATCTTCTCCAGGAGGAATTCCATGGCCTCCACGGGACTCAAATCACTGAGCAGTTTTCGCAGAATCCAAACGCGGTTGAGGTCTTCCTGATCCATCAGCATTTCTTCTTTGCGTGTTCCGGACCTGTTGACATCCATCGCCGGGAAGATGCGCTTATCGCTTAACTTCCGATCAAGGATGATTTCCATGTTGCCCGTTCCCTTAAACTCCTCAAAAATCACTTCGTCCATTCTACTGCCGGTTTCGATCAGGGCGGTGGCAATGATTGTGAGGCTTCCCCCCTCTTCAATATTCCGTGCTGCGCCGAAGAATCGCTTGGGGCGATGGAGCGCGTTCGCATCAACACCGCCGGAGAGGATTTTCCCGCTATGCGGAACAACGGTGTTATGAGCTCTCGCCAAACGCGTGATGCTATCGAGCAGAATAACGACATCTTTCTTCGCCTCGACCAACCGTTTTGCCTTTTCCAGCACCATATCGGCAACCTGAACGTGTCGTTCGGGCGGCTCATCGAATGTTGAGCTGACTACCTCCGCATTCACCGTTCTCTCCATATCGGTCACTTCTTCGGGACGTTCGTCGATAAGAAGAACAATGAGCTTAACTTCGGGGTGGTTACGGATAATGCTGTTGGCCATTTTTTGGAGGAGGATCGTTTTGCCGGCCTTCGGCGGAGAAACAATCATGCCGCGCTGGCCCTTACCGATGGGGACGAGAAGGTCCATGATCCGCATCGAATACTCGCCGGGGGCAGTCTCCAGTTTGATACGCTGCGCAGGATACAGAGGGGTGAGATTGTCAAACAGAACGCGCTCACGGATCGTATCCGGATGATCATCATTCACTGCCTCAACACGAAGCAGCGCGAAGAAGCGCTCCCCCTCTTTCGGTGGGCGCACCTGACCGCTTACGGTATCGCCGGTGCGAAGTCCGAACTTTTTGATTTGCGATGGCGAAACGTAGATGTCGTCGGGAGAAGGGAGGTAGTTGTAGGTGACGGAACGAAGGAATCCGTAACCGTCGGGGAGAACTTCGAGGACACCTTTACTGAAGCTCAGTCCATCCTTTTCGGTCTGCGCCTCGAGAATTTTGAAAATGAGTTCCTGTTTACGAAGTTCGCTGTATCCATTGATATTCAGCTCCTTCGCGATTTGATTGAGCTCAGCAATCTTTTTGGATTTGAGCTCGGTAATATCCATTGCCATGGCGGGAATACCTCACAAAAGATTAATGCGGGGGTACAACACTGCTTGTGTTAAGTAAATATCAGAGATTAAGGTTGAAGACTTTGGGTTGGGGGTCGAGAATTGGTTGAACGAAGTGGGTCGAGTGGAACTCCCAGAGTGCACTCACTTCACCTACAATATATCCGATTACTGATTGATTGTCAAGTAATTTCTCCGTCTCATGTACGCCAGCGACTCCGCCACCACAAAGTGAGAGCCGGTGATCAGAATGGGTACTCTCGAACGCCTGTTGCGTATAGCACGCGATACAGCCTCCCGGACCGATCTCGGTGTCCGGCAACGGATACCCAATCTGACGGCCGCCAATTCAAGGTCAACAATGCTTCGGGCACGCTCGGTGGACGCCTGAACGAGGAACAGCGTCCGTGTTATCGGCTTTAATGCCTTAAGCATCTGCCAATAATCCTTGTCCCGCATAACCCCAAATATGATATCCAATCTGCGACTTCCGAGCTCCTTCAGCGAGCGAACAAGCGAACGAACCGCGTCCGGATTGTGCGCCACATCAGCAAGAATCAGCGGAGCGTGTCGAACAACCGAAAGTCGGGCCTCCAAGCCGGAATATCGCTGGATGTTCCCGAGTCCCCGTCGGATACTCTGATCGGAAACTGCCCATCGTCGTTTCTTCCTCAGTGTGTCGATTGCACTAATAGCAAGGAGAGCATTCCTCATTTGGAACTTCCCTGCTAATGAGATTTTGAGATTCGGAAGCTTCAAGTCATTCACTTCAACATCAGCAAGGGAACCTTCAAGCGACGCCTCAGAAATCGTTGTCCTGGCACTGTCCAAGGTCATCAGTTTCGACTTTCGCGCACGAGCAACTGCCTGCAAGACCGAACGTGCGGCGCGGGATTGAACGCCCGTTACACATGGAACACCACGTTTGATGATCCCGGCTTTTTCCCTGGCAATCGAACGCAACGTCCGACCAAGAATTTCCGCATGCTCGATCCCGATTGTCGTAATAACCGAAACTTCCGGGCGAATCACGTTTGTGGCGTCCAATCGCCCCCCCAATCCCGTCTCGATCACGGCAACATCAATGTTCTTCCGGCGAAAATACTCGAAAGCCATTGCCGTCACCGCCTCGAAAAATGTGTTGCGGTTCTTTTCGATGATGGGCTGTATCTCCTTGAAGATTGCAACAACGTCGGCTTTTCGGATAGGACTTCCATTGATTCGAATGCGTTCCCGGAAATCGACGAGATGCGGTGAAGTGTAAAGCCCTGTCCGATAACCCGCACTCGTGAGAATTGCCGCAATCATCGCTGCGGTCGAGCCCTTGCCGTTCGTGCCGGCAACGTGGATCGTTTTCAGCCGCTTGTGTGGGTCTCCAATGGACTGAAGAAGAGCCCGAATTCCCCTCAGTCCGAATTTCATTCCGAGCTTCTGGAGCCCGTAGAGAGACAGAACAGTTCGCTCGTAGCGAGTCAAGGGAGAGAATTACAGCCAAGACTGAAGGACGGAGAATTCCACGTTCGCATCGAGGGCACCTACAAGCTGGCCGATATCGGAGAGCTTGTTTTGCTCAGCGTGTTGAACCAAACCCTCGGCGATCTTCACACTAAGCGCAGGGTCGACAAAGTTTAACGTTCCAACCTGAACAGCGCTTGCCCCGACAAGGAGAAACTCAAGCGCATCTTCGACAGACGAGATGCCACCGATGCCAAAGACTGGAATCTTTACTGCTTGTGCGACCTCGTAGACTTTGGCCAGAGCGATCGGCTTGATAGCCGGGCCAGATAAACCACCGGTGACAGTGGAAAGTTTCGGTTTCTTCGTTTTCACGTCAACCGCCATCCCAACGACCGTATTGATAACGGAAACGGCATCCGCTCCTGCCTCCTCTACGGCGCGCGCGAAGTCAGAAATGTGTGTGACATTCGGTGTCAACTTGATGATGAGCGGTTTGGCGGTGAGAGGGCGAAGGCGTTCAGTGATCTCTTTCGTCATGTCGCAATCTGTGCCGAAACTCAATCCGCCTTCTTTGACGTTTGGACAGGAGACATTGATCTCGTACGCATCAACACCTTCCTTATCATCCAACTCCTGTAAAACATCGCAATACTCTTGCACTGAGCTTGCCGCGATGTTAACAATAATTCCCGTATCGAGTGTTCGCAGGTACGGGAGCTTATCGGCAATGAACTTCTTGACCCCAATGTTGGCAAGGCCGATGGAGTTCAGCATGCCGCTTGGGGTCTCCACGATCCGTGGCGGCGGATTGCCATCTCGAGGTTTCCAGGAAAGCGACTTCGTAACAATTCCGCCAAGCTTATTGACATCAACAAGGTCTTTCGCCTCATCGCCGTAGCCAAACGTACCGGAGGCGACAAACACACGGTTTTTAAACTCGACATTACGAAGCTTGAACGAGGTCTTGATCATGACGGAAGAATGATATGCCGACAATCAAATGCCGGCCCCTGCGTGCAAATGAGTTCGTATCGCTTTTCACCGTTTACGACTTCAACCGGACACCCCTGGCAGATACCGATCCCGCAGGCCATTTCCCCTTCAAGCAGAAGCTCGCAGGGAATATCTTTGCTTATGGCGAGATCGGAGAGCGCCTTCATCATTCTCGTCGGCCCGCAGCCGAAGATCTTAGGTCGTTCAACGTTGTGTGACGAAAGGTAGTCGGAAACCAGCTCGACGACAGTTCCACGAAGACCTTTGCTGCCATCCTCTGTGGCAATGTGGAGGTTTTTCATGTTCAAGGGGGCAACCCAACTCGAGGTTCGTGCACCCAGGAAGGTGATGATATTCTTTTCCTCCCGTAAGAGAAAATCCGTAAGAATCGGCACAGGAGCCACCCCAAGTCCGCCTGCAACAATAAGAGCGATATCAAACCCCGTTGTGTACTCCCAAGGATGTCCAAGTGGCCCAAGAATGTCAAGAAACTCCCCCGCTCGTTTTTCAGAAAGGATGCGCGTCCCCACCCCGACAACATTGAAGACAACCTCGGCCGTTCCGTCCACCGTCCGACTCACACTAAACGGCCTCCGCAGTAACGGATCGATCCCCTCATCAACCCGGATGTTCACGAACTGTCCCGGCCGTGCCTGTTTCGCAATCAACGGTGAGCGAAATCGAAGAGCGTAAATCCCCTCGGCTATTTCACGACATTCCTCGACGATCGCTTGTTCTTGCAACATTAATCGTTATCGCGCTTCTTTGCTGAGGGCAACGGGGTTTGTGATTCGGTCTTCTTCTCTGCCTCCTCGCGGGCACGAACTCGAACCTCATCCCTTTCCGCTTCTTTCTTCTGAGGTTCTTTCGCTTCCGGTGAGCCGGGGCTTGCTGGTTCAGGGGGTGCTGCAGACGGTAACTTACGTTTCACGACTTCCGCATATTGCGTTCCGGGATGTTCCTCCACAACAATGCGATAGTACGCCAGCGCGCTGTCGGCAAAGCCCAGGTGATTCTCAAAAATCCATCCGATCGTGTAGAGACTTTTCGATGCGTAGGAAGATTTTGGATAACCTGATGCGATTGACTTGAGGTCCCTTATTGCCTCACGGTAAAGCTGAGAGTCAATCTTGCGTTCTGCGAGGCGGTATTGCTGCTCGGCCGGATCGACGCCGGGGGTCTCCAACGTCTCTCCCATCAGTCGCCGCACCTCAAGTCCGTACGAGCTCGATGGATATGTGCTTGCCAGCCTGTTCTGCCATTCCTCCCAAGTTAAGGATGTCTTGCCGGGATGGGCTCTGACAATATCGCTGAGCACGTACATTGCTCTTGGCGCAGAAATACTATCCTCAAAAAGTTCCAACGCGCGAGTGTAATAATAGACCGTTGAATCGACATGAGGGATGTCTGAATAGAACACTTCGCCAAGGCCATAAGAAACTTTTGCCTCCTCTTTGCGAAGCGAATCGAGATTCAGCCTTCCGTGGTCTCCAGCCTCCCACACATTCTTCAGGCTATCGAGGTACGCACGGGTTTTGTGAAGTTCAAAGTACTTATTGAACCCCTGGGATTTGCGACGCGCCTCCGAAGCTAACGCTGCAACAGGGCCTGTCCCTGCTTTCGCATAAGCTTTCCACGCCCCATCATAATCACCAATCCTTTCCAGGATCTCTCCCTTTTCAAATGCAGCCCTCGCACCGACTTCCGTTCGCGCAAACGTCGTATCGGCGTACTCATACTCGTCAAGCGCCTCAGCAATGTCACCCCGCTCGGCAAGGACCCGAGCCCGCTCGAGCAACACCGCGTCACGCCGTTGCTGAAACCGAAAATCGTCAAGCAACTCATTGAGCGTCTGCAAAGATGCATCGAAGTTCTTCTGGGCTCTGTACGCCTTTGCAATACTGAGTAAAGCATCGTATTCGAAGAATTCGTCAGGCGCGATATCCAGAAGTCTCCGGTACGCTGCAGTGCTGTTTCGAAAATCACGATTCGCAAAGTAAAGATCGGCAAGAGCCTTTTGGGCCTCCGCCTTTTTTGTAGGTTCGCTGAGAAGTGCAACGGCAAGTTGGTAATTGCCAATCGCGGTCATGATGTTTCTCGCCTCTTCGTGAACCGAGCCGAGGATCAGGTAAACATCACCCGCCAGCTCCTTCCGGTTTGCTTTTTCCAGACCGGCGAGGAAGAGAGGCGCATCACGAAAAATATCAGGATACCGCTTCAGTTGGGCAAGCGAACGGAGATACCATACTTGTGCCTCGTGGATGAGATTGCTTGTTGGAAATTGCGCAAACAGCTCGGCGAATTTTCTCTCCGCTTTTACATATTCGCCCTGGTAGTAATACGATTTCCCGATGAGCAATAGCGCATCATCGACCATGCTGCTCGCTGAGTGGAACGCAAGAATGTTGGAACACTTGTCGATAACGGTGTTCAGCTTCTGTCGTGCACCTCCCGGAACCGTTGGCTCCGACCGATCCCGTGAAGCGCGATGAGTCTTTTCAGCGGAGAGGATTTCCCCTTCAGCTTCATCGAACAGTCGCTTGGCATTGTAGTAGACATTAAAATACGCCACGGTATTTGTGTACGCATGGGAGATGGAATCCCCAAGAGCTGAGAATAAGGCACAACCTTCAAACTGAAGAGAGAGGAGAACAACAAGAAGGGGAATAACGCTCAACGGGGAACGCGATCGGGACATTGTCTATGCCAATATATCAAAACTGTGCTTCGTTCGCAACGCAACCGGGCCGCGGCTCGTGTTCTACACTCTGAGATCCCCGATCTGCGGGCGAACGACAAGCTCTTCGACCATGCCGGAAGACGGATGAATCGAAGCTTCGTAAATCAGGCGTGCAATTTCTTTCGGTGACATCATGACGTTGGAGTACTTCCTGCGATGTTCAGCTTTCCACATTGGGGTCAGGATCGCTCCGGGGTACACATTGACAACCTTCAGACCGCGGCCTCTCGTTTCAGCGCGCAACACGTTCATCATCGATTCCACTCCGGCCTTCGAAGCGCTGTACGCTGCGGACCCTTCGTAGGTCGTTTTGGCGGCAAACGAAATAATGTTGAGAATAACCCCCCGCCGACGCTTCACCATGCTATCAAGAACCGCTTTCGTTGCGAGAAATGCTCCACGCAGATTCGTGGCAATGACCTCATCGAATTCTCGTGTCGAGATCTCGTCAAACCTCTTAAACGAGGTTACACCGGCGTTATTGATGAGCACATCAACCCAACCGACATTGCTCGTGATTCTCTTCGCTGCCCTTCGAAGACTCTTTTCGCTCCGCACATCGCACACGGTAACCTCGCAACTTCCTCCGTGGGCACGAATCCTCCGAGCGAGTGATTTCAGTGGCGACTCACGGCGCGCCGAAAGGATGACCATGTCCCCTGCTTGGGCGAATACTTCGGCCAGAGCCTTGCCAATACCCGAGCTTGCTCCGGTGATCCAGACAACCCGACCGTGGTTACTCTGCGCCATCATACTGTCGGGCGGGAAATGAGATGGAGGAATTCCGAACGGGTTTTCTCATCCTCGCGGAACACTCCCAACATAGCGCTTGTTGTGGCCACTGAGTTCTGCTTCTCCACACCCCTCATTATCATGCATAGATGCTTCGCTTCCATCACAATCCCGACACCGGTGGGATTCAAACACTCATACAATGTGTCTGCAATTTGCTGGGTTAGTCGTTCCTGAACTTGCAATCGACGCGCGAAGACCTCGACGATACGAGGGAGCTTGCTCAATCCAAGAATCTTTCCATTTGGAATATAGGCAATGTGACACTTTCCGTAGAACGGCAAAAGGTGATGCTCGCAGAGGGAAAAGAAGTCGATATCCTTCACGATAACCATTTCGCTGTATTTCTCTTCAAAGACTGCACCGTTCAAGACCTTCTTGACATCCTCATCATACCCTTTCGTGAGAAAGGAGAACATTTTGGAGACACGACCCGGTGTCCGAAGTAGCCCTTCCCGTTCAGGATTTTCACCAAGTTGCCGAAGTAACTCTTTCACCAGACCAGTATCCACGACTCTTCTTGTTGAATCGATCATGCTATTCTCCGCGGTATTCCACTGAATTGTTTTCTGTTTCCTGAAGCCTAATGGAGTATAGTCTCCCCTCCGGAATTTTCGGCTCGAGGATCTTCCAAAAGCTCCGGACGATGTTTTCTGCTGTCGGAATTACCCCACGCAGGAACTCGACATCATGATTGAGATGTTTGTGATCAACCTTCTCTAAAATCTCACGTTGCAGGATTTGCTTCAGTTTCTTCAAATCGATCACATACCCGGTCTTTCCTCCGGGCTTACCGACAACCGTTACTTCAAGCACATAATTGTGGCCGTGTCCGTTGGGGCTCGCGCATTTGTCGAACAGTTCGAGGTTCTCCCTTTCTGAAAGGTCAGGGTTGTACAACCGATGCGATGCGCTGAACGTGGCTCGTCGTGTCACATAAACCATGCGTTAACCTTTCATGCCGTCAAGGAATGACCTGTTTGCCCTTTGTAGCAGAGGGTGAAACAGGAAAGCCGAGAGTATCGTTCCGGACCTTGGAAAATGAGTTGAGGAATTGAACACTAACAGGCAAGCAATGAAGAACGGAACCGAATGTACAATGGTGGAGAATACCACCGCACATTAATTAAGCGATGAAACCGCCCGAAGAATCTCTTCGTATTTCGGCTCAACACCGGGGTCATCAGAAATCCACGCATAACGCACGATCCCCTCCTTGTCGAGAACGAACACACTTCGCTTTGACGCGGTGTACCCTAAGACGCCGCCAAGATTCTCTACCAACCCACCACCATATTGAACAGAGACCTTCTTTGAGAAATCAGAGAGAAGTGGAAACTGCAGATTGTATTTCTCTGCAAACGCCTTATTGGAGAACGGGCTGTCAATACTGATCCCGACGACTTGCGCATCCACGTCGTTGAAACGTGCGAGCGAATCACGAAACGTGCACATCTCTCTTGTACAAACTCCTGTAAAAGCCGCGGGATAAAATAGCAATACAGTCTTCTTTCCAATGAAATCCCTTAAAGAGCGAGGCTTACGGTTCGTATCATACATCTCAAAATCGGGAGCCTTATCGCCTACCTTTACCATCGTTACTGCAATTATCGAAAAAAGAGTTTTGCGTTAACCTTAACCAGATTGCCCAGGGATCGGTGGTTGCATTCTTTCATAAGAGTGAAGACTCTCGCTCCGAAGGCATAGTCAGAAATCAGAAGCGTAAGGGGAACCCGAGTCGTAATAGACCAGGTCTTTCCCTGCTTGACGAGCGCGAGCGATGTTGTGATCTCCTTGGTAACTCCATTGAGCGTCAATGTTCCGCTGGCTTCAACGGCTTGTTCTTTTCCACCTTCCGCTTGCTTGAGAGACCCTTCCTTCATCCTGAATTGCGTGAGCTTCAATTCTGCGGTGCCGAATTCGGGCTTCATGCTTTCGAAAAAGAAGTTGAGAATTCTGTTGTTGCGGCCGGGAATGGCGGAGTCAAGTGAATTCACATCGATAACAAGTGTCGCTTCCGTTATCCCTTTCGAGGTCAGTCTGACAACACCGAAGTAATTTCTAAAATATCCCAGAACGGATTTCCCGCCATCTTTGAAGCTTGTCCATGCGATCTCCCCGCTTGGGAGTGAAACCAATGCGGTTGGATCGACGACAGCGCGTTCGAGCTCTTGGCGCAGTGTGTAATAAACGGCGCGGGCGTTTCCAACCTCAGCAAGCGGATAATCGCCGGGCACATATGTCGTGTCAGGATGAATGTACTTCGGGTCGTTCTGGAAATAGGTGGTGGAATCACCAACGAGGTGCTGTTGGTCAGATGCCTTTTCCACCATATCCTTTCGCTGTTCACATCCGACTGTGGCAAAAAACAGGACAACCCATGCTGCCGAACCGCAAAGACGTACGGATTTCTTCATTGTGAGGATTCCTGAAGGACGTTTGACGTGGGGAAATTAGACTTTCGCGAGACAGTCGGAACAAATCCCAAAGTAGTCAAGTCTGTGGGACCGGACAACGCCGGGGACAGATCTCTTGACTCGCTCGTTCAGATCACTATGTGGCGGAACTTCCAGGTCCTTCACAATTCCGCATTCATCACAAATGAAATGATAGTGCGGATCTGTGAAAGCATCGTACCGTTTGAGTCCCTCGCCGAAATCTAGCTCACGAATTTTGCCTTGTTGGGACAAAACGCTGAGATTTCTGTACACCGTTCCGAGCGAAATATGAGGAATTTGTTCTCTTACTCGTTCAAAGACCCACTCTGCTGTGGGATGCGAGCGTGTCTTCTTGAGGACTTGAAAGATCTTCTCGCGTTGCTTGCTTCGTTTCGTACCGATTGCCGGCATTTCCATCTCACTCTTCATGACGATGAAAAGATACCGATTAATCGAGGGAATGTCAATGAATCTGCATCGAGGCTTGGAGGAGACAAAACTCAAACTGAAAGAATTTCTTGATCAAGTTTTGAGAATGGGACGATGAGGGTGAGATCGGTGATTCCTTTGAAAAATAGGCAGTTTTACTTATATTGATCCGCGTTGACTCCATACGGAAGGGTGCGAGAGTGGTTGAATCGGCCGGTCTCGAAAACCGGTGTGGCCTCCGGGCTACCGTGGGTTCGAATCCCACCCCTTCCGCCAAACTACGTCCCACGAAAGAGCGGCGGGACCTTGTTTGAGATGCCAACGCTGCGAATCAACTATCAGCAGAATTTTCCGCTCCCCATTAGATGAAACACCTTACGTTCACCGCCAGAATCAAGAAACTGGTCCTCAATCCGCTTGTCGACGTCCCAAAACCAGCCGTAGCCGCTCCCGCCTGCATATCGCTTAGGGTCGTACCAACCCCCGAACGTTACCCGTGCCAAGCGAGTTAAAGAAGAGAATCGCTGAAAATAAGCCAACAAACGGTGGCGATTACTCCCCTCTTCGAAGAAAAAGAGAAATTCTCCCCTCCCTCAACTCGTCACAGACTCAAGAGAGTATGGAACGAAACGCAGAAAAAGTTATGACGTTGTTGCGACGAAGACCATCACGTTGACAATTCGACGATAGATCATGGAAATCGGCAGAAGGCTTTATGTGAAAAACCGCCAAGAATGGCGGCGATGGCTTAGCAAACATCATCGCACAGCAAAAGATATTTGGCTGATCTATTACAAAAAAGGCTCAACCAAACGTCGCATCCCGTATAACGATGCGGTTGAGGAAGCACTTTGTTTTGGGTGGATCGATAGTATCGTCAAAGCGATCGATTCTGAACGATATGTCCAACGATTTTCACCGCGACGACCGGGAAGCCCATTTTCCGCCATGAACCTCGAGCGCATCCGACGTCTCATCGCACAGAGGAAGATGACCAGATTCGGGCTCGAAGCTCTCAAGAAAAGCCGCAAACCGCATTTCGTCGAATCTCTTGATCAACCTGGCGGCTTCTCTGTGGCGGAGGACATTCTCAAAGAGTTGCAGAAGCACCCGAAAGTCTGGAAGAACTTTCAGAAGTTCCCAAGCTCGTACAAGCGAATTCGAATCGGATGGATTGAAGCAGCACGAAGGAGGCGCGAGGTGTTTCAACAGCGACTGCGGTACTTCATCAAGATGACGGCGCAGAACAAACGGTTTGGAATGGTCCAATGATCGTCAAGTTCTAAACCCTCTCCGCTGCATTTCTCCCCACGATTGCACCCCACGAAAGTAATCAACAAACGCCCTCACCCGCCACCAAACCGTCATCTGTCGATAACCGAAATTCTCCACCACTCCGAACGCTAACAGATACGCGAGATCCATCGGCTTCGGGTAACGTTTGAAGGAGATCTCCTCCAGCATCACGGCAGCCACAGAGAACATCACACCGTAGAAGAGAGCAACTATGAAGAAAACGATAACCATTTCGATATTGAGAATTCCCATCACATACATCACCGCGACGCAAAGATAGCCGAGAAGCTCCAAGACCGGACCAAGTAATTCGATGAAGAGAAAATACGGAACGGCGCCGAGCCCGACAATGCCGTACCGAGGATTCAGAACCATCACGCGATGTCGAAGAAGGGTATCAAGTAACCCCCGATGCCATCGATTTCGCTGCTTGGCCAGCACGCGGAGCGTCTCAGGCACTTCCGTCCAGCAGACGGGGTCGGGTACGAAAACGACCTTGTACGGCTCTTTCTTCTCCCGGTTTCTTCTGTGAAGCCGTGTCACCAGCTCCATGTCCTCACCCACCGTATCCGTCGCGTATCCGCCCGCCTCAATCACCGCCGACCGTTTGAACATCCCGAACGCACCAGAAATAATTAAAAGAGCATTGAGACCATGCCAGGCCATGCGGCCGGAAAGAAACGCGCGGAAGTACTCAACGATCTGGAACACGGGAAGCAAACGATCCGACAACCCAACCTGAACCACTCTTCCATTGACCACCCTACAGCCATTGACGATACGAACAATGCCGCCGGCAGCGATCACGGTATCATCTTCCATAAACGGTTTGATGACGCGCAGGAGAGCATCGTCTTCGAGCAGAGAATCGGCATCAATCGCACAGAAGTAGTCGTATCGCGCTGCATTGATGCCGGCATTCAGGGCATCGGCTTTGCCACCGTTCTCTTTGTCCACAACAATGAGATCTCTGAACTCCGGGTGTCGCGACCGGTAAATCCCACGCACAGGGGCAGTGGGAATCTGTTCAACATAGATTTGTTTAGAAGGAAAGAGATGGAACTCCGAAATCAGATTCTCCAGTGTTCGATCCTTTGATCCGTCGTTAATAACGATAACTTCGTATTTCGCGTAATTGAGTTTTAAGAGACTCTTCACGCTTTCCACGACGGTCAACTCTTCGTTGTATGCTGGAGCGAGAATCGAAACAGGCTCAGTAAGCTCGGACTGCACCATCACACGATAGTTGCTGAACGTGTTATGACGCATATACCGAATGATTTCACGATAGGAGATAATCAGCAGTGTTGCGTATGTGACGTTCACAAGCATGAAATACCCCATGACGAAATAGAAGTACGCCTGAAAGAGTATGTGAATGAATTCGATCATGAGGCAGAGACCAGGTGATAAGTTTCAATCTCTTCAAGAACCTGCAGCGCAACGCTTCGAACGAGAGGTTTATCATCCATGATCAGTGCACGCAAATGTTCAACACCAAGAGCACCTGTTGCGGAAAGAGCTCTGGCCGCAGTCAGTTTCTCATCAAGCTCGGCATTTCTCACCCGTTCCAACAATAAGGGAGTTGCCTGGGGAAGGCCAATCTTTTCCAGCGCACGCAGCGCACTCATGCGGAGGGGTTTGGACGGACCGGCAACGAGACTGAGCAACAGCTTCTCCGCTCGTTGATCCCCCAGGCGTCCTAAGACTTCAACGGCCTTTGTCTGGATCTTGAGGTGAGGGGATGACTCAGCCAGCACACGAACATGATCAACGGCCTCGACGAATCCAATTTCTGCGAGCATTTCGAGACAGAAGAGAACAACGGACTCATCTGTATGGTGAAGAGCTTCGAGGAGTGCGGGCACAGCTGCGTGCTCAAACTTCTTGACGATCACGGAAAGCTCCAACGCTATCCAGCGGGAGAGATTGCGGGAAACGCGAAGAATCGTGGGAAGCGCTCCCACACCGACGATAGCAACAAGCGATTGAGCTGCTTGCGCCCGAACATCAGGATGCGGGTCTTCGAGAGCGGCCGTAATCGGCGCAATTGCCCTTCGTGCCTTGAGAAGGCCAAGATCTCTCGCAGCCTGTGCTCTGACCCACCAATGTCTGCTTTGCAGAAATGCGATCTCCTCATCTACGAATTTGAAAGAGTAAAAGAAGTATAACAATCTCTCGGCAGGTTCTCCGGTAATATCCTGAGCAAAATCGACAAGGACATTTCGGAGAGCCTTGAGGTGAAGTTGTCGGCGCCGTTTAGAGAATCGTTTGAGCTTAGCCTTGATTTGAATCAAAAGAGTTTCGTATTGCTTAAAAATCGCGCTTGTCTTTGATCCGGGTGGGAGTGGAGTGAGTGGCTCAAGAAGAAGCTCGGAAAAGATCACGGAATAGACCTGATACAGCCTCTTCAGACGTCGTGTTTTCCGTCCCGAAAACCATTTGTGCCCGATGAGAGCGGCCGCAACAATGACCACAAAGATGGCGGCGCCTAGGGCAAGAGAAGCGATGATAACAAACTCGATCCCCATTAGAGCTTCCTTTTGCTAAAAGAGGAAAGAGGCATTCAATCCCAGGAAATGTGAATTGGAATTCGGCCGCCGCGATGTGAACTGATAGACAAGCTCCAACGCGAGAGTGCTCGTGATGCGACCTTTTCCACCCAACAATACTCCTGTTGATTCGTGAATCGAAATCTCCTTCAGAGTGATCCCTTGTACGGTTTCGTTTCCGCTAAACGCGTTTATTCGAAGCAACGTGGATTCGTTGGGTCGATAGGTTGTATTGAGCACAATGGTCTTTGACGATCCGCCCCCATTCGACCAGCCAAGATACACCCGAGGAGTGAACCAGAGAACTCCGCTCGCATACCATGTAATGCCGGGCGAGGCGATATGAACACGTTCAGCTTCGAATTTCAAAAATCGATAACCGATGACCGGCTCGAATCCCGCTCCAATGCCCGAAGTAGCTTCAGTTGTCACGTCTATGCGAGGAACAACTGTTGCCCCTGGGGCAAGAAGTCCTTGAACCAATAGTGAACCAGTATAGGAAAATGTCCAATAGAATCCCCCACCCCAACGGTTGGACTGAGACCCAAATCTCTCGGTTCTGCTGAAGTGGACAAAAGGTTTGAAGTCATCACCAATCGAGCTATAATACTCCCCTCCGACAATTGAATGAGCTTTCACCCCGGAGCGGGTAAACGATTCGTACGAACTAAGGAGAAGAAATTCATGAGATGACCGATACCGAAGCCGGTTGATGTTTCCCAAAGCTTCCCGGTCTTTCGGAAGGTCTCGAAGCAACATTTGATACCATTGGAGAGAGAGTCGATATTCGCGCATCCCAAAAGAGGATCGTGCAAGTCCACGGATGACCTCGGTGGAAGCAGAATCGGCCTTGTAGGCATTCTCATAATGTCGGTAAGCTTCTTTCGGCCTTCCACTCCAGAGATAGACTTTCCCTAATTCAGCTTCGATCTCAGAATTGTTGGTCCCTCCATCCGCCAGCGAGCGGAGAATGGCAACGGATTCATCGTATTTCCCCTGCCAAGCAAGCACCTGAGCCTTGACCAGACGCGCTTCTCTGTGATTCGGGTTATCGGAGAGAACGGTGTCCAGTTGCCTGAGGGCAAACGCGTATTCCCCCCTCCAAGAGTGAATTCGGCTTACGAGAATACGGGCATCATGGTATCGAGGGGCAACAAGGAGCACTCGTCTGGCAGCTTCATCGGATGCAGGGAAATTTCCCAGTCGTTGGAGTTGAATTGCGAGGGCGAAGAGACTATCGACGTTACTGTGGGGGACTTGATTCTGAGCCGCGGTGACCGAAATCCCTAAGGCTAAGCCGCAGAGAAATTTCGTGATGCGAAGGAGCAAACCTGCCTCATTTCTTTTGATGGCGGGCCAGAACGATTTTGACGCGAGCGGCGAGTTCGTTCGGACTGAAGGGTTTGGTGATATAATCCTCTGCACCCAATTCGAGTCCTTTCACCACCTCCTCCTCTCTACTCTGAGCGGTAACCAGCAGGACGGGAATATCCCTTGTCTTGTCATCCTGCTTCAAAGCAGCGAGCACTTCAAAGCCTGTCATGAGTGGCATCATGACGTCGAGCAAAACCAGGTCAGGACTTACCTCTTTCACTTTTTCCAGGGCAGCGGCTCCGTCTGCTACGGCAACGACCTGATACCCGCTGTTCTTCAGCTTGTACTCGATGAGAGCACGTATATGGTGCTGGTCTTCAGCAACAACGATCGTTTGTGCCATTCGGTTGGTCTTTACGTTCGTTCAAGCACTGAAGCGAGGTCTAACAGCGTGGCGAGAGCTTCGGACTCCCTTCCCTTCTGGACTTCTTCTTCTAATTTCGCCCCGAGCTGAGAGAGATGAGGAAAACCAAACATGGTTCCCGAACCCTTCAGGTGATTCCCCAGTGTCTCGATCTCTTTCCAGTCACAACGTGGGAGAGTCTGTACAACCGATGCTACGTGCGACTTCATATGCGCCAGAAAGTCCAGCGCAAGAACACGATAGTATTCCTCCTCCGGCGTCGTCATGAACGATGGTTGAAAAAACAGAATTGTTCGTTGAAAATCAACCGTTCATTGATTTTGGAGCAACTGTTGACTATTTTGGCGGGCGTTGGAAGAAGAAAGGACTTGCGGGGAACGCTGGAAGTATTTTGGAGAGGTGCAGGAGTGGTTGAACTGGCATGCCTGGAGAGCATGTGTGCCCGTCAGGGTACCGTGGGTTCGAATCCCACCCTCTCCGCCAAAAACCTCCCGCCAAACAGCGGCGGGACGTCGTTTGGCAGCACACACTACGCTTTGCTCAGGAAAACTCAGTGTGCCCACCGTTGGCCTGAAGAGCGTCGTCAACCCCAGCCGCCGAAGTTCCGAGCAGCGGATGCAGTTGGTTATCCCTCCGCCTGATGCTTGATAATCTTGGCATTTACAAGAAAGACGACGTCCTCTGCAATATTCGTTGCATGATCGGCTAACCGCTCGATGTGTCGCGAGAGAATCATGACGTGAGCGGCAGGCTCGATTACCTTAGGGTCCTCCTTCATTGTCTTCAGCATCAGCGCGAACATCTCCCGATCCATAGTATCTACCCGATCATCGGACTGCAGAACCTTCTTCGCAAGCTCCACATCGCTATTCACGAATGCATCGATAGCTTGTTTCACCATCTCTCGGGCAGCGGCTGCCATCGGTCCAAGTGATGTGGATTTGACGAAATTGCCGTAAGCACTTAGTGGTTCCACACGCTCTGCAAGATTCACGGCAATATCGCCGATTCGTTCCAGGTCGCTGTTGATCTTCAGGGCAGCCATGAGCAACCGCAGGTCGATTGCCACCGGCTGCGTTAAGGCAAAGACCCTCATGCACTGTTTGTCGATCTCGTTGTCGAACTCGTCCACCTTCCGATCGCGTTCGATCACGATCTGAGCAATCGAGGGATTCGATTCCAAAATCGCCTTTACACTGAGCTCGATCTGCTCTTCAACCAAACTTCCCATGCGAATAAGCATTGTTCGGAGCTGGTCCAACTCCAATTCAAAATGTCGGGGCATCGGTACGTTCCTTTACTGTGCTGGCCTGATTCATCCGAACCTTCCTGTGATGTAGTCTTCGGTTTGCTTCATGCTCGGATTGGTGAATATCTTTTTCGTCTCATCAAATTCCACAAGCTCCCCCATATACAAGAAGGCTGTATAGTCGCTGACTCTTGCTGCCTGCTGCATGTTGTGAGTTACGATAACAATCGTATAGTTCTCTTTCAATTCATGGATCAATTCCTCAATCTTCGCCGTCGCAATCGGGTCGAGCGCACTGGCGGGTTCATCCATCAGCAGAATCTCAGGATCGACGGCAAGTGCACGGGCAATACACAATCGCTGTTGTTGACCGCCGGAAAGCGCGAGTCCGCTTTTCCTCAGATCATCCTTCACTTCATCCCATAACGCGGCCCTTCGCAGACTCTTTTCAACAATCTCATCGAGTCTACCTTTGTCACGAACCCCGTTAATGCGGGGTCCGTAAGCTATGTTTTCGTAGATCGACTTCGGGAAGGGATTGGACTTCTGGAAGATCATTCCAACTTTCTTCCGCAGTTCAACCACATCAACGCGTGAATCATACACGTTGATGCCGTCGACCATCACTTCCCCTTCCGCACGGAAGTCTTCAATAAGGTCGTTCATTCTGTTCAGAGAACGAAGGAATGTCGATTTCCCGCACCCCGAAGGGCCTATGATCGCCGTGACTTTGTGCTCGGGAATTTGCATCGAGATTCCATTGAGAGCCTTTCGATCGCCATAATAAATGGTGAGATCTTTTGATTGAATCTTGTAACCGTTGTTCCGTATTGGATGCATTGTTGTCACCGAGTCTGACGCTTTCTCACTTTGTAGCGGAGAAAGATTGCTGAAAAGTTAAGTAGAAAAGTAAGAAGAAGGAGCACCAGTGTGGTTGCATAGAGAATTCCCCGAGTTGCCTCGACATCCGGCGACTGTGTTGACATGATATAAACGTGATACCCCAGCTCCATAAATTGATCAGACAACGATTGGGGGAGGTGAGGAAGAAAATACGCCGCCCCGGTAAACAGAATTGGCGCGACCTCACCTGCACCGCGACTGACAGCAAGAATCCCTCCCGTGAGAATTCCTGTGAATGAATGCGGCAGGACCACCTTTTGAATCGTTT
Organism: Bacteroidota bacterium; assembly: GCA_035559595.1. Lineage (GTDB taxonomy): Bacteria > Bacteroidota > Ignavibacteria > UBA10030 > UBA10030 > DATMBF01. Next base: position 49,749 of record DATMBF010000005.1, on the reverse strand, counting down.
CCCACCGTGTCGCTCCCAACGCATAACTTGCTTCCCGTAGTTCACGTGGAACAGTCTTCATTGCCTCCTCAACAGAAACAATCACAACGGGCAGCGTCAACAGTGCCATGGTCAAACTTGCCCACAGAATATTCGGCTGACCCCATTTCAACTCGAACTCTCCCAAAAGAAGCTGGTCAATTCCTCTTCCCACAAACTGGATAAAGAAACCCAATCCGAACAGACCAAACACAATCGCCGGCACACCGGCCAGGGTGTTCACGGCGAAACGGATCATCTGCGCGACTTTCGATTTCTGACTTGCATACTCGCTGAGATAAATCGCCGTCACAGTTCCGACGGGAACACTGAAGATTGACATAATCACGACAAGGAGGAATGTTCCGACAATGGCGGGGAAGATTCCGCCTTCGGTCATTCCTTGTGTCGGAACACCGGTGAGGAATTCCCAGGTGAGCTTCTCCCACCCCCCAAGGAGGATGTTGAGCATCATTCCCCCAACGGCAAGAAGGATCACTGCCGCCGCAAGCGCAGTAACAAGGACCACTGTGTGTCCGACAACTTTGCTTCGCATCAGCATTATTGGCCTCGGAACCTTTTGAGAAGGCGCTGGCGCACGTAGAACTCTGCAACCGCATTCAGAGTCAGTGTGAAAACGAAAAGCAGCGAACCGATGAGGAAGAGAACATTGTAATGAAGATCCCCAAACACGACCTCTGCCATTTCCGCACCAATGGTAGCAGACATCGTTCGCACCGGTTCAAAGAGTCCCGCAGAAACGAGAGCCGCGTTGCCGGTCGCCATCAACACGATCATGGTTTCGCCGAATGCTCGGCCAATACCCAGTAGCACTGCCGCGAAGACGCCGGGTGTCGCCGCCGGAAGCACCACGAAGAGCGCAGTCTGCCACTTCGAAGCTCCGAGCGCAAGGCTTGCCTCGGTGAGAGCTTTCGGTACTGCAGCGAGCGAATCCTCGGCGATCGTGTAGATGATCGGAATTACTGCAAGCGACATTGCGAGACCGCCGACAAAAGCATTCAAACGGTAGGAATAGCCAAGCAAATCCTGAAGGAACGACGCAAGCACAATAAGTGCAAAGAACCCGATGACGACTGATGGAAATCCGGCAAGAACCTCAATCGCCGGCTTCAACACATCCTTTGCCCACTTCGGAGCAAATGTTGAGGTGAAGAGAGCGGCCAGAATAGCGATCGGCGCCGCAAAGAGAATGGCAATCATCGTGACTTTGAAGCTCCCGATAAAGAGGGGGAGAAGACCGTACTTCGGCTCTTCAGACACTGGCTGCCAGGTGAAGCCCAGAAGATTTTCGACAGTTGCTTTTCCTTCTCCTCCACTCTCCACCGATCTTCGTTCTGGCGTCTCCCCGACACTTTCCTCAGGATATGCACTACCTGTGTACGTTTCTTGTTGAAGTTCCTCTGTCACTGCATGCACATCATCGTACGACATCCAAAAGATCGGAGCGGCCTCGCGAAACACAAAGATGAAAATCAGAAGAATGACGGCAAACGAGACAAAAGCAATTCCCGTGATGAGCTTCTCGGCGAGAAATTCACTGAATCGGAAACGCTTGCGCCACCAACGGTCGGAGGAACGGAAAGGCCGATGGCGATCAAAATCTTCCTTTTTTGCCGACTCAGCCGGTTGTGTGATACTCGATTCTTCTATCGTCGTGTTCGAGTTCATCAAGTTTACCTGACCGGAAAGTAACCGACCCTTGTTACAATCTCCTGTCCCTCCGAACTCAGGACCCAATCCACAAACGCTTTGAGAGCACCGGCAGGTCTCGTTCGCGTATAGAGGTAGAGAAAGCGTGAGATGGGATATTTCCCGGACTTGATGTTCTCGAGATTCGGCTCATATGCCGGCGAGCGATCGTCTCTCTTGACGCTAATCATACGAATTCCCTTTGCATACGCCGCCCCGCCGTAGCCAATTCCGTATTTGTCTTTTGCCACGGCATTGACAACGGACGCTGTGCCGGGAAGATTCTGTGCCGTAGCAACGAAATCGGCACCTTCCAAAACGTTATCCTTGAAGTACACATATGTGCCAGAATTGTTCTCGCGGCTGTAGAGAATGATCTTCGCATCCTCCCCGCCAACCTCTTTCCAATTCGTGATCTTGCCCGTGTAGATTGCCTTGATTTGGGGGAGAGATAATTCTTTCACCGGATTGGATTCATGAAGGTAGACCGCAAGCCCATCCCGCGCGGCTTTGATTTCCACACCGAGCGTGTTGAACCGCTGCTTCAGCTTCTCCTTTTCATTTGCTTTCATCGGTCGGGACGAAGCAGCGATGTCGGTGGTTCCGTTGATGAGTGCTGCAATGCCCGTCCCCGAACCGCCACCTGTCACCTGGATGGAAACATTCGGGTTCTTCGACATATACACTTCTGCCCATCGCTGGGCAAGGATGACCATCGTGTCTGAGCCTTTGATGGTGATTGTTTCCGTCTGGCCAAAGAGCAGACCCAAGGCGAAAAGACTCAAGAGTAGTGTTGCTAAGAGCTTCATCGTGTTTCTCCTTTTGATTTAGAATTTGTATTGCAGTCGTACTGTCAGCACATTATCCTTCAGATCATCCCTCAAGCCCAGCAGCGACCCTGTGGCTGTCGGATTCACCTTCTCGTTCGTCACCACATCGTAGTAGACCACCAGCTTGATATTCGCATCGTAGTGGTAATTCCAACCAATGCCGACTGTTGCATACTTCACGTCGGCCGCGGTCATGCTGCTTCCGCCGCCCACGGCTGGTGCACCGATTGCATGTCCCCCGCCGTCAATCTGTGGATCGAACAGATCGTATTTCGCCACGAATTGATGGTCGAGCCCGATGTTTTGAACGAGTGTAAGATACCATCCGGAGAATTTCCTCTGATAGAGGGGGATCGATGCAGTTCCGGGATTGTAGACCGTGTTTGCGCTTGAAGTGCCGGGCTGCTCACCAAAAACATACTCGCCACGAAGGGACAGACCCCCGAGCAAAGGGGAATCATAGTAGAGTTGAACATCGGCTCCGAGATAGTTCCGTGAGAAGTACTTTCCCACATTCGTCGTGGAAGAGTCTGCGAAGTATTGATTGAGGGCAGAGTTGAAGGAATAGACATAGCGGGATGTACTTCGCACTTTCCCCGCATAGAGCGAAACACCGCCGTCGATGGTAATGTTCTCCTCCTGAAACGGCAATTGGAAACCGGCCCGACCGATGAAATCCTTGTAGTTGTCATTATCATTCGCCGTCGGTCCGGTGCCGTTGAAGAGTCCCGCCTTGAAATTGAAATGACTTAGCACTCCGGTTTCCGTGGAGAACTCGACCTGCGCACCCAATTCTCGCTCTCCCGGGAAGAGCGTTTGTATGATCCGTGCTCGCTCCGGTGTCTCTCGACTGCCTGAGGAATAGCCCACCTCAAACCCAAACGGTCTATTAAAGACTCCGGCAGTCAGACCGAACATGCGAAGCCACGGCTCACGCATCCAGAGATAGGCATCTTTGATTCCGACTCCGTTTTGCGTCACGTCGATTTGTAGCACATACTGTGTCAGCTCATTGTCGTATGCAACTTTGAGTCGGCCGCGACGCACGACGAACCGCGAGCGCACTCCTTCCGCAGAATTTCCGCCCGCGAACGTATTAATCCTCTCCCCTGTTGCCAGTTGAAATTGTGATTGGATGTACCCGGAGATTTTGATCTTGCGGAGTGCGTCCGTGAAGGTTTTCAGCTCGGCGAGAGTCTCGCTCATCCCGTCAAGTTGGCCCTTGATCTCGGAAATCCGTTCCCGCGTCGGCGCATCAAGACTATCCTTGGCTTCCTTTTCTTGACCTGCAAGACCTGAAGTAAGGAAGAGTGCAACGGCGACAGAGAATGTCTTCATGAATCCTCCCTGATGGATTTAGGTGAAAAGAAAAGAAAACTCATTACTCCAAGATTAGCTTAACGTTAAGGAATTGTTACGGCCGTTTCTCGATTAGCGATCTGGCCGAATTCACATGCATAAAGGGCTTATCTCATTGGTTAAATGAAAATAACCACAGCATAATACAGGAGTAACACTCTGTGATAGATTTGGTGCTGACTTGTTCAAGGAATACTTGTCGCACAACATCAGGGAGAAACTTAATGGACCGACGTTTGGAAAGATTTGCAGCTCGAGTCGCAAGAGCACTCGTGCTCCTACACGTGGCGGGCTCGTTCCTGACTGCAACGGCGCAGTCACAGCCGCATGGAAGAATCATCGGGTCTGTCATTGATTCGGAGACCACTGAGCCTCTTATCGGCGCCAATGTCATCCTCGAGCGAACAACAAAAGGAGCAGCTTCAGACCTCAAGGGGGAGTTCATTATTGACGGTGTTGAGCCCGGGACTTACACTGTACTTGTGACGGTGTTGTCTTACGCCAAACAACGGATTGAGAATGTCGTGATCCGAGGGGGTGAAACTGTCCGCCTCAATGTGGTCATGAAACCTGAGACGATCACCTTGGGTGAGGTGGTCGTAGAAGCAAAGTCCGTGCTTTCGTATGAGGGTGCCCTCCTCACACAGCAGCGTAAGGCGACCTCCATTGGGGACGGCATCAGTGCCGAGCAGATTAAACGCTCACCCGACGCCAGTTCAGCGGATGCCCTCAGAAGAGTAACGGGTATATCCATAGTCGACAATAAATTCCTCTTCGTCCGGGGAACACCTGAACGCTACAGCAATACGATGCTCAATGGTTCCCCTGTAGCTTCCACGGAACCCGACAAACGAGCATTCTCCTTCGACATCCTCCCATCGAACCTGATCGAAAGCGGCGTCATCACAAAATCCTTTACGCCCGATCTTCCAGGCGATTTTGCCGGAGGTGTTGCCAAACTGAGCACGATCGATTTTCCCTCGGCACTCACCTTCCAGGCAAATACATTCGCCGCGTTCCACGGGCGGACTTCCCTTCGGCCTTTTACAACATCACCTGGAGGAAAGAACGATTATCTCGGCATTGACGACGGGACGAGATCACTCCCGGCGGGCTTCCCAAAGAATCTTGGCGACCCGTCTCACACGCCGCCAGACATCTTGCGCTATGCGCGCTCACTCAAAAACAACTGGGCACCACGTCAAACCCATGCTCCCTTGAATGGCGGCTTCTTGCTTTCGCTTGGTGATGGTATCACTTTCCTGGGAAACAACTTCGGCTTTGTAACAGCTCTGACTTATCGTAGTTCGTTTGAGAATTCGTCGATCGAACGGAATGAATACGAAGCAAGTGGCGAACCACGGTTCCAATACACCGGCCAGCAATCCGTCCATTCTGTCTCTTGGGGAGCCATCGGCAATTTCAGTTACAGGCCATCGAATGTTCACCGAGTGAGCCTCCGCAACACATACACGCGCGATGCAGACGATGAGGCAACACAATTCTTCGGAATCCAGTACACCGACATCGGCGCCGAACAGAAGCACGTTGCTCTTCGCTATGTTTCCCGTGCGGTGTATTCCGGACAGGTGACTGGGGAGCACTTTTTCCCCTTTCTGAACAGTACACAGATGGAATGGAAAGCGTCCTACTCTGAATCGGACCGGCAAGAACCCGACTATCGTCGCATCGTCTACTTCCGTGAAGCGGGGTCGAATGATCCCTTCACGGCCTCCCTTGGATTCCAGGCAAATCTGAAGAACGGTGGGCGCTATTACTCCACTCTCTCGGACCGATCCCGTGGAGTTGCGGTCGACTTCAGTACTCCGATTTCAACGGCAAAGCTAAAGTTCGGAACATTTGTTGATCGGAAGGTCCGTGATTTTGGGTCGCGGCTCATCGGCATCGTGGTGAACGGAAGGGGGAACGGGTTTACTGATGCCGAGCTCTACACACTCCCCATCGACCGAATCTTCGCTCCTGAGAACTTTCGGCGAAACGGTTTTTCCCTCGACGAATACCAGAACGGTACGAACAATTATACTGCAGAACAAACGATCACCGCCTGGTATGCGATGCTTGATATGCCTCTGAATCTGCTGGAACGCGAATTTCGCCTCATCGCCGGCGCCCGAATGGAGCGATCAGTCCAGAGAGTGGTTTCAAAGGATGTCTCAGCACTCAAAGAGATCAGGATTGAGTTAGCCAACGTGGATGTGATGCCCTCGGTCAATCTTATTTATGTCATGGATGAGAATGCAAACCTCCGGCTTGCGTATAGTCAGACCGTGAATCGACCCGAACTTCGTGAGCTTGCTCCTTTTGCCTACTTCGATTTTAACACGCAAACCTCATTGCGCGGCAATGACCACCTCCGCCAATCGCTTATACGGAACTACGACCTTCGTTATGAACTCTTCCCCAGAGCGGGCGAACTGCTCTCGGCCAGTGTTTTCTATAAGAGCTTCTCCGATGCCATCGAGCAGGTTGTTGTCTCCGGGAGTGCTTTGGGTTCAGAGAGAACATTTCTGAATGCCGAATCAGCCCGGAATTACGGCATCGAGCTCGAAGCACGTCTCGGCCTAAGTCTTCTCGCGAGGGTTTTGGAGCCGTTTTCCCTTCGCGGGAACTACGCGAGAATCAAGTCTTCCGTCAATGTCGCAGGAACGGAAACAACTCTTCAGAAACGCAACCGGCCTCTGCAAGGTCAATCACCATCGATGCTGAACCTGGGACTGCAATACAGCAATCCAGACCTTGGCACATCGATAAGTCTTTTCTACTACAGATTTGGTCCGCGGATTGTCGAGGTGGCGACGGCCTATGAAGAAGATGTTATCGAGCAACCGCGGCAGCTCGTTGACCTGGTAATTACACAATCGATCGCCGAACGATATGAAGTGAAGTTGACGGCAAAGGATATTCTCGCTGAAGAGCAGGTCTTCCTCCAGGGGAACAAACGAGCTCGTGCAAACGAAAAAGGTACGTTGTACTCATTGGGAATTGCCTTCAAGATCAACTAATCCTCACCATGTCGCTGGAGACAACAGTAATCCATTTTCCCATTCACTTCACGTCAGAAAGGAATCACCTATGCCACGAAAACTCTTGTTAACAGCTACTCTTCTTTGCACTCTTGCCGCACATGGAGCCTCTCAGATACTGGCACAGATAGACAGTGTCCTGGAGGGAAACATTAACTCCAGCATCACGCTCACCGCAACAAAAAAATATCTCCTCCGTGGATTCGTAAACGTCAACCCACCGGCCACAATAACGATCCCGGCCGGAACGATCATTTTCGGCGAGAAATCGACAAAAGGCACTCTGATCATCAATCGGGGCGCAAAAATCAACGCCCAAGGAACTTCAACCAACCCGATCGTCTTCACCAGTCAATTGCCTCCCGGTCAGCGCGGCCCCGGAGACTGGGGTGGAATTCTTATCGCCGGTTATGCATCAATCAATGTCCCGGGCGGAACAGCAACCATCGAAGGTGGAACTGGTACCACCTACGGGGGCGGCTCTTCTCCCAATGATGACGATAGCAGCGGCGTTATGCGGTACGTGCGGATTGAATTCCCCGGCATAGCCTTTCTACCCGACAACGAGATTAATGGACTGACGCTCGGGGGTGTAGGGAGAAAGACCGTTCTGGAATACATACAGGTCAGTTACAGCGGAGACGATGCGTTTGAATGGTTCGGAGGGACGGTAAACGGAAAGTATCTTATCTCATTCAAGCCAGTAGATGATGACTTCGACACAGATTTCGGATTTCGTGGAAAGCTGCAGTTCGGCTTAAGCCTTCGCGATCCGAACATTGCCGACATCAGCGGCAGCAACGGATTTGAGTCGGATAATGATGGAACAGGGACATTCAATGCTCCACGCACGCAACCAATCTTTTCCAATTATACCATGATCGGACCGATGCCCGACACGAGTGCGTCGGTAAACTCCAACCACAGACGTGGAATCCACCTCCGTCGTTCCACCCTGACCTCGATTTACAACAGCATTTTTATGGGATACAGAACCGGAGCTCTCCTTGACGGGTCGAATGTCGTCAATGCCGCCACAGGAGACACGCTGCAGATCCGGAATTCCATCTGGGCGGGGATGCGTGCGGCCAACGGATTCACCACCACTGTGGGCTCTTTTGACGCCGAAGCATGGTATGCGACAACTGCTTACGGAAATCGACGCTACGTTCAGCCGTCAGAAGTGATGTTGAGGGCTCCATTCAATCTCACGACTCCCGACCCCATCCCACAGGCGGGATCACCCGCGTTGAGTGGTGCGAGTTTCTCCAACTCACGTCTGCAAGACCCCTTCTTCACGGTTACATCCTACGTCGGCGCATTTGGATCCGGCGCGCGATGGGACAGCTTATGGACGAATTACGATCCACAGAACACCTCTTATGGCACACTTGTATCTGTTGAGCGAATCGAAAGCAAGATTCCCGAGGACTACAAGTTGCTCCAGAACTATCCAAACCCTTTCAATCCCGGGACAACGATTCGCTTTGCCATTCCGGTGGGTGCCCATGTGACGCTGAGGGTGTTTGACATGCTTGGTCGTGAGATTCAAACGCTCGTTGATGCCTACGTTGTTGCTGGAGAATACAAAGCTCAATTTGACGCAACAGATCTACCAACCGGGATGTACATCTACCGTCTCCAGGCAGGGACGTTTTCTGAAGTGCGCAAGATGATCCTGGCGAAATAACAATGAACCGTGCAGCCACACTGAACGAATCTTTTTCCCTGTGGAAACCCGGGATACAGGTTTTTGCGGGATCAGTGTTTCGCGGCGGGCACGGATGTTCTTCATAGCGGCACTTGTGGTCTCGTCGCTTCTTCTCGGTAGCGCTTCTGTCTATTACAATGCGCGTACACAGCAGGTGTTTGACGACGAGGGAACCGGAACTCTGCTGTCTCTCCCTCAATAAGTCAAGTCTGCCTGCCACAGATTCAAAAAAAAGCTGCGGCTCGCATCCCTCCCTGATGGAGCCAGCGGGGCACAGGTTCATCGTCATGATCAACTTGTGCCCTTTGTTATTTTTCAATCGCTGCTGCCGTAAGAATTTCTTAACTCCACGGTCATATCTGGGTAGTACCTGTTTTCTATCTTTGCGGAGCATGAGACTGGCGATCTTCGATATCGACGACACCCTCACGGACACCGCGTTCGTTGATCGCGAATGTTTTGCTCAGACCTTCTTTGACCGGTACTCGGTCAGGGATTTTCCCAACGATGGCCGTCACTTCTCCCATTACACGGATCCCGCAATCTTCTCACAAATCTACGAAGAACGCTTTAATTCGCCACTTGCAGTCTCCGAACTCCAACGACTGCAGAACCACTATCTTGCCATCCTCCGAGCTATGGCAAAAATATGGCCTCAATTGTTCAGACAAATCCCCGGTGCCTCCACAAGCCTCGCTCATCTCCAGCAGCATAGCGACTGGAGAATTGCCATTGCAACAGGAAGCTGGGAGGAAGCGGCACACACCAAGCTCAAAACAGCGGGAATAGAATACCGGCATCTTCCCCTGGCGACAGCGAATGACGGCTTCACAAGGGAAACGATCGTGGAAACAGCGATCGATCGAGCACAGACAGCATATGGGATCAACGAGTTTTCTGGAATCGTGCTTGTGGGGGATGGACTGTGGGATCTGAAATGTGCACAAACGTTAAATCTCGGATTCGTTGGAATCGCATCTGGCATGAAGGCTGCTCTCCTCAAGCAACAGGGAGCCCTTCATCTTCTTCCTGACCTTACCAACTTTGATGCCTTGCTCCATTCTCTTGCGAATGCTGCAGTTCAAGGAAAAGAGATGGAAAAAATGTTATCGAAACCTTGAAGGAGGTACAATGAAGATTGCATACTTCAATGCAAACATGCGGGTGGGTCAAGACGGAGTAACGCGGGTGATGTACAAGATGCTGGAAGCGGCCCGGAGCCGCGGCCACGAAGTCTTGGTTTTCACGTCGACTCTCCCCGACGCCAATGAGACTGACATTCCGATGTATAAAGTGACCTCGGTTGTGTTGCCGTTCCAAAAGGCCTATCGGCTTGCACTGCCCGGTTATCAACGATTTGCGCGCAAGTTAGAGGAATTCCAACCTGACCTCCTTCACATCAACAGTCCATGCACTCTCGGATTCGGGGCAGTGAAGTACGGGCGGGATTTCGGCATCCCTGTTGTGGCAACCTACCATACTCACTTCCCAACCTATCCTCGATATTACAAGCTCTATGGATTCGAGGAAATCGTTTGGAAGCTTTCAAAATATCTCTACAATAACGTCGACCGGACATTGGTACCAACAATTCCGATTCTCAAAGAACTTGAAGAGCATGGGATAAGGAACTTGAAGTACCTGCCGAACGGAGTCGATGTCAGTCTCTTCAATCCCGCCAATCGCTCGCAAGCGTGGCGCGAACGAATGACGCCCGAGGGGAAAACCGTGCTCCTCTTTGTAAGCCGTCTCGTTTGGGAAAAAGACCTAAAAGACCTGGCAGCCATGTATCGAATCTTGCGATCGCGTCGAAGCGACTTCGAAATGGTTATTGTGGGGGATGGCTATGCTCGAAGGGAGTTTGAACCAATGATGCCGGGCGCAAGATTCCTGGGATATCAATTTGGTAAAACGCTGGCCGAAAGCTACGCATCTTCCGATATTTTTGTCTTCCCTTCGACAACAGAAACATTTGGATTGGTCACTCTTGAAGCAATGGCATCAGGACTTGTCCCTGTTGCTGCCGGCTACGGGGGTGCTACAGGAATTCTTAGGGATGGAGAGTCCGGATTCCTCACCGCACCCCACGATCCCGAACACATGGCAAGCAGAATCGAATGGCTGCTCGATCATCCGGCAAAACGGGAGCAGGTGCGCAGGCAAGCCCTGTCCCGGGCGGCGGAGTTCAGCTGGGATCGAATTCTCAATCAACTGTTCGAAAGTTATTCTTTTGTCATTCGTCAACGGAAATCTCGGCAACGAAGCGCTGCCTAGTCTCTCCTCCTCCCGGCCTGTTCCGGTAGTGCCCGCGTTGAATATCAAGAGCATAACCCAGAACAGGTACAGAATTATTCATATCTCCGACCCGCATCTCAGCAAGCAATTCTACCGGGAACATATCAAATCGTTCAGAAAACTGCTGCAGCAGGTGATGCAGACACGTTTCGACCACATGGTCATCAGCGGAGATATCGTTAGCACAGCAGAAGAAGACGATTACTATCTGGCAAGAGAGATTCTGTCAAAGTTCGGTTTGCTTTCGGGGGACAGGCTTACGGTGGTTCCGGGCAATCACGATATTTTCGGAGGACCGCACCGAGCAATCGATGTCTTAAGTTTTCCCCAACATATTCGGAGTGTTGATTACCGACGGCACCTCGAGCTTTTCACTGACGTGTTTGCCGAAGCCTTTCAGGGAGCCTATCGACTGGGTGAGCACGGAACATTTCCGTTCATCAAGCCGGCGGGGCCGTTTCTGCTGATCGGCCTCAATTCAATCCCACCTTGGTCGCTCTGGGACAACCCTCTTGGAACAAATGGTCTTCTCGATGAGAACCAGATGGGGAGTCTCGAAGATCTTGTCGGCTCACCGCTTACAACATCACTGCTGCCGGTCATAGTGATCCACCATCACTTCAACAACCTGGCGAACGATGAGACCATCAAGAATTCATTGTGGAGAAAAATCGAATCCAACACAATGCGGATGAAGAAGAGAAGAAAGGTGTTGAAACTGTTTCGTGCTCTCAACGTGCGATACGTCCTGCACGGCCACATTCATCGAAATGAAATCTACGAACGTGATGGGATCTGGCTTGCGAATGGAGCAGGGGCCGTTTGTGACGATCCCCTCCGTTTCCTCAAATTCAATACCCTCGATTTTCACAACGGATCGGTGGAATTGACAACCGGTGTTTTTCCGATTCCTTTCGAAACCTCAAAACCCAAAGTCGACTACCCAAAGTTGAAGAAAGCAGTTGCTCCTCCGCGTCTGACGACCCACCCGGTGGTTCTCTAAGTTCAGACATCGTGGCCTTCAAAGAGGAGTGTTGTGACGCTGGGACTGAGACGCAGCACCGTCGACGAAGCGGTTTTTTCTGTTGAAAGAAGATATCGCTCAGATGCAGGAAGTACTGTGGATATCTTCTTCGGGAGATGAAGCAGGATTGACCGAGGTGAGCGTCCAGGAACAAACCGATTCGCAAAAGTGACGAAGCCCCTGCGATCCGACTGGAATTCAATTGAGCAGGAGAAGGTGCCGAATCTCGTCGGTGCCTTGAGAATCCTGGTGGGCTTTCCCCATGTTATCAGTCTCTCCCCTGCCCCACGAAATACATGAAGGCATTCTTCCTCCTCGTACAAAAGACAATCTCTCAGAAAAAGAACTATTTCCGCTGATGCCCACCCATGATGACCATCCCCCATCGATCCGCCACCGGTGGTCGGATGAATTGCTTCCGGCAGTGAATATGGCGATTGCGCTTGACGGAAAATTGTGCTGGCTACTCGCCAAGCCTCTTCGAATTGCCCGATCCACAAGGAGGCATGGGCAAGTTGGAGAGTAAGGTACGGGTTGTACCCTGAATGGATGATCGGATGATAGAACCCCTTGTCGTCAACATAATCCTTTATCAAGCGCGAGAGAGTTCTCGCACCGTAAGAATGAACGAAGGAAACAAGCCACAGAGGATAGATGCACGAAATCGAACCAATAGCGCTCTCATCGAAGGGGCGATCGGGCGTTGCCGGAATGAGCTTCTCTCCCAGTCGGTTTTCCACCTCCTCAAGCGATGCAAGAATATGCTTCTCGAAGTCAGACGCTACGGCATCAAAAACTTCAGCATCTTCTTTCTCGTTGAAATGTCGGGCAACCCTGCTCATCACCTTGAGCCCTGCCAAAGACCAGAATGAATCCCAGTAGTACTGGTCGACAGTTCCGAGATGCTCTGCGCTGATGCTCGGCGGCATTAAGCCTCTATACTTTGGCAACCCATGGTTGCGTTTCTTGGCAATCCAAGCCGCAGCCCTGACCATGCGCCGGTACCACCTCTTCAGCCAGAGCTCAGATTGCCGGGAGAGAAAGTGATTCCAAATTGTCCACAACGCGACTCCGTTTGAGTCCCATTCCCCATCGGGCCCGCGAAAGAATCCGTCGGTGGTAAGGTATTTTGGAAATCCATCGATCACCTTCCGCGTTCTCTCCCCATACCCGAGAACATCGAGCGCACGAAGCATCGGACCGGCATCGCGAAACCAAAACCGGTGGTAGAGATAAGGACCTGGTGAGATAAACGAATCATCTTGAAACTGAAGAAGCGTTATTCGCGACGAATCGAAAAGGTTCTGTAAATGCTCGTCCGGTAGGTCGACAACCAGACCTTTCGATAATTCCTCGTGCCAGACCCGGCGATGTTCTGCTTTCCGTTTGCCGAATGACACCTTCCACCCCTGCTTGATCGGCTGACGCTTCAAATCATGTTCTTTTTCGAGCGCAATGCTGCAAACGTATGCTTTCGATTCCTCCGGGTTCAAATGAAATGAGTATTTCACGATGGCATTCGCCAGCCCCTGCGTGCAATCAACCTTTGCTGCCAGAGGCTCACCGATTGTGCGTCCGGGAGCTCCATCGACCGAACGAAGGAATCGCGAAGAATCGCCGAGCTTGCTGCTGCCAAACAGCACCGCATCCGGCTCCATGGCGAGCACCGGGCCAAGCGTCCCGTTGACAGAGATTTCCCTGGATGATATTCGTTCGATACAGACAATCGGCGCCACGCCTTCGGGGTTAAATGGCCTGATCGCAAAATAGAACTCCCCTTGCTTTGTCCGGTCGGATGTGTTCGTCACCTTCGCACGGTAAAACAAAACATCTATCCCCTTCCTTGTCGGTGAAACAAACGTTTCACACTCCAAGAGGACTTCCTCATGAATGAACGATGTTATGAGAGCGGGGGCCTTGGGATCAAAGGACTGCGTGGCCGACGAACGAGAGGGGAAAAGACTTCTCCCATCGATTCTGAGCCAGCAGTCAAGCGACCACTCCCGTGGCAACGGTGTAACGAGTCCGCGCGGGTCAACAATTGCTTCATGTTTTCCATGCGGCGTCCCCAGAGCGGTCCAGTTACGGTGGGTAATGTTCATAAGTAATGGGTTTTGGGATCGGGGGATGTGACTGGTACTGAAGGGGTCGAGTTGACGGTAAACCCAGAAGGGGTAGACCCAGTCTCGTTTCATCTGGAGGATACCGAAGTTCAGTAAACCTCGAATGACCATCGGAAGGCTCAGGGAGAGCAACTCTCTGGGGAAACCTTTTCCTTCCACATCACTTAAGCTGTTGGCGATTCTTAATTGCTGAATTGTGGACTTATCGAGATCGAGCCGTTGAAAAAGTCTTTCAACCAAGAATGAGTTAAGATTCAAGGATACCTTTCTGTCATCTGACTCTTGACGAAACGACTATTTTCTTAGCTCAAACCAGAATCTTGTTCCCTTACCGACTTCGCTTTCAACCTGGATCTTGCTTCCGTGAGCCTCGATAATGTGTTTCGCAATGGCAAGACCAAGTCCTGTACCGCCAACATTTCGCGATCGGGTTTTATCAACGCGGTAGAAGCGTTCGAAGATCCGTGGAAGGTGTTCCTCGGGAATGCCCGGACCGTTATCCTCCACACTGATCTCCACTCTGCTGTCACGTTCCGCAGCCTTGAGGAGAATACTGGAATCATCGGGACTGTACTTTATAGCATTATCGAGAATGTTCCCTAACGCCTGCCGCAAACGTTCTTTGTCTCCATAGACGGAGACTGCCGCCTGCGGGATTTCAACGTTCAGGGTCTGTCGTTTCTTTCCGGCTTCAGCTTCAAAATCTTCTTTTACTTGGCTGAGGAAGTCGGAAAGGTCGAAGTACCGAAAGCTCATCTTCATCTCGCCCGACTCCATACGTGAGATTTCGATGAGATCAATCAGCAGCGTATCGAGCCGGCTTGCATGTGCATACGCTTTCTTGACAAACTCCCGATTGACCTGTGGATCGTCGATGGCTCCGTCCATGAGCGTTTCAAGGAAACCTTTAAGCGAAAAAATGGGGGTCCGGAGCTCATGCGAGACATTCCCCAGGAATTCGCTCCGCACACGTTCGAGCTTCTTCAACTGCTCGATGTCGCGCCTGAGCTTGTCCGTCATCTCGTTAATCAACTCTGCAAGTTTTCCGACTTCGTCCTGAGATAAGACGGGTAAGCGGCGATCGAGATTCCCTGCTTTGATATCGCTGACACTCGTAGCGATCTCGACGATTGGCTTTGAGATGGCTTTTGAGAGAATTCGCGTTGCCACAAGGACAACAAGAAGGACGATGATGCCGACGAAGAGCACGTTCAAGCGAATATCGTTGATGATCCCGCGAACCTCGGTCAAACCCATTGCCACACGCACATACTGAAGACTCGCAAGTGACGGATGAGCAAACGTTCGTGGCTGGACAAAACGCGCCACATATAAGAGCTCCTCGCCGGTGGATTTGCTTGATCGGCTGTCTGATCCTACCGTTTTCTCGCGCGCTTGGATGACCTCGGGCAGAGCGACATGTGTTCCCAGCGTGTGAAGGAGGGAATCCGGTACCCACGACTCAAAAAGAACCTTACCGTCAGATGCAATGAGCGTAATCCGGAGGTTGCTTGAAGAGGAGATAGCGTTCAACATTGATGCGATGGATTCGCGACCCTTATTCTTGTCGGATTCCTTCAGAAGTGAGACAATAACCTGCGTTTCGGTTTCAAGCTGAGCGTGCAACCTGTCGATGAACAGTCGTTCGATTTTATAACTGACAAGCAGCCCCAGAAGCACCACGACACCGAATGCCAGCAAAAGGAATGTGAGGCCGATTTTGGACTGGATGGAGCGCATCAGATCTCTCTTCGAAAACGGTAACCGACTCCCTTGACCGTCTCGATGTGCGAGGCAAATTCACCAAGCTTTTCGCGGATTTTACGAATGTGAACATCAATCGTACGGTCAACGACATAAACATCTCTCCCCCAGACCTCATTGAGGAGCGTCTCTCGTTTGACAATCCGATCCGGATGTCTGGCAAGAAAGAGAAGAACTTCAAATTCTTTTTTCGGTAGCGCAATCTCTTTGCCGCGAAGTTTCACCCTATAATTGGCAGGCTCGATCTCCATTTGCCCAAACGTCAACACATCATGCGCCGTAAACTCACCCACAGGTCTTTGCTTGCGAAGAACTCTCTTAACGCGAGCAAGAAACGTCCGCACTTTTACAGGCTTTGTTATGTAGTCGTCGGCGCCAAGTTCCAATCCCACCACCTCGTCGAGTTCGCTATCCCTTGCCGTCAGAAATATGATAGGAATGCCTGCCGTCTCCCGCTGTTCGCGCAGGGCTTTGCTTACCTCCCAACCATCCATTTCCGGCATCATCACATCCAAAACGACAAGATGTGGTTGTTTCGCGGCTTGTTGAAGAGCTTCTCTGCCATTACGAGCAGTGAGGACAGCGTACCCCTCCTTCTGCAGATTATACTTGAGCAATTCGAGAATATCTTGTTCGTCGTCGACGATGAGAATGGTTTGCTTCATGGACATATCGTGCAGTGGGCATAATATACGGAAGATTCCGCACGGTTACTTAAAGCTTTCTCAAAGTTAACAAAATGATAATGCTCTCAAGACGGTGCGTGCGACAAATTGAATTTCAGCGACCATTTCGGTATCTTGCATCTGATGAAAACAAGCTGCTTACGGCACTCTCGCCAATCACCACCAGTGAGTTCAACTCTCAGGTCAATCCTTTTCCTCTTTCCCATGTTTCTCACTCTCAGCGCTCAAGAAAAGAGCGTTGTCGTTGCAAGAATTGACGGAGCAATCAACCCGGCCGCTGCAGAGTTCATTCATACAGCCATTAAATCGGGAGAGGAAAGGAGGGCCGAGTGCGTCATCATTCAGCTTAACACGCCGGGTGGATTATTGAAATCAACGCGAGTCATCGTCAGCGATATTCTTGAGGCCGATGTTCCTGTTGTCGTTTACGTCAGCCCCAGCGGCTCTCAAGCTGCATCGGCAGGTGTGTTTGTAACGTTGGCAGCGCATGTGGCGGTCATGGCGCCGGGAACAAACATCGGCGCTGCGCACCCCGTGTCGTTGCAGGGCGAACAGGACTCCGTCATGATGGAAAAGGCCACCAACGACGCTGCCGCGTTCATCCGAACAATCGCAGAAAAGAGAAAACGGAATTTGAGTTGGGCCGAAGAGGCTGTGAGAAAGAGTATTTCGATTACTGAGTCGGAAGCTCTGCAGAAAAAGGTGATCGACCTTGTTTCCAAAGGGGTCGACAGCCTGCTTGTTCAGCTCGAAGGAAGAACGATCGACTTACCAAACAGGTCTGTTGTCTTGAAAACAGCGGGTGCAACAATTGACAGGATCGAGATGGGATGGTCGGAAAGAGTTCTTGATATCCTCAGTGACCCGAACATTGCCTACATTTTATTCATGCTTGGAGTGTATGGATTGCTGTTCGAGCTCTACAATCCGGGGAGTATTTTGCCCGGCGTCGTAGGGGTGATCAGTCTCATCCTTGCCTTCTACTCCCTTCACACGCTTCCGATCAATTACGCCGGACTTGCACTAATTATCTTTGCAATCATCCTCTTTATCGCGGAAATCAAAGTCACCAGTTACGGCCTGCTGACAGTAGGTGGCGTAATCTCTCTTCTGCTTGGCTCCATGATGCTTATCCGGTCGGAATCAGGACTGGAGTTCATTGAAATCTCCTGGAGTTTGATCATCGCCACGACGGCTGTAACGCTTGTGTTTTTCTTGTTTGTGATTGGCTTGGGAATCAAAGCACAGGGACGAAAACCCATCACCGGCAGTGAGGGACTCATTGGAGAGGTTGGTGAAGCGTTAAGCGTGCTTAATCCATCGGGAAGCGTTCGTGTCCATGGGGAAATCTGGAATGCAGAATCAATCTCCGGGAAGATTGGAAAGGGAGAAAAGGTTCGCGTCAAAGAGATTGTGAATCTCACACTGAAAGTTGAACGTGTTTCATAAAGACCCCTTGAGGAGGAAATTGATATGAATTTTGCGCCCACGCTTTTCACCGTTCTGCTCGTCTTCGCCGTTATCATTCTTGCTAATGCCATCCGCATCCTGCGTGAATACGAACGCGGTGTCGTTTTCCGTCTCGGCCGACTCATCGGCGTCAAGGGACCGGGATTGATTATCCTGATTCCACTCATCGATAAGATGGTCAAGGTCAGTCTCCGCACTGTCGTTATGGACGTCCCCGCACAGGATATCATCACCAAAGACAACGTCTCACTGAAGGTTAACGCCGTCGTGTATTTCCGAGTCGTACAACCGGAAAAAGCGATCGTCGAAGTGGAGAACTACCTTTTCGCCACCTCCCAGCTTTCCCAAACCACACTACGAAGCGTGCTGGGACAATCGGAGCTTGACGACCTCCTGGCGGAGCGCGAGAAGATCAACCTGCAGCTCCAGAAGATCATTGACCACCAGACGGAACCGTGGGGTGTCAAGGTTTCAACAGTGGAAGTGAAGCACATCGATCTGCCGCAGGAAATGCAACGAGCTATGGCAAAGCAGGCGGAAGCCGAGCGCGAACGCCGCTCGAAGGTCATTGCGGCTGAAGGTGAATACCAGGCTTCGCAACGACTCTCAGATGCCGCCAAGATTCTCAGTGAGCAACCCAGCGCTTTGACACTGCGGTACCTACAAACACTTCGTGAAATCGCGACGGAGAACAACTCCACAACGATTTTCCCTGTTCCCATCGATCTCCTGAGGCCATTCCTCGACGAGCGAGAGAAAAAGAAATAACGCCTGATCGACCAGGTCAGAGAATCATGGATAGTTGATGGATGAGCTTCTCTATGGGTCCAACGATGAGCAGCACGTTGTTGCGCTTCATCAGGTAAACGATTCTCAGATTCGGATCTATAGACGATGGGGGGATGCAGTTCAACATCAGGATGTTCCCTTCTATCCCTTCTTTCATCTTACCGACCAATCACTCCTCTCGGGCTTCCCAAAATACCATTGGATAAAGAAGCTCGCCGGATCAAACCATTTCCAATTTCTGGCAGCGTTCAGTCGGTGGGGAGATATGTGGGATGCTGTGCGTTTCGTGCTTGAGAACTACGCGCGCCAGACATCACGACGGTTCGAGAGTTACACGCAAACCGACTGCCTCTTTCTGAGACCCGACCCCCTTCAACACTATCTCCTGCAATCCGGCGTCACACTATTCAAGGGAATGTCGTTCAATGATCTGCACCGCTTGCAGATCTCGCTGAAGGCTCTTTCCCATCCGGGCAAGCCGAGCGACTTCCGCAAGACCGAAGACAAGATTGTTGTTCTCTCGATTTCGGATAACCGAGGCTGGAAGGAGTCCATCGATGGGCGCAAGTTTTCGGAGGAACAGCTGCTGCAACGCGCAGTGGAGATCATAACTGAGAAAAACCCCGACGTCATTGAAGGGCACGGCCTTCATTCTTTTATTCTCCCCTATCTGACCGCAAGGACGGAGCTCTACGGCGTTGAGCTTTCGATTGGTCGGGATGGCGAAGAGCCTCGAGTTATCTCCCCACTTCAAGACGCCGACCTCCCCTACGAACCCGGCTTCTACGAACTGCCAGGTCGCCATCTGGTTGATACGTTGCCGCTTACCCAATCGTATGATTTTGCAAGAAGGTCGCTTGAACATTCATCGCTTTCTTACGTCGCTCCCCATTTCGGCTACACGATCCCAGAGGAGCTCTTCGAGGCTTCGCGCGAGCAAACCCAAATGTGGAAGTCGCACCCTGCTCGACTGGTGGCCCTGAGCGAGCATGAAGCCGCGGCTACTCGCGTGATCGCCGAGCACCTCGAACCGCCGAGTTTTTTCCTTGCGCAGATGTGTCCACTGCCCTTCGGGACAATTCTCCGAACGGGGTCTGCAGCCAAAATCGAATCCCTTCTGTTAAGGGAGTATGTGCGACAGAAACACTCCATTCCCAAGCCTCAGCAGGGAGCCCAAACGACGGGCGGATACACTGACATTTTCGTTACCGGACTTCTCAAGACGGTTGTTCATGCCGATGTGGAATCGCTCTACCCTTCGATCATCGTCTCACGGAAGATAACACCAAAGACCGATCAGCTCGGAATCTTCCCTCTCATCCTTCGGAAACTCCTCTCGATGCGACTCGAGGCAAAACGAATCATGAAATCCACCAACGACCCTGCCGAACGGGCAAAGGTCGATGCCCTGCAAAGTTCTTATAAGATTCTGGCAAATTCGTTCTATGGCTACCTTGGCTACGCTCGCGCGCTGTTCAATGATTATGAACAGGCAGATGTCGTGACAACGACAGGTCAGCACCTTCTGCGAGAAATCATGAGGCAGGTTGAACTGTACAACGGAACAGTTATTGAAGTCGATACTGATGGCATTTATTTCATTCCGCCGGATAATGTGGTAGGAGAAGAAGAAGAATCGACATTCGTGGAGCGAATCTCAAAATCTCTCCCCGAAGGAATACATCTCGCCTATGCCGGACGATTTCAACGGATGCTCAGCTACAAGAGAAAGAACTATGCGCTTTTGTCGTACGACAATAAAGTCAGCATCAAAGGAAGCTCTCTCATTTCCCGTTCGCTCGAACCGTTTTGTCGGCGTTACATTCGACGCTGTATTGAAAGCCTGCTTCATGAGAACATCTCCGCACTTCATGAGACTTACGTGGCGGTCGCCAAGCAAATCATCAGCCATCAATGGAGTGTGCTTGATTTTGCACGAACGGAAACGCTGCATGATTCTCTCGAGCGTTACGAGGCAGATCTCACTGCAGGCACGCGTAACCCCTCCGCCGCTTATGAAGTTGTCAAGCGAGCCGCAAGGTATGTCAAAGCCGGAGATCGTGTTTCATATTACGTCACTGGTTCAGGAGCCGGCGTGAAGATTTCGGAAAACTCACGGCTGGCGGAGGAATGGGATCCGAACTTCCCAGACGAGAACAGTCAATATTACCTCAGTCGCCTTGATGAATGCTCCCGGAAGTTCGAAATCTTCTTTAAACCCGAAGATTTTCAAAGGATCTTCTCACAAGATGACCTTTTCGGGTTCGATGCATCGGGAATTGAGATCCTGACAAAGGCCGTATCGGAGCCGGAACACGAGGAAGCACCCCTAGCGGAGGAGCAAGGAGAGTTGCGTATTTGGCTTGATATCCCTCCGCAAGGGCACCCTCCGGAGTAAGCCGCTTGCTTTTCATTCCAACAAGTGCTATGTTCGCTTGTTAATTCACCGACACCATCTTGTTTCAAGGAAGGTTTGCTCCACTCCTCACCCAGGTGACGGGATTTCTGTGCAGAAGCTTGCGTGGGAGACCACCTCGTGTGGGGTCCGTGCCAAGCTGAACAGCGGAGGAAGTTCTTGAAGGAGGCTTCTTTCGTCTTGAGAGACAATGATTAGGTGTTCATGTTCCACAACTATAAGGGAAGTCTCCTTATGGAACAAGGTACAGTCAAATGGTTTAATAATGCCAAGGGATACGGCTTCATCAAGCGCAGCACCGGTGAAGACGTCTTTGTGCATTATAAATCCATCAATGGCGAAGGGTACAAGACGCTCAACGAAGGCGACACCGTACAATTCGAAGTTGAGCAAGGACCCAAAGGCTTACAGGCCGTCAAGGTCTCTAAGGTCTAATCCTTGCCTCTCAAAGAACAATCCCGTCTGGATCACCACACCAGACGGGATTTTTTTTGTTTGAGACAATTCCTTTACGACACCGCAACATCCTTTCGATTCTCTGCCACCCACTTCCTCACATAATCGACAATTTCAATCGTCGAAGCGCCCGGCGTGAATAACCTTCCGACCCCCATTGCCTCGAGTTTCTTGATGTCGCTTTCGGGAATGATGCCACCGCCGAAGAGCAGTACATCGGAAATTCCTTTTTCCTTCATCAAACTGAGGACCTTTGGAAAGATCGTCATGTGGGCTCCGCTCAGCAGACTGATTCCTATCGCATCGACATCCTCCTGGAGCGCCGCTTCGACGATCATCTCCGGTGTCTTGCGCAAGCCAGAGTAAATCACTTCCATACCCGCATCACGAAGGGCGGCAGCGACAACTTTGGCTCCACGATCGTGACCGTCGAGTCCAACTTTTGCAACGAGTACTCGAATTTTGCGTTCCATTGATCCGCCGTTTAACCTCTCGATTTCAAGAATGTTTGGAGCGCCACGTACAGACGCGACAGCGGGAGCCCCATCACATTATAAAAACAACCTTCCACTTTTTCAACAAAGATCGCGCCATGGTCGTCCTGGATCCCATAAGCACCCGCTTTGTCGAATGGCGAATCGGTCGCAATGTAACGTTCAATTTCTTTGTGCGATAACCGTCGAAAATAGACCCTTGTTCTTTCGGTAACAGTCATCGTTTTCCCCGTTGCAGCATCGATCAAAGCAAGACAGGTGTAAACGTCGTGCCTCCTTCCGCTCAATAATCGCAGCATGCGCCGCGCATCAGCTTTGGATTCAGGTTTGCCAAGGATTCTCTTCCCACAGACAACAATGGTATCGGCGCTTACCACTATTCCACGTTTTACTCGCGTTGCCACCTCTCTCCCCTTTTCCAGGGCAATCCTCCGGGCGTTGGCACGCGGCGATGAATGAAGATCGAAGATCTCCTCGACCTTACTAGGGACGATCCGGAAGCGAAAACCGACCTGCTTCATCAACTCTCGTCGGCGCGGCGATTGTGATGCGAGAATCAGCGGAGGGAACGTCATGAAGGAATTGCGGAAATGAAGCGTGCGCGGCTTATGCGTACCGCCTTATCGAAACATCGCTTTGATGCTGCCCCAGGTTCGCTTGGCGGTGGAACTAAGGTGGGAAACCGTAACGATCTCAGACTCAGGGGGCGGAAGTTCTCCGTTGACAACACGAATCTTGTACTGATAAATTCCCGCTGCCACCTTGAAAGCCTGTTGATCCACAAAGTGGTAGGAGGAATTGTTTCCCTTGGGGTTAACGGAAGCGATCACGAGAAAATCACCGGAATAGCCTGCGCGGCGAAGAACGTCGAATCGCTGTACGTTTGATTCGTCAAGCGTAATCCAGCTTACGGTGATATCGCTACCGTTGCTCACCGCCGTCGGTTTGTCTTTGAAGACACCGGCGAAGAGAAGACTGACAAGCACGACACTCAGGACTATTGACGCCACTACGCGTTTCATCTGCAGTGAATGTACCCCTTTGGCGCCTGAAACACAAGCTTTTTTTGTCGCGTGTGATATCAAACTCATCTGAGAGCTCGCTGCAGCCAAGAACGTTGATTTTCAATCCTTAAATCTCTATACTGCCCGCACGAAATTTCCAAGGAGATCTCTATGAGACGCCGCGATTTTTTGAAATCCACAGCAGCATCAAGCTCCCTTCTTTTCATCCCAGCCCTTCCCTATCGCAAGATCTCTTACCTGCGGTTTTCCGATATCGATTTCCCCCTCCTTGCCGATGTCGCCCTTGACACGGCAAAGTCCCTTGGCGCTACCTATGCCGACATCCGGATTGCCCGCTATCGCACGCAATCGATCTTTACGAGGGAGCGACGAGTTACGAATGTCTCGAATTCGGAAAGCCACGGTTTCGGAGTTCGCGTCATTGTCAACGGAACGTGGGGATTTGCGGCAAGCAGACTTGTCAACAAGAACGAAATTGCCCGTGTCACTAGGCTGGCAGTGAAGATCGCCAAAGCAAACGCAAAGCTTCAGACACAGCCGATCAAACTTGCTCCCGTCAAACCGGTTGTTGCCACATGGTCAACTCCCATAAGAAAGAATCCTTTTGACGTACCCATTACAGAGAAAACTGAATTCTTCCTCCGGATCAACGAGGAAGCGCTGAAGGTAAAAGGTGTCTCGTTCTGCACATCCGGAGTGGCGTTCGTGAACGAGCACAAGTATTTTGCTTCAACTGATGGAAGTTACATCGAACAGGATCTCCATCGCTGTAATCCGTCGTTCACCGTCACATCCGTCAATCGCGAAAAGGGAAGCTTTGAAAGCCGGAATTCTTACTCGGAGCCACAGGGAATGGGTTACGAGTATCTCGAAGAGTACCCCTGGTTGGAAGATGTGCGGCAAGCAGGCGAAGATGCAGCCGAGAAGCATTCAGCCAAATCGGTCGAGCCGGGACCGCGGGACCTTATCCTCCACCCATCCAATCTCTGGCTGACAATTCACGAGTCCGTCGGTCACCCGACCGAGCTCGACCGTGCCCTCGGCATGGAAGCCAACTACGCCGGAACCAGTTTCCTGACAACCGACAAGTTAGGGAAGTTTAAGTTCGGAAGTGACATCGTGAGCTTCATCGCCGACAAGACTCAACAGAACGGTCTTGCAACGTGCGGCTTCGATGACGACGGCGTACCCACGAAGGAGTGGTACCTGGTGAAAGATGGTATCTTTGTTGACTATCAGACAACCCGCGAACAAGCTCACCTCATCGGGAAGAGTGAATCCCACGGTTGCTCGTACGCGCAAAGCTGGGCCGATGTCCCTTTTCAGCGTATGCCCAATGTTTCGTTGAAGCCAGGAACAAGAACGCTCTCATTGAACCAACTCATTTCCGATACCGAGGATGCAATCCTTATCAAAGGGAGGGGGAGTTACAGCATTGACCATCAACGCTACAACTTTCAGTTTGGCGGCCAGACTTACTATGAGATCAAAAACGGCAAGATCACCGGAATGCTTCGGGATGTGGCCTATCAAGCGCGCACACCGGACTTCTGGAACTCTTGCGATGCGATCTGTAGCGAAGAAGAGTATTATCTCGGCGGGTCCTTCAATGATGGCAAGGGAGAACCGGGTCAATCCAACGCGGTGAGTCACGGCTGTTGTCCTGCAAGATTCCGGAAGATTAACATCCTGAATACGAGTCGAGCCGGATGAAATGAAGATTGTCGGGTGACGGTTTCAAACAACGATATTACCCTTCAGGTTGGCGACTCGGTGGATAATGTCGGGCGAATAGAGAAAGGGCTTATGGCGCTTGCCCGATGGTGCTGTCAAGGATGGCCAGGCAACAGGTATTAAACATTGCATGAACGAGACAACGAAGACCGAATGTTTTCTTTGGGCAATCTTGGGTCAACGATAAGGAGCCTTTATGCTGACGGAAAAAGAAGCAAGAACAGTTATCGAAAAGATTTTGTCATCCTCCAAAGCCGACGAAGTCGAAGTTACCATGAGCGGCGGTACACAGCAGCATCTCCGGTTTGCAAGAAACACGCCCTCAACGAGCGGGCTATCGAGCAACGATGTCGTCTCGATCCGCACCACGTTTGGGAAGAGGAGCGGCGTAGCCACGGTTAATCAACTTGACGACGCTTCGTTGAGGTCGACCGTACAGCGCTCCGAGGAGCTGGCGCGGCTGGCCCCTGAAGACCCCGAGCACATGCCCGCACTCGGCCCCCAAAAGTATCCGAGCATCAAGGGGTATGACGAAAGGACTGCCCGCGGCGCAACAGAAATTCTGGCCAATGGAGCGGCAGAATGCATCAAGCAAGCCAAAGCGAAGAACCTCGTTGCAGCGGGATTCATCCGTACGAATGCGGGCTTCACGGCTCTTGGTAACTCGAAAGGATTGTTCGGATATCACCGGGCAACAAACGTCTTTTTCTCCGAGACGGTACGAACGCCTGAGGGAGACGGCTCGGGATGGGTCACGCGTGCTTCGCACCGTGGCAGCGATCTGAACTTCAAAGAGCTCTCAAAGATCGCCATCGACAAAGCTGTGCTCTCCGCTAAGCCTCGTGAGTTGAAGCCGGGGAAATATGTCACAATCCTCGAACCATCGTGCGTGGCGGACATGATTCAGGGCTTGGGATTTTCAATGGACGCCCGAAGTGCGGATGAAGGGAGAAGCTTTTTCTCAAAGAAGGGCGGAGGAAACCTCATTGGCGAGAAGATCTTTCCCGAAAACGTCACCATCTACTCCGACCCCAACGATCCGCAGGTGCCAGGCTCACCCTGGGGTGCCGGCGGACTGCCTCAAAAGCGAGTCGAGTGGATTACCGATGGTGTCCTCCAGAATCTCGTCTATTCCCGTTTCTGGGCGGAGAAACAACGCAAGGAGCCCGTTCCCTTCCCCTCGAATATCATCATGAAAGGCGGCACCGGTTCACTCGACGACCTGATCAAGTCAACCAAAGAAGGTGTGCTTGTAACAAGCATCTGGTACATCCGATCTGTAGATCCACGGACATTGCTGCTCACAGGATTGACGAGAGATGGGGTTTTCTGGATAGAGAACGGAAAGATCGCCTACCCGGTGATGAACTTTCGCTGGAATGACAGCCCTGTCAATGTCCTGAAGAACATCGACGCAATGTCCAGATCGATGAGAGTTCCGCCCCGCGAGTCACAATCGGGGTCTATCATGGTTCCGGCGCTCAGGATTAAGGAATTCAACTTCACCAGTCTGTCCGAAGCGGTGTAGATTCGTGGACGCTGTGACAAAAGCCTACTAGACTGAATTCCATTGGGCATGGTGGGCGCAAACGTCAGTCTATGAATCCCATGGGAAAATCTGCGGGCTGTGGGAATGCCCGATTACCAACTTGCTCGGTCTCCACCACCCTCAAGACAGCTCTGACACCAGCACCCCAGCCACAATCAATCCCCCACCGAGCAATCCCACCGTACCGATCACTTCGTTCAAGGCAAAGTACGCGATAATTGCCGCAAAGACCGGCTCTGCAGCGAAGATAACCGCAGCTCTCGTCGGCGTCGTATGCTTTTGAAATCTCGTCTGGACATAGATGGCAACGATCGTGGCAAAGATTGTTAGATAAAGAATAGCAAGAACAATACCGTCTGTGAGCTGCAGGTTTAGCGGCTCGATCGCCAGTGCTGTTATCGAACCTACAACTCCGCAAAAGAGAAACTGGGTGAGCGTAATTCCCTCTGGCCTGACACCTTTGCTGAAGATGTCGAGATAAACGATGTACAGAGCGAACGAAATCGCACATCCGAGGGTGAGCAAATCACCGATATTGAACTCCGATCCCTCCGGCGATGTCAGCAGATACAAGCCGATTGTCACCAGCACGATACCGATGACGTTGCCCAGCTTGGGCGGTCTTCGTTCGATGATCACCTGGAGAATCGGCGTCATGATCACCATAAGCCCGGTGATAAATGCCGACTTTGAGGCTGTTGTGAACTGAAGTCCAAGCGTCTGAAGAGAAAAGCCGAGAAAGAGGAGAAGTCCGAGTATCCATCCCCGACGGGATGAAAGCACCTCAGAAACCGTCAATTTCTTGCGGAAGACAAGCGCAAAAAGCAGACTAGCAAGTGTAAACCGAAGAGCGACGTACAGAAAAGGTTCAATCCCCTCAAGAAGAACCTTCGTAATCGTGAACGTGCTTCCCCAGATAACCGTAATGGAAAGAAGCGCCAGTTCGGCCCGAGTCTGGACGTTCATGCGCAGATGCTCGCGGATGGCCTCTGGATGCTCGGGAAGGTAGCCTTGATGAATGGCATTTCCAAGAGCATTGAGAATCAGGCAGACTTCAGGCTATCGTATGAAGAGAAGAGATGACCCCACTGCGAGCGCCTGAGCCACTTGCTGAAGACACGACGATCCTTTAGGGGCCAGCGGTAGTAGTCGTGGTAGAATTCAGAGCCGAAGATAAAGAAGTTCACAAGAGGGGTTCTGAAGAAGATGTGCTGCAGGCGCTTGAGTGGACTGAACCAGAGGAGGTCACCAACCACACTTGCTCCATTGTCACCAACCGTGAAGTTCCAGTTCACTCTGCCAATATCTTCCCCCACAACTTTGATTTCCCGAACATCCCCACATCCCAATCCCCGTTGATGGGCGTAGTTGATGTATTTGATGCTCATCGGATCAAATCCCATCAGCTTTGCCGCGACGGCGTCGATCGCAACCTGATCCGCGCTGGCAAGGATGATGTTTTTCTCTTCGGGATACATCGTTCGAGGACCGGGGCCATTTCCTGCCGTTGTTCCATCCATAACCGCGAAGATCCCAGAGTGAATCTCTTTTTGAATCGCCAGCAGATCCACCAGTGTCTCGTGGATCCACGAATGCGTGTAGTGGCGATGGGTGTTTAAGAGTCCGCCAAAGGCGTTCTTCATCGCACCCGTCGTCGTGGTGTAGATATGACACTTAACCGTGGGGAGATGGACGATATTCTTGCCAAAGAAGAAGTCGGGAAGGTGAATTCCTTCGGGATAAATCTGATCCAGCACAAGCAGGGGCGTTTTCGGTGCGTACGGAATCCACTTCATGTCCTCCTCTTTGAAATTGAATCGAACGGGGATTCCATACTTCCGGAACACAGGAACGTACTTGTTGAGATCTTCCCCCTTGAACGCGTCCGTTACCACAGTTTTATTCTGAACGCAAACAAGTTCTCCAAATCCGTGCTTCTTCAAACCGAGAATCGCTCCCTCCAGTTGCCAGGGAGTAGTGTTGGCACCTGGAAACGGAAAATGCCAGGAAATGTTGTCCTTAAGGATTGTCGCTGACTTTTTATCGAGTGCCGTTTGAACGCCGGCTTGTTCCATGACCGATTGGATATCATCGAGGACGGTCGCAGGGGTTGTATAGCGAACGGCAACGAGGGGTTGGGGAGCTGTAAGACCGGTGATTCGAGTTGGGGATTGAGGTTCAGGGAATTTCATGATAGCCAAGTCTTCACCTCATTGTAATAGATAATCACGACGCAGGTCGCAAACCAGAGGCCGATATTGACCAGCATTGGGACATCCCGTACAAGGAGAAGTGTGGGGTTATCCTCCGTTTTGTTCCGTCGCACGAGAAAAAGATACCGAAAAATCCCGAACAGGACAAACACGGTCGTGAAGATCAGATTCTCCGTCTGGAAAATCCTCACGGTGCGTTCCGCGACAGTATACAGTGCGTACGAGATCGCCATTCCTGCAGCAGTAATCGTTAACATCTGGTCGATGAAGGCAACGTCATATTCCTTCAGCACCGCTCTCCCCGATTCGCCAGTCGAGGTATGAACGAGGAGAATCTCCCCTCGCCGCTTTGAAAGAGCAAGGAAGAGCGAAACAAACAGGGTGCACAGCACAAGCCAGTCTGACACCACGACATTCAGTACAAATGCTCCGGCGAGAACACGCAGCATGAATCCTGCTGCAATGACAAAGACCTCCACAAGCATGACTTGTTTGAGCCGGAAGGAATACGCAAGATTCAAAACTACGTATAGGCCGGCGGTTGCTTGAAAGCGTGGGTCAAGAGGCACGGCGAGAACAATTCCAGCGGCACACGTCGCGGCGGCTACTCCAAGGGCATTGGGGATGGAGATAGTGCCCGCCGCAATGGGTCGAGCGCGTTTGACCGGATGAAGCTTGTCTGCCTCCCTATCTGCGATGTCGTTCAGCACGTACACCGTGCTGGAGAAAAGGCAGAAGACCGCAAACGCCTGGAGTTCCAGCAGGAAGTAACCCTCTTCGAAGAGATGTTTGGAGAAGATGAGCGGAGCAAAGAGAAAAAGGTTCTTGATCCACTGTTGCGGACGGAGAAGGCGTAAAGCACTTTGCGCGCTCGTCATGTGAAGCAGATCCTTCTCTCTGTCCACTTAGAAGACTGCGGGTTCTTCATACACTCCGTAGACTTCTGCAAGGGCATTACACATCTCGCCAAGGGTCACGTATGCTCTCGTGCAAGCCAGAAGGTACGGCATGAGGTTCTTGTCATCGGCTGCGGCTTGGCGCAGTTCGGAGAGACGCTTTTCCACCAGTCCGTTATCCCTGCTCTGGCGCAGCTCGGCCAATCGCTGTCGCTGCTTGATCTCGACTTCAGGAGAGATCACCAGAATCGGAATCTCCAACTGCTCGTTCTCTTCAACATACTCGTTCACACCGACGATAATCTTCTCTTTCGCATCCAGTTCCCGCTGGTAGCGATATGCGGCTTCAGCGATTTCTCGCTGGAAAAATCCTGCTTCGATTGCCGGAATCACTCCGCCCAGTGCATCAATCTTCTCAAAATATTGCTCCGCCCCCTCCTCCATTCTGTTCGTAAGCGCCTCAACAAAGTAACTTCCTGCAAGAGGGTCAATCGTATTCGCTACACCTGTTTCGTAAGCGAGAATTTGTTGGGTGCGAAGCGCGATCTTCACGGCCTTTTCCGATGGAAGCGCAAGTGTCTCGTCCATAGAATTCGTATGGAGAGACTGCGTTCCACCCAACACTCCGGCCAGTGCCTCATAAGCCGTCCGGACAATGTTGTTCTCCGGCTGCTGCGCGGTTAGAGAGCAACCTGCAGTCTGCGTGTGAAAGCGAAGCATCCACGAACGCGGATTCTTGGCACCATATTTATTCCGCATGCGCTTCGCCCAGATGCGGCGGGCCGCACGGAACTTCGCAATCTCCTCGAAAAAGTCGATATGGGAGTTGAAGAAGAACGAGATCCGCGGCGCAAAGTCATCGACATTCAACCCACGGGCAATACCGGCTTCGACATACGCAAATCCATCGGCAAGCGTAAATGCAAGCTCTTGGATCGCCGTCGATCCTGCTTCACGGATATGGTAACCACTGACAGAAATGGGATTCCACTGCGGAACTTCCTTCGTCATATATTCAAACATGTCGATGATCAGCTTCATCGAGGGATCCGGGGGATAGATCCACTCCTTTTGCGCGATGTATTCCTTCAGAATATCCGCTTGGATCGTTCCACGGAGTTTCTTGAAGTCCACTCCCTGTTTTTCCGCAACGGCAAGATAGAACGTCATCACCATCGCCGCGGGAGCATTGATCGTCATTGAAGTCGAGATTTCTCCAAGGTTGATCCCTTTGAAGAGCACTTCCATATCCGCAAGCGAGCTTACGGATACGCCGCAAATGCCCACTTCACCCTCCGAAAGCGGATCATCGGCATCGCGACCCATGAGCGTAGGCAAGTCAAAGGCAACCGAGAGGCCGTGTTGACCGTGCTCGAGGAGATAGTGATAACGTCTGTTCGTGTCCTCCGGTGTCCCGAAGCCGGCGAATTGTCGCATCGTCCAAAGCTTGCCGCGATATCCCGTGGCGTGGACTCCTCGGGTGTACGGATACTCGCCGGGATAGCCGATGTCACTTAAGAAGTTCGTCTTCTCCACATCCAGCGGTGTGTAGAGCATCTCAATCGGTTCGCCGCTCACCGTCGTGAATTTCACGTTGCGCGCCCTTCCGGTCCGGCGAACGTTCTCCTCCCATTTCTGCTGCTGTTTGCGGATTGCATCGAGATTGTTCGACATGATCTCCCTTTCCGTTGGAATTACGTTCTTCCAAATCGCCGGTCCAACTCCTCAATCGGAATCTTCACCACAACCGGCCTACCGTGCGGACATACATACGGCATTGACGTTGCAAACAACTGGTCTATTAGTGAAATCATTTCGCTCGTATTAAGCTTATCTCCCGCTTTGATTGCCGCTTTGCAGGCAAACGACTTTGCAAGGTTCTCCCGTACTTCAAGCTTTGCGTCATGTTCATTGTGTTTGTACTCGTCAAGAAGGTCCTGGAGGATCTTTGACTCATTTCCCACACGCACATCTCCCGGGATTCCCTCGATAACTACGGTATTCTTACCAAACAGTTTAATGTCAAAACCGAGCTTTTTCAAGTCCTCCAAAAGGTTTCCGACAAGCTGATAATCTCCCGGCGAAAGCTCAAGGGTTTGGGGAAACAGCAGCTGTTGGGACGAGGGGAGGCTATTCTCGAAATTGGACAGAACCTTTTCGTAGAGAATCCGCTCATGAGCAACGTGCTGGTCGACGATCAGAAGCCCCGTCCGGATCTGAGATAGAATGTACTTGTTATGAATCTGCCAAATCGCGCGGGCTTCAGCCTCGGACTCGCGACGCGGCTCAGGGCGAGTCGGCTGGTGCTGGACGATCTTTTCCCTTGGGAGCTCTTTGGTAAACGAGCTTGGAACGGCAAGTCCTTCATCCAATTGACTCTCGATTCTTCTGAAGACCCGCTCCATTTCGATTTGGTCGTTGGGTGAAGGGGCATGAAATCCGCCCGGAGGGACATGAGGTCGCGTGACCTCAGCCATTCCTCCGCCTCCAAAGCGAAGACGAGCCGTTTCAGGACTTGCCGCCGCAACCTCCAGGGACATGGAAGGGAGAAGATCGTTTGCCGCCAGTGTTCGCTTCACCGCAGAGTACACAAACCGATAGACCTGTGATTCATTCTCGAATTTCACTTCAAGCTTCGACGGATGGACATTCACATCCACACACCGGGGATCGATCGTCAGATTGAGAACATAGAACGGATACGTTCCGTGCTCAAGCAAGTGTTCATACGCCTGAAAGACAGCGTGTTGAATGGCCCGGTTGACAATGCTGCGGCGATTAAGGAAGAGGTACTGTTCCACGCGCTGCTTGCGGGCAAAATCGGGCCGGCCGACAAACCCCTCGAGACTCAGAACCTCATTGTGCTCTCGAACGGTGATGACTCCGTTGGCTTGCTTCTCTCCAAAGAGATCGCGCAGTCGAGCCGCAGACGTCGCCGGTTTAAGATTGAAGAGCTCCTCATCATCGCTGATATACTGAAAACCGACCTCAGGGTACGCAAGAGCAATCCTTGTTACAGCATCCGTAATATTCTTCAGCTCCGTCTGACGGGATTTGAGAAAATTCCTCCGGGCAGGAGTGTTAAAGAAGAGATTTCTCACGACAATTGATGTTCCAACCGGAGCTGAGGTCTTCGCCTGTTCTTTGACTTCGTTCCCATCGATCCGCACAAGCGTCCCCACATCTTCTTCCTTCGTTCGTGTTTTAAGTTCCACTTGTGCTACGGCAGCAATCGACGCAAGCGCCTCTCCCCGAAATCCAAGCGTTCGGATCTCCTCAAGATCCTCGGGTCGTGTGATCTTGCTCGTCGCATGCCGTTGAAATGCCATCAGCGCATCCTCCTCGGACATTCCCTCCCCGTCATCGGCAACTTGAATGATCTCCATCCCCGCAGCCTTGACAATGACGGTGATGTTGCGCGCTTTTGCATCGAGTGAGTTTTCCAGCAGCTCCTTTACTGCCGAAGCCGTACGTTGAACCACTTCTCCCGCCGCAATTCGGTTAGCGAGCTCAGGTTGAAGAATGTGAATCTTCGATTCCATTATCGCATCACTCCACTCAGATACAAGTAAGCATACAAAACAAGAATCAGCACCACACCCCAAATGATGACGGACCTTCGAGGCTTCCGATGTGCTTCGCGCTCATGGCGCATCCGACGGCGGAACTTCTCCGCCCGATCCTGATCCGGGTTATAAAATCGCGGTTCGTAAGAGAATCGCCGGTATTTGGGCCGCCGTAGCAGCACAATTAATCCCTCCGGATCGCTCCAATGCCCGGCCTCTCGGGCAGCACTAACTTGCCTTCCACAATCTTCACTCCGTCGAACGGATCGTTGATTGTGAGAACATGACCGTCGAGATCGGCATAGTCGATCAACGGACTCAATTGAGCCGCGGCGGAAATTGCCACTGACGATTCGATCATGCAACCTATCATGATCTTGAGATTGCAAGCGCGCGCCGTGTGGATCATCTTCCAGGCCTCACGCAAACCGGTACATTTCATGAGTTTGATGTTGATTCCGTCGAAGACGTTTTGAAGCTTGGGAATATCATACAATCGAAGGGAATTCTCATCAGCAATGAGGGGAAGGTTCACACGCTCTTTCAGCCATGCCGTGCCGGCGAGGTCCTCCGCCGGCATCGGCTGCTCGATGAATTCGACCCCCTCCTGCTCCAGCCACTTGATACGTTCCAACGCAAGCTCTTTCGTCTTCCATCCCTCGTTGGCATCAACACGGAGCGTCTTCCCTGTCACTTTCCTGATGACCCGCATAATCTCTTCATCGTTATTTCCGCCAAGTTTGATCTTCAGAATCGGATATTCCTCCGCCTCCCTCACCTTCTTTGCGATGACCTCCGGTGTATCGATCCCGATCGTGAATGAGGTGAGCGGTGTTCGTTCCTTATCGAGACCCCAATACTTGTAGAGAGGCAGATTGACCCTTTTGCCAATCCAGTCGTGCAGGGCGATATCGATTGCAGCCTTCGCAGAGGTATTCCCGGGCGCGAGTCCATCGACATAATGAAGGATAGATTCGAGCTGGAAGGGATCGTTGAATCTTGTGAGATCTATCTTCGACAGAAACTCCTTTACCGTCTCAACGGTCTCACCGTATCTCCTTGTCGGAGAGGCTTCTCCTATACCGACGATGCCGTCATGCTCAAGCTCGACAAGAACAACAGGGGAGACGTCGCGAGAGCTCCTCGAAATCGTGAAAGTATATCGCAGTTTCAAATCGTATTGAGAGAACGAGAGGTTCATAAAGCGACTTTCGGTTCTTCGCGTTTTTCAAAGAGTGCTTCGACGAAGGTTCGGCTATCGAACGGCTGAAGATCCTCAAGCTGTTCACCCACACCAATGAATCGCACAGGAATCTTCATTTGATCGCTGATTGCCACAACCGCACCACCTTTGGCCGTTCCATCCAGTTTCGTGATGACGAGTCCGCTAACCTTGACGGCCTGCGTAAACTCCTTCGCCTGCTGGATGGCGTTCTGGCCCGTGCTTCCGTCGAGCACGAGCAGAACCTCGTGTGGAGCGCCGGGCATCCGTTTGTTGAGCACGCGGCTGATCTTCCCCAGTTCCTCCATCAGATTCACTTTCGTATGCAATCGGCCCGCTGTATCGATGACAACAACATCGGCTTTTCGAGCAATTGCGGAGCTCAGCGTATCGAACGCCACCGAGCCCGGATCAGCTCCCTGGTGCTGTTGAATCAACGGCACGTTTGCGCGCTCTGCCCACACCTGAAGCTGCTCGTTCGCCGCCGCCCGAAACGTATCGGCCGCCCCAATCACCACTGAGTGTCCGGCCTCCGAAAAACGGTAGGCAAGTTTCCCAACCGTTGTCGTCTTCCCGGCGCCGTTGACTCCCACGACCATGATCACAAACGGACGGGGCGTATCCGGAACTTGAAATCCTTCAAACCGATGACTGTCGGACAGCTGAAGTGCATCCTCAAGTTCCTTCTTCACCAAGGCCATTAGCTCATCAGCGGACTCATAGCCCTGTTCGCGCACGCGTTCCTGAAAGGCTCTGAGAATCCGTTCAGTCGTTTGAACACCAAGATCAGCCGCCAGAAGAACCTGCTCAAGATCGGTAAGAAACTCCTCGTCGACCGTCTTCTTTGACCGCACAAGCCGCTGAATGCCTACGACCAGCGACTCACGCGTCTTCGTCAGTCCTGACGTCAATCGTTCTATAGCGCTACGAATTCCCATCGCTTTCCTTTATCATCACCGCCCGGCCGATCATCAATCGCTGGGTATAGAGAACGAACGAGAGGACCAACAAGAATACGCTTAGCCAGATCAGAAGTTCTTCGAGTGTCCTAAGTTGCTCGATTTGAAGGGTCGCCAGAAACAATACCGCCGCCGTTGCCCCAACAGCAAGCTTTCCCGGCATGCTCGATTGAACAATGATGTTCTTCTGCCGTTTGATGTAGATGCCGCCTGCAAGAATCAGGACATCCCGCACAATCACGAGAACGAAAAACCAGACCGGCAGATTGTCGAGCCAAACGAGCATCAAGGCAAGTCCGCCGACAGCGATTTTGTCTGCCACTGGATCGACAATCTTCCCCAGCTCGGAGACTTGATGCAATCGACGTGCGAGGTACCCATCGAGGAAATCCGTCAGAACACCCAAGGCAACGATTGCCGCCCCCCACGAGCGGTTGTTTTCAAACGACCCCGAAAGGCAATACCAGAGTGGAATGAGAAGAACCACACGGCTCGCACTCAGAATCGTTGACGCTGTAACCGTCTGGCCAAGCATCAAGCCTCGTTAGCGTCCTTAGCAGTTTGTCTGTCGATGGCCACTGGATACTTCCCGCTGAAGCAGGCCGTGCAATAATGCGTCGGCTTCTCAAGTTTTGCCGCCTCAAGCAGGCTCTCCATCGACAGGTATGCCAGACTGTCGACGCCGAGCTCTTTTGCAATTTCCGACACATTCCCCTCAAGTCGGTTTGCGATCAATTCCTCTTCGCTCGGGAAATCCATGCCATAGTAGCAGGGATGGGTGATAGGCGGAGAGGTAACACGGAAATGAATCTCCTTCGGCTGCGCGTCGCGGATCAGTTTCACAAGCTGCTTTGAAGTCGTGCCGCGCACAATCGAATCATCCACAATCACCACGACCTTGTCTTTCAGCACACCCTTCACGGTGTTGAACTTCGTCTTCACCTTGATCTCGCGGCTATTCTGATCCGGTTGAATAAACGTTCGGCCCACGTAGTGACTGCGAATCAATCCGATCTCCAGCCTCACATCGTTTCCCATCTTGTTGCTTTCCGAGACGAATCCCAGCGTTGCCGTGTTGCTGGAATCCGGAACATTGATGACGATCACCGTATCATCGTCGTCCGCCTTCACCGGTGACTCGCGAGCCAAGAGTTTGCCAAGCTTTCGTCTCACCTTGTCAACATTTTCGCCAAAGACTTTGCTATCCGGGCGGGAGAAGTAGATGTATTCAAAAATGCAATGATGTGATCGCGCGGCTTTCTTCGAGACCCACAAGCTCTTAAGCTCTTCAGGATGAACGCCGGTCCTGTCGATCACGAGAATCTCCCCCGGAGCAATATCGCGGACATACTCGGCTCCGATGATGTCGAATCCACACGTCTCCGAAGCTACGACAAAGGCTTCACCCAACCGGCCCAGCGCAAGCGGCCGGAATCCGTATGGATCTCGTGCGGCGATAAGGCTCTGGTCGGTAAGAATCACGAGAGAATACGCGCCTTCAACGGTTTCGAGTGCCTCTTTGATTTGGAGAACTTGATCGGATTGCTTGCTTCGAGCAGCGAGATGGAGGATAATTTCACTATCCGAAGTTGATTGAAAAATCGTTCCTTCGTGTTGAAGTAATTCGCGGAGCGTGTGGAAGTTAGTCAGGTTGCCGTTGTGCGCAAGCGAAAGATTTCCGCTCTTGTAATTCACGATGAAGGGTTGGATGTTGAATTTGTTATCCGCCGAACCTGTCGTGGAGTATCGATTGTGACCGATGGCGGAGGAGCCTTTGAGGACCTGCTTCAGAATTTGTTCGTCGCGAAAGACATCGGTAACAAGGCCGACTCCCTTATGAACATTGAAGTGCCATTTCTTGCGGTCGTGGAGATATTCGGATGCGACAATGCCCGCGGCTTCCTGTCCACGATGCTGGAGGGCGAGAAGGCCGTAGTAGGTCATCAGAGCTGCCTCGGGGTGACCGAAAATGCCGAAAATCCCACAGTGGCATCGCGGTTTTCCTTCGAGGCTATCGAGGAAGGTCATGGGGAAAAGTACGAAAAAATTCGTGCGTTAACAACCGTGGCAATCACCTTCATCCCCCCAACAAGCAAGCTATGAACTACCTCTGTTTTGTCAAAACCGACTTAAGTTCGCTGATCAGGGTATCGCATTGCTCGCGGGTAATGATGTATGGAGGAAGGAATCGGAGAACGGTTGTATTCGTGCAGTTGACGAGAATGCCGCGGTCCTGTAACTCATCGACGATCGGTTGACCTTCAATGGTCAATTCGACCCCAAGCATACAGCCGATTCCGCGGACATCTTTGATAAGATGAGGGAACTGAGTCTTGAGTTCGTTAAACTTCGATTTCAAATATCCGCCAATTTCCCCAGCCTGTCTCATAAGCCCGTTGTCGGCAATCTCATGCAAAACAACGAGTCCGGCTGCGCACGCAACAGGGTTGCCGCCGAATGTCGTGCCGTGAACGCCGTAGGTGAACACGTCGGCGACTCGCTCGTTACCCAGCAGCGCGCCGAGAGGAAGCCCCCCTCCGATGGCTTTCGCAATACAGACGATATCGGGGCGTATATTGAAATGCTCGAAACTGAAGAACTTGCCGGTCCGACCAATGCCGCATTGGATGGCATCAGCAATGATCAGGAATCCGAACTTCTCCCGAAGGGATTTCAGCTCGTCCACATATTCCTGGCTGACAACATGAACTCCTCCCTCCCCTTGAATGAATTCGAGGACGAGAGCCAGAGTGTTCTCGTCAACCTTGTCTCTCAGCTCCAGAATGCTGTTGAACTGGAGGTGATGAATATGATCCAAGAACGGCTCGTAGTCTTGTCGATATTTCAGTCGTTCGGTGAGCGAGAGGGCACCCATCGTGCGACCATGAAACGAATTTGACATTCCATACATCTCCGTCTTCCCATGTTTCTTTCCCCACTTCCTGGCAAGCTTGATGGCGCCTTCAATGGCTTCTGTGCCACTATTGGAAAAGAAGACACGCTGGTAACCGGTCAGCGAGAGGAGTTTTTCCGCAAGCTGAACCTGTGGCTCTTGAACGTAGTAATTGGAAAGATGGATGTACTTGTCCGTTTGCGTTTGAATGGCCTTCTTCACACCGGGGTGATTGTAACCGAGAGCATTGACAGCCAAGCCACCGAAGAAATCCAGATACCGCTTGCCCTGACGATCAAACAGATAGCACCCTTCACCCCGCTCGATGTCCAGGGGCAGTCGTTTATACGTCTGGAAGAAAAGTCGGTGCTCTTTATCGAATAGTGTTTCTGTTTTGTTCATTGCTTGGAGATCATTGCGGATAGGAGGTTTTTCAGGAACTCAACTCGTTGGGCGAGTTCTTCTTTGGAACCGTTGTTGTACAGGACGAAGTCCGCCCGCTTGATCTTCTCCGCACTATTCCATTGAGAATTCATTCGTTTGCGAATTTGGTCCTCGGTGGTTCTGTCACGATCGATCAATCGACCGATGCGGGTTGCCTCATCTGCCTCCACGACCACAACGTAATCGAGCCGCTTATCCAGTCCCGCTTCATAAATAAGGGCGGCCTCAACAAGAACCATCTGCTTGCCGGCCTCTCCCAGTTTCAGGATTTGTCGTTCGATTTCCTTTGCCACGGCCGGATGGACAATCCGGTTGAGTTTCTGGTGAAGCGTCTTGTTACCGAAAATCTTTTCGGCCACATACGGACGATCGAGCGTCCCATCGATTCCATAGGCCTCTTTCCCCAAAAGCTTGATAAGAGGCTTCTTGATCTTCTCGTCGGTATCGCAGATTTCCCGTGCGATGGCGTCAGCATAAAGGACAGGAATTCCGTTCGATTCAAAGATCGAACAAACAAACGATTTGCCGCTGCCGATGCCACCGGTGATGCCGACCTTCAGGATGCCGGATCGTCGTGCCATAGGTTGAAGAACGTAGGGTAGAGGGAAAGACGCTTATTTCGCATAAGAGACGGAACGGAACTCTCGAATAACGGTAACTTTGATCTGTCCCGGATATTCCATCTCCTGCTGAATTCTCTGGGCGATGTCGTGCGAAAGCTGGTCGGCCGTGGCATCATCCACCTTTTCGTGATTGACAATCACTCGAATCTCCCGACCGGCCTGAATCGCATAGCAATTGAGGACGCCATTGAACGATTTCGCGACGTGCTCCAGCTTCTCAAGGCGCTTCACATAACCCTCTACAGACTCGCGACGGGCCCCCGGCCGCGCGCCGCTGATAGAGTCTGCCGCCTGAACAAGCGCCGCGATCGGATGTTCCATGGGGATATCTTCATGGTGCGAACCGACGGCGTTGCAGACGATCACGTGTTCATTGAACTTCTTACAGAGTTCGAAACCAATAAGCGCGTGAGGTCCTTCGATGCTCTTATCGACGGTCTTACCGATATCGTGGAGCAATCCCGCCCTCTTGGCGAGATTGGCGTCCAAGCGAAGCTCCGATGCCAGTATGCCGCAGAGATAGGCAACTTCAATACTGTGCTGGAGCAGGTTCTGTCCGTAGCTCGACCGATACTTCATACGACCGATGTGCTTGACGATTTCCGGATGGGCTGTGTGCAGGCCAACCTCGAGGAGGGTATTCTCGCCGAGCCGCACCACCTCTTCCTCAAGTTCTTTTCTGACCTTTTCGACAATCTCCTCGATCCGGGCCGGGTGAATGCGCCCATCGGCGATGAGCCGCTCGAGTGCGATGCGGGCTACCTCACGGCGGAACGGATCGAATCCGGAGAGGATTACGGCCTCCGGTGTATCGTCAACAATCACATCAACGCCCGTCGCCGCCTCGAAGGCCCGGATATTGCGGCCCTCGCGACCAATGATTCGCCCCTTCATCTCGTCGCTTTCGAGATTCAGCACGCTCACGGTCGTCTCGACCGTATGGTCGGTGGCGCTTCGCTGAATCGCTTGAATGATGATCTTGCTTGCCTCGATCTTCGCTTCAGCCTTGGCCTTATCCCGCATGTCTTTCAAGAGCTGAGCCGCCTCCGTCTTCGCGCTTTCCACAAGGTTCTCCATAAGCTGCTTCTTGGCATCTTCCCGACTGATTCCCGCAATTCGCTCAAGTTTGTTGGTCTCTTCATCGATGAGTCGGTTCAATTCTTCCTCCCGCTCTTCGATTCGCCGACGCTTTTCCTCCAACTCCCGCTGGATGCTCTGGAGACTCTGCTCTTTCTTGTTCAGGAGGTCGAGTTTTCGATCAACGTTCTCCTCTCGAGAGAGCAGCTGTTTTTCAAATGCCTGCAGCTTATTCCGCTTGGCGTTGGATTCTTGGTCAAACTCCTTTTTCTTCCGATACCATTCATCCTTGACTTCGAGAAGTTTTTCACGCTTTAACGTGTTGGCATCCTTTTCTGCATTCTCAAGGATTTGTTTGGCGCGCTGTTCGGCGCTAGCGATCTTGTTCTGCCCGGCTCGCGCGTTCAACCACCAACCGGCAGCAAACGCCAACGCGGCAATGCCCACAATGCTAAGAATGAGAACCGGTTCCATGTTCAAGCCCTCCGGGGTATTCCGTCAACCAAAAAAGAATCCGCACTCGTCTGCCGAGAATCAACGTGTATTGTCAGAACCTCGATCTCTACACGGTGGGTGCCTGCCTAAGCATTTCACACTTCCACACTCCGCTCGTCCGTTGATAACGGAGTCATCGCAGGGATCTTCTTGACGAATCAAGAAGAACGTGGCTTGCGCTCCACGCTTATTGAGTCAAGCTCCCTATTAAAGTTACTTGTAAGGTTCTTTAATATGGTTTGATTACGGCTGACGGTGCGGACTCAACACGTGCATCCGACCGTTGTATGGAAAAGAACGTTCGAAACAGAAAGAGGTCCGTCTAACGCGGACCAGTGCTGAAGCCTTCCTCTCCGTCTCCAGACAAACAGTTCTCCAGGTAGTTGGACAACTTCGTGATTTCCATTTCCAGCTCTGAAACGGCTTTGTGGTTCTTCTCCCGCTCCTTGAGAAGGTCTTCGGAGATATTCAGGGCAGAGAGAACGGCCACCGTCAGCGGCGGCTGTTCCGGGATTCGTTCATGAATTCTATTGAGCATCGAATCCACATACGCGGCGACCTTCTTCGTGAAATCTTCGTTCTCACCGCGTAACGGATACTCCGATCCGAAGATTTTGACTTTGATGCTTTTCCCGTTCATGTCAGAGCTTGTAATGTGCGAGAGTCCTTCTTCTGTTGTGAACGCCTGACAGCCGTACCGACACAATGAACCTATAATCGTGAACTAATCTTCACGATGAGTTCTTTGATCCTGGCTTTGAGCGCCTCCTTTTCTTCTTTGGTGAAGATGTTTGATCCGTTCGATTGAAGTTGTAGCAACTGTTGCTGGACCTTCTGCAGTTCCTGTCGACCCGATTCCAATTCCCGTTTCAGGGCAGCGTGGGTCGTCTGAAGGTCCTCTACCTCTTGTCGGAGTGTCTGATTCTCGCGTTTCAGTCGTAGAACCAGCTCCGAAACCTTTCGAGCCCTCTCCCACAGCGTCTGCAGCGAACCCTCGAGACTCTTGAGGTCCCTCCCGCCGGAAACTTCTGTCGCCAGATCGGGATCAGCCAATTGGGACTCCTTCATGTTCTGTTCGATGTGGGCTCTTTACTTATCGCCGCAGTTCGCCACCGCATTTCGTCCGAACGTTCTCGACGATACGGGCTATTTGCTCGTTGATTTCGCCGTCCGTTAACGTTCGCTCAATGGACTGAAACTTCAATGAATACGCAAGGCTCTTTTTTCCGCTTACAATCTGTTGGCCGGTGTACACATCAAAAAGCCGGGTTTCAACGAGCCACGCACCTCCCGCTTCCTGTATCGCACGGTAGACTTTCTCCTGCGGGACTCCCTCATCCACGACAAATGCCACGTCCCGGTCAACGATCGGAAACCGCGGGAGCGGCTCGAATCGTCTTGCCGTCACCCGATGCGCAGCAAGAATTCCAACGCGTAGTTCCGCCACATAAACGTCACTATCGATTTCAAACCGTTGCAGGATTTCTTTCTTGACTTTTCCGAAGAATCCTGCATAAGTGCCTTGAATTTCAACGGCTACGTTATCGACAGTTAAAGCTTTGTCGCTATCATAAGAAATTAACCGATGTTTGTCAAGATGAAACTTGGCCAGCATCGATTCAACCTCACCTTTAAGGTCGAAAATATCGACTCTGCGTGAATCCAGACCGTATTGTGGTGGATTCAATCGACCCGAAAGCAGGATTAGCAACCGATCATCTTCAATGAAATCCTCCCACTTCTCCGTGCTCCCACCCTCACGCATGGAGTAGACCCGACCTAACTCGAAGAGCCGCAAATCCTGATTTCCCTGGAAGATGTTCCGCCGAA
This sequence comes from Bacteroidota bacterium, assembly GCA_035559595.1. Lineage (GTDB taxonomy): Bacteria > Bacteroidota > Ignavibacteria > UBA10030 > UBA10030 > DATMBF01. The sequence goes on along the minus strand of DATMBF010000005.1, from coordinate 7,034 downwards.
CAATCTGGAGTACTCCGGGTATCATGCTTGACCTCATCACCGCCATCTCGGCGCTGACAGGGTTCAGGACTTCTACCAGCGGTTCTCCGGCCAAGCGTGCGGTCTCAGCATCTTGAAGAGTATTTGCCACAATCTCGTTAAACCCTGCTCCAACGAAATATGCACGAAGCAAATCGTGGATATTCTCCTCTACCGGGGTTGTCGAATACTCGACAACGCTTGTCGTCTTCGTTTCGATGTTGTTATACCCAAACATCCGTGCGACCTCCTCGATAAGATCAATTTCCTCAACAAGGTCGTTTCGGAAACTTGGGACGCCAACCAGGATAGATCCCTTTGACTGACGCTTGATCGCAAGACCAAGTCGTTTGAGCTGAGACGCTATTTGAGCGGAACCGAGGTTCGTTCCGAGGATGTCGTTTGTTTTCGAAACGCGAAGAGTGATCAAGCGAGATTTGAACTTTCGGAGATAGACATCAATGACTCCTCGCAGGACTTCCGCACCGGTTATCTCTTGAAGAAGCTGCGCTGCACGATTCACGGCATAGACCGTCATTTCGATATCCACTGAACGCTCGAATCGCTGGGAGGCATCGGTCGAAATACCAAGGGATTTCACGGTACGACGGATGTTCGTCGAATCGAAATTTGCGCTTTCCAAGAGCACGTTGGTTGTTGAGTTGCTGATTTCGGAATTTGCGCCCCCCATGACGCCACCTATCGCCACCGGTCGCTCGGCATCGCAAATCATCAGCACATCGGATGAGAGCGTGTGTGTTTTGCCATCGAGTGTGGTGAATGTCTGACCCTCTGCGGCGGTCTTTACTTCGATCCGCCCATCCACAAGCCGATCGTAGTCGAAGGCATGCAATGGCTGACCCAACTCCAGCATCACATAGTTCGTTACATCAACAATGTTGTTGATAGGGCGAAGTCCAACAGCGGTCAGAATATCACGAAGCCATTTTGGGGATGGACCAACCTTGATCCCGCGCAGTACTCTTGCGGAGTAGCGACGGCATTTCTTGGAATCGAAAATCTTGACTGATGCGACTGACGAAGTTGGGACCGAACTCTCTTTCAGTCTCAATGCGGGAAGCTTGACCTTCTTCCCTGTCAAAGCCGCTGCCTCTCGTGCAACGCCAAGATGACTGAGCCAGTCGCCCCGATTGGCAGTTATTTCGATCTCGTAAATGACGTCATTGAGTCCCAGGTACGACGAAAGCGAGGAACCTACTTTCGCCTTCGGATCAAGAACAAGAATACCGTTTTTGTCAGTCCCCATGTCAAGCTCGTACACAGAACAGATCATGCCGTTCGATTCGATGCCACGAATCGTTGCCTTCTGAATAACGAACGGCTTCCCCTCAGGGTCGTGCTGATTATGCGGAATGGTTGCACCCACGAGTGCAACGGCCACTTTCTGGCCGCTTGCAACGTTCGGCGCACCGCACACAATTTCCAGCACCTCTTTTCCAACATTGACCTTGCAGAGAGTGAGTTTGTCGGCATTCGGATGCTTTGCAACTTCGAGGACCTGACCGACCACAAATTTCTCATACTTGCTGCCGAGACTCTCATACCCTTCAATTTCGAGCCCCACCATCGACAGCTGCTCCGCAAGCTCGGCCGGCTTCAAGCGCACATCAATCAGTTGTTTTAGCCACTTATGGGAAATCTTCATGATTCAAAACTGTCTCAGAAAACGTAAATCATTGTCGTAGAAGAGTCTGATATCGTCAATTCCGTAACGCAGAATAGCAATCCGCTCGATTCCCATGCCGAACGCGAACCCGGAATATTTCTCGGGATCATATCCGACCGCTTCATACAGGTGAGGATGCACCATCCCCGATCCAAGAATCTCCAGCCAGCCGACATACTTACACATGCGGCATCCCTTTTGATTACAGATGAAGCAAGAGATGTACATGTCCGCGCTCGGTTCTGTAAAAGGGAAGAATGTCGGGCGGAATTTGTACTTGGTGGCACTGCCGTAAAACTGCTTCACGAACGAAACGAGTGTCCCTTTGAGATCGCTCATCGTGACTTTCGTGTCCACATACAGCCCCTCCATCTGATGAAAATGAACGTGACTCCGCGCGCTGACCGCCTCGTTGCGATAGACACGGCCCGGAATCAAGACGCGGACGGGCGGCTTTTGCTTTTCCATAACACGAATCTGGACCGGCGACGTGTGCGTACGGAGCAGGACATTTTTGGAGATAAAGAAGGTATCCTGCATATCGCGAGCCGGATGATCCGGCGGGAAGTTCAACGCCTCAAAATTATAATAGTCCGTTTCGATTTCTGGACCGTCTGCCACGGAGAATCCCATGCGAGCAAAGATCCGAATGATCTCATCGATCGTCCGGGTGATCGGGTGTTGTGTACCGAGAGGTCGCGACCGACCGGGCAGAGTGAGATCAATCTTGGAATCCGCGACTCCCGCGGGACGTTCGAGTTCCGACTTCCTCGCATCGAATCGGGATTGCGCAAATCCACGCAGTTCGTTGAGAGCCCTACCGATTGCGGGCTTGTCGGAGGGTGGGACAGACTTCAGCTCCTCGAACAGCTCGGCAATCAAACCTTTCCGCGAGAGGAATTTGATCCGAACCTCCTCTAAAGCTTTCAGGTCATTTGCAGCGTTTAGCTCTTGGAGAAAGTCGACCTTGACGTGTTCAATTTTTTCCAGCATTGTTGTTCATCTCACGTAGCGTGCAATAAACCAAAAATCTTCTCATCATACCCTGGAGGTACTGTAGACAGCACTCTCCGTGAGTATCAGCATGATGAGAAGATTTGTGTAATCAAGCCGTGGCGAATTTGACGACTTCGGCAAAGGCTTGGGGATTATTGACAGCGAGGTCGGCGAGAATCTTCCGGTTAATCGAGATTTGTTTGGAATCAAGTCCCGCAATGAGCTTCGAGTAAGTCGTGCCGTTTGCGCGTGCCGCTGCGTTGATCCGGGTAATCCAGAGTGAGCGGAACTCCCGCTTCTTCGTTCTCCGGTGCTTATAGGCGTGCGTCAAGGCCTTCTCGACATGATGTTTCGCAATCGTATAGACTTTGCTGCGGGCGCCCCAGTATCCTTTCGCCTGTTCGAGAACCTTCTTCCGTCGGCGATGGGATGCGACTTTATTTTGTGATCGTGGCATAGCTTTCGTGCTCCTTCAATTACGCTAACATAAGACGATGAATGCGATGCTCATCTGCTTTGGACACGAGGGTCGGTCGGCGCAGATGGCGTTTCCGTTTCGAGGATTTGGATGTCAGAATGTGACGTCGAAAAGCTTTCCGACGCTTGATCTTTCCGGTGGCCGTTACTTTGAACGACTTGCGGGCACTTCTATTGCTTTTCATCTTGGGCATTGGCGTTATCCCTCTTTCGCTTGTTCTTTCACGTGTTTCGATGACTCTTTCTTCTTCGATTTGTCCAGAACATAATAGGCGATCATCTGCCTTCCCTCCATCTTCGGAGGTTGGTCGATTTTTGCGATATCGGCCAGCTTCTCCGTGAAACGATCCAGCAGATTCTTCCCAAGCTCCTGATAGGTAATTTCTCTCCCCTTAAACACCACTGTCGCCTTTACTTTGTGACCTTCATCGATGAAGGCTCGGGCGTGCCGAACCTTGAAGTCAAAATCGTGCGTGTCGGTGTTCGGATGAAAGCGAATTTCTTTGACCTGGGTGATGTGCTGGTGCTTCTTTTGGAGCTTCTCCTTCTTCGCGAGCTCGTATTTATATTTGCCGAAGTCCATGATCTTACAGACCGGCGGATCGGCATTCGGAACTATTTCGATCAGATCTAACCCCTTACTGACAGCCAGGTTGTATGCTTCTCGCGTGAGCATGAGTCCGATTTGATGGCCATCTTCGGCAATGACCCGGACCTTCGGTGCTTTGATTTCCGTGTTGATTCGCGCTCGTTGTTGTTTGATGGTCCCTTCTCCTACAAAGTGAGTGCTTTTCGTTGGATGAGATCCAACGCCTTGTTCAAGAATTCCTCCTGGCTGACTGCACCCAGGTCTCCCTTCTTATGTTGACGGACAGAAACCTGTCCTGTTGCTTTCTCCTTATCCCCCACAACCAGCATGTAGGGTACTTTCTTCAACTCCCAATCACGAATCTTATATCCCACCTTTTCATTACGATCATCCAGCTCCACCCTCAATCCGCCATTGCGCAGACGTTGGTGAACTTCCTGAGCATAATCCAGCTGGCTATCGGTAATCGGAAGAACCGCTGCCTGAACCGGTGCAAGCCAGAGTGGAAACTCGCCGGCAAAGTGCTCGATCAGAATGCCAATGAATCGCTCGAGCGATCCGAACGGTGCACGATGGATAACGACAGGTGTGTGTTTTTGCCCATCACTCCCAACATACTCCAGACCAAACCGGTGCGGCATCACGTAATCGACCTGAATCGTGCCAAGCTGCCAGGTCCGACCCAACACATCGCGCACCATGAAGTCAATTTTCGGCCCATAAAAAGCTGCTTCTCCGATTCCGACAAAGTAGTTAAGTTTTGTCTCATCGGCCGCTTCCTGGATGTCTTTCTCCGCCTGGATCCAGAGCGCATCTTCTCCACCGTATTTCTCCTTGTTCTTCGGATCGCGGAAAGAGAGGCGAACTCGGAAATCCGCAAACCCAAGTGTCGAGAAGACGTATTTGATCAGCTCGATTGTATCACACAACTCTTTCTTCAGCTGATCCTGACGCATGAACATGTGCGAATCGTCGACCGTGAACGACCGCACGCGGATAAGTCCGTTCAACTCGCCCGACTGCTCATATCGATAAACCGTACCGAATTCCGCTAAGCGGATTGGGAGATCACGATAGCTTCGGGGCTTTGCTGCGTAAATCTGAAAGTGATGCGGACAATTCATCGGCTTGAGGAGATACTCTTCCTCCTCAACCTGAATCGGCGCAAACTGGCTCTCTTTGTAAAACGGATAATGCCCGCTTGTTTTGTAGAGGCCGATATTCCCTATGTGCGGCGTAACGACCGGCAGATAGCCCCGCTTCTTCTGCTCTTCCCGGAGGAACTGCTCCAGCGTCTCTCTGATGATTGTTCCCTTCGGCAACCAGAGCGGCAGACCGCCGCCGACCTTCGGAGTAAGGAGAAACAACTCGAGTTCCTGTCCGACCTTACGATGATCGCGCCGTTTTGCCTCCTCAAGTCGATAGAGATACTCGTCAAGCTCTTTCTTTGTCGGGAACGTGACGCCGTAAATGCGTTGGAGCATCTTGTTCTTCTCGCTCCCTCGCCAATATGCCCCCGCCACGCTCAGAAGTTTTATCGCTTTGATACGACCTGTTGATGGGATGTGGGGACCGTAGCAAAGGTCGACAAAGTTGCCTTGCTGATAGAACGAGATCTGCTTTCCCTTCAGCTCCTCCAACAGCTCGAGTTTGTACGGATCCCCTTTCTTCTTGAAATAGGCAACCGCCTCCTCCCACGTCTTTTCCTCCCTGATGTAGGGAACATCTCGCGCCGCAAGTTCAGCCATTTTCGCCTCGATCCTTTGAAGATCCTCGCTTGTGAGTGAATGATCTCCAAGATCGATGTCGTAGTAGAAGCCCGTCTCAATTGGCGGGCCGATACCGAACTTCGTTCCCGGATACAGTGCTTCAATCGCCTCGGCCATCAAGTGGGCGGAACTATGCCAGTATGCGTACTTGCCCCCATCATCTTCCCACTTCAAAATTCTAATCGATGCGTTCGAATCGATCGGGCGGCTGAGATCACGCACTTCCCCGTTAACTTCGATTGCCAGAGCCTCTCGAGCCAATCCTTTACTGATGCTCTCTGCAACTTGAAGTCCCGTGACTCCCTTCTCATACTGTTTCGTTGTGCCATCCGGCAGGGTTAGAGTGATTTTGCTCATCCGCCTCGTTAAGGATAAAAAAAATCGGAGCTAACTCCGATTCTTGTCGTTTCCCTTGGTTTTGGATACACGTGGGCTCTATAGGACTCGAACCTATGACCTCTACCATGTCAAGGTAGCGCTCTAGCCAGCTGAGCTAAGAGCCCTCAAGAATGGCTAAAGGGCTGAAAACACGTGGGTTATGATACTGAAAATTTGGAGGAGAATCAAGGAGAAGGTGAAATGTGATAAGCGATAGCTGAAAAACCGAAAGGAAGAGGGTGTGGAGATGAATCTGCAGGATGAATGCAGAAGACTGCCACATCTGCTAAGGCAAAAGCGTTCCACAGAGCTCAAAACGAGAATCAGGCATTGGTGGAGAGACTCGTGTGCTGCTCGCAGGGGCAGATGGAAAGGAGATAGTCCCACGAATAGATCCCGGTGCTGTGTCCGTCTCCCCACAAGAACGACACGGCATAAGAGCCAACCTGATCGATCGTCTTGATGACGTACTTCCCTTCGACGTAGAGCGGCAGGAGGCTCATTCCCTGCTCGCGCTCGTTTTTGCACGAGGCGCAGGGGCATTGATCGCGCAGGTATTGGACCTCGAACCGACTCACATGGCCGTCCGACCAACGCACCGTTAGATGCTTACCATTAAGTTGAATTTGAATGGGGGTCATTACGCAACAAACCACAACAGTCATTGCGAATCCCGACGTCGTATGTCAAGACGAAGCAATCCGCACAACCCTACTCCGACTTCTTCTGCTGATCAATATACTTCTTCAACAGCGCATCCGGATCAACCTTGGATTTCTTGGGCAGATAGGTGTCTGCCAACTGCCGAAGGCGGCGCTGGGAGAACACATCAAGCTCTTCGTCATCACGGTCTCGTTTGCGCAACATCTCAAAAGCTGAGAAGTCCTCCCTGGACATTTTGCCTGTCACTGACTCGAGCGCTTTGATCAATTCACGTTGTTCGCGGCGAGACGACATAACATATCAGACGTCTTTTCTCTTTGGGAATGACTCACATAAAGGGTAAAGAATGATTTGTTAGTATACGGGTCATGGAGGCGAGCCATGGCCCTGTATGCGTATCGACACGTCATTTCCAATGAACGAACGTGCTATTGGTTTTTGCATCGACTTCGATGGC
>DATMBF010000004.1:0-6333 GCA_035559595.1 Bacteroidota bacterium | reverse complement strand
TAATCCCTTCGGATGGATGTGGACCTGCCTTCACGGCAACGGGGACGGAACAGCGCCTTGGGTGCAGCTTCTGTCAGCTGAGGAAGAACAATCACTGGAATCGGTTCTGAGACGATACAGGCCACCATGACAACGAGAAGCATCTGACCGTTTAATCAGCTCAACCCATTACTCACAGGAAAGGAATAAATACTATGGCAAAGAGACAGCAGAAGCTCTTCGATGAAACGAACGATACACCGCTCGTCCGTGCAGCCGACCGGGTATTAGAACTGCGAGAGGAAAGAAAAAACCTTGATGAAGAGTTGGAGATTCAAGAGAGAAACCTGATCGGCCTGATGCAAAAGGCCAAGAAGGACACAATCCGCCACGGCGGATACGTTATTCAGATTAGACTTTCGGAAGCGAAGAGCAAGCTTGCACTGAAGAAGGAGAAAACCACAGAATCACATCCAAGGGAGGAAACGTAATGTTCCCCGATACTTTTGCCCGTGAAATTGCAGAGGATCTCGTGAGTGAACTCTCGGGATTCTGCGATCGCATAGAGATTGCCGGCTCATTGCGACGACGCAAACACGCAGTCAACGACATCGACCTCGTCGTGATACCCAAATTCATCCAGGTACAGGACGAGACGTTATTCGGTGAGCCCGTCCAGGAAAATCTGCTGGAGAAAAAGCTCTCGCAGTTGTGTCTCATCGGCCAGCTCGATCTCGAAGCAAACGGCTCAAAGATCAAACGGTTCCTGAAAACCGTTGACGGTGACACCATCCCCATCGACGTCTATATCGCAAACGAACAAACTTGGTGGACACTACTGTTGATCCGCACCGGCAGCCGGAATCACAACATCAAGCTTGCCAAGCGAGCGATGGATCTCCATATGCACCTGAAAGCTGATGGCAGCGGACTTTTAGCGCCCGGCGGAACTCTCATCCCGATCTGTCGTGAGGAAGAAATTTTTCGCCATCTCGGATTAGCTTATCGGCCACCCGAGGAACGGGAGTGAATTCATGAGATTGAAGGAATTAGGCTCGTGCGACCACGTCAGACGCGGTGATAGGGTCATCGAATTCAGTAAGAATGGGCAAATCTATCGTGCAATCTGTCCGCAGTGCGGTAGTTACATGCGCTGGGATAACTGGAGCCATCTTGACGAACCACTGCGAGCAAAATGCTCGCGGTGCATGCTGTTTCTCTCAAGCACAGAGCTAAATCTGGAACTGGAAAAGGCAAACGCAACATGACAACAAGCCGCAGGTTCATGATACAGCAAATCATTGAAACGTGGGTCGGACACCTTCCGATTGATCCGCATTCAGGCGCATCAATTGCCACCAAAGAGGATATCGTCCGTCTCTCTGAACAATTAGCATCGCAGCTCAATGAACCAGACGAAGGCCAGACTGGCCATTGGCTGTCCATGCTCGTTGAGCTTTACACTCAGGCGAAGTTCAGAAACGCAACGCCATCCCAATCATCCAATAATCCACTAATCCAACAATCCGCATTACAATGATCGCCCCCACTCACATAACATTTGCTGAGTTTGTTTACCTGCTCCTGCTTACGACCACAGGCGTAGCCCTGAACGCTGTCAACGCCGCCGTTATTGCCGTAGCCTCGGTCTTACCCGACGTCGACACAGCAGCGAGCTTCATCGGCCGAGCGTTTCCGTTTCTGTCGAAGAGGATTGAGCGGCGGTTTGGTCATAGGACTCTCACACACTCAGCCGTGTTCGTCGGTGGCCTGGCAATCCTTCTGTTTCCGCTCTCGGTGTTCGTACCGGACGTCTATGTCTGTCTCCTGATCGGTTATGCTTCCCACCCCTTTCTCGATACCATGACCGTGCACGGAGTCAAGCTGTTCTATCCCTTCTCAACAGTGAAATGCGTGTTTCCGTTGGAGGTTAACAATCCCCACCGTTACCGTCTGCAAACTGGCTCGAAGATGGACAAGGCTCTGAGCCTGCTCTTCTTCATCGGCTGTATCCCTACGTTTTTGATTGCTCACCAGGGCTACGAGCGCTTCATTCGCTCAACGCAGAAGAACATCGAATCGGCCGTCCGGGATTACAACGAATTTTCCAAGACTCATTTCGTCTTTGCTGAGCTCGTTGCCTACAATATGATGACCAAAGAGCGAATCGAAGGCACGTTTGAAATCGTTGGTACGCTGAATCCCACCACGATCCTGTTCCGAGGCAAAGACGGAGCGCTTCATTCCTTGGGCAGGGAGTACGAAACGGAGTATGTGGCAGAGCGAATCATGTGCCGCAAAGGTGATCCAGCAGAAACAATTGTCCGGTCTGTCGATATGAGCAACCAGCTTCTCGCACAAATATCAACATATCTCGATTTTCGGTTCGAAACGCATCTCTTTGGCGCGCTTAGCTCAAGCGACCCATTCTCCGTTCCGCAGGAAAGTAAGACGTTCAATCCAATCGTCGGCTCCTTCAACACCATCAGATTCAACTACGCCACCTACGAGGACATCCAGCGACTGAACCTTGAGAACATCTTCATCACGAAAGGCGCTCTCACAATTCGAACGGTCAAGCCAAAGGCCTTTCTGCCGACACAAGTCCGAGTCGACTCAACTCTCCAAGCACAAGCGATCAATGGCATTGAGGCCGTCGCCTCATTTGCTCAGATCTCCTTCCAGATCGACCCCAAAGAGAACATCGAGTTCTTTCATCAAAAAGGAGACACCGTCAGAGAGAAGGATATTCTCATCAAGCGCGATCTTGCCCTGTTTTACGATCAACAAATTGCACTCAACTTGCAGAAAATTACCGCTCTCGAAGAGGACCGCGAGTTCAAATTGGCAGAAATCGAACAGAAGCTTTCACAAGCCAAACTGAGAATGGACAACGATTCGCTTAACCTCGCGCACACACAAAGACAATACGAGAACGGATATGCAACCGAACTGACTTTGGATCAAAGCAGGCTGAAATATTCCGACTCGAGACAAGCCTACGCACATCTACTGTCGGCGAAGAATAGAATCCAAACCAAGTTTGCGATCGACATTCAGAAACTCAAGAATGACATTGCGATGCTGCGTTCGAAGGAAAAGGCGGCAGCGAAGCAATCCGAGATTCGCTCAACAACGAGCGGCATCGTTCACGATATCCGCCAACTGTATCATAATAACAAGCTGCAAGTCACCTTTGTGATACGAAGGCTTGAGACGAAACGATGAGGTGCTAAGGTTGATCGTGATATTTCGTGAGAAATTCTCTAATCGTGATGATCGGAATTCCCCGAATGGAACCCAAAGGAAGGATATGCTTTTTGTCTCCGGTAATCAGATAGTCAACCTGACCGCTTACCGCACACTCCAGGATGCGGTTGTCATCGTGTTTCTCTTTGATGATATCGATCGTGACCTCAGGTTGGACAATCTTGGCAAGCCGTTCGATGCGGCGGACTGCCTTTCGAACAGTCTTGCGTGGAAGATTGAACTTCTGAGTCAAAACGCGGGTCAGTTCGTCGAGAATAAAAGGCGAAAGAACGAGTTCCACTCCTCCTTGACGCACCAGGCGCATCACTTGATCCGCCGAGCCATCGGGTACAATCCAGGACGAAATCAAGACGTTAGTATCGAGCGTGATCCGCATTCAGCATACCCCGTTAGAAGGCCTCTTAATTCTAACGGGGATTATTTGCGAACCTCGTCCACAATACGCTCGATGTCATCTTCAGTCTCCACCTGCAATGCAGCAGCACGTTCTCGTACGGCACGACGAAATCCCTTGTCGCTCTGCAGGTCTAAATACAACCGAAGCGCATCACGCACAACTTCACTTCTGGTTCGTTGCTCCTTCTTAGCCATCTTCTCCGCTTCCCGCAATAGCCGGGGTGGAATCGAAAATGTTACAACTTTGCTTTGTCTCATAGTGGTCACCTCTTGTGTATTACACTGTAATATAAGGCATCTCCGGCCCAATTGTCAAGTTACCAAATGCCACCAGTGGACTTAAGAAATGACACAACGTTTTTCGGCAGGACAGACGAGCTTTATCAGCTGGTCAAAAATCTCCAGCGGGGAAGGCACACCCTCGTTCTCGGTCCCAAAGGCATCGGCAAAAGCAGACTGATGATGGAAGCAAAGGCAATCCTTGAAGGCAGGACAAAACGCATCGATTTCTCTGCCAATGTCATCGCACAACTGACCGGCCAACTTGGCGTTCGTATCCGCCCCGATCAATACAAAATCTTGTATATCGAGCATTCGGCTCCATTAGGCGATTGCCTCAATGAGATCTGCGAGAAGTTGTATCAGAACCGGGACCTAAAGGTTGAGCCAGCCGTCGAACCCGATGCGGGCTGGCTAACAGTCAAGAAACAGCTTCGCGGACTTGGCAATATGAAGCTTCAGGACCTGGTGCTGGAGAGCCTCTCCCGCTCATCGAAGCCATATCTCCTCTTCTTCGATAGCCTTGATCGCATATCTCCAAGCCACCAGCAGTTCATCGAAAGACTTTTTACGGTTTCAGTCGTTTGTGCAGCGATTGTCCAAATCAAGGAAGCATACCACTTCAGAAAGATCTGGTCATCATTCAATCAAATCGAATTGGAACCACTTGACGAGACGACCTGCTCACAGCTGATCTATCACTTCACCGAGAACTACCCGATCCATGTGATCGATGTCGAGCTTTACAAGCGGGAGGTTCTCAAGTCGGCAAACGGCAACCCATTTCACATCAAGAACATGATCTGGCACAGTTCACGAGAGAAGTATGTGAGCACCGAGGAAATTCGAAAGCTCCGCCAAACTGAGCAGGGCGACTACTTCAATATGGGTCCCATCTACATCTTTGGCGTGAGCATCTTCACTCTTTTCAAAATCTTCTCCCTCGGAACGAGCAATCGGGAATTCTATATCTACTTCTCTGCACTCGGCTTCATGGCGTACTTAGTCTTCCGAGTGTTCCGAGCGTTCTTCTTGTTCAGGCCTCAAAAGTACCGCTAACACCATGCCGCGGCGTCCCACAAATAGTCAGCCTGAACTCAAGCTCGAGACCAACGAGGCAGGAATTTTCGCCGAGAAAGAGGTTCAGGAAATTCTTGACCGACTCGCTTCCTTATTGATCTCGCATTGGGAAAAAAATCATCCCAGACAGAAACCTTCCAGTCCCGAATCTCAACAAGAGACTTGATTTTCTCATGTCCATCCTCGTAATTAACCCCACTGTGAAAACAACTCATTTACTTTATACAATGGGGGTGTATTCATGAAAATTGCTGTCGGATACGTTCGTTGCTCCACCGATATGCAGGATGATTCGGTTGAACAGCAAAAGCAGGAGATCCAAAAGTGGGCAGCCGCAAACGACTACAAAATCATTGAGTGGTACGAAGACGAGGGCAAAAGCGGTACGTCATTCGAGAAACGCCCCGCCTTCATGCGACTGATGCGTCGTGTCGAATCGGGAGCCAACTTTGAACACATTCTGGTCTACGACGAATCCCGCTGGGGCCGTCCAAATAATCCGAGAGAGAATACGTATTGGAAGGTTCACGCTGAGCGCTACGGAGTCAGGGTTCGTGTCATCAACAGCAGCTCAAAGAATGAAAACGACATCGGCAGCTTCGTAACGGAGGTGGTTGAAAGCGCTGAGGCGTCCGAGTATTCGAAGAAGCTTGCCCGGGCTACACTGCGTGGCTCAATCGCAAACGCACAGAAAGGTTATTCCAGCGGAGGGACCGCTCCGTACGCATACGTCAGAGTTGCCGTCGACAAGGATACCGGCCAGAAGATTCGCGTTCTCAAACCGGGCGAGTGGATTCGCGGGAACCAAGAAAAAGTCGTTTGGGATCTTGGCGACCCTGCCGAAGTAGAGATCGTTAAACGTATCTTTGAGCTGAAGGCCTCCGGCAGAGGCTACGTAATGGTTGCCGACAGGCTCAATAGGGAAGGTGTACCATGTCCAAAACGGGGTCGTTGGCGAAATAAAGATCAGAAATGGTGTCAAGGTTCCATTCGTGCGATTGTCACCAATATGGCCTATTGCGGTGTCAGAGTCTACAACAAACATCCACAAAGCCACATGAAACTTGGAACCACGAAGCGCAGATGGATCAATGATCCAAAGGACTGGATCATTCTCGAGAATGCTCATCCAGCAATTGTCTCAAAGGAACTTTTTGAGAAGGCAAATTCAACCAACCAGGGTAAGTTTGGGAAAGGAAATCCGCAGATCGTCAAGAGCGCATATTTGCTGTCAGGGCTAATGAAGTGCGGCAAGTGCGGGTTCAACTTCGCTGGTCAACGCTATCATAAATCCGGCATTCACTACTATCAAGACAGCGGCTACACGAA
>DATMBF010000003.1:0-45022 GCA_035559595.1 Bacteroidota bacterium | reverse complement strand
GAGCCTTCGGAAATCATCTTTTTATGTCTCCCAACCCCTCAGTCCGACGACGGCTCGGCAGACCTCTCGCGGGTTCTCCAGGTTACAGAAAGCATTGCAGACCTTGCCGACGACGGCAAAATCATCGTCAGTAAGAGCACTGTTCCGGTCGGCACCGTCGACCGAATCCGTCAGATTCTGAAGAAGAAAGGGAAGGGAAATATCGATGTTGTCTCGAATCCGGAGTTTCTGAAAGAGGGCTCGGCAATTCAGGATTCGCTCAAGCCGGATCGAATCATTATCGGATCACGCAGCAAACGGGCTGTCTCCATCCTTACAGAACTGTATTCTCCGTTTGTGAGAACCGGGAATCCGATTCTGGTCATGGACGAGCGAAGCGCCGAAATGACAAAATACGCGGCGAATGCGTTTCTGGCCACGAAGATCTCCTTTATGAACGAGCTGGCGAACCTCTGTGAACGAACGGGCGCTGATATCGACTGGGTCAGAAAAGGAATCGGAACGGATCCCCGCATCGGATCACAGTTCCTCTTTGCCGGCGTCGGCTACGGGGGGTCGTGTTTCCCCAAAGACGTCAAAGCCCTCGTCAAGACCGGACATGAGCACGAATTTGAGCTGAAGATTCTCCAGGCCGTCGATGAAGTCAACGAGCGACAGAAGCGCATTCTGTTCAAAAAGCTCAACCGATATTTTACGAATCAATTACAAAACCGGACGATTGCCGTTTGGGGTCTTTCCTTCAAGCCGAACACGGATGACATCAGAGAGGCTCCATCATTGGCGACCATAGCAGGATTGCTCGAGGCGGGAGCAAAGGTGAAGGTGCATGATCCTGTTGCAATGAATCAGGTTCGGGCACTGTATGACGGCAAGGTTGGCTTTTACGAGAACTACTATGACACACTGAAGGGAGCAGAGGCGTTGCTCATCATCACGGAATGGAACGAATTCCGCCGTCCCGACTTTGAGCGGATGAAGTCGCTGATGAAGCGTCCGGTGATTTTCGACGGAAGGAACATCTACGACCCGAAATTTATGAAAGAAAAAGGGTTTGAGTATTTTGGGATTGGTCGAGGAGTAGGAAGTAGGGAGTAAGAAGTAGTAGAGAAGTGAATGGGGGAGGCAACGTCCAGCGCTTGGTCATAATTGTGGAAAAACTTCTTCGTGGTCTGAAACGCAAAATCGCCCAATAGGGAGTCTGTCGCACATTCACCGGTATCCATTCACTATTTACGATTCGCCATTCTCTCTCGTTAGCTTTCTTCATTGTTTGCACCAATCTCCATAGTCACCGGTGGGGCGGGGTTTCTCGGTTCGCACCTCTGTGATCGGCTGATCGCCGAAGGCCACAAGGTCTTCTGCATCGATAACCTGATTACCGGCTCGACATCGAACATCGCACATCTTTTGGGAAATCCGAAGTTCACGTTCATTCAGTACGATGTGACGAATTACCTCTTTGTCGACGGAAAAGTCGATTTCATTTTTCACTTTGCATCGCCTGCAAGTCCCATCGACTATCTGAAATTTCCGATTCAAACACTCAAAGTCGGTTCACTCGGCACCCATAAGGCTTTGGGTCTCGCAAAAGCGAAGAAGGCGCGGTTTTTGCTGGCATCGACCTCTGAGGTCTACGGCGATCCGCTCGTGCATCCTCAGCCGGAGTCGTATTGGGGAAATGTCAATCCTGTTGGTCCGCGTGGCGTTTACGACGAGGCTAAACGGTTCGCAGAAGCGATGACCATGGCCTATAATCGTTATCACAGCGTTGAAACGAGGATTGTCCGTATCTTCAACACGTATGGGGAGCGGATGCGGATCGAGGATGGGCGGGCAATTCCGGCATTCATGTCGCAAGCCCTGAAAAACGAGGATGTCACAGTGTTCGGCGATGGGAGTCAGACGCGAAGCGTTTGCTATGTGTCGGATCTCATCGACGGCATCTACAGACTGATGATGTCGAATTACGATCAGCCGGTCAATGTCGGGAATCCCGAAGAGATCTCGATGCTGGAATTGGCAAAGGAGATTATTACGCTGACAGGGAGCAAGAGCAAGATTGTCTTCAAAGAGTTGCCCCAAGATGATCCGAAGATTCGTCAGCCGGACATCTCGAGGGCGCGTGAAATTCTGGGATGGGAACCGAGGGTTTCACGGAGTGTCGGGTTGGAGCGGACGATGAAGTACTTCATGCAGGCGTTGAACATTTCAGACACATCGAAAGTCGCCAGGATATCATGATTCAGGAAGCGCGAACGACACGAATTCAGCAGTCAACACCGGCAGAGTATGCGCGTGGATTTGCCATAGATGTGCCGACTGTAGATGTTCTGGGTGTGCGAGTAGCTAACATCAGTTGGATGGAGTTCCTTTCGGGAATCCGGGGTGTGCTGAATGGGAAAGGGAGAGGCTGGATTTCGTATGTGAATATCCACTCTATCAACACCGCACATGAGCTCGACTGGTTCAAAGAGTATCTCAATGCCTCGATGCTGAGTTACTGCGATGGAGTAGGAGTGAGGTTGGGAAGTTGGATTCTCGGGAGGCCGATTCAAGAGCGCATCACGCTCGCCGATCATATCGAGGAGCTGTGCGGTATGCTTGAGGCCGAGGGTTCCAGTGTTTACTTTCTCGGCTCTTCGAAGGAGGTTCTTGAGCGGGCAGTTGCCCATGTGAAATCGAGATTTCCCAAGCTCAAGATTGCGGGTCACCATCATGGTTTCTTTCTGAGAACGAACGGCATCGATATTGTTCGGGACATCAATCGAAAGAAGCCGGATATTCTCTTTGTCGGTATGGGCACTCCATGGCAGGAGGAATGGATTCAGAAGAACTTTGCCTCGTTGAATGTGAAGATTGCCTGGGCGGCAGGTGGATTCTTTGAGTTCCTTGCGGGCACGCGCAAGCGCTGTCCACGGTGGGTAGGGAAGTGGGGATTGGAATGGATCTATCGATTGGCTTATGATCCCAAGCGACTCTGGCGAAGGTATCTGATTGGGAATCCGGTTTTTCTCTCAAGGGTTCTGAGAAGGAGGTTCTCGGGCGATGTTCGAACCCGGGGAACCGAATAACATCTGGTTGTGTCAGTTCCTATCAAACGTTCTTTAAGAGTTCCTTTTACCGCTTTTCTTCTTTCCGTAGTCTTTTCCACGGCAGTCTTTTCAAATCTCTACGTCCTTTCGTTGGGGTTTATTGGGGACGATTATCTGATCCTGAGTGATGTCCAGAAACGCGGAGTGGTTTGGTTTGGCGGTTGGCTTGAGAATTCCGGGCTCTATCGTCCGCTTGTTATCCTCAGTTTCTGGATGAATCTCTGGTTTTCGGGTACCAATCCCTTCGGTTATCATTTGACAAATCTCATCCTCCATGGGCTGAACGGCGGGATTCTCTTCCTCTTGCTCCTGCGGATATCTAAGCATTTCGGGTTGCAGGACGATGAGAAGTCGGCGTGGGGGGGAAGAATCATATCTTTTCTGTTGGCAGTTGCTTTTCTTTTTCATCCGGCGAACGTTCATAATGTGGCATGGATTTCCGGTAGAACCGATCTCCTCTGTGCATTCTTCTTCTTTCTCTCTCTGTTGTTCTTCGAACGATATCTGACTGAAGGAAAGCACATAGACAAATATGTCTCGCTCGGCTTCTTTGCCTGTTCCCTTGCTTCGAAAGAAACAGCTGTTACACTACCGTTGATCGCAGGTGGGATGATGGTTGGCATCGAGCTCTTCGGAAGGAATTCTGGTAAGCCAATAGCGAGGATCATTTACGACTCGGCAAAACGAACAATTGGGTATTTTGTTCTGCTTTTTGTGTACGCAGGTTTTCGACTTGTTGTAATCGATGTTAAGGAGCCTACTCTCGATTGGAGCACGGTGGGCCTTAGGGATTTGTTGGTGCTGGCGGCAAAACCATTCTTTCTGATTCTGACCCCGTTTAGTCCGATGGATGCGTATGCTCTTCTTCAAGGGGAGAGTCCGCATCTCACGCTCCTCACGATTCTCTTGGTCTGTTTCTTAGCACTGCTTATAGTACGCCTCGATAGCTGGAAAACGATGCAGGGAATTCTCTTTGCAGCTTGCATGATCTTCCTTTCGACGCTCCCCTTTTATGCTACCGGCATACAGACTCAACGGCTGATGTATTTGCCTATTGGGATAGCAATCTTAGCTATTGTTCCGGTTGTGCTAATGATTTGGAAGGCAATTCGAATTGTATTGTTCGCGGCTTGCATCCTCCTCTGTGGATATGTCTTTCTGCACGCAACCTTCTGGCAACAGAACAGCGAGGGGTGGAAGCAAGCATCGGCTTTAGAGGCCGACTTGGTTGAGCAAATCACGTCTCGGTTAGATAATCACGAAACCCCGATTCTTGTTCTAACATACCCTCAGAGAGTGGATCAAGTCCTCATTTTTTGGGCTTTGCCTTTTCGATTGCATTATGCTGTCCACAAATCGTTTGGGCGAATGGAGAATGTGACTACTGGAATCTTCGTAGTTGGGTCGGACTTTGAGACATTGGGCAAAAAGGTATGGTACGATCTAACTGGTATCGATAGCTCTGTAGTAACTTTGGGAACGAGTCATCCATACGAACATCTTATGGTTGATCAGAAGGGGAAAGACCTTCACGAAGGATTACCAATCTTCTTATATGAAGGTCAGATGGTAAGTAATGAGACGCTTGAGGCAACGATTCGGCGCCTCGGCGGAACAACAAGACCTCAAGAATGGGAAGTGAGAATAAAGGATCAAGCTCTGTTTCACAACGCGCAAGTGTTTATCTTCCAGGATGGGGAAATGAAGCGAATTCGCTGAGGTGTGAATGGTCGCGACCAATGATATCGACGTTGTCATCATCAATTGGAACACGAGGGATCATTTGTTGAGATGCGTTGATTCCTTGCTTGCTGAGGGAATTACGGTAGGGAGAATTGTTGTGGTCGATCAAGGATCCGCTGATGGATCATTGGAAGCTCTATCGCGATACGCCGGTATCAGAATGCTTCAGAATCCTGCAAACTCCGGTTATGCGGCAGCTGTCAACAAAGGATTGAGAGAAGGGCATTCCCCCTTCGTTGTAGTCAGTAATGCAGACGTTGCTGTCTCTCGAGGTTCTCTCGCCGAACTCATGAACATCATGAACTCCGATCAGAGTGTTAGTATGGTGGCATGCAGAGTAGACGATCTCTCGGGAAAAAACGTGACGAGATTCTCTCGAACGAGTGTTAGCCGAGGAATCGCTTTGGAATTGGTTCCGTCTGCCCTGCGAGGCACTCTTCGCACGATTCATCAGCGGCTTCGGAGAAACGGTCCGGCTTTTCAAGTCACAGATATCGAAGGCTGCTTCTTCCTGATGCGGAGATCCTCTGTTGAGGAGGTTGGTTATCTTGACGAAGGATTTTCCTTTTTTTTCGAAGACGCAGATCTGTCGCTCCGCATGACGAAGGCGGGATTTCGTTTGCTCCATGTGCCGTCTGTTTCGGTGGTTCATGGAGGGGGAGCCAGCTTTGGCAAGGTCCCCATTAGACGCGCCGCCGAATTCTACAAAAACATGGTCCGTTTCTACCATCGCCATGCTCAAAGACGGGGGATCTGGTTGCGTCGGTGTATCCGAATTGTTGCTTCGTCTAAACTCATGATGCTGAATCTGTTGCACAGTGCGCTTGGCAAGAAAATGGCGGGAAAACTCGAGTTTTCAATTGCCCGAACCATTGCGATCCTTGAATCCCTCAAGAAGAATCGCGCTATGACGACTGGGTCCAGCAAGGGTGACCCACTCGTTTCTGTTATTATTCCAACGTATGATCGCCCTCAGCAGCTTGATCGGTGTCTGGAATCTTTGAAACAGCAGACGTATCGGAACATTGAGGTTATTGTGGTAGATCAAAGTGTGAACTCTTCTGCCGGCTCAGCACCGGGCGTTCCGAATCTGACCATTTTGCGACAGAAAGCAAGGAATCGATCGCTTGCAAAGAACCGCGGCATCTCCCGGGCAAAAGGGGAGATCGTCATGTTTTGTGATGATGACATTGTTCTCAGCCCGGATCTCATCGCTACCCACGTCGAGAAACATCGTGACCCGTCCATCGGGGGAGTCTCATGCCGTACTTTAGATCGTGAGGTGGCTTCGCAGCCGAACAAAACAATATGTAAAGTTCTTTTCTATGGGAAAGTGATCGACAGATTCTCTGCAGATACAGAGCAGTTTGTGGGAACGTTGGTGGGGGGAAATATGTCCATTAAACGGACCATTCTTCAGGAGATTGGATACTTCGACTCGTTATTCCGAGGAACTTCCGTATTTGAGGAACCGGATATCTCTTCGCGAATTTCTGGCCTTGGCTATAAACTGCTTTTCACGAACCGATCCACTGCCGAACATTTTCCCCAATGGGGGGGAAATGCAGATTCTCGGCGGCGAAATCCCGCGCAGTATTATCGAGACTTTCACCATAACGAAATCTATTACTTTCTCAAAAACCGACATCGCTTCTGCCTGTTCTTCGTCATTCCCTTCTGTTTCCTCCGCTCGATAAAACAATCGATGAAGTTTGAGCTCTCATTAAAGGATGCCTTGTTCATGTTTTCAGGTGTTTTCGATGGCTTTCGTACTTATTACAGATCTCTGCGGTAAATCAACTACTTAGCGAGCGCGCACCTGTGATGATTTGCAGAGCATATTCTCCCGCGTTCTTTACGCTTCTCGTTATAGCGCTTCCTTTTTCCCTCCGTGCGCAAGGAACACTCGTTCCCCTCTCTTCCACACACAACGAGTTGATCCTCCTCTACAGACCCGGCGTTGCTCATACCGAGCGATTGTCGAATGAAGGTCGACTCTATACCTACTTTCCGCAAGTCGAAATGCAAAGTGGTTTCGAGCCGGGACAGGTTAGTCTTCCTTCCGAATCATTTATGATTGCACTGCCGTCGACAGGAACAGCGAGAGTCTCTATTCTGGAACAACAGGTTGAAGAGATGAGGGATATTCGCATTGCTCCGAATCCTGCGCTTGTGATTACAGAAGATCCTGAGCAACCTTTCAAGAAAGTGTTCGATTGGAGTATCCCTCCTCGTCTGACGGAAGAAAAGCAACGTCTGGTCACGCTCGGCTCGCCGCAGTGGTGGCGATATCAGAGAGTTGCTTCGGTCGAATTTCGACCGTACGAGTATGATCCGGAGCGAAAGGTTCTCCGGAGATACACATTCATCAAGATTCGCATAACGTTCGACGACGTCCAAACATATGGCTCTGCAATTCACGATGAATCATTCGAGTCGATCTATAGGTCGGCTATTGTGAACTATGATCAATCGAGAACCTGGCGGTCGATGCCGCAGTTCAGCGCTGAGAGTGCAGTAAGGCAGGACTCCACCGCCTTGTGGTTCAATCCGTCGGCAGAGTATGTCAGAATCGCACTTGCAGACGACGGAATCTATAAGCTCACTTATGAGCGCCTTGCAGCCCTTAATTGTTTGCCGTCAAATCCCGATCCCCGTAATGCCGACCTCTGGTATAAAGGGAAATCGATTCTGTTTCGAATCTCTGGTTCAAGTGATGGCTCGTTCGATCCGGGAGATTACCTCGAATTCTACGGCTCGCGTCTTTACGACAGTGTGAACACAACAAATGAATTCTCTGACACGAGCATCTATTGGCTGACCTTTTCGGGCAATGGTTTGAAAAGGCCGGCTGTCGATTCCGTTGTTGCCGCATCGCCTGATGTCGTTGTTGCTTACTTCGAGGCCGCATACAGAATGGAAAAGGACTCTTTCTATTTCTTTGGAAACGGAGGACTACCCGCCAACAATCAATCTGACAAAGTTCCGGGCGAAGGGTGGTACTGGAAAAAGCTGCTGGCGAATCAGACGGCTGCGATGTCCTTCGTTTCTCAGAACTTCTATAAGACAGGGAATCCGAACTATCTCATCAAGGGGCGATTGCACAGTCCGGTGAGGAACAGTCCGCAAGGAACCCATAGCATCGACCTTCTTGTCAACGGTACAATGATCGGAAACATTCAGTTTCTTGATTCGCGCGACACGGTGTTCTCCTTAACTGCATCGTCCACGCTCTTTGTCGAAGGTTCGAACTCCATTGCTGTTCGCTCGAATCCGACGTCGGCGTCGATCAATGAAGTGTTTGTCGATTGGATCGAGGTTGTTGCCCTGAAAACTCTACGCGCAGTCAACGACACATTGCTGATTACCTCCCCGCAGGGAAATGCGGGACAGGTTGCGCTGTTTCAGGTCGAGGGATTCAGTACTTCAGGTATTTCCGCTTATCGGATAGACGAGTCGAGTGGTATTGACAAAGTATTTGTTGGGACCTTAACCGGTAGCTCGGCTCCTTTTTCATTGTCCTTTACCGACACACTACGATCTGGAAAACAATATCTCTTGGTCGCTGAATCGAAGAAACGGTTGCCTGAACGGCTTTCTCGAAAGTCCTTTGCTAATCTGAGAAACCAAACATCTGGTGCTGATTATCTCGTGATAACAGCCATGGAGCTGATGACCGAGGCCGGTAGACTGGCGACCTATCGTGGGCAAAAAGGGATCGGAAGGGTAAAGGTCGTCTCCGTAGAAGACATCTACGACGAATTCAACTTCGGAATGTTCGACCCGTTTGCGTTGCGGCGATTCCTGTTGGCAGTTGACACACTCTGGAATCCACCAAAGCCGGCTACTGTAGTGCTTTTTGGTGACGCAAACTGGGACTACAAGAATCGACTGCAAACCGGAAGGAGAAATCTTGTTCCATCGTTAGGCAATCCCGTTTCCGATGCATGGTTGGTCTCGGCAGTGAATGACCCTTTCCTTCCGGAAAAGAAAGTTGGGAGGATCCCCGCAGCAAGTGCACCCCAAGCAGCATCGTTTGTCGATATGATCATCCGGTATGAGGCCGATCCGCTCAGTCCTTGGAACAAAAGGTTTCTGTTTATGGCCTATGGCTTCGATTCAGTAGAGACATTGCGATTCAGCGGTTTTTCGGAGACGCTCATAAGTCAGTCGATAATCCCGTCCCCGGTTGCCGGTCAACCCGTGCGTATGTACAAAACCTCCCCGGTTGTTGATTTCGAACAGACGGAGGAAGTGAAGCGAATTCTTAATGACGGAGCAGTGTGGATCAATTTCTACGGACATGCGGGGACGGATTTTTGGGGGAATGGACTGACACGTGCGGATCAATTGATCAATAAGGAAGGCAAGCGGCATCTTGTTACCGATATCAGTTGCAGTACAGTTCGATTTGCCGAGCCGGCGATTGAGTCATTTGCCGAAAAACTCCTCTTTGCTTCAGATGGGGGAGCCGTCGCGTACATGGGGAGCAGTGGATTCGGTTATGAATCACCCCTGCGGACAATAGCCACTCGCCTTTTCAATCAAATGTCTGCAGACACAGTACGAGAAGTCGGCACACTGCTCCTTGGAGCGAAAGTGTACCTGCGTGGATTGGGAGCGCCCGGCATTATTAGCCAACAGGCATTGCAGCAGATGACCCTTTTGGGAGATCCGGCTACAGTCCTTGCGGTGGGGAAGAGGCCTGATTTTGCCGTCTCAACGAATACCGTAAGTGTTGACCCTCCTCAACCGAGCGAAGCCGACCGCGAAGTGAATATTCGCATTCCGATAGCAAATGTTGGACTGTTGGCAAACGATTCGCTCGATGTTCGGATAACGCATTTCCACGAGGAAACAGTGTCGGTTCTTCCTGTGCTGAAACGTAAAGCATTTGCTCTTGCCGATACGATTTCGATTTCCGAACCGACGTTTATCAGAGGCGGGTCTCACACACTGCAAATAACAATAGACGCCGAAAACAGAATTGAGGAGGCCTCAGAAGCGAATAACTTTGCAGAGGTGACGTTCTTTGTTACCTCAGGTCAACTTCAGACCTTAGCGCCGTTTTCCTCTGCTGCCGTTCATCCGGACAGCGTGAGGTTAGTCATTCATAATCCAAACATTCCGGCTACCGCAACTTGGAAAGCCATGTTTGAAATAGATACATCAGAATCGTTCACTAATCCGATTCGTTACACAGACGTGTCCCTTGGTACGGTAACGACTCAACGAAATGTCCTGCCAGCTGTTTTGCAGAATAACAAGCTCTATTACTGGCGAGCTCGCTTGGTTGATCGCGGCGATTCTACTGGATGGAGCTCCAGCTTCTTTATCACAAGGAATACCTTGAACACCAGGTGGCTTCAGGATCGCGCTCCGCTGTTTACTAGGAACTCGCTCAATCAATTAGCCGTCGCCAACCAGGTTCGGTTGCAATCGAAAGTCATTCCCCTGGAGGTGTACTCAGCCGGTTTTGAGGTTCCGGGAGGGGCTGAAGCAATTGTAAGAGTAGATGGAGTGAATGTGTCGCAGGGACTTTCGGGCCGTGGATATAACGTAGCTGTTGTCAATCAGTACTCCGGCCGGCTTGAATCGTTTGCAGTTTTTGACCTCCATGGTCCCACAGGCGCCGCTGATACCATGCGCGCAGAGCCGTTGATTCAGTTTCTTGAATCGATTACACCCGGTAGGAAAGTGGCGATCGGTATTTCCGATGAGGGAGGAATTAATAAGACGGAGAGAGTGAATCGGGCAATGGAGTCCGTTGGAAGCTCGATGATTAGATCGGTTGTCTATCGGACATCATGGGCGATAAGCGGAACGAAGGGAGCAACAATAGGCTCCGTCCCGGAGGCTGTCGGTTCGCCGAGCGTCCCCGTAACCGTGCGAGATACTCTTCATGCGAAAAGCATCGAAGGGAGGATGCTTACGCCGCCGATTGGTCCTGCCTCCGGATGGAATGATTTTGCCATGGTCGTCGACACTCAATTGGCCACGCACGTGGATCTGAATCTGATTCGAATCTTCACTGATGGCTCTCGAGACACAATTCGCGGTGTCACGATCTCACGAGATTCTGTGCTGAGGTTACTGACGAGGAGTGTTCAGTGGGTTCAACTTGAGGCGGTGTTGCGAAGCGACTCCGCAGGACTCTCGCCTGAGTTGTCCAGCTGGCGCCTGGATTTCACTCCACCCGCCGAGCTTGTGGCAAATTATCAGACCATGCGCGTGGTGTCGGACTCTGTTCTCGAAGGGGAGCCGCTCCGTCTCCAGATTGGAGTGCACAATATCGGCAGTATTCAGGCAGATAGCGTGAAGGTTGTGGTGAATTCGTTGGTGAATAACCAGCTGGTCCCTTTTTCTCAGGTCCTCATTCCAATGTTGCCGGCGGGAAGCTCGGTGACGGTCGGTGCGGATTATTCTACCGTAGGTCGATCAGGTCGGCAAACCTTTGTCATCCAAATCGATCCTGACAATCGGATTGTCGAGCAGATTAAGACCAACAAC
The DNA here is from genome assembly GCA_035559595.1 of Bacteroidota bacterium. Lineage (GTDB taxonomy): Bacteria > Bacteroidota > Ignavibacteria > UBA10030 > UBA10030 > DATMBF01. The sequence continues at coordinate 33,677 of DATMBF010000003.1, read as the reverse complement.
GTTGTTTCGATGAGTGCAACGGTGCTCAGGGATACGGCACGGCCATCGATCGATGTCACCTTCAACGGCGTTCGGATCATCAGCGGAGACTACGTCTCGACAAATCCCGAAATCCGTGTAGTTCTGTATGATAATAGCCCACTTCCCATTACCAGTCCGAACTCCGTCACCCTCCGACTGAACGATCGCCGCATTGCGCTGGGATCGTCTCCCGATAGTCTTTTTGAAAGCCGGTCGGGACCCGAGAAGGCTTTGGTGGTGTATCGGCCGCGGCTTGCGAAAGGAGAACATCGGCTTTCGATTCAGGTTCAGGATGCCACAGGCAATCTGGCGGATACGGCGGCACAAGAGATTCGTTTTCGCGTTGAGACGGAATCGCGACTGCTCAACGTCGTGAATATCCCGAACCCATTCTCTCGTGAAACCGATTTCACGTTTAACATTGTCGGCTCAACGTTGCCCGAAGAACTGCTGATTAAGATCTATTCCGTATCAGGGAGACTCATTCATCAGATAACGTTGCCCCAATCGAGCTTGAGGTTCGGCTTCAATCAGGTTCGATGGAACGGTCGCGATGCAGAAGGGGATGAGCTTGCAAATGGCGTCTATTTTTACAAACTTGTTATGCGTCTCGGAGAGAAGAATGAGGAGGTGATTCAGAAACTCGCAAAAGTGCGATAACGATGATGCATCGAGGAGGTTTTCGTGCGCTTTCTGTCCTGTCTGTTGCTGAAAACGATTCAACCATCGGTACTCGTTCTTGTCCTCTGCTCCAGCCTTGTTCCACACAGAGCGGTCTCTCAGGTCATTTATCTTCCTCCAACACACGAGGTGTACGGCTTTCTCTCGCGAATGGAGAGTCGCGGCTTGTTGGAAGAGTATCGTGATGGCGCTAAGCCACTCTCGCGAAAGGTGATTACCGGGCATCTTCGGAAGCTTGAATCTGTCGTCGACAAGATGACAAGCGTCGAGAGGGCACATTTCGAGTTCTTTAAAGGCGAGTTCACATACGAGTGGCTTTTACTGGCTGGTGATCCGCAACCCACTGAAGTTCGAAGCCACATCGTTTCGTTCGATCTTCTCGATGGGATCATGAACATCGACCCTGTCCTGGGATTTGGGTACGGAAAATCGGGTGACCGCTCCGCACGGTATCAGAAGATAGGGATCAGGACGTACGGGTACGCGTTCAGAAATGTCGGATTCTTTTTCCAGTTTAGTGACGGCCGCGAGAAGGGAGCTTTGGTGAACGTGAACCGCGAGCACACTCCAGAAACCGGCACAGTAACAGCGCGCGCTTATGGCGATGTTCTGGAATACAACGCAACAGATGCTCAGTTCACCTATCAGGCGGGGAACTTCGAGCTGTCGCTTGAAAAGATGCATAATGTGTGGGGATCCGGGCGTAGGGGCAATATTATTCTCTCCACCAAGCCGCCGTCGTATCCGCAGCTCAAAATACGCGTACCGCTTACGAGCTGGATGGATTTCACGTATCTTCATGCCGATCTCAATTCCAATGTTCTCGATTCCGTCCGCTCGTATCATGCCGGTTCATCATCCATGATCGATTTCTTCCGGCCGGTTTACCGTCAGAAATACCTCGCTGCCCATCAAATTGAGTTCACTGTCGCTCGCGGTATTGACATATCGCTGGGCGAATCGATGGTGTATAGTGATAAGGGACCACAATTGATCTATCTCGTTCCGATCATGTTTTTCAAATCGGCTGAACACTACAATCGAGACACCGACAACGCGCAGTTGTTCGGAAGCATCGATCTGAACGTGATTCCCAATGTCAATGTTTCAGCTACGCTGTTCATCGACGAGGTGAGCACCGACGATTTGCTCAATCGAGATCGGGCAAGGAATCAGGTTGGCTACTCTGCAACGCTTCAGCTGTACGATCTCCCATTCGAGAATCTCGAGACGCTGTTTGAATACTCACGGCTGAATCCTTGGGTGTACTCCCACAAATATCCATCAGCGACTTTTGCAAATAACGGTTATGATCTGGGGCATTGGATAGGGCAGAACGCGGACAATCTCTCCATCGATCTTCGCTATACTCCGATTCGTGCAATTCGCGCAGGGGCACTCTTTGAGGTGTATCGCAAAGGCGGACGTGACGATGTTGCGTTTCAATATTTGCTTCCATCAAAGGAATTCTTGTACGGTCCTCTGCGTGAAGAGCGTTCGATCGGACTCTACGGCCGCTATCAGTTTGTTCGTGATGGGTTTCTGGATGTAAAGGCGAGGCGCTATTCGGTCAAGGATCAGGCAAATCCGCTAGCAAACCGAACGAATGAAATAGAGTTGGTCGTCAATATCTCTTACGGATTCCAGTAGATTCGTGGCAGACCAGCAATGCGGCCCTGAAGTCAAACGTAGAGGCGCAGAGGAAAAAAGAGTTCGCCGAGGAAAAGGCTTCGAGGAGTTTGGAAGAGTTTCATCCTCTGCGATTCTCTGCGTTCTTTGCAGTTGCCTGTCCGGCAGGCCTCCGCGTTGAAGAATCAGGATGAAAGTATGAGATTCCCACGTAAATCTGCCGGTTGCAATTCACTCTGAATTCCTTTATACTATCCGCGCTTATTCTTGATTGATCATGGCTAAAGTCCGGAACAAGGCCGTTACGTTCGCAAAGAATGGGAAGCACGACGTTCGGCGGCTCATCTCGCTGATCGAGGCCTCGAAGCTTCTCAACACCACCCTCGACCTCGACAAACTCCTCCGCATCATCCTCGAGTTAACAACGAAGAACATGAACGCCGATCGAGGAACGATCTACTTGATCGATCATGCAAAGAAGGAGCTCTGGTCCCGTGTGGTGAAAGGCAAGGAGCTGGTCGAAATCCGGCTCCCGTTAGGTACCGGAATCGCCGGTCACGTCGCAAAAACAGGCAAGACGATCAATCTGGAGGATGCCTGGAAGGACAAACGATTTTTTTCCGGCTTTGATATTCAATCGGGCTATCAGACAAAGACGATGCTCTGCATGCCGATGAAGAATCGAGAAGGGAAGGTCATCGGTGTGTTCCAGATTCTGAACAAGAAGAAAGGAGTCTTTGATCGTGAGGATGAGTTGTTCCTCAAAGCCTTCTCCGATCATGTCGCTCTTGCAATCGAGAATGCTTGGCTGCACCAGGAAATCCTTGAGAAAGAATTGGTAGAGAAGGAAATCGGCATTGCGGCCTCCATTCAGCAAAAACTCCTTCCGAAAGAACTTCCGAACATCCCCCGCTACGATCTCGACGCCACGGCCGTACCATGCCACACCATCGGGGGGGATTTCTATGATATCATTCCCTTGCCGGAAGGTCGGTACGCATTCGTCGTCGCCGACGTTTCCGGTAAAGGCATCCCCGCCTCGCTCCTTGTCTCTACGCTCCACGCCTCTCTCCATGCCTACATCCAGACAGAAATGAGTCTCCCCGAGCTGGTGAAGAAATTGAACGTCCTTGTTCACCGGAACACGACACCCGAACGGTACATCACGTTCTTCATTTCCGTCCTCGACCCCAAGAACGACACGTTCACGTTTGTCAATGCCGGTCACAATTTCCCGTTTCTTGCAGGCCCGCATCGGTCGTCCATGGAGATGCTTGAATCCGGCGGGATGCCGCTTGGCATGTTTGACGCGGTCGACTATGAGACGCGCTCGGTGGAGCTCAAACCGGGCGACTTGCTGGTCATGTACACCGATGGCGTTACCGAGGCGATGAACAAGTCATTGCAGGAGTATGGTGAGGAGCGTTTCCGCCGGTGTGTGGAAAAGGCCCTGACAATGCCGGCCTCACAAGTCAGAGAGTCGATCATTTCCGATGTCCACAGCTTCACCTCCGGCGAGGCTCAATCGGACGATCTTACACTGATGGTGCTGAAACGATTGTCAAATTAGCGACTGTTCGCCTTGCGTTTGAGTTAAACCTTATTTCCTTCCCTCTTGTCCAATCGATGTGCCGTCTTCCGAGCGTGAATGAATGAACAGACAGACGCCGAGCTGCTGAAGCGATTTCACGATGGCGATGAGCTTGCCTTCAACATATTGGTTCAGCGGTACCAAGAAAAGGTGTATTGGACCGCGCGGAGGTTCGTTGGTAACCACGACGATGCGGATGATGTTGTACAAGAGGTCTTCACGAAGGCTTACACCGCCCTCAAAGAATTTCGCGGCGAGTCGGGTGTCTACACCTGGCTTTATCGCATTACCGTCAACCTTGCTCTCAATGCGATCCGCAGAAAACGGATTGGAGACTTCCTTCGGCTTGACGAACTCTTCGCCACGGAAGATACACAATCTGAACAGCCGGACGAGCAAGTTGAGAGGGAAGAGCATCAGCGTCTCATCGAGGAGGCCATAGCAACGCTGCCCGAAAAGCAACGAGCGGTGTTCGTGTTGCGGTATTACGACGAATTACCTTATGAGGAAATTGCGGTCATCTTGAAGACCTCAGTCGGCGGATTGAAAGCGAACTACTTCCACGCTGTGAAGAAGATTGAAGAGTATGTCAAACGAGCAAACAAACCACGTTAGCTTCCAGCTTCCGGATTTAATCAGGGGGAAGTTGGATGCCAAGATGAGTGCAAATGTCCGCACTCATCTTTCTGAGTGCCTCGCGTGTCAGGCAGAAGAACGAAAGATGCGGGTTCTCCTTGGAGAATTGGATCGGTTAAGCCTGCCTCATCCTCCTCCGGGGTATTTCCAGACGATCCTCCCACGGGTGCGGGAGCGATTAGAAAAGCCGCGATGGACACAGATATTTGCAAAGCCGTTGGTTGGGAGAATTCTTGTTCCGGCGACGGCTGCCCTTGTCCTTGGTGTTGCGGCACTGCAGATGTTCCGCTCCCACATCGATGGAGATCTGAAGAGTACTGTTGCCCGGTTAGAAGCTGAAGAGGTGCTTGAGGCGGTGGAGGAGGACGAGCTGTTTCGATTGTGGAACGGAGGCCAGCGCGCGGTCGAGAACGTCGTTTCGGAAAAGACTCTCACAACAAGGATCGTCAATGATCTGATGGGAGAAATTGCTCTTCTGGAAACGTTTGACCCGACCGTGGGATCGCAACAGTTGCTCGTATCGGATTTAAGTGATCACGATCTGGACGTTTTGATAGAGCGCCTCAACAAAAAGGAAATCTTATGAGACTCCTTCTCGCTCTGTTGAGTATGATGACGATACCGTTGCTCGCGCAAGAACCTTTGCCGCTTCGAGGTCCTGCAGCTGAGCGTCTTGAACAATACAAAAAAATTCGCATGATGGAGGCCTTGCGACTTGACGAGGAGACATCGTTGCGGTTCTTTGCGCGCTATAACAAGCACCAGGAGCAACTGCGCTCGATCGGTATGAAACGAGATTCACTCATCGATGAGCTTGAAGCGTATCGGCGAAGGAACTCCTCGGATGCCGACTATGAGAAGGTCTTTAAGTCACTTGTCGATCTGGGTCATGATGGCGTGAAGGAACGTGAGCGCTTTCTGTCCGAACTCAAGAGTATCCTTTCGACGAAACAGATCGCCGAATACTTAATCTTCGAGCGACGCTTCTACCAGAATCTCCGGGAACTCATGCGTGAAATGCAGCAAGAACGCCGTCGCGGAATGATGAGATAGGCGCACGATCTCACTCTTCACTGCTTCTTCCCCCGTTTGATTCTCCACCCACTCCGCCGTATATTTCAATTGGTATGAAAACAGTGTATCTCGATTACAGCGCCACAACGCCGGTTGACCCCCGTGTTGTGGAGGTAATGTTGCCATTCTGGAACTCCACCTACGGCAATCCTTCCTCCGTCCATCGGTTTGGAAGAGAGGCGCGGTTTGCGCTGGAGGAGGCGCGTGAGCGTATCGCCAGAGCCATCGGTGCAAGTCCGGCCGAGCTGGTTTTTACGAGCGGCGGAACCGAGTCGAACAATTACGCGCTTAAAGGCGTCGCGCAGCAGGCTTTGAAGAGCGGCAAGAATCACATCATTATCAGCGCAATCGAACATCATTCCGTGCTCGAGCCGGCAGAATCACTCAGGGAAATCGGTTGTGATGTCGAAATTCTTCCGGTTGACTCCGACGGATTGCTTGATCCGGAAAGTGTACGAAGGGCGTTGAAGCCGACAACTGCCCTTGTCTCAGCAATGCATGCGAACAACGAAATCGGAACAATTCAACCGATCAAGGAGATTGTGGAGATTGCACATGCAAAGGGGGTAGCGGTTCATACGGATGCAGTGCAAACGCTGGGAAAGGTCCCGGTCCGAGCAGATGAGCTTGGTGTGGATCTCCTTTCGATTACCGCTCACAAGATCTACGGTCCAAAGGGCGTCGGGGCGATTTACATCAGAAAAGGGACGAACATCGATGCTTTGCTGCAGGGCGGAACACAAGAGAGCAACAGACGGGCTGGAACCGAGAATGTGGCCTTTGCCGTGGGATTCGCCAAGGCAGTAGAGCTCTGTGCTGGGTTTGAGTCCGAACAGAGCCGGATAGGGGAATTGAAGGAACGACTAAGACAGCTTCTGCTTGCGGAGTTTGACGGGATTCTTGTTAATGGTCATCCAACGCGATCATTGAACGGAATCCTGAACATCTCGTTTGATTCGAAGGTAACGGAGATTGACGGCGACGCATTAATTATGGGGATGGATTTGCGTGGCGTGGCCGTAACGAGCGGGTCTGCGTGCACGTCAGGTTCACTCCAGCCTTCACATGTGCTACTCGCCCTCGGACGTGACCATAAGACTGCCCGCGCTTCAATTCGTTTTTCGATGGGGCGGTGGACTACCGACGAGGATATTGCGTATGCCGTCGAGGCTCTCCGGGAAGTTGTAGCGCATGCCCGCAAGCGCCGGACCAGTGTAGCGAAAACAGTGTAGGAGCACGATCGGCCGGCACGCAGATTGTCGCTCACCAGATCGGTGTAAAGAGGAGACAGAGACCTCGCCCTAACTCCCTCGTTCCAACTCCCTCAAAACCATTCCATACCTCAACCCTCGATCACTCACCGTAATTGCCTTTGCGCCAATCAGTTGCAGGACCTCGAGGAGAATGAAGACACCGGCCACGATAATGTCCGCCCGCCCTGGAAGGATCTGTGGATAGGCTTCGATCTCGGCTCGGGTTTTCCTGCTCAGTTCTTCAAACATTGAGCGAACCCGGTCGAGTGTCAGAACATGACCACCGACTTTTTCCCGATCGAACGACGCGAGTTGCAAGTCAAGTGCGGCGAGCGTCGTGAGCGTTCCTGCCACACCGATCAGCTTCGCTTGGGCAATGTCGATTTCATGGTCGCTGAACTCTTTTTGGATCAGACTTTTTGTTGCGTGGAGTGCCTCGATCGTTGGAGGGGAGGTTCGGAGAATTCGCTCCGTGAGGCGAACGCTGCCGATGTCGAAGCTCCGCCGTGAGCGAACCTTGAAGCCTTCTCCCTGAGTTACCTCGGTGCTTCCACCCCCGATGTCCAGGACAACAAAAGCATCTTTCGGCGATTTGACATAGTTGGAGACGGCGCCGAGATAGGTTAGCTCCGCCTCTTCATTTCCCTTCAGGATTTCAACTTCAAGTCCGATTTGATCCCGGACGGTGGCGACGAACTCATCCCGATTCTCGGCATCTCGTAGAGCGCTTGTACCGCAGGTGACGATTCTTTCTGCCCCCTCTTTCTCCGCAATGAGTTTGTAGCCCGAAAGATACTGGAGAGTCCGGTTAACCGCCTCCGAAGTGAGCCGCTTCGAATCGTCCACACCCTTTCCCAGACGCGCAATCACATGTTCATCCCGAAGCACCCTCAGTTGCGTGGGATCGGTGCAATCCGCCACGAGCATGAGAATCGTATTCGTGCCTATGTCAATTGCGGCTATGCGCATAGGGTGCTGTCAGGGCGATGGCTGCCCACTCATCTTCGGCGAGGACTTCAATCGGAACAACCCCCTTTCCCTCAATGAAATCCATGAAAGAGGCGAGGTCCGTTTGCAGAAGACCGGAGAGCAGGATGAATCCGTTGGCTTTGACTCTCTGAAGGAAATCATCGAGCAGGCTTTTGATTGTCGGGAGATCGATGTTGGCAACAACAATATCAAACGTGCCCAGTCGTTCTGTCGGCTTCTCAAGCGAAAGGAGTTTAATCATCCTTTCCACGTTGTTTCGGTCAATGTTCTCGCGGGCATTGGTGATCGACCATGGGTCGTTGTCGACCGCAACGGCCTGAGAAGCTCCCAGCTTAACGGCAGCGATAGAGAGAATTCCCGTGCCTGCTCCAAAGTCGAGCACTCTCATTGTCGGTTGAAGATAGCGCTCGAGGAGCTCGAGGCAGAGACGTGTTGTGGCATGGTGGCCCGTTCCAAAAGACATTTTGGGATCGATATGAATCACAATTTTTCCCCTATCTTTTACACGAAGCTTTGCCCAACTGGGTTTGATAATGATGCGGTTCGTGGCTTCGACAATGCCGGTAGAGCGTTCCCAGCGCAGATTCCAGTTTTCTTCTTTTATGTCTTTGGTCGTGAATTGAACCGGTGTTTCCGGAAATTCCCTCCTGAATCTCCCAAGCTGACTGACGAGTTCTTCCTCCTTTTCTCGATTCCATTTCTTCCCATCAATGAAGGCAGAAAGTGTCTCTTCTTCTTGCTGGAATCCTTGGAACCCCATTAGGCCGAGCTGCCCGATGAGAAGGTCCTGATACGGTTCCGAGAGATAAAAGACGATCTCTTTCCATCGTTTTGGGGTTGCCATGATCAACTTCACCTGCCGGTAGAGCGAAATGTTCTGATGAGTTCTTCGACAAGCTCTCGGTTCATTTCCAACCAGAAGATTTGGTCCTGATAGTTCTCTTGCATCTTCCGGTCGGCCTTGTTGTATCGGACATTGAGAACATAGATGAACAGAATGGCTATCGTGACGATGGCAAGTCCCTGCATGTCTGCCAATGATGCCCCTTGGGAAATCTCCAATCCGAGGGCGACGAAACAGACAAGACCGAACCAGAACGATGTGCGACGAATGAGAACCATGATGTGGTAGACCGTTCCGAAGAAGAAGATCTTCTCGTGAAAGGCCGCAGGCATGTGGTTATTCAGAATATAGAAATAGAGTCGGCGCGCGTCGTCATCGGAGAGTGGATTGCCGGATTTCATCGTGCGTGATCGCTCGAGGAGAAATTGGCTCGGCTGGTTCTGGATGAAAGCACGCCGGCGTTTCGGCGATTCCTTTGCGTACATCGTCAGTCCGGAAACAATCATGGCGAAGATAAATAGGATGACGTCATACGAATGTGCAACATCCGAAGGAAAGAATTTATGGAGGAAACTGAAGTAGAAAAGAGCGAGAAGTGTCGAGAAGTAAAAGCCGGGAACAAGAACTCGAAGCATCTCGTGAAGCGTGAATCCGCCGCTCCCGTGACCCGGTCTCGCAGTATCTCTAAAAAGTAGCTGCTTTTGCATAGATCACCCTTAAGAGAACCTTTCCGATTGCTGCTAAGCTCTCCCTGCTGCATTTGTCCGGAGTGTCTTCCAACGTGTGCCAGTATTTGTTCGACGCATCGGGATAGTTGAAATCGATCAAATCGACTGCCCGGATTCCGGCGAGATTCAGAGGAATGTGATCGTCGTAGATTTCTTCGCCGGCCACGTTCTCAAGCTGGGTGAGGCCGAGCTCCTTTGCGGCGCCAAAAACGAGGTCGTTCACTTCAGGCGCATATCGGTCGGAATAGCGCTCCCTCTGGATGTGGAGATTCTTGTCTCCGACCATGTCGATGTTGATTCCGAACCGGACTTGAAAGCCGGCCGGTTTGTTTGCCGCAAAGTATTTCGACCCCAGCGAGAAGAACTCCGTGTTTCCGCTGATCCCGAGATCTTCTCCGTCAAAGAGAACGATGTCGATTCCGACAGGAGGGGGATTCGATTTGAAGATCGACGCAAGTTGAAGCAACACTGCAACTCCGCTTGCTCCGTCGTTCGCGCCAAGGATCGGCTTTGTGCGGTTGGCCGGATTCGGATCCTGATCAGCCCATGGGCGCGTGTCCCAATGCGCGCTGAGGAGAATCCGCTCCTTGGATTCTCGATTGAACGAGGCGATCACGTTCGCCATCTGATGGGAATCCCCTTTGCCGTCCCTCGCGGTGAATCTCTGAATGATGACTGTATCGGCAAATTTCGAAAGCTCGGTCTGGAGGTACTTCAAGCAAGCACTGTGCCCCATCGACCCCGGATTCCGCGGCCCGAACTTCGTCTGCGCGAGAAGATACCGAAAGGCTGCGGAGCCGTCGAAATCAGGTACTGCTACTGTCGCAGACTCTGCCTTGGTTTCAGGGAGTGGTTGCGGCTCCTTTCTGTCGGTATCGCATGAAATGAGCGTGAGCAGAAGGAGAAAAGGATATCGTGCACTCATGAGCGGTGTCAACTTAGAGAAAACTTGAGGGAGAAGCAACTACGGAGGTGCTGCAACACTCTTTTCGTTCCGACTGAAGCTTGCCAGAAGAGCCCCTATCCGGTCTTGAACGTCGCGGTAATAACGATTGGGGAGAAGAAAGTTCTGCATGAGCAGAGAAAAGACAAGGGGTTCCCCATCGGCAGAGTTCACGTATCCCGAGAGCGCGCTCACTCCGCTTATCGTTCCTGTTTTCGCTCTCAGATTTCCCTCCGCTCGTGTTCCTCGCATTCTGTTTTTTAGTGTTCCGTCTCGTCCCGCGATCGGCAAGGTCTCGTAGAGACGCCTGAAGAATTCAGGCCGTTTCGCGATACTCTCAAGCAACTGGACAAGCATTTCCGCGGTGAGAAGGTTGTAGAATGAAAGTCCTGAACCATCGACCATCCGGAAGCGCGTTGTGTCGATTCCGAAAGAAGCGAAGATCGCCTTCGCGGCTTGGATGCCTGCTTTGGCTGTTCCCGGCTGGCCGCTTGTGACGACACCGAGAGTTTTCAGCACGTTTTCCGCGGCGAGGTTATCGCTTTCTTTGTTGAGATTCGTCAATACAGAATCGATTGGCCATTGATGCTCGGCCATGATCACAGAACGATCGGAGATCATCCCGACAGTGGGAACGCCGAGGATCGTCACTGTATCGCGCTCGAGCCGCTCGTGAAGCAGGTGAGCTGCGTACAGGCCTGGTTGCCAGACTGTGATGGCGGTTTTGACTGTGTCTGAGCCTGCAAGCATCTCCCCCTCGATCGTGATGATATTCAATCGCTCTTGAAACATCCGCGAAACCGTTAAGGGTACCCTGACTGTGTCCGTGACCGTCTTTGCGTTGTTGAGATACGAAACGTACGACGTACGTGGTTCAATGATCACAGCGACTGAATCCCCACCATTCTTGCCGGGGATCACGCAAACATTCACACAGTTGTCATTCACGCTTAACGGCGTAATTGCAGCTTGATACGAGAATGGCTCATCGTCCCACATCCAGCCTTCTCCGAAAGAGAGATCATCGAAGTATGATTCATCAGCAACCACACTGCCGATAACGTTTCGAATACCCCGGGCTTTCAATTGCATCACGAGCGTGTCCATGTCGGCAAGCTTGAAATCGGGATTGCCGAATCCTTTGAAATAGAGATTTCCAAACACCGTTCCTTGCACGATGGGAGTATCGACATAGACTGTTGTCCAGAAGTTGAAATCCCTGCCAAATGTCGCAATCGCTGCCGCCGACGTGAGTAACTTATTGTTCGATGCAGGCCGCATGAGGAGTTTACTTCCTCTCTCGTAAAGGACTTCACCGGTTTTCAGCGACTTCAGGAGAATCGATGCATTCGTGGCTGTGAAGAGAGAATCTGGGAGGGTCGCGTCGATGTCACGACGGAGTTTATCAACTGCATCTTCTTGAATTCCCAACTCCCTCAATGTGGAACAGCCGACCATGAGCAAAACGGCAACGAAGGTGAGGAGTGTCTTCATGTCGAGGATTAGAGTTTGTGAACAGAATGGAATGATGACGATGCAATGTTCGTTGAAATGACCTCAAATGCAAGCCGCCCTTTTCTTGACTGGCCTTCAAAAAAAGGGTATATTGCACCTGATTTTTTTGGCAAAAAGTGAGTGACGAAAGGGCAGTATGCTGAAATTGTTGAGAAAGCTGTTCGGTTCGAAGCACGAGCGAGACATTCGGGAGTTGTACCCCCTTGTGCAGAGGATCAACGATGAATGTGTCAAACTCGCAGCGCTTACGGACGATCAACTTCGTGCCAAGACCGATGAGTTTCGTTCGCGCATTAAGGAAAGTACAAAGGAGATCGAGAAGGAGATTGTCGAACTCAAGAATTCTCTGAAAGGGGAATTACCTTTTGGGGAACGAGAGAATGTTTATGCTCAACTTGAAGAGTTAGAGAAGGAACTTGACAAAGCAATCGAGTCCGCTCTTCAAGAATTACTCCCCGAAGCGTTTGCGGTAGTAAAAGAGGCGTGCCGGAGACTGGTCGGTCAGTCGTGGGAGGTTGCCGGCAACAAGATTGTTTGGGACATGGTTCCATTTGACGTCCAGCTCATGGGTGGAATCGTCCTTCACCAGGGGAAGATTGCCGAAATGGCGACGGGTGAAGGAAAGACGCTCGTTGCGACACTTCCCACTTACCTCAATGCCCTCCCCGGACGCGGTGTTCACATTGTCACTGTTAATGATTACTTGGCTCTCCGGGACAGCCAATGGATGGGGAAAGTCTACGAATTTCTTGGTCTTTCCGTCGGCTGCATCCTCCAGAGCATGGATTCCACCCAGCGTCGTGCGCAGTACGCAAAGGATATCACCTACGGCACAAATAACGAGTTCGGTTTCGACTATCTGCGCGACAACATGGTCGTCAATGCTGAGGAAATGGTTCAACGCGGGCACAATTATGCCATTGTGGACGAAGTCGACTCGGTGCTGATTGACGAGGCCCGAACACCTCTCATCATCAGCGGTCCTGTTGCTGTTGAAGACCACAAATTCAATGAAATGAAGCCGTATGTCGAGCGGCTCGTGAACGCTCAGAAGTCTCTCGTGGCTAAGATCGTCACCGATGCGGAGACACTTCTTGCCGAGGGAAAGGAACAAGAAGCCGGTGTTTTGCTTTTGCGGGCTAATCGCGGTCTCCCAAAGAACAAGAAGCTGCTGAAGATTCTCTCCGAGCCGGCGAACAAGTCCCTCATGCAGGAGACCGAAAAAGAGTACCTGCGTGATCAGTCCGCCCGAATGCATGAGATCGACGATGAGCTGTACTTCAGTATTGATGAGAAGTCGCATGTCATCGACTTGACCGAAAAGGGAAGAGAGTTCCTCGCACAGGTTTATCCCGGCCATGACAAAGAGCTCTTTGTTATTCCTGATGTGGGGACGGAATACAGTCTCATCGATAATAACCCCGAGCTGACTCCTGAGCAGAAACTGCGCCGAAAGGATGAGGTCAACAAGCTCTTTGCAGAGCGAAGTGACCGGATTCATACCATCCTTCAACTCTTGAAGGCATACTGCCTCTACGAAAAGGATGACGAGTATGTTGTTTCGGAAGATGGCAAAGTGATGATCGTCGACGAGTTTACCGGTCGTTTGTTGCCGGGTCGACGCTACTCAGAGGGACTCCACCAGGCCATTGAAGCGAAGGAGGGAGTGAAGGTTGAGCGGGATACGCAGACGCTTGCCACGATTACGCTGCAGAACTACTTCCGCATGTACAAGAAGTTGGCCGGCATGACCGGCACGGCGGAAACCGAGGCATCAGAGTTCTTCGAGATTTACAAGCTGGATGTTGTGGTCATCCCGACAAACAAGCCGATGATTCGGATCGACTACGACGACCATATCTACAAGACCAAGCGCGAGAAGTATAATGCCGTCATCAAGGAGATTGAGCAAATGCGGGCAATCAATCGCCCCGTGCTCGTCGGAACCACAAGTGTCGAGGTTTCCGAGACGATCAGTCGCATGCTCAAGCGGAAGGGGATTCCGCATAATGTTTTGAACGCCAAGCAACATCAGAGGGAAGCGGAGATTGTCGCGCATGCCGGATTACCCGGCGTCGTCACTATTGCAACAAACATGGCCGGCCGCGGAACCGATATCAAGCTTGGTCCTGGAGTGAAGGAAGCAGGGGGGTTGCACATTGTCGGCACCGAACGGCACGAGTCGCGCCGTATCGATCGCCAGTTGCGAGGGCGCGCGGGTCGCCAGGGCGATCCGGGATCTTCGAGATTCTTTCTTTCTCTTGAAGACGACCTGATGCGTCTCTTCGGGAGCGAGAGGATTGCGCGCATCATGGAACGGATGGGGCTCCAGGAAGGCGAAGTCATTCAACATCCGATGATTACTCGGTCCGTCGAGCGGGCGCAAAAGAAAGTCGAAGAAAACAATTTCGGTATCCGAAAGCGACTGCTGGAGTATGATAACGTCATGAACCAGCAGCGTGAAGTGATTTATTCGCGGCGCCGTCATGCGCTCCTGGGTGAAAGGCTGCGCGACGATATCTTTGACATGGTCCGCGATGTGGCAACGAAGTTGTCTCAGCAGTTCTACCCTGAAGGAGATCTCGAGGGTCTGAAGAACGAAGTTCGCACGCGATTTCTCGTTGAGTTGAATCTGACACCCGAAGAGTTCCAGTCGCTGGGAGAGGATGGAGTCGCGGATGCAATCGTCAAGGCGTCTGAAGAGTTCTACAAGCGCAAGGAAGAGAACATCGGCGCGGACATGATGGCGACGTTGGAGCGTATGGCGACGCTTCAAGTCATTGATACGAAATGGCGGGACCACCTCCGTGAGATGGACGATCTGAAGGAGGGTATTCACCTTCGGGGATATGGACAAAAGGATCCGCTGGTCGAATACAAGACCGAGGCATTTAAGATGTTCATGGAGCTGATGGATCAGATTGCGGATGAGACCTTGGGAATGGTCTTCAAGCTCTTCCCCGAACGTCCTGAACAGATGCCGGTTCAACGGGGCCGTCGCTCGCTTCGGCGCGAAGATATGGTTCTTACGCACGAGTCGGCCTTGGGAACCGGCTTCAGCGTCCCTCGGGAGCCGGTGCCGGCTTCCGCTGGCCCCCAATATGCGCCGAATGCCCCTCGCCAACAACAAAAGCTGCAGCCAATTCGCGTCGGAGAAAAAGTGGGGAGAAACGATCCCTGTCCCTGCGGCAGCGGGAAGAAATACAAAAACTGCCACGGGGCTTGACACGCGTCAACATCTTTCCTTATGAAAAAAATTGAGGCGGTGATTCGGCCATTCAAGCTGGACGATGTGCGCGAGGCCCTTTCCGAAATCGGCGTTCGCGGAATGACATTAACGGAAGTGAAGGGGTACGGAAGGCAAAAGGGACATACAGAGATGTACAGGGGATCAGAGTACAAGATCGATTTCCTTCCGAAAATCAAAATTGAAATCATCGCTAAGGACTCTATGGTCGATCAGATCGTGAACACGATCATCAAATCGGCGAAGACGGGACAGGTGGGAGACGGAAAAATCTTTGTGTCGAATGTGGAGGACGTCATCCGGGTCCGCACTGAAGAATCTGGAGAAGAGGCGATCTGACAATTGAACGAATGGAGGTCCGGCATCGGTTCAGAGAGACAACCACAAGCATTACGAGGTACTCGAGCGTTCCGGACTCCGATGCCGGAACGCTTTTTGTTTCTTATCACATGAGTGAGCAACCAACACCCTTCCGCGCCGGCTACGTCGCCATCGTCGGAGAGCCGAATGTCGGTAAATCGACGCTTCTCAATGGTCTACTCAAGCAGAAAATCTCTATTGTCACGAGCAAACCGCAAACCACACGCCAGAAGGTGTTGGGAATCCTGACGCAGGAGAATTATCAGATTGTGTTCTTTGATACACCCGGACTCCTGCGGCCGAAGTATCTTCTCCACGAAAAAATGATCCAGTCTGCGCTCTCCGCGCTTCAGGATGCCGACGTTGTGCTCGTGATGACTGAAGTCGGAAAAGGTACGGATCTTCCGGCGGCGGTCAACGAGTATGTGCTGAAGAAACAATCGGGAACAAACCGCCAGCCGCTCATTCTTGTGCTCAACAAGGTGGACACCATTGAACGCAGTCAGGTCCTGCCGATGATCGCAACATTCGATGCCCTAAAGGTGTTCGACGAAATCGTTCCGATATCGGCACTCAAAGCTGAAAACCTCGACGATTTGCTGCAAACAATTGTCCGTTATCTCCCTGAGGGTCCGCAATTCTATCCGCCCGATATCGTCAGCGAGCATCCGGAGCGCTTTTTTGTTGCAGAGTTCATTCGCGAGAAGATCTTTGACAGCTTTCGTGATGAGATCCCCTATTCGACGGCTGTAGAGATTACAGAGTTTAAGGAGCGAGAAAAAGGAAAAACATACATTGCCGCGGATATCATCGTTGAAAGAGATTCACAGAAAGGAATTCTGATTGGGGCAGGGGGATCAGCCCTCAAGAAAGTCGGAGAGCAGGCACGGCAACAAATCGAAGAGTTTCTTCAGAAGCCTGTGTTCCTTGAGCTTCATGTGAAGGTGAGAGAGAAGTGGAGGAGGAGTGAACAATGGATGAAACGCCTCGGCTACACTTCCGAGTGACACGCAACAGTGGAAAGCGAGAATCACAGACCAAGCTGATCGATGCCGATTATTCGACCATTTCGAGGTTACCGATATAATCCCAAGAAGGTCAACATCCATGATGTTGTTGCCCCTCCGTACGACGTTATTTCTCCCGAGCAACAGACGGCTCTGTATGAGAAAAGTCCGTATAACGTCGTTCGCTTGATTCTTGGACGGGAAGAGGATCGGTACTCATCTGCAGCCGGGTTCTTGAAGAAATGGATTTCGGAAAACGTTCTCATCAGAGAACGTGAATCGGCATTGTATCTCCTTCACCAACAGTTTGACGATCATTCCGGCAAGGCTGTTGTGAGGAAGGGATTTATTGCTCTTTGCCGGCTTGAGGAGTTTGAGAAGAAGATCGTTCTCCCGCACGAAAAGACGCTTTCCAAGCCGAAAGAAGATCGGTTTAAACTCTTTCAAGCAACCAATGCGAATTTCAGTCAAATCTTTTCCCTCTATACCGACGTTGAAAAAGAAATCGATCGCATCCTCAACGGAACCGAGAAAAGCGAACCATTGATTGAAGTGCTGTTCGAGGATGTGCACAACAGACTTTGGCGAATCACGGAAAAGAGCGTCATCACCAGAGTTCAGGAAGCCATCAAGGACAAACAGGTGCTTATTGCCGATGGGCACCATCGATACGAAACGGCCCTTGCGTATCGAGATCTGATGCGCTCGCGCAACCCGCGACACACGGGTGACGAGCTTTACAATTTTGTCATGATGTTCTTCACCAACATTGAGGATGAAGGGTTGATTATTTATCCGACGCATCGGCTTGTGCATTCGTTACCGTCATTTGATCCAAAAGAGTTTCTGAGGAGAGTGGAAGATCTCTTTATTATCAGGGATTTTCGTGAGAAGGAGGACATGGTGATCGCCCTGCAATCCAGTCCCGTCTCATCATTTGGCGTTGCGTTGCAGGGGGAGATGTTCTTTTATCTCCTGACCATCAAGCCGTCGGTCGATCTTGCTTCCGTTTTACCGTCGGAAACTCCGCCCGAGATACGTAAGCTCGACGTAACGTTGTTGCATTCGCTTCTTCTTGATAAAGTCCTCGGTATTTCTCCGGCCGCACAGGAGCAGAAAACCTCTCTTGATTATGTTCGGAAGGCCGAGGAGGCATTTGCTGCGGTCGATGCAAGAAGGGCCCAGCTTGCTTTCATCATGAATCCGACGCGAATCGAGCAGGTACGACAAGTGGCGCGAGCTGGACACACGATGCCGCAGAAGTCAACGTACTTCTATCCCAAGCTTGTTTCGGGACTTGTCATCAACAAGATGGATGAAGATTAACATATGAAGGCAAGCATTCGAACAAAAGTCGTTCTTGGACTCGTCGTCGTTTGCCTTATCTGGGGCTCGACGTGGCTTGCGATTAAGGTTGGGTTGAGAACGGTTACTCCATTTCTCGCAGCATCCCTCCGATTCTTTATCGCCGCACTGTTGCTGTTTGCGATATCGAGAATTCGCGGCTCAAAGAGTCCGCTCGGCAAGAGGTTCTGGAGCGTCGCCATTCTCCTGAGTCTCTTGTCGTTTAGCATTCCGTTTGCGTTGGTCTATTGGGGTCAGAGTCAGATTCCCTCATCACTTGCATCGATCCTTTTTGCTACGTTCCCGTTCTCTGTTGCTCTGTTTTCACATTTCAGACTTCCGGATGAACCGATGACCTTGGCAAAGGGACTCGGTATTGTGTCCGGTTTTTCGGGCGTCTACATTATCTTCGCGAGCGAACTCACGTTCGCCAGCGAACTTGCTGAATGGGGTATGCTTGCGATCGTTGCCTCAGCCGTCATGCAGGCTTACGCACTGGTGAGCTTCAAGAAATACGGGAAAGGCCTTGACCTTGTTCGTGTGAACCTCGCTGCCATGACCATTGGCGGGATCCTCTTGTTCCTCGTGAGCCTCTTCACGGAGCAACATGACGGGGTTCGTTTCGATAATCTGGCAATCCTTTCGTTGATCTACCTCTCCGTCTTTGGCTCTGTCGTAACGTTCTTGACCTACTTTTGGCTTGTGAAGCATGTCGACGTTGTATTGCTTTCACTCACTGCCTTTGTTACGCCGATTATTGCCGTTCTTTTGGGGACTCTTGTTTTGCGAGAATCTCTTGCGCCGCAAGTTTTGGCAGGCTCTACACTCGTTCTTGGCGGAATCTTGATTGCCAATTCTCCGGATGTTTTAACACTTGCCAAGCGCGGGAAAGCCTGGCTGTTAGATTGAACGAGTTGTGAGAAAGGAAATCCTATGTTTCTCCGAATTGCCCACATCGGTGTTGCAGTCAAGGATATGAAGAAATCGGTGGGGGTTTTTCAGCGGCTCTTCGGGAAGAGTGCGGATCACCTCGAAGAGGTGGCTGATCAGGATGTTCAGACCGCCCACTTCAAGATCGGCGAGACTGCTATTGAGCTTGTGTCGCCATCGGGACCGGGATCGACGATTGCGAAGTTTATCGAGAAGCGCGGTGAGGGAATTCACCACCTCTCGTTTGTTGTTGAGAATATCGAAGCTGAGCTTCAACGGCTGAAAGAGGCCGGTTTTCAATTGATTGATGAGAAGCCGCGACTCGGAAGCGACGGTTATCTCGTGGCATTTCTCCATCCAAAATCGACGAACGGCGTGTTGGTCGAGATCAGTCAAAAACAAGGAACGACGTGAGTGGCAATCCAACGAATTCCCATCAAGATCGTGGCATTAATCGTTCCGATCATCCCTCCCGCATAGAAGAAAAGCTTGCCGCGCTCCCGACCAATCCGGGAGTCTATCAATTCAAGGATGTCACCGGCAGAGTGCTCTACGTCGGGAAAGCCCAGAACCTCCGTAACCGCGTCCGCCAGTACTTCCAAAAATCCCGCAACACCGATCCCCGTATCGATGCGATGGTGTCGAAAGTACAAGATCTCGACATCATCGTGACGGACTCTGAGGTCGAGGCACTCATCCTTGAAGCCAATCTGATCAAAAAGCTCAAGCCGCGGTATAATGTTGTGTTGAAGGATGACAAGAGTTATCCGTTCATCAGAATAACCAACGAGCCGTTCCCGAGAGTCTTTGTCACGCGACGGGTGGTGCGGGATGGTTCGAAGTATTTCGGGCCGTTCACAGACGTGAAAACGATGCGGTTTGCTCTCAAGACCGTGAGAGACATTTTCATGATCCGGAGTTGTAATTACGATCTCACGGCGGAATCCATTGCCAAAAAGAAGTTCAAAGTCTGTTTGGATTATCACATCAAGAAATGTGAAGGACCGTGTGAGGGTTTGGTTTCTCAAGAACGATACGCGATGATGATTGATCAGGTGGCGAAGGTTCTGCGCGGCAAGACCCATGCGGTCGTGGAGGCGTTAGAGCAAGAAATGCAGTGGCTTTCAGACGGATTACGATTCGAGGAGGCCGCTCTCGTGCGCAAGAGAATTCGCGCTTTGCAGGTCTATACGGAGCGGCAGAAGGTGGTAGATGCCAAAGGAGTTGACCGCGATATTGCTGCGATCGCGCAAAAGGGAGAGGATGCTTGCGGGGTGATTTTCAAAGTGCGGGAGGGTAAGGTTCTTGGAAGCAGACATTTCTACCTCTCGAACGCCATCGGAAAGTCCGAAAGCGAGCTTCTCGAGGTTCTGCTGGAGCGATACTATTTGGATGAGGAGGATGTTCCACCCGAACTGCTTCTCTCAGCAGAATTGGAGCAAGCAGACCTTCTGCGCTCGTGGTTGAAGTCGCAGCGAAATGTCGACGTGCGCTTTGAGACTCCAAAAGCAGGCGATAAGGCTAAACTTGTTGCCATGGCGCGAAACAATGCGATGTTTCTGCTCGACGAGTTGGAGATTCAGCGATTAAAACGGGGAGAGTTTATTCCCCATTCGGTCAAGGCGCTGCAGCGCGATCTTCGGCTCGATGCCCCGCCGCGCAGAATTGAGTGCTTTGATATTTCAAATCTCCAGGGGAGCGACACTGTTGCCTCGATGGTCGTCTTTGTCGAAGGGAAACCGAAGAAAAGCGAGTATCGCAAGTTCAAAATTCGCACCGTGAGTGGTCCGGATGACTTTGCAAGCATGCAGGAGGTGATAGAGAGACGATATTCCAAACTCTTGGAGGGAGAAAACCCGTTGCCCGATCTCATCATGGTCGACGGCGGGAAGGGACAGCTCTCGAGTGCTGTCGAGGTACTTCAGAAACTCGGGATCGGGCAGACTCCGATTATCGGACTTGCAAAGCGGCTCGAAGAGGTATTTGTGCCGCAACAGAGCGAGCCGGTCTCCATTCCACGGACATCCTCAGGACTCCGCCTTCTCCAGCAGATCCGGAATGAAGCTCATCGGTTTGCCATCACATACCACAGGACGCTCCGCTCAAAACGGACTCTGCAGACCGAGCTGGACTTGATTCAAGGGATTGGCAAGAAGCGTGCGACCGAGTTGCTCGAGGCGTTCGGATCGGTGCAAGGGGTAAAGTTTGCAACGGAAGAGCAACTTGCGGAAATCGTCGGTCAGAAGACGGCGGAGAAGATCAAAGAGTACTTTAGCGGAGAGGGGGTTTCGCACACCGACGAGTCGGTTGATTCTGGGTGAGAATTTGGTTATTTTCGATATCAAGGGCGCTTAGCTCAGCTGGTTCAGAGCGTACGCCTCACACGCGTAAGGTCGCTGGTTCGATTCCAGCAGCGCCCACAGTTTCATAACGGAAGTCCTTTAATCCTATCCAGCGAGGTAGGAAAGGAGTCGCATGAGTTCTCGAAGTCCCTTTCAGTTTGGCTTCATCCCTTATGGCCTTCAGTCCGTTCGGATTGAAGGCCTTTGTTTTTTCCGGACTTGCTTATGAAGAAAACGAAGATCATCGACGGCGCCGGCTTCAAACGCACGGTCGATAGGCTCGCTCATGAAGTCGTCGAGAAGAACAAGGGAGCGGAGAATCTGGTGCTTGTGGGAATCAGAACCCGTGGGGAATACCTCGCTCGAAGAATTGCGAAGAAGATCGAGGAGAGAGAAGGAAAGGAAATTCCTGTAGGGATTCTCGATATCACGTTGTATCGAGATGACTTGCGTGCACGGCTCGACCAGCCTCAACTGAAGAGCACGGAGATTCTTTTCGATATAACGGGAAAGATCGTCGTTTTGGTTGACGATGTTCTCTTCACCGGCAGGACAATCCGCGCGGCATTGAATGCGCTCATGGACTTGGGTCGGCCATCGTTGATTCAGTTGCTGGTGCTTATCGATCGTGGACATCGTGAGCTTCCGGTAAAAGCCGATTTTGCCGGCAAGAACGTGCCGACCTCACTCAAGCAAGAAATCACAGTGAACATGATGGAGATTGATCGGGAAGATGCGGTGTTCCTCATTGATCGCGAGGAGGCGCAGCTATGAGCGCTGTGAAACTGCGAAATCGACATTTGCTCGGGCTCGAGGGAATGTCGAAAGAGGAGGTCAATCTTATCCTCGATACCGCCGTTTCGTTTAAAGAGGTGCTGGAAAGGCCAATCAAGAAGGTTCCACCGCTTCAGGGCAAGACGATTGTTAATCTCTTTTTTGAGCCATCGACGAGAACGCGGATTTCCTTTGAGCTCGCAGAGCGTCGTCTGTCAGCCGATGTCGTGAGCTTTGCGACGGCGGGGAGCAGTGTAAGCAAAGGAGAGACCCTCAAAGACACGGCGCGGAACATTGAAGCAATGAAGATCGACATGGTAGTCATTCGCCACTCGGCCGCGGGGGCGGCGCATTTCCTGAGTCGCGTCGTAGCGGCGAATGTCATCAATGCCGGCGATGGCGCTCATGAGCACCCGACGCAAGCGTTGCTGGACATGTTTACGCTGCGGGAAAAGCATGGATCGCTTGAGGGCCTCAAGGTTTGCATCGTGGGCGATATTCTTCACAGCCGCGTTGCTCGATCGAATATTTTCGGGCTAAAAACGATGGGCGCCGATGTTTCTCTCTGCGGACCTGCGACGCTGATTCCCCGCGGCATCGAGAAACTGGGTGTGAAAGTGTACCATGACCTTGAGGAGGTGGTTCCGCATGTCGACGCGCTGAATGTGCTACGCATACAGCTTGAGCGACAGAAAGGGGGATTCTTCCCGTCGCTTCGGGAGTACCATCGCTTCTTCGGTGTAACAAAGGACAAAGTGGCAAGGGCGTCGAAGCCAATTACCATTATGCATCCGGGACCGATCAACAGGGATGTGGAGCTCTCTGCAGATCTGGCCGATAGCGAACATTCTGTGATTCTCCAGCAGGTGACAAATGGCGTGGCTATTCGGATGGCTGTTCTCTATCTGCTGGGAACAATGAATCAAGAGAACGCTCGAGTATGAAACTCCATCTCAAGTCAGGAAGAGTCATTGATCCGACAACCGGTCGTGACGAAGTTCTCGATCTGTTTATCGTCGATGGAAGGATAGAAAAGATTGGAGCAAGTCTCTCGACTCCTTCATCGTTTGAGTCGATGAATCTCAAGGGTCAGGTCGTGGCGCCGGGGTTCATCGACATGCACGTGCATCTTCGTGAGCCGGGCTTCGAGCATAAGGAGACGATTGAGACCGGCTGTCAGTCGGCCTTGGCGGGGGGCTTCACAGCGGTGTGTTGCATGCCGAATACGAACCCTGCGATTGATGATGAGTCGGTTGTCCGTTACATCCGTGCAAGGGGTGGTGAGGTTTGTCGAGGAATCGTGAATGTCTATCCGATCGCCGCCGCCACAAAAAGTCGCGCCGGCGAAGAGTTAGCCCCCCTCGCAGAGCTGGTTCGAGCCGGTGCCGTTGCGATCTCCGATGATGGGAGCCCCATTGCAAACGCCGGCATCATGCGGCAGGTATTGGAATACAGCTCGATGTATGGAGTTCCGGTCATTCAGCATGCCGAGGAGCCTTCCTTGGTGCGTGGGGGATGTATGAATGAAGGATTCACTTCGATGAGGCTCGGGATGCCCGGAATTCCATCTATAGCTGAAGAGGTTGTTGTTGCTCGCGATCTTGAAATCGTGAAATATGTCAAGAAAGCGAGGTATCATGTCGCTCACATCAGCACAGTCGGCACCGTCGGTTTGATTGCAGGCGCGAAAAAGATCGGTTTGCCTGTCACCTGTGAAGTCACCCCACATCACTTCACGCTTACCGAGGAAGCAGTGGAAGGATTCGACACAAACACAAAAATGAATCCGCCTCTTCGCACGCGAGATGACGTTGCTGCAATAAAAGAGGCTTTGAGGGACGGAATCATCGATGTCATCGCTACCGACCATGCCCCCCATACCATCGACGAAAAGGAAGTCGAATACACACAAGCTCCGTTCGGTATTGTCGGACTCGAAACGGCTCTCGGTCTGTGCATTACCGAACTTGTCGATCAGAAGTATCTGTCATTGCTCCAGCTTATCGAAAAGCTCTCCGTGAAACCACGAGGAATTCTCTCTCTCCCCACCATCAAGATTCAAGAGGGAGTGCAAGCAAATCTCACCATCTTCGATCCAGCAAAGGAATGGGTTGTTGATCCGACCAAGCTTCTTTCCAAGTCGAAGAACACACCGTTTGCAGGAAGACGCCTGAAGGGGAAAGCCACCGGTGTCATCAACAATGGTGCGGCGTATTTCCTCGACTGAGTTTCGTTCACAATTCTGAACGAACGGAACTTCCTCCATACATCGCCATCAAAGAAATACCGTCAATTCGCGCATTTTTCTAAAGGATTGAGTCTGGCATCAGCCTTGAACTGATCAGAAGGAACAAGATCAGTTGGATTGCTGCTATGACAAAAATCATCCTCTCTCTCGTAATCCTTTTTGCGTTTGGCTGCAACGAAGTTCAATATGTAGACACGACACCTCCTGCAATACCAAGGGGGATTGATGCCCTTTCCTTAGAAAACGCCGTTGAGATTACATGGATACCGAATACAGAGCCGGACCTGCGTGGGTACAACGTTTGGGTGAGCGATCGGTACGATGGACGATATCAATTCCTGGCATCGGTTCATGAGCCGATTTATCTGGACCGAACCGCACGAAATGGGAGAACCTCCTATTATGCTGTCAGTGCATTGGATTTCGACGGCAATGAAAGTTCACTCAGCAGTGATGTCGCCTCAGCGACCCCACGTCCTGAGGGCTTCGGTGTTCGGCTGACGGACTATCGATCTGCACCCTCCCTTGCGGGATATGATTTCTCTACATACTCCATAGGCCCATTTGACGATGCATTCACCGACTTCTTCTTTGAGCGTTTCAACGACAGGTTCTCTCTCAATGTTTGGGATGACACCGATATTCAGGATATGGGTTACACAACGTCTTTGGATGAAATTCGTAAAGCCCCATTGTCAGGGTGGTCTCCCTCCGGCTCCGTTGAGGCAATTCCTGGACACACCTATGTCATCTGGACATGGGATAACCACTTTGCCAAAGTGCGCATCCGAATGTTGAATCCGGTGGTGTATTATTTGATTGGGCATATCAGACTGCCGAAGGAAACACAACACTGAAACGCCCCGCGAATGACAAACGCAGGATACCCTTGACGCGAATTCGGTAAGCACTCCTTCCTCATCGCTCGGTGGGTGAGGCGGCTCTGACGCGATTTTGTGGATGGGATGTGGTGGCGCGCTCGGAGTCGCCTCATTGTTTGACTTTCAGGTTGAATTCCGATATTTTTTGAATGCAATGATCTTCACGTTTCTTTTTCTTACCATTCTGTTCGACCTGTCTTTGAGCCAAGAACAGCCTCAACGGCGGAATTCCTTCCTTAATACGCGGCCGGACCGATCGGTGCAAACGAATCCCGAGATTCAGCGAATGCTGACATCGATCGAACGGGGAGTGGCAGCCGGCACTCCTGAAGTGTTCTTCGGCAGTCTTTCTGATCAGGTCTGGATGAGCATTGTGGGAGGCGAACGTGGTGTTTACTCCAATAATCAAGCCCTGGCGATTCTTCAGAGCTTCTTTGCAAATCGAAGACCGATCTCCTTTCAGTTTTCCAGAATCGACGAGGTTGCTTCAACGCCTTACGCGACCGGCCGATTTGTCTACATAAATCGAGGTAAGCAGGAAAGTTCTCAAATCTACGTCTCGTTAGAGGAAAGGGGTTCGCAATGGGTAGTCACGCAGTTCAACATTTACTAATTCGCTTGTGTTGCCAGTGATGAATTCTCATCGGCACAGAGTTCCTCGCCCCGTGATTTGGGGCTTTTTCATTTCTTTGGGTGTTGGACTCGCAGCTCTGGTGTGGCGATTTGTTGAAGAAAGAAATGTTGAATCACATTGGGAGCAAATCAAAACCCAGCAGTTGGAGGAACAACGGACTATCGTCGGCCGCGAATTTGAAGGGCGCGTTCAGAGGCTTCTGAGAGTGGCTCGTCGCGTTGCGGCCGATGTCACGATCCAGCAACAAAGCGCAATTGAATCACCACGCGCCGTAGCGGAGATCTTTCGATGTATAACAGAAGTGCGGCAGAGCGAACCCATAACGATTGAGCTCGTTGATCCAACGGGGGCGATCATTGCATGGTCCGGAGAAAGTGTTGTGCCGGACTATCGCTCGTATTTTGAAATTGATCTGCCTGATAGTTTTGCACTCGTCGTCACGTCTGACCTGCACACATACCTCTCGGTTACGAAAGCATTTGGCGGCGGTCAGCTCTACGTTGTGGTCAGTGAATTTCTTGAAGGTGAAGTTCCGACCAGAGCGGAAAACGAAGAGACTCGAAGCTTCACACAATATCTTTCGGAAATGCTCGGTGTAACGCCAACGTTGGTACCAGTTGCTCGTGCATCACAATTTGACCTCCACAGTCTAATCCCGCTGAAAGGTTTTTCCGGCGAACCGATCGCGTATGTGTCGATTCCGGAGCTTACGAAAGAAGAGGTGCTTGATAGCGTAAAGAGATACAGTAACCGCTTTGCCATGACAGGGTTTGCGCTTGGGATATTGTTCGCTGCATTGATCGGATTCGGTTTTGTCTGGGTAAGGGAGGAGCGTTGGGGAAGATACCTTGGAATGGTGATTTTGGTCTGG
This sequence comes from Bacteroidota bacterium, assembly GCA_035559595.1. Lineage (GTDB taxonomy): Bacteria > Bacteroidota > Ignavibacteria > UBA10030 > UBA10030 > DATMBF01. The sequence continues at coordinate 7,134 of DATMBF010000003.1, read as the reverse complement.
ACTATCCGATACGCATGGATACTTCTTGGGTTTCCCGGAGAAATCGTCGGTGGTTGGCTGTTTGATCCGTCGTTGTACGCCTCTCCATTCGGATATGGCCTTGCCGCTTCGTTGGGCGACACATTTCTTAGCACACTCGCCCTTGGAACTTCTGCACTGCTGCTTCTGCGGTTGTTCTTGTTGTCAACGGAGACTGTTTCCCGGGCCCTCCGCAAGCTAGGACAACCCCTCTTCACAGTATTTCTTGTTATGCTGGCTGTTGGATTGTGCTTTCTGCTACGAGCCTATGCCGCATCCGTGCGGAGTTTCGTTTTCGACTCGACCCTCTCGCTTCATGATCCGGCAACAGTGTTTCCCACCCTTCCGGTTGCGACGATGTACGGTATTCTCCTCCTTCTTTCGATAATCTGTGTTGGAACTGTAGTCGTTGTTGTTCGCCTTCTCCATCACAGCACCGAAGTGCTCACGACGGCACCGTATCGACGGCTTGCAATCAGCACGTTGCTCCTCACTGCCGGTATTGGAATATACCTCCAGCTCGATCAGCTGAATCTGTTTTCTCCCCTCCTCGCAGGGGTCCTGTTTTGTTCACCTCTCGGATTGATCCACACTCGGCAAAGGGTTGATTGGACACGTGACGTTGGCATCCTCGCGTTTCTTGCGGTGAGCTCCTTCGTTCTCTCGATCGTTGTCGTCGATCGCATGGCGCATGACAAGGAACGTTTAGGCTATGAAGAGTTCGCCGGTCGTTTCATACGACCAGCCGATGCCTGGTTTACTGTTCTCGTTGATGAGGCGATACACGATGTGCAAGGGACATTCAAGGAGCAGTATCATGAAGGAATCTTTCAGAGCCGAAAGCTTGCCTTCACTCTCTGGTCGTCCACGATGCTGAGCAAACGAGGATACAACTCCGCACTCGTCGTCTACGATTTGGAAGGAAAAGAAACAAGCCGATTCGGTGTGGGCATGGCTTCGTATGAGCAGAACGAACAGCTCTTTCGTGTTTTCAACCTGGATGAAGAGGTTGTCCACGTACTTGAGCAAGAGGTACGTCCCAGTGTCTTGAAGTATTATGGTGCGTGGTCGACTCTCCGTGATCATGCGAACACCTTACGGGGTTATGTCGCGGTGTTGCTATCGGTGAGCCAGCACGTAGGTGGAGGGAGAGGTGGAGATCCGTTCCGGGCGGAAGCGGGGCCACCGCCGTTCCGAAAAGTGTTTATCACCACGTATAACAATGGTGTTCTTGCCTCAACAACCCATCCGTCGTTGTCGTTGGGGGAGACATTACCGGCCGCGGTAGCACAGCGAATGCGTGACTCGCAAGATGCACTGTGGATCGAAGAGGTAATCGATCAAGAAGAATATCAATCCCTGTATCTTCGCGGTCATGGTCGAGACGAGCTGGTTGTACGCATGAGCGTCGAGCCCCTTGATTTGCGGTGGCATCTTTTTAACGTGCTGAAAATTGCCTGGGTGTATTTCCTCATAGCTCTTCTTGGGGGGGTGAGCTGGTGGGTAGTGAAAGCGAGAGTGCAGCAGGGGAGCGTGCGGTTGGGATTTCGTGAGAAGTTGATCCTTACCATTCTTCTTGCCGTGGTCATTCCAATTGTTGTTCTTGGATATTACAATCGTCAACTCGCCAACGAACGAAGTGAAGAAATCCTTGTTGAGGAACTTGAGCGGCAACTTTCACTCATCGGGAGGAGGATCGACCACGCGATTCAGTCCGAAGAAGACTTTCTCTATGGAATGACGGATGATTTCTGCTCGTCAATCGCGAAGGATGTCGGGGTAGAGTTCAGCATTTTTCGACATGCCGCGCTGTTGGCCAGCAGTCGCCGTGACCTGTACGACGCTGGTATGTTGGATTCGAGACTTCTCGAAAATGCCTTCAGTGCGATTGTGCTGATGAAGAAGGATTTGCATATCAGTTTTGAGAGAGCGGGAGAAGTTGATTACGCAACCGGCTTCAAGCCCATTCGATTGGGTAACCGAGTACTTGGTGTTCTCAGTGTTACCACGCTTTCTCGCCAGCATGAAGTGGAGCGTGAACTCATCGAGCGCAATGCGTTTACCATCGGCATCTATGCATGCGTTTTGGTTCTGACGATTGGGATTGGATTGACCGTTGCACACCGATTGAGCCAACCGTTGAAGGTCCTCCAAAAAGCGGCGCAGGAGATAGGAAGAGGCAATCTCACGACGTCAATTCAGTCGACCTCCAATGACGAAATCGGTGATCTGATCAAGACATTCAATGAAATGACAGCACAACTCAAGCGGCATCGAGAAGAGCTTGCGCGAGTTGAGCGAGAGCTTGCATGGAAAGAAATGGCCAAGCAAGTTGCTCATGAGATCAAGAATCCGCTCACACCGATACGACTTTCGATTCAGCATCTGCGTCAGGCATTCAATGACCGCTCGAAGGACCTCGGACGCATCGTCGATCACGTTACGACCACAATTCTCGAGCAAATCGATGCCTTGGCTCGGATCGCAAACGAATTTTCGAATTTCTCACGTATGCCCGAGCCACGATATGAGCGTGTTGACCTCCATCGTCTCATCGGGGAGACCATTCACTTGTTTCATGGGGTCGAGGGCGTTGAATTTCGCGTGAAATTTTCGGATACTACTCCACTGATTATTGCGGATAAGGACGAGATTCGCCGCGTTCTCGTGAACATCATCAGAAATAGCATCCAGGCAATGGCAGGCTCTGGTCGGGTCACGATTCAAACAACGGCGAATAATGGGGTTTGTACTCTGCTGATCAGCGACACAGGGAGTGGAATCCCGCCCGAAATTCGTGACAAAGTATTTCAACCGAGTTTTTCGACGAAGACCGAGGGAATGGGGCTCGGCCTGGCAATCAGCCGAAAAATCGTTGAGGATTTGAACGGTTCTATTTCCCTTACGAGTGAAATGGGCAAGGGGACGACGATCATCATTAAACTTCCGTACCGACAATGAGAGAGGAGTTGCCTCTGGTTTGTCCCACGATCTTTGACGGATACCCCGTGCGATCTGTGATGACCACACGACACGGGGGAGTCAGTCCCCAACCCTTTGGGATGAATTTGAGTTTTCGGGTTGGGGATAAGGAGGAGTATGTTGAGCAGAATCGTCGCCTTCTGTTCCGAAAGCTTGGGGCTTCGCCCGAGCGAATTGCATTCGGTGCACAATGCCACTCAACGACAATTCAGGAAGTGAGGCGTGGCGGAATCTACGAAGCCTGTGACGGCTTCATCACCTGTGAGCCTCATCTCTGGTTGGCCGTTTCTGTTGCAGATTGTGTTCCGATTTTTTTGTATGATACGCGGCAGCATATTGCTGCGGCCATACATGCTGGATGGAGGGGAACGAAAGAGGGAATTGTTGCAAAAACGGTCGACCGGATGAAAAGAGCGAAGCAATCGATGCCGGAGGATATTCTGGCGTTCATCGGCCCATCAGCGGGAGCATGTTGTTACGAAGTTGGGAACGATGTCGCTGCGTTCTTCTCGAATGGATTTTTGAAGACTCGGAATGGCAGGCAGTTTCTTGATTTGAAAAGCGCCAACCAAGAGCAGCTCACCAAAGCTTCCGTGCCGGCTCAGAACATTGAAGTTAGTGCGGATTGCACGATCTGTAACCCCGACCGTTATCATTCGTATCGCAGAGACCGAGGTCGGTCTGGCCGAATGATGGCGCTCATCGCATTGGACGAACGAAAGGTTGCCTGAACTATGTGTGGAATTGTCGGATACATCGGACCGAAGGATACTTACCCTATTCTCCTCGAAGGATTGAAACGTCTGGAGTACCGAGGATACGATTCAGCGGGAATCGTCCTTGTCGATAACGGCAAGATGGTAATGAAGAAGAAGGCCGGGAAGGTTGCTGACCTCGAGGGAATGTGGGGGAAGAATCATGTGAAGTCCAATCTCGGCATGGGGCACACCCGTTGGGCGACTCATGGTGAGCCTAACGACATCAATGCCCATCCGCATGTCGATTGCAGTGGGGAGATCGCAATCATCCATAATGGTATCATTGAGAACTTTGCCACCATCAAGAAGAAACTCCTCAAAGAAGGTCACTCATTCAAATCCGAAACCGACACCGAAGTTCTGGTCCATTTGATCGAGGAGTTTTACAAAAAGGACCACGATCTTGAAAAAGCTGTTCGGTACGCCCTTCTTGAAGTCGAAGGAGCTTATGGCATCGTTGTCATGACATCGCGGGAGCCCGAGAAATTCGTTGCGGCCCGAAAGGGAAGTCCGTTGGTGATCGGGTATGGCGAAGGGGAAAACATCGTTGCCTCGGATGCGGCCGCTCTCGTAGCGCATACGCGACGGGTGACATATTTGAACGACGGAGAGATTGCGGTGTTGACGAGGGATGGTGTGACGATCAAGACACTGGATGATGTCGAGATCACGCGCGAAGTTGAAGAAATCCTCTTTGACCTCGACCAGATCGAAAAGGGGGGCTATGATCACTTCATGCTCAAGGAGATTCATGAGCAGCCGGAAACGATACGGAATGCCATGCGAGGGAGGCTGTTTGCCGATGAAGGCATGGTCAAGCTTGGCGGTCTGGAGCATGTGAAGGATAAACTTTTGAATGCTCGACGCATCATTTTTGTCGGATGCGGAACATCCTGGCATGCCGGTTTGGTCGGTGAATATATGATGGAGCAGATTGCCAAGATTCCGGCAGAGGTCGAGTATGCTTCGGAATTTCGATATCGCAACCCTATCCTGCACAACGATGATGTCGTCTTCTTTATCAGCCAGAGCGGTGAGACTGCAGACACGTTGGCGGCAATGCGGGAAGCAAAGAAACGTGGTGCAACCGTTCTGGGCATTGTCAATGTTGTCGGCAGCACGATAGCCCGGGAGTCTGACGGTGGAGTCTATATCCACGCCGGCCCGGAAATCGGTGTGGCATCCACGAAAGCATTCACGTCGCAGCTGACCGTGTTGGCTCTCCTGACGATCTTTCTCGCGAAGGGGAAGGGAATGTCCGCTAAGGATGCGGCGGTGTTGACGAAGGAATTAGCTTCGCTGCCTGAGAAAGTTACACGGATTCTTGCCGACGCTTCAGCAGTGAAGCGTGTTGCTCAAGAATTCAGGGACTCGAGCCATTTCCTCTACCTTGGTCGAGGCGCAAACTTCCCGGTAGCCCTTGAAGGCGCGCTGAAACTCAAGGAGATCTCCTATATCCACGCCGAAGGATACCCGGCAGCCGAGATGAAACACGGCCCTATTGCCTTGATCGATGAGAACATGCCTGTTGTTTTTGTCACGCCGAAGGATGCAATCTACGAGAAGGTTATGAGCAATGTCCAAGAGGTCCGTGCACGAAAAGGCAGAATTATTGCTGTTGCCAATGAAGATGACTATGAAATCGATGCACTTGCGGAGTTTGTCATTCGTGTTCCAAGGACGTACGGATTCTTTGGACCAATCCTCAACGTTATACCGCTCCAGCTGCTCTCGTACTATATGGCGGTGGCGAGAGGAACCAATGTCGATCAGCCACGCAACCTGGCAAAGAGTGTCACGGTAGAGTAGCACACGCTCGAACAACAGAAGGAGGAAAAGTGAATCCAGAGCTTCGGTTCAAAAAGACGGATTGGGCCATTATTCTCGGAGCGTCAAGTGGGTTTGGAGGTGCGACGGCAATCGCATTAGCGCGACACGGGATGAATATATGCGGCGTCCATTTCGACCGGGCAGCAACGATGCCGCAAGCAGAGGAGATCAAGAAAGCAGTAGCAGATACGGGGGTCGATTCTCTGTTCTTCAATGTCAATGCTGCAGACCCTGCGAAGCGCAATGAAGTTCTCGATTCCCTTCAGAAACACATCGGCGGTAATGCCAACGCATTTGTCCGAGTGTTGATGCATTCGCTTGCGTTCGGGACGCTCAAGCCTTACATCTCGGAAAAACCCGAAGAAATGATGACGCAGCAGCAGGTAGAGATGACCATGGATGTGATGGCGAATTCGATCGTCTACTGGGTCCAGGGGGCGTTCACTCGTGGTTTGTTAAGGAAGGGATCGCGCATTTACGGAATGACCAGTTCCGGCGGTCGAACACAAATCCCGCACTATGGGGCTGTCTCAGCGGCAAAGGCTGCGCTGGAGTCTCACATTCGGCAGCTTACGATGGAGCTTGGTGCTTTCGGGATAACAGCAAATGCCATCATGGCCGGTGTAACGGACACGCCGGCACTTCGCAAGATTCCGGCCGCCAAGAAGCTCATCGACACTGCAAAAGCAAAAAACCCGCAAATGCGACTCACAACACCGGAAGACATTGCCAAAGCGATTGTCCTCCTTACTCATGAATACGGCGATTTCGTTGCAGGTCAGGTTGTGGCAGTCGACGGAGGCGAAGAGATCGTTAGCTACATCGGTCAGAAGAGCGCTCGTGAACTTGAATAACGCTTGATTCTTGAGTAAAGATTGAATACGTTGTCTTTGGTGCGGGTAACATTCCGCACCATTTTTGTTCGCAGGTGTGTTTTGATGCTTAGCCTCTTCGGGTCTGATTGAGACGCCGGGAAGTTTGGGACAGGTAGCTCAGTCGGTAGAGCAACGGCCTGAAAAGCCGTGTGTCGCCAGTTCGATTCTGGCCCTGTCCACCAGGTTTTTCACCGCTTGATCGAGGTATATCGTGAAACCTAAAGAGGATCGAGGTTGCTACACCGGTCCTCATCAACGAGACCTCCTTGTCCGGTTCACACACAGTCCGCTCGTTACAAAACAATTCTTCCTCACCTTCGGCAGTGCTCCCCCCGCTGTCCTCTATCTTCATCACCGGGTACTCCATGATTCTTGACGTTGTCATCGTCATTTGTTATGATGTATGACGATACTGCCGCCAAAAATAATGACAGCTCATCATCCACGATTCCTTGACGCCAGATCTCTCCTTAAGGAAAAATCGTATTTCCTGTTTGGACCACACCAAACGGGCAAAACTACACTTATTCATACCTGCCTTCCGGATGTTCGCGTCTACGACCTTTTGGATACATCGGTGTTCCTCAGCCTGAGCCAAAATCCAAAAAGTTGGAGGAGGAGCTTCGGCCTACCGATCGCGCAAGTGTAATCGATGAAATCCAGCGATTGCC
>DATMBF010000002.1:0-25283 GCA_035559595.1 Bacteroidota bacterium | reverse complement strand
TGTGCTTGCCGATGGTCTTTACGATGTCGGGACGTACGCTGTCACGTTCGATCCTCGTAATCTGTCGACAGGTGTGTACTTTTACAGGCTCTCGGTTGAGGGAGGTTTTGCAGAAACAAGGAAAATGTTGCTCGTCCGATAAAACAGGAATCGAACTGGAAAAGCTCCGATCATACTGCTGATCGGAGCTTTTTTTTTGAGTCAGTTATTCAGTGCCCCCTCCTGAATCCAGCGGGCTATGATACTGATCTGGTTTTGAGGCAATTGACCTCCGAGAGGCATTCGCGGAAGGTTTGGGGCTGTTCCTTTTAATGCTTGAATAATCCGACTGTTGATGGAGTCGCCAGGTATCACCACGCTCGATCCGAACTTGACTCCACCTGCGCGGACTCCGGCGTAAGTGGTTTGATCGAACTGACTTGCTGCAGAAGTACCACCTGAGTGGCAGCCGCCAAAAGCACAATTTCCCACTAAGATGGGCTGAACGGTGTTTGCAAACGAAATTGTGACTGATGGAGAAGAGCGAACGATGAAGTTCCTCGGAACACTTGAGATTCCCCCAACGGTCACGACCAATGCACCGCTTGTGGCGCCGGAAGGGATTCTTCCACGGATCTCCGTATCCGACCACGAAACGATAAGAGTTACCAACGCACCTCCAATCCTCACCGTGCTCGTCCCTTGCGAGCTTCCGAAATTCTTTCCAATGATGCGTATGGTATCTCCCACGGCTGCTGAGTCTGGAATGACCGCGGTGATTTCTGGTGTTGGCGGGGGATCGGTTCCCGCATCCTGACAGCTGGCGATAAGAATCATCACCCACAGAACCACAACGTAGTTGAATTGCTTTGTCATCCTGTTTCTCCTAAATCGTATTCAATGCTTGGTGAAAATCCGCAATCAAGTCCTCGATGCCTTCGACACCCACCGAGATCCTGATCATTCCCGGTGTAACGCCGTGCAGTTGTAGTTCTTCATCGTCCATAAACACGTGTGATGAATAAACAGGGATGCTGACCAGTGTTTCAACACCGCCAAGGGACATTGCGTTTACGGCAACACACAAGCTATCACAGACTTTCACAGCCGTTTCAACGGGCGTCAATCGTTTCGAAGGTTTTACTTCAATGGTGACCATCCCCCCAAAGCCCTTCATCTGCCTCTTTGCAACCGCGTGCGATGGATGCGAAGGAAGGCCTGGATAAAGCACACGATTGACCCTTGGGTGTTTCTCAAGTGCCTGCGCCAGTGCAAGCGCGTTTTCATTCTGTCGGCGGACGCGAAGCTCGAATGTTTTTAAGCTCCTTGCTAACAGAAAAGCTGCAAACGGATCGGCACAACCACCATAGGACTTGGCCGCCGTCTTTGCGGTCTTGATGAATTCCTTCGATCCCATGAGTGCGCCGGACAGGATATCCGAGTGGCCTCCAAGATACTTCGTGGCGCTCTCGACAATGATGTCCACCCCAAAAGCAAGCGGATCCTGATTGATAATCGACGCAAACGTGTTATCGATCATCGTGTGAATCTTCCTGCCACGCTTTTTCTCTTCGCGCCGCACAATGGAGACCACGTTCTCGATGTCAACAATCGAGAGCGTAGGGTTGGTCGGCGTCTCGAAATAGACAACTCGAGTTTTCGGGGTGATTGCCTTAGAGAGCGTCGTTAAATCTGATGGGTCGAAATAGCGAACGGTAATCTGCTGCTTCGGAAGTTCATCTCGGAAGAATCGGTACGTGCCTCCGTACAACGCCGGAGAACTGACAATCTCTTCACCCGATTTTACCAATGCCAGAATTCCTGTCGAAATCGCCGCCATCCCGGAAGCAAAGAGGGCTGCCGCCTCTGTGCCTTCCATAAGCGCCAGCTTCTCCTCAACTTCGTGGACGGTCGGATTGTGATATCGGGAGTAAACGTAAACCGACGGATCACCCTTGGCGTAACGAATGGCATCTTCTGAGGATTCAAATCGATATGTTGAGGTTTGATAAATTGGCAACGCGAGCGGACCTTTGTGTGGATACAACTTGTTCCCGTGGATTGCGCGTGTGGCCAGTGAAACTCGAGGGGTTTTCGCCGAGCGTTTTTTCATGCTATCGTAATTCGTTCTTCTGTACTTTCCCACCCTTCATCACGAACGGGATGTTCTCCAGAACACCGATATCAGCCAAAGGATCTGCCGAGACAGCAACAAGATCGGCATAGCGCCCGGGCTGAAGACTCCCGATGAACTCGGGATGACCGATGAGCTCCGCCGCAACAACGGTTGCCGACTGAATTGCCTGCATTGGGGTCATCCCCAGTTCCACAAGCAGCTTAAAGTCCACGGCGTTCATGCCGTGCGGGAAAACCCCGGCGTCCGTTCCATAGGCTATCTTCACGCCTGCTTTGATCGCCTTTCGGTAGCTCTCCCGCTTTTTGACATTAATGGCTTTCGCTTTTTCGATGAGCCTGCCGGGCAGGTTGTATTGCGCACCGAACTTTTCCACGGCATCTCCGGCAAACACTGTCGGGACGAGATAAGTGCCCTGTTTCTTCATGAGCGCAATTCCCTCATCGTCCAGCAAACTGCCGTGCTCGATTGAAGCGACTCCAGCCTGCACTGCCATTTTAATTCCTTCTGCGCCGTGAGCGTGGGCAGCGACCTTCTTTCCCCACATTTTTGTTTCATCAACGATTGCTTTCATTTCTTCCATGGAGAACTGGCGTGCACCGTGCGATTCCTCCTCGCTCAACACTCCCGCCGTTGCAGTAAACTTAATGTGATCGGCCCCATATTTGATGTTCCATCGAATCTTCTTCCGAATCTCGTCCACGCCATCCACGACGCCGCTGTAGGTATCGAAACGAAGATAGGGAGAGAAGCCGGAGAGATCTCCGTGGCCGCCTGTTGCAGACAGGCCGTGTCCGGCGACGAACAAGCGCGGACCTGGAATCTTACCGGCATCAATGGCTCTCTTGAGCGCAACATCGACAAACTCGCCGGAGCCGACATCACGCACGGTGGTGAAGCCCGCATCAAGTGTGCGCTTGGCGTAGATATGCGCAGTTACCGCGGCGTCGATCGGTGACTTACGAAAGAGGTCGATTCCGTAGTTTTCAATCTGACTCGTAATATGCGTATGGCAATCGATGAATCCGGGCAGGACAATCGCATTACTGAGGTCGTGAACGGTTGCATCGGCGGGAATGGAGAGGCTCGCCTCGCTCCCAACCGCTTTAACCTTGCCGGCTTCGATCAGAATTACCTGTTTCTCCAGCACCTTGCCGGCGACGACATCTACAAGCTTCCCCGCTTTGACCGCAATGATCGTGGCCTCTTGCGCAGAACTGCCATGAACGAAGAATATCAGGAAAAGAACCAAGGTTGTTTTCATTGTGGAGAATTCCGGTTTGATTGTTGTTGAAGCTCTCCAATGTCGCGTTGCATCTATCTCAGATTCGTCTCGAAGAGTTTGAGGATCCGTTTGTACTCATCCATCCAGCTTGTCGGTTCGCGAAAGCCATGATCCTCTACCGGATAAATCGCAAGCTCCCAATTCTCTTTCTTCAACTCGATTAACCGTTGAACCAACCTCACAGCGTCTTGAAAATGGACGTTGACATCTACCACACCATGGCAAATGAGGAGCGCGCCGTTAAGCCCTTCGACGTGATAGATTGGAGAACTCCGACGATAGGCAATGGAATCTTCTTGCGGGATATTGAGGATGTTGGAAGTATATCCGTGATTGTAGTGGGCCCAGTCTGTCACCGGCCTCAACGCCGCTCCAGCCGCAAAGACATCGGGGGCTGTAAACATCGCCATGAAGGTGATGAATCCGCCATATGAGCCGCCGTAGATGCCTATCCGTTTCGGATCGATGCTATGATTCGCTACCAACCATTTCGCACCATCGACATGGTCATCGAGATCTTTTCCTCCCATGTGTCGATAAATCGCCGTCCTCCAATCTCGACCCAAACCGGCGCTCGCCCGATAGTCGATATCCAGAACAGTGTATCCGCGATCGGCCAGAAGGTTATGGAACATGTACTCGCGGAAATACGTACTCCACCATTTGTGAGCATTCTGGAGATATCCTGCGCCGTGCACGAAGATCACCGCTGCGCCATTGGGTCGCTCGGGCTTATAAAGACGCGCAGGGACATCGGCGCCGTCACGGGCCTTGAACGTGAGAACTTCCGGAGCGCGCCAGTTATACGACCGAAATTCTTTTGACGGTGAATCCGTAACTTGCAATGGCCTGGCCCCAGGCTTATTGTCGGCCAGGTACAACTCCGGCATCTTGTTACTGAAAGAGTGCAGAACGGCTATCCGGTGTTCATCTGGTGAGACGGTGACGTCGTTTCTTCCCTCCAATGTCGTTATTCTTGTCCTGCTCCCGCCATCGAGAGGCATTGTATAGAAATGTCGCTCACCGAAGTGAACTTCATTCGAGGAAAAGAACCACCTCTTCTTGTCGCGTGATATCCGCGGCTCGTAGATCTCGAACTTCCCTTTCGTGAGTTGAACCTTCGTCCTGCCATCCATTGTGACAGTATAGAGATGCGACCACCCGTCAGCTTCGGATTGAAAGTAGATTCGTTTGGAATCGGGCATCCATCCGATCGTATTCCCGCCGCCGAAAAACGCGATGCCGGGTCCACCAATCCACGCCGTATCCGTTTGCCGATCGATGACTGTTCCGAACTGGGCCTTGGCGACATCCAGCATTACAATCCAGCGATCTTTGTTGTCCTGCGACCACAACTGGACGAATGCATTCTTTCCATCATCCGACCAGTGGGGACCATCATAACGAACTTGCCGCGGGGATTGCTTGGTCTTTGTTGTGTCGCCGGAAGCCTTAGGAGGAACGACTCCCGGAACGCTATCCGGCTTCACCTGCAAGACACTGTCACGTTTAATGTCATACACAAAGAACTCAAATGTCGATTGTGGCTCTCCCACTTTCGGTCGCGTGTTGATCTCTTCCGTAAAACCGCTCTCCGTCACGTAATTCGGCACGATGGTGCGTCGTGCGTCACTTGCGGATTGCGAAGCGATGAACGTGATGAAGTGTTCATCCGGTGAAAGCTGAAGGGCAAACGCGTTCTTCTGCCCCAAATAGTACGGCTTCGGTTTCTTCACTTCGAGCGCTTCCTGGAGTTTTCGATCAGCTTCGCGCTCTTGTTTTCTCATTCTCAAAACATCAAACAACTCGAGCTGCTGGGCTTCGAGATACTTCTGGAGCGCAGTCTTTGTTTCCTCCCGCGGTCTTGCGCTCCGCTGGAGATTCGTTAACTGAGTTTCCTGGCCGGCTTCGAGATGAAGCATAAAGAGATTACCATCCCGTTCAAACGTGATTTTCTTCTCATCGAACGTAAAGCGAGGATTTGACTCCGCGGCAACTGTGTGTGTAAGTTGTTGTTCCTTTTTCTTGCGAACATCGTAGATAAACACATCACCGCTTTTGACGTACACCTTTCGTCCATAATCTTTCGTAGAGAAACCGAAGCGAGCTGGCATTGCTTTCCGCTCTTCAATAGAGACACGCCGTGGTGTCCCTCCGCTGGCTCGAACAACATAGAGAGAGTCGTCTTTGTCTCCTTCCCGCTGCCAATTAAAGTACACCCACTCACCATCTTCGGACCAAAACACTCCATTTGGTGATACGCCCATCCATTTGGGATCCTGCATGATCGTATCGATGGTCAACCATCCACGAGTTCCCTGGGCCAGGCTTACTGAAGACAAACACAAAAGCAGCAATACCCCCCGCAGACAAGATTTGTTTGACATATCTCGCATCACTCATTGATGAGGAAAGGATTGGGTAGTCTATCGCAACATGGCGCTCAAAGTAAAGAAAAGAGTGATAGGATTCAAATTCTCAAGATTGTGTACCAGAATGAAACGTTTTACCTTGGTCTTCGTCTGATAGGTACCCTTTGCGGCGAAAAAATCAATCTTCCGGTTCGCTGTTCACAACAGGATTTTTTCGAGGAGGCACCGCATGATCAGTATCCAAATCAGTGTCGATGTGGCATGCCCGGTGGACTTTGCATTCAACTATCTCATCGACCCTGATAATTATCTCTCCTGGCAGTCTGGTCTCACACACGTTTCTGCCGATCCGCCCGGCCCCATTCGTGTCGGCTCGCTTGTTGAGACGAAGGGCAAACTGCTCGGTCGCGCCATCACAACGGTGGCAAAAACCGCTGAACTTGAACACAACAAGAGACAAGTGTACGAAAGTGTCGGCGGACCATTTTACTACCGGGGCGAACTCAGACTGGAACCTCTAGAGATTGGCACTCGGATCACCCATCAGATTCATGCAGACCTAGATGCATTCTTCATCCTCACCAAAACTGTCCTCTATCTCGCCGCAAAGACTAAGCTCTCCGGCGACCTCGATGTCTTGAAGGAGATTCTCGAATCGTTGTACTCCGCCTCCGCGCAGCCATAAGCACAGACTGCGACACTCCCTTGATTTCCAGCAGACAATTCACCATCATTCTCCCGCGCGGCGCTTGATCCATCGTTGAGAATTCCGAGGAGCCCGATTGGTCACACAAACACCCTGGTTGGAGAGAACATTCACATTTGATTTTCCGCTCGGCGTGTTTCCCTCTCTGCTCGAACGATTCCGTGGCACACCTGCGCGACTGGAAGAGCTCGTTCGCGATGTCGATCGGGAAATCGCCACGAAGCGGATCAGCGATGCGTGGTCCATTCAGGAACATGCTGGACACTTGCTCGACCTTTCCGCCCTCGATGAGAAGCGCCTTAAGGACTATCTTGCTCATGCCAAGGTGCTCACCGCGGCCGATATGAACAACAAAGCCACGTATGAGGCAAACCATAACGCAAACGTCATGGAAAATATCCTGCGCGAATTCCGACGAACACGCCTCGACCTTGCCGACCGGCTTGCCCTGTGCTCGGAAAGGGAGGTCGAGAGAACAGCACTTCACCCGCGGCTCAAGATGCACCTGAGGTTCGTCGATTGGGTCTATTTCATGTGCGAACATGACGATCACCACCTTGCTCGAATCACAAATCTGAAACGAACACTTCTAAAGAGAACATGAATCGTTTATCGACAATTACGAGGAAAGAGGATATTGTCCTCCCCTATCGGGATTCGCCCATCGGATTGCTTCTGGAGTATCACAATCTTCATCGTCCGTTTGAAACTTATTCCAAAGCACAGCTTCTCATCGGGATGTGCATGGATAACAGGAAGCATCTCCACATTCCCGACAACTTTGCTTACATCATTCGGGCGGGGGGTGCGAATTTGCGACCAAGCGAGTTCAAAGTTTCCTTTGCCATCGCCGTCGGGAGTGTGCGGCACATAGCACTCATCGGTCATACGAACTGTGGAATGGTGAACCTGACAACGAAAAAGGAACAATTTGTTACCGGATTAGTCGAACTCGCTGGATGGGATCGTTCGATGGCTGAGGACCATTTCAACCATTTTGCTCCTCTGTTCGAAATCGGCAACGAAATCGATTTCGTCCTCAGCGAAACCAAGCGTCTCCGCTCGCGCTACCCCAAAATCACCGTAGCACCCATGTTGTATAAGGTGGAAGATAACAGACTCTATTTGATTCGCGAGGATTAGCTGATGCATTTCGAATTCTCCGGTCATCCACACCATGATAGAGCTTTCCGGGATATGTTCATCCTAGAGAACCATCGCCAGATGTTGTGAAAGTCTATTCTACAATCAAGAACACAACGGACTATCCAGCAATCTTCCCCTTCTTGTACGGGTACAAGGCTGCTACGATGTTCGGTTATACACCCTTCGGAGTTCCATCTCTGGCGGGGATAGAATTCGCCGGCCCGCTCGTCGGGATCGAACAAGAACAATAAATCTATGGCATCAATCATTATTCTTGGCGGTGGATTCGGCGGACTGACAACAGCAAAGGTCTTGCGCGATCTTCTCAAACCCGACCATCATATCACCGTCGTTGATCGTTCTGCGCAGTTCCATGTTGGCGCTGCAAAAACGTGGATCGTCACCGGCGAAAAGAAGCGGGAAGAGATTCTGCGTCCGAAAGCTGCACTTCTTCCCAGCGGGGTTACCTTAGTGGAAGCGGAGATTACAGGAATCAATGCGGGAAAAGGAGAAGTGCAAACAGAAAGAGGGCAGTTGCGCGGCGATATACTCGTTTTTGCACTCGGCGCTGACTACGACTTTAACGTCGTCCCCGGCTTATCTTTCGCACATACGTTTTACACCATTGACGGGGCTATGCGGCTGAAGGGGGCATTGCAGGGATTTCGACGGGGAAAGATTGTCTTTCTCGTGCCGCGAACGCCATTCAAATGTCCGCCCGCGCCGTATGAAGCTGCCATGATGGTTGAGCACGCAATGAGACGGGAGGGAATACGAGAGAATACAGAGATTCGTGTCTTCACCATTGAGCCTGCACCAATGGCTACCGCCGGGCCGGAAATGGGTGAATTCATCAAATCCCTCCTGCGCGAAAGGGACATTGCCTTCCATCCATTGAAGAAGACAAGTCGCATTACCAAAACGAGCATTTTGTTCGAAGATGGCAGTGAGACACCGTATGATCTTCTTATTGCCATCCCTCCTCACAAGGCTCCCGATGTGATCCGTGAAGCAGGGCTAACGAATGAAAGCGGCTGGATCCCGGTTGACCCTGCAACTCTTCGCGTTAGAAGTGTTGAAAGCTCGATTCCCCTCTTTGCCATTGGGGACAATGCTGTGGTTCCTCTTCCAGGGCGTTACAGGCCTGATACTCCTCTCGTTCTCCCTAAGGCAGGCGTTTTTGCAGCCTCAGGCGGCGCTGTTGTTGCGCATCAGATTGCCGCTCTGCTTGATGGCAAGCCCGCCAAGACATTCGAAGGGAAAGGATTCTGCTACATTGAAGTCGGTAGTCATGTTGCCGTGCGGGGAGACGGTTCTTTCTTCTCCCTCCCTCATCCTGTTATGACCAAACAGTACCCGGACGAAACTCAGTACAACGACAAAGTCAAATGGATCCGGGACTGGATGGAAGGAATCTTTCCCGGAATCTGACGCGTAAAGTCCCGTTTGTAACGGGATAATCTCTTGACCGCGTTGGCACGATCAAAGTCCGATTACGAATCGAAACTCCACGGTTTGTGCGCTTGACATTCTCTTTGCACTTCGGTACAGTACCACCCGAACAACCATGAAGAAAGGAGGAAAGGATCATGAATTTCACAGCGAAATCTGATGACGTTGGGAAACTCCTTTTACGGGTAGCTGTTGGCGGACTGATGTTGTTCCATGGAGTATCGAAACTCTCGACCGGCGTGGCATGGATCGAGGGGATGCTGGGAGGGTTTGGGTTCATGGCCTACGCGACATATCTGGCAGAGGTTCTCGCACCGATCCTGATCTTGGTCGGCGTGTGGACGCGACCCGCAGCGCTTTTGATCATGATCGACATGCTCACGGCCATCCTGCTGGTGTTCGGCTCGGCGGCTCTTACCATCAAAGAAATGGGAGGTGGATGGACGATCGAGCTTGAAGTCTTTTTCCTTCTTAGCGCACTCGCACTCTGGTTCACTGGAGCGGGGAAATACAGCATCAAGAAAGGGATAGGAGTGTGGGACTGACAAAAGCATGAGTTGATATCGCGCATCGACTCCGGAGATGTTCTCTTCGGGGTATTTCTTTGCCAAACAACGGGAAGCCACCAATGATCCCCTCCAAGAAGTCTCCCTGTTTCTTTTGTTTCATTCCCCTTTTTCTTTCTCTTCTCATCCTCGTCGGTTGCTTTGAAGTCACAACCACAGTCAAGGTGAAAGCTGATGGGAGCGGCACGATCGAAGAAACTGTGCTGCTGGGGGAGGGACTTGCCACGATGCTAAAACTGGCAGAACTCCAGAAGTCGGGGGTCGATGAAAAAGGCCAGTTCGGCAACCCGCTCTCCCTTTTTGATGAAGACTCTTTGACCTTACGTGCATCAAAGATGGGCACCGGTGTGCGACTTATCGATGCCGTTCCTATGAGAAGGGGAGATAGAGAGGGATATCGGGCTATGTATGCGTTCGACAATGTGGAAACCATTCGTATCAGCCAAACACCTGTACCGGAGAGTCCGGGACTGGAAGATATGAGTTCATCCGAACCCGATCAGGAGATTCTCTTTAGTTTCATCAAAGGCGATATACGCACGTTATTGATTCGCATGCCTGAAGCAAAGCTTTCTCCTCCGGGCAGTCCCGCCGGCGCTGATACAACAGCAGAGGCTGCTGCAAATCTGGAGACAATGCACATGCTCATCAAAGGTTTGCGCTTTCAGATAGCGGTGGAGGTTGAAGGGACAATTACGGAGACAAATGCGTCACATGTCGAGGGAACTCGTGTGACGCTGATGGAAGTAGATTTCGACAAGCTTCTTGCCGACCCGGAGCAATTCCAAAAGCTCAAAGCCGCAAACCCGAAAACCCCTGAAGAAACCCGGCGGCTCCTCTCAACGATTCCGGGAATGAAGGTGGAGACAAATAGAGTTACGCGGATAGTATTTTGAGGCGGAGGCTTCCTCAAACAACCGGTCGCTCGAATAACTGAATCCAGCATATGGATCCTTGTGATATTCTCCCAGAGTGATATTTGATCTTTTCAGCTGTTATCATCTTTTTGTTTTTGATGGGATTCCTCGGCATTCGGCAGACAGCTATCGTTGCTCGTGTCCCCCAGAAGTCAAGAGGCAGCGGGACGAGCTGCACCGGGAACTGAAACGACTGATGATGGAAGAGGCTTTATAGAAGACGACGCAGGTTTGATAGCTGAGAACTAGGTTTCGGCAAACCATGCCTCAATTCCCCCCACGAGATTGCGCACGTTGCGAAAACCGTTGGCATAGAGGAATTCCACGGCACGGGCACTGCGACTGCCTGTAGCACAATGAACGATAATCTCTCTGCTCGTATCAAGCTCTTTCATCTTCCGCGGCAACTCTCGCATCGGGATCAAGAATCCTCCAATGTTCACCTGCTGATACTCATACGGTTCGCGCACATCGAGGATAAAGGGTTTTTCACCACGGGCAAGTTTCTGCTTTAGCTCCTTCACGGTAATCTCAAGCGATGACCGATCAAACGTCCTCTCAATCGGCGGTTGCATCAGAAAACCGAGATTGAACCTCCGCACCTGCTCAAAGCGTGGCGGCTGGACCGGTAAATCACTCGTTACAAAATCCACAAACTCCTGCTTCGAGTTGAACTGAAGAGCGGGATTAAACCTGCGTTCGAAGCCAATAGTGGAGTTCGGCTTCGGGCTTAGCGCTTTGCCGCACACCGACCCTGCGTAATGTGTCGGAAACACCTCAACCGTATCCGGCAACTTCAGCAGCTTGTGATAGACGCTTTCATAAAGCTTCTCCGCGCTCCCGTGCAGATCCGGCCTGCCGACATCCCCCACAAACAGTGTATCACCGGTGAAAACCAGCCACGGCTCCTGACTTCGCATCGTATCGGTAACGACAAGGCAGACGCTGTCTTCGGTGTGGCCGGGTGTATGAAGCACACGGAGTTTGATGTTTCCCACCATAACCTCCTCTCCGTCACGAAGCTTCTCAAATCGAAACGCCGCGTTCACCGACTCGTGAAAGAAGACAGGCGCTCCGGTCTGATCCGAAAGGCTTTTGGCGCCGGAGAGATGGTCGGCTTGTGAATGGGACTCAACAATGTGCGTGAGGCGAAGCTTGTTCTTTCGAAGGTATTCGAGGTAAGGCTGGATATTGAGCTGCGGCTCGATAATTGCCGCTACTCCCGTGCGCGTGCAGCCGATCACGTAGGAAAGGCAAGCTCCTTCTTCATGCATGAATTGTTTGAAGAGCATAGTGCTTTATTATACTCAAACAGCTCTGGTTTTTCAACACACTTTGCGTCTTCGCTCATTATGGCGAGTCTGGCCTTTTCCGTTCTTGTGTCCGACAAGATTTTTCTTTACTATCGCTACCCGGTTTTCTTGCCCTTCTCAATACACAATTGCAGGGAGGCTTCATGATAAGATCAAAAGGAGGATCTCTTGCCATCCTCGGCATCGTCGCGTTGTTCCTCTCCCACCTGCTTCAAGCACAACCGTCGCTTGATCTGGGAAAGGAGATTTACATGGCTCGATGTTCGATGTGTCACGGGACCGATGGA
Organism: Bacteroidota bacterium; assembly: GCA_035559595.1. Lineage (GTDB taxonomy): Bacteria > Bacteroidota > Ignavibacteria > UBA10030 > UBA10030 > DATMBF01. The sequence goes on along the minus strand of DATMBF010000002.1, from coordinate 13,126 downwards.
AAGGGAGATGGGGCCCCATCTAGAGCCCTGAATCCCAAACCTCGCGATTTCACATCGGGGAAATTCAAATTCCGCTCGACGGAGTCGGGAAGTATCCCCACCGACGATGACCTCGTCCGAACTGTACAATCCGGGTTGCATGGAACATCCATGATCGATTGGGGGGCGTTGATGAGCGACGATTCGATTCGCGCAGTCATTGCATACCTGAAAACGTTCTCACGCCGCTTCACAAACGAAAAACCAAAGCCCGTCCGCGTTGGAACAGCAATTCCAAGCTCCAAAGCAAGCATCGCCGCGGGCAAGCGAGTCTATGAGAAACTCCAATGCGCGAAGTGCCATGGAGATGATGGTACCGGAGCCAATGCCATTCAGAAGGAGTTCACAGACGACTGGGGAGAGCCCATCCGGGCTACAAGCCTCACGGAGCCCTGGGCCTTCCGCGGTGGGGTAACCGCACGAGATGTTTACCTGCGCTTCCGAACGGGCATCGATGGAACACCGATGCCTTCTTACAAAGGAAGCGCCAGCGATGAAGAGATGTGGCACCTCGCGAACTATGTCCTCTCACTTGCCCGGAAGCCTGTATGGGCCATGAGCGAGCAAGAACTGAAAGCGTTTTATGACTCACAGCGCGAATGGGCTCGTAATAATCCGGTCGCCTGGGGGAAGTATCTGGTAGAAACAAAAGGTTGCGGCGACTGTCATTCACCGATCCGCGAAGACGGATCGATGGTCAGAAACCTTCATCTGGCAGGGGGACAAAAATGGGAAGTAAAACCCTACGCAACGCTGTACACCGCCAATCTCACGCCGGATAAAGAAACCGGCATCGGAGCTCTGACCGACGATCAACTCCGGCTGGCAATAACGCGCGGAATCCGGCGTGACGGCACGCGGATGCTCCCTTTCCCGATGCCTTGGCCTTCATACGCCTCAATGTCTGAAGAGGACGTCAAAGCTATTCTTGCCTATCTTCGCTCGATGCCTCCCATCAAAAACCAGATTCCAGAGCGTGAAACACCGAATATCTTCTCGTACCTCATCCTGAAATTCAGAATGTTGATCCTCAAAGAGGGCTTTCCGGCCTTCATCTATCCCGGAAATGCCGGAATGGCCCAAGCCGGAAAGGAGGAGCAGCAATGAAAAAGTTTTTGAAATGGACTTTGATCGTTGTCGGCAGTCTGCTCGTCATTGGCTTTCTCGGATTCCTCTACATGATCCCACCGTTGACAGTGATTCCCCAAGAAGAATTCATTAACGGAACGTCGGCCATGCACCAGACGCTGGACCACATCAAAAACCCGGTTGAGCGACTCATGGCTGAACGCGGCAGGTACATTGTTCTCACCACCGGCTGTTCGGATTGTCACACACCCCAGGGAGAGATGGGGCCTATCCCGGAAAAATTCCTTGCGGGGGGATTGGCGCTCGCCGCGGATTATGCGGGAACGGTGTATTCAAGGAATCTTACGCCGGATCCAGCAACAGGCTTGGGTAAACGGACGGATGCTCAATTGATGCGAACTTTACGTAGCGGTGTTTTCCATACGGGTCGACTCATCAACTACCGGGCAATGCCATGGGCAGGATTCTCCAAGATGTCGGACGAGGACCTACGGGCGGTCATTGCGTACTTGAGGAATATCAAACCGGTGCGGCATGACATCCCGGACATCAAGCAAACCCTCAACATCGCCGCCCCACCCCATGTAGAGATCTTCATCCCGGGCGATTTCGCCAAGCACGAGTAGTGTGATTCACGCCTCTCCTGCCCGTTTTCCTGAGAATTCGGGCAGGAGATTGTTTTTGTATTCCAAGGAAGGATGTTGTATTTTCGGGGTGGATTGAAGAACAGGAGGTGCTTCTATGGATCGCTACTTAATCGTTGTCCCGCATACTGCACAAGAATGCACAAAAGCCCTTAAACAGATCGAAGCGATCGGTTCTATTACACGATTTGATTTTGGCTGCAAAGACGGGGAACACTGCGGGTGGGTTGTGATTGAAGCAGAATCAAAAAAAGAAGCGCTGCTGGTCGTGCCCCCTCTCGAGCGATCGAACGCCCGCGTTATCAAGCTCGTACGCTTTACGCCAGAAGATATCCGAGCAGCACATTAATCACTCCGCCAAACTGAACCAGCGATCGACGGTGAGGGCAACCTGACCATTTTCCCTTTTGTGTCTGAACTCATTCGTGTGGACATCGTAGGCGTAGTCCTCGCCCCATTCCTTTCCGTGCCTTCCGATCTGCGCAACGGCATCAATGATGAAATCCGCCTCTTCATCCGTCGTCGTCGGATGGATTGAGAGCCGCACCCAACCCGGTCGAACAGACTGATCTCCTTCGTCAATTTTGTCTGTAATGCGCTTCGATGTGAATTGGTCGAGATGGAGCAAATAATGTCCGTATGTTCCTGCACACGAACATCCGCCGCGGGACTGTATCCCAAACCTGTCGTTCAAGAGCTTGACGACAAGGTTATAGTGAATGTCGTTGAAGTAAAACGAGAACATCCCGATCCTGTGGTCGAGATTGTCAGCGAGAATGGTCAGACCGGGAATCTTGCGAAGGCCACTGAAGAATTTTCTCACCAATTGATTCTCTCTCTCTCGTAGCTTTTCAATCCCCATCTCTTGCTTTAGTTCAATCGTCATTGCGGCTTTGATGGCCTGAAGAAACCCCGGCGTTCCCCCATCCTCACGCTCCTCAATCTCGGGTTTAAATCGATACTTGCCCCACGGATTCGTCCAGAGGACAGTCCCACCCCCGGGCTGGTCGGGGTGCTCAATGTGATAGAGCCGAGAATCAAAAATGAGTACTCCCGGCGTTCCGGGACCGCCGAGAAACTTGTGAGGGGAAAAGAAAATTGCGTCAAGCTTTTGTAGAGGATCAGGCGGGTGCATATCGATTTTGACGTATGGGGCAGATGCAGCAAAATCTACAAAACAGAGTCCGCCATTCTCGTGCATGATCTTTGCGAGCTCACCGTAGGGCGTTTCCACTCCAGTGACATTCGAGCAGGCCGTGAACGATCCGATTTTGAGCTGGCGATGACGGTGCTCATGAAGCAGCTCCTTGAGATCGTCGAGATCGACCTGGCCGTCTGCCGTCGGTTTCAGGACAACCACATCGGCAATGGATTCATACCATGTGGTGTGATTGGAGTGATGCTCCATATGAGTCACGAACACAATCGGGCGGAGTTCGTCGGGAAGTTTCAGATAGGGCTGGAGCTGCTCGGGAACGCGAAGTCCAAGAATGCGCTGGAACTTGTTAACCGCGGCCGTCATCCCGAAGCCGACAAAAAGAAGGGCATCGTGCGGTCCCGCATTGACATGGCGCTTAATCACGTCGTGAGCGCGATGATACGCCTGCGTCATGGTCGTGCCGGTGACGCTCGACTCTGAATGCGTATTGCCCACGAACGGCCCAAGTTCATTCAAAAGCTTCTCCTCGATCGGCCGATACAATCGACCACTGGCCGTCCAATCCGCATAGACAAGCCGTTTCCGTCCGTAGGGGGTTTCAAAGCTGTGATCGTAACCGATGATCTGCTCGCGGAACCGATTGAAATGTGCCTCTAATGAAGCCATAGCTCCTCTCTTTGCGCCGGGTGTGAATTCAAAGTTATGCAATGCGCCGCAGAAAGGCAACCGAACGTCTCAGCGTTGTAACTTATATGAAGAGTCTGACGCTCCAAACTTGCTATTCTGCCACTTCTCTGTAATTTTAGGGCATGATTGAAAATCGAAAGGAGCGTTTCTGTTATGCTTCGTTTTGTCCTTCTCCTCATATTCACTCTTTTTTTTGCTGGATGTCGGCCGGCCGGCGGACCCGCAGATCTTGTCCTCAAAAATGCCTCCGTTGTCACTGTCGATTCGAAGCAACCTTCCGCTGAGGCAGTTGCCGTTCGAGGGGATGTTATCGTTGCCGTTGGATCGAACGATGAGATTCAAAAGCTTGTCGGTGGACAAACCCGCGTTATCGACCTCGAAGGGAAGCTGCTTATCCCGGGCTTCATCGAGGGTCACGGTCATTTCATGGGCATCGGCAGTGCAAAGATGAACCTTGACCTCATGAGTGTGAAAAATTGGGATGAAGTTGTTTCCATGGTCGCTAATGCAGTGAAGAAGAGCAAACCCGGCGACTGGATTCTCGGCCGGGGCTGGCATCAAGAGAAATGGGATCAGCGCCCGCGGCCATCGGTCGAGGGCTTTCCGACACATGAATCGCTCAGTAAAGTCTCGCCGAACAATCCGGTCTATCTAACCCACGCCAGCGGACATGCCGGCTTTATCAATGCAAAAGCAATGGAACTTGCCGGAATTACACGCGCAACGCAAAATCCTCCCGGTGGGGAGATTCTGAAAGACGGCAAAGGAAATCCGACCGGCCTTTTGCGCGAGACAGCGCAGGGTCTTGTCCGTCGAGCTCTTGCCGAAGCACGTGCTAAGCGATCTGCAGCAGAATTGGAGGAAGAGGCACGCAAGCAAGCCGAGCTCGCAGCGCTGGAATGTCTCTCCAATGGCGTAACGAGTTTTCAAGATGCCGGCTCGTCGTTCGAGACGATTGACCTCTTTAGGAAACTCGTGGATGAGGGGAAACTTCCTCTTCGACTTTGGGTAATGGTGAGGGAAGGAAATGAAAAGCTTGCGGAGAACTTAGCCAAATATCGGATGGCAAACTACGGGGACAAGCGCCTGACGGTGAGAGCGATCAAGCTTTCCATCGACGGGGCGTTGGGTCCACGTGGGGCATGGTTGCTTGAGCCGTACGCCGATCTCCCCTCTTCGACGGGGCTCAACACCGTTCCTGTTGAGACTGCTCAACAGACCGCTAAGCTTGCAATGGAGCATGGATATCAATTCTGTGTCCATGCAATCGGCGACCGCGCAAATCGCGAGGTGCTGAATATGTTCGAGGAAACATTCAAGGCAAATCCAACGCGACTCGATCTCCGCTGGCGTATCGAACATGCCCAGCATCTCCATCCAGACGACATCCCACGGTTCGGCAAGCTTGGCGTCATTGCATCAATGCAAGGAATTCATTGTACCTCCGATGCACCGTTTGTGATTCAACGGCTCGGTGAAAAACGCGCAAGAGAAGGTGCCTATGTCTGGCGTAGTCTGATGAATGCCGGAGCAATTGTCACCAACGGCACTGACGCACCGGTCGAGAATGTTGATCCCATCCAAAGCTTCTACGCCACCGTGACCCGGAAGCTGAAGGACGGATCGACATTCTACCCTGAACAGCGAATGACGCGTGAAGAAGCGTTAAAATCCTACACGCTTGATTGCGCGTATGCAGCTTTTGAGGAGACCATCAAAGGTTCGATCACACCTGGAAAGCTCGCCGACATGGTCGTGCTCTCGAAGAACATTATGACGGTTCCGGAAGATGAGATTCCTACGGCAGAGGTCCTCTACACCATTGTTGGCGGCAAGATTGTGTATAAGAAGTAGCAGAATCTAAAACCTCCACACATGATCGTCCCTGGCTTACTTCTTCTCTTCCTCCGTGCCTTTCCCCTCACCGCTCAACCGGTCGAAGAAGGATGGAAGCAGATCAACGGCGTTCGGTTGTATTACAAGATGATCGGCAGCGGCGAACCGATCCTTGTTGTTCACGGCGGACCGGGACTTGAGCATTCGTATTTCCTGCCTCAAATGGAGGATCTGGCACGAACGCATCGCTTGATCTTCTTCGACCACCGCGGGCACGGAAAATCGGATATCCCCGGCGATACGACCGCCATGGGGATCACCAACTTTGTGAATGATATCGAGGAACTTCGAAAAGAATTCAACCTTGGAACAATGAATCTCATGGGCCACTCGTGGGGGGGACTCGTGGCCATGTGGTATGCCGTGACCTATCCGCACAACCTCAAATCTCTTCTCCTCATCAATTCTACCAGCCCTCGCTCGGAAGATCGAATAATCGGAATGGCTGAGGTTTCAAAACGAACTACACGTCAGGACAGTGTCGATAGGGCAGCAATTCTACGGTCAGAGGATTTTCGGGCACGAAAGGCGGAGGCGTTTGAGCGTCTATTTCGTATAAACTTTCGTGCACTGTTGGCGGATCGCCGCTTTGCTGATAGTTTGAGGTTGAGATTTCCGCCTGACTATGCAGTGAGGAATCGGGTTCTTCAATACCTAAGGAAGGATCTGGATTCTTACGACCTCACGAACGATCTGCGATTGATCGACGTCCCGACACTCATCCTTCATGGTGATTCCGACCCCACTCCTGTTGAAATTTCCCGGTCCCTTCAGTCGCACATCCACGGGTCAACGCTCGTCATTCTCGAACGAGCAGGTCACTTCCCTTTCGTCGAGCAGCCTACTGCATTCCGTACAGCAATCGATACCTTTCTCAATTCGCTTGAGTGAGGTCACCCCTCGATTTCCAAAACCCTGCGACAAGGAAGCCCCAGCCAAACAGAAAAGCCGAGCCACCGAACGGCGTTACTGCTCCAAGCCATCGCTCTCCGGACACAACAAGCGCAAACAGGCTTCCCGAAAAGAGGACAATCCCGATGATGAAACTCCATCCTGCCCAGCGGAAATGCGCTACAACATATCGTTGAGCGGCCCATCCGACAATAAAAAGAGCAAACGCGTGATACATCATGTAGCGGACGGCTGTCTCCCAGATATCGAGTTCACGCGGGGAAATGATCTCCCGTAACGTGTGCTCACCGAATGCACCAAGGAGAACCGAAAGGAACGCGAACAAACATCCCAGAACGAAGGATTTCTTCTCCATAACACCCCCGGGTCGAGGATTTATTTCGGCAGATACTTTTTTGGAAACTTTGCAACGACAGTATACTGCGGGTCAACGATATTTGCAACAGTGCTCGTCACAACCTGCGAAAGAACCTGGTAAGCTTCCCACCGATCGAAGCCGTACTCCTGCTCGAGCCATTCCACCAACTCAACATGAGCAAGTCGAAACGCATCGATGAGTGGACGCGCGCTCCCCGCAACCATGATGAAGTCTTTGTCCTCCAACCGCGGCCAGTCGATCGGTTTGTTTTTGATCAGAGTGATCTGAAGAACAACATCCATCGTTGTTTCTAATCCGGTTCCGGCAACCTCGCCGTGACCCTGGAGAGCATGCCCATCACCGAAGTAAACATACGCTCCCTCATGGAAGATCGGAAGGTAGACTGTCGTCCCCTCTTTTACCTCTGGCGCATCCATATTGCCGCCAAAGTCGCCCGGCCAGAGGCCGGGATATGACTCCTCATTTCTTGGCGCGACAGCGACGCGACCGAGCATGGGAGCAAGCTCAACTTCTATTCTCTTCATTCTGCTCTTTGGGAGATCGAGAACCCCTACATTACGCTTGCGATCAAGTCGCCAGAGAAACCTCATATCGGGAATGGGAGGATTGAGGAGTCGCACCCGCACGTCGCTCTGAAGACCCCCGAAATTCGGATTGATACGAGCCGGGGCCAAATCCCGATTGGGGCGAACTTTGATAATCCTCACCACAAGTTGATCGTTGGGTGTTGCCCCTTCGACGTAGATTGGACCTACTTCTCCCGGCCACGCACCACCGTCCTCCGTGTAGTACGGACCCATCAGCGTCTCGCTGATGAGAACCGTTCCCGGCTTGATTCTCAGAACGGGTTCACGAACTTTAAACGCCTGCGAACCGGGTGTCTTTTGTACGAAACGAACAGTGTCTTGACCAAGCACGGCACCATGAAAGAGAAGAATAAGAAAAACAATCTTCGTCATGATAACACCTCTGAGTGTTTTAGACATAGTCTGATTTTCAATGTTGAGAAGAAAGCAAAGAGAAACGATGCTTCGGCTATGATTTACGATGAATCACCATCGTCGACGCCTGGTTGGTCGCCAGCATGATAATTTCCGCTATCTGAACATGAGGGGGGCGCGTTGCACAAAAGAGAACAGCATCGGCAACGTCCTCCGGCGCAAGCGGTTGAATTCCCGTGTAAACTTTTTTCGCCCGCTCCACGTCACCCCGATATCGAACCATCGAAAACTCCGTCTCCACCAGCCCAGGATCGACCGTACAGACACGAACTTGCGTATCCACCAACTCTAATCGTAGTGAGCGCGTCAACGCATCAACGGCAAACTTTGTAGCGCAGTAAACATTACCGCCGGGATAAACCTCGTGCCCCGCAATCGAACCCAAATTGATGATAGTACCTCGATTGCGCTTCACCATCCCCGGAAGAATCATACGACTGACGTAGAGCAACCCTTTGATGTTGGTATCAATCATCTCGTCCCAATCATCAAACTTCCCTTCATGCAGTTTATCCAACCCGCGACTGAGTCCGGCATTATTCAACAGCACGTCGACCTCTCCCCACCCGTCAGGCAGTCGTTCGAGTTTTTCCTGAACTGCCTTCCTGTCTCGAACATCGAGCGGGATGATAAGCGACTGTGTATTGTGTTTGCTCTTGAGTTCGGCAGCAAGCTTTTCCAGCCGTTCTCTCCGACGCGCAATCAGGATCGGCCGGGCACCGGCTTCAGCAAATTTTCGTGCGCACGCAAGTCCGATGCCACTCGACGCACCGGTAATGAGTACTATCAAGTTCTTGAGAGTTGTCATGACGAGAGTAGGTTGAGCAAGGGTCAGGTTGTTCGGAATAGTGTACTTAAATTCGTCCCCTCAAAATCTTCCACGTATCGACGACTTCATCCCCTTTTATCACATAATAATAATCAAACTGGGCAGCGGTAAGACAGGAGTGGTGCTCAAGAATCCTTACACGATCACCAACGTTGAATTTTCCTTCGATGAGACTCGCGCTTTCAGCAACAACTTTACCGTGTTCTTGCGAAAGAGTCTTCACATGGATATGCGCATGAAGCCTTTTCCGCTCATAATCCTCAAAGAGGATTCCCATATCCATGGTGTTGCGTACATGAGTCGGACCAAGGTCTTTTGACAGGGCCAACGCACCCGCATCAGTGAGGAAGTGGCTTGCCCCGGGCTGATGCGAGATTATGCTTGCGAGCACGGTGAGCGCACAATCGGAAACGTCGGAGCTTCCTATTGCCGCTTGGTGGTAATCGTTGAACACGTAATTACCAGGTCGAATCTCCGTTATCCCATCGAGCGTCTTTGCGCGCCACATTGTCGGGGTCGAGCCGACGCTGATTGCGGGGATAGGAATACCTTTGTTCTTCATTCGTTCCGCAAATTCCACCATCGAAGAACGTTCCTCCTCAGCTATGACGGCAATCTCTTCGGCGGTTTTTGCAAGATAGGCATGGCCAGCATGTGTAAGAATTCCATCGAACACAAGAACTTTGGATTCCGCCAATGAGCGCACAAGCTTCTCAGCCAGTTCCGATGTTGGATCGACACCTGCGCGGTGATACCCGCAATCGACTTTGAGCCAGACGTGAAGCTTGCAATCATTGACCCGGGCAACCTTGTCCAAATGACCTTTTGCTTCGTGACTATCGACAACAAGCCGAAAGGTGATCTTGTGTGCAAGCTCAGCTGCCTTCATGGCATAGACCGGCGGAATCGGGAACGCCCAGGTAATGTCATCGAACCCGGCAGCGGCAAACTGTTCCGCTTCGTAGAACGTTGAAACCGTTATTCCTCGGGCGCCAAGTTCTCGTTGCCGGCTTCCGATTTCGATGCATTTGTGCGTCTTAATGTGCGGCCGGAGCGAAACCTTGAAATCGTTCGCCCGCTGCTGCATGCGAGTCAGATTACGTTCAAGGATCTCAAGATCAAGAAGAAGCGCTGGGGTCGGGAGCTGGTCGATGGTCATGGGCTTAGTAGGCGATGAGTTTGCCGAGTTTCTCCTTCAATCGGTGTTGAGCGAGAAACTGCTTTTCCAGCTCCACATTGAATGGTACGGGCGTATCAAGCGATCCCAGCCGAACTACAGGCGCATCGAGATACTCGAAGCATTCCTCTTGAATCGAAGCGGCGATCTCTCCGCCGAATCCGCCGGTGAGAGTATCCTCATGAAGCACGAGGCACTTGTTTGTTTTCCGTACGGATTCAACGACGGTCTCGCGATCCCATGGCAGGAGTGTTCGGAGGTCAATGATTTCAATTTGGCTCTCCGGGAATTCCTTCGCGACATCCTCCGCCCAGTGAACCCCCCAACCGTAGGTGACAACGGTGAGATCGCTCCCTTCTTGCACCACCTTGGCTTTTCCAAGCGGCAAATTGTAATACCCGTCGGGAACAAACTCTTCAATGCTACGGTAGAGATACTTGTGCTCGAAGAAGAGAACAGGGTTCGGATCGATAAGACTGGTGGTCAGGAGCCCTTTCGCATCGAACGGAGTTGACGGATAAACGATCTTCAATCCGGGTACGTGTGTAAACCAAGCCTCCGTACTTTGCGAGTGAAACGGTCCTGCCCCTACTCCAGCACCGGTCGGCATCCGGACGGTGACGTTAACCGAATGGCCCCACCGGTAGTGATTCTTCGCCAAATTATTGACAATCTGATTGAAGCCGCACGTGACAAAGTCGGCAAACTGCATCTCTACCATCGAAGCTCGACCCCGAAGAGCAAGTCCGAGTCCAGCTGCAAGTATCGCCGATTCGCACAACGGCGTATTTCTTACCCGCTCCTTTCCAAACGTTTCGACAAAGCCCTCCGTCACCTTGAAGACGCCTCCATATTCTGCAATATCCTGGCCCATCAAGACCAGCTTGGGATCGCGCTCCATCGCCTGTCGCAAACCGTCCGAAATCGCATTGACAAACCTTTTTTTCGATTGACGGTCAAATGTCGGCTCAACACGTTTCACCTCCAGCGGCGCGTAGACATCCCTCAATTCATGATCAACCGAAAGGATGATCTTCTCTTTACGATTTGCTCGCTCCCATGCTTCATCGATCTCGCGTTGAAATCGTCCTCTCACCTCCGAAATGTAATCGGTTGTGAGCAGCCCCATTTCCTCAAGATACTGCTCGTAATTCTTCACCGGATCCTTCTTGCTCCAGACATCAAATAACTCTTTTGGAACGTATTTCGTGCCGGAGGCCTCTTCGTGCCCTCGCATGCGGAAGGTCATGGCTTCAAGAAGAATCGGCTGACGATTCTTCCGCATTCGCTCGGCAATTGTTCGCGTTGTTCTGTACACCTCGAGAATGTTGTTTCCATCAACGCTCACTCCCTCAATCCCATATCCGATGGCTTTGTCAACGAATTGCTTGCAGCGGAATTGCTCACTGGACGGAGTGGAGAGGCCGTAGCCGTTGTTCTCGATCAGGAAGATCACCGGTAAATCCCACACAGCCGCCACATTCACCGCCTCGTGAAAATCCCCTTCGCTTGTCCCCCCATCGCCGGAGAAGACGAGGGCAATCTCTTCACCTCGATCCAGATTGCTTGCCAGCGCAATGCCGTCGGCAACGCCAAGCATCGCGCCAAGGTGCGAGATCATACCTATAATACGGTACTCCGGAGCGCCGAAGTGGAACGACCGTTCCCGCCCCTTGCTGAAACCGGATTGTTTCCCTTGCCATTGGGCAAAGAGTTTTTCCAACGGCATGTTCCGCGACGTAAAGACACCAAGATTGCGATGCAACGGAAGGATGTAGTCAATCGGCCGAAGTGCCCTCGTCACCCCCACGGCAATCGCCTCCTGTCCAATGCCGGAAAACCACTTGCTCAGCTTTCCCTGACGAAGGAGCAACAGCATCTTCTCTTCGATCAACCGGGGAAGGAGAAGCGCTTCATAAAGATCGAGTAATGTCTCGTCGCTAAGGTCACTTCGGTCAAATGCGACGGCTGTTCGTGTAAGGCGGGTGTCCATGCGATTTTGGTGAGAGGATTCGGTAATGCCGTGAAGCTCAGTGACGCAAAAAATACGAAGCCATCCCCCGAATGTCAATAAAGCTCCAAAAGGACGACATTCTTTTGGAAGGTCTTCACGAAAGAATGGGAGTCAAAAAGCAATCTGCAGGAGGATGGAGAGTTGCTCTTTCAGCATTGTTCCTTTCGTCGTCGGATAGAGGACGTTTCCTCGCAGCTCACTCACTGTTGTCGGCCGAAGATTATAGCCGAGAATCAGAAGATGGGAGGAGGGTTGGAGTCCCTCGACACGCGGCTGGGTTTGTCATCTCCACCCTTGAATCAACGCGGCGAGATTGAAATGGTTCACGCGCTTTCGAATATACGTCTCGACCTGCAAACAAGCAACGAAGACCTCGAGCATCGTTTTTACACGATTCTGACAATTCTCCGACAACTCCTTTTTAACAGCAGAGTATTTTGTTTGAGAAGACAAAGGAAAATAGATGAGCTCAACGCACATTTCGTTTGCCTGCCTTATCCTTGCAGGATATTTTAGCCTTACAGGATGTTATTCCCGATCGACAATTACGGCATTGGATGATGTGCATGACCAAACACTGTATGTCGAAACACAAATAGGACAGCAATCCAGGAACAACACTGATGAAAACAACTCAGAACGTCATTTGTCTGCTTCTTGCCATATCTATTCCCTGTTCGGGATGCTATTCAAAAAAAGTGTTAACCAGCGTCGAGGATGGAACATCTGAAAAGATCTTCATTGAGACTCCAGGCAAGCAGGTAATTGTTCTTGACAGTGTTGAGGTCGATGGTGCAGGACGGATACTTGGGAGTGGAAGATATCTAAATAATGGAGAGGCGGTCTCTGGACCCATTCCTCGCGATAGTATTGCTATCATCTATGTCTACCGCGTTGATCATGACAAGATCGGTGCTTTGCTTGCGGTCTTCGTCGGATTGCCACTGATTGCCGGTATAATCCTTGTAGCGGCAGCTTATCCATTCGTCGTCAACCCCCTGTTTCAGGATTTCTCGACTCGGTAAGCGTATTCTACGGTATCCCCTTCTCAAATCTATCCAGCAATTCCGTAATGTGCATGGCAAGCTCGTCGCGGACGGCTTTCCAGACTGTTGCACATTGTTGAACGGTAACAATCACATCTTTTCCCTTATGATATTTTTTCCGCGTGGAATTTTTCCTGAGACATTGGTTCCACCGAAAAGCCAGCGGTAGAAGGCACCGACTGCAGTTCTCTCCACAAGCGGAACGAGAATCGAATTCAGCAAAATACTGAACAGCAACACAGCAAACGTCACAT
>DATMBF010000001.1:0-5579 GCA_035559595.1 Bacteroidota bacterium | reverse complement strand
CCAGCGGTAGAAGGCACCGACTGCAGTTCTCTCCACAAGCGGAACGAGAATCGAATTCAGCAAAATACTGAACAGCAACACAGCAAACGTCACATTCTGAATAAGATCCCCGCCCGGTATTCCAAGTTGAAGCGGGATCGATGCCAGAACCGCCGCCAGTCCTTTCGTGGAGTAACTGGATTACTCAGCCGTCCTGATATGAATATCCCTCTGTGGAAAAGGGATCTCAATCTTGTGTTCTTTGAATTTTTCATGGATCGCGAAGTTGAGATTGCTGATCAATAACCCTTTACGATGAGTAAGCGTGTCCGTCCACGCACGCAACTCAAAGGCAAGTCCATTGTCGCCGAACTCAATAAACCGAACTGCAGGAGCCGGAGCTTCAAGAACATCCTTGTTTTCGTGGGCGACCTCAAGCAACACCATTTCCACCAGCCGAACGTCTGTGCCGTACGCCACGCTGACCGGAATCTTGAACCTCACCTTGTTGTCATTGTGACTCCAATTGATCACATTCTCTGAAATCAGTTTAGAGTTGGGGATGATAATGGAAATGTTGTCATTCGTCACGACGGTGGTACTGCGGGCCCCGATGCTTGTGACATCACCTTCCACTTCCCCAACTTCGATTCTGTCGCCAATCTTGATCGGCTGTTCGAAGAGGATAATCAACCCACTGATGAAGTTATTGGCAATGTTCTGCAGCCCAAACCCGACTCCGATGCCAATTGCTCCTGCAAATACATTAAACGTCGTCAGATCGATGCCGGCAGTCTGCAAAACGATCAACAGGCCGACCACGACGACGAGATAATGAACGATCGTCGCGATTGCCTGGCGACGCCCGATATGAATACTTGTCTTCACCAGCAAACGGTTCGCAATCCATCGCCTCAGCATTCCGCTTAGATTTTGTCGATGTAGGCATCTCTCGTCTCCATCCACCGTCTCCTTTCGATATATTGGCCTAGAAGGGCCAGAAATAGGGTATGAAAAGTGTTGCCAGGATCCAACACAAAATATTCAATGGTGTACCGACTTTCAAGAAATCTGCAAAGCGATAATGTCCCACGCCGTAGATCATTGTGTTTGTCTGATAACCCACCGGTGTCATAAAACTTGCCGATGCCGCAAACGCAACGGCCATCAGGAGCGGACGTGGACTGACGCCTGTAAGTTCGGCCGCGCTAATAGCTATTGGGGCAAGCAAAACCGCTGTTGCATTGTTTGACATAGCTTCTGTCAGCAGCGATGTAAGCAAGTAAAACGCGCTGACAAGCGCTATCGGTCCCCACACACCAACCGACGATATCAGCAACTCTGCGACGAGACGCGCTGCGCCTGTTTTCTCAAGCGCGACCCCAAGTGTCAGTGCGCCGGCGAGGAGGAAAATGACACGCCAATCGATCGCCTGATAAGCCTCTTCGAGCGTGATACAACCGCTCATCACAAGCAAAACGCACCCCATGATCGCGCCGACCAGAATGGAGACCACATTCAATGCCGCGAGAATAATGACGGAGAGAACAATCCCGATCGCAACGAGAGCCTTGTTCTTCCTAAACATCGGCAGACCAACCTCGGAAACAAAGACAAACGACTCGTCGTCCATCAGGCGGTCGATCGTATCTTTCCTCACTTCCAGCAGCAAGGCATCGCCTGCTCGAAGCTTGATCTGCTCCAGATTTTTTTTCATCAACGTGCCCCGGTGCCGGATGGCCAGCACGGTAGCTCCGAAGACATCGCGGAAACGGTTTTGCTGGATTGTCCTTCCAACGAGGCGCGAGAAAGGAGCAACGACGGCCTCGGCAAGTATGACGTCTTCAGATTCGAGATCCTTATCGTGGAGTTTTGTCTCCTGCCGTAATCGGATTCCCTCTCGTTCCTGGAGTTGTTTAATCTTCTCCACATCGCCGACAATGCGAAGGATATCTCCTTTTTGAAGCTCTGTACGGGAAGGCGGAAGACTAAGCCGCTTTTTGTCGCGGATAACGTCCAGCACCTGAACCCCAACCTCTTTTACCAAAGGAGAGGTGGAAAGTTTTTTCCCCACCGATGCCGCATTGGGCTCTAAGATAATCTCTGTGATGTACTCTCCCAATCCAAAATCTTCGCTGAGCTCCCGTTCTCCACGCCGATCCGGAATGAGCCGAACGCCAAGAAGCACCATGTAGGCCGTTCCAACCGCGAAAATGATAAAACCAAGAGGAGCAAACTCGAACATCTGGAAGCCGGGCTGACCCGATCTCTCTGCAATCGAGCTGACAAGAATGTTTGTCGATGTTCCAATAAGTGTGCACGTGCCCCCCAGCATGCCGGCAAACGAAAGCGGCATCAGGAGTTTGGACGGGCTTTTCTTGATACTTCGCGCAACACCGAGCATAATTGGAAGAAAGATCGCAACGACCGGTGTGTTGTTGACAAACGCAGAGAGCAATCCGACAGCCATCATCGTGAGGACAATCGCAATCCAGAAATTCAACCGATAGAGGCGAGTCACCACCGCACCCATGGCGTTCACCACGCCGGTCTTCATGAGCGCTGTGCTGAGGATAAACATCGCCCCGACGGTCACCGTTGCCGTGTTGCTGAAGCCAGAAATCCCCTCACCCGGAGTCACGATACCGCTCATGAGCAAAATCCCCATGATCATCAACGCAACAAGATCCACGGGAAAGCGCTCGGAGGCAAACAGCGCCACCGCCACCACAATCAGCGCCAGCACGAAGATCATCTCGAGCGTCATTGTGTGATGATTCTCCACCTGTACTACGGAGAGGTTTTTACTTAAACGACAATTAAGCCGATATAGGCTGCAAGTCTACACATACTCATGCAGAACGCCTCGAATATACATCTCAACGAAGAGACAAGCAATGAAAACCGACCTTGCCGTTCTTGTTGACGCATTTTTGACATTGCGGTGACAACATCTTCCCGGCAAGCGAGTATTTTAGGTAACAGAATGAAAGGAGATTTCATGAGGCCGACATACAACCCGTTTACCTGCCTTATCCTTGCAGGATATTTCTGCCTTACAGGATGTTATTCCCGATCGACAATTACGGCATTGGATGATGTGCATGACCAAACACTGTATGTCGAAACACAAAATGGGACAGCAATCCGGATCGACAGTCTCGCATCAACAAACCATAACAGGATCTCCGGCAAAGGATTCTATGTCAAGTCAAAGCATCAATTCTCTGGATCCATCGTCCTCGATACCGTTGCTTCCATTCAGATCCGGCGTTTTGATGCTGAGAAAACTGCGTTGCTGGTCGGGATCGCTGTTGGAGTGCCCCTCACGATTGCGTTTGTCAAGATGGTGTCCGACATGTCTTTGTCAATCGGTCCCACCAACATCCGCCATCCGATGTTTTGATCGGATACAGCCTCCTCGCCTCTTTTCTCGTAGCCTCTCAAATCTTTGAGCCGCATTGCATCCGTCGAGGGCGGTCTGTATATTCCAATCCGACAATTTCTTCCGCTCCCGTCAGAATCTTGATGCTCCACTACTATAAACGCATTGTTGAGTTCTTCAATAAAGTTCGCCTGCTTATTGTCGAGGGGCTACTCAAGCTCAATCTATCACAGGATATACTGTTCCTGTTCATCGCCTCTCTTGTGGGAATCGCCTCGGGATACGGAGCGGTGTTGTTCCATGAAGCCATCAGGATAGTCCAGCAACTTCTTTTTGTTTCTCTTCACGGTTTATATAGTGGCTGGGAATGGTCCTGGCTCGTCGTGATGTTCTATCCAGCTCTCGGCGGACTTCTTGTGGGTATTGTGACACTCTACGCGTCTCCGGAAACCAAAGGACATGGAGTTCCTGAAGTAATCAAAGCTGTGATTGCTCGGGGCGGCTATATGAAATCGTCGCTCGTCTTCACCAAGACGATCACGTCGGCTCTCAGCATCGGCTCGGGTGGAGGAGCCGGACGAGAAGGCCCGATTGTTCAGATCGGCGCCTCTGTTGGATCCGCGGTTGGGCAATTTTTCAAGCTGTCGAGCGAGCAGCTCAGAACTCTTGTTGCATGCGGCGCGGCCGGGGGAATTGCTGCCATCTTCAATGCCCCGCTTGGCGGTGTGATGTTTGCACTCGAGATCATCATCGGTGAGTTCAGCGTCCGCACTTTCAGTCCGATCGTCGTCTCTGCAGTGCTCGCTACCGCCGTCTCCCGAAGCATCCTGGGAGATCATCCGACATTTGTCGCGACCAACTATGCGCTGGTCAGTAACTATGAACTTGCGTTCTACCTTGCGCTCGGGATGATGACAGGAGTCGTCGCCGTCTGGTTTACGCGGACAATGTTCTGGATAGAAGATTGGTTCAAAACCGCCAAACGAATCCCACGAGTCTTTTTGCCTGCGTTCGGCGGACTTGGGGTTGGCCTGATCTTGATCTGGCTCCCCTTTATTGCCGGCTTTTCATACGACATTAATAATCAGGCCATTCTCGGTCAGGCAAATGTGCTGGTGTTGATTGCGGTCTTTCTTCTTAAGCCTGTTTCGGTGGGACTCACGCTCGGCTCCGGTGGCTCGGGTGGTGTTTTCGCACCTGCCCTGAAAGCCGGCGGAGCATTTGGAGGAGTGGTCGGATTTATTCTCCATTGGCTCTTTCCGGAAGAGACTGCTTCATCCGGCGCTTATGCGCTCGTCGGCATGGGAGCAATGGTTGCCGGCACCATGCACGCACCACTCACTGCTATCATCATGGTCTTCGAGATTTCTGATACCTATCAGGTTATTCTCCCGATCATGTTCGCAGCCGTAAGTTCCGCGGTGGTTTCACGAATCTTCATGAAACAATCAATCTACACTTATCCACTGGAGAAGGAGGGAATTGAGATCGGATACGGGATCAACCTGTCGATTGTGCACCGGGTGAATGTTGCCACGCTGGTGAGAAAGAAATTCGTCAAATTCGAGAAAACAACACCGCTGGAAGAATTGATGAAAGCGGTGGAGGAAAAAGATCAGACTGTTTTTCCTGTTGTTTCGGAGAAGGATGTATTCTTGGGGCTCATACGGTTTCAAGACCTGTGGCCCGTCTATCGCGATCCCTCAGCCCACAATCACGTCACAGCGGAAGACATCATGGTAAAGAACGTTCCTTCACTCACTGAGCAAGACACGCTGGATAGAGTGTTAAAGACATTTGAGTTGATTGACATCGACGCGCTGCCGGTTGTAAGCGATCACCGCTCGAAACGTCTCATTGGAATCGTTCGACACGAAGATGCCCTCAGGAGATACAGGAAGGAGATTCTCTTGCGGTCGGAAAAATAACTGCATTATACAAGCAATCTTACGGGAGCCCCCTTTTCAATCTATCCCGCAATTCCGTCATGTGCATGGCAAGCTCGTCGCGGACGCCTTTCCAGACTGTTGCACATTGTTGAACGGTAACAATCACATCTTTTCCCTTATGAGAGTTTTTCCGCGTGGAATTTTTCCTGAGACATTGGTTCCACCGAAAAGCCAGCGGTAGAAGGCACCGACTGCAGTTCTCTCCACAAGCGGAACGAGAATCGAATTCAGCAAAATACTGAACAGCAACACAGCAAACGTCACAT